>CAVTRM010000008.1:0-413711 GCA_963737115.1 uncultured Actinomycetota bacterium
ATCTGGGTGTGGAAGCCTCGAGCGGTCGAGGCTTCCACGGTGTATGGCGGTGCTAGCTCGGCATCGGCTCCTGCGGGCGCGCTTCGAACGTGTAGTTCTCAGCGGGCTCGAGGAGGTCGTGTATCGCCGCCTGGGTCTCCGGGCTATCCGGATGCCCGTGCACTGAGGCCGCGTGCTCGGATGCGGCACGCACGACCTCTTCCTCCTCACCGATGATCACCAGCGAGCAGTTGCTGTCGCTCGGGAACCGACGACAGTCGGCCATCATGCGGGTCATTGGTCCCTCCCGGTTTGTTGGGTTGCCCGAGGCATATCGTCGCGCTCTGGGGCCTCCTCGTCAACCCCGCTCCCGCGCGTGCGCCGAGGATGTGAGCGGACCCCGGCGCTCAGCCAGCCTCATGCCATGCGTGGCGGGCTTCGCGTGCGCCGTACACGACGATCACCAGTGAGCTGACTGGGTCCGCCCACCACCAACCAAGGGTCGCGCTAAGCACCACCCCGACCAGGATGGCTGCCGCAAGCGCACCGTCGATCACGGTCACGCGCGCTTCGGTCATCAGCACCTTGTTGCCGAGTTGAGCGCCGGTAACACGCTTTCCATAGGCCAGCGCCCACATCGCAGCGACCGTGACCGCGAGCCAGATCACGCCGAGCGTCGAACGGCCCGGATGAGAGCTTCCGAGCAGGGTGGCAGAAGCCTGAACGGCGATATAGACGGCCAGCAGAGCGAACGCAATAGCGATGATCCGCAGGGCGGTCTGCTCGCGGCGGGTGCCTTCCTCGCCGCGCAGCTCCCACACGACGACCGTCGAAGCGAGGATCTCGATCAGCGAATCAACCCCGAAGCCGGCCAGCGCAACGGATCCCGATGCAGTCGCGCTGATCGCGAGGATCACGACACCAATGACGTTCCACAGGAGCGTCGCGTACTCCAGGCGTAAGCCGCGCCGCAGTAGCGCCGACCGTCGAGCGGCCAGGTTGGCCGTATCGAGCGTCATGCCCCAAATGTAACTGCCGTTAGAGTCAGGCGTCAGCTGTTGACGCAGTCTCATGCGCATACACACGCGTGGCGAAACCGTCCAACGCGACCGCGCAACGCTCGACCGCCGCGACCGCGTCAGCTGCTCGCGCGGCAGCGAACTTGTCACGAGCCCTGATCTTTCCTAGCCAACCGCGGAGCTTGGAGAGATCCTCATCGTTCTCCTCGAGCTCGGCGTAGCTGAAGTGCTCGGCCGCCGTTTCCGCCGCGATCTCGTCCAGAAACGCGTCGCAGCGAACGAGCAGCTCGGCGTACTCGTCATCACGGGCCGCGTTGAAGGCCGCGACCAGCTCGTCCTCCCCTGCCAGCGTCTCAGCCCGGAGCAGCTGCGCGCTGCCTCCCATCTCCTCGATGTCATTTCTGAGCAGCCGCAACGCGCGCTCGGACTCGGCCGAGCCCGGAAGGACAGCAACCGCGTTCTGCAGGTACACCGCACCCAGCGATTTCAACCGCCGCCACACACCAGCCCGCAGGCGCGATGGCTCCGTCGGGATGCGATAGCTGAGAATCAACCAACACGTTTCGCTCACAACGTCAGTGTGAACGGCAGTGACGTCAAAACCAAGAGCGGGCAGCGTTGACGACCCGCCCCCGAACCTGCAGCCACACCTCCTCACGGCAGTGGCACATGGCGATGCGGTCTCAAATCGCGCTGTCCAGGATGCACCTGATTATGAAAGCGCGCAGCTCCGAAGACCACCTCCGTCCGCCCGCGCCGAGTTGTTTAGCCGCGCGACCTCGCGAAGCCGTTGGACGGGTGCGTGACCGGGGACGTCTACATCAGGTTCGGTAGCGTCGAGCCGCGGGTATGCGCTTCCAGACCGTGTAACCGAATCGCACGCGAAGCACGGGACTGACCGCAGTGGGAGAGCGACGAACCAAGACAGAGGCCGATTACACAGCCCTCCCAACGCGCGACCAATGAGCGCGCTCGGCCGCTGAGACCAACCGTCCGAATGTGGCTTCTTCGAGCCCGAACGCCTCCAGTGCCATGACCGCGTCGACCATCGATTCGGTCTGTCGGGCGATCACTTCGCGAGCGAGCAGGTCACGATCAACAGCGCTCAGTATGGGCGCTCCGGCTGGGAACGATTCGCTTACAAGGGCGTCATACAGACGAGACGCCGCGACCCGGTCGATTACACCCAGTGGGAGCTCACGGGCAATGTCTCTGACATTCTCTGGCTGGCCCACGGAAGCTCACCGCCCTCATACTCGACAAACACTAGTCATGCCCCTAAAACGTTTTGCGCGGCCGCGTTCTTACGCTCGGGACGGACGACAGGCGTGGCGACGTAGCTCGTGTGAGTCTCAATCCGTGACGATGCTTCAGTGGTCTAGGCGGTAGATCGCCACGGGGTCCCCGTTTGGCTCGCGGGAGACAGGACGGATAATGACCAGAGAAGTTGCATTACATTCGAGCACTCGGTGGCAAGCCGTGGTCGGGGCCAGCCGCAGCCCCTTCGGTCCATCAGCGGCGCGTGTCCGCCTCCCTGGCTCAGCGTGCGATCAGCGGCTGCGGGGAATCCGCGAGCGCGGCGATCACGGTTCGGATGTGTTCGTCGAAGTCGACCCCTAGTTCGGCTGCGCCCTCGGTGAGGCCCTCCCGGTCGACGGCAGCCGCAAAGCTCGGCGTCTTCAGCTTCTTGCGAACCGATTTGGGTGTCATCCCGTCGAGCCCATCAGGGCGCACGTAGGCCACCGCGAGGATGAAGCCGGAGAGCTCGTCGACTGCGTAGAGCGTCTTCTCCATGTCGCTGTCGCGGCTGACGCCGAGAAAGTCGGCGTGGGACGCGACCGCGCGGATGATTTCCTCGGGGTAGCCGCGGGACCGCAGCTCCTCGATCGCGATCCGCGGGTGGCCGGTGTCCAAGTCCGGGTAGCGCTCGTAGTCAAGGTCATGGACGAGGCCGGCGATCCCCCAGGTCTCCACGTCGCCGCCGAAGCGCGGCGCGTACGCACGCATCGCCGCTTCGACAGCGAGCATGTGGCGCCGCAGCGAGTCGCTCTCGGTCCACTCGCAGACGAGCTCCCAGGCCGCTTCACGGGTGATTTGATCGGTCATGTCTGGCGAGGCTACCTGAGCTCGTTGGAACGCCCGCCGATTGCAGGTGTCCGGTGTCGGCCGACGGTGCTTATCCCGCGCGGTTGTGCTCGGCCGCGCGCTCCCTGACGGTCTCCTTGTCCTCGAGCGACATCGCGCCCGGATGACCGTCCGCCGGCCACGGCGTGAGTATCAGCAGCAGCCGTGCAGCAGTCACGGCCCGGACGGCGTGGCGCTCCGCTGGCAGGAAGCTGACCAGTAGGCCAACGCCGCCGTTGACGCTCTCTTCACCGCTGGTGATCTCAACCTCGCCACTCACGACCGTCGCCCAGGCATGCTCGTGAACCTGGTGATCCTGCAGGCTTTCGCCCGCCGGAAGCTCGATCACGATCGCTCGACCACCGTCCACGCTCTCGAGGATTTTCGGCCCATGCGGGCGCACCTCGACCGATCCCAAGTCCCACACCTTCATAAGAGCCTCCTACTGCGCCTGTAGCTTCAGATCCCTCGGTCGTGAACCTATCGCATCCTGACCGACATCGGCCGAGACGCGCGCCTGAGCAGGTCTATTGTTGAGTCCTCAATCAAGTGATATCATTGACTACGCAATCTTCTTCTGCAATGAGGGAAAGGGATATCGATGCAGTTCGGAATCTTCTCGGTTAGTGACATCACCTGGGACCCCGTCAGCGGGCGCACGCCCAACGAGGCCGACCGGATCCAGAACGCGATCAAGCTCGCCAAGCGTGCGGACGAGGTCGGGTTGGACGTGTTTGCGATCGGTGAGCATCACAATCCGCCGTTCTTCTCCTCATCCCCCACGACGCTGTTGGCAGCGATCGCGGCCCAGACCAAGAACATCATCCTGAGCACGTCGACGACGCTGATCACGACCAACGATCCGGTGAAGATCGCCGAGGACTACGCGATGCTTCAGCACGTGTCGCAGGGACGCATGGATCTGATGCTCGGTCGCGGGAACACCGCACCGGTGTATCCGTGGTTCGGCAAGGACATCCGCGAGGGGCTCCCGCTCGCGCTCGAGAATTACGACCTCCTGCATCGCCTTTGGCGTGAGGACGTGGTCGACTGGGAAGGTACCTACCGGACGCCGCTGCAGGGCTTCACCGCGATCCCCCGACCGTTGGACGATGTACCACCCTTCGTCTGGCACGGCGCGATCCGCACGCCTGAGATCGCCGAACAGGCAGCTTTCTACGGCAACGGCTACTTCGCGAACAACATCCTCGCACCGAATTTCCATTTCAAGCCGCTGGTGAACCTCTACCGCGAGCGTTTCGCCTTCCACGGTCACGGCACCCCGGAGGAGGCGATCGTCGGCCTCGGCGGCCATGCCTTCATCCAACAGAACTCGCAGGACGCGATCAACCGCTATCGGCCCTACTTCGAAGGATCCCCGATCTACGGTGCGAGCTACCGGCTCGAGGACTTCATGCGCGGCACGCCGATGAGTGTCGGAAGCCCCCAGGAAGTGATAGAGAAGACGCTGGCCTTCCAGGAGGCGTTCGGCGACTACCAGCGACAGCTATGGGTGGTCGATTCTCACGGCCTGCCACTCGACATGGCGCTCGAGCAAGTCGAGCTGCTCGGCACCGAGGTGGTTCCGGCGCTGCGCGCGGAGATGGAGTCGCGCCGCTCCCCGGGCACCCCTGACGCGCCGACCCACGCAAGCCTCGTCGAGCAGAAGTACGGGGACGGCCCCGCGCGCCAGCCGACCCCCAACAAGAACCGCGGTGACAACCTCACTGGCTCGGCCCCGTATCAGGACGCCGAGGCGGCCGTTGCCGCGGACTATCCCGCGATCCGTTGAAGTCGCGACTCACGGACCCGCGCTGCGAGTGCGGGTCCGTGAGTACCCTGATCGGACATGACCGCCCCGACCGAGCTGGTGATATTCGACTGCGACGGCGTGCTCGTCGACAGTGAGCGCCTCGCAATCGACATCGACGTCCGCATCTGCCACGAATACGGCTACGAGATCACCCGCGAGGAGATCGTCGACCGCTTCCTCGGCCGCCGCGCGGGACTGCTGTGGGAGGCGCTCGAGGAGCACATCGGCCGCAATCTCACGGACGCCGAACGCGCTCGCAACCACCAGGAGTTCCGTGATGTATACGAGCACGAGCTGACCGCGGTGCCGGGCGTCGTTGAAGCGCTTGACGAGCTGCCTCAGCAGCTGGCCGTGGCTTCCAGCAGTACCCCTGAGGGACTGCGCTGGAAGCTCGGACTCTGCGGCCTGCTCGACCGCTTTGGCTCGCACATCTACAGCGGTGATCAGGTCGAGCACGGCAAGCCGGCTCCAGACCTGTTCCTGTTCACGGCATCCCAGGTGGGCGTCGACCCGTCACGCTGTGTGGTTGTCGAGGACAGCGAACACGGAGTCAACGCCGCGCGGGCTGCAGGGATGCACGTGTTCGCGTTCGCGACCCCGATCCTGCCGGTGGAGCGCCTTGCCGGCCCGGACACCACGATCTTTTACGACATGCGGCAGCTGCCGCAGCTGATTGCCGCCCGGCAGCCCGCTAACGCGAGCCGCGCGGAATCAGCAGTCCTTGATTGAACGCCTCCGCGACCGCCGCCGCGCGGTCACTGACGCCAAGCTTGTCGTAGATGTGTGCGAGGTGGGTCTTCACGGTCGCCTCGCTGATGAACAGGCGTGCGGCTGCTTCGCGATTGTTCGCGCCCTGCGCCACCAGCTCCAGCACTTCGAGCTCGCGCTGGCTGAGCAGATCGGTCCCCGGAGTCCGGAGCTGGCCCATCACCCGGCTCGCTACCGCAGGTGATAGCGAGGACTCGCCACGCGCGGCCGAACGCACCGCACGAAACAGGTCCGCGGGCGGGGCATCCTTGAGCAGGTAGCCGGTCGCGCCGGCCTCGATCGCGGCGAGCACGTCGCCGTCGGTGTCGTAGGTGGTCAGCACCAGCACACGCGTGCGATGCGGCTGCTGTGCGAGTGCGCGGATCGCGCTCACCCCATCCATTTCCGGCATCCGCAGATCCATCAGGATCACGTCGGGCTTCAGTCCGGCTGCGCGGCGCACGGCCTCGCAGCCGTCGGCGGCTTCACCCACGACCTCAAAACCGTCCTCGGCGTCAAACATCCCGATCAAGCCGTTGCGGACCACCGGGTGGTCATCGACGACCATCAGCCGGATCACGTCACCCATTACCGACCTCCACCGAAAGCGCGATCCCGCAGCTCTTGCGCGGCATCAGCATGCCACCGGCACCGAGGCGCTGATCGCGGTTCCGTTCCCGGGTTCGGCCTCGATCGTCAGCGTCCCGCCGACTTCCTCGATCCGCTGCCGCATCGCCTCCAGCCCGAACCCGCCCTGCGAGTCGCGTGGGCGCCGCGGGCCGGTTCCGTTGACGGTCTCAAACCCGATGCCGTCGTCGCGCACGTCGAGTCTGACCATGTCCTCCATGTAGGACAGCGTGAGCCCCACGCGTTGGGCGTGGGCGTGCTTACTGACGTTGGCCAGCGCCTCCTGTGCCGCCCGCAGCAGCGCCAGCTCGGTGCCGGCGCTGATCTCACCGACGTCGCCCGTCGTGGTGATCGATACCGGCGTGTGCGAGAGCTCGGACCAGCGGTCTGCAACCTCGCGCACGGCGTCTGGCAGGCGCGCACCGGCCAGCGGCTGCGGCGCAAGCGCCTGCACCGCGCGACGGGCCTCCGTGAGGCTCTCGCGGGCGAGCGATATCGCGGCCTCGATCCGGGCACTGGCTTGGGGGCCAGTGCCCGTCGTCTGCGCGGCCTGCAGCTGCGTGACAATCCCCGTGAGCCCCTGCGCGAGCGTGTCGTGGATCTCCCTTGCCATGCGTCTACGCTCGTCCGCGACACCGGCGTCACGCGCCTGGGCCAGCAACTGCTCATGCAGGCGCGCGTTCTCGGCCAGCGTGCGCTCGAGCCGCTCGTTGGTCTCCGTCAGCTCCGAGATTTCGTTCGCGCGGCGACGCTGCTGCTCATTGTCGAGCCACCCGAACCAGGTCATCACGCTCGCGATTCCGAGGTTCACCAGATAGACCGCGAGCAGCACCGCGACCGCGCCGACGTTGCGATACGGGCCTGCCCCGGTCTGCGAGATCGCTACCGCGATCGCGGCGCAGCCGACGCCGACGAAGCGCCAGTTGCCGCGCAGCAGCCGCCACGCCCAGAAGTATCCGGTCCAGGCGTAGAACCCGTAGAGCGGGTTGTTCAGCACCAGCAACACCGACAGCGCCATCAGCACCATGAAGGCCGCTGTGGACCGCCCGGCGGGCAGGTTGTCCTGCCGTTCGAGCGGCGCACAGCGGTCGTCGAGACGATCGGCGTACGCCATCACCGCCAGCGCCGAGACGGCGAGGCCGGCATCGACGAGCACGGTCCCGTCGACGCCCTTGTTCGAGACCACATCGGCCGCGACGCACACGATCAGCAGCAGGTAGCTGATGATCCGCACGAACTGCAGCTCACGGACCTCCCAGCGTTCACCCCGCATTTGTCGGTTGTCGGTGTTCATCATTAGCCGTCTGAGTCTTTCAGGTAATTATCCGGCCGCCGCAACGGCGGCGCCAGCGGCTAGTGTGGTGAGTCGAAAATTCGGTTTCGGCTCGTGAGTGGCTGGGCGTGGATGTGGCCGCACGTTTCGCAAGGCAGGTACTGGTGGTACCTGCCGCGGGACGGGTGGACACAGACGCGGACAGACGCCGCGAGATGAAATCGAATTACAGACTCAGCGCACTAGCGCTCCCAGCGGAAGAAGCGCACCGCCAGCCGCGAGAAGATCAGGCCATAGGCCAACAACACCAGCAGGTGCGTGGTCCCGGCCCAGTGCCCAGCGAAGGTGTTCTCGATCGCCGGCACGGCCGCTCCCAACGGCGTGAAATGGCTGACGTCGCGCAGCGTCACCCCCATCTCCTGCTGCGGGACCCAGAGCCCGGCGAAGAACATCATCGGGAAGAACAGGATCGACCCGATCGCGGCCGCCACGCGTTGGCTCGAGGCGACCGCCGAGATGAACAGGCCGATTGCCGCCATCGCGAACCCGATCAGCATCATGGTGAGGATGAACGCGGGGAATGCCTGCGGCCACGACACGTTGAATGCGAGGTGCGACACCAGCAGCATCAGCACGACCACGCAGGCGGCGATCCCGAGGATCAGCGCCAGCTGCGCCGCCAGTAGCCGCATCGCTCCGATCGGCGTGGTTGAGAGCCGCTTCAGGTAGCCCTTGTCGCGATAGCCGGCAAGCGTCGAGGGCATCGCGCTGAGCGCCAGCAGTGTGAGCGTGAACATCATCACGATCGGGGTCTCGACCTGGATCAGCTTGAGGCCGCCGAGTGACTTGATCGGCTTGTTGCTGGCAAGGCCCAGCACCACCAACAGCACCACCGGGAAGACCACGGCCCAGAAAACGAGCATCGGTTCACGCAGCAGCAGCCGCAGTTCGGTCTGCAGCAGGCGTTTGAACCCGCGGCCCGATCCGTCCGCGCGGACCTGACCAAAACTTGCTATCGCGCTCATCGCGCGTTCACCTCCGTCGCGGGCATCGCCGCATCATCGTCGTCCGCGTCAGCGGTCAGGCTCACGAACGCGTCGTCAAGGGTTGATTGTTCGATCCGGGTCTGCTGGGGGACGATCCCGTCCTCCACCAGCGCCGCGATCACGGCCGCGACCAGATCGCCGTCGCCTTCGATGATCACGCGCCCGTCGCGTTCCTCGGCGCTGCGCGCCTCCGGCAACGCGGCAAAGCGCTCAATGTCGATGTAGCCGGGAGCGACGAAGCTGATCCGCTGGCCCTGGCCGGCACCCATTGCCGCCGGCGTGTCGACCGCGATTACGTGCCCGTGGTGCAGCAGCGCCACGCGGTCACACAGATACTCCGCCTCCTCCATGAAGTGCGTCACCAGGATCACGGTCACGCCCTGGCCGCGAATGTCCTCGATCAGCTTCCAGGTCTCGCGCCGCGACTGTGGGTCAAGACCGGTGGTGAGCTCGTCGAGGATCGCCAGCCGCGGGCGTCCGATCAGTGCCAGCGCGATCGACAGGCGCTGACGCTGTCCGCCGGAGAGGTTCACGTAGCGGTCGTCGCGTTTGCCGGTGAGTCCGAGCCGTTCGAGCAGTTCGGCCGGGTCTGCCGGGTCACGGTAGAAGCCTGCGAACAGATCCAACGCCTCACCGACTTTGAGCTTGTCCGGCAGCTCGGAAGTCTGTAGCTGGATTCCGACCTGTTCGCGCAGCTCCTCGCGGTCTTTGATCGGGTCAAGGCCGAGCACCCTGATCGTGCCCTGGTCGCCGCGGCGCAGTCCGCCGATGCACTCGACCGTGGTCGTCTTTCCGGCGCCGTTGGGCCCGAGGATCCCGAAGATCTCTCCGGGCTCGATCGTGAGCGAGACTCCGTCAACGGCGAGCGTGTCGCCGTAGCGCACCCGCAGCCCGTCCACCGACACGACCGCGCCGCTGGCCGCATCTCCCGGTCCTGTGAACATTTGTTGCATGGTCTGAGGATCGCATCGGCTCGCGGCCTGCACCATCGGCCACCAGTCCGCACTTGCAAGTGCGTCGGATGAGTGCCGATCATCCGATCGGATGATGCGCACCCCACAACCGCGCTCACCACCGAGTATGAACTCGGTTAGCGGGACGTAAAAAGACAAGGAAATCGGCGCTTAGCTGGCTAGATTCATAGTCGTGATCGAAGTCAACTCTGTGAGCAAGCGTTACGGCGACAAGATCGCCGTTGACAACCTCACATTCACTGCCAAACCCGGTGTGATCACCGGGTTTCTGGGACCAAACGGCGCCGGCAAGTCAACCACGATGCGCGTCATCCTTGGACTCGACGCCCCCACGTCAGGCAGTTCGACCGTGAACGGGAAAAGCTACCAGCACATGCGCGCACCGCTGCACGAGGTCGGCGCACTGCTGGAAGCCAAGGCGATTCACACCGGCCGTACCGGCTACACGCACCTGCTGGCGCTCGCCCAGACTCACGGAATTCCACGTCGCCGCGTGGAAGAGGTGATTGATCTGGTCGGCCTCAAGGAGGTCGCGAAGAAGCGCGTGGGCGGCTTCTCGCTGGGCATGGGACAGCGGCTGGGCGTCGCGGCGGCGCTGCTCGGCGACCCGCAGACGGTCGTCCTCGACGAGCCTTCGAACGGGCTTGACCCGGAGGGCATCCGCTGGATGCGAGACCTGCTGAAGACGCTCGCCGCGGAGGGACGCACCGTATTCCTATCCAGCCACCTGATGAGCGAAATGGAGCAGACCGCCGATGACCTGGTGGTCATCGGGCGCGGCAAGCTGATCGCCCAGACCAGCGTGGCGGAGTTCGTGAGCGGCGCCTCGACCGGGGCACCGGTGAAGGTCCGCAGCGCCGACCAGACTCGGCTGGCGGAAGCGCTGAAGGCGCAACAGGGCTTGATCACCCTCTCCGACGACTCGCTGGAGGTCAGCGGGCTGCGCGCGGAGCAGATCGGTGAGATCGCGATGGAGCAGCGGATTGTTCTGCATGAGCTGACGCCGCTGCAGGTATCGCTGGAGGACGCCTATATGTCGCTGACCAAGGACTCGGTCGAGTTCCGACGCTCGAGCGACGACGCGACTGAGACCACTGAAACGGCGGGAGCCGCATCATGAGCACCGCCACTACACCTCTACGCCTTCCCCATGACGACGCCGGCACCACCGGTGTCAGCCTGCCGCGCGTAATCCGCTCGGAGTGGACCAAGCTTTGGTCGCTGCGTTCCACACGCTGGTCGTTAGCGCTTGCTTGCGTGTTCATGCTCGGCCTCGGCCCGCTGGCCGCGGCGATCGAAATGAGCCGCTGGAACCAGATGTCGTTCTTTGAGCGCGCGACGATCGACCCCGTCGGCAAGGGTGTCGCCGGCTGGAACCTCGCGATCCTCGCGATCGGCGTGCTCGGCGTGATGACGATCACCGGTGAATACGCCACCGGATCGATCCGCTCCACGCTGATGGCGGTGCCCAAGCGACTGCCGGTGCTGTGGGCGAAGATCCTCGTCTACTTCAGCGTGACCTTCGTGCTGATCGCGATCACCGCGGTACTCGGCTACACGATCTCGCAGGCGATCTACAGCCAGCACCACATCAACGTTCCGCTCGGCCAGGATTCGTCCACCAGAGTGGTGCTCGGAGCGGTGCTGTTCGTGACCGTCACCGGCATCTTCTGCATGGCGCTGGGCGCGATCCTGCGCGTCACTGCGGGCGCGATCTCAACCTACGTAGCGGTGATGTTCGTGCTGCCACCGTTCATGGAGCTGCTGCCGCAGAGCTTCCAGAACGCGATCGACAAGTGGCTTCCGCTGAACGCCGGCGAGGGCATCACCAAGGACTACACGCAGCCGCACATGTTCGCTCCCTGGACCGGATTCGCGGTGTTCTGCGGATACACGCTGATCCTCGTGGCGCTGGGCGCCTATCTGCTGAAGAAGCGCGACGCCTAGGCGTCGGCTAATCCGCCAGGCCGTGCGAGTAGGCGTAATGCACGGCCTGGGCGCGATCACGCGCGCCGGTCTTGGCGAACACGTGATTGATGTGTGTCTTCACGGTCGCCTCGCTGACGAACAGCTGCGTGGCGATCTCCTGATTGGAGAGCCCCGCGGCGATCAGGCGTAGCACTTCCAGTTCCCGCGGTGTGAGGTCGTCTGCTGCTGGTAGTGGTCTACCGGGACCACTACCAGCCCCACCGCTCGGAGCCGCTCGTGTTGGCACACCCCCGGCTGCAGGCCCCGATCCGGCACCGGCTGTGGCGGCCGCCAGCAACCGCGCCTGCACGTGCGGATCGAGCAGCGCCTGATGATCGGCGGCCGCGAACACCGCCCGCGAGATCTCGGCGATGCCCGCGTCCTTGGTGAGGTAACCGAGCGCGCCCGCCTGCAGCGCGTCGATGATTGAGGCATCGTCGGCATGCGTGGTCAGCACCACGATCTCGGTCTCCGGATGCTTGCTTTTGATTCGCTGCGTCGCCTTCACGCCGTCGAGCATCGGCATGCGCAGGTCCATCAGCACAACGTCAGGCTGATGCTGGGCGGTCATCGTGGTCGCGTCCAGACCGTCGGCGGCAGATCCGACGGTCTCAATCCCTTCGACGGTGCTGAGCAGCGTCAGCAGGCCTTCGCGGACAAGCGCCTGGTCGTCGACGACCAGCACCCTCACCGGCGGCCGCGTCACCGGCTCGCCTCGTGCTCCGCGGCCGCCATGGGGACCTTCAGCTCGACCTTCCAGCCATCACCGACCGGACCGGCGACGAGCGACCCTCCGCTCAGCTCGACGCGTTCGCGCATCCCCAGCAGACCGAAGCCGCCTCCGGTCGCCGCGAGTTCGGGCTTCGCGTCTGAGCCGCCATGGTTTGCGATCGCGACCTGAACCAGTTGCGGGCGCGCGTTCACGTGCACGCTCACGTGCGCGCCTGGGGCGTGCTTGCGCACGTTTGTGATCGCTTCCTGCACCGCGCGCATAACGGTATCCCCAAGTTGCCCGTGCAGTAGTTCCGGGTCTCCCTCGAGCGTGTAGGAGGCGGGTTCGCCGTCGGCGTCGTGATAGCCGCGGGCCAGCGCCTCGAGCTGATCGCCGACGGCGGTTGCCTCGCTGCCGGCCCGCTCGGCAGGCTCGCCGCGCAGCGCCGCGACCGCACGACGGGTCTCGCTGAGCCCCTCGCGAGCGAGTTCGTGAGCACGATCGACTCGGTCGCGGATCTGTTCGCTGGAAGCGCCGGCGTCGATCAGTGCCGATGTTGCCTCGAGCTGGATCGTGAGTCCGGCCAGCGAGTGCGCGAGCACATCGTGGATGTCGCGGGCCAGGCGCGTCTGGTGCTCGAGCTGCTTGGCGCGCAGTTGCTCCTCGTTGGACCGCTGGGTCTGGACCAGCAGCAGCTCCGCTTGTTCGGCGCGCTGGCGGTACTGGCGGATGTTCGAGCCGCCCAGCGCGGAAGCCGCAAACCCGAGCGAGTAGGCCAGGATCGCGAGTGCTCCGTCGTTGTAGATCAGTCCGGCGACTGCGACCGCGATCGCTCCGACCGCGGCCACCAACAGTCCCCACCAGACGCCCGCCCGCGCCGCGGCGGAGACCGCTGCGACGAACGTCAACACGCAGCCGGCGGTCGAGTTCGATGCCATTTGAATGACCGCGCCGCTCGCGGCCATCAGGTACAGATCGAACGTGACCTCCTTGCGATCGCGGCTCCATAAGGTCCATACCAGCCAGCCGATTGTGCCGAGCACCGTGGCGATCAGTACCACCAGCCCGCGTCCGTGGAGTGCCGGCGGATGCGTGCCGACCACGACCGACCAGAGCACGGCTACCAGGCCGGTGAGCCTGATAGCCGTGCCGCGATAGCCGGTGACTGAGCTGAAGATCATCTCGAGGAACGTTACGTGACGGGCGGGCGACTGGCCGCGACTCTTAGGCCAGCGAGTGGACGGGCGTGACCGCCGGTGACTGCAGCAGCTTCCAGCGCCAGCCGACGATCGCGGTCCGCAGCACGATCTCGAACACTGCCATGCCCAGTAGCGCGTCGGTCCAGACCTGGCTGCCGGTGATGTGGTGTGTGGCGCTGAAGCTGGCGATCGAGTCGACGCCGCCGTGGCTGATCCAGACTGCGAAGGCGAACCGCAGACCCATTCCCAGTACCCAGAAGAAGCCTGAGAGCCAGCCGCTGCGTAGCGTTACCACGCCGTCGCGGTTGCGCATGATCGCGGTGAAGCCGCTGGCGACTCCGATAACGCCGCCCAGCGCGGCTACGGCGACGATCAGGACGAGGTCGTTGCCCTGCGTGGGGAGGTTGTGGAAGTAGCTGACCACGGCGATCCCGAGGATGACCAGCGGACGGACCAACTGCTTCATGGTCATTGGGCGCTCTTTGATCTGGAGTAGAACCAGGAGGACCAGCGCGGTGTCAAGGATGTAGTCGAAAGTGCTCATGGACAACATCCTGCGCTGATCAGCACCCGATTACCTCGGCCTCCGGGTTGGTTTGCGGGTGGAACCGCGGGCGCGTCTCAACCCGCGGGTGGAGATCGGGTGGTTTGAGGCGGTGGTCAGTGCTCGATCAGCGAGGCAGCGGTCATCGCTGCGGGCTGCTGGTAGCCGAGCAGCTCAAGCGCCGTGGGTGCGACGTCGGCGAGTACGCCCCCGTCGCGCAGGCGCAGGCCGGTCGTGGTCACGATCAGCGGCACCGGGTTCAACGAGTGCTGGGTGTTGGGGCTGCCGTCGGGCTCGAGCATGTGGTCGGAGTTGCCGTGATCGGCGGTGATGATCAGGGTTCCGCCCGATGCCTGCACGGTCTCGACCACCTGGCCGAGGCAGGCGTCGACGGTCTCGACCGCCGTTACCGCGGCTGGGATCACGCCGGTGTGTCCGACCATGTCGGCGTTTGCGAAGTTGATGATCCCGAAGCTCGGGCTGTCGGCCTTCCAGGCGTCAACGAACGCCTGCGCGGCCTCGGGTGCGCTCATCTGCGGCTTGTAGTCGTAGGTCGGCACGTCCCGCGGCGATGGCACGACCTCACGCCGCTCGCCCGGTTCCGGGGTCTCCTCCCCGCCGCCGAAAAAGTAGGTCACGTGCGGGTACTTCTCGGTCTCGGCGACGTGCAGCTGACGACCACCGTGCTCGGCCACGACCTTCGAGAGCGTGATCTGCGGGTGCTCGGGCGGGAACGCAACCGGGTACGGCCAGCCCTCGGTGTACTCGGTCATCGTCGTGTAACGCGTAACCGGCGCGGCACCGCCACGGTCGACTTCGGTGAACTGCGGGTCGCACAGTGCAGTTGTCAGCTCGCGCATCCGGTCGGGCCGGAAGTTGAATGCGATCACGCTGTCTGTGGCGCGGATCGTCGAGTCTTCGGAGCCGATCCGGATCGGCGTGATGAATTCGTCGGTCTCACCGCGCTCGTACGCCGCCCGGATTGCCTCTGAGGCACGCTCGGCGCTGTGATCGGCCTTACCGTGGACGAGCAGGTCGTAGGCGAGCTGGATGCGGTCCCAGCGCCGGTCGCGATCCATCGCGTAGTAACGCCCGACGACCGAGCCCACGCGGCCGACGCCGGCCTCCGCGATCCACTGCTCCACCTGCGCGAGCGACTGCGCACCAGCGGTCGGCAGCGTGTCGCGACCGTCGGTGAAGGCGTGAATCACCAGGTCCTCGGCCCCGAGCTCCTTGCCCATCTCGATCAGGGCCTTGAGGTGGTCCTGGCTCGAATGCACCCCGCCGTCGGAGACCAAGCCGATCAGATGTACGCGGCCCCCGCCGCTGAACGCGCTGCGGAGGATCGGGTTGGCGGCGAGCATGCCGTCAACCACCGCGTCGTTGATGCGGGTCAGGTCCTGCATGATCACCGCACCGGCACCGAGGTTCATGTGCCCGACCTCGGAGTTGCCCATCTGACCGTCGGGGAGGCCAACGGCGCGTCCGCAGGCGGTGAGCGTGGTGTGCGGGTATTTGTCCCAGAGCGCGTCGAAGACCGGCGTCTGGGCGAGCGAGATCGCGTTCCCGGGTCCACCCGACGCGAGTCCCCAGCCGTCGAGCACGACCAGTACGCAGGACGGTGCCGGGAGCTCGTGCGCGTCGGTCATGGCACTATGCCGCGGCGGCGATGATCGCGGCGAACGAGTCGGCGTCGAGGCTCGCGCCTCCAACCAGCGCGCCATCGACGTCGGGCAGCGCCATCAGCTCGGCGGCGTTGTCCGGTTTGACCGAGCCGCCGTAGAGGATGCGCGTGCGCAGCGCCTCCTGTTCGGAGCGCTGGCCGATCAGGGCACGGATGAAGGCGCACGCCTCCTGTGCCTGTTCGGCGGTGGCGACCTGGCCGGTTCCGATCGCCCAGATCGGCTCGTAGGCGATCACAACCTCCCCCAGCTGCTCTTCGGCGAGCTTGGACAGCCCTTCCTGAATCTGGTGGCGGAGCTTGCGCTCGGTGTCACCGGCCTCGCGCTCGGACTCGGTCTCGCCCACGCACAGCACCGGCAGCAGCTCATTTTCGAGCGCGACGTGGACCTTCTGCGCAAGCGCCTTGTCGGTCTCGGCGTAGTACTCGCGGCGCTCGGAATGCCCGAGGATCACACCGTTCACATCCAGCTCGGAGAGCATCGGCGCTGAGATCTCGCCGGTGAAGGCGCCACTCGGCGCGAAGTGCATGTTTTGCGCGTAGACCTGCACAAGTGACCCGCGCGCGGAATCGACCATCGCCTGTAGCGCGGTGTAGGGCGGGCAGATCGCAATGTCGGCGTGCTCGGCGGCGTAGATCTGTGGGAGCAGCGCGCCGATGAACTCCTCGGCCTCGGCGACCGTCTTGTGCATCTTCCAGTTACCCGCGATCAGCGGCCTGCGTGAATCACTCACCTATTGGCTCCTTCGCTGCCACTCATTTGCTGAGAACCTCGACACCCGGTAGGGACTTGCCTTCGATCAATTCCAGAGCGGCACCGCCGCCGGTCGATACATGTGTGACCTGGTCTGCGAGCCCGAACTGAGCGACTGCCGCCGCCGAGTCACCGCCGCCTACGACGGTCGTCGCGTCGGTGGCCGCCACCGCCTCCGCAACCGTGCGGGTCCCGGCCTCGAACGGTTTGAGCTCGAACGCGCCCATCGGGCCGTTCCAGAACACGGTGCCGGCGCCGTCGATCACCTCGACGTAGGCGGCGGTGGTGCGCGGACCAATGTCGAGGCCCATGAGCCCATCCGGTACGTCAACCCCGTCCAGGTTCGTGACCTCGGCATCGGCGCTGAAGCGGTCGCCGAGCACCAGGTCGGTCGGGATCAAGAGCTTCACGGCGTTGCTGTCGGCAAGCAGTTCGCGGGCGAGTTCCACATCCTCATCGGCACACAGCGAGTTACCGATCTGGTGGCCCTGAGCTTTCAGGAACGGGAACGCCATCGCGCCGCCGATCAGGATCGTGTCGGCGACGATCAGGAAGCGCTCGATCACCTTGATCTTGTCCGAGACCTTGGAGCCCCCAAGCACCGCGACCAGCGGCCGCGCCGGATCTTCCAGCAGCTGCGTGAGGATCGTGACTTCGCGCTCCAGCAGCAGCCCGGCCGCGGCTGCGGCGACCAGCGCCGGCACGCCGGCCGTGGACGCGTGCGCGCGGTGGGCCGCTCCGAAGGCGTCGTTCACGTAGACGTCACAGAAGCTCGCGAGCTCGGCCGCGAGTTGCGCGTCGTTCTCGGTCTCGCCCTGCTCGTAGCGGACGTTCTCGAGGAGCAGCACATGCCCAGGCTGCAGCTCATCGACCAGCGCGGCCACCTGGTCACCGATAACGGCCGGCGCAAGCGTCACCGCGGTCCCGAGCAGCTCTCCGAGCCGCACGGCCGCGGGCTGCAGCGAGAACTCGGGCTCCCGCTGCTTCGGCCGCCCCAGATGCGAGACCAACACCAGCCGCGCGCCGCGATCGATCAGTACTTCGAGCGTCGGCAGTGCAGCCCGTATGCGGGTGTCATCGGTGATGTTTCCGGCGTCGTCTAGCGGGACGTTGAAGTCGACCCGCACCAGTACCCGCTTGCCCTCGAGGTCTCCGAGGTCGCGCAGTGTCTTCATCGTCTTTGCGCGCCGTCGCTTAGAGCTTGGGGATCAGGTCTGCGACGCGGTTGGAGTAGCCCCACTCGTTGTCGTACCAGGACACGATCTTCACCAGGGTCCCGTCGATTACCGCGGTGAGCTTGGCGTCGACGATCGATGAGTGCGGGTCACCGACGATGTCGCGCGAGACGATCGGATCCTCGGTGTACTCCAGGTAGCCGGCGAGCGGACCGACCTCGGAAGCTGCCTTCAGCGCGGCGTTGAGTTCCTCCACCGAGGTCTCACGGTCGGCTTCGAAGGTGAGGTCGACGAGCGAGCCGGTCGGCACGGGCGCGCGCACCGCGAAGCCATTCAGCTTGCCGTTCAGCGCCGGGATCACGAGCCCGATCGCCTTGGCGGCGCCGGTCGACGCGGGGATCAGTGACACCGCGGCTGCACGGGCGCGGCGCAGGTCGCCGTGGGGTGCGTCCTGCAGGCGCTGGTCGGAGGTGTAGGCGTGCACCGTGGTCATGAGCCCGTGCTTGATCCCGACCAGGTCGTTTGCGACCTTCGCGATCGGGGCCAGACAGTTGGTCGTGCAGGAGGCGTTGGAGATGATGTTGTCGGTCGCCGGGTTGTAGACCTCGTCGAAGTTCACGCCCAGCACCACGGTCGCGTCCACGTTGGTCGCCGGTGCGGAGATGATGACCTTGCGGGCGCCCGCCTTCAGGTGCGCGGCGGCCTTCTCGCCGTCGGTGAAGAAACCGGTCGACTCGACCACAACGTCGACACCGTCGGCGGCCCACGGTAGGTTCGCGGGGTCGCGCTCGGCGTGGATCTTGATCTCCCTCCCGTTCACGATGATGGCGCCGTCGGTCGCCTCGACGGTGCCGTTGAAGCGACCGAAGTTGGAGTCGTACTTGAGCAGGTGCGCGATCGTCTTGGTGTCAACCAGATCGTTAAGCGCAACGATCTCAACGTCGGCGTTGCCCTCGGCGACGGCACGGAATACGTTGCGACCGATCCGTCCAAAACCGTTGATACCTACTCGTACCGCCATCAAAGCCTCCGTATAGAAGTTGGTCGGGCGCGAGGCCCAGTGGTTGATTCGGCGCCTTGATCGGGCACCAGAGAGATCGTCCGCACAGGCAGAACTGCCATGAACGCGCGTGACCGGCTGGCTACCAGGCTATCGGGTCACGGCGGGTTGTCGATGTCACGGTGGATGGTCTGGACCACGTAGCGCGGGTTGTCCTCGTAACGGCGGGCCAGATGCTCAGTCACGGCCACCGAGCGGTGACGTCCCCCGGTGCAGCCGATCGCGACGACCAGATGGGCCTTGCCCTCCGCCAGGTATTGCGGCAGCAGGTAGTCGAGCATCGGCTCAAGGTGCTCGTAGAAGGTGTCGAGCGCGCCGCCGGTGTTGGCGTATTCGACGACCCGCTGATCCTGACCGGTGAGCGGCCTCAGCTGCTTGTCATAGTGCGGGTTGGGCAGGAACCGCACATCGAACAGCAGGTCGGTGTCGCGGGCCGGACCGTATTTGAAGCCGAAGCTTTCGAACGTGACCGACAAGCGTCCCGGGTTGCGGTTCGGGAGCATCTCGTCGGCGAGCCTGCGGCGCAGCTGCGACGCGGTCATCTCGTCGGTCTCGATCAGCACGTCGGCTTTGCGCCTAAGCGCCCGCAGCGCCTCAGCCTCGCGCGCGATGCCCTCAGCGACCGAACCATCCGGAGCCAGCGGATGGCGACGGCGGGTCTCCTTGTAGCGGGTGCTGAGCGTCTCCTCATCGGCCTCCAGGAACAGCATGCGATAAGGGATCCCGCGCTCCTCGAGCTGGTCCAGCACCGCGGGCAGGCCCTCGAAGTAGGTGCCGCCGCGCACGTGCGAGACGATCGCAGCGTGGGTTACGGGAGTGTCGGCGGCGATGAACATGTCGACCAGCTCCCCGACCATCCCGGAAGGAAGGTTGTCGACGCAGAAGTAGCCCTCGTCCTCGAACGCCGCCATCGCGGTCGACTTCCCGGCTCCGGAGAAGCCGGTGATGATCACCAGGTCCTGTAGTGCCAACTCGGGTTCGCTCACACACTAAGCATGACTGGTGCCGCGAATCCCGGCTCCGCGCCCCGAACCTGTAACAGTTTTGTCACAGCTTGCGCACCCCCAACAAGGGGGTTTACCACTCGCGCGCGACGAACGCCGAGACGCTGCTGACGCTGTCAAACTCCCGCTTTGTGGAGTTCGCGGTGCAGGTCGCGGGCAAGCTTGCCGGAGATCCCGGGAACCGCTTCGAGTTCCTCGCGAGACGCTGCGAGGACCGCGTCGGGAGAGCCGAAGTGCGTAAGCAGCGCGCGCTTGCGGGTTGGTCCGATTCCGGGCAGCCCGTCGAGAATCGATGCCCTCAGCCGCGCGTCGCGACGCTGACGGTGGTGGGTGATCGCAAAGCGGTGGGCCTCGTCACGGACACGCTGCAGCAGTTGCAGTTCGGGCGTGTCGTGCGGCAGGATCAGCGAGCGTTCACGGCCGGGCATGAACACCTCTTCGATGCGCTTGGCGAGCGACACCACGGTCACGCCGCGGTCGACGAACGGCTGCAGCGCCTCGAGGCCCGCGGACAGCTGGCCCTTGCCGCCGTCGATCACGATCAGGTTGGGAAGCGCCGCGAAGCTCGCGTCGTGTTCCTTGTCGTGCGGCGAGACGTCCTGCTGGTGCTCGAACTGTGCGATTCGCCGGCCCAGAATCTCGTTCATCGAGGCGAAGTCATTCGGACCTTCGGATAGGTCAAGCCTCACCTTGAAGCGGCGATAGTCGGACTTCTTCGGTGCCCCGCCCTCGAACACAACCATCGACGCGACCGTGTTCGTGCCCATCAGCGTGGAGATGTCATAACACTCGATCCGCATCGGCAGGCTGTCCATCCCCAGGGCCTGCTGGAGGCGGTCCAGCGCCTCAGTCCGCTGCTGGCGCGAGCGCTCGGCGCGCAGCTTCTCCTGATCCAGCGCCAGCAACGCGTTGCGCTCGGCGAGTTCCAGGATCCGGCGTTTGTCGCCGCGCTCTGAGGCGCGGACCTCACAACGCCCGTCGCGGCGCTCCGCCAAAGCCGTCGATAGCGCGTCAACACCGTCGACGTCTTGCTGCACGACCACCAGTGGCGGGATCGACATCGCGGTGGCGTAGTACTGGAGGATGAACGCCTCGATCACGTCACCGCGCTCGGAGCCGGCGGTGTTGTCGAGGTAGAAGCTCTGCCGATCCGAGAGGATCCCGTCGCGGACCTGGAATACCTGCGCGTTGGCGTCGTTATCCGCCACTGCCACGGCGATCGCGTCAAAGGTGTCGCCCTGATCGCGTACGACGCGCTGGCGCTCCAGCAGGTTGCGGACCGCGGTCAGGCGGTTGCGTTCCCGCGCCGCGTCCTCGTAGCGCTGCTCGGCCGCGGCCTGCTGCATCTCGAACTGGAGCCGCTGCTCGATCTCCTTGTAGCGGCCCGAGAGGAACGCCATGACCCCGTCGATCGCCTCGCGATACTGCTCCTTGCTGACGTATCCGACGCAGGGAGCCTCGCAACGCTTGATGTAGTAATCCAGGCACGGCGATCCACTGCGCCGGCCCGGCGTGGGACCTTCGCACGACCGATACATGAACACCTTGGTCAGTACATCGAGCGTCGCCCGCACCCGCTTGGCGGTGGAGTAGGGCCCGAAGTAGGCGCGGTCGCGCCGGTGCCGCTCCCGCGTGAAATAGACCCGTGGGTAGTCCTCATCGAGCGAGATCCCGATGTATGGGTATGACTTGTCGTCGCGCAGCCGGATGTTGAAGCGGGGCTGGTACTGCTTGATGAAGTTCTGCTCGACCAGCAGCGCCTCGGCCTCGGTTTTCACGACCAGCGCCTCGATCGTGTCGATCATCGCCAGCAGTCCGTGACCGGCGGAGGTGCTGGGATTCGAGTAATGCGAGGCAACCCGCTTGCGGATCGACACCGCCTTGCCGACGTAGATCACCTTCCCCTTCGCATCGTGGAAGAGGTACACCCCCGGTTCGTCGGGCAGCTCGCGGCGTCGGTCGGCGGGATAAATCGGCACGGATTCGAGTCTATGCAGGGCGCCCCGGCACGGCGCTCAATAGCGGTCACACCCGGACCTCAAGCGCCCGCTGGGCCGGTCGAGCAGGGTCCTGGTCTACCTGGACCAGGACCTGTAGCCAGGCAATTGTGACCAGCCTGAGAACGAATCTTGAATCAATCCAGAAAACGTGTCACCATCGGGGTCGTGCACAGCACCACCGACTACGAGCAGCAACTGCGCCGCGCGCACCTCAGCGTCACGCGCCCGCGGCTAGCCGTGCTCGACGCCGTGCACGCGCACCCCCACGCCGACACCCACGCGCTGATTGACATCGCTCGCGAGGAACTCGGCGACGTTTCGCACCAGGCTGTGTATGACGTGCTGAAGGCGCTCACCGACGCGCACCTGATCCGGCGGATTCAGCCATCGGGTTCGGTCGCGCGCTACGAATCGCGGGTCGGCGACAACCACCATCACATCGTCTGTCGCAGCTGCGGCGCGGTCGCGGATGTCGACTGCGCGGTCGGCGAGGCACCCTGTTTGACCGCTTCGGAGACGCACGGATACGTGGTCGAAGAGGCCGAGGTCATCTATTGGGGTCTCTGTCCAGCCTGTGGCGAATCCGCTAATCCCTGAAACCAACACCAACGGGAAGGAATCCCTTGACTGAAATCTCCAACGGCGACGGCGGCTGCCCGGTCCACGACGGCACGCTGGTAAATCCGCTCAAGGGCAACCCCAACAGTGAGTGGTGGCCGAACCGCCTGAACTTGAACGTGCTCGCCAAGAACCCGAGCGAGCGCAACCCGTTGGCCGCCGACTTCGACTACGCCGAGGCGTTCAACCAGCTGGACCTCGACGCGGTCAAGGCGGACATCGCCGCGGTGCTCACCGACTCGAAGGACTGGTGGCCGGCCGACTTCGGCAACTACGCCCCGCTGATGATCCGCATGGCCTGGCACTCGGCGGGCACCTACCGCGTGATGGACGGTCGCGGCGGCGCCGGCGCCGGTCAGCAGCGCTTCGCCCCGCTCAACAGTTGGCCCGACAACGGCAACCTCGACAAGGCCCGTCGCCTGCTGTGGCCGGTGAAGAAGAAGTACGGACAGTCGATCTCGTGGGCCGATCTGATGGTGCTCACCGGCAACGTCGCGCTCGAGACCATGGGCTTCGAGACGTTCGGCTTCGGTGGCGGACGCGAGGACACCTGGGAGCCCGACAACGACGTCTACTGGGGTCCGGAGCGCACCTGGCTCGATGATGAACGCTACAGCGGCAAGCGTGATCTGCAGCGGCCGCTGGCGGCGGTGCAGATGGGCCTCATCTACGTGAATCCGGAGGGTCCGAACGGCAGTCCAGACCCGGCCGCTGCGGCAGTCGACATCCGCGAGACCTTCAAGCGCATGGCGATGAACGATGAGGAGACCGTGGCGCTGATCGTCGGCGGTCACACCTTCGGCAAGACCCACGGCGCGGGCGATCCCGATCTTGTAGGCCCCGACCCAGAAGCCGCTCCGCTTGAGCAGCAGGGGCTCGGATGGATCAGCAAGTACGGCACCGGCAAGGGCGCCGACGCGATCACCGGCGGACCCGAGGTCACCTGGACCCAGACCCCGCTGCGCTGGAACAACGAGTTCCTCGAGAACCTCTACAAGCACGAGTGGGCGCTCGAGAAGTCGCCTGCCGGCGCCTACCAGTGGGTCGCCGCGAACGGTGAGGCCAACGTTCCCGCCCCCGACGCGGGCGGCGCACCGCGGCGTCCGACGATGCTCACCACCGACCTGGCACTGCGCTTCGACCCCGAGTATGAGCGCATCAGTCGCCACTTCCTCGAGCACCCGGACGAGCTGGCCGACGCCTTCGCGCGAGCCTGGTTCAAGCTCACCCACCGCGACCTCGGTCCAGTTGCCCGCTACCTCGGTTCCGAGGTTCCGGACGAGGAGCTGCTGTGGCAGGACCCGATTCCGGAGCCACACGCCACACTCAGCGACGCGGCCGTGGTCGAGGTGAAGGCGAAGATCGCAGCCTCAGGGCTCACCGTCACGCAGCTGGTCTCGACCGCTTGGGCGGCGCTCTCCTCGTTCCGTGGCTCGGACAAGCGCGGCGGCGCCAACGGTGGCCGCCTGCGGCTTGAGCCGCAGGTCAGCTGGGAGGTCAACAATCCCGCCGAGCTGAAGCCGGTGATCGGCGTGCTCGAGGAGATCGCCGCGGAGGCGGGCGCCTCGTTCGCGGACGTGCTCGTGCTGGCCGGCAACGTCGGCATCGAGCACGCTGCGCGTGCGGCCGGCCACTCGGTCACGGTGCCGTTCAACGGCGGCCGCGGCGACGCCACCCAGGAGCAGACCGACGTCGAGTCGTTCGGCTACCTGGAGCCCGCAGCCGACGGCTTCCGTAACTACCTGAAACCCGACCTGCCGCTCTACGCCGAGTTCCTGCTGGTGGATCAGGCCAACCTGCTGAACCTCACCGCTCCCGAGCTGACCGTGCTGTATGGCGGCTTGCGCGTGATCGGGGCCGACTACGGCAAGCAGACGACCAGCCAATTCACATCCGCCGCGGGCACGCTGACGAACGACTTCTTCGTCAACCTCCTGGCGCCGGGGACGAGCTGGAGCCCGCGCTCGGAGAACCTG
This sequence comes from uncultured Actinomycetota bacterium, assembly GCA_963737115.1. Classification (GTDB taxonomy): domain Bacteria; phylum Actinomycetota; class Thermoleophilia; order Solirubrobacterales; family Solirubrobacteraceae; genus Palsa-465. The sequence goes on from CAVTRM010000008.1 coordinate 24,294, forward strand.
TTCGAGGGCGTCACCGCCGCCGGCGAGCGCTACAACGGGACCCGCACAGACCTCGTGTTCGGCTCCAATTCCGAACTGCGCGCGCTGGCCGAGGTCTACGCCTCGGACGACGCACGCGAGAAGTTCGTGAACGACTTCGTCGCAGTCTGGGCGAAGCTCGGCGACGCGGATCGCTTCGACCTGCGATAAGCGCTTGGCGCTGGGTGTGGTCTTGCGGGACCACACCCAGCCCGGACGTCCTTACGGGCGCCTCGGTATGGATCGTTAGCTGCGGCAGGCCGGTAGGGTCAGTACCTGCGGCAGGCCGGTACCTGCGGCAGGCCGTCGGGTCAGTAGCTGCGGTAGGCCCGTCTGGTCAGTAGCTGCGGCAGGCCCGTCTGGTCAGTAGCTGCGGTAGGCCCGATAGACGCGGTAGAGCGCGTACGCGGAGCCCGCCAGCAGGGCAATCACCGCGAGCGTGCCGCCGGCGGTCGCATCGAGCCGCGGCCGCGCGGTCAGCGTGACCACGATTACGGCGATCGCCACGTAGAGGATCGTGCGGTTCCTGGTGCCGAGGCCGTAGATGTCTTCGCGGTGCTCGCGATAGAGCCGCGCCGCGATCCACGCGATCAACGCCAGGAAACCGAGCGCGATCGCCTGCAGCACCGTGCTGGCGGCGTCCTGGCCGCCGCGTACGAAGTCGACGATCACCGCGAGCACGATCACGATGGCGATGTTTCGGACGTTCTTGTTGATCTTCATGGCTGCGGTTGGGCTTCGTGGTCCTGTTCAAGGGCTTCGTGGGCCTGCTCAAAGCGTACCTCCACCGACAGCCCTCCCCCGTCCACGGCAGTTGCGTTGATCACGGCGTGGTGGGCAGCCGCTACGGACTGGCCGATTGAGAGACCGAGCCCGAAGCCGGTGTCGCTGCTGGTCCGGTCTGCACCGAGCCGGCGGAACGGTTCAAACAACGTCGGCAAGACCTCAGGGCTGATCACCGCGCCACTGTTGCTCACGCGGATCCATGCAGCGCCGCCAGCGTCGGCAGCTGCCGCGTCGGTGCCGGTTTCAAGCTTGATCCAAGGCGACTCGGCGCGGTTGTGGCAAATCGCGTTCTCAAGCAGGTTGGCGACCAGCCGCTCCACCAACGTCGCGTTAGCCTTGATCGGGGCGGTCTTGAGATCTGTGGTGACGGCGATCGCTGCAAGATCGTGTTCACGCTCGTTGATCGCCTCTGCCGCAACATTCGCGAGGTCAAGTCGAGCATCGAGATTGATCGCCTGCTGACTACGAGCGAGCATCAACAACGCCTCGATCAGTCGTTCCTGCTGCTCGGTCGACGCCACCACCCGTTCACACACCCGGCGCAGGCTGTCGACGCTCGGCGCTGGATCTGCCAGCGCGACCTCGAGCAGCGTACGTTCGAGCGTGAGTGGGGTGCGGAGTTCGTGCGAGGCGTTGGCGACGAACCGCTTTTGCGACTCGAACGCGAGCTCAAGGCGTGCCAGCAGCTCGTCGAACGTGTTGGCCAGCGCTCCCAGTTCGTCGTCGCGAACGTTCACCGCCAGGCGCTCGTGCAGATTCTCCGCGCTGATCTCCTGAGCCTTGGTTGTCATCGTCCGCAGCGGTCGCAGCGCCCGACCCGCCAGCAACCACCCGAGCAGGATCGAGATCACGGCCAGCGCACCAAGTGCGCTTCCGGACCAGGTCAACAGCGCGCTGAGCGACTCACGGCGCTGGAGCTTCAACGCCGAATTGGCCTTGCTGGCGAACAAGTTCACCTGCGTCTGCGCATCCGCCCGGATCGCACAGATGCGCTTCAGCTGACTGGGTGTGATGCCCTTGGCGTCATCGTGTTTGGAGTCGTCGCGCGCTGCGTTGATGGCACGCAGCAGGGTGCTGGTCTTTACATTTCGACAGACGAACGATTCCGGCCCGATGGTCCCCGCTCCGGCGGACGGCGGTATCACCGACCCCGCACCACTGGAGGTCGATGTTCCGGTGGTTGTCCTTCCCGACTTCGCCGTGGTCGTGGCATGGGTGGCCGATCTCCCGGCGGTTGACGTTCCCGACGTCGCTGTGGTCGTGGCACCGGTGGTCGAAGTTCCCGACCTCGCCGTGGTGGTATTGGTGGTCGATGTCCGGGCGGTCGAGGTACCAGCTGTGGACGTTCCAGTTCCGGAGTGTCCCCCATTCGAGGACAGACTGATGGCCACCGGGAGTTTCACCTCCGCACCACGAACCGCCAGCGACTGCGCCTGTCCAGAGGTGTCGTGCGCAACGAGCACGTAGGTGATCGCCAGGACCGCCGCACCCGCGACGAGGAAGCAGGCTCCGTAAAGCAACGTGAGCCGCAGCCGCAGCGACAGGTGCCTGCGGCCTGGGGCTGTCCGCTCTTCATCGTGCCGGTCGCTGCCGGCCATACTGCCAGGACCGCCTGGTCGGTCGGATCCGGGCGTGCTGCCAGCGTCGCCGGGGCGGTCGCTGCCGGCCCCGGGGTCCCGGTCTCCGGGTGGATCAGATCCGATACCCGCCACCTGGCACCGTCTCTATCAGTGTTGGGTTCCCGAGCTTGCGTCGCAGGCGGCTGATCGTCACCTTCACGACATTGCTGAACGGGTCGGCGGCCTCGTCCCAGGCCCGTCGCAGCAGCTCTTCGGACGAGAGCACGGCGCCGTCCGCCTCCATCAGGATCTCGAGCACCGTGAATTCCTTGGCGCTCAGCTCCAGCGGCTCCCCGTTACGCGTGACCGCGCGCCGGCCGACATCCATGCGCAGACACCCGCACTCCAACACCGGCGCCTGCACGCGTTCGCTGCGGCGGGAGAGCGCGCGTACTCGAGCGACCAGTTCGGCGAACGCGAACGGCTTGGTGAGATAGTCATCAGCACCGAGGCTCAGCCCCTGGACACGGTCCTCGATCGTTCCCGATGCGGTCAGCATCAGCACGCGCGAGCGAGCGCCGTCATCCGAGAGGCGGCGCGTGACCTCGTCGCCGTGGACCTTCGGCAGGTCGCGGTCCAGCACAACCACGTCGTACTCGTAGAGCCCGGTGTTCATCAGCGCCTGCAGCCCGTCGTTGGCTACGTCGACGACCATTCCTTCGCGTTTGAGCCCAGCGGCGATCGTCTCCGCCAGCTCGACGTGATCGTCAACTACAAGTACCCTCATCGGCGTCCAGCTTTCCGCATCGATGCAAGGATTGTTGAAGAGTGGTTACAACACGGTAACCGGGCTCGTTCGGAGGTTACGGCGGTTTCTCAGTTCCGCCGTGTCCTACGGTCGCGAATCCAGGATCCGACTCAGCTGCTGGGCGGTTTCGGCGGCGTGATAAAGCGTACGGTCGTAGGTGAATCTGACCGTTGGGATGCCGGTCAAAGCCAGGATGTCCGCGTCTTGCCGGCGGTCGCGTTCAAACGCTGCACGCGTCTGATGGGTCGCCCAACCGTCGAGCTCGACGATCAGACGGTGCCGTTGGTAGTAGGCATCAACCCTGTACCCGCCCACGTGCACGTTGATCTCTGGCACAGGCAACCCGTATTTCTTGGTCAGCTTCAGGAACGTCCGCTCCAGCTCGGATCGCGTGGGCTCCTTCTGAGCGAGACCGAGCTGTGCCCTCAGCATCGCGGCGCCCGGGTGCTGAACATTGCGCGCCGCAATATCGACAAGCTGATCGGTGCTGAGCAACCGCCGCACACGCAGGCCATCGATCGCCCGCTCAAGCCGTTTACGCTGCAACAGCGCGGCAATGTCCAGAATCGTCCTCGCTGCGCTTGTAACTCTCAGGCCGTCGATGGTGGTCACATCACGAACCAGCAACGTCGTCGTTCGCCGATAGTCGATTGCGGACTTGTTCACCCGGCCGACCCCAAGCAGCTGCGGGGCCGCCGGCCAACGGTCAGTGACAGCCCAAAGCGCTGCAGCAGTCTCGCGGGCAAGAGCGCTGAGCTCGCCGGCGGCAAGTAGCGCGGCCTGGGCGACACTCCGCGGGTCGCGGCGCTCGTAGCGCAGGGCGTAGACGCCATGGAATGCCCGGATCAACTCGCCGGAGCCAAGCCAGCGCTCAATTGTCCTTGGGTGCATGCCAGCAGCCAACAACTGAGCTCGGGTGACGTGCCCACGTTGCGTGGCGGCGAGGTGGGTCAAAAAACCCGGCAGATCTGCCGGGTTTTTTGACCCACCCCCAGGAATCGGGCCCAGAGTCCGAAGCTGCGAGGGGAGCCCACGCGGTTTGGCACTCCAATGTGGTTCGGCAGTCATGCCTTAAAAGAGGCGCGAGCAAGGTGCATTCACCCCCCAACACACCCGTTTCTTCGAGAACGTTTAGGAAATTCCGACGATCTGTTCCCGTGGTGTAACCCCCGGATAAGCAGACTCACGGCTATGACTCGCAAGATTCGTCAACTTCTGACAACCCCGATCGCCGCGATCCTGACGGCCCTTGCGGTTGCGGCCTGCGGGACCGCGGCGGCCTCAACCGTCGGTTCGGGCGGCACGGGAACTGGCACCGGAACCACCGGGACGAACTGGACCTCTACCACTGGTCAGGCGTCCCCGGGGCCGAGTAGCACGCAGCTGAAGGCGTTCTTCACCTGCATGCGTTCGCACGGTGTTCCGGTGCAGGGCAATCGTGGCGGCATCGTAGTCACGATCAACCGCGGCCAGACCGCTCCCGCTGGCACCTCAACCGGTTCCACCGGCACCTCAACGGCCGGCACGGGAACCTCAACGGCGGCCACGGGCACGTCAACGGCCGGCACAGGAACGGCCGCCACCGGCACGTCAACGACCGGCACAGGAACCGCGACCACCGGAACGACCACGTCGGCGTCCACTGGGACCCAGACCGCGATCTCCGGTACGTCAACCGCTGGCGCGCCCACCGGCACTGGGACCACCGGAACCTCCACGGGACCCACGTCGCAAACCACGACCAGCTCTGCGCCGGGCGGCGGTGGCGGCGCGATCACACTGTCGGGCGCGACCAAGGGCGGGAACTTCACTCTGCGACTGGTGCTCAACGGCAAGCAGGTTTCTCCAGCTGTCATGAAGGCAGCGATGGCAGCCTGCTCGCATCTGCTGCCTCAGCCGCAGGACGTTCCGTTCGCCGCCGCTGGCGCAGCCATGGTGCGTGTACCGAGCGCTGCGATGCGCAAGGCCAGCACCGAAATGCGGGCCTGCCTCAGCAAGCACGGGCTTAAGGGCTTCCCGCGAGTGTTCGGACCGCCTGCTGTGGCGTTCAGGGCGCTCCACGCGGGACATGCCGGCAAGAACGTGATCGTGATCCGGAGGCCGTTTGGCGCGCACTCGAAGCTGCCGGCAGCGGTCAGTGCCAAGATGTTCAAAGCCCTGAGAGGCCATCACGCCCAGATCTGGGTTCACGGTGGCGTGGTCAGAGTGCAGGCGCTGCGCCTGAGCGCACATGCCAAGGCGGTAGCTGTGGCCGAGCTGAGCCCCAGGGCAAAGCGTCTGGCCAAGGCGATGGCCGCCTGTGGCGGAGCGATCCCGCCGCTCCCGGCTATCGCGGTTACGCGGGCGCCGGCTAAGAGCCTCTCCAAGAAGTAGGGACGGGACCGACGCAATCGTCGCACGGGACCGACCCAATCGTCGGTGTGGGCACGCTGGGTTCAACCCCGTGCCCACACCGCGTTTGTCGTTAAGGCGAGCGTCGCCGGCTCAGCCGGCGACCTGCTCGTAGCTCGCGTAGAGCGACTCGATCGTCTCTTTGGCCTTGGCGTGACGTTCGCTGGCGGAGGCTGACTTCTCCGGGGTCGCCCACGCGGACGGATCGGCGAGCTCGTCCTCAAGCGCCGCAAGCGCGGCCTCGGCTTCTTCGATCTGACGTTCGAGTCGCTTCTGGTCGGCGCTGACTTTGCGCTCGACGGTAGACGCCTTGGCGGAAGAGGTCTTGCCGGCGTTCGCCTTCGCGGCACCGTTGCGCGCGGACGCTGCGGTACCGCCGGTGGCCTTCTTTGCCGCGGCCGCCGCCCTGTCAGCGGCCTTGCCCGCGGCCTTTGCCGCCTCCTCGAGCTCCGCCCGCTCCTCGCGTACGCGCAGATATTCGGGCCACCCACCGACGTAGGAGTGGAGCGTTTGGTCCTCGAACGCGATCGTGCGTGTCCCCACGGCGTCAAGCAGCGCGCGGTCGTGGGAGATCAGCAGCAGCGAGCCGGTGTAGGACAGCAGTGCGTCCTCGAGCGCCTCGCGTGAGTCGACGTCAAGGTGGTTTGTGGGCTCGTCCAGGATCAGCACGTTGGCGCCCGACTGCACGAGGATCGCCAGCGCGAGCCGCTGGCGCTCGCCGCCGGAAAGACCCTCAAGCGGCTTTTCCGCGTCCTCGCCACTGAACAGGAACCGGCCGAGCAGCGCCCGCGTCTGCCCCGGGTTCAAACCGGTCTGATGCTGGGCGGCTTCGAGCACCGTACGCGCGCTGCCGAGCTTGAGGTCATCGGAGTGCTGCGAGAGAAACCCGATCTTGACGTTGTGTCCGGTGCTGAGCTTGCCCGTGACCTTAGGCCCCTCGGTGCCCTCCCAGTCTCCGGCCGTGCTGGCCGGCGTCGGGACGGAGTCACGTTTCACGGCCATGCCGGTGTGATCGCGCTGCTGCGCACCATCGTCGTCCCAGGGCCGATAGCCGGCCAGAGTTTCGATCAAGGTCGTCTTGCCGACACCGTTGGGTCCGACCACCGACACGTGCTCGCCGCGCTCCAGCCACAGCTCCCCGCCGTCGAGCAGCAGGCGGTCGCCGATCTGCACGTGACCGTCGGAGAGCTCGAACACGACCCGTCCCGAGCGTTCCGGTGGCTTGAACGCGAATGCGAGACCTTCACGGTCCTTTTCGCCATGCTCGATCCGTTCGATCTTGTCCAGTCGCTTCTGGCGAGCCTGTGCCTGGCGCGCACGGGTGCCGGCGCGGAAACGGGTGACGAACTTTTCGAGCTTGGCGATCTCCGCCTGCTGACGCTCGACGGCGCGGCCGAGCGCAAGCTCGCGCTGGGCCTTCTCGGTGCGCCACTGATGCCAGGTCCCCGGGAAGAACTTGCCGCGCCCCGCCTCGAGCTCGAGCACCGAGGTCGCTACGGATTCGAGGAACCAGCGGTCATGCGCGATCAGGATCACGGCCGCGTCGAGCGACACCAGATGTGCCTCAAGCCATTCCAGCGAAGCGATGTCGAGGTGGTTCGTGGGCTCGTCGAGCAACAGCAGGTCAGGCGAGCCGGCCAGCGCGCGTCCCAACGAGGCCCGCGTCAGCTCCCCTCCGGAGAACGTTTGCAGCGTGCGATCGAGCAGCGCGTCGTCCTTGAAACCGAGGCCGTGCAGCGTCGCCAGCGCGTCTTCGCGCCAGGTGTAGCCACCTGCTCGCTCGAGCTCGGACTGCGCTTCCGCGTAGCGGTTCAGCACCGCCTCCGAGTAGTCGCCGTCGGCCATCTTCTGCTCTAGCGCGGCCAGTGACGTCTCCAGCGCGATCATCTCCGGCGCCCCGGAAAGCACATAGTCACGGAGCGTGATGTCACGTTCGCGCGGAGGGCGCTGATCGTGGAGTTTCAGCTTGGTCCCCTTGGCCAGGACCAGTTCGCCACCATCAATCGAGGCCTCGCCGGAGAGCATCCGCAGCAGCGTCGTCTTGCCGGCGCCGTTACGCCCGGAGAGGGTCATCCGATCGCGGCGCTCGAGCTTGAATGAGATCCCGCGCAGCAGCGGTTCTCCGGATATGTCTTTGGAAAGGTCTGAGGCGATTACAACGGCCATTGGCTCCATGGTATGCCGATAGGATCGCTGGATGCGTACTCAGCTTTCCGCCCCAGTTCCACCGCTTGAGCCGCTGCCGGCACGGACCGTGATTGTCCCTGGGCGCGGCGAGTTTTTCCTTCGCGACAGCGGAGTCCTTTCAGCCGAGCACGCCGCCCGCCCGCCGGTGATGCTGCTGCACGGATGGACCGCCAGCGCCGACCTCAACTGGTTGGCGCAGTACGACGCGATCGTGGCCGCGGGCTACCGCGTGCTGGCGATCGACCACCGCGGCCACGGGCGCGGCTTGCGGACCTACGAGCGCTTCCGGCTCACCGACTGCGCCGATGACGCGGCGGCGGTGCTGCGCAAACTCGATCTGGGACCCGCGACCGTCGTCGGATACTCGATGGGCGGAGCGATAACTCAGCTGATCATGCGCGATCACGCCGATGTCGCCAACGCATTCGTGCTCAGCGCCACCGCCCAGCGTTTCGACCATGAGGCCAACCACCGCCAGCTGCAGGCGCTGCCGCTGCTGCGGGGGCCGCTCTATACCGCGCCGCGCTCCACCTGGAAACGGCTGCTGAAACAGCTTGGTATGAACGACAACGACAGCGCCTGGCTGGCCGCCGAGATGCTGCGCCACGACGCCGGTGCAATCATCGACGCCGGACGACAGCTGCAGCGCTTTGACTCTCGCCCGTGGCTGCGCAAACCCAATGTGCCCACGGCGTTCGTTCTCACCACCAGAGATGACGTCGTCCCGCCGCGTATGCAGCATGAATTGATCGCCGCCACCGACGCGGCGGTATTCGAAGCACCGATCCGCCACGTCCACATCAGTCAGCGTCCGGCGGACTACAACCCAGCGTTCCTGAAGGCGCTGCGGCACGTGAACCCGGTTGACGCCGAAACGCCGAGCATTCCGGTAGTCTCCTGACACGTATGAGTCGTTTAGTGAAGCTCCTGACCGCAGGCTATACCGTCGTCGCAGCACTGGTGTTTGTGCCATCGGCATTCGCCACCGCTCATAACGGCGAGGGGATCTGGGGCCCGACGACCGACCAGACGATCATGTTCACGATGTTCATCATCATGGGCCTTTTGATCCTGATCATGATCGTGTTTTCGCTGCTGCAGAGCTGGCTCGAGCACCGCAAGTACGCCAAGATCGCGGCCGCCAAGGGCGCCGGCGGCGACGCCCAATCAGCTCACTGATTGCGGTCTGCCGCGCACCCGCGGCTCCCAACTTATAACCGCACCTGTGAGTGCGGTCATAGTGACGTGCCGTCCCGAACGCGTAGCCGTTAGGGTTCCGGCATGGCTTACTTCGTAACCGGCGCAACGGGGTTCATCGGCCGCAATCTGGTTGAGCGGCTGCTGGCTGCCGATTCCGATCAGAGCATCTACCTGCTGGTACGGGAATCCTCGCAAGGGCGACTTGAGGACCTGATCGAGCGCTGGAGCGAACACTACCCCGACGCCTACGACCGCGTGAAGCCGGTGATCGGGGACCTCCGCGCCCCCTCGTTGGGTGTCTCCGACGCCGATCTCGTACGCCTCAGCGATGCCGGCGTCGAGCACTTCTTCCATCTCGCCGCGATCTACGACATGGCCGCCGGCGACGACGCCAATCGCGCCGCGAACGTCGACGGAACCCGGCACGCGCTGCAGCTGGCCGAGCGGATTGGCGAGGTCGAGCCGAGCATCGAGGCCCCCACCGGCAACGAGCTCTGCTTCCACCACGTGTCCTCGATCGCGGTCGCGGGCGATTACAACGGGATCTTCACCGAGGAGATGTTCGCGGAAGGTCAACGCCTCCCCCACCCCTATCACCGCACCAAGTTCGAGTCAGAGCTGCTGGTGCGTGAGCAGGCGGCCGTGCCGTTTCGCATCTACCGTCCCTCGATCGTCGTCGGCGATTCACGCACCGGCGAGATGGACAAGGTCGACGGCCCGTATTACTTCTTCCCGCTGCTGAAGGTCGCCGGCGACGCACTTCCAAGCTGGCTGCCGCTGCTCGGTCCGGAACTCGGCCACACCAACCTGGTACCGGTCGACTGGGTCGTGGACGCGCTCACCTATCTGGCCCACAAACCCGGGCTGAACGGGCGGGTATTCCACCTCACCGACACCGAGCGGCTGCGCAATGTGAAGGTGATAGCCGAAGTCGCGCGCGCCGCCGGGTCACCGCACGCGGTCGCGACCGTCGACCTCGGAACGATCGGCGCGACCTCGGCCAACGCGGCCAAGACGGTCACCGGACTCCCCGCGCTGCGGCAGGCGCGACAGGTATTCCTCGGCGCCTTCGGGATTCCCGAGGAGGTGCTCGAGAACATGAATCTGGTCCCCCAGTTCAGCCGCACGCTGACCGACGCGGCACTCGAAGGCTCCGAGCTCGAGCTGCCTGCGTTCAGCCAGTACGTGGGCAACCTCTGGTCCTACTGGGAGAACTACATGGACGGCGGTCGCGCGCGCAAGTACCGGCGCGACCTGCAGGGCAAGATGGTGCTCATCACCGGCGCCTCCAGCGGCATCGGCAAGGCCACTGCGGTGAAGGTGGCCGCTGCCGGCGGCACCCCAATCCTGGTTGCGCGCGGCCGCGAGAAGCTCGAAGAGACCAAGCGCATGATCGAGACCGCGGGCGGCAGTGCATACGTCTATACGGCCGACATCGCCGACATCGAGTCGGTCGAAAGGCTCGTCGCCGACGTGCTCCACGATCACGGCACGATCGACATCCTGATCAACAACGCGGGTCGATCGATCCGTCGCTCGGTGGCGCTCTCCTACGACCGCTTCCACGACTTCGAGCGCACGATCCAGCTGAACTATCTCGGCACCGTGAAGCTGATCATGGGGTTCCTGCCGGCGATGCGCGAAGCCCGCCGCGGACACATCATCAACATCTCCTCGATCGGCGTGCAGACCAACCCGCCGCGGTTCAGCGCCTACATCGCCTCAAAGGCGGCACTCGACGCCTGGACGCGCGTGGTTTCCAGTGAGACGATCGGCGACAACGTGCATTTCACGACCGTGCACATGCCGTTGGTGCGCACCCCGATGATCGCCCCGACCAAGCTCTACGACCGCTTCCCGACGATCTCGCCGGAGGAGGCGGCGGACATGATCCTCGGTGCGGTGCGCGGACGTCCCAAGACCGTCAGCACCGCGCTCGGCACCGCGGGCGAGGTCTCCTACGCGCTGGTGCCGAAGGTCGTCGACCGCATCCTCCACCGTGCCTACAAGATCTTCCCCGACTCCGCTGCCGCCCGCGGCGTCAGCGAGGAGGTCGAGCAGGTGACCCCGGAGCAGGCACGCTTCGCGAAGGTCTGGCGAGGCACCCACTGGTAATGCCCGTGTTACTGGCCCGGTAGCCAGTAACACGGAACACGGCTCCGGCGGCGCGTCTAAGCCGGTACCGGCACCTCGGCCGTGCGCGGCTCGGGCACGAGCACACCGGCGGCCGCGGCGACCACCAGGAACACGGTCGCCATCCAGAAGCTGAGCGTGAATCCGGTGATCGTCGGGATCCCCGCCTGGGTGTGGTTGTTGGCCACGAAGGTCGCCGCGATCTGACCGCCGAGCGCGCCGCCGAGTGTGCGCATCACGGTGTTGATGCCGCTCGCGACTCCGGTCTGCTGGGGCCCGACGGCGCCGACGATCAGGTTCCCGAGCGAGGAGAACGCGAGGCCGATCCCGACGCCGAGCAAGGCGGCACTGATCAGCATGTCATAGGGATGGCTGTGAGAGACCGCCATCCACATGAAGCCGACGGCCGTCACCAGCGCGCCCGCGATCAGCGCGAACCTGGAGCCGAACCTGCGGTTCACGCGCCCGGTCAGCGAGCCGAGCGTCGCCATGAATAGCGCGGCGGGCAGCAGGTACAAACTCGAGACCAAGGTCGAGGCGCCGAAGCCGAACCCGGTGGTCGTGGGTAGCTGCGCGAACTCCGGATAGAGCAAGAACGACGAGTACATGCCGGCTCCGAGCAGGAACGCGGCGAGGTTGGTGGTCCAGACCCCGCGGATGCGCATCATCGTCATGTCGATCAGCGGGTTGCTGCTGCGCACCTCATAGACGACCCACACCGCAATCACGATCAAGCCGGCCGCGAGCATTACGAGCGTCTTGGTCGATCCCCAGCCCCAGGATGTGGTTTGGGCTATCGCGATCAGTACCAATGTGATCCCGGCGGACATCAGTGCCGCCGCGACCCAGTTGATCTTGCCCGGTGACTTGATCGGCGACTCTGGGATCCAGCGCCAGGTGGCGTAGGCCGCGATCACCGTGACCACCAGCGGAATCCAGAACAACCAGTGGATTCCCAGGTGCTGGACGATCAGCGCGCCCAAAACCATTCCGGCGCCGCCGCCGACGCCGAGAATCGATGACAGCAGACCGATCGCGCCGGCCACGCGCTCGCGTGGGAACTCGTCACGTGCGATCGAGAATGACAGCGGGAAGATGCCGCCGGCCACACCCTGGATCACGCGGGCGATGATCAGCACTCCGAGAGAGTCGGCCAGGGCCGCGACCAGGGTCCCGAACGCGAGCACGATCAGCGTGATCAGCAGCATCTTCTCTTTGCCGTACATGTCGCCCAGGCGGCCGATGATCGAGGTGCCGACCGAGGCTGAAAGCAGGAATGCCGTGAGCAACCATGCGGTGCCGGTTTCGGAGGTGTGAAGCACCGCCTGGAACGTCGGCAGCGCAGGAATCACAGCCGAGGACAGCACCGAATAGGCAGTACCCGCGACCGCCAGGACCGCGAGGATGACATTCGGGTGAACGTCATGGGTGCGATGCGGAGCCTGCAGATGAGACGGCTGCTGCGAGGGCTCGGCTTGTGCCTGCGACACGAATATCTCTCCAGCGGGACGCGGTGTTGTTACAGTCATGCAGCAGCGGAATGCCCATTCCGCCCCATGAGTAGCCTGAGGATAGCGGAATGAACGTTCCACGCCAGCAGACGATGAATCCAGACTCTGCCATGAATACGCCCGAAGCGCAGTGGGCGTTCGAAGACGACCAGGCGACCTGGGGCTCGCTTTGCGCTAACGCCAAGTATGAGCGCATCCTGTGCGCCGCCGGCCAGGTGTTCAGCACGCAGGGGCTCGAGGCGCCGATGCCCGCCGTTGCTGCCGCAGCCGGCGCCGGCGTCGGCTCGCTCTACCGCCAGTTCCAGTCAAAGCACGAGCTGCTGGCGGCGCTGGTGACACGGCGTCTAGACCACATCGGCGAGGCCGCGCACCAGGCCGCAGCGGCCCCGGAAGGTCAGCACTGGCAGGCGCTGCAGGAGATGTTGTGGATGGTCGTGCAACACGACCAGGTTGACGACTTCCTCGGCGAGGCGATCGCGGCCGTGGCCGAGCACCCCGGAGTCATCGCGTCGATGACCCGCGCGCACGAGCAGATCGACGCGATGCTGCGCGTGACCGCCGAGGAGGGTTCGCTGCGGCCCGACGCGACGGCGCTCGACATCCGTCTGCTGTTTGCCGCTACCCGTACAGCTCGTAAGGTCGAGCCCGATGCCTGGAAGCGGATGTTGACGCTGATGATCGACGGGTTGCGGGCTCGCGGCTGAGCGCGCGCGCGGCGCGGCGGCGGGTGGCATCCAGCTCGGCAGGGTGACCGTGCGCCGATCGGCGTTAAATAGGGCTCATGCCCGACACCGCACAACCGTTTCTGATCCAGGCCAAAGAGCAAGGCAGCGATGGCAGCTTTCAGCGCCAGGTGAGTCGCTTCCGTAACTGGGTGACCGACGATGGTTCGTCGCGGTTCACGCCGGAGGCTGGTCGCTATCACCTGTACGTCTGCCGCGCCTGTCCGTGGGCCCACCGGACTCTGATCGGGCGGGCGTTGATGGGGTTGGAGGAGGCGATCGGAGTCTCGTATGTCGACCCTGTTCGCGACGATCGCGGGTGGGCGTTCAGCGGTGGCGAGTACGTCGATTCGGTCAACGGCTTTCAGTTTCTCTCCGAGGCATATCTGAAGTCCGATTCCGCGTTTGACGATCGCGTGACGGTGCCTGTGCTGTGGGACAAACGCTTGGGCGTGATCGTCAATAACGAGTCGTCAGAGATCCTGCGCATGTTGGACACCGTGTTCGTGCCGCTGGCCGCGCACCCGGTCGAGCTCTACCCGACGGCCTTGGCAGCTGAGATCGATGCGCTGAGCGAGTACATCTATGGGCCGGTGAACAACGGTGTCTACGCGGCCGGGTTCGCCACCAGCCAAGCAGCCTACGACGAGGCCGTTCACGCACTCTTCCGGGTGCTTGACGAACTCGACGAACGGCTTGCGTCACGCCGTTTCCTGCTGGGTACGGATCATCCGGTCGAGTCCGACTGGCGCCTGTTCACGACGCTGGTGCGGTTCGATGCGGTCTATCAGATCCACTTCAAGTGCTCGATCCGCAAGCTGGCCGAGTACCCGAACCTGTGGCCGTACCTGCGTGACCTCTACCAGTGGCCCGGCGTGAAGCCGACCGTCAGCTTCCGCGAGATCCGCGATCACTACTACATCACCCACGGCGCGATCAACCCGTTCGGAATAGTCGCGGCGATGCCGGGCCTGGACTTCGATCAGCCAGCTGGTCGCGAGCGCTTATAGCCGCGGTTCCGAGGGTGCTCGGGCGCCCCGGCCGGCTGGGCCCGGCACGAGTGCCTGGCACGGTCCCGGGTGCGGTCAGCGTCTGCGGGGACGGCGCTTGGGCGGATCCTGCGGGCCGAGGTTCAGCGGTGGCGGCTGAGCGCCGGTCGGTTCACTGGCATCGGCCTGATCGGGGTGCGCCGCCGGTCCGGACCATTCGGGAGGATCCTCGGCCTCGGGGACGCTGCTGTAGTTGCTGTCGGTGCGCCGCTGTCTCGCGGGCCAGGGCTTCGGCGCCGTGCGTGTTTCTGAGGCCGAGCGCCGCTCGCGCTCGCGGCGAGCCTCGCTGCTGGACTGAGACTTGAACGCGGGCAAGCTCACCGCCTCCGAGCCTTGGTTGGAAACGGCAGCGGTGGCAACGTCGCGCGGGTAGGTGTGCCGCGCTCGCAGCAGTGCCACTCCGGCCAGCGCCAGCGACACGAGCAGGATCAAAAACGTGATCTCGAGCCCGTGCGCAGTCGCGGGCGTGAAGTCCTTGGCGTTCGGGTGCGTGCCGACCGGTGCCTGACTCGGGTAGAAGCCCGCGATCAGGTCCGCGAGTCCACCGAAGATCAGCGGCGCCAGCGCCTGAGCCATCGAGCGGATGAACGTGCGGACACTCTCGGCGCGCCCCCACAGACCTGCGGGCATGATGTCGAGCCGCGCCGCATCCTGTGGCGGGTTGGCTGCGGACACCAGTGCGGCACCGGCTGCGTCAAACCACAGTGCCGGGGTCAGGTGGCTGCTGAGCATCCCGGGGATCAGCAGCACTGCCGCGAGCAGATAGGAGACGGCTGGGACCCAGACACGCGCATTCAGATAGCCGTGCTTTACGAGTTCATCCGCGAGCCAGCCGCTGACGAGCGTGCCGATCAGCGCCCCGCCGACCAGCACCGCAAGCACCATCTCGGATTCGGCCTGTCCGATGTGGTAATGCCCGCGCACGAACAGCAACGCGAACGTGGTCAAGCCGGTGAAGTAGAAGTACCCCAGCGACGAGCTCACGATCATGTAGACGTTGGTCGGGATCTTCAGCACGTAGCGGATCGAGGGACCGAGTTTCATCGTCCGCGGATCCTGCTTCAGCACCAGCTCGGGATCGGGTTTGAAGCCCAGGCGCCTGGCGGCTTGAGCGGCGATGTCGTCGCGCAGCGGGGCGCCCCCGGGGCCGTTTTCATCGAACCAGCCCTGTTCCGATCGCAGCCGTGCACTGGCGGCGGCCTCGACCAGATCCTCGACGCCGTCCTCGAGGTGGCTCTGTCCCCCACGCAGCGGCTCGGGCACGGTGCGGATCAGTTCGCGTGCGAGGAAGAACCCGGGGATCGCCAGCACCAGGAACGGTGCCCGCCAGCCAAAGGCGCTGGCCACAAATCCGGAGACGATGAATCCGAGTGCGTTGCCGCCGATCTCGCCGCCGAGGATGTAGGCGTAGATGCGGCCACGCTCCTGGGCGGGGAAGTAGTCACCGGTGAGCGATGCGATCGCCGGGCCTGCAGTGGCCACCACTACACCCAGCAACACGCGTGTCAGCAGCAGCGTGCCGTAGCTCCCGGCGAACGCACTCAAGAGCGACGCGATCGACCACAGGACGATCGAGAAGGACAGCAGCGGGATGCGCTTCACGCGGTCGACCAGGAGCCCGACCGGGATCGTCGCGACCGCTCCGACGAGCAGCGAAACCGAGCTGAGCAGCCCGATCTCGGTGGTGCTGATGTGCAGCCCGGACTCAAGCTGCGGTGAGATCGCGCCGATCGTCGCGACGTCGGCTCCGTTCAGCGCCAGCACGAGCCCGAACATGAAGATCACGCGGGCGCGTGCGGCCCCACCGACACGGCGGACCATCATCGCCTGGATGCGCCGCGCGATCCAGCTGGACCCGCGGTAGAGCCCGCGCGCGGTCTCCCGCGCGATGCTGTCGTCCTGCCGATCAGCCATTTGTTCTGCTTGGGGACACCGTCCCCAGTATTGCTAACCCGTCAGCTGTTTCGCCAACCGCGAAGCTGACTCGGGGCGCGCCGGCCAGCGCGCGCCCCAAGCTGCATTTAGAGGGAGCGGCGCAGACGCCAGGCCGCCGGGATTGCGATTCCGGCCATCGCCGACTTGACCAGTCCGGAGATGATGAAAACGGTGAACCCCTCGTGGATCGCGGTGCCCCATGAGATTCCGGTGGCGACCTTCAGCCATGGCACGCCGATCGCGTAGATCGCGGCCTGTCCGAGCGTGAACGCGGCAAACGCCATCAGCGGCTTACGATCGGCGCCGTGCTCGGCGGCCCAGCCACTGATCCCGGCGGCGAGCACGAAGCCAAACAGGTAACCACCGGAAGCGCTCCACAGCACGTCGGTGCCCGAGGTCCCGCCGGCGTAGACGGGCAGCACCAGTCCAGCGAGCAGATAGAGCACCAGTGCAGCGACGCCACGGCGCGTTCCGAGCGCGGCGCCGGTGACCACCACCGCGAACGTCTGCATCGTCACCGGTACCGGGGAGGCGGGGATATGGAAGGAGATCTGGGCGCACAGGGCCACGAATGCGGCACCGCCGATCACCAGCAGCACGTCGCGAAGCCGAGCCCCGGGGATCGTGTCGCCGAGGACACGCGAGCCCGAAAGTCCCGGCTTGATTGCAGGATTCATGGAGTTGCTCATAAGTGTCCGCAGGCTACCAGCCGTCACGGGCACGGCGGCTGGGTACCGCACCACACCACCCGGCCGGGTGGTCGGCCGCGAGCGCCGCTTTCGAGTAGCGTCAGACACGATGCCTGAGCAGCTGGTGATCGACGGAACCCGCCAATACGGGCGCTTTGCAGCGCGTCCACGGGTCCTCAACCCGCTCGATCAATGGTCAGGTGCGCGGCGCGGTCTGCGACGACTGCGGTTGAAGGAGTGGATCCATTTCACACTTACGCATCCGGATCTGTTCACATCGATGGCGATCCAGGACGCCGGCTACGTAGCCAGCTCAGAGATCTACGCCAGCTTGCGCGCCGACGGAAAACTGCATCAACACGGCCGTACGGGGCTCGGCACGAGCCTGCACATGCCTTCCGAGTTGTCAGGGTCCCGCTGCCGGTTCGTCGCCCGCGGCTACGAGCTGTTCTACGAGTTCGGAGGCGAGCACGGCGACCACCGCATCGAGATCCGGATCGGGGCCGAAGCGAGCGGCAAAGAGCTCGCGGCGTCGCTACTGCTGCATCACGCCGAAGCCAGCGCACCGCTGTCGTTGAGCTCGCAGCTTCCAGCTTCGCACGGAGCTAACCCCGCGATGTACACCCACAAGCGCGTGTTCCCGGTCTCGGGCAGCTATCGGGTCGGAGAGCAGCTCGTGCGATTCGACCCCGCCCGCGACCTCGCAGTGATGGACGAGCACAAGTCGTTCTTGCCATATCACACGCAATGGACCTGGGGAACTCTGGCGAGCGTCGATCGAGGCTCGATTCTCGGGGCGAACCTGATCTCGCGTGAGGAGCTGCCCGGCGAGGAGCAGGAGGGCTGCGTGTGGATCGACGACACGGTGGTGCCGCTTCGCGATGTCCAGTTCGAACGGTCAGGCAGTATCTCCGACGTTTGGCAGGTCGGCTCGGGCGACGGCTGCGTTTCGCTGCGCTTCCGGCCACAGGGAGTCAAGTCCGTGCACCGCCAGCTGGTGGTAGCCGAGATCGACTACCACCAGGTCTTTGGCGGCTACACCGGTACGCTGGCCGGCCGCCGAATAAATGACGTCCACGGCGTGATCGAAGGCATGCGCGCCCGGCTGTGACCGCGCTGGCGGCGTGAGCCGAAATGCTCGGTGCCGGGCTTCAGGACGCGAGAATCGCCGCCGCCAGGCGTTCAGCGGCGCCGCTCTTGAGCTCGAGGTAGAGGTTGGGCTCGATCGCCTCGAGCTCCATCACGACCGGATGTCCCTGAGTCCCAGCGACCATGTCGACGCGTAGATACAGCGGCACGCCGAAGCGCTCCGCGATCTCGGCGTGGACCGCGTGTGCCAGCTCCAGCTCTTCAGCCGTCGCCGGCGAGGCGGTGACCAGATCCTGCTCCAACATCACCGCAGCGGGTGCATGCGCCATGTCCGCCAGCGGCGCAACGCCGGCCTCGCGCAGAACGGGCTTCTTGTGCAAAGTGTGGGAGACCTCGCCGCCGAAGAACATCACCGCCGTCTCACCGTCAACGTCGACACTCGGTAGATACGGCTGGACCAGCGCGGTGCGGCCGCTGGCATGGATCTTGTCCAGGAGCGCGAGCGCGTCATCGCGGTGTTGAGGCTCGAAACGACCCGTGTCGCGGCCGCCGGCCGAGATGTTTGGCTTGATCACGAGCTCTTGATCGGTTTCCGGCAGCGCGTCCCCGGCGCCGAGGAACGCCGTGGGAACAATCGGGACCTCTAGTTCGTGCAGGTACAACTTGTCGCTGTTGAATCCGATCAGCGCGGGCGGGTTGCGCAAACGCTCTGGCCCCACGAGCGCGCACCACTCCAGAAAGCGATGAAGGTTCGTGGTGTAGTCCCAGGTGGACCGGATCACGACCCGGTCATAGGCGCTCCAGTCGACCTCCGGATCCTCCCAGACCTCGATCGCCGCATCAACCAGCCGAGCGGCCAGCAGATCGTCTTCGCGGCCAGCTGGTTGTGAGGCGCAGGTGGCGAACGCTACCCGCATCTATTTCCACCAGGCGTCGAACACGCGACGCCAGTTGTTCCAGGCGATCTGCTCGATCTCGGCGTCGCTGAAGAAGCCGCCGTCCTTCAATCCCCGCAGGATCTTCTGAAGCCCGGCCGCGTCCTTGACCGCGTCCGGGATCGTGGCACCGTCAAAGTCAGAGCCGAGCGCAACATGCTCGATGCCGAGCTTCAGCCCGATGTACTCGATATGCCGCACGAGATCGTGCAGTGACGTGTCCGTCGTGTTCTCGAAGTCCGGGCGCAGGAACATGCTCGCGAACACAACCCCCACGATCCCGTTCGAGGCCTTCACCGCGTCAAGCTGCCGATCGGTGAGATTGCGCGAAGCCTGGCTGATCGCGTGGGCGCCGGCATGGCTGACCACGAGCGGACCGAGCTCGAGGCCCGCGACATCCCAGAAACCCTGCTCGTTGATATGGGCGAGGTCGACCAGGATCCCAAGCTCGGCGCAGCGCTTCACCAGCTCGTAGCCGGCCTCGGTCAGCCCGGGGCCGGTGTCCGGCGTCGACGGGAACCGGAATGGCACCCCGTGTCCGAAACGGTTGTGGCGGCTCCATACCGGCCCCAATACCCTCAGCCCGGCGGCGTACCAGGTCTCAAGCGACTCGAGCGGAGTGTCGATCGGTTCCGCGCCTTCAAACGACAGCACCGTCACCGGGGGGCCGTCACCGTCGCGAGCGGCATCGATGTCACCGATGTTGCGCGCAATCTTCACGTAACCGGCACGCTCCAGCGCGAACAGGCGCCCGGCCGCGGCGGTTGCGTGAGCGGCCGCTGCTTCGTAGGGAATCTCCGGGGGCATCACCCGCTCGACAACGTCGTCGTCGCGCTCCACCAAGCCGTCGTACTCGTCGGGCGAGGGTGTGAACACGGCGAAGATCCCGCCGCGCATCCCGCCGGCTGCCATCTTCGCAAGATCGATATGCCCATCGGGACGCCCGCTGACGAATCCCGCATGATCGTCCCGGGTGATGGTGTCGTTGTGGCCGTCGAAGACCGAAATCATTTGCGCCATGCCCTGATCCTAGGGACAGTCGTGTTGGCCGGTCGCGCATGACCGGCCAACACCCGTCTGCGCGCACGGGCACACTGTCCGGGTGACGCGCGAACGCTTTCTCGACGCGGTGCTGCAGAACCCGAACAACCGCGCAATCCTGGAACGTGCCGCGCAGCTGCGGCTGCCCGATTGGTGGCTGACCGGCGGGGCCGTGTTCCAGACGGTCTGGAATGTGCTCGACGGCCGCGATCCGGCAGCCGGGATCGAGGACTACGACATCTTCTACTTCGATCGCTCCGACATCTCCGAGGAGTCCGAATGCGCAGCTCGCCAATGCGCCGCCGCGCTGTTTGACGGAGACCGGCGTTACGGTCGAGATCTGTAACGAGGCCCGCGTCCACGTCTGGTATGAGAGCTATTTCGGCAGGCCATCGGCGCCCTTCGCCAGTAGCCGCGACGCGATCGATCACTTCGTTTCCCCCGCATGCATGTACGCGGTGACGCGCGCGAACGACGGCGAGCTGCGCGTGTACGCGCCCCACGGTTACGCAGATCTCTTCAACCGCCTGGTGTGTCCCAACCCTCGCAATATCGTGCGCGAGGTCTACGAGGCCAAGGCCGCCCGCTGGTTGCGTGAATGGCCGCGGCTAACCGTCTTGCCCTGCCCGTCGGCTGACCTGAGAACGCAGTGAGTGAGCACGACCGCTTGACGATGTACCGGCTTCCGATATAGTTCGGTTCATGGCCGATACCAACGAAGCTGCTCTGGCCGCCTTCGGGCGCTATGCAGGACCGGCGACGCTGATCCTCTCGAGCCTCGCCGACGGCGATAAGCACGGGTATGCGCTGACCAAGGACATCGAGGCGTTTGCGCAGGTTCGCGTTGCGCCAGGCACGATGTATGAGGCGCTCGCACGACTCGAGCGTCAGGGGATGATCGAACCGCTCCCGAGCGAGAACCGGCGGCGGCCGTACCGGCTGACCGCATCCGGTGCGGCCGCCTTGCAGGGGCACCTCGACTCACAGCGACGCGTCGCTGACGTGGGACTGAGCCGTCTCGCAGTAAGGGGCGCGTAGTGAGTGCTGCCGAGCGTCGCGCGGCGCGGATGGTTCGCTTCTATCCGCGGGAATGGCGTGCCCGCTATGGAGACGAGTTCGCGGCGATGCTCGCGGACGACATCGAAGAGCGTCCGCGCTCAGTCTCACGCACGCTCGACCTGTTGCGGGCGGCCTCGTCGGCGCGCCTGAGCTGCGCCGGCCTGAGCGGCGACGCGCTCGACGGCGAACGCCAGTTGCGGGCTGGATTGGTGACGATTGTTGTGGCCGCCGGTGTTTTCCTGGCCGCGGCGTTGGCGGTCTGGGCGCAGTTGACGATCGGCTGGCGCTGGGCGGCGCCGTCAGCGCACTGGGCTCGCTCGGGAATGGTGCTGCTGACAGTTGCGATGGCGTTGTTTGCGGCGCTGGCCGTGGCTGCTCTGGCGCCGTTGGCTTGGGCCGCGTTCCGAGCAGCGCTCGGCGGCGAAGTGCCCGGCTTCAGACGTTCCCTGTTGGTGCTCCTGGCGGGCCTCGCGATACTGGTTGCGGGCAGCATCTACTGCGACCATGGATGGCCCGGGTCGGGTGGCCACGAATGGGCCGGACGCGATCTGATCCCGATCGCGGTAGCGCGCGTGTGCTGGTCGGCGAGCTTCTGGGTGAGCACCTATTGGTTTCATCCGGGTGAGCTCTTGCGGTTCCCGCTGATCGAGCTGCTGTGGATGGTGCTCAGTCCGTTGGCCCTGACCGCAACGCTGTTCGGGGCCGCGAAGACGCTCCGGGCGATGCCGCTCAGCGCCGGCATGCTGCGCTACGAATCGTGGGTCGGAGCAGCGGTCGGTCTGGTCATGGCAGCGGGACTCGCGGGGGCCGCGAGTTGGGTCCTGCTGGGAAGCGGCGCGAGCTCGAGCCTGTACCGCGCGGGCGCCATCGACGCTGGTGCGATCGCAGTGATGGGTGCGATGTTGGTCGTCGCCTTCAAGGCCGCGCGGCGCAACGTGTGCGTGCGCCTGGCAACGGGATAGCGACGATGAAATCCGAGAGCGAGACCGGCCCGAAGCGGGAGCCGGACGGTGATCCACGCCCCGAAACCCCGATTGAATCGGAGACCAAGCCAACGCGACGCAGGTTGCTGAAGCTCGGCGCGGCCAGCCTACTCGGGGTGGTCGGAGCCGGCGTGGCCGGATTCGAGCTGGTTGACCACGACGTGATACCGGGCAAGCTCTGGCTCGATTACGCACTCGGGTACTGCACGGTGGCCCAGCCGCAGCTGACATTCGTGAAGCCCGGCCCGGTCTACAGCGGTCGTTTCTACTCGGCCGCCCGCGGCCGCAACGTCGGCTACATGATCAGCTATCCGCCCGGTCATGCGCGCGGAGACGAACTACCGATGGCCGTCTTCCTGCATGGATTTGGCGGCAACCACCGCTCCGGGATCGGCGGACTGACGCTGGCCGAGGTGCTGGCCGGCCAGGCTCACGGTAAGCCGCTGCCGCCGTTCGCGCTGGTCTCGGTGGACGGCGGCGGTGGCTATTGGAACCCGCACCCGGGCGACAACCCCCAGGCGATGATCATTGACGAGCTGCTCCCGCTCTGCCGCCGGCGCGGTCTCGGCCGCGGGCAGGGCCGGGTCGGCGCGATGGGTGTGTCGATGGGCGGTTACGGAGCTCTGCTGCTGGCGATCAAGCACCCGTCGCTGATCTCAGCCGTGGCAGCTGTGAGCCCAGCGGTGTGGACCACTTTCTCCGAGGCCCATTCCGCGAATAAGGGGGCATACGCGTCCGCGGTGGACTTCGCGCGGGACGACGTCGTCAGCCATGCCGCCGCGCTCGGAGCGATGCCCGTACGGGTTGCCGCCGGGGTCAACGATCCGTTCTACCCCGGGGTTCAGGCGCTGTCGCGAGCAGCACCTCGGAGCGTCGAGTTCTATTTCGGGCCGGGCTGTCACACCAGCTCGTTTTTCAGTCAGCAGCAGCATCCCTCGGCCGCGTTTCTCGGAGCGCACCTAACCGCCGCCTGACCGCGGACTCTTTAGCTGGGTTACGAGAATCGGTCCAGAACCTCGGCGATTTCGGCCCGTGCCTGTGCATCGGTGATCACTCCGCGGTCGTCGATCATGTAGCGATGGATTGGTATCGACGTCTCGGTCGTCAGTTCGGCCCCGGCGTAGCGGAGAACCTTGCGCAGAGAGTCATGCGCGTCGCGTGCCGCGGTCGGGGCTGCGGAGATGTTGATATAACCGACGCGCTTGCCGCTGATCGAGCCGGGCTCGGCATCACCGATCAGCCATTCCAGCAGGTTCTTCAATGCGCCCGGCAGTGCGCCCGCATATTCCGGCGTGCAGATCAAGATAGCGTCGGCATCGTGGACGGCCTGCCGAAGCTCCCGAACCGCCTCCGGCAGCGGATCATGGTCGCGATCGGGGTCGAAGAACGGCAGCCGGTCGATGCGCTCGAACATCACCGTGGTGATGGTCGCCGGCGCCAGCTCGGCAGCGGTTCGCAGCGTGGCCGTGTTCGTAGAGCCGTCGCGCAGACTTCCCGAAAGCAGCAACAGCTTGAACATCAGACCGTCAGCAACCCTGGTCGTGCTGCAGTTCGGCGGTGGTCGGCCGCTGAGCGTTGGTCCGCGGCTGGTCCGAGCTCACGCGGTCGGCATGTCGTAGGTGATCCATCCGGTGCGGGTGGACACCTGGTCGTACTTGCTGCGTGCGCGGTAGTTGTCATCGGCGGTGATCCAGCGAACCACGCTCCAGTCGCGCTCGCGGCCGATCCGCCGGAGTTCATCGAACAGCGCGTCGACCGCTCCGCCACCGCGCTGATGCGGGTCCACGAAAAGATCGTCAAGATACCCGCCGGTAGTCGCTGACAGCGGCCTGGCGAAGTCGCGGAAGTGCGCCAGCCCCTGCACCACTCCGGCTTGATCGACCGCCACGATTCCCTCGGTCTGGTGACTTTCGTCGAATAGCCACCCCCAGACCCGTGAGGCCATCTCATCGCTCTGGTCAACCTTGTAGAACTCCGCGTAGCCGGCGTAGAGTTCACGCCAGCGCGGCTCGTCTTCGCGGGCGACCCGACGGACCGTCCAAGTGTTGGTGCTCATCGCCAGAGCATAGGCACGGTCTCGCGGCCGCCGGTCGGCCGCGCTGGCCGGATACGACACCCCAGCAATCGTTACGCCGGGGTTACGGCCGACAAATTGGCCCGTGGTCGCAGTCGGAGCGGATATTCTCGCCTCCAGCAAGTTCGCGAGCCAGCTCAAGTTCGCCATGGCTGCAGAGCGAGGAGGCAGTTTTGGGCATTGGAACGAGAAGGACGGCAAGGCTAGCGGCATCTAGCGCCGTCGTGGCGGCCTTAGTGGCCGGCGTGATCATTAACGGAGCCTCTGCGACCGCGAGCGCCGTGCCACACCAGGTCACTCACAGCTCGCGGCTTGTGCGCGTGCTGCGGACGATTCCTGACTCAGCTCCGAGCCGAAGTTATGTCTGCGTGGATAACGCTCGCGCTATCTGGGCAGCGGCTGGCTTCAAGACGCCACCGACCGTCGAACAGCTCCTCCGCGACAAGCGGGCCTACCGGGTCCTTCGGGAGTTCTACGCCAGCCCCACGGTCGGGACCGGATTGCTTTACGACGCGCACTTCGACCGCGAGCCGTTGGGTTACTCGCCCACGATGCTCGATAGCCAGGTGGTCGCCGGTGATCGCGGCGATCAGCTTGCCGCGGCGTGGGGCCCGATCTCAGCCACCAAGGTCCTGCACCTCTTGGACACCAAGGGCAAAGGCAAAGTGAAAGCCTCCAAGATCGCATCGGGAACGCTACTGAACCTGAAGAAGGCCGAACCCCCCAAAACATGGGTAAATCCGTTCAGGTTTATCGGCTGGCCTTATCTCGCAGTGCCCTCGAGCGGCAACCGTATCTTCGGGGGAAGCTCCGTAGCGGGGATAACACGCGCCGCCGATGGGACCGCCGTCTCGCACTCGCTGGCCTCGAGTCCGACGCTACACCAGGCGCTGGCGGCTCTGGGCACCAGCTCGCAGTCGCTGTGTGTCGAGCCAAACGCGATCCTCACGTTCGCGCAAGCTGACAAGGATATTTTCGGCGTCCATCCGACCGCCGCTCAAACCAAGACCCTCACCAAGGCATCCGGGATCAAGAAGCTCCTCGCCGCTCCGGTCACGGTCGGTCTCTCGCATGTCAGCGGAGGCCCGTCGGATCAGACGATCAAGGCTGTAGCGATCTACCCCACCACGGCCGCCGCCAAGTCAGCCGTTGGCAGCGTCGCAAGATACACAGTCGACGGCCTTGACTATCAATACGACAAGCCGTTTTCCAGGTTCTGGCACGTAAGCAGCATCTCGGTGTCCGGGCGACTGCTGACGATGACGCTCCGCACCCGCCATCCGCTGACGGTCACCAACGACATCGGGCTGGGCGACTTCCCGCTGTTCTGGGCGCCCTGAGAGGACCTGTGATCGAACGCCCGTTGAGTAGGGAGTCATGCCGGTTGTGGGCCTGGATCATCGCGACGGGGCGCTCGTCCAGACAAACCATGAAGTAACACACACGTCGCTCAGGGTCCAAGCACTTGGACTCGAGATCGTCTAAAGGCCCCCACCAGCGGCGCACGTGAGCCGCGCGCCGCCATTGACGGAGTAGCGCCAGATCCGAGCGTTCGAGCGGGCGGAAGTTCAGGTTGCCGGTCATCGGCTGGGCTCGCGCACCATGCGCGTCGGCCCAGCGGGCTCGAAGCCGAGGCGCCTAAAGTAGGACTGACGTACGCGACCAGCGGTATCGAGAACGACAGTCGTGCCTTCCCGATCGACGCGCTTGAGCAGCTCGACCGCGAGTACAAACCCAAGCCGTTCGCCGGTTGAGAAGAAGTCGACGGCTTCGAGCGTCGCACCGCGCCTCAGCGCGACCACTCCGGCCATGGCGGTCGGCGTCTCGACGATCCACACCTCTCCCCTGCCTGACGTTTGTAGCCATCGGTAAATGCGTGCCAGTACCCACGTCGGCACCAGTAAGCCAATCGCGCGGCCAGCGCGGTTGGGCGCGCGCCGGCTTGCCCGGCGTACCTCTCTAGCCACACGCCGAGCGTCGCCTGGCTGCATCTGCCTCGAGCTCGGCTGTTGCTCGGCGCTCATCCGCAGAAGCATATGGGCGCGATGGCGACTGATGCGACCCTGACTGGGACAGTTCCGCCGTTGACAGGCTTCTCGAAGCACGCGAGGCACCACCGTGTTTGGACGGACTCTCGTTACACTTGAATAACAACAAACCCCCGGGGACGACAGGCTTCGACGTGGTCGGATCGTGGGGGTGGTTGCGAGTCGAGGGTCCAGGTGGCCTCGTAAAAACCTGGAAAACAATAAGTGCGGACTCACATGAGTTCGATCTTGGCCTCGCTGCTTAATCACAGCTAGCTAAGACTAATCCCCCTCCCTGGGCGCCCGCCTCACGGAGTACGGGATCAATTGCGGGCTTGCTTACGGCAGATTTGTTCCCTCTGACGTAAGGACTTTTTAGGGAGCTGGCTCTGAGCAACCCCGCCGGCGAGGCGAGTTCAGGGCGAGATTAGACCGCCGGCTACGCTCGTAGACGCCATCTCTTACGCGACCGCGGACGGGGGTTCAATTCCCCCCGTCTCCACTAGCGACATGGGGGGCAGGCGGGGCCACAAGTGCCGCCTGCCCCCCATGTAGATAGACCGTTCAGCGCGCTGCGGGCTCGGAGGCGTTGAGCGTCGCGACCACGTGGTCCTACTCGCCGCGGGCCTCGCCCCAGCGCAGCAATTTCACGCGTTCGACCTGGATTCTGCCTGGCGACCGGCTATATCGGTCGCTGCGCGGAAACCAGCCGTCCGTGCGCCTGGTTGCCCGAGCGTCAGGGTCGCATCGCCGCGAGGCGCGTGAGGTTGCGCGTCGCCATCGCGATCGTCAGCGGCCCCACGCGGGGAACGAACACGCTCGCGCGCTGAAGGATCGACTCGTCGAAGTTGGTGTGCTCGGCCACGTCGACGCAGATCGCTCCCTCACGGATCTCATCGCCGCGTACGCGTTCGAAGGTCGGTGACGGCACGGCCGAGATCACGACGTCCGCGGAGGCGAGCGCGGTCGCGCGGTCGACGCCCGAGTCGCGAACGTCGTGGGCGTGGCGGCCGATGGCCGGCTCGAACGTCAGCGTCCCGGAGATGTCCAGCGAATGCACGAGTGCACCGTCGTTGGCCAGCATCGCCGCCAGCGGCCGGCCCACCAGGTCGCTGCGGTTGATCACACAGGCAGTGACGCCGGCCAGTGGGGCCTCGTCGCCCTCGCCGCGCATTCCCGCGTGCTGCAGCAGCTTCAGGATCGCCAGCGGCGTGCACGGCAGGATCGCGCGGATCGTGCGCTGCGGATCGACGAAGCGCTCGTTCTCATACAGCAGCCGGCTCCAGAATGAGTGCAGGCCCTCAACGTCCTTGCGCGGGTCGACGAGCTCGCGCAGCCAGCGGTCGCCGACGCGATCGATCAGCGGGTAATAGAGGAAGATTCCGTCCACGTCGGGGTCGACGTTGGCGCTCGCCAGTACTCGCTCCACCTCGTCGGACTCCACGTGCCGTACATCAAGTTCGATCCCGACCGCTTCACAACCGCGGCGCGCATAGTGCGCGTAGGTCGCGGCGGGACCCTCGTCCTGATCGAGCAGCCCCAGGATGCGCGGTTGCCCGCCACGCTCACTAAGCGCGACGACGTCGCCACGGACCTCGTCAAGGTATTGCTTGGCGATCGGTGACGGGTCCAGGATCGTTGCGGTCACAGCTCTTCCCCGGTCTCACAGCGGACGGGAGCCACAGCGCCACACTCACCCATCAAGCGTCGGTCTCGAAGCCGATCAACCAGCGCAGGCCGTAGCGGTCGACCACCTGGCCGTCAAATGCACCCCAGGGTCGCTTCTGCAGATCGTCAACGACCTCCCCGCCCTCCGCGAGGCGCGCAAACCAAGTGCGCAGCGTGCCCGCATCGGTGGTTCCGAGCAGCGAAAACATAAGCCCCTGGGTCTTGACCGGTGCCTCGTCACCGGCGGCATCGGCGCCGTAGACGGAGATCGGCGCGTCGGTCACATACCCGTGGGCCACAGCCTCGGCGGGACCATCACTACGACCGAACTCGGCAAAGCTGTGGAGCGTCGCCGTCCCGCCGAAGACCTCGGCGTAGAACGTGAGTGCCTCACGGGCGGTCCCGGGGAACAGGATGTATGGCGTCAACCCAGTCACGCGGGCAAGGATAGTGATGCGGGCTATCGGCCCCGGACTGCATCCAGCAGGAACTTCATGAACCGCTCGTGATCGGCCGCGAGCGCGATGTGGCGGCGACTGTCAGCGTCGATCCACGGCCGCCTATCGACAACCAGCTCGCCGAGCGTGACCGCACCGTCCGCTTCGACCTCGACTGGACGATTGACAATCGTGGTTGCGACCGCTGGGTCGAGCAGGTAGGCGAGACACAGCGGATCGTGAATCGGGGCGCGCTGACCGTCTGCGCGTCCGTCTCTCGTGATGCGATGGCGGACCAGCGCAGCCACTGCATCGCCGGCGGGCGTTCCGACGCTGGCGAAAGCCTCGCAGTCCGCGATCGTCAGCGGCACCGACTGGGTCGCGTCGAGCGGCACGATCGTGATGTCGGGGAGCTGCGAAGCGAGCACGGCCTTTGCCGCGTCGGCATCCACCCAGAAGTTGAACTCCGCGGACGCGGTCACGTTTCCCGCGGCGACACCACCGCCCATCAGCACCAGGCGCGGGATCCGGGCCGCAAGCTCGGGCGCGGCCTGCAGTGCCAGCGCGACATTGGTGAGCGGACCGATCGCGACCAGGCAGATGTCGGACGCGTCGTGGCGCGTGTAGGTGTCGATCAGAAACTCGACCGCCGGTTTGGCACTCGGCGCCGACACCGGCGGCGGGAAGTCGAGCGTCATTACCCGGAACTCGGGATCGTCGGCGTTCAGCACGTCCCGCGGTATCGGCATGTCGTCACGCACGAGCGGGCGTTCGGCCCCTCCGTACACAGGCACATGACTGCCGAGAAGATCAAGCACGCGCAGCGAGTTGTCGGTCGCGTACTCGACCGGGACGTTGCCGTTGACGGTGGTGACCGCCACCAGCTCGAAGCCCGGATGGGCGACCGCCGCGATGATCGCGACCGCATCATCGGTGCCGGTATCGCAGTCAACGATCAGCCTGGTAGTACCGCCCGATGCGGCGTGCGTCGCGTCCATTCGGCAAGCCTAACGAGTCACCATCGGGGGTTAGCTCTATTTGCAAACTATATAGTTATGCGATATAGTTTGGGCTGGGTTTAGAACGCAGTCGCCGCAAGGAGGTCGCCAATGAGTCAAGCCGCAGCGCACGAACACGGAGCCAAGCCATCGCCGTTCAAGCAGCCAAAGGCGGTCTGGGCGGTCGCGTTCGCGTGCGTGATCTCGTTCATGGGGATCGGGCTCGTTGACCCGATCCTGCCGTCGCTGGCAAGCAAGCTGCACGCCTCCCACTCGCAGGTCGAACTGCTCTTCACCAGCTACCTGGTGATCACCGCGCTGGCGATGCTGGTCACTGGCTGGGTCTCTTCCCGGATCGGTGCCAAACGAACGCTGATCGCTGGTCTGGTGCTGATCGTGATCTTCGCCGCCTGCGCCGGCGCGAGCCATTCGATCAGCCAGATCATCGGTTTCCGCGCCGGCTGGGGCCTCGGTAACGCGCTCTTCATCGCCACCTCACTCGCGGTCATCGTTGGCTCTGCCAGCGGCGGCTTCGGCGGCGCGATCATCCTCTACGAAACCGCGCTCGGCGTCGGCATCGCGTCCGGTCCGCTGCTGGGCGGGATCCTCGGGAACATCAGCTGGCGCGGTCCCTTCTTCGGCGTATCGGTGCTGATGCTGATCTCACTGATCGCCACGATCACGCTGGTCCCGAAGACACCGACGCCAAAGGTGAAGTCGTCGATCAAGGAGCCGCTCCTCGCGCTCAAACACCGCAGCCTCGCGATCACCAGCGTCACCGGGCTGCTCTACAACTGGGCGTTCTTCACGATCCTCGGTTACTCACCGTTCCTGATGAACCTCAGCCCGATCAAGCTCGGGCTGGTGTTCTGCGGCTGGGGCATCCTGGTCGCGATCTTCGCGGTCTTCGGTGCGCCGTTCTTCAAGTCACGGCTCGGCACCCCGGTGAGCCTCTACCTCGGGTTCGCGATGATGGCGATCGTCTCGCTCGTGATCGCGATCTGGCCAGACGACAAAACCGTCGTGATCATCGCCGCGATCGCCTCCGGAATCCCGGTCGGGATGAACAACACGCTGGTCACGACCGCGGTCATGAGCATCGCCCCGGTCCCGCGCGCCGTCGCCTCCGCGACCTACGGCTTCGTGCGCTTCATCGGCGGCGGGCTGGCGCCATATTGCGCCAGCCAGCTGGTGGTCCACGT
This sequence comes from uncultured Actinomycetota bacterium, assembly GCA_963737115.1. Taxonomy (GTDB): domain Bacteria; phylum Actinomycetota; class Thermoleophilia; order Solirubrobacterales; family Solirubrobacteraceae; genus Palsa-465. The sequence goes on from CAVTRM010000008.1 coordinate 54,795, forward strand.
GAACGTGCACGTGCCGTTCTACCTCGGCGCCGCGACCGTCACGGCCGGTGCCTTCGTGCTCTCAAGCGTCCACAAGCAACTGGTTGCGGCAGATGAGGAAGAGTCCCACCCCGGACCGTCGCAGGAGCGTCACGACGCCGAAGCGGCAGTCAACGAGGTGCCCGCACTGCCAGACGAGGCGATCCTTGCCGAAGAGGCACTCGAAGAAGACGACGCGCTGAACGCCGGCCAGCTCAGCTGAGGGTGCACTAAAGCTGGTTCTGATCCGGGCGACCAGAAGCCGCATAGCCGTATGTGGCTTGCGGTGAGTGCCGGAGGACGGATGCGGCGTGCTCGTGGGGGCGGGCTATCGTTTGGTTGTGAACCGCAGTTTTGTGCTGCCGACGGTCTTGCCTTTGAAGGTCGCGGTCAACCTGCCCTTCAACGTCTGACTCTTCGCCAACAGCCGCTTGCCGAGAGTGTTCAGACTCAGCTTCACGGTGACGCTCTTCGGAGCCGCAACCGTCACAGACTTTGAACCGACGACGACCGTCTTCTTCGTCGTCTTCCCATCGTGACTAGTTGTCTCCGTCGTCGTCAGCGTGATCTTCACCGCGCACGATTCAGAGCCTGAGCACTTGACCGGCACGCGCACGCTCGTCCCGGACACCTTCGCCCGGCCGATCGACGGCGTTGGCGGCGCCAGCGCCTTCACGGTGGATGGCGGACTGTTGCCGGGTTCATGGCCGGCATCGCCACCATACGCTGCGGTGATCGCGTAGACGCCCGCCTTCGCCGCTCTGAACGAGACCGCACAGGACGCCATGTCGGTCGTACCGGCGACCGCCGCAAGCGTGCAGTGACCGGAGTCGGCGAACGTCCCGGTCGTCAGCGAAGTCGAGAAGCTGACCGTCCCCGTGGGCGTGGTCGCTCCGCTCGACTCGGTATCCGTCACCGTCGCCTTACAAGTTGAGGCCTTGCCCACCGTGACGGACAACGGCGCGCACGTTACGCTCGTCGCGAGCGGGCCCGTGGCGGTCTGGGTAAACGACGGACTCGTGCTGGCCTCGTAGTAGTTGTTCTCACCGGCGTAGCTGGCGGTAACGTCATAGAGCCCGACCGCCGACGGCGTCAATGACACCTCACACGACGCCGTTCCGATCGTGCTTGTCGGCTGGAGCGCGCAATCGCCGCTGCCGAAGAATGCGCCGGTCGTCGGCGTGCTCGCAAAGCTCACGGTCCCGGTCGGCGTCGTGCCGCCGCTCGCGGTATCCCTCACCGTCGCCGTACACGACGTCGAGGCGCCAACGGCGACCGACGCCGGAGCACAGGCGACGCTCGTCGAGGTCCGATCGGCGGCCGGTGTGCGGCCGCCACGATAGGTCAGCGCATTTCCCTCGTCGTCGACGGCGGCGCAGAATGTGCCGCTAGAACACGAGACCGCCTGAGGGACGGCTTTGGAGTCGATCCGGACGGGTTTTCCCCATCCCAGCTGGCCCTGGTATGTCTCGGCATACCCGGAGGTGTCGACGGCGACGCAGAAGTTGATGGTGCCGGGGGCGCACGACACGGACTGCAGGAACGCGTTGCTGTCCATCGCGATCGGCGGCCCCCAGGTGCTGCCGTCGTACGTGAAGGCGTAGTACATGTTGGCGACGGCGATGCAGAAGCTGGTGCTCGAACATGACACCGAAGTCAAGGTCGTCCCGGCGTCGACCGGCGTCGGTTGACTCCATCCGCTGCTGCCGTTGTAGGTCAGAGCGTCACCGGACTCGTCCACGGCGACGCAGAAGCTCTTGCTCGGACAGGACACTGATGTCAGGTCTCGGTCGGAATCGACGTTGGCCGAGGCCGTCGTGCCAGCGTTATACGTCGCCACCACACCGCCGTAGCCGACGGCCACACAGTAGCTGGTGTTCGGCACACACGACACCGCATTCAATCCATCGGCGCCGGAGCCGCTCGGGACGGCGAACCCGGTCGGGCCGCTCCACGCCCTGCCGTTCCACGTCACAAGATTCCCGTAGCTGTCGACCGCCGCGCAGAATTTGCTGCTCGCGCAGGACACCGAGGCCAGCTCCCCGCTGTCGAGAGAGATGTCGGCCCCGACGGGCGCGGTCCATTTACCCGCGGTATCGGCGACTGCGAAGCCGCTGATGTCGACAGCGGCGCAGAACGGGCCGCTGACGCACGACACCGACGCCAACTGATTGCTGATTTCGGGGTTGGCGTTGGCAGGATCAACAGAGACCGGCGCGGTCCATGTCCCCAGCGTACCTGCTGACGCGTCAGCCGAAAACGCGAAGAGCGACAGGCCGAGCAGCACCATGAGCGTCGATCCGATAGCCAACAGACCGACGATAACTCTCTTCATCACAACCCCAACCGCGCACGTGCAGGTTACCGGGACCGCTGCGCCGGGCGACTGTCTCGTTGCCGCGCCGGACGCGCCCGGCTGGCCGTCAATATAACAATCCGACCGCGAATTGTCGACTACGCGATTCGGAACGACGACTGGTCGTGGCTAGCGGTGGACGTCACGCAGCTCGCGCTGGACGTCGCGGGCCATGTCGCGCTGCTTGATCGTCTCGCGCTTGTCGTAGAGATCCTTGCCGCGGGCGAGCGCGATCTCGACCTTTGCGCGTGACGGGTCGCCGGTGAAGTAGATGCGCGTCGGCACCAGCGTGAAGCCCTTCTCCTTGGTCTGCCCGATCAGCTTCTCTATCTCGCGACGATGCAGCAGCAGCTTGCGCTTGCGCTCCGGCGGATGGTTGTCGTGTGAGGCGGCCTTGTAGGGGCCGATGTAGGAACCGATCAGCCAGACTTCGCCGTTCTCGACCGTCGCGTAGGCGTCCTTCAGCTGGGCGTCACCGTCGCGCAGCGCCTTCACCTCGGTGCCGGTCAGCACGACCCCGGCCTCGTACCGCTCTATGAGGTTGTATCTGAACGCGGCCCGGCGGTTGGTTGCGACATCGCCGGAGGCAGCCTTGCGCTTCTTGCCCTTAGCCATCGTCAGGAGAGTTGTTGAGTGCTTTGGCGTTAGCCATCAGACAACCGAGGGTAGGACGCCCGCCTCATCGCTGCTCGTCGACAGCGCGGACGAGGTCTACGCGACCGCGGGGAGCGTCGATCCCGTCAACGTTTACGGTCACCGCATCGCCGAGCCGCAGGGCGCCGCCGTTGCGAGTCCCGATCAACGCCGTCGCGGCCTCGTTCAGCTCCCACCAGTCGTCGCGCATGCGGCGCACCGGCAGCATGCCCTCATACTCGAGCCGCGGACCGAATGCGACGAACGCGCCGGAGCCGATCACGCCGACGATCTCCCCCTCGAACTGCGCCTCTGGACCACCGAAGCCGACGTCCCCGCGTAGCGCTCCGGCGCGCGCCAGTTCGCGCTGCAGCAGGAAACATCGCGCGACATCGTCGGCGTCGCGCTCGAGTGTCATTGCGCGGCGCTCAGCGGCCGAGCACGCGACCCCGGCCGCAGCCACCCATGACGCCTCCGGAGCCGGCTGCGAACCGTCGACCGCTGACAACAGCGCGCGATGACAGATCAAATCCGGATAGCGCCGGATCGGTGAGGTGAAGTGGCAGTAGGCGGTCAGGCCAAGACCCGCGTGGCCGCGGTTGACGGGGTCGTAGTAGGCCTGCTTCAGCGATCTCAGCACGATCCGGTTCAGCGCTGTGGCACCGCGGCCGTCGTTACGGGCGACCCAATCGGCGACCATCTGTGAGGCCTCTCCGGCGACCTCGGAAGCCTCCTGCGTTGTGAGCGCGCCACCCGGGACCGGCGGTGTCGGCACACCCAGCGACTCGAGCTGCTCGACCATCCGTTCGACTGCCGCGGCCTCCGGCCGTTCGTGCACGCGGTAGAGGGTGGGGATCTTGCGGTCGACCAGGAACTTCGCCACCTGCTCGTTGGCGGCGACCATCAGCTGCTCGATCAGCCGGTGCGACTCGGTCTGCTCCGACGGGGTCATCCCGGTCACGTGGCCGGCACGGTCGAACTCGAAGTCGGGCTCAGTGCCTTCCAGCACCAGCGCCCCTGCGGCCGCTCGGCGCTCACCGATCGACGCCGCCGCTGCCCGCGCTGCTGCAAGCCCCACGCCCCACTCACCAGCGCCGCGCTCGCGGCCTGCAAAGATCGCATCAACCTGCTCGTAGGTGAGCCGCTTCTGTGAGCGGATCAGCGAGCGATAGAACGCCGCGGACACCACCTGGCCGTCGCGGACGACCATCTCCACGGTGACCGCCAGACGGTCCTGATCCGGGACCAGCGAGCAGGCGCCGTTGGAGATCTCGACCGGCAGCATCGGCTCCACCGCGCTGGGCACGTATACCGATGTGCCACGTCGGTAGGCCTCGCGATCGATCGCGTCGCGCGGCGTCACGTAGGCGCTGACATCGGCGATGTGCACCCAGACCTCCCAGCCGCCGGCATCCGCCTCCCGGCAGGAGATCGCGTCGTCGAAGTCACGCGCAGACACGGGATCGATCGTGAAGGTAGTGAGGCGCCGCAGATCGCGCCGTCCCCGGTCGACGGCGATCGGACGCTCAGCGACCTCGGTCGCCAGCCGGTTCACCGGCGGCTCGAACGAACGCGCCAGCCCGCGGTCACGCATCAGCGCCTCGACTACGTCACGCGCGACATCGGGCTTGCCCAGGCGCTGCAGGACCTTGGCGCGCGAACCCTGCCCGCGACGCCCGGAGACGCCGGGCGAGACCAGCACCAGGTCACCCACGCCGTAGCGGGCGTCGCGACTGACAGCCATCCGCGGCCCGGGACCGAAGAACGGCTCCGCGACCAGGAACTTCCCGCGTTTCTGGATCACGGTGACCCACGACTGCGGCAGCGGCTGTTCGTGGTCGTCGCGGCGCGGGCTCATTTGACCTCGCGTGCGACGGCGCGCTCAGCTACCCGCAAAGCGTGGGATCCGGGGGCATTGGGGTTGTCGTACACATAGATGTTCGGGGCCACACCGCGTCCGCGACGTACGCCCCCGCCTCCCAGATTCTGCCCGTCGGGCGTGAAGTACTCGCCGACGGTGATGTCGAGCGCGCCGCCACCGGTGATCGGCATCACTTCCTGGAATACACCCTTGCCGTAGGTATGGGTTCCGACCACGAGCGCGCGGTGGTGATCCTTCAGCGCCGCCGTGAGGATCTCCGCGGAGGATGCGGTCCCGCGATCCACTAGCACCACCAGCGGGATCGAAGGCGCGATCGCATCGCCGAGCGTGCGGTACACGGTGGTGGGGATCGCGCGGCCGCGGGTGGTGACCACGACACCGTGCGAGATGAACAGCGACGCGGTGGCCACCGCTTCCTTCAGCAGCCCTCCAGGGTTATCGCGCAGATCGAGCACCAGGCCCTGAGCGCCCTGCGCGAGCAATCGCCGCAGGTGACCGCGCAGCTCCGCCGCGGCACCCGCAGAGAACTGACTGAAGCTGATATAGCCCACGCGACGGCCGTCCACCGTGACCAGCTTGGAGGCGACCACCGGCACCGTCACCACTGCCCGCACCAGGCGTTTCTGCATCAGCGTGTGACCGCGCAGCACCGACAGCCGCACCACGGTTCCCGGGCGTCCGCGGATCACGGTCGCTGCCGTCGCGACGCTCTTACCCGCCAGTGAGCGGCCATTCACGCCCGTGATCACGTCGCCGTTCAGCAGGCCCGCATGCGCCGCTGGCGAGTTCTGAATGACCTCCTCAATCAGCAGCCCGCCGTGCACAGGCACCGGCGCCGGTTCAATGCCGATCCCGGCAATCTGCGAGTCAAGCTGGTCCTGGAACGACTGGTAGAGCGACGGCGGGTAGTAGTGCGAATACGGGTCGTGCAGGCTCGCCACCGCGCCCTCGAGTCCCGAGCTCGTCAGATGCTCGGTGTTGACCGGGCGGTAGTAGTCCTTAGACAGCAGCGAGAAGACCTGGTCGGCCACCTTCTGATTCTGCGATTCCCCGACGAACAGGTTGCGGGCGAAGCCGGGCAGCCATGACCGATGGCCGCCGATCAGGATCCCGACGAGCAGGATCCCGACCGCACCGACGGCCACGCCGAAACGACGTAAACGGCGCTGCCAGGCGGGGCTCAAGGACATCCGATCAGCGTAGCCGCGCGGGCCGCGAGGCCCCTGCGTAGTCAGACGGCAGACGGGCGTGTTTCCGGTCCGGCTAGACCGGAAACACAGCTAACGGCTTAGACCCGCAGGAAGCGGCGCAGCGAAAGTCCCGAACCCAGTGCGGACACCAGAATGCCCGCCCCGATCAGGACACCGACGAGCGTGATGTACGGGATCGTGTGCACGGCGTTGCCGAGTGACCAGTCGCCGAACAGGCGGTCCACCAGCAGCACCTTGCCGAGCCCGAGCACGACCACCGCACCGACGGCGCCGATCGTCCCGACGATTATGCCCTCGATCACGAACGGCCAGCGGATGAACCAGTCGGTCGCGCCCACCAGCTTCATGACCTCGACCTCACGCCTTCGGGCGTACAGCGAGAGCCTGATCGTGTTGGCTATCAGCAGCAGCGACGCGACCATCAGCATCAACGCGAGCAGACCGGCGATGATTTCGATCACGCCCGTGACCGTCAACAGCTTCTTGGTGTTCTCAACCTGGTTTGAGATGTTCGCAATCGAGCTGTCGAGCTTGTGCCCGTTACTGTCGATGGCGGCCCGGATCTGCAGCACCTGGTTGGGGTTCTTTGCGTACACGTGGAACGTGTCCGGCAGCGGGTTGCCGGTGATCTGCGCGTAGGCCGTCGGGTTCTGCTTCTTCTGCGCCGCGAGTGCGGTGGCCTTCGACTCGAACACAACCTTACGGACGCCCGGGATCGCTTTGAGCTTGCCGTCGATGCGGTGGTCGTCGGCCGGGGTAGCCTTTTGCACCGCGTAGACGTTCACGAGCACGCGGCCGCGAACGTCGTTAGCGGCGCCGCGGGCTGCCTGCACGATTGGGATGAAGATCCCGATCACGACCAGCGTCACGGTGACGGTCGCGAGCGCGGCGAAGCTCGGCGCGGCATTGCGACGCATGCTGCGGAGAGATTCCCGCAGGAAAAAGAGGGGTCTCATCGGCTATCGGTCTCCGCGCTCAGCGCGACGCTCGCGGGCACGCGCCTCGCGCTCGTCGATTCCGTCTGGACGTGGGCTCGGCTGGCGCATGCGCTGCGCGAACTCACGGGTCGATTCGTCGCGCTGGTACAGACCAGTGGACTCGTCGCGGATGATCCGGCCGTGGGACAGCTCGAGCACGCGGCGGCGCATCTTGTCGACCATCGCGTGATCGTGAGTCGCAACCAGCACGGTGGTGCCGGTCCGGTTGATCCGGTACAGCAGCCGCATGATGTCGATGCTGGTCTCGGGATCGAGGTTTCCGGTCGGCTCGTCGCAGAGCAGCAGTGGCGGGTGGTTCACGAACGCGCGCGCGATCGAGACGCGCTGCTGCTCGCCGCCGGACAGCTGGTCCGGGTAGTTGTGAAGCTTGGTCGAGAGCCCCGTCAGCCGCAGAATGTCCGGGACCTTCGCGCGGATCTGCTTGCGCGACTGGCCGGTCACCTGCAGCGCGTAGGCGACGTTCTCGTAAACGGTGCGGTTGGGCAGCAGCTTGAAGTCCTGGAATACGACGCCGATGTTGCGGCGGTAGAACGGGACCTGACGGCGCTTGACATCGGAGAGGTCGCGGCCGGCAACGCAGATCGTGCCGGAGCTCGGATCGATCTCCTTGGTGAGTAGCCGCATCACCGTGGACTTGCCCGACCCGGTGGCGCCGATCATGAACACGAACTCACCGCGTTCGACGCCGAACGTTGCCTGATCCAGACCCGTGGTGCCGGCCTCGTAGTGCTTGGTGACACCGCGGAACTCGATCACCGCGTTGCGCGGCGCGGGCGCCTCGGGACGCGGGCGGCGTTGGCGCTTGGTGGCGGATGACATCTCGGGTTTGCGTGCTGCTGAGTTACGAGCAGCATCGCGGCGCACGTCGGAACGGCGGCTGCCTGATTTCTGATCTGCGTTAGGCATAAGGTCCGGCCAGAGTAGCGGTCAAGGGAGCTCCTGGACTAGTCTGCCGACCTGCGTGCAAGCAGATTTGCAGGGTTTTTAGCTAAAGCCCGGTTTAGGAAGGACTTTCGACAACGAACTCGTAGGGAGTCGAAAACCCGAGTGCCCGTCGTAGGTTAAGACGCTTCACCTACATCAAAGTTGTGGGGCAACCCCGGCTTTATGTGAACTTATCTGCACGAATTTGAATTCTTGCTTGCAGTTGCCGCCCGCGGGGCTGCGGCAGCGGCCAAGCCGCGTTGCGATTCCGCGCGCGTAGGTACCGTTAAGGCATGCCTCAGATTTCCACCTCTGTACTCCGCAACGGCCTGCCGCTGCACCGCATCGCGATGGCCGGGACCGAGTCCGTGACTTTGCTCGTAGCTTTTGACGCCGGCGCCCGCACCGAGCGCCCGGAAGAGAACGGGATGGCGCACTTCCTTGAGCATCTGGTGTTCAAGGGTGGCGAGAAGTACAAGACCTACCGCGACGTGAACGAGGCGGCGGAAAACAGCGGTGCCGTGATGAACGCGTTCACCAGTCACGACATGGTCGCGTTCCACATCACCGCGCGGGCCAACAAGGGCCCCGAGGCCGCGGATCTGCTGACCGATTTCGTCGGCCGCGCAACGCTCGATCCCGTCGAGCTAGACAAGGAACGCGGAGTGGTCGTGCAGGAAATCGCGCGTTACGCGGATCAGCCCTCTTCCGTGGCCGAGCATCTGATCGACGAGGCCGTGTTCGGCGACCATCCGCTGGGTCGCCCGGTTTTGGGTACCACCGAGCACCTGGCCGAGACCTTTACCCGTGAGGGGATCATCGGCTTCCGCGAGCGCCAGTGGGCTCCTTCGCGCGGTGGCGCGTTCCTGGTCGGCAATCTAGATTCGCTGACCGGCCCCGAGATCGACGAGCTGTTCGAGCGCTTCGAGGCGTTCGAGTCGCCGGAGGGGTTCGAGCCCGCTCCGCCGTTGGTGCCACACACGCTCGTTACCGAGCGCGACTCCAACCAGTCGCATCTACGGATGTCCTACCGCCCCGCAATCGACGTCACCAGCCCCTCCGCGCGCGCGGCGCTGACGATCTACTCGACGTTGCTGGGCGGCTCGATGGGCTCACGTCTGTTCGACGAGATCCGCGAACAGCGCGGCCTCGCCTACAGCGTCTCGGCCTTCCCCCACGTTCACGCGGATGTCCCGATTCTGCAGCTCTCCGCCGGACTCGAATCGAGCAAATGCGTGGAGGCGTTCACGCGCATGAACGAGATCGTCGGCGAGCTGCGCACCGACGGCCCCACCGAAGCCGAGGTCGAGCGCGCTCGCGCCTACGCCGCCGGCGCCCGCGCGATTGCGTTCGAGAGCTCCGGCGCGATCGCGCGTACGGCCGCCGCACAGGCGATCGTCTACGGGCAGGAGGTCGATCCCGAGGCAACGATCGCCGCGCTCGACGCCGTCACCTTCGATCAGGTGCGCGAGCTCGCAGCGGGCGTGTCAACCGAGTTCTCGGTTGCTTGCGTCGGCCCCCACACTGTGGCGGACTTTGCCTAAGGGTTCGCCGAATTCCGGGCGGATTGCCGCTCTGCCGGCGGCGGTCCGCATGACCGCCGCCACCGCCGTCAAGCCGCGGCTGCTGCTGTCCGCGGCGGCGCTGACGCTTGCGCTCGCCGGTTGTGGATCGGGCGGCTCGGGAACAGTCACGCCAGCGGCTTCCTCGCGCGCCGGGACCACTGCCACCAAGCATCTCAGCCACCCCGCGACGGTCGCCACCAGGCACATAACCACGACCGCCAGCCTGACCCCCACACCGGCGGTCGGGCTCGACCCGCTGCCCGATGGCAGCGGCGCCCGCGTAAGGCTGCTCAAGGCCGCGATGGTGAAGGCCTTCAGGGGCATGGGACCCCATACCGGGGCACTGGTGGTCTCGCTACACGTGACCCCCGGCGACCATGACGGCAGGACCTTGTACGCGCTGCGTTCCGACGTTGAGCGCGAGCCCGCGTCGGTCGAAAAGCTCTACACCAGCACTGCGATGTTCGACCTGCTGGGAGCGAACGCGCGTCTGCATACGACGCTGCTCGGCTCAGGCCACCTTGGCCACGGCGGCGTCTGGCACGGGAACCTGTTCCTCCAGGGCGGCGGCGACCCGACCTTTGGCGACGGCAACTGGAACAAGCTGTACGAATACGGACAGGGCCCGACGGCTGCGGAACTCGTGCGCCAGCTTCGTGCCCGCGGGATCAAACGCGTGACCGGACGACTCTACGCTGACGCTTCGTTGTTTGATGCGGACGTCGGCGGCCCGGCGACGCATGACCGTGCCGACACCCCCGACTACGGCGGCGAGCTGTCAGCACTCGTGTTCGACCACGGCATGACCTGGAAACACCTTGGGCCGGCCGAGTTCGCTGCGCGCCAGGTAGCCGCCACGATGAAGCTCAGCGGTATCAGCGTCACCGCCGCGACGACAACGCGCCGCACACCAGTCGACGCTGCGCTGCTCGCGCGGGTCTACTCGCCGACGGTCCAGACGATGGTGCGCTTGATGGATGTTCCCTCCGATGACCTGTTCGCGGATCTGTTCGCAAAGCAGATCGGTGCGCGCCACGACGGGCAAGGCACGTTGGCAGCCGGGGCTGCGGTGATCCACCATCTGCTGGTCACACGCTACGGCCTGTCGCCGCGAATCCACGACGGGTCCGGGCTCGACAAGGCTGACCGCAGTTCACCCGCGCAGGTGGTCTCGCTGCTGCGTCAGCTCTACGACACCCCCCAGGGACGCCGTTTGTGGGCGGCGTTGCCCGTGGTGGGTCGCCAGGGTACGGTCCAGACCATCGGCCTGAAGTCATACGCCGTCGGGCATTGCGTCGCCAAGACCGGGACGCTGAACAACGTGACCAACCTCGCCGGCTACTGCCGTGCGCGGGGCGGGCACACGCTGGCATTCGCGCTGTTCATCGACGGGCCGTCGAACTGGCCGGCGCTGGTGGCGCTATCCAAAGCCGTGGGCGCGATCGCCGCCTACTGAGGGTCGCGCGTCGCCGGTCGCGCGACCCCCATGCCGGTTGGTCAACTAGCTCTGCTTGATCTCGACGACCGCGGGGATGCCGCTCTTGCTGGTGACGGCCACGTACACGGTGCGTGATTTCGCAGGCCCCGCGGCGATCGTGTTGGTGCTGAAGTTGTCCGCTTTCGGCAGCGTGTATCCCTTCGGCAGCGTGTACTCGGTGGCCTCGCCGGTAGCCGCGGTCAGCTCACCGACGCGGTCGTTGGTCGTGTCCTCAAACCAGACATTGCCGTTGGCGTCCGCCACGGTCGCGGTGATGTCGGCGTCGGCCGGGATCCCAGCGGCACCCGCAAACTGCACCGGTGCCGTCTTGGGGTGAGCGGCGGAGAAGCGGTAGATCGCGTCGTAGGAGTCCGTACCCGCAGTCGCCACCCCGGCCGCGTAAACGTAGGACCCGTGGCCGACCAGCGAGTCGCCTGACTGGCCGGCGAGCATGCCCGCGTCGTAGGGGCCGGTGACACTGCCGCTCACCGTCGATTCGTACAGCGCTGAGCTCGGTCGTGCCTCCATCACCTCCCACAGCTTTCCGTTGGCGCGGGTGATCCCGTCGGGCCCACCCTGGGCTGAGGGGTCGAGCGTCAGCAAGTTGGAGATCTGTTTGCAGTTGGCGGGCAGACGAGCTGCGCAGCGGTACGTGCCGCCGCTGTCGTCGGTGGTGTAGAGCGCGCCATCGGGTCCTACGATGAAGCCGACGCTGCCGCTGGCAGGCCCTGCGTTGACGACCTTCCCGGTGCTGCTGATCGACTCGATCGAGCCGTCCCAGATCCAGTCTTGGCTGCCGTCGTTCAGCAGCTCGGCTCCCTGCGAGCTCGCGGGGACGCTGAGAGCGCGACTGGTCTTCACGGTGGTTGCTTTTCCGCTCAACGGGATCTTGACGATCGAGACCGGTCGACCGCTGTCAGCGTTCGCGTCGGACCGCAGGGCAGCAGGTTGCTGCGCGCTCGGCAACAGTTGTGGGCCAACAAACGGCGATAACACGATCATCTGCGGCGATACGGCAGCCCATTCCGCCCCTCCGCCCGGGGCAGGTGCCAGCGACACCGATCCCTCGGCCAGCTTGGCAGCGCCAGGGATCGCGTGCACCGTGACAATCGTGGTCGGGATCGCCGCACTGGCGGTCTGCGACGACGCGGCAGCACCGATCAACCCCGCTGCGAGCAACAAGGGCACACCGATGCGCTTGGCTCCCATCTGATACCTCCATAGTTATAAGCCGTTACCCCGGCGCTATGGCTGTCTGGACCAGCAACACACGACGAGGCACACCAAGTATCAACTGGTGGAGGCAAACGCGCAAGTCCGGACGTTCTGATGCAGGAGCTCGCCCGCCCTTGACGGGCCCGACCGGTCAGCTCGGAGTAGCCTCAGCGGCCCGCTTTAGGCCGGCGATTCAGCTCGGCGTAGCGTTGCCGGTCCGCTTTAGGGCCGGCGCGTCAGCCGCCGTTGGCGTAGCCCTTGAAGTCGTTGTAGACCAGCTCGCCGATCCCCTCGCCGGCGCCCTGGCTGGTGCAGGCGAAACTGGAGTCGAGCGAGTCCGGTCTGAAAAGCGCAGCCGGGTTGGTGGTGTCACGCGCCTGCGTCAGGTTGGTGGGCACGTAACCGTTGGGGTCGTAGGTAAGCGCCCCGGCTTGCAGCGACCACGCGATCAGACCCATGTTGATGCTTTTCAGGTAGGCGAGGAACTGGGGGGCCAAGGTCGGTGCCTCGGGGTTGCATTCGGGTTTGACCCCGGCATATTCAGACCATTCTCCGTCGACCATCGGGTATTTCGCCGCCAGGAACCCGAAGCTGCTCTTCCAACCGTTGACGCCGGTGTCCAGTGCCGGGTGGTGGAAGCTGATCACCAGATTGCTGCCGGTAACCGCGTACTGCTTGTAGCGTTTGACCGCGTCGTCGAACAGCGGGCCCTCTACCCAGATCAGGTTGTGCCAGTGTCGGTCGCGGATCAGGTTGACCATCGTCTGCATGCCCACGTAGTTGGTCCCATCCGCTATTCCGCCGTTGCGCCAGACCTTCCATACCCAAGGCAGGTCGAGCGGTGTTGGCGGAGCGCCTGTGGGCAGCGGATTCGGGCGCTGTACACGCGGTTCATTGAACAGATCGAAGGTGATCCCAGGCTCGTTGGCGTAGATCGCGCCCACGTACTTCCAGAACTGAACGGTGCGGGAGGTGGGGTCCTGCTCATACCAGTTGGGCCACTCGGTCTGATCGTTGATCACAACTTCCAGGCCTTCGCGCCGGGCAAGCTGAACTTCGGAGCACAGCGCGTTCAGCACGGCGACGTTCACCGGCTGGCTCGGCGTGGTGTCCAGAAACAGGTTCTGTTCCGCGATCTGGATGCGGATCGTGTTGGCGTGCCAGTGCGGCGTCGCCTTGATCTGGGCTACGGCGGAGGCCAGCGCGTGTTTCCAGAGCGTGCTGCCGTACTGGTTCTGAAGGCCCCCGTAGGTCGAGACGCCGTAGAAGCTGAACGGTTTGTTGTGCAGCGTCAGCACCCGGTTGCCGGACACGTGCAGGTCTAGTCCGGGCGACGGATCACGGCAGCTTGGGAGCTTGAACACGGAACTCGCCGACGCGGTCGCGGTGCCCGCTGCTGCGAGAAGCGCGACCGCGAATACCAGCGCGATACACGCACGCACCAATGCCACGCGCCTTTGATGCAACGACGCCAAAAGTCTCGATCCTGCCTCATCCATGAACTTACGCGGAGTTTAGATGACCCGTCGCCAGAGGCGCGTGCAGCCGATTCGAACGCAGACCAATGAGTCCATCACAGCACTTGTACTTGCCGCTACTAGGAGGCGAAGCTGTATTCAATTACGACCTCGACTCCAGCCTTGTTGTGCGCGGAGACGAGCACTGCGTTAGAGCCGCCGGGGCCGCTCGCGATCGTGTTGGTGGTCACGGCTCCGCTTCCGGGAAGGTAGTAACCGGCCGGAAGCTTGTACTCGGTGACGTGGTGGTTTCCCAGGTTGAGGGCGCCAATCTCGTTCGAGTGGTTGTCCTCGAAGAAGATGTTTCCACCGGGCCCGACCGTGAGCGCCGAGATGCCTGCGGTCGGCGGAATTCCCGCGGCGCGCGCGTATACCAGCGGCCGACCCGACGGCTTGCCCGTCGGAATCCGGTAGATCGCGGCGAACGTGCCCGCGCCGGGGCGCGCTAGGCCGGCAGCGTACAGGTAGCCGCCGCGCCCGATGAGCGCGTCGCCCGGGTCTCCGTGCAGTAGACCCTTGTCATAGGGGCCGCTGACCTTGCCGCTTGTGGTTGACTCGAGCAGCCCGCTCGCGGGTGGCGTTTGCAGCACTTCCCAGAGTCGGCCACCGGCCGCTGCCAGTCCGTCCGGACCGCCGGGGGCGTTGTAGCGAAAGGCGGAGAGTGCAGAGATCATGTGGCAGTCGGCGGGAGTCTGTGCCTTGCAACTGAAGGTCAGGCCGCCGTTGTCGGTGGTGAACAGGTTCGGGCCGGGACCGGCCACGAATCCGACCCCGCCATCGACACGGCCGGCGTTGGTAGCCACGCCCTGAGCCGTCACCGAGACGACCGAGCCATCCCAGATCCAATCGTCACTGCCGTCGGCGAGCAGCTCAGCCGGGTGTCCGGCGCTGGGAACATACATGTCCCTGCTGGTGGTGACAGCCGCGGTCGCGCCGGACTGTGGAATCGTAAACAGCAGCACCTGGCGCATGCCCTGACCTGAGCTGGAGCTGTTCACGGCGACACGCGGGGTCACCGCCGCCCACTCCGACGCTCCGCCTGCCGGCGCTGGCGCCAGTGACACCGTCGCGTTCTTCATCTTTGCGGAGCCGGGTATCTGGTGAACGCTGACCGCAACCTGCGACGCGAGTGCAGTACTTGCCGTCGCGCCGGCAGCGAGCATCGCGCCAGTCGCGAGCGCCAGTTTCAGGCCGGTCCGAACGCGGCCATCGTTTGCGGTGTGGAATAGCTGCTTGGGTTCGATCCGCATCAGGACTTCAGCACTCGCAATGTAGTGAAGGTCGGATCGGCAGCGCCGTGCAGGCGGGCGTTGGCGGCCACAAGCTGCTTCAGGTATGTGACCACCTCGGCGGTCACGCGCTCGCCAGGCAGCAGGTTCGGGACTCCGGGAGGGTAGCCGGCGATCGACTCGGTCGAGATCCGCCCGATCGCGTCGTCGACGGGCACCGCTTCGCTTTCGGCGAGGAACGCATCTCGGGGCGGGATCGCGGTTTCCGAGCTGGTGGCAACCGGCGGCTGCGCGAGTACGCCGGTTGCGTTCGCGGGGCCGGTGCTGGCGGCGATTCGTTGCACGGTCTCGGCGAGGTCGTGAGCGAACCGCTCCAGCGCCTCGACCGGCTGCGCGATCCCGAGCACCAACACCATGGTGGTGTGGGTGGCGAGCTCGACATGAACGTCATAGGAGGCACGCAGCGCGTGCGCGACCTCGTAGCCGGTGACGCCGGTGCCGCGGACGTCGATCACGATGCGCAGCGGATCCCAGGCGGCGATGCCGGGCTGCCCGACCAACTTTTCACCGACAACCACACATCCGGGAATCGCGTCGATTGCCTCGCGGGTTCTGGCCGCGGCGGCAATCGTTCGGCCGATCAGCAGCTCACCGTGAACCTGGAGCTGTCGGCGCGCCGCGTCGAGTGACGCCATCAGCAGCGCGCTCGGGCTCGTTGACCGCAGCAGCCGCACGCTCCGGGATATCGCACCGATATCGATGCGGCCGCTGTCGGATACCAGCAGCATCGCGGATTGGGTAAGCGAGCCGACGATCTTGTGCGTGGACGCGAGCATCGCGTCGGCCCCGAGCTGCAGCGGATTCTTTGGCAGCCGCTCATGGAAGCCGAAGTGCGACCCCCAGGCGGTGTCCACGATCAGCGGGACGCCAGCCGCGTGTGCGACCTCCGCGCAGGCGCCGATGTCGGCGGCCATCCCGTAATAGGTCGGAGAGACGATGAACGCAGCCTTCACTCCGCCGGAGTCCTTGGCCAGGCCGGCGGCGTGTTTGAGGATCTGCTCCAGCGCCTCCGGTGTGACGCCATGCGCCATCCCCAGTTCCGGATCGTATTCCGGGGCGACGAAACTCGGCTGACCGCCGGATAGCACGAGCCCGTCGACCACGCTCGCGTGGGAGTTGCGCTGGACCACGACGCGCTTGCCGGGAGGTGCCAGCGCCAACAGCAGAGCGTGGTTGCCCTGTGAGGCTCCGTTCGTCAAAAACCAGCAGCGCTGGGCACCGTAGGCCTCGGCTGCCAGTTGCTCGGCCCGCTGATACGGGGTCGGCGCAGGGCCGATGTCGATCCCCTCGATGTCCTGTGGGACGTCAAGCAGCAGCGCCTCCTCACCGAGCGCGTTGCGTAGCGCCGGGTCGGCGCCGGCGCCACCCTTGTGACCGGGAACGTGGAAGCGCGTGGAGCCACGCAAACCGTAGGCGGTGACGGCTTCGAGGTAAGGGGCGGTGGGCTGCTGAGCGGGCACGGGGATCTGTTCGGACACAGCTGTTACTCCTTTTGACTCTGTCCCCGCTCTCGCGGGGTTTGCCCTGTCCGTCGACGGGACCGTCAGGCGTCCGTTATATCAGCGTCAGCGACGCTGCCTCTGGACCCGGACGCGGCTCGCGCCTGGGACTCCGGCGGAGACCTTATCCAGAGTTGGCGGCGTTAAGCAAGTACGCGCGCACAAAACCGTCAAGGTCGCCGTCGAGCACGCGGCTGGTGTCGCCCATCTCGAAGTCTGTGCGGTGGTCCTTGACCATCGAATAAGGGTGCAGCACGTAGGACCGGATCTGGGAGCCGAAATTCACGTCCTGGGCCTCCCCTTTCTCGCGCGCGATCTCCTCGCGGCGCCTGCGCTCCTCGAGCTCCACCAGCTTCGAGCGCAACATCTTCATCGCCTCGGCACGGTTGGAGGACTGGGAGCGCTCGTTCTGGCACTGCACCACGATCCCGGTCGGCTTGTGGGTGATGCGGACGGCCGAGTCGGTTTTGTTCACGTGCTGACCGCCCGCACCGGAGGCGCGGTAGGTGTCGACCTGCAGATCGTCATCGTCGATCTCGATCTCGCCGACGTCATCGACCACCGGGGAGACTTCGACGCCGGCAAAGCTGGTCTGACGCCGGTGTGCGGAGTCGAACGGGCTGAGGCGCACGAGTCGGTGTACGCCCTTCTCACTGCCGTACAGGCCGTAGGCGTTTTCACCGTCAACCTCGAACGTGGCCGACTTGATACCCGCCTCTTCGCCCGGGGATGCTTCGAGCAGCTCGACCTTGAAGCCGCGTCGCTCGGCCCAGCGCATCTCCATGCGCAGCACCATCTCGGCCCAGTCCTGTGCGTCGGTGCCTCCGGCTCCGGCGTTCACGGTCACGAATGCGTTGCCACCGTCATAGGGACCTGAGAACAGACGCTGCTCCTCGAGCTCGTCCAGGCGGGTCTGGACGCTCTGAATCTGCTCTTCGAGCTCATCGGCCATAGCCGGGTCCTCAAGTGCCATCTCGGCAAGCGGTTCAAGGTCGTCCGCGTCGGACTCCAGCGCGCGGAAGGTCTCCAACTTGCGCGTTGCCCGCGCGTGTTCTGCGCTGGTTGCGGCAGCCTGCTCAGGGTTGTCCCAGAATCCGGCCCCGCCCATCTCGGTCTCGAGTACTGTCACGCGCTCGGCCAACGCCGCCGGGTCAAGGTATTCGGACAGCAGCCTCAGCTGCTCGCGGATCGCGGCAAGACGCTGCGGGAGCGGATCTGAGGCGCCAGTTGACACGGCGAGAACCGTAGCAGCGTAACGGTGCGTCAACGCCACCGCACTAGCCTCATTCTGGATGTCTGAAACACGCCGTCGCAAGAAGCCCGACCTCTGGGAACCGAAACCGTTCACCGCCGTTCCCGGGCCAATTCCTGACGGTGACCTTCATATCCGTACTGTCGGTGTCGCCGGGATGGAGCGCAGTTACTGGTCACCCACCCAGCAGCCGCGGGGTGAGGACGTTCCGCTGCTGATCGCGGTCCACGGGCTCGGAACCACCGGACGACACATCGCGCTGGGCACCAAACTCGCCGAGCGCGCTCCCAAAGCCGGGTTTCACGTTGTCTTTCCCGATGCGCTCGAACGCTGCTGGGACGATCATGGTTGCGGCCGTCGCGACGGCGGCGACGACGGCCTGTTCATGCGCACGCTCGTGGACCACCTGCGTAGGCGCAAGGAGATCTCGCCGGACCTTCCCGTCGTAATGACCGGCCTCGAGATGGGCGCCAACTTCGTGGAGCGCGTCGCCCGTGCCGGACTGCTCGACTGCGCCGGCATCGCACTCGTCAGCGGTTCCGCGCGCGTCGCCAGCCGCGAGCGCGTCCCGGAGCCGCGCCAGTCCTCCGCATTGCTGATGATGCATGGCGATCTGCGGAACGACCGGATCGGATTTCGCGTACACCGCACCCTGAACGACACCCGCGGCCACGAACTCGTGCCCGCCCAGGCTGTGCTCTCCGATTGGGAGCAGGCCGACGCCGACACAGACGCGACGGTCCAGGAGATTCGCTACCGCGGCGGGCGCGGCGGTTGGCCGGGTGGCAAAGGCAGGACCCGCTCGCGCATGCACCCTGCAGGATCTGAAGGTGCCGACGCGACCGCGACGGTGCTGGATTTCGCCGCCGCACTGCACGTGCGCTGAAGCTTCAGGTCCTGCCCGTTCGAACCCGCCGCCTCGGTGGCGGCGCAGCCTGTCACAAAGTGGCGGTCGGCGGCATCTCATGCGCAGATAGGGGCTCGCAAACAGGACGTGGTCGGGTTTGAGAGCCGTAAAGTTCAGCGCAGGAGGAACACCATGAAGGTAGTGATCGTCGGCGCCGGCTACGCTGGCACGATCGCCGCGAACCGGCTGGCCAGAAGGCTTGACGACGCGCAGATCACGGTTGTCAATCCGCGCCCATTGTTCGTCGAGCGGGTGCGGCTGCACGAGCAGCTGAGCGGCCACGCGAACGCCGCCACCGACCTGAGCCGGATGTTGCACACGGGCATCTCGACCCGTGTCGGTACAGCCCTGAAGGTCAACGCCGGCGCGGTGACCTTGAACGACGGCGGTGAGCTCGAGTACGACTACGCGATCGTCGCGGTCGGCAGCCGCTCTGAGCCGCTGCCCGGCGCGATCGCGATGACGACGTGGGACGCGGCGGAACAGGCGCGCGGCGCCGTGGAGACGCTGGGCGCCGGCTGCACGGTCACGGTGATCGGGTCGGGACTGACGGGTATTGAGAGCGCCGCGGAGCTGGCCGAGTCAAGACCCGACCTCAATGTTCGGGTCGTGGGCACGCAGCTCGGCCCGAGCCTATCCAACGGTGCCCGTGCACGGGTTCGCAAGGGTCTGGAGCACCTGGGCGTCGAGGTCGTGACCGGGAAAGTTCGGGCGGTCGCCCAAACCGCCGGCCCGCAAACCCAGCCGGTCACGCTCGAATCCGGTGAGGAACTGCCCAGCGACTTGAGCCTGTGGGCCGTCGTGTCAGGGGTGCCAGATCTCGTGTACGACAGCAATCTGCGGGTCAATGATGAAGGCCGGGCGGTCGTCGACGATTTCCTGCGTTCGGTCGACGATCAACGCATCTTTGTGGTCGGGGACTGCGCCGCGGTGCCGGGCGCAAGGATGGCGTGCGCAACCGCCGCGCCGCAGGGCGCACACGCTGCCGACACACTGATCCGTATGGTGAGCGGGCGTGAGCCGAAGCGGTATTCGATGGGCTACGTCGGTCAGGCCGTGAGCTTGGGTCGACACGATGGCGTGATCCAGATGGTGCGCCGCGACGACAGCCCGCGCGATTTGCATATCTCCGGCCGTTCCGCCGCGTTCGTGAAGGAGCGAATCTGCCGCTACGCCAAACGTGGGACCCGCACCGCCGTGTATTCCTGGGTCAAGGCTGGTCGGGGACAATCCGGTGCGCGCAGCGCGGAGCAGGTCGCGGAACAAACCGGTTGCCCTCAGCCGCAGCTACCGGACAAATGATCCACGCGCCCAAGATCGCGATACAACCACGATGACCGACACGCTCACCCCCGACGAGCAGTTCATGCGCCACCGGCCGTTGCTGTTCTCAATTGCCTACGAGATCCTCGGCTCCGTCACCGATGCGGAGGATGCGGTACAGGAGAGCTACCTGCGTTGGAGCGGTAGCGACCACGGCCAGATCAACAACCCGCGTGCGTATATGGCCCAGATCGTCGCCCGCCAGGCGCTGATGCTGCTCCGCAGCGCCTCGCGTCGCCGCGAGGAGTACATCGGGCCGTGGCTCCCGGAGCCGCTCGCGACCGACGCCGACGCCGACGGTCCGGCGCACGTGCTCACCAGCGAGGATGCGAGCACCGCGATGCTGTTGCTGCTGGAGCAGCTCACGCCCGACCAGCGCGCGGTGTTCGTCTTGCGCGAGGTGTTCGACTTCGGCTACGACGAGATCGCCTCCGCTGTCGGCAAGAGCGAGGCCGCGGTACGACAGATCAACAGTCGTGCAAGTAAGCACGTGCGCGAGCACCGACCAGCCGTGACCGCACCACCGGCTGAGGTTCAGTCGGTGCTCGAGGGTCTGATGGCGGCGGTCGCCGCCGGGGAGATCCAACAGGTGATGGATCTGCTGTCACCGGACGTGGTCGCGATCACGGACGGCGGTGGCAAGGTCAACGCGGCCAAGAAGCCTGTGATCGGACCCGAGAAGGCGGCCAAGTTCCTGTTCGGCGTGATCAAGCTGGGCGCGCGCGACGGCACCGTCAGTTTTGGGGTTGGCAACTTCAATGGCTTGCCGACCCTGCTGACGTTCATCGACGGCAGGCTTGACAGCGTTACCTCGGTCGAGATCCGCGACGGCCGTGTCGACCGCAGCTACACGGTCCGTAATCCCGACAAGCTGCGGGCGATCAGCCGCCGTGGGCCACGCGACTAGCCGGTGTGAGCCGAGCCGCTAACCCACGGTGAGCCACGGCTGGCCGGTGTGAGCCGGGCGGCTGAACCCGGCTCACACCTGAGGACGGTGAGCCCTTTCCCATGCGGCTCACATCTGGAAACCTGTTACTTGGTCAGGTACCAGTCTTCGGGGCTCAGCCACCCGAGTGCGTTGGCGGTATACCCACCGATCTTGCTATCGACCAGGGTGCCGGCGCTCGAGCCGAATGTCCCGATCGAAGTCGGCTCGAACACGACCGGGAGCTGCGTTTCGGTGTAATGCACGAACCGCGACATCACCGGCCGCTCCTGCGCGGACGACGCCGTGATCGAGTCCTTGACGAGCTTGTTCATCTCATCATCCGAGTAGTTCGAGTAGTTCGCTACCGCACCGCTCTGGAATAGATCCTCACCGGTCGGGTAGTAGTCCGGCCCGTAGATCCAGCCCGCGCCCCAGTTCTCCGCGGTCCACTTGCATTTCGGCTCGCTTGCGGTGCAGTGCACCGCCGCCGAGTAGACGTCGTCGAAGGGGTGCGTCGTAAGCTGGATCTTGATCCCGACCCTGCTCGCCTGCGACTGCAGGTCCTGCATCTCCTCGGCCGTCGCAGTGACGTCCGAGAGGTAGTCGAGATTGAATGAGATGCCCTCGCCTTGACGGATCCCGGCGCCGCAATCACCAGCTGCCGTCCCGGGCTTGATGCAGGTCGTGAGCCCGCCGGGGACCACTTTCCAACCGTTGGATTTCAGCAGCGCGGAGGCATCGGACACCGAGAACCCGTAGGGGTTGCCACCGCTGCCGGCGGATACCAGCGTGCTTGGTGGAGCAAGCGGGACCGGGCCGTAGGTCGGGACCCCGGTGCCGTGCAGGAAGCTCTTGATCCAGCCGTTTTGGTCGATCAGATGCTGGAACGCCTGACGGAAGTAGAGCTGCTTGAAGATCGGCCCCACGGTCGGATTGTTGAAGTTCAGCGGGAAGAAATTCACGGAGTACGACGCCGCCATATTGACGTCGTAACCGAGGCTCTTGAACTGAGCGGTCAGCGGCTGATCCTGAGCGGGGATATAGGCCACGCTCACACCGCTGGGGCCCTGCGACTTCAACTGATCGACCAGTGCCGACTCCGAGGTGAACGGGAGCTCGACGAACTTGGAGATAGACGGCTTGTTCGAGCCCGAGTACTTGGTGTTCGGAACGAACGTCACCCCACCGTTGGAGGTTGTAGCCGACACCTTCCAGGGACCGTCGACAACGCTCCACAACGGCGAAGCCGCCCAATCAGAGATCTTCAGCGCCTGGGCGCTCAAGTAGCTGTAGACGGCAGCTGCTCCGTGCTTGGTCAGATCCGGGGCGTTTGTGGAGGTCGCGCTCGGTGTCGCGCCTGACGCGGACGTCTTGTCCCACGCAAGCGGAATCGGCGTCAGCTGGGAGAGCACGTTATAAAGCACCCAGGTCGGGTTGTACGAGCGGTTGAAAGTCATCTGGAAGGTGGTCGGGTTCACCGCCTTGTAGCTGACGACGTTGCCCGGGAAGAACGTCTTGCCGGGAACGTAGCCGCACCACTCGGTGGCGGGGTTCGCTTCGAGCACATTCATCCAGAGCACGAGGCCGCGGGCGCTGACCTGCTCGCCGTTCGACCACTTCCAGTTGTTGAGATGGACTGTGACGGTCTTGTCACCGTTGCTGAAGACCGGCTTCTGGCCGATCGAGGCGTTGTAGTCGACCGTCGGGGAGTAGTTGTTGCCATACCAATACAGCGGCCGGTAGAGCAGATAGTCGAGCTCATCGATGTTGTTGACGCCGCAGTACTGCGGCGCGTAGAGCGGGAATATGTAGTTCGGCGGCGAGCTCGGGAACTCCGCGAAGGTGATCGTCCCGCCCGTCACCTTGGCGCCGCTGCCGGTGGTCGGCTTAGTCAGTCCGACACCGGTTTGGGGTAGCCCGGCGACCGACGACACCGGGCCGCTTGCGCCCGCTGCTCCTGTGTTGGTGGAGCCGCTGGATCCGCAGGCGCTCACCAACACTGCAATCACGCCGAGCGCCGCCACGAGTCCGAACCAACGCCGGAGCTTGTTGGAAATATTCACAGCACTTCCTCCTCGGATCGGTTCGATCCCGAGGGGCGTTGGTCCGCGCGGCAGTCAGCGCTCGACGGGTTCGAACACTTCTTTGGTAGGACGACGAACGGCAATCGCCGCTTTGGACACGCTTGTGTCGACGCATTGCCGGCGTCGCTCAGCGCCGGTTCTGGGCCGCCGAGGCTTGTGGAGGAGGCGTTAGCTCAGGCGCCGTGGCACTTCTTGTACTTCTTGCCTGACCCGCACCAGCACGGATCATTGCGTCCCGGCTCATCTTCAACGTGCCGCTGCTGCACAACCGGGGCTTCCTCCTGTGCGGTGGCGGCGGCGGAACCGGCCTCGACCGGCATTCCGCCCTGCTGTTCGGCAGCAGCTGCCTGCTCGATCGCCTGCGCCCCGACCGCCGCGGAGGCGCCGCTCGAATAGCTGACACGGCCGCCGCCGGTGGCGCTTGAGGTCGCAGTGCTGGTGCTGCGCCGTACCGGTTCGGGCTGCTGAGCCTGCTGGGCCTCCTCGGGTGTCATCACCTCGACGTGGAACAGCATCTGCGCGTAATCGGTCCAGACCAGGTTCATCAGGTCGCCGAACAACGAATAGGCCTCGTTCTTGTAGGCCACCAGCGGATCCAGCTGAGCGGTCGCGCGCAGATGAATACCGCTCTGCAGGTAGTCCATGTCGTGCAGATGCTCGCGCCAGCGGTTGTCGATGATCTGCAGCAGCATCGCTCGCTCGAGCCAGCGCATGACCTCTTCACCGAGCTGCTCTTCACGCGCGTCGTAGGCGGCCAGCGCTTCCTCGGCAAGCTCAGCGCGCAGCTCCTCACGGTCGACGCTGTTCGGATCCACGGACATCAGCTCGTCGCTGACGGGGAACAGCGTGTAAACCTTCTCCAGCAATCCGGGGATGTCCCAGTCGTCGACGAACTCGCTGTCGGTGTGGTCGTCGACCATACGGTCGATCACATTCACGAACTCCTCGCGGCCGGCGGCGCCCATGTCGCGCCCTTCCAGGATCTCATCGCGGTAGGTGTAGATCACGTCGCGTTGCTGGCTGAGCACGTCGTCGTACTCGAGTGTGTGCTTGCGCATCAGGTAGTACTGGTCTTCGACCTTCTTCTGCGCCTTCTCAATCTGCTTGGAGAGCATTCCAGCCTGGATCGGCTCCTCGTTGCCCTCCTCGTCGAGTGTGCCGAGGCGGTTCAGAATCTTGTAGATGCGATCGCCCGCGAAGAGACGGACGAGATCGTCTTCCGATGACAGGAAGAACTGCGACTCTCCCGGGTCTCCCTGACGGCCAGCGCGTCCGCGCAGCTGGTTGTCGATGCGCCGCGACTCATGCCGTTCGGTGCCGATGATGCAGAGGCCGCCGGCGTTCATCACCTCTTCGCGCTGCTGCTCCATTCGCGGTGCGAGCTCCACCAGCAAGGACTGATAGCGCTCGTGGTACTCGGGTGTGTCGGGTTCGACTCCGGCGCGGGCCAGCTCGAAGCCGGCGAGGTCCTCGGCGCTGCCGCCGAGCTTGATGTCGACACCGCGGCCCGCCATATTGGTCGCGACCGTCACAGCGCCAGGGGCGCCGGCCTGGGCCACGATCTCACCCTCGCGCTGCGCCGCCTCGGGCTTGGCGTTGAGGACCGAGTGCGGAATTCCTCGGTCCTTCAGCTGCTGTGAGAGCAGCTCCGAAACTTCGACGGAGATCGTGCCGACCAGCACCGGCTGTTTGTTCGCGTGCCGCGCTTCGATCTCGCGCACCACCGCCGACCACTTGCCGTCCTTGGTCTTATACACCTGATCATCGCGGTCGTCGCGGATCATCTTGCGGTTGGTCGGGACCTGGACCACCGGCAGCTCATAGATCTTCATGAACTCGGTCGCCTCGGTAAGGGCGGTACCGGTCATGCCGGCGAGCTTGTCGTACTTGCGGAAGTAGTTCTGCAGGGTCACCGACGCCAGCGTCTGGTTCTCCTCCTGCACGCGTACGCCTTCCTTGGCCTCAATCGCCTGATGCAGACCCTCCGACCAGCGACGGCCCTCCATGATGCGACCGGTGTGCTCGTCGATGATCTTGACCTCGCCGTCGATCACCGCGTAGTCGACGTCGCGCTTGTAGAGCGACTCTGCGCGCAGCGACTGGTTGAGGTGGTTGACGATGTGACCGTTCTCGGCACGGTAGAGGTGGTCGATATTGAGGAAGCGCTCGGCCTTGGCTACGCCCTGTTCGGTGACGGAGACGGTCTTCGTCTTCTCATCGACCTCGTAGTCGAAGTCGGCCACGTAGGCGCGGCGTTCGGTCGGCAGCAGCCCATCCGGGGTCTCGCCCAGCACCATCCGCGGGGCGAGCTGCGCGAAGCGGTTATAGAGATCGGCCGCCTGCTCGGGTGCGCCCGAGATGATCAGCGGGGTACGGGCTTCGTCAATGAGGATGTTGTCGACCTCGTCGACGATCGCAAACGCGTGGTAGGCGGAGCCACCGTCGTCGGGCTTGGGCCGTCCTCCGTGCTGGACCTTTTCCTCGATCGAGGTGGCCATGTTGTCGCGGAGGTAGTCGAAGCCGAACTCGCTGTTGGTGCCGTAGGTGATGTCGGCGGCGTAGGCGGCGCGCTTCTCCTCCGGGTCCTGCATGTTCTGCAGCACGCCGACCGTTAGGCCGAGGAAGTCGTACAACGGCTTCATCCAGAGGGCGTCACGGCGGGCGAGGTAGTCGTTCACGGTGACCAGGTGAACGCCGCGACCGCTGAGCGCGTTCAGCACCACCGCGGTGGTGGCGGTCAGGGTCTTGCCCTCACCTGTCTTCATCTCGGCGATGGCGCCGTCATTGAGCACCATGCCGCCGATCAGCTGCACGTCGAAGTGCCGCATCCCCAACGAGCGACGGCCAGCTTCGCGCACAAGCGCAAAGGTTTCCTCGAGCAGACTGTCTACGCTCTCGCCGTCTCGGGCGCGCTCACGAAGCTCATCCGCGAGCGCACGCAGCTCTTCATCCGACGAAGCCTCCATCTCAGGCTCGAAGGCAGCGATCCGGTCAACCCGCTGCTCGAAGGACTTGAACTTCTTCGCCTCGCCCATGCGAAGCGCGCGATCGAGAAAGGACATGCCTTTAGGTTAGCTCAGCACCCCTGGCTGGCTCGGCCTACTTATGGAGTTCTGTGAAGCGTGGTCAGACGCGTTTGAATGCGGACATTCGAGCGGTCCGCAGTGGCTGACGGCTTGCGGGCCGGCAGCGGCTTCAGCGGTGGCTCCCGCCCTATAGACGGGAGCCACCTGAGCGCCAAGTTCGCGCCAGCGTCGTGGAGGTCTCCGACCTCCTAGGTCGCCTGCAGCGGCCAGCCTTCGCCCTCAAATTGGGCTGCGGCGGCGCGTGTCTCACGGCGTTTGCGGCGCTTGTCGCGGTGGCGCTTGACCTGGACTGTGAGCTCATCACTCACCACGTTTATGCAGTGCATGAGGTCCCGGTCAGATTTGCAGGCTCTCAGCGTCACACCTTTGAGGTGGAGTGTCGCGTGACACACCTGCGATTCGGGAATCGATGGGTTGTTCTCATGGAATACCTCGATCTCCAACTGGGCCAGGTCCGAGACCTGCCTGTCGATCACCCTGAACCGGCGGACGACGTGATCTCTGATGTCGTCCGAAACGGGCATATTGCGCCCCTTGACCTCGATCCTCATGAACCGACCTCCTGAACGTAAACCCGGTTCAGGGCCCTCTCCGCCACCTGGCGGCGGTGAGGCTCTAACCAGGTTCTTGGGGGTTTTTGGTGATCCGAATAAAGCTACTCCTGGGGGAGGCGGTTGTCCAGATCGCCTTCGGAGACTCTTCGTGGTGATTGCGGAGTTGCAAGCCAGTGGCCCGCAGCAGGTGTTGCAAGCCCCCCTCATCTACGATTCATGCAGTGAACTCGCCGCCGATTGTCTGGACGTTCGAGCC
This sequence comes from uncultured Actinomycetota bacterium, assembly GCA_963737115.1. Lineage (GTDB taxonomy): Bacteria > Actinomycetota > Thermoleophilia > Solirubrobacterales > Solirubrobacteraceae > Palsa-465. The sequence goes on from CAVTRM010000008.1 coordinate 81,769, forward strand.
GAGTGTGCTCGTGGGTGTATTCGCGCTCACAGTGGCGTACGTCTGGGCCTGGCGCCGTGCGCGTCTGCCGCGTATGCCGCACCCGCCCGGCTACGTGCGGCTGGCAGTGTTCATCGGGTCGATGCTGTGCGTGCTGATCGCGCTGATCTCACCGGTTGACGCGCTTTCAACCGACTTCATGACGGCGCACATGTTCCAGCATGTGCTGCTCTTGGACGCGTTCCCGGTGCTGTTCATCCTCAGCCTCACCAAAGGGATCCTGCGGCCGGTCACGCGCCATATCACGCACATCGAGAAACGCGCCGGGCTATTTGCGCACCCGGCCCTCGGCATCATCCTGTACGTCGGGATGATGGGACTCTGGCACTGGCCCGCGATGTATGACGCGGCGCTGGCTCACCCAAACATCCACGTGCTCGAGCACGTCTGTTTCATCGTCGCCGGGATGATCTACTGGTGGCACCTGCTGTCCCCGATCCGCGGGCGCATTCACATGGGCGGAATGGGCCCGATCGTGTACATGGCGATTACCAAGTTCTTCGTCGGGATGCTGGGCATCATCCTCGCGTTCTCGACCGTTTGCTTCTACCCCTGGTACAAGACGCACGAGCACTACCTGGGGCTCACCCCCCGCGTTGACCAGAACCTGGCGGGCGTGTTGATGTCGCTGGAGCAGGCGCTGATCATGGGCACCGCGCTCGTCTACATCGTCTACCGGATGCTCTCCGAGAGCGAGAAGGAAGCGCAGCGCAAGGAGCGGCTCGAGCAGGACGAGCTTCCGATGCACCCGGTCCGCCGGGCACAGATGGAAGCCGCGCGGGCGGCCCAGCAGCGCTGACGTTAACGAGTTTGGGCGACGCTCACGCGCCGCCCAAACTTGTGTCGGTCAGGTTATGAACCCGAGCGGTGAACGTCCTTGCCGCCGCTCGGGTTTGCGTCCCTGGTGACCAGGTTGTTGATGGTTGATCAGCCGCCGCTGACGGAGCTGACGACCTTGTTCTTGCCAGTGGTGGTGGCGGTGAAGGTCATCTTCCAGGCGTGCTTGCTACCGGTTGAGACGATCACGGGCTTGCCACCGGTGTCGAGCTTCTTGAAGTTGAGCGTCTCGCTCTGGATCGCAGCCCAGAACGCGCCGCCAGCCTTGGTCGAAACGTCGGGGGGAAGCGGGACGTTCATGTTCAGCGAGCTGCCCGACTCCTTGTAGGTGGCGGTCCAAGCGGCCGCAGCACCGGTCTGCAGCGAGCCGCAGGATCCGTTCTTCGTGGTCAGGAAGAAGGTCAGCTTGCCGGAGCCGGCGTTGTAAACGTTGACCGTGAGGCCGCAGGCGAAACCGCTGCCGGCGGTCGTGAGCTTCGGGGTGTAGAGCTCGGCCTTCACCGGACCGGTGGCGATCACCGAGGCGGACTTGCAGACCTTGTTCCAGCCCTTGCTGTTGCCGGCCTTGTTGATCTGGCTGGCGGTGCAGGTGGGGTACGAGCTGGTGTGCTCAACCTTGATGTTGCCGATCACGGTGTTGATGTTGATCGCCGGGTAGGCGTAGTGACCGGACTGAGCGTTCTTGATCGTGAACTTCTCAGTGACGCTCGTGGGGGCCGGCTTGTGGGCGGTGCCGCTCTTGGCCGCGCTGATGCTCGCGGCGTACTTGTTCCCTGCGCTGGTGGTGGCGTAAGCGACGCTGCACGCAAGCAGAGCCAACAAGGCCGTGAATGCAAAGACTTTTCGGCGCATGCACTCTCTCCTTAGAGTTCGTTTTCAGAATGCGGTCCCAACCACTGCGGTCGAACCTTCAACTGCTGTTCCCTAACACGGCATGAAGGTCAAAGTTGCGACTGCATGGCACCCGTGCCATTCGTGGCTGTGCTCCGCTCTCGTGCAGCAGCATAACCACAGCCGGGACCAGATGCGACACTTAGGTGATGTTTGTCACCCTGCGGCGGCTGCCGCGTAAGCGGGCCATTCCACGACGGCCGTCGGCGCCGGCGGGTTACTTGAGCTGCTTCAGATTCGGGAAGGTCTGACTTAAGCCGCCGCTGTTTGCAATCGTGCTTGACGCCAGTTGGCCCTGTGACTTACAGGCCGGGGCGGGTACCTTGCCGGGGCTGGATCCCTGTCCCCCGTAGTAGGCGTTGTTGAGGATGTTCAGCTCGTGGGCGAAGTCGTTCCATCCAGACGCGCTGGAAGGAATCGCCGCCGCGTTCGTGCTGCGCGAACAGAGGTATGCGCCGAACACCGCCAAACCATTGCGGATGTTCGCTGGGCTGAATCCTCCCGGGACCATGTAGGGGTTGCTGCGCGTGTTCTTGGAGCGCGTCGAGTAGTTCGTGAGGCTGGTGGGATTCAGGGCCGCCGACGCACGCAGCACGTGCAGCGACTCGCCGCTGTTTGAGATCCCTGGCTGGATGTTCTGGGTGGCCGCGGTGCCGCTGGCGAAGAACGCTGCAATCTCGCGCCGGTACTTGTTCACGTAGTTCACAACCGGGACGATGTTCCCAAGCCAGGAGGTGATGCTCGGGAACACTGCTTTGAGCGAGCCGGCGGGTGGGTTTGAGCTCACGTTCAGGATCTGTTCCAGCGCCGGGATGCCGCTGTCCGCGGCCGCGCTCAGGGGACCAAGTCCCGTGAATACGGTCTTCAGTTCGGGCGTCAGCTTGCTGAGCGACACGAGTGCGTCGGAGAGCGGACGCGCGGCCGGCTGCAGCTCATTGATCAGCGGCATCGCGGTTGCCGAGAAGCTGCGTGCCTCGGCGACGGTCAGGCGGGTGCTCAGCAGGAAGCCCGGGAAAGCCTTGACGGCGTCTGCCAGCTCGCGGTTGCGCTGAGCGGTGACCGCGAACACCTGGTTCGCGTTGGTAATCAGTCCCTGCAGCGCCTTTGGGTTCTGGCTGACCGCTTGGAGCACCTTGGAGCCGTTGGCGAACAACGCGCTGGTGGCGTTCTTGTCGCGTCCAAGGACGGCCAGTACCGCGCTCACGTTGCCCGCGAACGGGGCCAGCGACGCGAGCGCCGTATTGAAGTCCTGTCCGCGCCCCGTTAGTGCCATGCCGTCCTCCTGCATCCAGGTCTGAAACGCAGCCCGCGTCTTGGGCGAGAACGTGTTGAGGATCTGGTCGAGGTCGACGGTGGGCGCGACCTGCGCCTCGGGTAGCGTCGCGCCGTCCTTCAGCATCGGACCTTTGGGGTTGCCGAATGACAGCGCCACGTACGTTTCACCCAGGATCGTCTTGGTCCGCAGGATCGCGTGCGTGTCGGCCGGGCGCGGAGCATACCTGGGGTCGATCTGGATCACAGCCCGGTTCAGGCCGGTGCGCTTATCGAGGTTGACGCTAACCACCGTGCCGACCTTCACCCCGGCGATGTCGACGTCGGCCTGGCTCCCGAGTTGTGTGGCCTGCGGGAACTGGACCGCAAAGCGATATCCCTGCGGCGCCAATGGGACCGAACCGCCGAACGAGATCCAGAGGAACAGCAGCAGTCCGACGCAGGACGCAGCGAACAGAATCATCCAGGCGATCTTGCCCTTGCTTGGCGCGGTCGTGTTCATTTCAGTGACGCCAGACAGGCTTTGGTGTCTTTGATGTCCGGAATGCGCAGCAGATCGATGACCGGCGTCAGCGCCGGGTTGCCGGCCGCCAAGGAGCACAGCAGACCCCAGCTGGGACCGCTTGTCTGGAGGTATCCCTGCAGGATCGACCCGTTCCCGTCCTGCAGAGATGTGATCGAGTCGAGGTTGTGCGCGGCCCACGAACCCCAGTACAGGTAACTCGGTGCTCCGCCCTTCTTGCGGTAGGCAGCAGCATTCAGCAGATGGTTCAGCACCGTGAACGTGCTCGCCAATGCCGGGGCCGCCTTCGCGAGGTCGGCGCTCGCCGGCTCCAGGGTTCGGACCAGCTGCCTGATCTTGGGGTTACTGGAGAAACTCTGAAGCTGTTTCAGTGATCCGGTGGTGTCAGTGAGCAGCGGCCGTAGCGCTTTCAGTCCTGGACCGAAGCTGTGCGCGAACGGCGCCAGTGAAGTCAGCGCGGAGCCAGTGACCGACGCGAACTTGTTCACCGAGCCGAGCGTGGTGGCGGTCTGGTTCAGCGTGCTGGGCAGTTGCGAGAGTCCCTGTTGCAGCGCCTTGTCCTCGGAGGCGATCGCCGTAAAGGTGTCGCTTGAGTTCTTGATCAGGTCGGTCAGTTCGCCGTTGACAGAGCCGAGCGCACCGGCCACCAGATCGAGGTTGTGGATCGCGGAGCTGAGGTCACCGGTGCGCTTCTTCAGCAGTCGCGTGAACCCATCAATGCCTTCGTCGATCGGACCGAAGCGCTTGAACGCCGCGCGCAGCGCGGTCACGGTCGACGGACTCGGGGAGCCTGCGCCCGCGCCCTTGCCATTGAATGCCTGGGCTCCGCCCGACAACAGCAGCAACAGGTAGTCGCGGGTGTCGGCGTCGAGCGATCCGAGGATCTGATCGACGTTGATGTTGGGCTGGGTGTTGGCGATGCCGATGGTGCCGCCCGCCGGCACCCGGCCGGCGCTACGGGTACCGGGATCAAGCGCCAAATACATGTCCTGCAGCGGCGTCCGGGGCCGCAACAGCACGGTGGCGTTGCGGTAGATCGGAGCGTACTTCTTGAAGATGTCCATCGTGACCACGGCCTGACCGTGTTCGAGCTGCACCCCGCCCACGAGGCCGACCTCAACTCCGGCGATCGTCACCGGCTGCCCCTGACCGGCTGTGACGGCGGCGGCGGTCGAGAACTGGGCGTTGACCTGGTAGTAGCTGCGCCCCAGCGTAAATGCCGGCTGGTGCTCGAGGATGTAGCCGACCGTGCCAACGGCGAGCACGACCAGTACCGCGATCGCCGCGAAGTCGCGGATGTGGGTTTTGATCGCGTGGATCACGGCGTGCCGCCCTTCGCCGCCGAGTTCAGGTCGGGTGCCTTCTGCCTCAAGCAGGGGACCTGGGTGTTGATCGTGGGCGGCTTGCCGCTGCTGGGCCAGGCTGGGTAGGTTCCGAGCGGTGGGAGCACCGCGTTTCCGATCAGCTTGCCGGTGGCCCCGTAGCTCTTTTCGGTTTGCACCAGGTCAGAGCCGCCGCCGACGGTGACCCTGGTGGAGCGACCGTTGCCGTCGAGGTTGCCGCTGGCGCTGGCGATTCCCACGAATGCCTGCATCAGCTGCCGGTAGAGCGGCTGCTTGGCGAGTGACGGGTCGACCGTGATCTGCTCGTTCGCGTCCTTGATCAGGACCCTGCTGAAGCACTCCGAAAGCTGATTCGTCTGCGTCGTGAGCAGTTTCAGGCCCGAGACCGCGTCGGCGGTGTTCGCCACGGCGGGACGCAGATCGTTGAGCAGACCTCCGAGCTCGTCGGCGGAGACCAGCGCGGTGGCCTGCTTCATCCAGGGCAGCGCGGCAGCGATCGTCGGACCGAGCTCCTTCACGGACGGAGTTAGCGCGTTGGCGAAACGCTGCGTCGGGCCGAACGACGCGGACAGTGACTTGTCGGCGCCGGCCGCGGCTTTCAGCACCGCCGGAAGCGCGGCGATCGTGTCGGCAAGCGCGTTTTGGCGGGATGCAAGCGCGGACATCGTGCCGTCAAAGCCATCGATCAGGCTTCCCAGCGAGTCCCCGCTGCGGGCCAGCGCAGCGAAGATCTGCGACTGCCCCTTGATCACGCCGGAGAGATCGTGGGGCCGCTGTCCCAGCAGCGCCTGGTTCACGATCGAGGCGGCCTCGAAGGCGCTGGCGGAGTATCTGAGCGCGTAGTTCAGTCCCTGCGCACCGGTCATGTGTTTGACCGCGTCAGCCTGCCCGCGTTGGTCGCCGGGCTGGGACGGGCCGTTCAAGGCCCCGCCGAGCCCCTGCACGAGCTTCTGCAGGTCCGAACGAGCGTTGGTGTTCAGAGCTGAAACGACGCGGTCGATCTGGACCGGGCCGGAGGTGTTGGCTGCCGGCAGCGTGGATCCGGACTGCAACGTCGGCGCGTTTGGCGTTCCGGGTGACAGCGCCACATAGAAGTTGCCTTCGAGGAAGATGCGAGCGCGGATCTGGGCGGTGGCGTTGGCGTGGATCGGCAGCCCGTTGTTGTTGATCTGCATCACCAGGATGCCGGCGTCGGGACTGCCCTTGAGGCGGTCCACGTGAACGACCTCACCGACGTCGACACCAGCGATCCGCACCGGCGACGGGATGTGCATGTCGGTGTTGGAGGTGAAGACCGCCTTGAGCGTGTAAGAACTTGAGCCGAAGGGAAGGTTCCCGACGAACACGATGTAACAGACGGCGAGCCCCACCAGGATCGCGATCACGCCCGCGGTGATGTTGCTGATGCGCGGCTTATGCCGCCGGACCTTGGGTTTGTGAGCGCTCATCCGCCGCGGACGCTCGTCTTCTCGGTTTTGACGCCGACGTTCGTTGCCGGATTCCCGATCACGGCGGGAGCAAACTTGTAGGGCTCGTTGCCGGCCGAGCACTCGCGTGTCTGCCCGGGAGCGGCGGTGTTGGGATACGGATTCACGTGCAGCGGCCCGATGTTGGTTTGCCCGTAGGTGTTCGTCGACGTGTACGGCGCGCTGGATGGGCCGCCTTCGGAGTTCGGCAACGGCTTGGTGAAGTTCTTGATCGTGCCGTCGACGCCGACGACGAGTACTCGCAGCATCGTGCCCGTACCGGCCTGGTCGGCCATCGTGCTCGCGAGATTGCGCAGGAACAGCGTCGGGTAGTTACAAACCGTCTGCGATGGGGTCAGAAACTTGAGCGGGCTCTCAAGGCTGCGCGACGCAAGCTCGAGGCGATTCAGCCCTGCATGGATGGTGGCGTCATGACCGAACTTGTCGACGGACGATGCGAGCGCCACCAACTGCTGATCGAGCTTCGCGGTCTTGGGAAGGTTCTGGACACCGGCTTGCAGCGCGTCGACAAGTTCCGGGGTGCTGGTGGGGAGCGTCTCGAGTCCCGGGCGCAACTCGTCGAAGACCTTCGATGTACCGGTCAGCAGCTGATCGATCTGGGGCGCGTCGTTGATCACTGCCCGGAAGGTCTGCGGCGTCTGATCGATCCACTGAGACAGATAGGGATTGGCTACGCCCGCGAGCGCCCTGAAGGTTGTATCGAGCCCGACCCATAGCTGTGCGTTCTGGTGTGCGACCGGGGCGATCGCCCCGCTGAATGCGTTGAGGCCCTGCAGAAAGCCCTTCAAGTTCGTCTTTGATGACGCGAGGTTGCGCATCACGGGCGTAAGCTCCCGGACCAGCGGACCGAGCGCACCGATCGCCTGATTGAGACTCGGCCCGCGACCCGCGAGCGCCTGCCCGAAGCTGTTTGTGGTGATCTGGATCCCGCGAGCGGTCTTCGGCGTGAACATGCTCAGCACCTGATCGAGGTCGGTCAACGCGCTGGTGTAGACGACTGGCACGGTGGCGCCGTTGGCCCAGTGCCGAGGAGAGTTCCCGCGGTTGATAGCCAGATACTTCTCGCCGATCGTGCTCTTCAGTCGGATCACGAAGTGGGTGTTCACGGGCAGCGGCTCGATGCTCTTGTCGAGTGATGCGTTGATCACCGCGATCGGCCGACCGTTCTTCAGGCGCCCGGGGTCCACGCTGGTCACGGTGCCGACTAGTGCACCCCCCATGTGAACCTCGGAGCCATGGACCAGTTCCTCGCCGTTGGGCGCTTCGATGTGAAGCGTGTAGTGCGGAACGAACGGCAGGCTGTTGTTTGCCTCGAAGGCGAGCACGCAGGCAACGATCATCACCAGCACCGTGAGTGCGCCAACGAGCACCGGACTGGTGAACGGGTTGCTGGAGTGCCGGCGGATCATCGGGATCCGCTTCCGGTGAGGTAACGCATCAGCGATGAGAGCTGAGCGGTCGAGAGCTGGCGCCGCTCTGCAGCTGAGCTGTGCTCAACCGCCTGTGCCGCAATTTGCGCGGTGGTCTGCTGCTGACGGGGGTCGGCGCCATGGCCGCCGACGAGGTAGCTGGCGGCTTGCTTGGCTTCGGCCGCGATCTCCTCCGAGCTCTGCAGCGTCCCGGGCGCGGCGCCGCCGCTGCTTCCGCCACCGAAGTTGGCGGAGCAGCCCGGGAACGAGCTGGTGGTGTTCAGCGAGCAGGAGCCAAGAATCGGGGAGATCCGCGCGTAGTGACCGTCGCTGTTGTAGCCGTTGGACACCCCCGCCGCGTAGAAGAACAGTCCCATCAGCTGCTGGATCGCTCCGCTCTTCTGCAGGCTGGCACTGAGCTTGTCCAGCAGCTGCGCCGGCGGGTTGGCGTCCGCAGCGACCTGACGCAGCTCCTGAACCAGCGGCAGTGAGGCTTCAAGGTAGCCCTGAGACTTCTGCGCGGCTGTGCCGAGGTTCTGTAGCGCGGTCTTGGCCTCGGATGCGAATGGCACGAGCTGCTTGAACGCCGCGTTCAGTGAACCGGCGCTGGACCCGAGCGCCTTCAAGTCCGGGGTGCCGCTACGCGTCAGCTGATCGAGGTCCGCCATCAGCGGCTTCAGCTTGGTGAGGAACCCGGGAAGCAAGGCGATTGACTCCGCCAGCTGCTGCTTCTGTGAGGCCGTCGCGGCCGATACCGTGGCAGCATTGCGGATGAAATCGGCGAGTTGCCGGCGGCTCTTGGCCAACGGACCGAGCACCGTGGCCGCGTTGGTTGCGAGCTGCGCGAGCGTCTTGTCCTGGGAGCTGAGCAGGTCCAGAACCTTCTGCGTCTGGGCGAGTGCGGGATTCGCGCGCAGAATCACCTGGTTGAGGTCCGAACCGCGGGCCGCAAGCCCGGTGCCGAGCTCATTGAGGATCAGCGAAAGGCTCTGCTGGACCGATTGCTGCGAGATGTTCTGAACGATGTCGGTGTCGATCGGCGAACTCGTACGGTCCACCGGCAGCAGGTATTGGCCGGCGTTGGGGCCGGCGCTGATCTTCTGCAACGGCGCGCTGGTGGAGGTACCCGGCTCACAGTCCACGTAACGCTCGCCGATCAACGATTGCGGGCGGATCGTGCAGGTTGCGTTCGAGTACCAGGGCTCGAAGTCGGAGTTGCTGATGTTCAGCGTCACCGACGCCAGGTTCTGCTTGGTGACGGTCAGCGCGCCGACGGTGCCAACGTTGGCGCCGGCGATCCGGACCTGCTCGCCGGGAACCGCCAGGCCGGCGTTGTCGAACAGCGCCTGCACCTGGTAGCCGCCGCCTGATCCTGCGACCGTTCCCGTAGCGAGCAGCACCACGATCACGGCCACGACGGCAAATCCGGCGCCGATGGCCACCAGCCGCCTCGTCATCGTGACCCCGGCAGGTTGTTGGAGGTCGAGCAGCCGGCGACCTGCTCGGGCATCGAGTTGTCGGAGCCGGGCGTTTGCGTGGCCGAGCCTGGACAGCGGCCACTGCGGACCACCTTCAGTCCCTTGTAACGAAGGTCGGGGCTGCGCTGGGTCAGCTCCAGCGCGCCACCGCTGCCGGTCTGTGAGCCGTAGGCGCCGAAGTACGGGGTCGAGCGCGCGTAGTGACCGCTGGCGTTGTAGTAGCCGGAGTCGTTGCCGAGGTCGGCGAGTGCGGCGACGATGTCTGGCGTGTAGTAGCGCAGGTAGTCGATCTGTCCGGCGGAACCGCGGATCGCCTTCTCGATGTTCGGGAACGAGACCTTGAGCAGCGCTTCGAGGGGCGCGGCCTCGCGTAGCAGCCCCGTGAGGTTGTGCGTCTGTCCCGAGGCGATCATCGCGGCGAGGTTGTTGAGGGTCGGGATCGCCGTCGCCGTCAGCGTCGAGAGCTGCTCGCTGAACGGCTTCAGTTGCTTGACGGCTGGGATCGATTCGATCACCAACGGGGTCAGCGACCGCAGCGTCGCGCGCAAGCCGGCTTCGGTGACAGTCGTGCGGTTCAGCGTGCTCGGAAGTAGGCTCAAGGTCTGCTCGAGGTTCCGGCTCTGGGAGGCGATCGCACCCGTGGTCTGGTCTGTCTTTTCGACGAGGTCGGTGAGCTGCTGACTGCGCGAGGCGAGCACCTCCATTGTCTTTGCGCCGTTGACCAGCAACGAGTCAAACCGCGGCTCACTGCGATCGAGTGCCTTGGTCACCGCGGCCGTGCTCTGCAGTGCCGGCGAGAGGTACTCGAGCGTCTTGTTGGCGGCGGCGGCACGCCCGCCGATTGCGGTGGCCTCGCCCTGGATGATGTTCGCCAGACCTGCGCGGGTCTTTGCGTTGAGGCTGTTGAACAGCTGGTCGAGCCCGACCTCGGCATAGGTGCTGCTGGACGGGATCGTGCCCCCGGACGGGATCGGCGGGCGGGTACTGGGGACAGGCTGGATCGTGATGTAGTGGCTTGCGACTCCCGCGAGCCCGTTCTCGACGATCCGCGCCACCGTACCGCGGTACAGCGGTGCGGCGTCGGAGTTGAGCGCGATCGTCACCGCGGCCTGGCCGTTGGGTGTGAGCGCGATCGACTGCACCGTGCCAACGGCGGACGGGCCGATGAACACCTGGTCACCGCTCACCAGGTCACTGGCGTCGGAGAAGATCAGACGGGCCGTGTAGGTCGATCCGCTCGTAAGGATCAGAAATGCCACCGCCAGGGCGGCGAGCAGTAGTGATCCACCCGCGAGCAGACGCACGCGACGGTTAGGCGCGTCTTGGCCCTGCTGCTGCGTCGGTGCTTTAGAGCCCCCTGGCTCTACCGGCACCGTGGCACTAGCGCCTATCTTCCTCTCCCTTCCCTACTCTCCCGACGGGGAACGCGACGTCATCCTGTACGCCTCGCTGCCTTTGCCTGGCCTCAGCACCGACTAATCCGGTCAGTTAACCGCTTTGCCCAGACGCTGGCGTTAGCGGCAGTTTAGGCGGTAGTAACAGAACTTCCATAAATGTTCCGTCCCTGTGTGCAAGCGCACTCATTCGGCCACCGGTCGCGCGTTACCGGGCCAGTCGAGGCGGTGCCCGCCGCGCTCAAAGCCAGGCTTGCCGGTACTTGTCCTGCTCAGCGCTCGAGCTGTCGATCTGGACACCGAGCGCAGCAAGCTTCAGTCGTGCGACTTCGCGGTCGATCCGCTCCGGGACCGGGTGCACCCCGGGTGCCGGCGCCGGCGACGTGACCAGCGCCTCGATACTCAGCGCCTGGAGCGCGAACGACACATCCATCACGGCGGCGGGATGCCCTTCGCCGGCCAGCAGGTTCACCACGCGGCCCCCGGCGACTAGGTTCAGGCGACGGCCGTTGGTCAGCTCATACTGATCGACCAGCGGGCGCACCGTGCGCGGTCCGCTCGGCGCCAGCTCAGTTAAAGCGTCGAGATCGATCTCGACGTCGAAATGGCCGGCGTTCGCCAATAACGCCCCGTCCTTCATCAGCTCGAAGTGTTCAGCGTGCAGTACGTCGCGTGATCCGGTCACGGTGACGAAGATGTCGCCGTCGGCTGCCGCCTCGATCGATGGCATCACCTCGTAGCCGGCCATCCGCGCCTCCAGCGCCCGTAGCGGCTCGACCTCGCAGATGATCACCGCCGCCCCTGCACCGCGGGCGCGCTCGGCTATCCCCTGTCCCGCCCAGCCGTAGCCAAGCACCACCAGCGTGCGTCCTGCGAGCAGCACGTTCGTGGCCCGCACGATTCCGTCCAGCACCGACTGGCCGGTCCCGTGGCGGTCGTTCAGCGCACGCTCGGTTCTGGCCTCATTCACCGCCAATACCGGGACCTTGAGCCTGTCCTCCGCCGCCAGGCGCCGCAGCCGCACAAGCCCGGTGGTGGTCTCTTCGGTCCCACCAACGAGGCCCTGCAGCTTGGCTTGCTGGTGCGCGCTGACCAGCAGGTCGGCGCCGTCGTCGACGGTGACCCAACGCCCGCCCGCGTGGGCGATCTCCAGAACCTCGTCGATGTGAGTCTCGTACGCGTTGTAGCTCTCGCCGTGGCGGGCACGCACCTGCACGCCGTGCTCGGTGTCGAGCGCTGCCGCGACCTCATCCTGGGTTGCGAGCGGATTGGCCGAGCAGAGCGCCACCTCGGCCCCGCCAGCGCGCAGCGCGACCATCAGGTTGGCGGTTTCAGCGGTCACGTGTAGACAGGAGGCGACGCTGAGACCGTCGAGCGGCCGTTCCGCCGCGAAGCGTTCGCCGATCTGCGCGAGCACCGGCATCTGCTCCCCGGCCCACGCGATCCGATCTGACCCTCTGGTTGAGCTTGAGGCCGACATCGGGGCTGCTGTGACCGGCTAGTAGCGATAGTGGTCAGGTTTGTACGGGCCGTCCACGGAGATACCGAGGTACGCGGCCTGTGTCTCGCTGAGCTGCGTCAGTTTCACGCCGAGGGCGTCCAGATGCAGTCGCGCGACCTTCTCATCGAGGCGCTTGGGGAGCGTGTAGACACGATCGTCGTACTGACCCTGATTCCGGAACAGTTCGATCTGCGCCATCACCTGGTTGGTGAACGAATTCGACATCACGAAGCTCGGGTGTCCGGTTGCGTTGCCGAGGTTCAGCAGCCGCCCTTCGGACAGCAACAGGATCGCGTGGCCGTCGGGGAAGCGCCACTCGTCAACCTGTGGCTTGATGTTGATCCGCTCGATCCCCGGCGTGGCTGCGAGGCCGGCAATGTCGATCTCGTTGTCAAAGTGGCCGATGTTGCCGACGATCGCCTGATGCTTCATCTTCGCCATGTGACGGGCGGTGATGATGTCGCGGTTGCCGGTGCAGGTCACAAAGATGTCGACCTGATCGATCACGTCCTCAATGCGTGCGACCTGGTAGCCGTCCATCGCCGCTTGTAGCGCGCAGATCGGGTCAACTTCGGTCACGATCACGCGCGCGCCCTGGCCGGCGAGCGACTCCGCGCAGCCCTTGCCGACGTCGCCGTAGCCGCAGACGAGCGCGACCTTTCCGCCGATCAGTACGTCGGTTCCGCGGTTGATGCCGTCGATCAGTGAGTGACGGCATCCGTACTTGTTGTCGAACTTGGATTTGGTGACCGCGTCGTTGACGTTGATCGCCGGGAACAGCAGCTCGCCGGCTTCGGCCAGCTGGTAGAGGCGATGGACCCCGGTGGTCGTCTCCTCGGTGACGCCCTTCAGCCCTGCGGCCAGCTTGGTGTAGCGCTCGGGATCCTCAGCCAGCGAGCGGGTCAGCAGCTCGAGTACGACCTTGAACTCCTCGGAGTCGGCCGTCGCCGGATCGGGTACTGCCCCGGCTTGCTCATACGCGGCGCCATTGTGGACCAGCAGGGTGGCGTCGCCGCCGTCGTCGAGGATCAGGTTCGGGCCCTGCTCGCCGAATCCGTTCAGCGCCTGCTCGGTGCACCACCAGTACTCCTCGAGCGTCTCCCCCTTCCACGCCCACACGGGCACGCCCTTGGGGTCGTCGGGAGTGCCGTCCGGTCCGACCACGATCGCCGCCGCGGCATGGTCCTGGGTTGAGAAGATGTTGCATGAGACCCAGCGCACCTCGGCGCCCAGAGCGATCAGCGTTTCGATCAGCACCGCGGTCTGGATCGTCATGTGCAGCGAACCCATGATCCGTGCGCCGGCAAGCGGTTTACTGTCTCCGTACTCCTCGCGGGTGGCCATCAGACCCGGCATCTCGTGCTCGGCGAGGCGAATCTCCTTGCGGCCGAACTCGGCCAGGCTGAGGTCGGCGACTTTGAAATCGAAGCTGGTGGCGGTGGTCATCTGATCTCCTGGCAGGGTTGCGGGCGGCGTCAAAGGATTGGTGTCGCGTATTGGTACTCGGACCGGTCTCTAAGCGGCTTGCAGAAGCCGCTCGTGTTTGAGCTGCTCGAAGCGCAGCCAGTCGCCCGGATCCACTTCGATCGGGCGCTGCGCCGTCGCTTGAAGCCAGCCGTCGATCGCGTCGGACAGTTCGTGGTCCTGCTGGAAGCGCGCGGCAAACGCGACGTCGGAGAGCGCCACGTCGAACCGCTCAAGTAGCTCCTTCAGGGTGCGCAGACGCTGTAGCTCACCGGCACCGTAGATGCGGTAGCCGGAGTCCGTGCGGGACGGTGAGACGAGGCCGGCCTGTTCGATATAGCGAAGCATGCGCGCCGACCAGCCGGTCGTGGTCGCGGCTTCGTTGATCGTGAGCCCATCCATCGGTTCCAAACCTTACCACGGTCGTGTCAAGGTTTGGGGAATTCGCGGTCATCCGCCCGCTAGCGCGCCTTTGATCGAGTCGATCGCTTCGGTCGGACGCGGATCCACCGAGCCGAGGATGGCCATGTAAAGCGAGACCAGGTCCCCGAGCAGGACCAGCGACAGCACACGTTCAAGGCGCGTGTTGCCGGTCGACTCGATCCTGAAGACGGTGCCTCCGCGAGTTGCGATGTGGGCGCGGCTGAGCTCGATCCGCTGGCGCACGCGCGGGTGCAGATCCGAGTCGTCCAAGAACACCGCGCTGAAGCGTCCGAGCGCGGTCGCTCCCTCCCACCCGACGATCTCATTGTGGTCGAGCTCTGGCAGCTCAGACGCGAACGCGGGAATCTTGGAGTTCGTGTTCAGCTGGGTCTTCCACCGGTACGCGATCTGCGAGGTCACGTCGGCGCCACTGATCATCGGAATCGTCCCGTGCAGAGCACGGGCCAAGGCCTTCGCCTGCGAGTCGTCGCTGGAGTCCGGTCCCCATTCCTCGACGAGCTGCGCGAGGCTGCCGGCGGCCACGTCGACCTCGGCGCGGACGCTTTCCCCGGCGCCGCAAAGAGCCGCGACCTCCAGCGCGATCACGGTGAAGTATCCAATCGCCGCACGCGATTCGAAGCCGCCCGGGATCGGGATCACCGGGACGCCGTCGGCACGGGCCTGTTCGGCGAGCTTGCCGCCGGTAGTCGCAACGATCGTGTTTGCGCCGAGCGCCTGGGCGGCCGAGTAGACGGCCAGCGTCTCCTCGGTCAGGCCGCTGTAGCTGAGGCACAGCACGGTTGAATCCGGCGTCGCCCAGGTCGGCAGCTCGTAGTTCCTTGGGACCGTGATCGGGCGAATCGCGCGATCGCCGAGGATCGTCCGCGCCATCAGCCCGCCGATCGCGGCGCCGCCCATGCCGGCGACGATCAGACCGCCCGGTGAGTTCTGCGGCTTGAGCGCCGCCGACTCCACCCGCCAGAGCGCGTCGCGCAGGTGGTCCGGCAGGCCCGTTACCTCTTTGACCTGCCCGCTGACGTCAACCTCCGCAATCCGATCCGGCGTGAATGGTTGTGTGGTGCTCAAAACTTGATCGCCCCATCAGGGAATTCGACGCCGGGAAACACACGCATCCCGGCCGTGAGGACATTGTTTGCGCCGATCGTGACGCCGCGACCGACCATCACCCCATCGGTGAGACGACAATTGTCGCCGATCACGGCTCCCGCGCACACGATCGCATCGGTGATCTCACAGTTCGCGCCAATCTGTGCGCCCTCGAGGATCACCGAGTCGGCGATGCGGGTTCCCGGTCCGACCGTAACGTCGGGTCCGAGTACAACCAGTCCGCCGACAATCGCCTTAGGGCCGATTGTGACGCCGTCCTGCACCAGCGCGGGGCCGCTGACGCGCCCTTGCACGTTCGCGTCGCCGACGAGCCTCAGCCCAGCAGCCGCGACCTTGCCGCCGATCGCGGTCGACACGTGATTGTTGAGGATGTCGAACGTACCCTGCAGATAGCGGCCGGGAGTTCCGATATCCATCCAATAACCGGCGACCTCGAATCCATACAGACCGCGCCCGACCAAGGTCGGGAACACGTCGCGCTCGATCGAGATGTTGGTACCGGCGGGCGCGAGGTCATCGAGCACGCGCTTCTCGAGGATGTAGGCACCGGCGTTCACGAGGTTGGTGTCGATGACCGTCTCCGGCCCTGGCTTCTCCAGAAACTCAGTCACGGCAGTGTCCTCGTCCTGGCGAACGAGTCCGTATGAGGAGGGATCTTTCTGCCCGATCAGGGCGATCGTGCCGACCGCGTTCATCTGCTCGTGGTGCCTGCGCAGCGCCGTGAGATCGATGTCGGTCAAGAGGTCCCCATTGAGCATGAAGAAGCGCTCGTCGAGCAGGTCTTCAGCGTATTTCAAGGCGCCGCCGGTGCCGAGCGGCTCCGGTTCATGCACGTAGCGCAACGTCACCCCGTAGCGCGAACCGTCGCCAAGCACCTCACTGAGCTTGTCCGCCAGATAGCCGCCGGAGATCACCACGTCGTTGACGTCGTGGCGGTGCAGCCACTCGAGCATGTAGCCGATGAACGGCTGGTCCACGAGCGTGACCACCGGTTTCGGCGTGTCGGAGGTCAGTGGTCGCAGGCGCGTCCCTGCGCCGCCGGCCAGGATCAAGGCTTGCAAATCGATACCCCCAGCATCGGCGCGAGCGTGTGTCTCGAGCTGAGCCGCACGACTACCGTCCGATGCCCTCGTAGATGAACCCTGCGGCGCGTGCCTGCCCGCCGTCCAGGAAATTACGCCCGTCGATCACGACCTTGCCGCGTACCAGCGAGCCGATCTCGGGCCAGTCAAGTTCGGCGAACTCGGGCCATTCGGTGACGAGCACGATCGCGTCCGCGCCACTGACCGCATCCATCACGGAGACCGCAAAGTCGACACCCGGCATCAACGGTCGCGCGGTCTCGGTCGCGATCGGATCATAGGCAGCGACCAACGCTCCGTCGCCCTGCAACCGTGCGGCGAGCACCACCGATGAGGCTTCACGCATGTCGTCGATATGCGCTTTGAACGCGAGTCCCAGCAGTGCGATGCGCTTGCCGACCAGCGAGCCGAGATGCTTCTGCAGCTTGGCGACCACGCGCCGCTTCTGCAGCTCGTTGACGCCGATAACAGCGGTCAACAATTGGAAGTGATAGCCGCTGTTTCCGGCGATGCTCTTGAGCGCCGAGACATCTTTCGGGAGGCAGCTGCCCCCGAATCCTAGGCCTGGCTTCAGGAAATACGGGCCGATGCGCGGGTCCAATCCCATGCCCCTGGCCACCTCAAGCACATCCGCTCCGGTCTCTTCACAGACGTTGGCGATCTCGTTGATGAAGGAGATCTTCGTCGCCAGGAACGCGTTCGCCGCAAGCTTCGTCATCTCGGCGCTGGCCACATCGGTACGGACTACCGGGGCACCAAGCGGTTCATAGAGAGCCATGACCGCGTCTCCCGCCGGGCCGCCGTCGTCCCCGATCACGACGCGATCGGGTTCGCGGAAATCCGGCAGCGCGGTTCCCTCGCGCAGGAACTCGGGACACGACACGTACGCGTAGCCCGCCTTGCCCGCAGCCTCAAGCGCGCGATTGATGGCAGCTCCCGTACCCACCGGCACGGTCGACTTCATCACAAGCGCGTGGCGGTCGGAGACCGGCAAGGCGTTGATGACGTTGTGCACCGCCGAGAGATCCGCATCCCCGGAGTAAGTGGTAGGCGTGCCAACGCAGATGAACAGAAGCCGGGCGTGCTCGAGCGCGCTGGCCAAATCGGTCCCGAAGTGAATCCGTTCGCGACTGGCCATCAAAGATTCGGTCAGCCCGCGTTCGTAGATCGGCACCTCGCCGCGCTGCAGCCGCTCGATCTTGTCGGCGTCGACATCGACGCACCAGACCTCGTTGCCGAGCTCGGCAAAGCCGGCGGCGGTGACGAGTCCTACGTATCCGGTACCGATCACCGCGATCGGCTCGCGCTCAGGCAAGCTCATGTCCGGGGTAATTTACATGGCCACGGGTTCGCGGGTCCGGACCCGTTCCAACTCCAGCAGACAATCGACAAACCTCGATCCGGACCCGACGGGCCACGAACTGCTGACCCCGGTCCGGCCCCCGACGCGCAGCGATCCGGAAGCCGCTGCGCCTGATCAGTGGTAGCGGGTGAAGGTGGCCGCCATCGCGACCATCTGCTTGTTCGGAATCGTGTTCTGGAGCGTGTTCTGGATCCAGTAAACCGCGTGTGGCGTCTCCCACGCGACGGTGCTCACGAGCCCGCCCTGTGAATACACCAGCAGCCGCCTCCCGTTGACCTTTTCGATCTCGGTCGGCTTGTTCAGCAGCGGCGGCGTGCGCCACGCGAGTCCCTGCACGTTGAAGTAGTCGCCGGTCGCGAGGTCGGCGTTGGGGTCTCCGTAGCCGCTGTAGAGCAGAGTCATCACCCACGCGTGATACCTGTGGCCGTCACGTCCGCTGACCATGTAGTTGCGCGGATAGGAGTGCTCGTAGGCGGTGGACGGCTCAAAGCCCTCGCTGCAGTTCTCCGCCTGGTAGAGGCAGTAGGAGTAGTCCGACGGGATGAACTTGGGGTAGTAGATCGGAATCCCGGTGTGCCCGAGGTTCTGAGCCTGCTGCACCCCTGAAGTGGTGCCGTCGGTCATGCCGCTGGGCACGCTGAACGGCCCCCTGTGCTTCTTGTGGTGCTTGACCGTGTGATGCACGACCGGTTTGGCGACAGTCGGCGTCATGAACTGCTTGAACGCATGGGCGTATTGGCCGGGGTAGGCCGGGACCACGTAGTCGCCGCCACCGATCACGCTGTCGGCCTCGGTGTACTTGATCGTCTTCACCTGGTGCCCGTCTGCGTTGAGCACCAGATCGAACAGCTCAATCAGGCCGTTCGTGCTGTGCAGCAGGTTGTCGGTCTGGACGTTCTTGCCGAAGTCCTTGGCCAGCCTCGCGTAGTTATTGACCAGGTAGCTCGAGCTGAACTGGTCCTTGGTCCAGCGCAGGAAGTCCTGCTGGCGGGCGTTACGCACCTGATCGGTATCGGTGTGCCGGTAACGCACGAACGCCAGCGCGCTGGTGGCGCCACCGTCGCCACCGCAAAGCTTCTGGTAGCCGGGCTGGATGTCGATATTGGAGAAGTTGGTCGCGTCGCCGGTGAGGTCGTTGTGGTTGTAGTAGCGCTGGTCGACCGGCGCGTATACGCAGCCGATGTCGTTGATCAGATGCGCGAACTCCAGGAAGCTCACCACCATCACGTGGTTGATCGTGTCCTTGATCCCAGGGAAGACCTGCGCGTTCAGGGTGTCGATCAGACCCTTGGGACCGCTCTGCGAGTAGACCGCGTTGAGCTTCTCGATACCGCCACCGGGAGCGTTGATCTTCAGGTCGCGCGGGATCGAGAGCAGGTTGATCGTCGACGACGCCGCGTTCAGCCGCACCAACAGCATCGTGTCGGTGTTGCCGACGTTATCGGCCGTCTGCCCGATACGACGGTCGGCGCCGATCAGCAGCAGTGTCTGGGGCGCGCCCGGCTTGGGCAGCGTGACGCCGGTGTGCTTCAACGGCTTGGTCTGGTTGAGGTCGTTGACGAGCGTCTTGACCTGCAACAGACCAGCAACAGCGGTGGCTCCAGCCGTGCAGGCGACAATCACGAACGCGGCCAAAAATGCCCGCCCGGCAAGCCCCCACTTACCTTTTGGAATCATCCACTTCAAAGCACGTCTCCAGCTATCCGTCTAAGGAGTCCCGGCAAACGGGGGCACCGTCGATCTTTTGTCGCGCCCCTAAGAATACGAAGCTAAGCAACTGTTTCCTGCTCTCACGCCGCAGCGCCGAGGCCATCCGGTAACGGTTGTCGCCACCAAGCGACGACCGGCAAAGCAGACCTAACGCCCTTCCGCGATCTTCAGGAACGCGTCCCAGCGCTTCTGCTCGCGCAGCGCCACACGCCGCGCCTCGGGATCGTCACCGGCCGCCGCTACGGCCGCGTTCGCCTCTTCGAGCTGGACCTTCAGCGTCGCGGCATCGAGCTCTTCGGTCGCGAAGATCTCCTGCACCAGCAACATCGCCTTGTTGCCGCCGACCTGGATGTAACCCTCGGACTGCGCGTAGCGCTTGATCTCGGTTTCCGACGTGTACAGCCGCAGCTCGGTTGGCTCCAGCGCGCCCAGCATCGCTTCGTGGTTCGCGAGGATGCCGAGGACACCGACCGTGGTGCGCGTGGAGACCATCTCCACCTCGCCGTTGAACACCTCACCCTCGGGGGTGAGTACCTCGACTGGGAATGGTGTGTGAGCCATGATCAGCTACCGAATCTGAGCGCGATCCGCTTACGCGTCAGCGTTGGCCGAGGCGATCACGTCGTCGATCGAGCCCTTCAGGTAGAAGTGGCGCTCGGCGATGTCGTCGTGCTTGCCGTCGAGGATCTCGCGGAAACCGCGAATCGTCTCGGAGATCGGCACGTACACGCCCGGAGTGCCGGTGAACTGCTCGGCGACGTGGAACGGCTGTGAAAGGAAACGCTCGATCTTGCGGGCGCGGTTCACGGTCACGCGGTCGTCGTCGGAGAGCTCGTCGATACCGAGGATCGCGATGATGTCCTGCAGCTCCTTATAGCGCTGCAGCACTTGCTTGACCTCGTTGGCGACGTTGAAGTGCTCGTCGCCGACGATCTCGGCCTTGAGGATCGTGGAGGTCGAGTCGAGCGGATCGACGGCCGGGTAGATTCCCTTCTCCGCGATCGAGCGCGAAAGCGTCGTGGTCGCGTTGAGGTGGGCGAATGCCGACGCCGGAGCCGGGTCGGTGAGGTCGTCGGCGGGGACGTAGATCGCCTGGATCGAGGTGACCGAGCCCTCACGGGTGGAGGTGATGCGCTCCTGCAGACCGCCCATTTCGGAGGCCAGCGTGGGCTGGTAACCGACCTGGGAGGGCATCCGCCCCAGTAGCGCCGAAACCTCGGAGCCGGCCTGGACGAAGCGGAAGATGTTGTCGATGAACAGCAGCACGTCCTGGTGCTCCTGGTCGCGGAAGTACTCGGCCATCGTGAGACCGGACAGTGCGACGCGCATGCGGGCTCCGGGCGGCTCGTTCATCTGTCCGAACACGAGCATCGTCTTGTCGATCACGCCCGACTCGCTCATCTCGCGCCAGAGATCGTTGCCCTCACGCGAGCGCTCACCCACGCCGCAGAACGCCGACAGACCGCCGTGCTCCTGCGCGAGGTTGTTGATCAGCTCCTGGATGATGACGGTCTTGCCGACGCCGGCGCCGCCGAACAGGCCGACCTTGCCGCCCTTGGCGTACGGCGCGATCAGGTCCACGACCTTGATCCCGGTCTCGAACATCTCGGTCGTCGGCGAGAGGTCTTCGACCGTCGGGGCGGCACGGTGGATCGGGTCACGCTGCGTATCGGCAGGCAGTTCCGCGCCGTTGTCGATCGGGTCGCCGAGCAGGTTGAAGATACGGCCCAGCGTGGAGCGGCCAACCGGTACCGAGATCGGCGCGCCGGTGTCGAACGCCTCGAGCCCGCGGGCAAGACCATCGGTTGCGTCCATCGCCACCGCGCGCACACGGTCGTCGCCGAGGTGCTGCTGAACCTCGAGCACCAGGAACGGATCTTCCTGTGCGGCGATATCGACGTCTTCCTCAGCCGCGGCGGCCGCCGGACGCCGGATCTGCACCGCGTGGTTGATCTCAGGCAGCCGGTCGGGGAAGACGAGCTCCACCACGACGCCCTGGATCGCCTCGATCCGGCCTACGTTCTGTTCAGTTGTGACGGACATTTCGCTCCAGTTCCAGTCTGCTCTAAAGCTCTCGAAGTCTCAAAAAAGGGGGTGTGCTGTGGTCGCGTGGCGCCGTGTTGCCGCCTAGCTGACGCCCTCGGCGCCGGCCACGACCTCCATGATTTCCTGGGTGATCGCGGCCTGGCGGGCGCGGTTCATCTGCAGGGTCAAATCTTCGATCAACACGCCGGCGTTTTCGGTCGCGTTGCGCATCGCGGTCATGCGCGCGCCGTGCTCGGACGCGGTCGAGTCCAACAGTGCGCGGTAGATCGAGATCTCAATGTAATCCGGGACCAAACGGCCGAGGATGACATCGGGATCGGGCTCGTACTCAACACCGGTGCTGATCCCGCCGGTCTGCTGCTCGTCCCCGGCGTCCTCGTCGATCAGCGACGCCTGCTGGATCGGCAGCAGCGTCTCGCGCTTGACCTGTTGGCTGATCGGCGAGATGTAGTGGTTGTAGATCAGCTCGACGCGATCGACCTCGCCGTTCACGTAGGCCGTGATCAACGTGTTCGCGACCGCGCGCGCGTCGGCGTAGGCGGGACGGTCGGAGAACCCGACGAACGCTTGGGCGACGTGCTTGCCGCGGAAGTTCAGCGAGGACGCCGGACGGCGCCCGGAGGCGTAGTAGCTGACGCTCATTCCCTCGGCCTCGTAGTCGCGCCCGGCAGCCACCGCCGCACGGACGATCTGCGAGTTGAACGCGCCCGCGAGGCCGCGGTCACCGGCGACAGCCAGCACCCCGACCTTCTCGATCGTCTCGCGCTCGACCAGGATCGGCAGCGACGGGACGGTGCCGGCGGCCTTGGCCGCGTCGCTGGTCATCCGCCGGATCGCGTCCGCATACGGGCGCAGGGCGATGACGCGCTGCTCGGCCCGGCGCAGACGCGCCGCGGCGACCATCTCCATCGCGCGGGTGATGGTCTGAATGTTCTTGACCGAATCGATCCGGTTGCGAACGTCTCGCTGCGAAGCCATGGTTCTCTAGCCTCCGTCGGCGCTCTAGGCGGGGACGGCGTCCTCCAGGGGCAGGCCCTCTTCGTCGAGGTCGTAACCGAAGTCCTCAGCGAACTGCGTGATCGCCCCGTTCAGCTCAGAAATCGTCTCGTCCGACCAGTCACCGCCGCTGATACGGTCGACCAGCTCGCGGTGCGTGCCGGTCAGCGCGTCGGTGAGGCTGGTGAGGAAGTGCTCAACGCGGTCGACGTAGATGCGGTCGAGGAAGCCCTCGTTGGCGGCGTAGATCTGAAGCACCTGCTCGCCCGCGGTCAGCGGCTGGCGCTCACCTTGGTTCAGCGTCTTTACCAGGCGCTCACCACGTGCCAGCGTCTTCTTGGTGTCGGCGTCGAGGTCTGAGCCGAACTGCGCGAAGGCCTGCAGCTCGCGATACTGCGAGAGGTCGAGCTTCAGCATGCCGGCGACCTTCTTCATCGGCTTCAGCTGGGCCGCGCCACCGACGCGCGAGACCGAGATACCGACGTTGATCGCCGGGCGCACACCCGAGTTGAACAGCTTCGGCTCGAGGAAGATCTGACCGTCGGTGATCGAAATCACGTTGGTCGGAATGTAGGCGGACACGTCACCGGCCTGGGTCTCGATGATCGGCAGGCTGGTGAGCGAGCCGGCACCCATCTCGTCGGAGAGCTTGCAGGCGCGCTCGAGCAGCCGGCTGTGCAGGTAGAACACGTCGCCGGGGTACGCCTCGCGACCGGGCGGACGGCGCAGCAGCAGCGACATCTGGCGGTAGCCGTAGGCATGCTTGGTGAGATCGTCGTAGATCGTGAGCGCGTGGCCGCCCTTGTAGAGGAAGTACTCGGCCATCGCGCAGCCCGCGTAGGGCGCCAGGAAGGTGATCGGCGCGGACTCGTCGGCGGCCGCCATCACGATGATCGTGTTCTGCAGCGCGCCAGCATCCTCGAGCGTCTTGGCCAGCGACACGACGGTCGCCTTGCGCTGACCGATCGCGACGTAGACCGAGATCACGCCGGAGTCCTTGTTGTTCAGGATCGTGTCGACCGCGATCGCGGTCTTGCCGGTCTGGCGGTCACCGATGATCAGCTCGCGCTGGCCACGGCCGATCGGGATCATGCCGTCGATCGCCTTGATGCCGGTCTGCATCGGCTGCTCCACCGGCTGACGCTGAACCACGCCGGGCGCCTTGTGCTCGACCGGACGGGTCTCGGTCGTGTGGATCGGTCCGCGTCCGTCCAGCGGGTTACCGAGCGGATCGACGATCCGGCCCAGCAGACCCTCGCCGACCGGAACCTCGAGCAGGCGTCCCGTGCGCTTCACGGTGTCGCCCTCGGAGATCTTCTCCCACTGACCGAACAGCACCACGCCGACGTCGTCGGAGTCGAGGTTCAGAGCGAGGCCGGTGACGCCCTGCGGGAACTCGAGCATCTCGAACGACATGCAGTTCTCAAGGCCGTAGACGCGCGCGATTCCATCGGCCACCGACAGCACGGTCCCGACCTCGGCCAGGTCAGCGCTGGAGGTGTCGAGACCCTCGATGCGGCTCTTGAGGATGGCGGTGATCTCGTCTGGCTTGATTTCCATGGTTCGCTTTGGCTCCTTAGCGGGGCAATTCTTGAAGTCTGGTCTGGATCAGGTAGTCGGCCGCGGCGCTTATGCCTGGGCTACTTCCCTACGAAGGTTTTCGAGGCGGGTCTTGATCGAGGCGTCGAGGATGAAGTTCCCGACGCGCAGCACGATCCCGCCGATGATGTCCGGATCGACCTCGCTGGTCAGCTCGATCTCGTTTCCGGTCTGCTCGCCAATCCGCTGGCCGAGCGATTCGACGATCGTCGGGTCGAGCTCGACCGCGGTGGTGACGAGCACCGGCAGGTGCTTGCGAGCCTGCTGCAGCATCCGGTCGTAATCCTCGCGGATGCGGAAGATCGCAGGCATCCGGTGACGCTCGATCAGCGCCTCCAGAAAGTTCTGCATGATCGGATCCGCACCCTCGACGGCCCGCTTCAGCCCGTCGCTCTTCTCGTGCACCGAAAAGTTCGGCGAAAAGAAAAAGATCTGCAGGTCCCGGTTCTGCCCGACGGCGTCCGCGAACGCATCGAGCTGGTCGGCGACCAGCTCGAGCTTGTCCTGCTCATCGGCGACCTCGAACAGTGAGCGGGCGTATACCTGTGCGATCTCTTCCATGGCGTTTGTCTAACTGATCCTGGCTTGGATGCCAGGATCAGTTGTTGCTGCCCCCGGTCAGCGCGGTGAAGTCGAGCTCTGAGAGCGCGTCCTCGACGAGTCGCTTCTGGTCCTCGTCGGTGAGCGTCTTGCGGGTGACCTTCTCGGTCGCCTGCACGGTCAGAGCGGCAACTTCGCCACGGATCTCGCCGATCGCGCGTGCGGTCTCGGCTTGGATGTCGCGACGTGTCTGCTCCAGCAGCCGCTCGCGCTCTGCGCGCGCGGTATCGATCGTCTCACGCGTGTGTGCCTCACCGGCGGCATGCGCACGGCTGACGATCTCGTCGGCCTGCTTGCGGGCCTCGGCCAGACGCTCGCGGTACTCGGCGAGCACCTGATCGGCCTCCTTGCGGAGGTTCTCGGCGGCGTCCATGTCGTTGTTGATCGTCTGCGCGCGGCTGTCGAGCGCCTGGGCGATCAACGGGAACACCCAGCGCTTGAGGCAGTACAGGCAGATCAGGAAGACGACCAGCACCCAGATCATCAGCCCCACATCGGGGGTGATCAGGAATGAGCCGCTGGACGCGACTGGGATATGTGGTGCTGATGACATCGTGATTGTGGTCTTAGTGGCCTACAGGAAGAAGGCGATGAAGCCGCCGACGAGTCCGTAGAAGAAGCAGGCCTCGGTAAGTGCGAAGCCGAGCCACTGGTCGCGCTCGATGTCCTGACGCAGCTCGGGCTGACGCGCCTTCGCCTGGATCGAAGCGTTGAATACGGAGCCGATGCCGGCACCAGCGCCCGCCGCGCCACCGCCGGCGCCGACGCCGAGCGCGATCGACTGACCGGCGTTCTTGGCGATACCGGAGCCGGCGGCACCGATCAGCGGGTGGAAGATGGACAGGAAGTGGAGAAGCATTTTGCTTAGGTGCTCCTTGTTGATGACTAGTGGTCGGAAACCGCGTCACCGAGGTAAATCGCGGTCAAGATGGAGAAGATGAAGGCCTGCAGTCCTGCGATCAGTACGGCCTCGAACAGGAAGATCGCGATACCAGCAGGCAGCAGTAGCCATTGCACCCATGGATCCCCGACGAGCACACCGAGCTCGCCGCCCATGAACGCGATCAGCATATGTCCGGCCAACAGGTTGGCCCAGAGTCGAACGGTCAGTGAGACCAGACGCAGGAAGTAGGAGAGGATTTCGATCCCGAAGATCAGCGGCTTGATCGGGCCGGTGATGCCGGACGGCATCAGGCTCTTCACCGCGGGGATGAACCCATGGTGCGCGCGGATCCGTTCGTAGCTGAAGATCAGCCACACCATCAGCGCCAGGACCAGCGGGAAGGCAACGTTGGTGACGGCCGCGTAAAGCTGGAACGACGGCAGATGCGTACCGAAGATCGAGAACTCGTCGATCGTATTGACCGGCAGCGGGATGTAGCCGATCAGGTTCGAGACGAGGATGAACACGAACAGCGTGGCGATCAGCGGGAAATACTTGCCCCGCATGTTGCCTTCGAGGTTCTCGTCCGTCATCGAGGTCGTGAGGCTGTAGAACGCCTCAACCGCAGTCTGCAGGCGTCCGGGACGCTTCTGCAGACGCCGGGCGACGTAGCTGAGGATCCCGACCGTCAGCACCCCGGCGATGAGGACGTAGAGCACACCCTTGTTGAAGTTCACGGGGCCGATGCTGAACCAGGTGTCGAGCTTGAACTCACTGGTCGGCGAGAACGTGCCGTCGGCTACCGCCTGCGCCTTGTGCGCCGAGAAGCCGAGGACCGCGATGAAGAACACCATTCCCAGCGCCCAGATGCCGACGACGATCAGCAGCAGCTTCTTGGCGGCGGTCATGCCCTGCTTGGCGGGGGCCTCATCGGGGCCGTCGGATGCGGGCTTGCCCGTCGGTGACGGGGCGGTGATTGCGCTCATTTGGTTTGTTCTCTCTCCGGCGGCGGGCCGCTGGCGATCCGGATGAAAAAGGCGACCGTGTAGGCCGCGAAGATCAGAACTGCGGCGGCGAGACCGTCTGCACGTCCACCGGCGACGCCCGCGACGATGATCGCGGCGGCCAGCAGGAAGATGCGGCCGAACGACTCGGTGACGTTGATCCCGACCTGTCGGCGCGGGTCACGCATGCGGCTGGTGAAACGACGGTCCAGCACCTGAAGCCCGCGCTGCAGGATCCAGCCGATCGCACCGACGATCACTCCCAGTGACGGCGCGCCAAGGAGCACTGCGATCAGGGCGCCGATAACGACGATGATCACATCCAAATATTGGAACGCGGATTCGGTTACCCGCTCAGGAGAATGGGCGTTTTGGTACAAAGTGGTCATGGGTCCGTTGGGCGCGACTGCCCCAGCGAGGCGCGACTGCCCAAAGGCGAGAGCCCGCATGCTAGCGCCTTGCTGCACACGGAGTCGGCATGCCAGATAGTAGCCGCACGGCCGGACCCGTTCTACGCCCCGTTGTATGGATTGTTAACGCTTCTTTGCGGCCGTTCACGTGAGCGTTTGTCCGCTGCGGAGTAGTAGTGCGGTTTGCGACTTGACAGATCGTCACCGCGAGATCCGGTAGCCGAGGAGCCCGAGGATCACGGCGCAGCTTGTGGTGCCGAAACGATCACGACGCGCTGGCGCGTCCTCACGTCGGCCAGGGGCAGATCAGCCCAGCGCGTCGAGCTTTGCGTTGATGCGCTGCTGGCGCTCCTGCAGCTCCTGCTCGAGCTTCGCCAGTTCGTGCGCGCGCGCGTTAACCAGTTCGAGTTGCGATCCGACCAGCGCAAGTGACCGTGCGAGCAGCGCGCGGTGGCGATCCGGATCGTCGGTTTCGCGGTACTCACGGCGGATCTCGGCGCTGGCTTCCTGCACTTCGAGCAGCTGCGAAAGCTGGTCGAGGCTGAGGCCCAGCAGGTTGCGCAGCCGCACGATCTCCTGGAGTCGCTCGACTTCGCGGGCGCTGTAGCAGCGGTGTTTGCCCTGCTCGCGGTCCCCTGCGGGCCCGAGCAGTCCGATCTCCTCGTAGTAGCGGATCGTGCGCGGCGTTACTCCGGTCAGCTCGGCCAGCTCGCCGATGCGCATCGGCTTCGGCTTCGCGCCTGCGGCGCTGGTGGCCTCACCCGACTCTCCCCCGGCCGCTGTGGTCCGCTGATCCATCGCTTCGACCTTAGCTACCGCGCTCATCGCTCATGCACTCCGCTCGGTTGCAGCGGCTTCAGTTTCGAGCGGATAACCAGCGTCAACGACCGGACCCCCGGCCTCGACGGCGGCGCGACCAGCTTCGACGGCCGGCGACTCACTCTCAACGGGAGCTCGACCACTCTCAGCCGCAGCTGAACCCTCAAGCTCAGCGTCAGCGTCGTGGGCCGGACGTACGAACGAAACGACCATGCCGACGAGACTGACCGCGGCCATCACCCACAGTGCGGTATGCATGTTGTCCAGGAACGGCGTCAGCTGCGAGGTGCCGATGCTGTTGCCGAGCCCGGAGAAAACCTTGAACAGCGTGGTCTGCGGGACCGAGGAGGTGACGATCGCCATCACGAACGCGATCGACAGCACGGCGCCGGTGTTCTGAACCAGGACTCGCGCTCCGGAGGCAATGCCGCGCCGATGCACCGGCACCGCGCCCATCATCGCCGCGGTGTTGGGTGACTGGAACACGCCCGAGCCAACGCCGACGATCATCATGAACACTGCTGCGTTCACATAGGGGCTGTCGCGCTGGAGCGTGGTCATCAGCGCAAGTCCGATGGCGGTGATCAGCATGCCGAGCGCGGCCAGCACCTTGGAGCCGTTGCGATCGGCGTACATGCCGGCCAGCGGGCTGGCCACCAGCATTCCCAGTGCCAGCGGTGCGAGCTTCAGGCCTGCCATCACGGGGCTGTCCCCCTGGACGCCCTGGAAGTAGAAGACGAACACGAACATCAGCGCGAACCGCGCGAATCCGTTGAGGAAGCTGGCAGCCGCGGCGGCCGAGAACAGCCGGTTCTTGAAGATCCCGAGGTCGAGCATCGGATGCTTCTGGCGGCTCTCAATCAGCACGAACAGCGGCAGGAACACGACCGCTGCCGCGAGCCCGACGTAAACAGCGGTCTGGTCCCAGCCCTCGATGCCGCCCTTTGAGATCCCGTACACGAGACCGGTGAGACCGATCACGAAGGTGATCGTTCCGGGCGCGTCAAAGCTCGTGTCCTGCGAGCGACCGGAGAGCTCTTTGAGGATCATCAGCGCCCAGCCGGCGCCAATCAGCGAGAACGGAACGTTGAACCAGAAGACCCAATGCCAGGAGATCGCGACCAGCCCGCCGCCAAGCACCGGGCCAATCACAAGGCCGATGGCGGCGACCATCGTGTTGGTGCCCATCGCGACCCCGAGCTGCTCGCGTGGGAAGGCGTCGGTGACGATCGCAGCCGCGTTCGCGAACAGGAAGGCACCACCAACCCCCTGCGCTATGCGCCACAACAGCAGCTCGGTGCCGCTGCCCGCAAAGCCTGCCCCAAGCGACGCCAGACCGAACACTACAAAGCCCATGATGTAGGCGTTCTTGCGTCCGAACTGGTCGGATAGACGCCCGGCGCTCAGGACCAGCACGGTCGAGGCGATCATGTAGACGAGGATCACCCAGACCAGCGTCAGCAGGCTGGTGCCCAAGCTCCGCTCCAGGTCTGGGAGCGCAATGATCAGCGTTCCCGAGTTGATCGTGGCCATCAGCATGCCGAGACTCGTGCACGACAGTGCCCACCACTTGTAGTGATCGTGTTCGCTGTCGACGCCTAGGCGCCGTTGTGGCTTGGCGGCGGTTGTCGCCACTGCATCACGCCCCTGTACTCGGTGGCCCAGTCGTCTGATCGGGGATCTCGGCGGCCTTGGCGAAGCCACCCGTCCCCTGGCGCCTCACGGCGGCTTTCCGGGCCAACAATCGATTTCTTACGTGAACGTAAAGTAGCAGATAGACAGGCTGCCTGTTTATCCAGGTTGTGGCGCGCCCGGGCGCTGCCCCTTCTGGATCCCGGCATGCTCAGTGGCGGCGTGCTGCGGCAAACGACATCTGAGCGCCAACCGAACCGGCCGTGCGCGTCAAGTGGCGCGCGCGTGTCGTTATTCAGCGTTTGCGCGCCACTGGGCGCGCGCACGCGGGTCGAGTGGCGCGCAGATGCCGTTATGCGGTCCCAAACGCCGGTGGTCCCAACGCCGGGGGCCTCGGGGGCCCGAAGCGCCGTAGGACCCAAAAGCCGTGGGTCCCAAACGCCGTGGGCTCCGGGGGTGCGAAACGCCGTAGGACCCAAACGCCGTGGGTCCAAAGCGCCGGGGCTCCCGGGGCTCCTAGCGCCGGGCGCGTTCGAAGCGCGCTGCGTAAAGCGCGGCGAAGCCGTCTACGGCTGGTAGAAGGCGATGGTCGCCACGACGAGGAACATGCCGGCCAGTGCTGCGCCCTCGAACATCGTCGTCTCGCCGTCGCCGGTGACCTGCCAGACCAGGATCGCGGTCGCGATCAGCGCGGCGATGTAGACCGGGTTCAGCACGAACGTGAGCCGGCCGGCGGTGAACAGCGAGACGATCACCATCAGCGGGTATAGGAATGCGGCTATCTGCCCGACCGAGTTCTTCACGACCGAGACCGCAAGGTCGTTCTTGCCCTTCAGCGCCAGGTAGACGCCGACCACGTGCTCGACGGCGTTGCCGGCGATCGCCACGATCACGAGCCCGGCGAACGCCTGCGAGAGGTTCAGTGAGTGGATCGTTGGTTCAAGCGCGCGCACAAACCAGTCGGACGCGAACGCGGCCCCGACTCCGGCAACCACGATCATGACCAGGCAGACGCGGAGCGGGACATGGGGTGCCTCGAACTCGTCCTCGGCGCCACCGGGAGCGGAGTCAGTGGCGCTCGCATCCGCGGACTGGTCCGCCCCCGAAGCGGACTCGACCGTCAGATACCTCCACATCCAGATCGCGTAGACCACGATCATGACCACGGCACCGACGACGGAGATGACCTCGGCGTGCTGACTGGACGGTGCGTGTTCGGAGTTCGCGGCGCCGAGCAGCACGATCGTGAACGAGGCTGACAGCAGCAGCGTTGCGGTGTCCTTCGGCAGCTGCGCGTTGAAGCGCATCATCCCGTCCTTGGATCGCCAGGCGCCGGCCATCAGCACCAGGCCGAGAATCAGCAGCGCGTTGACGAGGATCGATCCCAGCAGCGCAGTCTGCGCCACCACGACGTCGCGACTCTGCAGTGCGAACAGCACCACGAAGAACTCCGGCACGTTGCCGACCACGGCCTGCAGCGCGCCGGTAATCGCCGGTCCGAAGTAGCCGCCGAGCTGTTCGGTGGCGAACGAGATCACCCAGGCGATCGAAGCCAGCGCAAGCCCGGCGGCGATAAACGCGACGATGTGCCCGGCGCCCGCGTAGCGCGTGATCGCTGCGGCGGCCGTCAGCGCCACGGCCAGCACCAACAAGGTGCGTTCGGTTCGAGTGAAGGTCTTCATCAGTCCGGTTCCTCGTCGTCGGCGTCCGGCTCGACGTCCGGGTCAGGGGGCGCATCGTCGTCGTCGTAGAGGTCGTCGTCGTAAGGGTCGTCGAGCGCGGCGAACTCTCCGGTCCCGATGTCGCGGGTCACGGCCTCGTCGATCTGATGTTCGGAGGTGGTCGGGTCGGCGCGCCGCATCTGCCGTGCCCGCAGCCTGCGGAACTTGAAGATCTCGAGCACGTATACGAGGTACACGCTGGCGGCCGCCGCCACGACCAGGATCAGCCCCATCACCACGCACCAGAACGGGTCGAAATACTTCACGCCCTGGGCGTTGCGAGGGTGGTACGGGACGAAGTGCAGCGCCAGCGCCACCAGCGCCAGCATCAACGTCCAGGAGTACAGGTAGAGCACCGTTTTGCGCTGGCTGAACCCGATCCGCGCGAGCCGGTGATGAAAGTGCTCGGCGTCGGCGGTCCAGGGCGCGCGTCCGTACTTGAGCCGCTTGGCGACAACGAACCCGGTGTCGAGGAACGGGACCGCGAGCACCAGCAGCGGCACCACCAGCGCGACCACCGCGTTGGTCTTGATCGAGCCGATCACGGCCGCGCAGCCGATCATATAACCGAGCAGATTGGCGCCGGAGTCGCCCATGAAGATCTTCGCCGGGTAGAAGTTGTGGAACAGGAAGCCGAGTGAGGCGCCGGCGGTGAGCGCAGCGAGCAATGCGGCTGCGCTATCCCCGCCCTGAAGGCTAAAGGTGATGATCGCGAACGCGATCCCGTCGATCGTGCACACCCCGGCTGCGAGCCCATCGACGCCGTCGCTGAAGTTGACGATGTTCATCAGCGCCACCAGCCAGATCACCGCCAGCGCGCCGCCGCCGTCCGGGAACTGGAGGCTGCCGATGAACGGGATCGTGAGGTTTGCGATCGCAACCCCGCCCTTCTCGGCGATCAGCGCGGCCGCGATCTGCCCCAGCAGCTTCAGCAGCGGATGCAGATCGATCGCGTCGTCGATCGCGCCAACCAAGGTGATCAGCACCCCGCCGCCGATCACCACCCAGGTGTGAACCACGCCGGCAGATCCCGGCCGAGCATGGGGAACCAGCGACAGCTTGATCTCGTCCGGCATCCAGATCACGGCCGCGACCAGCACTCCGGCGAGGATCGCGAGCCCACCCAGCTGCGGCGTCGGCTTGCGCGCTAGCCCACGCTCACGCGGGTATGCGATCGCGTTCACGCGCCAGGCGAGGCGTCCGGCCAGCGGTGTTACCACCAGCGCTACGGCGGCCGCTACGACAAACGCGAGGAAGGCGTCCCAGTACAGATCGTGCGGGGCGCCTACCGCTGCGAACGCAGGGGTCATGTCCGCTTCACGCGGCGGCGTGTGCGCTCAGGTTCGCGTACAGCGGATAGTTCTCAGCGATGGCGCGGGTGCGCGATCTCAGCTGTTGCTGTTTGCCGGGGTCATAAGGCCCGGCCTTCAGCGCCTCGCTGATGATCTCGCCGATCTCATTGAAGTCCTCGACCTGCAGGCCGCGGGTGGCAAGCGCGGGTGTGCCGATTCGTAGGCCGGAGGTGACCATCGGCGGGCGCGGATCGAATGGGATCGCGTTGCGGTTGACCGTGATCCCGATCTCGTGCAGCCGGTCCTCCGCCTGCTGGCCATCGAGTTCGGAGTCGCGCAGATCGACCAGCACCAGGTGCACGTCGGTACCGCCCGTGAGCACCGATACCCCGTCGCCGGTCTGCATCAGCTTCTCGGCGAGGATCCCGGCGCCCTGCAGCGTGCGCTGCTGACGCTCCTTGAATTCGGGGGTGGCGGCGATCTTCAAGGCCACCGCCTTGGCTGCGATCACGTGCTCGAGTGGTCCCCCCTGCTGTCCGGGGAACACCGCCGAGTTGATCTTCTTGGCGTGCTCCTCCTTGGAGAGGATCATGCCCGAGCGGGGTCCGCCCAGTGTCTTGTGGATCGTGGTGGTGACGACGTCCGCATACGGAACGGGACTCGGATGCAAACCGGCCGCGACCAGCCCGGCGAAGTGCGCCATGTCGACGAACAGGTAGGCGTCGACCTCGTCCGCGATCTCACGGAAGCGCTTGAAGTCGAGCTGCCGTGGGTAGGCCGACCATCCGGCGACGATCATCTTCGGCCGCCGCTCCTTGGCGATCCGTTCGACCTCGTCCATGTCGATCAGGCTGGTCTCACGATCGACGCCGTAGGCGGCGATGTCGTAGAGCCGTCCCGAGACGTTGATCTTCATCCCGTGCGTGAGATGGCCGCCGTGAGCCAGTTCGAGCCCGAGCAGTGTGTCACCGGGCTGCAGCAGTGCGTGATAGACGGACACGTTCGCCTGCGCGCCGGCGTGCGGCTGCACGTTGGCGTGCTCGGCGCCGAACAGCGCCTTGGCGCGGTCGATCGCGATCTGCTCGGCCATGTCGACGTATTCGCAGCCGCCGTAGTAGCGCTTGCCGGGATAGCCCTCGGCGTATTTGTTGGTGAGCACCGAGCCCTGAGCCTCGAGCACCGAGGCCGGCACGAAGTTCTCGGACGCGATCATCTCGAGCGTGTCCTGTTGGCGCTTGAGCTCGAGATCAAGGATCTCTGCGATCTCAGGATCAACCTCGGCGATGGGCGCGTTGAAGTAGTCGGCTGGGAGCTCGGTCATTACCTGGCACGGTACCAGTGTGGGTGGTTGTTTCCGGGCGCTACGGGTCGAGCATCGCGGCGACGCGCTCGGCCGGAATCGCACCGTGCCGCAGGATCGTCCAGCTTCGCGCGTATTCGTAGTCGCGGAGGTCGATCACCGTCGATGCAGTTCCCGGCAGATTTCCGCCGTCGATTTGGAGATCGACGGCGTCACTGACGGCCTTGTTGACCTCGTCGATCGCGCGGGCGTCGGGCTCTCCGGAGAGATTCGCGCTTGACTGCAGGACGGCGAGCGTGACGCCCCGGAGCGCTGGCACATCAACGACCCGCAGGCCAAGGCCGCCAGGAAGGATCAGCGTCGCTGGACCCGGCAGCAGTGCTCGGACCGCGGCGCTGATGTTTGGGCCGAGCGTCGTTTCGGAGTCGATCGCGGTCAGAGCGCTCTCGAGCTCGAAGAACATCCGCGCCGACGGCTTCTCCGCGGGCCGCCGCTTGATCGCGTAGAGGCGCCGGACCGCGGCATCGTTGTCGGGATCGCAGGCCAGGCCGTAAACGGTGTCGGAAGGGAACAGCACGACCCCGCCGGAGCGGATCACGCGCTCGAACTCGGCTGCGTGGGATGTCGCCATCTGCAGAGCTCCGGCCGCGCGAGCTAGCGGCGGCCGATCACGACCCGTTCGATCCCGGCCAGATCCTTGACCGTCTCGGTCGCATTGAACCCAGCGTCGGCAAGGATCGTCGCGGTCGCCCCCGCCTGGCCCTCGCCGATCTCCAGCGCAATGAACTTGACCGATGTCAGCGCGCCGGCCTGCTGTACCAGCACCCGAACGAGCGACAGCCCGTCGGTTCCGCCGAACAGTGCTTGTCGCGGCTCGTAATCCTTGACGTCAGGTGGAAGTTGAGCCTCATCCTCCACGTAAGGGAGGTTCGCGACGATCGCATCGTAGGGATGAGCCGTTTCTCCCAGCAAATCAGCTTCACTAAAGCTCACGTCGAGCCTTAGCCTGCTGGCGTTCATGCGCGCCACTGACAGCGCTCCGCTGCTCACGTCGGTTGCGGCGATTTCGAGGTCGGGACGCTCGTCTTTCAGCGCCAGCGCAACCGCGCCGCTCCCGGTCCCCACATCGAGAACGCTGCTGCCCTGCGGCAGGTTCAGCGCCGCCTCGACCAGGAACTCGGTCTCGGGGCGCGGGATCAATACGCGCCCATCCACCAGCAGGTCGATGTTGCGAAATGCCTGCCTGCCGAGGATGTATGCGACCGGCTCATGGTTGACCCGGCGTGTGAGCAGCGCCAGATAGCGAGTGCGGTCGTCCGCCGACATCTCCTCCTCGGCGCGCAGTACCAGTCCGGTGCGGTCGGTCCCGAGCACGCGTCCGAGCAGCAGTTCGGCGTCCAGGCGTGGGGTTTCGGATCCGGTTATCCGGAGATGCTCGGTGGCGCTGCTGAGCTCTTCACGGACGTTGGTCATCGTCTGAGAGCCGGCGTCAGGCCGCGGCTTCGTCCAGCTTGCGGCGCTTCTCGTCGTCCTGTAGGGCGCTGGTGAACTCGTCCAGGTTCCCGACGAGGATCTCCTCGAGGTTGTGCAGCAGCAGGTTGATGCGGTGATCCTTGACGCGGCGTTCACCGTAGTTGTAGGTGCGAATCTTCTCCGACCGGTCTCCGGAGCCGACCTGAGCCGAGCGCGACGCCGAGAGCTCAGCCTGCTGCTCTGCCAGCGCCCGTTCGTAGAGGCGTGCGCGCAGCACGCGCATCGCCTTCTCGCGGTTCTGCAGCTGTGACTTCTCGTCCTGCATCGAGACCACGATCCCGGTGGGCTTGTGCGTGATCCGCACGGCTGAATCGGTGGTGTTGACCGACTGTCCGCCGGGACCGGATGAGCGGTAGACGTCGATCTGAAGCTCGTTGGGGTCGACCTGGACCTCGACATCGTCAACTTCGGGCAGCACGGCGACGGTCGCCGTTGAGGTGTGCACGCGGCCCTGGGATTCGGTTTCGGGCACGCGTTGCACGCGGTGGGTGCCGCCTTCGAACTTGAACACCGAATAGGCGCCGTCGCCCTTCACCGCAAAGGTGTAGGTGCCCTCACCAATGTCCAGCGGCTCGGGTTTGTAGCCGAGCCGTTCGGCGTAGCGGGTCAGCATCTTGTAGATGTCACCGGCCCAGATTCCGGCCTCGTCGCCACCAACGCCGGCGCGGATCTCGATGATCACGTTCTTGTCATCGTTGGGGTCGCGTTCGACCATCGCGAGACGGATCTCGTCCTCGAGCTCCGCGATCCGCTGCTCCGCGGCGACGAGCATCTCGCGCAGCTCAGCGTCGTCGCTATCGAGTTCCAGTAGCTCGCGTGCGCCGGCGGCATCGTCGGCTGCGCGGCGGTATTCGGTCGCTAGTCTCGCTGCCGGTTCAAGCTCGCGGTAGGCGCGCGAGGCTGCGGTGAAACGCTCGCGGTCACCGATCACCGCCGGATCCGACAGCTCCGCCTCAAGGGCAGCAAAGCGTTCAAGTATCTGCTGGGTTAGATCGTCCATCGTCCGGATCCGAGTTTAGGAACTCTCACCCTCCCGCCACTCCCTTCTCATAAAGGCTGCACCTAAATCGACGCTGAACCCGTAGTCTGCTGGGATGCCCTGGAAGAAGCGCCTGCAGTTGGCTGCGTTCCTAATCATCGGCGGCGCCATCTGCGCGGCGTTGGCGGCCGGTAACCTGTTCGGCGCGTCGCTTGGGTCCACCGGGACTGCGACCACAGCCACATCGACCACCACGACCGGCAGGACGGCCGCCGTGGTTGGGACGAGCACCGCCGCGGGCAAGAAGCGCTTGCACAAGTCCAGCTCGGACACCAGCAACTCCGCCCCCAAGGCAGCGCCCGCCAACGCCGCCAACAATGCCGCGGCGCTGACGCTGCTGGCCGAGCCGTCGGCTGGAGCGACGCAGTTCGTGCGGATGATCGACGGGGCACGGCATTCGGTGGAGTTGACGATGTATGAGCTGAATGACCGCACGATCGAGTCGGCGCTCGCACGCGCCGTGCAACGCCATGTGGATGTGC
Organism: uncultured Actinomycetota bacterium; assembly: GCA_963737115.1. Lineage (GTDB taxonomy): Bacteria > Actinomycetota > Thermoleophilia > Solirubrobacterales > Solirubrobacteraceae > Palsa-465. The sequence goes on from CAVTRM010000008.1 coordinate 118,469, forward strand.
GGGTGCTGCTCAACGGTGGCTACTACGGTGACAGCGAATTCAAAGGACCGTCGCGCAACGGTCCGGCGTACTCGTATCTGCGTGCTCATGGCGTCCACGTGCGTTGGTCGCCGCGGTACTTTGCGCTGACCCACCAGAAGACGCTGACGGTCGACGGTCGCGCGAGCGTGGTGATGACGCTGAACTTCGACGGGCAGTACGCAAGTACTCGCGACTTCGCGGTGGTGGACCGTCAGCGCGCCGATGTCCGAGCCGTCACGGGCGCATTCAGCGCCGACTGGAACGGCCACAGGATCAGTGCGCAGGACGGGACCGGGGACCTGATCTGGTCACCGGGATCGGCGGGCCGGTTCGAATCGTTGATCAACAACGCACGCCATTCACTTGACGTCGAGAACGAAGAGCTGGACTTCTCACCGATCACCGACGATCTCTGCGCAGCCGCAGGGCGCGGCGTCGCTGTCCACCTGGTGATGACCTACGCGAGCGAATGGAGCTCCGCGTTCAGCAAACTCGCGCATTGCGGCGTGAAGGTACATCTCTTTCACGGACAGTCGTACTACATCCACGCAAAGCTGCTGATCGCCGACGGGGACCGGGCGATCGTCTCATCCCAGAACTTTTCATACACGTCGCTGGACGACAACCGAGAGCTCGGGATCCAGGTTGTCGCCCCGAGTGTGGTGCGGTCGTTGATCCGCGACTTCGACGCCGACTACGCGCGCAGCTAGCTAGGCGACTACTTCGACGCCGAGCAGGTCCTCGGCGGTGAGCTCGCCCGGGGTCTCGTGCCTCAGCACAGCGTTGAGCGACGCGATCGCGACCTCAAGCTGGGTCAGGTCGGGCTCGCGGGTGGTCAGACGCTGCAGCTGCATGCCTGGCCACATGATCCATTGCACGGCGCGGTAGCGGCGGTTCTTGCCGGCCCATTTGATCACCTCGAACGAGAGCCCGATCACGATCGGGATGCCGATCAGCCGCGTGAGCACCAGCACCCACCAGGCGTGCACGCCGGTGAACGCGAACACGAAGATCGAGACGATCATGACGACGAGCAGGAAGCTGGTGCCGCAGCGTGGATGAAAACGCGAGTAAAGCGCTGCACGTTCGGGCGTGAGCTCTTCGCCGGCCTCGTAACAGGAGATCACCTTGTGCTCGGCGCCGTGGTATTCGAAGGTGCGCCGCATATCGGCGGCGCGGGCGATCAGCCACATGTAGGCGAGGAAGATCGCGGTACGGATCACGCCTTCAACCAGCCAGAACAGCACCGACGAGTTCAGGTCGTGCTTGAACAGGTTGGTGATCGTGAGCGGCACGATGAAGAACAGGCCGATCGCAAACACGGCCGCGATCACCATCGTCCCGACCCAGATCCCGCCGGACAACGAGACCTGCTCCTCGCCTTCCTCAGCCTCGGGGATCTGCGCGTTGGCGGAGATCGTTAGCGCCTTCATGCCGATCGCAAGCGAACCCCAGAGCGCTACAACTCCGCGCAGCACCGGCACCTTCAACAGCTTCGGGTGCTTGGTCCTGGGCAGCTCGAACTCCTGGACCTCGATCTCTCCGAGCGGCGGCTCGGCATCGGCGGTGCCGCTCTGAGCACCGGCGTCGGGCGCATCGGAGGATTCAGCGGCTGCGTCGGGTGTCTCCGGAACGGGCTTGCGCACGGCCACTGCCCAGTGCCGCACCCCGCGCATCATCACGCCTTCGAGGATCGCCTGACCGCCGACCGGAAGGTCGCGGCTCGACGCCAGCAGGCCGTCGCTGGTATGCGCCGTCCCAGACGAGACCGCTGCGGGTTTCGCACCCGCGGTCAGGTTGTTGTCCCCGACCGCGGTGCTCATCTAATCAATCGCCGGTGCGCGTACGCGACCGGATCAGGCGTTGGCCGGCTGGGCCTGCTTGGCCTGGGCAATACGGCCCTTGGCCGCACGGCGCTGGAAGCGCTCAACACGGCCGCCCGTGTCAACCAGCTTCTGACGGCCCGTGTAAAACGGGTGACAATCAGAGCAGATTTCCACGTGAATCTGCGGCTTGGTGGAGCGGGTCACAAAATCGTTCCCACAGGTGCAGGTGACGTGCGACTCGACGTAGTTGGGGTGGATATCGCTCTTCATAACTAATCCAAGAATAGCGGTCGTCGTGCGGCTAGCTAAAGCGCTACGCCGGTTCGTTGCAGGTCTTGGTGTACAGCGTCTGATTTTTCAGAACCCGCTTGTCTACGCCGTACCACCTGAACGCAACCTTCATCCGATAGCTCGTGCCGGTATATAACGAGCCAACCGGCTGATTCACGTGCCATACGTCGCCGGGATGCTGGCCCAACGTCGCCGGGTTCGTGGGGCTTATCCACTTGCCCAACCCGCCCACCGTCAGGTTCTGGAACGTCCCGCCGACGATCGGATGTCCCTGCAGCACGAACTTGATCGCAAGCTTGCGGGTGTGCGCGACCGGGCGCATCGTCGCCTCCGCGATCAGCTCGCGGTCGGCGGCCTTGTTTGACTTACGACATACAGAGGTCAGCGCAGCGCGCGGTGGCGTCACGGACGGCGCGGTTGAGGCCGCCTGGCCGACGCTGCTCTCGGGGTTCGACGCTACCGGCGCAGCCGCGGCGGAGGCACTGGCCACCGCGCTCGTGATCGCTGCCAACGCAAACGCGGCGGCAACCTGCTTTGGGAAACGGCGCTTCATCTCAAACACTTTGTCCTGTTGGGCTGAGGGCTACCACTCGTAACACTGCACGAGCGTGTCGAGTTGCGCTCCACGGCGCCTAAAGATCGCCTTCAGCCGGTGTGTCGGACAGCCGCTGAGTCAGTGCCGGCAGCAGTTCATGAAGGTCCGCGACAACTCCGAGGTCAGCGAACTTGAAGATCGGAGCGCGAGGGTCGTGGTTGATCGCGAGGATGTGCTCGGAGGTTTCCATGCCGGTGCGATGCTGGGGCGCGCCAGACACGCCCACGGCCACATACAACGTCGGCGAGACGCTGCGTCCGGTGAGCCCGATCTGGGCCGCTTGTTGGCGCCATCCGGCATCCACCACCGCGCGTGTGGCGCCGACTGCAGCCTCGCCGACGCGCCGCTCCAGCGCGTCTGCCAGCGCCTCGATCGCGGCGAAGCCGGAGGCGTCACCGAGTCCGCGGCCGCCGGTGACGATCACGTCGGCAAGCGCCAGATCACCGCCGGGGTCCTCGACACCCGAACTCGCGAGCAGTTCGACACTGAATTGGCTCGCGGGTGGCTTCAGCTCTTGGACGATCGCTTCGCTCGCATGCGGCTCACCGACCCGGAACGCGCCCGGCCGCGCGACGATCACGGCGGGGCCGCGGCGGAAGTGCACATCGGCGACCTGCGACCCACGAAAGACCGGCTTCTCGGCCACCAGTTGGCCGTTCTCGACCCGCAGCGCGCTCACATCGGTCGCGAGCCCGCCGCGAGTGCGGCCGGCCACGCCACCTGCGACCGCCAGCCCCAGCGGCCCTTCGGCGACGATCACGTAGCCATATCCCCCACCGTCGAGTCGGTCGCTCAGGAGCTCGACCCATGGTTGCGGCAGCCGCGGTTCGGCGGGCTGCCAGAACACCTGGCTGGCGCCGTAGCTGCCGAGACCGGACAGCAATTCAGCCGGTAGCCGCTCCCCTACGACGACGGCATCGACAGCACCGCCGAGCTCGGCGGCGCGTGCCGCAGCGACCGATAGCGCGGCCAGCGACGCCTTCTGAGCGCGCCCACGGTCAACCAACACCGGCACCAATATCGACGCGGGCAGGGTCACAGCAGCTCCTTCTCGCGCAGCCACTCGAGGATCAGCTCGACCGCCGCGTCTATCGACTGCGGCTCGCGCACGACTCCTGGTTCGCGTGTGGCGGGCGCGCGCCAGGCGCTGCCGCGAACCCCAGCGCCCTCGGCACCGATCAAGCTCGGGTCGAGCCCAAGCGCATCCGCGCCGATGATCTCGAGCGGGCGTGTGCGCGCCTCCATCGTCTCCTTCAGCGAGGCATAGCGCGGGATGTTCGCATCCGCACCGACCGACACCACGGCCCTGCCGTGCACCGCGACCTGGATCCGCCCGAATTCTGTGATCTGCTCCGCCAGCAGGCCCTCTGGCGAGAGCTTGAGCGAGCGCGCTCCGGCGAGAACCGGCCAGTTCAGCATCGCGGCCACGATCGCGGCGATCGCGCCACCGCCGCCGTCCGAGGAACGTTCGCCAAGCAGCACCAGGTCGGGTTGCTCGCGCTCCACTATTTGGGCCAGCGCGTACCCGGTGGCGACCATGTCGGAGCCGGAAAGGCTGGGATCACAAAGCTGGACGCCACGGTCGCATCCCATCGCGAGCGCCCTGCGCATCGCGCGGTCGGCGCCCTGCGGTCCGACCGTGATCGCGACGACCTCACCGCCTTGCGGCTTCGCGCAGCTGTAATCCCGCCTCCACCGCGTAGCGGTCGCCGACGTTCAGTCCGCCTTCGCCGGAGCGGTCAAGCCGTCCGGTGCTTGGGTCCACACGCCGGCTGGCGTCGGGGACGGCCTTGACCAGTACGCAGATCTTCAACGCTGCGGCAGCCGCACGCCGGCGAACCTGCGCGGCGGCTGCTCCGGTTCCGGAGCCTTCTTGCCGAACCCGAGCACCCGCGCCACGACCACCGCGCCAACGCTCCCGAGCGCAGCCACGATCACCCCCGCGCCGATCAGCAGCTTGCGCCCCAGACGATCGAACCGGAGCACATCCCAGCCGCCGTTGCGAGCCAGCTCGAGCAGCTCGGCGTCGGGATTGACGACCACCGGATTGCCGACTGCCATCAGCATCGGCACATCCGAAATCGAATCCGAGTAGGCATAGGAGAGCGACAGGTCGAAGCCCTCACGCTCGGCCAGCGCGCGGATCGCGACCGCCTTCGCCTCGCCGTAGAGGAAGCGACCGGTGGCGCGGCCGGTGTAGACGCCGTCTTCGATCCCCGACAGGTGCGATCCGATCGCGCCGTCGAAGCCCATCACGCGTGCCAGCACGACCGCGAGATCCTCGGAGGTGGCGGTGACGATATACACCGGTCTGCCGGCATCCTGATGCTCGTAGGCGATCGTCAGCATCTGCGGATACACCCGCGGCAGGATGCGCTGCAGGATCCGTACGCCCAGCCGTTCCAGGTCGCGAACGCGCACGCCGCTCAGAATCGCGGCCACGCGATCACGCAGCGCCTCGGTCTCGGCATCGGTCGCGCCTCGCAGCCGGAACTTGATGTTGGCGAGACCGTCGACGACCAGCTGCCTGCGGCTGATCATGCCGGCCTCGCGGATCGCGCGTGCGAACGCAAACCCGGACGAGCCCTGGATCAGGGTCTTGTCGAGGTCGAAGAAGGCCGCGCTCGCAACGCTGGTCTTCCCGCCACTGGCTTGCTGGCCAGTGGCGGGACTGGAAACGCCTGCTGCCATGAACTAAGCCTTGGGGACCTGCACCAGGATCGCGTCGCCCTGGCCACCGCCCGAGCAGATCGCGGCGCAGCCGAGGCCGCCGCCACGGCGCTGCAGCTCGTAGATGAGCGTGCCGATGATGCGCGCGCCGGAGGCGCCGATCGGATGGCCGAGGGCGACCGCGCCGCCGTTCACGTTGACCTTTTCGGGGTCGATGCCGAGCATCCTGATCGAGTTCAGCGTCACCGACGCGAACGCTTCGTTGATCTCCCAGAGGTCGACTTCGTCGGGGGTGAGGCCGAGCTGGTCGAGCAGCTTCTTGGCGGCTTTGGCCGGCGTTACCGCGAGCGCCGGGAAGTCATCCGCGACCTGCGACTGGCCGATAACCGTCGCAATCACCTTCTTGCCGTTCGCCTGCGCCCACTCGTCGGACGCGACGACCAGCGCGCCGCCGCCATCGTTCACGCCCGGTGAGTTGCCGGCCGTATGCGAGCCCTCCTTGCTGACGAGCCCCGGTAGCTTGGCCAGCGCCTCGAGCGTGCTGCCGCGACGCGGGGCCTCGTCGACCTCGACCACCGTATCGCCCTTGCGGCCCTTGATCGTGACCGGCGTGATCTCTTCGGCGAAGATGCCCTCGTCCGTGGCCTTGACCGCAAGCTCGTGCGAGCGCAGAGCCCATTTGTCCAGATCTGCGCGGGTGATCTCGAGGCTGTCCCCGAACTCCGTCGCTTCGTCGAACATCTGGCGGCCAGAGAAGGGGTTGGTGAGGCCGTCGTGGACCATCGCGTCGATCGCCTTGGCGTCGCCCATGCGGTAGCCGAAGCGGGCGCCGGCGAGCAGATAGGGCGCGTTTGACATCGACTCCATGCCGCCGCCGACTGCGATCTCGACGTCACCGGCGCGGATCGCCTGATCCAGCAGCCCCACAGCGCGCACGCCGGAGGCGCAAACCTTGTTCACGGTCTCGGACGAGACCTCCTTCGGAATCCCGGCCTTGATCTGCGCCTGGCGTGAGGGAATCTGTCCCTGACCGGCCTGGAGCACCTGGCCCATGATCACGTGCTGGACCTCTTCGGGCTGCACATCGGCGCGCTCCAGCGCGGCCGTAATCGCGGTTGCGCCAAGTTCGGTCGCGTCGACTGATGAGAGTGCGCCCCCGAGCTTGCCGATGGGGGTTCTTGCTGCGGAAAGAATCACTGTCTTGGGCATCTGTGCAGGACTCCGGTCGATCGGTGCGTGATAGCCGAATCGTATCCCGTCGGAGTGCTCGGTAGCGATATCGACGGTGCCGGCGATTGTTTGCACCGGGGTCCCGGCAGGGCGGTAGGGTCTCGGCATGGACTTTGAGCTAACCCCCTCCGAGCGCCTGTTGCGCGACACCGTGCGCGACTTCGCGCAGAGTGAGATCGCACCGGTTGCACAGCAGCTGGACCGCGACCACACCTTCCCATACGAAATCGTGCGCAAGCTCGGTGAGATGGATCTCATGGGGATCCCGTTCCCTGTCGAGTACGGCGGAGCCGGCGGCACCAGCAGCGAGTACGCACTGGTGGTCGAGGAGCTGACGCGAGTTGATTCATCGGTTGCGATCACGCTCTGCGCGCATACCTCGCTGGGGACCCAGCCGCTGTATCTGTTCGGATCTGAGGAGCAGAAGCAGCGTTACATGCCGTCGTTGTGCTCGGGGGACGTGCTCGGCGCCTTTGGACTCACCGAGCCGGAGGCGGGATCCGACGCCGGCAACACGCAAACGCGCGCCGTGCTCGAGGACGGGACCTGGGTGATCAACGGCGCCAAGCAGTTCATCACCAACGCGGGCACCGACATCTCCGGCCCGGTCGTGATCACGGCCGTTACCGGTCCGGGCGACGGCAACCGCCCGGAGATCAGCAACATCCTGGTCGAGCGCGGTACCCCCGGCTACGAGCCCGGCGATCCCTACGCGAAGATGGGATGGCATGCGTCGGACACCCGCCCGTTGACGTTCCGGGACTGTCGCGTCCCTGAGGAGAACCTCGTGGGACCGCGCGGGAGCGGGCTCAAGCAGTTCTTCACGGTGCTCGATATCGGTCGTATCGGCGTCGCCGCAATGGGCGTCGGTCTGGCGCAGGGCGCGCTCGATCAGGCGCTCGCGTACGCCAAGCAGCGCCATGCGTTCGGCAAGCCGATCTCCAAGTACCAGTCGATTCAGGCCAAGCTCGCGAACCTCGCGACCGAGATCGAGGCCTGCCGGCTGCTGGTGCAGAAGGCCGCGTGGTTGAAGGATCAGGGCAAGAACTTCAGCCTCGTCGCCGCCCAGGCCAAACTCAAGTCGGGGCGGCTTGCGGTGCACGCGGCCGACGAGGCGGTGCAGATCCACGGTGGCAACGGGTTCATGGATGACTACGCCGTCTCGCGCTTTTACCGCGACGCCAAGATCCTCACGATCGGTGAGGGCACGGACGAGGTTCAGGAGCTTGTGATCGCCCGTGCGCTCGGCGCCTGAGTCGTTGTAGTTGACGGCGCGTGCGACGCCGGCGCTCCCGAATTACGATTGCGGCGTGACTTCGTCCGTTGATACGAGCAGCGCCACACCGCGCCGTGGCCCGAAGCCGCTCGCAGGCGGGCCGCTGGAGTTCTGGCGGTTCGCGCGCTCGCACCACATGCTGCACTGGCGGTACGTGCCGCTGATAGCCCGGTGGCTGTATCTGAAAGCGCGCTGGCGCGGGAGGCTGGTGACCGACGGGCTCTGCTTCGTCTCACCGGGCGTCCACTTTGAAATCGGCCGCGATGCGAGGGTTGTGCTCGGTCGCTGGTCCTGGCTTGGGCACGGATGCAAGGTCCGCGCGCATGAGGGCGCGATCGAGATCGGGGCCAAGTCAGTGCTCGGCCAGGAGTGCACATTGTCCTGTTACCAGCAGATCTCGATCGGGCGCGAGTGCATAATCGCCGACCGCACGATGATGATCGACTTTGACCACGGCACCGCTGAGGTCGAGCGTCCGATCCGCGAGCAGGGCATCTACAAGCGCGATGTCCGCGTCGGGCACAACGTTTGGATCGGCTACGGCGCCAGCATTCTGCGCGGCGTCACGGTCGGCGACAACTGCGTGATCGGGACCGGTGCCGTGGTCACGCGCGACGTTCCCCCCGACGCGGTCGTCGCGGGAGCGCCGGCCCGCGTCTTGCGAATGCGCGAGCATCCACAGCGGCTGCGATACGAGTAGCGCCTGCTCGGCTTTGCGCCCGCGTTGGGCTCGGTCTATTTGGCCAGCCAGGGCGCGAGCCCACGGACAGCGCCGGCATCGCTGTCGGGCGGTATCCGCTCGTTGAGTGCTCGGTCCAGCGCCGCCTGATGTCCCGCGGCACGCAGTTCGGGATAGTCTGCCGCCCATTCCCGATCGGCCAGAAAGGCCCAATCGCTGGACTGCAGCGCCAGTAGCTCCCGGACCGCGCGGTCGTTTGGCGGTTCGGGTCCGAGGAACGTTCTCAGCTCGGCGCTGCGTGCCTGCCAGGCGAGCCCAGCGACCTTGGGGCTGCCCCAGGTGCGCAAATCGTTACCACTCCCCCAGCTGACCGGGGCCATGTCGGCGGGCAGCTTCGCCCTTACCGGCGGGTGCCGGTCGGCAGCCCCGTCGTCGAGCGCCGTCAGGGTGAGGCTCTGAGCGTCCGCTTCCTGGATTACCGCCTCGAGCCACTGCGGGCCTTCATACCACCAGTGGCCGAGCAGCTCGGTGTCGATCGCAAACACGCAGACCCCGCCCGTGCTCACGCGCTGCTTGACGGCCGCAACGAACGCCCGCGCGTCCTCACGGGCGTGCGCCGCAGCGCGTTTGCGGTCATAGTGGCTGCCGTCGTTGGCCCACACGTGGTGATCATGCACGCTGCGTCGGTGGTAGTCGCGATAGGCAGCGGCGGCGGGGTAGCCGGCGGGACCCCAGACGAGGTCAACAACCGCCCGGTCGATCGGCCAGATCACCGGATTGTGCGGATCCTGAATCGGAGTCAGGTGGCGCTGGTCACCGCGTCCCAGCAGCTCAGTCAGCTCCAGGCAGGTGTGCTTGACACCGGCATCGCGGAGCGTCGGGCCAAGCCGCGGTACATAGGCACATTCTGGGAGCCAGAAGCCACCCTCCCATCGCTGGTCGCGTTTGCCGGCCCGCTGGCGAAAGGCTTCGATGCCGGAGTGGATCTGGTAGTTGACGCTGTCGTCGAGCATCAGCAGCGGCAGGATCGCGTGGGTTGCGCTTGAGGTCCAGGTCGCGTGCGACTGCATCGTGTTCCACAGCCCGTTGCGTTCAATCCAGTCGGCGGCGCGCGCGTAGTCCCGCGCGCTCAGCTCAAGCTCACGAACGGCTTCTGCATCGCCGGCGGCGCGGAACCCTTCGATGTCCAGCCGGTGCGACTGTTCACGGACGCTGCGGAGGAAATCGACGCATCGCTTCTGCACCCCCTCGGCCGTCAGCTGGTCGGCCAGCACCGGTGTCACCGACAGCGTGAGTTCACGGCGCGTGCGGTCGGGCCCGAGTCGCTCCAGCAGATCCATCACCGGCACGTAGCTGGTGGCCGCGGCCTCCCACAGCCACTCCTCCCCAAACGGCCATGTCCCGTAGCCCTCGACATAGGGCATGTGGGTGTGGAGGACTATCGCTAGTTCGCCTGGCTCGGTCATTGCGCCCGAGCGTACTGTGGCGTTGTTAGCGCGGCCCAGGTTGTGGACGATTCGATTATGACCGAGCCCGTGAACGCTGCCCGACTGACCGAGATGCGCGAATGCCCCGTCTCAAATGACGTTTAGGCGCCAGCCGATGGGGAACCTGTGGTCTTGTGGCGCGCGGACGCCAAATAATCACGCTCGCGCGCCAGCGAGCTCCCGCGGCGGCTGCAATTGGCGCTTCGCTGTCGTTCGGGGTGACGATCCCGCTCGGGAATCGTGGTAAAGACTTGGTTAGCGCAGGCTTCAATGGGTCGGCGCGTAGCCACCCTACGCGGTCGAGCCGATGGCGTGGTGGCTCAACGACAGACCGCGATGAAATCCAAGGCTGCGTACAGCGGGCGGTTGTCGGCGAGCACGAAGTCGCGGGTGCTGATTGCCGGGGTGAAGCGGTCGTAGAACGGTTTGGTGACGCCCAGGGACTTGTGGATCCGATCCCAGCCGAGCCGCAGGGCCGCGGCGTGGGTTCGCAGTTTGCCGGCGTGATAGAGGCCGTACAACTCGACATGCTCGAAGACCTGCTCACAGAGGCCGCGAAACTCGTGCGCCGTGTACTCCTTGATGTGCCACGGATTCTCCGACTTCTCCGCCCCTTCCGGAGCCAGGGTCAACAGGTTGGGAGTAGAGATATACGCGGCTCCGCCGTCGCTCAGCAGGGTCCTGAAGTGGCCCAGCACCGCCACCGGGTCCTGCACGTGCTCGACGGTCTGCAAGAAGGTGACTGCGTCGAACTCGCCCGGCTTGCCGTAGGTCTCTACCAGTGAGCGTTCATAGCGAAGGTTCGGTGCTCTGTAGCGCAGCCGTGCATGCTCGAACGCCTCCGGGTTCGCGTCGACGCCGACGACGCTCTGCGTCGTGGCTGCGAGCTTGGCGGCGCCGTATCCCTCCCCGCAGGCCATGTCGACGACTCGTTTACCCACAACACGCGTCGCGATCCAGTCGTACACGACCAAATGGCGCTGATACCAGTAGTTCTCCTCAGGAACGTCCGGTAGTGTGCGTTCGCCGGTGAGAGCCAGAGGCGGTACGCCCGGCGGCTGATTCTGCTGTAGATAAGCGTTCACAAGAGGGTTCAGGGTTGATGCGCTGACGACACGGTAACGTCCCGGAGTGATGCAGGCACTCCGCGACCACGAAGAGATCCGCGACGTCAACACCCGTTATCACGACGTTGCGGCCGCCACCTACGACGCCAAATGGGGGATCGATTTCGGCCAGACCGGTCAATCCCAGGTCGTCGGCAAGCTCCGCAAACTGGTCGGAAAGGACTGGGAGCGTGGCTACGACCGCGCGCTCGAGATCGGCTGCGGGACCGGTTACTTCAGCCTTAATTTGGTGGGCGCCGGGGTCCTGCGTGACGTCACCTGCACCGACATCTCGCCCGGCATGGTGGAAGCCTTGAACGCCAACGCCCAGCGGCTTGGACGTGACAACGTGCGCGGCATCCGCGCGGATGCGGAGGCGCTGCCGTTCGCGGACGCGAGCTTCGACATTGTGTTCGGCCACGCTGTGTTGCACCATCTCCCCGATCTGGACAAGGCGTTCGCGGAGTTCCACCGCGTGCTCAAGCCCGGTGGCTACATAGTGTTCGCCGGCGAACCGTCGCGCTACGGCGACCGGCTCGCACGCGTGCCCAAGCGCGCGGCGCAGGCCGCGGCGCCGATCTGGCGGGTGCTGGTGGGCGCTTCGGCTGCGACCGACGAGCACGGCGAACAAGGATCGCGCGAACAGCGTGACCACCGCCTTGAGGGCCAAGTCGATATCCACGCGTTCCTGCCGCAGGACCTCGCCTCGGTGAGCCAGCGCGCCGGCTTCAGTGACGTGCGCGTGCGCGGTGAGGAGCTGGTGGCTAACTGGTTTGGCTGGTTCAACCGCGGGCTTGAGGCGAGCGCGGTGACTGAGCAGATCCCGCTGTGGTGGAAGAAGTATGCGTTCCACGGGTATCTGACTATCCAGAAGCTGGACGAACGCGCGCTTGAGCCAAACCTCCCAGCTGCGATCTTCTACAACCTGCTGCTGACGGGCCGCAAGCCCGAATCCGGCTGATCGACGATGTCATCGAGACCCCAGCAGCGAGAATTTCCAATCTTTCCGCTGGATCTGGTGGTGTTGCCCACCGAAGTAGTGCCACTGCACATCTTCGAGGAACGCTACAAGGAGATGATCAACGTCTGCCTGGAAGAGGAGCTCGAATTCGGCGTGATCTGGATGGCCGACGACGAACTGCACGAGATCGGCTGCGCCTGCACGATCGATCGGGTGCTGGAACGTCAGGAGGACGGCCGCATGAACATCCTCACACACGGCACCACACCCCTGCGGCTGGTGGAGCGCCAGAGCCATCTGCCCTATCCGGCCGGTGTGATCGAGTGGCTTGACGACACCGCCGAGTCAACCGACGCGGCGCGGCTGGAGGAGGCCCGCAACGCCTATTCGGCGCTGGTTCACAAAGCCACCGAAAAACGACCTGGCCGTACCGAGCTCGCACAGATGGACGCGTACGCGATGGCTGCAACCGTCGACTTTGGACTCCCCGCCAAACAGGGGTTGCTTGACCTTCGCTCCGAGAACGCCCGCCTGGACCTGGCCACGCGGCTGTTCCGCTCCGCCATGAAACGGCTTGATTTCGTCGACCGCGCTCAAGCGCGGGCGAAGTCCAACGGCAAAGTCCGCTTCGGCTGATCAGAGCCGATCGCCGCCGGTTTGCCGATCGGGGTTCCGACAACCCCGATCACGGGCTCGCGAAAGTGGGCCGCCACAGGGCGGCCCACAACACGATGCGATTACTGGTGAGGCAGGAACTCCGGGACGTCGAACATGTCCCTGGAGCGTGAGCGCTCGGGGTCCGTCGCGCGGCGGATTCGCGGCTCCTCGTTGCGCCGCACGCGCGGCTCACCCATCGGCAGACCGTCTTGGAGCGCTGCGGGGCGCACCGACCGCAGGCGGTCGTTGTCCGGACGCGGCTGCTTCTTGACGCCACTGAAGCCGGTCGCGACGACCGTGATCCAGACGGTGTCGTCGTCCATCGTCTCGTCGACGTTCGCGCCGAAGATGATGTTGGCGTCCGGATGCGCGGCCTCGGCCACGGCCTTGGCGGCCTCATTGATCTCCCACAGCGACACGTCGGAACCGCCGGCGATCGACAGCAGGATCGAGCGCGCTCCCTCCATGCTGGTTTCGAGCAACGGCGAGGAGACGGCCGACTCGGCGGCTTCGAGCGCACGGTTCTCGCCCGTGCCCATGCCGATACCGAGCAGCGCGTCGCCGGCGCCGGACATGATCGTGCGAACGTCGGCGAAGTCGAGGTTGATCAGCCCCGGCAGCGTGACCAGGTCACTGACGCCCTGAACGCCCTGGCGCAGAACATCATCGGCCACGCGGAAGGCATCAACCATCGAGGTGTTGCGGTCGAGTACCGACAGCAGCTTGTTGTTGGGAACGACGATCAGCGTGTCGACCTCGTTGCCGAGCTCGGCAATACCGGCCTCCGCAGCGTCGCGGCGGCGGGTGCCCTCGAACTGGAACGGGCGGGTGACGATGCCGACGGTCAGCGCGCCGACTTCGCGGGCGATCTGCGCGACGACCGGCGCCGCACCGGTGCCGGTGCCGCCACCGGCCCCGGCGGCGATGAAGACCATGTCGGAGCCACGCAGGATCGCTTTGATGCGGTCGTACTCCTGGCGCGCCGACTCACGACCGATCTCGGGGTTGGCCCCCGATCCGAGCCCGCGGGTCAGTGCCTCACCGATGTGGATCGTCTGGTGTGCCGCAGAGGTCTGCAGCGACTGCACGTCGGTGTTGATCGCGAAGAACTCGACACCCGTGATCTCGGCTTCGATCATGCGGTTGACGGCGTTTACGCCGGCACCGCCGACTCCGACCACGCGGATGATCGGATGGCCGACCGGGGCCGGACCTGCGGCATACCGATATCCGTGGTCCTCGCGGTCCGACGGGATCATCGCCGGCGCCGGAGCAGGCGTCTTGGAGACCACGGGGTCGACGGTCGGCTCCGGGCTCTCGTTCGTGAAGGCGGTACGCAGGCGCTCCTGCGGTGAGCGCACCTCGGCGCGACGGGGCGCGGCGGTTGAGATGTCGACCGCCTGCGGACGTTCCACCGGCTCGGTCGGCTTCAACCCGGGATGGGGATGCGCGCGTTCGATCGGGAGCGACTGCTGACCGTCGGCCTGGCCTGACCCCGCTGCATCGGCGGCACGCTCATCGGCCGTCTTGCGGAACAGTTGTGCGAGCGCACCCTCGCGCATATTTGCACGTTTCGCATTAGGCATTGCCCAGCACCTCCTCGGCGAGCTTGCGGTAGCTGTGAGCAGCCATTCCATCCGGGTCGTATTTGAGCACCGACATCCCCTTCACTGGCGCCTCGGCGAAGCGCACTGTCTTACGGATACGTGACGCGAAAACGCGGTCACCAAAGTTTTCTTCGAGCAGCTCAATCGCTTCCTTGGCATGCAGCGTGCGGGTGTCGACCATGGTCGGGAGGATCCCCTCGATCTGCACGTCAGGGTTGAGGTTCTCGCGGATCATCTCGAGCGTGCTCTGCAGCTGCAGCAAACCGCGCATCGACAGATACTCGCATTGGACCGGGACGATCACCTTGGTCGCCGCGGTGAGTGCGTTGATCGTCAGCAGCCCGAGGCTGGGCGGCGTGTCGATGAAGCAGTAGTCGTAGTCCTCGTCGATCTCAGCCAACGCCTTCTGCAGCGCGCGCTCGCGACCGATCATCGCCGCCATCGCCAGCTCCGCGCCGGCCAGGTCGATCGAAGCGACAGCCACATCCACCTCGCGCTTGTGAATCACCTCACGGATGGACGTCTTATGGACGAGCACGTCGAACATCGACTTGTCCAGATTGTCGGGGTCGATTCCCTGCGACATGGTCAGGTTCCCCTGCGGGTCCATGTCGCAGCAGAGCACGCGATAACCCTGCTCAGCAAAGGCTGCAGCAAGGTTGAGTGTGGTTGTGGTCTTCGCAACGCCACCCTTCTGGTTGGCGAAAGCGATCACCTTGAGGTTGGCCGTCACGGGTTCGTCCTCCGGGAAGTCATCAGCTGCTGTGGGAGAGCCATTCGCGCATGTATTTCGCAGGCCACAGGGCTAATCCTTCTTATGTCGAGTGACCCCAAGCACCCAAACCTCCGTTGGCGGCGGTAACTTCAGCGACGCATGCGCAACACGATCCTTGAAAAGCGCCTGATTTTCGTGACCGGCAAGGGCGGCGTAGGAAAGTCGACGGTTGCGATGACGCTGGGTCTCGCCGCAGCTCGCCGCGGCAAGCGCGTGATCGTCGCGGAGCTCGCCGGCAACGACGAATCGCAGCGCGCCTTCGGGCTTCCAGGCGACCGCCATTTTGTCGAGGTACGCCTGGCCAAGGATCTGTTCACGATTTCGATCGATCCACAGTCGGCGATGGACGAGTACATGCGCGTCAAGCTTCCCGGACCGACCGGCGCGGCGCTGTCACAGAGCAAGCTGTTCAGCGCCTTCGCGATGGCCACGCCGGGCATGCAGGAGCTGCTCTCAATGGGCAAGGTCTGGGAGCTCTCGCAGCTCGAGCGGCGAACACCGGAGGCCGACGGTTACGACATCGTGATCCTCGACGCACCGGCCAGCGGACACGGCGTCGGGATCCTGCGCACACCTCGCATGTTCGCCGAGCTCGCCAAGGTCGGTCCGATCGCAAACCAGAGCACGCGCATCGCCAAGACGATCGCCGACCGCTCATTCACGGGGATCGTGGCGGTCACGACTCCCGAGGAGATGCCGGTCAACGAGATCTTCCAGGTCCGCGAGGAACTCGCACAGGACCGGCTCGGGCTCGACGCGATCGTCGTCAACGGGCGCTACCCCGACCGCTTTGACGACGCGGACATGAAGCTGCTGAACCGTGCCCTGACCGAAGGCGGCTCGAAACCGGACGAGTCCCCACTCTCGAACTCGCCGCAGATCGCCGCCGCGATCTCCGAACACGAACGGCGCGCGACCCAACTCGAGCAGGAACAGCGGCTGGATGCGTCGTTCGAGCAACTGCTGCTGCATCTCCCCTTCCTGTTCGTCGCCGCGATCGACCAGCACGGGATCGCGACGCTCGCCACCGATCTGGACGAGCAGCTGGCATGACCCCGGCACCCAAAGCCCAAGATCAACCGTCGGTTCCAGAACTGCTGCAGGGCCGTACGGTTTGTATCTGCACCGGTCCCGGTGGCGTCGGCAAGACCACGACCTCGGCCGCGATTGCGCTGGGCATGGCCGCGCGCGGGATGCGCGTCGCGGTGGTCACGATCGATCCGGCCAAGCGCCTCGCCAACGCATTGGGCTTGGAAGAGCTCTCAAACGAACCGGCGCTGGTGTCGCATCAGCGGCTCGACCACCACGGGATCAAGGTCGAAGGCGAGCTGTGGGCGATGATGCTCGATCCCAAACGAACCTTTGATGAGCTGATCGACCGGGTGGCGCCGACGCCCGAGCGGGCGGAGGAGATCAAGGCCAACCGCATCTACCAGCAGCTTTCCACCGCCGTTTCCGGCTCGCAGGAGTTCACCGCGGTCTCGAAACTGTACGAGCTGGTAACCGACGGCGGGTTTGATCTGATCGTGCTCGACACCCCGCCGTCGCGTAATGCGCTGGACTTCTTCGACGCCCCCGGGCGTCTCACATCGTTCCTTGAGGGCCGCGCGCTGAAAGCGCTGATGAAGCCAACCGGCTTTGGGATGAAACTGCTCGGGATGGGAGCAGCGCCGCTGCTGGCCGGACTGCGGCTTGTGACCGGCGCCGACATGATCCGCGACCTGACCACCTTCTTCTCGCTGCTCGGCGACATGACCGACGCCTTCAACACACGCGCGCGGCGGGTGGATGAGCTACTGAGAGCCCCGGAGACCGCGTTCCTGGCCATAACCAGCCCACAGACGGCGCCGGTTACCGAGGCGATCACCCTGCATGACCGTCTATCCGAGGGCGGGATGCGGCTGACCGGAGCGATCGTCAACCGCTTTCACCCGGCACCCGGCCACCGCGGGTCGCCGGCGTCGGAGCTAAGCGACGCGCTCGGCGCGCCACTGGCCAAGAGCGTCGGCGCCAGCTACGCCGACCACAAGGTGCTTGTGGCCCGCGACGCCGCCAACGTCAAACGCCTGCGCGCAGCCCTGCACGGCGATTCGCTGCTGCTGGTCCCGGAGTTCGACGAGGACGTGCATGACGTTGACGGGCTGCTGCGCGTCCACGCGCACCTCTTCCATAATGGCCCCGATGACTGATCAGAGCACCTACCAACTCGGCCCCGACGACGCACAACTCACGGTTCACACCGGCACCGCGGGGCCGGCGGCCAGTATGGGGCATGATCTCGAGTTGACGGTCGATTCCTGGCAGGCCACGCTGCTAGTGGGCGGTGACAGCGGCAAGCTGACGCTGCGCGCCGACGGCTCGTCCCTGCGGCTGACCGGCACCAGCAACACGCGGGGATCCTCGGAAGCGGACGCGGAACGCGTCAAGCACACGATCGACGATCGGGTCCTGAAACACGCGCAGATCAGCTATGAGTCGAGCTCGGTGACCGGCCCTAGGAGTTCACTGCTGGTGGAGGGGACGCTGACGATACTCGGAACCTCGCGGCCGCTGGAGTTCAAGCTCGCGATCGGCGACGACGGTGCGCTCAGCGGCGAAGCGACGCTCGCGCACACGAACTGGGGGATCAAGCAGTACTCGGCGATGGCGGGGACGCTGAAGGTCGCCGACCCGGTCACGATCCGCGTGCGCGGCAGACTTCCCGCGCCAGCGCAAACGTCATGACGACCCAGCTGCTCGACGTTGACGACGCACTGGCGATCATCGCCGCGCAAGCCAAGCCACTGGGCTCAGAACAGGTCCCGCTGGATCAGGCCGCAGGACGCTTCCTGAGCGAGCCGCTGCAGGCCGCATTGGATCTGCCCCCGTTCACCAACTCGGCGATGGACGGCTTCGCGCTGCGGGCGCAGGACACACCCGGAGCCCTACGGGTGATCGGCGAATCCGCCGCCGGGCACCCGTTCGACGGACGATTGGCTGCCGGTCAGGCCGTGAAGATCTCGACGGGGGCTGAGCTTCCGGCTGGTGCCGATGCGATCGCGATCGTGGAACAGGTCACGCTCGAAGCCGACACGGTCAGGGTTCCCGAGGCGATCACCCACGACAAACACGTGCGCCACGCCGGAAGTGACGTACGCGCGGGAAGCACGGTGTTCGAGACCGGCACTCGGATCGGCGCGGCGCAACTCGGGGCTGCAGCCGGGCTCGGCACCGCGGTGCTGAGTGTGGGACGGCGACCGACGGTGGCTGTGGTTCCGACCGGCAGCGAGCTCACCCCCGTCGGACAACCGCTTGCAGCGGGAGCGATCTACGACTCAAACGGGCCAATGCTGCGCACGCTGATCGCTCAGGCGGGTGGCCTGGTGACGATGATCCCGCCTCCGAGCGATAACGCCGACTCGGTGCGCCACGCGCTGGCGCAGGCGCTCGACCACGACGTGGTGATAACGGCCGGGGGCGTGTCTGTCGGCCCCCATGACATCGTGCGCGAGGTGGAGGCTGAGCTGGGCGTGGCCGAGCTCTTCTGGGGAGTCAAGCTGCGCCCCGGCAAGCCGCTGAGCTTCGGCGTTCACGGACGCACGCTGGTGTTCGGAATCCCCGGAAACCCGGTCTCAGCATTGGTCTGCTTCGAGCTGTTCGTGCGGCCGGCATTGCGAGCGCTGCAGGGCGGCAAACCCGTCGACCAGCCGTTCCAGACTCGGGTCCTCGCGCTGGAGGTTGAACCCAACCGCGAGCGTGACGAGATGGTCCGGGTGGTACTGAACGGGGACGGACATCTGGTGCCGCTGCAGGGACAGATGTCGCACCAGCTCACGATCAGCTCCCAGGCCGATGGGCTGGCCCGGATTCCCGCTGGTGACACCGTGCTGCCAGCGGGCTGCACGGTGGCTTACCTGCCATTGCAGGGCTGACGCGGCCGCCAGCCGCCAGCGACGCGATCAGCTCACCCCGGCGACTAGCTCACCCCGGCGACTGTCACCTCGCGCTCGCCAAACCACGATCCGGCATCCAGGATCGTCGGTTCCCACTCTGTCTCCGGTAGCGGCTCGCCGCCGCAGCCGAGGTACACCCGGCGCTGGTGCAGCAGCTCCCAGACGGCCAGCTCGCACTCGGCGAGCTGTGCCGAGGCACGTTGCCCGGGCATCAGGTCTGCGACTAGTCCGGGAAGCTGCGAGAGCGGCATCGGCCCGGCGCTGAGGCGTCCGATGATGCGTTCCTTGAGGCGCCCGCGCAAGTCGTTGGCCGTGCCGCTCGGAGCCTGCTGCGCGTTGCCGCCGGCGCTGAATTGCGCGGTCACGTCCTGCCCGCTGCGTTCGGCCTCGCTCCAGCCGCGCCCCAGCGTGAGCTGATCGAGCCGCAGCTTGGGGCCTTCAAGCACCGTGAGCTTCACCTTCAGCGGGTCGAACTGCTTGTCCTCGACGACCAACGGCCGCTCACCGGCGAGCGGTTGCAGAAAACGCTCTCGTACCTGGACTTCGGTGAGGTTGAAGGCACGGACTCGGTCGCCGTCCTGCCTGAGTTCAACGTGATACACGGCGCTCAGGCGGCGATCGCCTCTTCCAACAGTTCGTCGGCCAAGGCGCGGACATCACGGTCCAGATGACCGCACAACACGTCGCGGAGGATCGCGCGAAGATAGTCGGCGATCTCTTCCACCAGCGCTTCGGCGCCGCCCATCGTGACGCTCAGGCCGGCGATCACCGAGCGCTCAAGTGCGATCGCATCGGCGGCGCGCGCGGCCAGCGCGGTGCGCCCCTCGGGCGGCGCGCAGATAACCGCAAGCCGCTGCGCCAGCCGTCCGCTCCCGGCCCCCTCCGGTTCGAGCAGCGCGCGTAGCGCGAGCAGATAGTCACTCAGCGCCTCGAACGCGTTCGCGCGCTCGGATCCCATTTCGAAGCGGGCCAGCGCCCACGCGGTCTCGCCAGCCCCGGAGGTGTCGGGCATGCGGCCGCCGGAGGCCCACGGCAGTCGCCGTCCAATCAGGTTGCAGAACGCGCGCAGCTCGTCCTCGTGCTCGCGGCTCACGAGCGTCAAGCGACGGCTGCGGGCCGGACTGCCCAGCATCACCGGCTTCCAGACGCCGCTGTCGATCCGCGAGTAGCCGGTCGGGGCCAGCGCGTACTGGCCCTTCTCGTAAAGCCGTAGCGCGGTGATGAAGTTACGCATCCGCGAGCGTGCAAACGCGGCCGACGGTGGCTGCGCGCGGTCGTGCGCGACGCGCAGCACCAGCAGTACGATGCCCTCGTGATCGGCGAGGTCGTCCGGCGCTTCCCTGATC
This sequence comes from uncultured Actinomycetota bacterium, assembly GCA_963737115.1. Lineage (GTDB taxonomy): Bacteria > Actinomycetota > Thermoleophilia > Solirubrobacterales > Solirubrobacteraceae > Palsa-465. The sequence goes on from CAVTRM010000008.1 coordinate 138,928, forward strand.
TGATCGAGCCGCACGATCGAAAGCCCGTCGCCGAGCGGTAGCTCCTCGGTTGTGTGGTCTAGCCCAACCCCACGCAGCACGGCCACGAACTCGGTCACGCAGCGGCCTTGATAGAGCGAGCGTTCAAGCTCGTCGTATGCGGCGCTGAAGCGCGAGTCGTCGAAGATGAATTCGCTGCGGCCGTCGAACACTTTGCTGAGGAAACACTGCAGCGCGCTGTCGGTGCGCTCGCGCTCGCTGTCGGGGATCTGGGTCTGGCCACAGCGGCGCAGGTAAAGATCGGTGCCGCCGACCCCTTCAAGTGCGCGCACCACCGGAGCGTAGGTGGGAAGCGCCACCAGCAATCCCAGTCGCGCGCCGATGAAGGCCGCGGTCAGCGGCCGGTAGCAATACAGCGGGATCCCCGCGCCGTGGCGGTGATGGTCACTCTCGGTCACCTCGAACGGGATCTCTTCGCCATCCTGGGCGACGACTGTGAGGCGCATGCCGGCGTCGGTCGTGAACGCGCGCAACGCCTCGTGCAGGGTCAGGTTCTTCACCTTGCCCGGTTTCGGCGGCGAGCGCTCATGTCCTGCCGCGGATGCGTTAGATCTCGCCGTAGAGGCGGCGGTATTTAGGCTGTGGCAGGCAGGCGCTAGGCTGCGGCGGGCGCGACTACATCGAGCACGGCCGACGCCTCCTGCGGACAGTCGCCGAGCAGCCAGTCGTTGCCGTAGGCACGCATGCTGTCGATCAACGGCACCAGCGCCTCACCCTTGGCAGTGAGCGCGTACTCAACCCGCGGCGGGACCTCAGGGAAGGTGTGGCGGGCGACGATGCCCTCCTCTTCCAGGCCCCGTAGACGTAGTGAGAGCGTGCGCGGGCTGATCCCCTCGAGGCTGCGCTCGAGCTCACAGAACCGCGATTGCCCTTCGGACAGCTCCTTGACCAGCAGCAACGTCCACTTGCCGCAGACGATCTCCGCGGTTTTACAGACTGGGCATGTATCGCTCATCGACATCACCCACGTATTTTAGCGGGCGCTTCAGTTGGTGAAGCTTTGCGCGTTTGCGGGCGAGGAGGTCTCGCTCGCGGGAGCCGCGTCTGCACGCTGCCAACCGACCGCCGGGGCGATGTGATCGGCGATCACCTTCAGCATCGCCGCGCAGTACTCGACTCCGAGCTGGTTGGGGACCGTGAGTAGCACGGTGTCTGCCATCTGGACGGCGCGGTCGTCGACCAGCGCTTCGGCGATCTTGTCGGGCTCACCGGTGTAGCTGCGGCCGAAGCGCTGAATGTCTCCGTCAAGGTGCCCCACCTGATCGCTGTCGTGACCTCCCCGCGCCTCGAAGTAGGCACGGTCGTCGTCGGTCACGATCGGGATGATCGAGCGACTGACCGACATGCGTGGCTCGCGCTCGTGGCCGTAGGCGATCCACGCGTCCTTGAATTCGTCCAGCAGACGAGCCTGGAGCTCACCGAACGGGATCCCGGATTCCTCCTCCTTGACCAGTGTGGAGGTCTGCAGGTTCATACCGTGCTGGGCCGCCCAGCGCGCAGTCTCACGGCTGCCTGCGCCCCACCAGATACGGTCCCGCAGACCCGGTGACTGCGGCTGAATCGGCAGCCGCCCGCCGACGTTCGAATCGGCCGCGTACATGCCGCTCTGGCGGGTGTCGATCGCCGCGACGCCGGCGCCCGAGATCGCCTCCAGGAACAGCAGTGTCTTGTTGCGCGCCAAATCGGCGTCGGTGGTGCCTTCGGGCGGGACGTAGCCGAACACGTGGGCCCCGTCGCGGGCGGGTTCGGGCGACCCGCGGCTAAGCCCTGGTTGCAGACGCCCGCCCGCGATCAGATCGGCGGCTGCGGCCTCCTCCGCCATGTACAGCGGATTCTCGTAGCGCATGTCGATCACGGCGGTGCCCATCTCGATGCGTTTGGTGCGGGCTCCGATCGCTGCGAGCAGCGGGTACGGCGAGGCCAGCTGTCGGGCGAAGTGATGCACGCGCACAAACGCACCATCGATTCCGATCTCCTCGGCGGCCTCAGCCAGCTCGATCGTCTGATTGAGGGCGTCCGCGCCGGTGAGGGTCTGGGATCCCGGCGCGTTCACCCAGTGGCCGAACGAGAGAAAGCCAATCCGCTTGCGCACCGGCCGAGCATATCCGAGACGACTGTGTGCCGCCGCCGCTCGGGCGAATCCGGCGCGCGCGGGCCCGCCGCGGGCTACTGAACGGCCGGCAGGTGGTAGATGTACAGCTCGCCGGTGGTCTGGTGGTCATTGTCGTCACCGACCGGCAGGAAGACCCGTCCGCCGACCGCGATCGGGCTGTTCCAATGGCCCGCTGCGGCCGGAAGCGAACGGTAGACGTGGCCGCTGCGAGGGTTCATCACGTTGAGTGTGCCGGCGTTTTCGTCGTAAACGTAGAGCAGCCCTCCGGCGATGATCGGGCTGGTGCCAGCGTTGCCGTTGTGCCAGGCTCGACGCAGCCGGTTGTGGGAGTCGAAGATATAAGCGGCGGTGCCGACGCCGTCGGTCACGAATACGTAGGTCGTGCCGTGGCTGGTCCAGACCGCCGGCTGGCTGAAAATGTCGTCTGGCCCGGGCGCGTCGATGTCCTGCAACTGCCCGCCTGTTCGCGGCCCGGCTTTGCCGGTGGTCCCGTCGAGGCGGTTGAGGTCCAGCAGCTGCAGGATCCCCTGCTTGCCGCCCTGGACCGCGTAATGCTGTCCGTGGCGCACGGGCAGCAGCGCCGGCTCGGTACTGCCAAGGTCCCAGTCATCCTGGTTCAGCTGCTGTTGGTTGGTGGGCGTCCAGTTGTGCAACAGCTTCAGACCCGGGGACAGCTCGAGCACGCTGTCGCCCCAGTCGGTGCGGCCGTTGAATGGACCGTTGCCGGTGGCGACCAAAATGTTCCCGCTCCACGGCTCGATCACCGCACCGGGCCGGCCCCAGATCGCGGAGTCGCTGGCATGGCACTTGCTGGGCGGGTGGATGATCCCGTGAATGTTGGAGCAGAGGCTGTTCCACACGTGCGCGATGCGGCCGGTGTTTCGGTCGATCAGCACCACATGGCCCTGGTAGGGCGGCGCGTCGCCGTCGTACCCGTCGGTCTCGGTGAGCAGGTATTGACCGCTGATGTTCAGCGCGCCGGCGATCTTTTCACGCGTGGGGTCGTAGGTGATACTGCGCCCCCAAACGCGGTGGCCATCGCTGATCCTCAGCTTGTAGATGTAGCCGGTGGGTGACGAGGCGTAGAGGAACTCGTGGCTCGGATCGATCACCGGTGTCGCGGTGGTGATCTGCGAGCTGCCCTTCAGCACCGTCGAGCCGCTGGGGGTGAACTGCCACAGCCGCTTGCCGCTGCGAGCGTCGAGTGCCTCGGTCTGGCCGTAATCGGTGGTGAAGAAGATCACAGGCCGCTTGGCCCCGTCGATCTTCACCGAGCTGAGCTCGACGACCGATGCATCGACGGTTCCGTCCAGCTTCACCCGCTGCACTCTGAGACGGCTGACGTTCGACGCGGTGATGCCGGTTGAGGCGGGGCCCACGCCGGAACGCCAGCGGTTGTAGTTGAAGGTAGTCCAGTTGCCGCTCGGGACCGCGGTTTTCGCGCCGCCGGCCGCAGCCTCCGCGCCCGTCAGCGTGCGGCCAGCAGATCCAGCGGACGTCCCCGCGTCCGAGATCGTGCCGCGCACGGTCCCGTTGGCGACCGACGCTCCGCCCGCACAGGCGGCCGCGACGACCGCCGCCAGCGTTGCTGCCGTCACCGTGGTCGCGGCGCGACGCATCTTCCTCAGTCGGTCAGATGCAAGACGCCGTGGCACGCTGGGTCAAGGTTCAGGCGACGTCGCGGAGCTTTTGGGCCTCCGCCAACGACTGCAGCTTCTTCAGTGACTGGTTCTCGATCTGGCGGATGCGCTCGCGCGTGACGTTGAACGTACGGCCGACCTCGTCAAGCGTGCGTGGGTGCTCGCCACCGAGTCCGTAACGCAGCTCAAGCACGCGCCGTTCACGGTAGGAAAGGTTCTCGAGCGCCTCGCGTAGCGCCTCCTTGGTGAGGATCTCGGCGGCGCGCTCATACGGGGACTCGGCGCGCTCGTCGGCGATGAACTGCCCGAACTCCGACTCCTCCTCGTCGCCGACCGGCTTCTCCAGCGACACCGGAGCCTGCGCGGAACGCTTGATCGACTCGACCTCGTCGGGCTCGATTCCCGTGACCTCGGCGATCTCCTCGGCGGTGGGCTCGCGACCGAGTTCGGTCACCAGCTTGCGCTCTGCGCGGCCGATCTTGTTCAGCTTCTCGACCACGTGCACGGGGATGCGGATCGTGCGGGCCTTGTCGGCCAGCGCCCGGGCGATCGCCTGGCGGATCCACCATGTGGCGTAGGTCGAGAACTTGAAGCCCTTGCGGTAGTCGAACTTCTCCGCGGCGCGAACCAGTCCGAGCGTCCCTTCCTGGATCAGATCGAGGAACGGGAGCCCCTGGTTGCGGTAGTTCTTGGCGATCGAGACCACCAACCGGAGGTTGGACTCGACCATCTTCTGCTTGGCGTCGAGGTCGCCGCGCTCAATGCGCTTGGCGAGGTCGACCTCCTCCTGCGCGGTCAGCAGGCGGACCTTGCCGATGTCCTTCAGGAACAGCTGCAGCGAGTCCGTGGTGATGTCGGGCTTCAGATCGATCGTGGTCTTGCCCTTGCGGCGACCACGCTTGTCTGGCGCACGTTCGACCTCAGCCTCGGCGATTGCCGGGTCTACCTCTTCGACGAGTTCGATCTCGGCACGCTCGAGGTAGCCGTGGAGTTCCTCAACGTCGGTCTCATCGAAGTCGAGTTCGGCGATCGCGCCGGTGATCTCGGCAAAGGTCAAAACCCCGAGCTGCTGCCCACGGTTGACCAGGCCCTTGACCTCTTCGAGTTCAGATAGTTCGGCAACTGATGACATCTGGTTCCGTTTCCGTCGTCATTTCCGATGTGCTCCGGCAGCACACCTGAAAAGCGTTTAGTGCCCGCTGAGCACGCCCTCCGCTTACTCCAACATGGAGTTGATAGTAGTGCGCGGGGTACGCGTCTTTCACAAAGTTCTCCTACCTATTACGGGTTAGCAGCCGATCGGTTTCACGGCCTGCGAGATTCGTGCGCGGACGAAGCGCCGCGAAGCCCCAATCCGGCCCGCAAGCGACCGCCACGAAGGCGCGTTCTCCTGCAAACAACTGCGATTGCACGTATAGTTGCAGTGTCACTCAGCCGAGCGGTCCCCTGTCAGCAGGAGACCGGCGGGGGAACCACTTGCGTAGAAGCTTTCTGCGCGGGGGCGAATCGGGTCAGCCGACCCGTAGCGCGACAGCGCGAGCCCGACAGCTAACCCCGTAGGCGCCGCCCGTCGTATCCACAACACAAGAGATCTACGCACGTGAAACGCCACGCCATTGCCCGTTCCCGCCTGCTCGCGCTGACCGGAGTCTGCGGCGCGCTGGGAGGCGCACCGCTGCTGGTGAGCCTCGCGCAGGCCGGCCCCGCAGCGGCTTCCCCATCGATCGCGAGCACCGCGACTTCTGACGGCGGCGGTACCGGTGGCACCGGGTTCGGCGGCGGGACCAAGGGAAGCTCGGGCGTGACCAACGTGGATGTGACCGTTTCGGCTTCGGGTTCGGGCATGAAGTTCTCCACGACCGAGGGCGAGGCCACCGGCCACAAGTTGACCTTCAGGGGCAACGCGCCCTCATCTGACAGAGGACGCTGGGTGGAGCTGCAGGCGACGCCCAACGGCAGCAGCGCCTGGAAGAACGAGGCGAAGGCGCAGATCGGCTCCAAGAGCGGCTTTGCCGGAGGCTGGACACCCTCGCTCAGCGGGCGTTTCCTGCTGCGCACCGTGCTGCTGGCGACCAACGCCAGCACCGACACCCCGGCGGCCGGCACCGCCCGCACCGGTGACCTCGGCGTGATGGTCTTCAAGCATTCCGAGGCGACCTGGTACGGACCGGGGTTCTGGGGAAACAAGACGGCCTGCGGTCAGACCCTGAAGAAGACCACGCTCGGCGTCGCCAGCCGCACGCTCAAGTGCGGCACCAAGGTCGCGATCAACTATCGCGACCGCGTGATCGTCGTGCCCGTGATCGACCGCGGACCCTACGGCACCGCCGCGGACTGGGACCTCACCGAGGCCACCGCGCACAAGCTCGGGATGGCCGGGACCTCCACGGTCGGGACGATCGTTAACCCGTCTTAGATATCGACGCCGGCGTTGAGCGTGCGCAGCTTGGCGCGATCGTGCCGGCCGGAGATGCGGCGGACCGTGCCTGAGCGCGTGCGCATCACCAGCGACTCGGTGGTCGCGCTGCCGCTCCCCGGGTAGCGGACACCCTGGAGCACATCACCGTCGGTCACTCCGGTCGCCGAGAAGAAGACGTCGTCGCCCTGTACCAGGTCATTGGCGGTGAGCACGCGCTCGAGGTCATAGCCGGCGTTCGCCGCGGCGTAGCGCTCCTCATCGTTGCGCGGCCAGAGACGGCCGAGGATCTCGCCACCGAGACACTTGATCGCCGAGGCCGAAATCACGCCCTCGGGAGTTCCACCGATGCCCCACAGGACGTCCACACGGCTGGAGTCGGAAACCGCCAGCAGCGACGCGGTGACGTCGCCGTCGGTGATCAGCCGCACGCGTGCGCCGGCATCGCGCACGGCCTTGATCTGCTGCTCATGACGCGGGCGATCGAGCGTGACCATGGTGATGTCCCCCATGCCGACGCTCTTGCGCTGCGCGATCAGCTGCAGCGTCTCGGTCAATGGGCGCTCGAGATCGAGCAGGTCCGCCACCTCGGGGCCGCCCGCCAGCTTCTCCATATACACGCAAGGTCCCGGATCGAACATCGCGCCGTGCTCTGCCAGCGCGATGACCGTGATCGCCCCTGGGAAGCCGAGCGCACACAGGCGCGTGCCCTCAAGCGGATCGACCGCGATGTCGACCGCGGAGGTGGTTCCGTCGCCGATGTGCTCACCGTTGTAGAGCATCGGCGCTTCATCCTTTTCGCCTTCCCCGATCACCACTGTGCCGTCCATCGACACGGTCTCGAGAACACTGCGCATCGCATCAACCGCGGCCTGATCGGCCGCCTCTTTGTCGCCTCGACCGACCCATCGGGCTGCGGCTAGTGCCGCGGCTTCGGTCACGCGCACCAGCTCAAGCGCGAGGTTGCGGTCTGGCTTGTTCTGATCATGGGCTTCCATTGCCAGTGAGCCTATTTGATTTCAAACAAACGAGCGGGTTCCCGTTGTCTACCCAATTGGGTAGCGTGCATGCTCATGGAACAAGTCCGCTACCGGCAACTGCTCCCCGAATCGGGTGAACTCGACGCGCTGGAGTTCGTATCCGAGCTTCAGGCGCAGATCGGTTCGGGCCGGGAGCTGGCGGACTCCCGTCCGTACACGGTCGTGAATTTTGTGAGCAGCGCCGACGGGCACGCGACCGTCGAGGGCCGCTCCGGCAAGCTTGGCGACGCCGGCGACAAGGACCTGTTCCGGGCGCTGCGGGAAACCGCCGACGCGATCATCGCCGGCACCGGCACGATGCGCGCCGAACGCTATGGCCGAGCGCTGCCGGCCGACGAGCGCCGCGAGCGCCGTCTCGCGGCCGGACGCAGCGCCGAACCGCTGGTCGTCACGGTCGCCCGCAGCGGTCACATTCCGATTGAGATCCCGCTGTTCTCCGAGCCTGAGTCAAACGTGGTGGTATTCGGCCCCGCGGATGCCGCCTCGAGCCTGAAGGACGTGGCCGCCAACGTGCAGCTCGAGGAGATGTATGGCGGCAGCGGCGCGCCGCTGACCGAGGCGCTACGGGTACTGCATCGCAAATACAAAGTCGGGCTGCTGCTGTGCGAGGGTGGCCCGACGCTGTTCAACGCGCTGTTGCATGAGGCGCTCGTGGATGAGCTGTTTCTGACCGTCGCGCCGAAGCTCGTCGGCGGCTCCGGCGGCCCCGGGATCACCAGCGGCACAGCGCTCGTGGGACTGCAGCAGATGCGCCTGAAGGCGCTGCTCGAGCGCGACGACGCGCTCTACCTGCGCTATCAGCTCACCTAGCTGACAGCGCAGGTTCGCGTTCGGCCTTACTTCTTCACCCACCAGCTCTGCGGGTAGATGTGCGCGGTGGAATCCTGCGCCAGCACGCCACCGATCTTGTTGGTGATCGCCGAGACCTGGTAGGCGCTGTTCGGGAACCACAGGTCCGGGAGCTGCTTGGCGATCGTCGTCTGCAGCGCGTACATCGGGCTCATCGAGTCGGTCGGGTTGGTCTCGACGGTATTCAGCTGCGAGTCAACCTGTGAGTTGCAGTAGTTGCCGCTGTTGGTCGCGCCGCCACAGCCGAACAGGCTGTCGCCGTTCGGGTAGTAGATCGGCACGTAGGTGTATGACGGCGAGCTCCACAGCACGAGCCCAGGTGAACTGCCCGAACAGGTCTTCGTGGTCTTGCCCATGCATGCGAAGCCATCGCTCAGCACCGTGTTGGCCGGTGACTGCTGGAGCGTCAGCTGGATTCCGACGCTGCGATACGCAGACTGCGTCGCCTGCACCTCCGACTGCAGCGACGGATACCCGGACGGGTACAGCAGCGGCGCGCTGAGCTGCATGCCGGCCGCGATCCCTGGGCCGCACTCGTTCGCGCCCGAACCCGGCTTCTGGCACGTCGCCGCGCCCGAGGAAGGAATCTTCCAACCATGCGAGGTCAACAACTGACGCGCGGTCGCGACACTGTAGGGATACGGGTTCGTAGCCCCCTGCGGGCTCAGGAACGTCGTCTTGGGAGTGGTCGGTACCGGCCCGTAGGTCGGGGTGCCGTAGCCCTTGAGTACGTCCTTGATGTACACCGGCTCGTTGATCAGATGCTGCATCGCCTGACGGATGTACAGCTGTTTGAACAGTGGCGCGTACTTCGGGTTGCTGAAGTTGAAGCTGATGAACGTCAGCCCCCACTCGTACCAGGGCTTCACCTGGGTTCCATTCGACTCGAGGCCGCCGATCGCGCCAGCGTCGGTGGTGGGTACATAGCCGTAGTCGACGGTGCCGGACTGCAGCGCGTTGAACTCCGAGTCCTCGCTGGTGAACGGCAGCTCCTCGAACTCGCTCGCGTGCGGCTTATCCGGCCCTGAATAGGCCTTGTTCGGGATCATGACCGTCTGACCGGTCACCTGGAAGCCAGTGTTCGGCTTCAGCCGCCACGGACCATCCACAACCTGCCACAGCGGATCGGTATCCCACGTCGACAGTGACATCGACGCCTTATTCAGATACGCGTACACGCGCTTGGCGCCAGCCGGGGTCTCGTCGTAATTACCGATCTTGCCGCTCGCGGACTCCTTGTCCCAAGCATGCTGCGGCATCGGCGTGATCAACGCCAGACCGTTGTACAGCATGTACGTGCGGTTGTAGGCCTTGTTCATCTTCAGCACGAACGTGTTCGCGTTCGGCGCCGACATCGAAGCGACGTGATCGAGGATCCCGCCAGGCACATAGCCGGCGTAGTTGGCCTTTTCCGCGAGTAGCTCGTTCATCCAGAACAGCACGTCACGTGAGGTCATCGGCTTGCCGTCCGACCACGTGTAGTGCTTGAGCTTGATCGTGATCGTCTTGTTGCCGTTCGAGAACACCGGCGCGGTCGCCATGCTCAGCGGATAGTTGATCGTCGCTGCCGAACTGGTGGTGTGACCGAACCAGTACAGCGGCTTCCACATCAATGGCTGCAGGTAGGTGATGTTGCTGTTGCCGGAATTCGCGCCGTTATACAGCGGGAAGATGTAGGTCGGCGGCGAGCCCGGCTGCTCAGCGAACGTCAGCGTGCCGCCGCTGGTCGGCTTGCCGCCGCTCGAGGACGATGATGAGTTGGTGGAGCTAGCGCCGGTGCCTCCGGTGCTGCTTCCGCCACCGCATGCCGCCACAAGCGCCGCGAGCAGGGCCGCGGCCAGGATGCCGACTAGTAAGCGGAAGGCCGCCGGAGCGCGCCTACCGCGCGGGTTGTGAAGATGCATGGCGGCAGACTACTTCACGCCTACCGCGGTCAGCTAGTACGAATGAACGAGGTTCAGGACTACAGCTAGTGCAATCGCACCAGATAATCGGGCCAAACACGGGAGCCGACTAGAGCCCCAGGCGCCGCACTCCATCCTCGCCGTAACCGAGGTGGTGAGCTAGCTCGTGGCGGACGGTGCGCTGCACCTGTTCGCGCAGCAGTTCGGGGTCGTGACCGAAATCGCGGGTCAGCGTGTCACGAAAGATCACGATGCGGTCGTGGAAGTAGTCGCGCGCGACCGTATCGCCCTGATAGAGCCCGTAGGCGCCGTGGCGGCCGTTCCCGACAGGGACCGCGGCGCCACCGTCCGACACGACCACGGCAACGTGCTCGAGCGCGCGCGTGAACTCAAGCGGCAGCTCGTCGATCGCGACGCGCACCAGCGCGCGGAACTCATCGTCGGACTCACCGAAGCCGTCGCGGTGCCGATCGTAATTGGGCAGCTCCGGATAGAGCTCGCGAGTGCCGGCATAATCACGCGCCGCGGGCTCGGCATCAAGGTCATACGGATCCTCGTCATCGAACGACTCGCCCCAGCGATCCTGGACAGCCAGCCGCTCAGCGCGTTCGACAATAAGGTCAAAGTCGCTATCGGACGCCGGGAGCTTCCAGTCTGCGAGGTAGACCAGCGCCAGCACCACCCCGCCGCCGATGATCATCACTCCGAGCGCGACCACCGCCAGCAGCTCCAGCGTCTTCACAGTCGGATCGGTGCTGAAGCCGTCAAGCAGCGCCAGCAACGAGACCCCGACGACTACCGCCGCGAGGGCCGCGCTGAGAACTCCGCGGGGTGTCGACCGCTCGCGCACAGGTTCACCTCAGCGTGCGGGCGATGACCACCCGCTGGATCTCGTTGGTGCCTTCGTAGATCTGTGTGATCTTGGCGTCGCGCATGAAGCGCTCGACGGGATAGTCCTTGACGTATCCGTTGCCTCCAAAGACCTGTACGGCGTCGACTGCCACCGCCATCGCCGTGTCGGAGGCGAACAGCTTGGCCATCGACGTGAACTTGTTCATGTCGGGGTCGCCACGGTCGACCTTGGCACAGGCCTTGTAGAGCAGCTCGCGCGCGGCAGCGGTGCGCGTCTCCATGTCGGCAAGCTTGAACTGAAGTCCCTGGAAGCTCGCGATCGGCTTTCCGAACTGGTTGCGTTCGTTCGCGTAGGCCACCGCCAGATCGGTTGCACCCTGGGCGATCCCCAGCGCCTGCGCGGCCGCACCCAGTCGCGAACGCTCGAGCGTCGCCATCGCGACCTTGAATCCCTGGTTGACCTCGCCAACGATGTTCGCGGCCGGTACCCGCACGTTCTTGAAGACCGGCTGGCCGGTCGGGGAGCAGCGGATCCCGAGCTTGTTCTCGAGCCGTCCCACGGAGAACCCTTCGCGGTCGGCCTCGACTACAAACGCGGTGATCCCGCGCGAGTGCCCGCTTTGTTTGTCGGTCACTGCGAAGACCACGTAGAAGTCGGCGACGCCGGTGTTCGAAATCCAGTTTTTGGCGCCGTTGATGACCCACTCGTCACCATCCTGGACGGCCGTGGTCGTCATCCCCCCGGGGTCAGACCCAGCCTCGGTCTCTGACAGCGCAAATGCGGCGGCCCACTCACCCGATGCGCACTTGGGAAGGATCCGGTCCTTCAGCTCGTCCGAGCCGTAGAGCTTGATCGGCAGCGTCCCGAGTTCCTGCAGCATCAGGATCAGCGCGACCCCTGCATCGACCTTGGCGAGCTCCTCGATCGCGATGTTCAGCATCAGCGTGCCGGTGCCCATGCCGCCGTGCTCGGTGTCAAACGGCAACGCCAAGATGTCGTTCTCGCCCAGCAGCTTGCGGATGTCCCAGGGATACTCGGCCGCGGCGTCGAGCTCCGCCGAACGAGGAGCGATCTTGTCCTGCGCGAGCTTGCGAATCTGGTCGCGGAAGCTCACGAACTCCTGCGGGACGGTGTAGAGGTCGGCGAATTCGGACATTGCTCCAATCGTACCGGCGTGGACGATCGCTTAACGCAGTAAAGGCGCCCACAGGCGCCCTTACGGAGAGGCCGGTCTGGCCCGAGGTGTTGCCGGTAGTAGTGGCTTGCAGGCCACTACTACCGAAGCAAGCTGATTACCAGCCGGCCGGGTGGCGAGCGATGAACGCGGCTGCCGTGTCGGCGCTACCGGCCTTCACGTTGCCGGTCCAGCGGTCGCCGTTGGGCCACTGCTGGCTGACGTTCTCCTGAGCCGCGACGGTGTCGAAGCGCAGACCGGCTACCACCAGATACGCGTGTTCGTAGTTGGTGTAGACGGTGATCCAGTCGCTCTTGCCGGCCTTGCCCCAGGTCTCGAGGTTGCCGGACGGGAGCGGCTCGCTGATGAAGTTCCCCGCGTGACCGTTGGCGTGTAGCGCGAAGCTGACCGAGCCAGAGCAGTCGTAGCCGGAAGCGACCTTGGTGTACCCACCCGCGCCGTCGACCTGCGTGTAGTAGCTGTGGCCACCACCGTAGATGTAGGGCTTGCCCGCGATGCGGGTCGCGGCGGTGATCACGTTGACGATCCGCTGCGGGGTGCCGGCCTTGGTCGGGACGGGCTTGCCGTCGACCAGGACCCACTTGACAAAGGGCGCGCTGCTGCCGCTGGGCGATCCACCGAAACCGGTGCCGCCGGTGCCATTCGACGCGAACGCCGAGGTAGCACTAATTAGAAGAACGAATAGCGATAAGACACCGCTCACCACTATTTTTCGGTACGACAAACTAACCCTTTCTCTCTCTGCGCCTACGGGGTTAGCTGTCGGGCTCGCGCTGAAAGAGAATGCGCTACTCCGCGATATCGCGGTGATTCGCCCCTAGAGCCACAATCCTGTGGCTCATACAACGGGTTCCCCCGCTCCACGGCATCCGTACACCGTGGACTCGGCTGGGTATGTGGCAGCGATCATAACAAGACCCCAACATGGCAGAGGGCTTGCACGAGCTTATTTACCTAAAACTGCATTAACAGACTCCCAAAAGCCGATGAATAAAAGAGATAGGGCATTTAGGTCGGAGCGCGCCAGGGCCAAGCTTTATCTTCACTGGCCCAAATCCGTGCTTTAGGACGGTTCACGGGCCGCTGGTTCGCCTCCGGACTCGCCACGCCGCTGGTTCGCCTCCGGACTCGCCACGCCGCTGGTTCGCCTCCGGACTCGCCACGCCGCTGGTTCGCCTCACGACTAGCCACGACTCCGAGCGCGGCCGCTGGTGACGGCGCCTGCGCATCGCAGCCATCTGGTAGACGACTTGTGCCGCCTTTTCGTTCTGCCACAACCCGAACTCGGCGCAAGATGTGCGGAGCGGCCGGGCTAGGCTTGAACTGTGAGCGACGACTACACCCCCCAACAGGTATCGGAGCTGATCGCCCAAGGAGGCGTGCAGCTGATCGACGTGCGCATGGAAAATGAGCACACCGCCGGGCACATCCCCGGAGACCGTCTTATCCAGCTTCCCGACTTCGCCGCCGAAGCCGCGAGCATCGATCGCGACACGCCGGTGATCGTCTACTGCCTGTCGGGCGGGCGCTCGGCGATGGCCACTCAGGCGCTACGCGAAGCCGGCTACGACGCCCACAACATGTCCGGCGGGTTCCGTGAGTGGCACGCGGCCGGGTTGGCGGTCGAGCCGGCCGACGGATTCGTACTCGAGCCCTAACAGGCTGATTTGCAGCTTAAATGCCAAGTGGCCGCCGATCCTGCGATCGACGGCCACTCTGGTGCAAGCTCTAAGAAGACTTAGATCTTGGTGACGTTGATGGCCTTCGGGCCCTTGGGACCCGCCTCTTCCTCGTAGGCGACCTTGGACCCCTCCGCGAGGGAGCGGTATCCGTCTACTTGGATCGAGGTGTGATGGACGAACAGGTCGCGGGCGCCATCATCAGGGGTGATGAAGCCGAAGCCCTTCTCGTCGCTGAACCATTTCACGGTTCCGGTTGGCATGTGGGGGTACTCCTCGTAGCGTTAAGTGCTGCTACCGCGAAGACGATCCCGCCCACTTCGGAGCCTGCACCTACTTTGTGCCGCATGTAACGCGGCCTTTCAGGCGGGACCGTATCACTTCTTAAAGATGCGCAGGAAATTCGCATCAGCTGCGTTAACGGGCGGGTAACAAGATCGCCGCCGCCCAGCAAGCGGCGAACCCTGCCAAGCTTGCCCCAATCCACTTTCGGCCCCAGAACCTCTCCGTGCCTGACGACCTCCACATCCGCCCGGGATTGACGATCCCGATTGAAGAAGTGCAGCTGCGCACGAGCCGCTCCTCAGGCCCGGGCGGCCAGCACGCGAACGTCACCGCCTCCAGGGTCGAGGCCAGCCTGGTGTTGGCGGACTCGACGGCGTTGAGCGACGCTGAGCGTGAGCGCCTGGGCCAGCGCTTCGGGCTGCGCGTGACCGCCAGTGCTCAGGACACGCGCAGCCAGATGCGCAACCGCGAGCTGGCATTGACTCGCCTCGCGTCCCGTATCGAGCAGGCGTTGCGCACGGACAAGCCACGGCGGCCGACAAAGCCTTCGCGCGCGTCCGTGAATAAGCGCATCGACAACAAACGCCACCGCGGGCAACTGAAGAAGGGCCGTCGGCACAGCGGCCACGACGACTAACCGACGGCATCGTTGATCCTCCGGCGAGTTCACGCGGGCGCAAGCGCTGTTGGGTCCGTACGCTGACGGCGATGCGCTGGATCGTCGACGGCATGAACGTAATCGGCACGCGCCCGGACAAATGGTGGAAGGACCGCGACCGCGCGATGTTCACGCTGGTGGATCAGCTCGAGCGCTGGGCCGCCGCCGAGAACGAGGACGTCACGGTTGTGTTCGAGCGCCAACCCTCCCCTCCGATCCGCTCGACCGTGATCGAGGTGGCGCACGCGCCGAAGCCGAAAGCCAACGCAGCTGATGATGAAATTGTGCGGCGCCTGAAGGACGATCCGGAGGCGTTTGCGGTGCGGGTCGTGACCTCTGATCGGGCGCTCACCGACCGCTGCTATGCGGCCGGGGCGACGGTCGAGGGCGCGGACTCATTCCGCCGCAGACTCGACGAGTACCAGCGTTACCGCTGACGCCAGAAAACGGACTGATCGGACCGCTTTCGAGGCGGCGTATCGTGCAACCGAGAGTGCGCTTTGCCACTCAGCGCGGGTCACACCGCGCGTAGTTGCCACAATTACTGTGAATGGCAGAGGATCCGAACAGCCAGCCGGCGCCCAAGAGACCGCAGCGACCGCAGGCCCCGGGCCGTCCGCTGCCGCCCGGTCGCGGTCCGCAGCAGCGCGGTCCGCAGAACCCGTTCTCGCCTCAGCGGCCGACTCAAGCCCCCGGGCAGAACCAGCGCCAGACCGGCAGCTCGATGCAGGGCGGTCCCCGCAGTCCCAATCGGCAGCGGTGGATTCTCGGCTTGGTTGTGCTTGCGCTGCTGGTCGTCAACCTCTGGATTTCAGACCGCGCGCTACAGCCGAACCGCATCACGGTTCCCTATCAGCCGACCTTCCTGACGCAGCTCAAAGACGGCAACGTCCAGCAGATCACCTCCACCTCGTACGCGATCGAGGGAGAGTTCAAGAAGGCGATCCGCTACCCGAACAACGACAGCGTCCAGCCGACCCGAGACTTCTCAACGCAGATCCCCGCGTTCGCGGATCGCGCCGAACTGAACAGTCTGCTGAAGGGCATCACGATCAGCTCCGAGAATCCGAACGCGGCGGCGCCGCTGTGGGAGACACTGCTGGTCGGTATCGGCCCGACGCTTCTGTTCCTGCTCGTGATCGTGCTGGTCATGCGCCGCATGGCGAGCGCCGCCACTGGCGGCGGCGGGGGCCTGATGTCGTTCGGCCGTTCCCGTGCCCGCCGCGTCGAAGCTGAGGACCTCCCGGTCACATTCGAGGACGTCGCCGGCATCGACGAGGCCAAAGACGAGCTGCATGAGATCGTCGACTTCCTGAAAACACCGGACAAGTACCTCGCACTGGGCGCCAAGATCCCGCGCGGGGTGCTGCTGAGCGGACCCCCCGGCACCGGCAAGACGCTGCTTGCGCGCGCCGTGGCCGGCGAAGCGGGAGTGCCCTTCTTCCAGATGTCGGCGTCGGAGTTCGTCGAGATGATCGTCGGCGTCGGTGCCTCGCGCGTGCGCGATCTATTCGCGCAGGCCAAGGAGGCCTCCCCTGCGATCATCTTCGTCGACGAGCTCGACGCGGTCGGACGCTCACGCGCCTCCGGTGGCCCGAACATCGGCGGTGGTCACGACGAGCGCGAGCAGACGCTGAACCAGATCCTGACCGAGATGGACGGCTTCGACGCGCGCAGCGGCGTGATCGTGCTGGGCGCAACCAACCGCCCGGAGATCCTCGACCAGGCGCTGCTGCGCCCCGGCCGCTTCGACCGCCGGGTAGTGGTGCAGCCGCCGGACCGCGTCGGCCGCGAAGCGATCCTCAGGGTTCATACACGTTCGGTGCCGCTTGCCCCCGAAATCGATCTCGGCGGGATCGCCTCGACCACGCCGGGAATGGTCGGCGCTGATCTCGCGAACCTCGTCAACGAGGCGGCACTGCTGGCCGCAAAGCGCGCCCATAAGCAGGTGCAGCAGGATGACTTCACCGACGCTCTGGAGCGGATCGTGCTCGGCGCCGCGCGCAGCGTGATGATCAGCGACGACGACAAGAAGCGCACCGCCTACCACGAGGCCGGCCACGCGATCGTCGGGATGCTGACCCCGGGAGCCGACCCGGTACGGAAGGTCTCGATCATTCCCCGCGGGCAGGCGCTGGGAGTGACCTTCTCAGCCCCGGATTCGGATCGCTTCAACCTCGACGAGCGCCACATCATCGCGCAGATCAAGGTTGCGCTCGGTGGCCGCTGCGCGGAGGAGGTCGTGTTGGGCGATCTCACGACCGGAGCCGAGTCCGACATCCAGCACCTCACGCGTCTCGCCCGCTACATGGTCGGGCGTTGGGGCATGAGCAAGGAGATCGGACCGGTCGCGGTGCTACCCCAAGAGGGCCAGAGCATGCTGCTGCCCGGTGTGTCCGAGACCTCTGAGAAGACCCAGCAGCTGGTGGATCACGAGGTCCAGCGGATCGCGCAGACCGCGCACGACGAGGTCATCCAGCTGCTGACCGACCACCGCGAGCAGCTCGACAACCTGGTCGCGGAGCTACTCAAGCACGAGACCCTGGACCAGGTCGACGCGTACGCCGCCGCCGGCATCGTCCCGGGGTCAAACGACCTGCTCGATACCAAGGCGCTCGGCGAGGCGGCAAACGGCTCCGGTCCAATCGGTGCGATCGGGATGCCAACCGACAACAGCGAGGACGACCCGCTGTTCTAGCGGCCGGCCCGGCGCGCAACGGTCGTTCGCGCCCAACTCGGAAACTGCGTGCGCTGACGCTTTCGGCGTGCTCTGACGTTCTCGGGAACCGTCAGTCGCCCAGACGCGTCATCCGCGCCAGCGCTTCGTGGCACTCGACCACGCGCTGCTTGACCGGATCGGAATCGGGCCGGTCGTGGACCAGGTCCCAGGTGCGGTCGGCCACCTCACGAGCGTTCTCAGGAGTGGCACGCTCCCAGAGCGTGTCCACGAGTTTCAGCTCGAACTCGCGAATCTGATCCTCGTGGTCGCCCGGCGCCAGCCTGGGCAGCGGGTCACCGGTGGCCTCTTTCCACATCCCGACCGCCACCAGCAGCCGATTCCTGAACTCAATCTGATCCATATTCCCCAAGATGCTAAAGCCACCGCTGAGTCCGTGCGCTGTGACCGCGAGCAGCCCAGCAGCAGCACTTTGAAAAGGCGCGCCGACTGCCCGATACGGCGTGACAGTCGCCACCGCCAGCCACTAGTCTCGGCTGCATGCTGATCGCCACCTGGAACGTCGCGTCGCTGCGGGCGCGAATGCCGCGCCTACTTGAGCTGCTGTCCAAACACGAGCCCGATGTGGTGCTGCTCCAGGAGACCAAATGCGCGGACGACAACTTTCCGTCGCTCGAGATCGAGGGCGCCGGCTACGGCTCGGTCCACTACGGCTTCAATCAGTGGGCCGGCGTCGCGATCCTGTTCAAGCAGGCGTACGCCGCGACCGACCCGCAGTACGGGCTGCCGGGCGAGCCCGTGCCCAGCGAGGCACGCTGGGTCGAGGCCACGGTGGCAGGGATCCGTGTGGTTTCTACCTACGTGCACAACGGTCGCTCGGTCGAGCATCAGGAGTTCCAGAACAAGCTCGCGTTCCTACGCGCCGCCGCCGCGCGCGCCGAGGCATGGAAGTTCGACCACGAGCCGCCGATCCTGATCGGCGGCGACTTCAACGTTGCGCCGCGGGACATCGACGCCTACGACGTCACCAAATTCGAGACCCACGTGACCCCTGAAGAACGCGACGCGCTCGGCGAACTCGAGCAACAGGGTGGGCTGACCGACGCCTACACGCGCGTGCATCCGGACACACAGCAGTTCACCTGGTGGGACTATCGCGCCGGCTCGTTCCACAAGAACCTCGGCCTGCGGATCGACCTGCTGCTGGTGGACAACGCGATCGCAACGCGGATCTCCGATTCGGGAATCGACCGCGACATGCGCAAGGGCAGCAAGCCCTCCGACCACGCGCCGCTGTTCGTGCGGCTCGACTGAGCCGGCGGCTGCGAGCCCGGGGCGCGCGCCCGAAGGCGACGGCTTCCGTATTCTTGGCTCATGAGCGATGAGCAGCAGTTGACAACGCCCGACGAGGCGAACTTCCGCAGGACCCTCGGACGCCTGCCCACCGGTGTCGTGATCGTCACCGGCGGTCCCAGCGACGATCCCAAGGGCCTCGTTGTCGGGGCGTTCATGTCGGTTTCGCTGGAACCGCCGTTGGTTTGCGTCTGCCCTGCCAAGACTTCCACCAGCTGGCCTGCGATCCAGGAGTCCGGCGTGTTCTGCGCCAACGTGCTGCACAAGCACCAGGAGACACTCGCACGTACGTTCGCGAGGTCCGGCGGCGACAAGTTCGCCGAGGTCAAGTGGACTCCGGCCCCCGCTACCGGGGCTCCGCTGATCGAAGGTGTGAGCGCCTGGATCGACTGCAAGATCGATCGCGTGATCGAAGCCGGCGACCACTGGCTGGTGCTCGGTGAGGTCCAGGAGCTGAGCGTCCATCCCGAAGACGGTGCGCTCGTTTTCCTCGGCGGCACGTTCCACCAATTGCGTTGATCCGGTGGGCGGCTTTGAGGCCACCAACCGGAACGGAAGCCGTGCTTTAGCTTTCTTCGGCTTCGTTAACTTCCAAATCCGAAGATGTAAACGATGACTCAGATCCTTGTTGTCGACGACGAGCCCGCAGTACGGCGGGCCCTCGAGCGTGCGCTCAAGCTCGAGAACTACGAAGTTGAGATGGCGGCCGACGGCGAGGAAGCCCTCGATCACCTGGCCGCGAAACCGGCCGATGCCGTGATCCTTGACGTGATGATGCCGGGGATCGACGGACTCGAAGTCTGTCGCCGGCTGCGCGCCGCGGGCGATCGCACCCCGGTGTTGATGCTGACCGCGCGCGATGCGGTGGACGATCGCGTCGCCGGACTGGACGTCGGTGCTGACGACTACCTCGTGAAGCCGTTTGCGCTGCGCGAGCTGCAGGCCCGCGTGCGGGCCCTGCTGCGGCGGGCGACCGACGAGGGCGAGGGCGGCGAGGTGCTGCGCTTCGCGGACCTCACGCTCGACCCGGTCGCGCACCAGGTTCACCGCGGTGACCGCCTGATCGAACTCTCCAAGACCGAGTTTCTGTTGCTGGAGCTGTTCCTTAAGCACCCGCGGCAGGTCCTGACCCGCTCGACGATCTTCGAGAACGTGTGGGGTTACGACTTCGGCCCGACATCGAACGCGCTCGGCGTCTACATCGGGTATCTGCGTCGCAAGACCGAGGAGGGTGGCGAGTCGCGCCTGCTGCACACCGTGCGCGGGATCGGCTACGTCCTACGCGACTAATGGATGCGGACGGCGTCCGCCGGCAGCTGACGCCACCGCGCCAACCATTCGAACCGAAGTACTGAAATGACCCTACGCAGACGTATCAGCATCGCCGCCGCGGCCGCTGCCGCGCTGGCGATGCTCGTCGCGGTGTTCGCGTGTTACATGGTGCTCAGCAGCCAGCTGCACGGGCAGATCGACAACGAGCTGCAGGATCAGGCACACGTGCTGTCCAACAGCAACGTCAACTTCGGAGACCAGCTACCGGCTCTGACCCCGGCTCGAGGCGGCGCCGCGAATTACGCGCAGGTGGTCACGATGGGCAACGACCCGAGCATCCTCGGCTACATAAACGGAACGCGTCAGCCGATCGGCAACGCGGTGCTGCCCGGAGTTAATCAGGCACGGGCGGTCGCGGTAGGCACCAGTGGCAGCACCTGGAGCACGGACGCGGTTGACGGCGTGCACCTGCGGATCTACACCTTCCCGGTGAGGATCGAGATCGGTGGGCAGCTCGTGCCGGCCGCGATTGAGCTCGGGCGCCCACTCACCAGCGTTGATGATCTGCTGCGGACGATGCGGCTGATCCTGCTGGTGCTCGTGCTCGTGGGGATCGTGCTGGCCGGCCTCTTCGGACGTCTGGCGGCACGACGTGTGCTGGCCCCGATCGCGGAGCTCACCGAGACAGCTCAGGTGATCGGCGAGACCGACGACCTCAGCCGCCGTATCAAGGTCACCGAGGATGACGAGGCCGGCCGTATGGCGATGCGCTTCAACGAGATGCTGGAGCGGCTGTCTGCCTCCCGCGATGCACTGGACGCCTCGGTCAAGGCCCAGCGCCAGCTGGTGGCGGACGCCTCGCATGAGCTGCGCACCCCGGTCACCAGCCTGCGCACGAATATCGAGGTGTTGCTCGAGGATGCGGTGCTCGATGAAGAGGACCGCCGGCGGCTGCTGGCCGATGTGGTCGAGCAGAGCGAGGAGCTGACCTCGCTGGTGGCCGACCTGATCGAGGTCGCGCGCGGCGACCTGCCCGAGGACTCGATTGAGGACACACGTCTCGATCTGCTGGTGGAGGAGGCGCTGCAACGCGCGCGCCGTAACAATCCGAGCGTCGAGTTCACGGCCAAGCTTCAGCCGGTCGCGGTCCACGGCCACGCTGAACGGCTCAGCCGCGCGATCAACAACCTGCTCGATAACGCCGCCAAGCACAACGCACCGGGCCGTCCGGTTGAAGTCACGCTCACAGCGTCGGCGCTGGCGGTCCGTGACCACGGTGGCGGTATCGACCCCAAGGACCTGCCATACGTCTTCGACCGTTTCTTCCGCGGGATCAATTCGCGTTCACGCCAGGGCAGTGGGCTCGGGCTTGCGATCGTGAAACAAACCGCCGAACAGCACGGCGGAACGGCGATGGCCGCCAACGCCGCTACCGGCGGTGCGATCTTCACCCTGCGGCTCCCGGGTGTGCTGGTCCAACGCACTGCCGAGGATGATGAGTTGTCATCGTCGTTCCTGGACGATGGTGCGCCGATGCAGGTTCGCTCAGTGGTGACCGACGACGCGGTCGTGCCGGGCGAGCGCAAACCGCCGCCGCAGTAAGAAGAAGCAGAACAGGAATACCGGGATCACTGGCACCAGCAGCAGCACCCGCTGTTGCGGCGGCCCGATCGTCACCGCCCACAGCACCTCGACGATCACCGCCGGCAGGAACGACAGCAGCACCGCGTGCGAGCGGTAACCGCTGAAGTGCTCGCGCGCGGCGACCTCGAAAACGCCCAGCGCGCAAATCAGCACCCCGATCTCGAGCGTCTTGCTGCTCTCAGTGACGAAGCCGATCACGAGCGTAATGATGCCGCCCAGGATCGCCACCTCAGAGACGGGGACGGGACCAAAGATCCCGGCCGGCCGTTCACCGACGGTCCCCAGTGTGCGGTTGGCCTGCTGCGCGGTGCTGGTCTGAGATTTGCTTTGCGCGCGGCGCTGTTCGCGGCGCTCGGAGGCCACGGCACGTGGCGGAGCTCCAGGCCCGCCACGCGTCTTACGGGAGCGACTGTTTGCTCGCGGATGCGCCACGGCGGCAAGTTTAGGACCCGCTTTGTCTCAGCGAGCGCTCACTCCCAGCGGCGCCGCCCGGCGCGTAGCGCCCGTAGCTCCGACACCCCGTATGGGTCCTGGATCGGCTCGATCGGCTGCGAGCGGGTTGCGTTCGGAAGCACTCGCACCGGCATCTGCGTCGCCGCTGCCCCGCCCTCGCCGTCGGCGCTGACGGACATCACCCGCGCCCCCTCACGCGACACGACGCACTCGCGCAGTGCGGTTCCTTCGAACACGAGCGCCGCGCCGTCATCGGCGGCGTATCCTGGCGCCAGCGCACCGCTTCCGACCGCGGCTTCGTAGGCCGGCATCCGCTGCCGCTCACCGTCGAGATGGACCGACAGCGAGCCGGGAAGCAGTCCCAGGCCTCGTACGACCTCGGGCTGCCCGCCGCTCATCGAGATCCCGCCCTCGAACCAGCACATCGCCCCGGCAGAGAGACCCGCTAGTACCACCCCGCGCTCCCAAGCGGTACGCAGCACGGCGTCGAGCCCATGCTCGCGCCAGATCGCCAGCATGTTGCGCAGCGATCCGCCGCCGACATAGATCGCATCCTGCTCGAGGATCTCGCGCGCGGGGTCAACGCGCTCGCGGCCGAGCGTGAACAGCGAGAGCACGCTCGGCTCGCAGGGCCAGCCACCGAATCGCTCATAGAAGCGGGTGATCAGCGCAGTCTCATCGCCGCTGGCCGTGGGCAGAAAACAGACCTTCGGGCAAACACTCCCGGTCAGGTCCAGGACCAGCCGGTCGAGCGCGTCGCTCTGATCGTCCGAAGGCATCGTGAAGCCGCCGCCACCCATTGCCAGGATGCGACGAGAATCACGGTTCATGCGGCCACCGCATCCGCGGCTATCGCGGCGCCCAGATACCGCACTCGCAGCTCCTGTTCTTGTGCCTCACCGTCCGCGCCGAGGCCGACGAACGCAGCGCGCGCACCGGGCCGCGAGGAGACCACCTCGACCAACTCGGTGCCGATGAAGTGCAGCGCGGCAGAGTCGCCGGCGCCGTAGCCGGGTGCCATACCGGCAGCGACTGCGTTCAGATAGGTCTGGCGTCTTCCCTGTTCCTCGTGGTAATGAACGGCGAGGCTCCAAGGCAGCAGACCGAGTCCCGTGAGCTGCCGTGAAGGCCCGGCGTGAAAGCCGCTCAGCGCCGATCCGAACCAGCACAGCGCTCCGGCGGAGCCGCCGCAGAGGACCACGCCGGACTCCCAGGCTTCGCGCAAGATGCGGTCGATCCCATGCGCCTGCCAGGTCCCCATCAGCGACACCAGGCTGCCACCGCCGACGTAGATCACGTCCTGGTCCAGCAAATGCGCGCGCGGATCCCCTACGCCGGTCTCACGCCGGAACAGCGAGATGTGCGAGGGTTCGCAGCGGCCAGCCGCGAATGCGCGGTAGAACCGCACAACGTAATGGTCAGCGTCTCCGCTGGCCGTTGGTAGGAAACAGATCTTCGGGCAGGTGCGACGCGTGAGTCCGAGCACGAAGTCATCGAGCAGCGTGTTGCCCCATTCCATCGAGAAGCCGCCGCCCCCGAAGGCGACGATCTGACGTTCGCGGTGTTCCATGCCCGCAAGGTAGATCCGGCTGCAAAGCGTGGCATTGGCCCGTTGTCTAAAAACAGCCGTCGCGCGCAAGCCACACGGCAAGATGCCGCGGGCGACGGCACCTGGTTGTGGTCATCCAAGACCGCAACCAGGTCAACTACTCAGGCTGGGATATCGTCGACCGTGAACTCGCGGAACTGGCCGCTGACCACGAACGCGGTCTGCTCGGCGATGTCGACGGTGTTGTCGCCGATGCGCTCGAGGCAGCGCGCGACGAGCACCATGTACATCGCCCACTCGCGCCTCTCGGGATCGTCGCCGATTTCGACGGCACGCTGGAAGATCTGACGGTTGAGGCGGTTGACCTCGGCATCCTGGCGCACCAGGTCCTTGGCGAGCGTCACGTGGCGCATGCGGAAGGCGTCCTTGGCCTGGAGCACCTCCTGCCGCGCGGAGATGCCCATCCGCTCGATCAGCTCGAGGATGATGTGGTCCTTCGGGGCCTCGTAGCCGGAGAGCGGGACAAGCTTGGCCATGTTCGTGCACTGATCGCCCATCCGCTCGATGCAGCGGATGATCTGCAGCAGCGCCGCAAGCATGCGCAGGTCCTCGGCGCGGTGCGGATGCTGAGCGAGCAGATCCATCACGCCCTGGTGGATGTCCAGATACAGATCGTCGATCTCATCGTCCGCGGAGATCACCATCGCCGCGAGTTCGACGTCCTGATAATTCAGCGCTTCGAGGGCCCTGTCAAGCTGCGGAACCACGAGGTCGAGTGCGTGAACCGACTGTTCTTCAACTGTTCTGATGTCAACTGCCACGACGCCCATCATGACACCGGTGGCCGGCGTTCTGCGGCCAGCCTGTAACCGAACCCGAAGTGCGTGTGAATGAAACTCCAGTCCGGCAGGGCATGCTCGAGCTTTACGCGCAGCTTGCGAATGTAAACATCTACGGAGCGGTCGCCGCTGCGCATCGGGCGCCCCCAGACGAGCTCGAAAAGGTCCTCCCGTGAGACGATTTGGTCGGCCCGCCGGGCCAACTCGGTGAGCAGCCCAAGCTCGCGAATCGAGAGCGTGATCACGTGCCCGTCGGCACGCGCCAGGTGTTGTTCCGGCGCCACTTGCAGTGGACCAACCGCGTACATCTCGCCGTGTTCAGAGGTGACGATCGCCATGTGGGAATACTCCCGGGGAGCGTCGCATCGCGCGTTACGCAGTGGTGAAATGCGTGTGAACAACTTGTTATGCACCGCAAGTTTTGCGGGTGTTTTGCTGCGCGACTTCTCTGTTCGAGCGCGGTGGGTGCGCGCAGCTTGCACGCTGCGCGCACTGCTGCGCCCCCGTCGCCCCTACGCGGCTCAGCCGATGTTCGTCCCGAAATCGAACGTAGCCGTGACCGGAGTGCCGAGCACACCCTTCGGGCTCTCCGGCCAGTAGCTGATCTCGATCTTCAGGAAGTTCAGCGAAAACGCTTCACTCGGGACCTGACCGCCACCGCTGTTCTCGTAGCTCGAGACGAGGATGTCGGACAAATCGATCTTCAGGAACGACTGCGCGGTGCCGATCGGACGGCTGACGCTGAGCAGCCCGCTTTGAATGTGCATTCCGGTGCAGCACGCGAGCATCAGTTTCGGCGATGACTTGTCCATCGTCTTCAGGAAGCTGAACGATGACGGAGTGGCTTTCCCGACACCGCCGGCCGGGGACCCGGCGTTGGAGACGCCAAAGGAGAAGCTCGAGATTTCAATCTCGCCCCTATGCTGTGCGGCGGTGCTCTCGCCTGCGATCCCGTCGAGCTTCAGGAAGTAGTTGGCCACCCCCGCGCCGGCTATATGCGGGACCGTGACAGCGGCGTCGGCTGCCTCGCTGCCGATGCCTGAGATTGCCATCACCGACGCCAGCGCGCCCGCTCCGATCGCTCCGCCCTTCAACACGTCTCGGCGGCTCGTTCCGCCGTCGCCCTGATTACTCATCGCGACCCCCAAACGTTGAAAGCTATGGCTCTGTCCGACTGCCGGGCGGAGCCTAGACCGACTCCAGCCCACGGTACACCCGTCCCCCGGGGCAGCGCAACCGTTGATTGGTCAAACGTGCGCTGCCATGGCATCATGCGGGCAGTTCCGATCGGAGACAGAGCGCGACGATGACGACGCTTGCTGACGGACCCGCTGCGAATGCCGACCTGCCGGCCGTGAGCGACATGCTCAGGGAGGTCGGGTACCGCCCCGACGGAATCGCCGAACTGCTTCAGAGCGGGCGCGAGCTGAGCCTGCGCGCGGATGATGTCGTGGTCCACAAACAACGGCTGCGGCGTAGTCCCGGACCGCTCGCTGACGTGATTACGCTGTGCGGGTTCGGCGAGCCGGTACCGCGCCGCCAGATCGAGCGGGCGCTCGGTACTCGCGCGCTGTCTGCGCTGCTTGAGAGTGGCGCCGTCGAGGAAGATGGCACGATGCTGCGGCCGCTCGTGCGCATCATCGCGCACGATGAGCTGTATATCGCCGCGGACCTCCATCCGCAAGCGGGGGCGCAACTCGACCCCGAGCACGTCCCCGGGATCAACCCGCCGGCCGTATTGCTGGCGGGTCTGACGGTGCGCCGCTCGCACGATCTGGTGCTCGACCTCGGCACCGGCAACGGGATCCAAGCGCTGCTGGCCGCCGCCCAGGCCGAACACGTGGTCGCGACCGACATCAACCCGCGGGCGCTGGGTTTCGCGCGCTTCAACGCGTCGCTGAACGGCGTGAGCAATATCGAGTGGCGTCTCGGCGACGCGTTCGCGCCGGTTGCCGGCGAACGATTTGACGTCGTCGTCAGCAACCCGCCGTATGTGATCTCCCCGGAGAGCACGGCCGTCTACCGTGACAGCGGCCGCGAACCCGGGGCGCTGTGCGCGACGATCGTCGCCGAGCTGCCCCGACATCTGCGCCCAGACGGGTTCGGCACCGTGCTCGTCAGTTGGCCGCAATCTCAGGGCGAAGACCTGTGGGCCGTGCCCGAGCGCTGGCTCGCCGAGGATGCCGACGCCTGGCTGCTGCATTCGCTGAGCCAGGACCCGCTCGCGCACGCCGCCGACTGGAACCGACCGCTATCCGAGCGAGGAGGACCCGAATATGGGGAGGCGCTGGACCGCTGGACCGCGTTTGCCGAGCAGCGGGGGATCACGGCGATCGCCTTCGGGGCGGTGGTGTTGCACGGGCACACAAGTGCCCGCGGGCGGATCATCGGCCGCGACCGACTGGTGCCCGTTCCCGGCTCTGCAAGCGATTTGATCCAGCGCGTTTTCGCGGCCGCTCTGCAGGGACCGCCAATGCCGGACGCGCGCCCGCGGCTGGCGCCTGGGCATCGGCTCGACCAGACCCTGTATTACGCGGACGGACTCTGGCAGCTGGCATCTGCCCGGCTGTCCAGCACCACCGGCATGGAGCTGGCTGTGGCGCTCGACGCGGTCATGGTCCAGGCGCTGGTCGCCCTCGATGGAACACGCACCGTCGCCGAGGCCGCGGCGATCGCCGCGGACAACTGCAACATCGACGCGTCCGATCGCCCCGCGCTCACGGCGCTGGTCGGCCAACTCACCGCTGAGCTGCAGCGGCTCGGTCTGCTCGTCGCCGAATGAGTCGCCGCTGCAGGATGGCTACGCGGCCAGCGTAGTGCCGGACCGCAGTGCCGTACGGCTTATGCGGCCGCGCGGCGCCAGATGGCTACGCGGCCGCGTGATCGCGGGCGGCTATGCCGCCGCGTGATGCGTGATCTCGGCGGCCCGCGGCGTGACTTCCGCGGCCGGCACGAAGTCGGTCGTAGCGGCGCCCTCGGGCTGCTGTTCACCGCCGTCGAACTCCGGCGCGAAGCGGTAGCCCACCCCGAAGTGGGTGTGGATATAGCTCCAGTCGCCGCTGGCTGAGCGCAGCTTCTGACGCAGCTTGCGGACGAACACGTCGACCGAGCGGTCACCGTGGGCCATCGCGTATCCCCAGACGCGCTCGTAGATCTCCTCGCGACGGAGTACGCGGTCGCTCTGGGAGAGCAGGTTCAGGATCTCGAACTCACGCGCGGTCAGCTCAAGGCTGGTATCGCCACAGTAGGCCTGATAGAGGTCCGGGCGGATCGTGATCTCGCCGACGCTGGTCGCGTCCTCCATCTGCGGCATCTCATTGCGGCGGTGACGGCGAGTCGCTGCCTCGATCACGCAGATCAACTCTTCCGCGTGGCACGGCTTGGTCATCCACGCGTCCGCTCCGAGCCGCAGCCCGCGCACACGTTGTGCGACGGAGGAAGGCCCGGTGCAAACGATCACAGCAAGCCCGGGAAGACGGGTGCAGATCCGTTCCAGGTACTCCCAGTTGCCGGGGCCGATGATCGCAAGGTCAACAACAAGGGCGTTGAGACGCATTCCGACAAGCGCGTCAACGGTAACCGGGCTGGTCAACGCCCTAAGGTCGGCCCCGAGCGCGTCGAGGCGGTTGGACAGGACCTGCATGAACCCCGGGTCACGGTCGATGACCGCGAGCCGAAGCCGGTTGTTCGCGCGCTGTGCGGTGGCAGATGCCCCGTTCCCGCTCAGCACGTCGCTCACATCTGGCGACATGGCTCACAGAATAAACCACTCAGATGCTGGTGAACACCGTGTTACAGGACCGGTCACAGGATCTTTACACCTGTTTCACGAGGGCCGGAGCAGGTCGCTGGGATCCGATTGCGGCGTTTTGCAGGAACGTGTTCTCGTTGCCCTTCGTGTGCTCTTCGTAATCGGCTATATCCTCAGTCCCCAATGCAGCGGAGCACTCGATGGCTGTTCACCCCGTTCAAGCGGTTCAAACAACAGGACTGGCTGTTCAAGGCAATTTTCATCGTTGCGTGCATCGGCACGCTCGAGGCCACGTATCTGACGATCGTTCATTACGTCGGCCCCGGCGCGTTGGCTTGCACCACCGGTGGCGGCGGTGAGAGTTCGTGCCAGCAGGTGCAGTTTTCGCAGTACGGGGAACTGGTCCATATTCCGGTCGCAGTGCTGGGACTGATCGGCTACATCACGATCCTCGTTTCGCTCAGAATCAAAGGTGAGCTGGGTCGTGGACTCGGGCTTTTGGTCGCGGCCATCGGCTTTGCGTTCTCGCTGTACCTGTCTTATCGCGAGGTATTCACGCTCAAGGAGATCTGCGAGTGGTGTGTGGGCAGTGCCGTCTGGATGACGCTGCTGACGATCTTCACCGGCATGCGCTACCTCCGTGGTGAGCGGGACCCTGGTCCGCTCGTGGAAGCGCAAGCGGGCTGAACACCCTGCAGCGGCTCGCCGGATGACCACACACTCAGAGACACAAGCCGGCTAAACGCCGCAACCTTTCTACGATTCCTACCAACTTATGGCCAGCAGAAAAGAACAAAAAGAACAGGCACGCGAGCAGCGTCTGGCGCAAGAGCGCGAGGTCAAGGCAGCGGCGCAACGTAAGCAGCGCCTCCAGATCATCGGCGGTATCGCCGCGATCGCGGTGATCGTGATCGTCGTTGTGGTCGTGATCACCAGCGGCGGCAGCAGCGCTCCGGCGACCTCGAACCCGACCACCGCGGCGAACAAGACGGCCCAGAACCACGTGAACTCGATCCTGGCCGGGATCCAGCAGCCCGCCAGCAACAAGTTCATTCTCGGGAACCCCAACGCCAAGGTCACCGTGACCGAGTACGGAGACCTCGAGTGCTCCGCCTGCGACGCGCTCGACACCCCCAGCGGCTGGGAGAACGCCAGCCTCAAGGAGTACGGCGAGCCGGGCACTGGCACGCTCGACAGCCTGATCTCCAAGTACGCCAAGGGCGGCGACGTGAACTTCGTCTACAAGTCACTGGAGACCGCTACCGGTAGCGGCAAGACCCCGGGCGAGTGGACCAGCCAGCAGGCGGCCGCCAACGCCGCCGCACTCCAGGGTAAGGGCTGGCACTTCATCGAGCTGTTCTATCTCGAGCAGGGCGCCGAGGGCACGACCTACGTGAACGACAGCTTCATCGAGGGCATCGCCAAGCAGATCCCGGGCCTCGACTACAGCAAGTGGTACTCGGACTGGAAGAACAACCCGCAGACCACTGCTCAGGTCAGTGCCGACAACACCTCCGGCACTCAGCTCGACACCCCGAGCGGCCAGGTCGCGACACCGACGATCTACGTTTCCGGCCCCAAGCACAAGGCGCTGTTCATCGGTAACGCCAACGTCGCCAACGTCTCGGCCGCGATCGAGAAGAATCTCGGCTCCTGACGCTGAGTCCAAGTTGGATGTGAGCGGGGCCGGGCGGCGAGCAGCTCCCGGCCCCGTTTGCTTTCCGTTGACGGATTCATATATCGCTCTTCGGGAATCTCCTTAGATTCACAGATCTATGGCCAGCCGCAAGCAGCAGAAGGAGCAGGCGCGTCAGCAGCGCCTCGCTGAAGAACAGGCACAGAAGTCCGCTGCGCAGCGTAAGCAGCGCCTCCAGATCATCGCCGCCGTCGCCGCCGTCGCCGTGGTCGTCGTGGTCGCGGTGTTCGCGATCTCCAGTGGCGGCTCGACCAAAGCGAGCGCCAATCCGAACTCAACGGCCAACAAGAGCGCGCAGGCCCATGTGAGCACGATCCTGGCCGGTTTGCCGCAGCCCGCCGGCAAACAGGTGATGCTCGGCAACCCCAAGGCCAAGGTGACGATCACCGAGTACGGCGACCTCGAGTGTTCTGCTTGCGACTACCTCGATACCCCCAGCGGCTGGGAGAACGGCAGTCTGCAGGCCTATCAGCGTTCCGGAAGCGGTGTGCTGGACGCGCTCATCGCCAAGTACGCGAAGACCGGCAAGGTCAACTTCGTCTACAAGTCGCTCGAGACCGCAACCGGCAACGGCGTCACACCGAACATGTGGACCACCCAGCAGGCAGCTGCCAACGCCGCCGCGCTGCAGGGCAAGGGCTGGCAGTTCATCGAACTCTTCTATCTCGAGCAGGGCGCCGAGGGCACGAGCTACGTGAACGACAGCTTCATCGAGGGCCTGGCCAAACAGATCCCGGGCCTCGACTACAACAAGTGGTACTCGGACTGGAAGAACAACCCGCAGACCAGCACTGAGGTCGGCGCCGAAGATACTGCCGGCGTGAACCTTGACGGTGGCCCGACACACGCCGCCACCCCCACGATCTACGTCACCGGACCGCATCACCATTCGCTGTTCATCGGGACCGCCACGCTGGCGAGCGTGACGGCGGCCGTAGACAAGAACCTCGGCGCCTGAAATTCACGGCGGGGCCTGGGCTGGCGCGACCATCGCGCGGAGCCGGCACGGTTTTCAACCAATTTGGGCGGGTTCACATGTTTTTCACGCGACGTTTTCATCTCAATCACGGGCTTTGCAAACCCAGCGGTGATGATCACGCTGTGACGGCCGGCGGCAATCGGGGTAGGCGGAGCAGCTCTTGCTGAGCACGTTCACCCGAGCTGTTAGTGCGCGCCGGTCGGGTTTTCCGCGGATCACGCGGTCGGCGAGCGTGACCCCCGGGCTAAACGTCCGACGCGAGCCCGATCATGGTGTCGTGAGCTGGAGAAGCACGCGCGCCGCTGCGCATACCGGACTGGAGCCACAGAAGGTTGCGGTCATCGACCTTGGATCCAACTCTTGGCGTCTGGTGATCTACACCTACGACGCGACCCCGCCCACGCCGTGGTGGAAACTGACCGACGAGCTTTACGAGGCGGTCCGCATCGGCGAGGGACTCGACCGCACCGGAGCATTGACCGAGGAAGCGATGGCCCGCGGCATCGAGACCCTGGACATCTTCGCCCGCTTCTGTCGTGCGGCCGGGCTCGAGGCCAAGGACGTCCACGCGTTCGCCACCAGCGCGATCCGTGACGCCGCCAATCGCGAAGACTTCCTCAAACGTGCACGCGACCACACCGGCTACGACATCGTCGTGCTCTCGGGTGAGGATGAGGCCCACTACGGCTACGTGGCTGCGATCAACAGCTCCACGATGCGAGACGGCCTTGTGCTTGACATCGGCGGCGGTTCGATGCAGCTGATCGACGTGAAGGGACGTCGTCAACAGGCCGTGGCCTCGTTCCCACTGGGAGCGGTGAGGATGACGGAGCGCTTCCTCGACGCCGACCCCGACAAGCCGGCGCGCAAGAAAGATCTGCAGGCGCTGCGCCAATTTGTGAAGCAGCAGGTCAGCGGGGTCCCGTGGCTGCCAGATCGCGGAGGGCGCCTGGTCGCCACGGGCGGCGCCGTGCGCAACCTCGCATCGGCGGCGGAGTCGCAGAAATACGGCGCGCTCGGCGGCATCGACATCGGCGTCCAGGGCTACGTGCTCACGGCCCCGGCGCTCGCCCAACTGGTGGATGAGCTGTCGGCGATGTCGCCACGCGAGCGACGCGAGTTCCCTGGCATCAAACCCAGCCGCGGCGACATCATCCTCGCCGCCGCGGTGACCCTCCAGACGGTGATCGAGGTCGGGGGCATCGACGGGATCGAGGCCACCGAGGCCGGGCTACGTGACGGGATCTTCCTCGCCAGCACGATCCTCAGCCCGGACGATCCGCTGCTGCCCGACGTGCGCGAGGCAGCGGTCAACAACCTCGCGATCCAGTACGAGGGCGACCTTCCGCACACGCAGCATGTGGCCAAGCTCGCGCTGCAGATGCACGAGTCGCTCGCCGAGGCAGGGCTGTTCACGCCGGAGCCGGACGAGCACGAACTGCTGTGGGCAGCCGCGATGCTGCACGACGTCGGGATGACGATCTCCTACGACGATCACCACAAGCATTCCCGCTACCTGATCCTTGGCGCCGAACTGCCGGGTTTTGACCCGCGGGAGCGCGCACTGATCGCGCAGATGACCCGCTATCACCGCAAGGGCTCCCCAAAGCTCGGAGCCTGGGCCAAACTCGGCCGCCCCGGCGACGAGCAGATGCTCGACCGCTGCGCCGTAATCCTGCGGCTCGCGGAGCACCTCGAGCGCGGGCGCGACCAATCGGTAAGCGAAGCCCGGCTGAGGACCAACGGTGACGGCGTCGCCTTGCACCTGTTCGCCGACGGTGACCTCACACTCCCACGCTGGAGTGTCGAACGCTACGGCGACGATGAGGCCTTCGAGCGGGTTTTCCGCCGTCCACTTGTCATCGGTTAGATAATTCGTCACGCCAGCGCAGAATCCACTGCGAGCGAGCGAAGCGAGCCGAGAGCCTATGACCTCAACCACACAAGACGCCACCGTTGTAGATCTCAACGATCCGCAGCTCTACATCAACCGGGAACTGTCCTGGCTCGACTTCAATGAGCGCGTGCTCGAGTTGGCCGAGGATCCGCACTTGCGGCTCCTGGAACGCCTGAAATTCCTCGCGATCTACACCTCAAACCTGGACGAGTTCTTCATGGTGCGGGTCGCAGGCGTACACGAGAAGATCGTTTCTCACATCGGTCGCACCGGCCCCGACGGGATAACGCCCCCAGCGCTGATGGACGCTATCGCCACCAAGATCCGCGAGCTCGACGCGCGCCAGGCGCACGAGTTCATCGACGTGATCATGCCGGCGCTCGCCGCCGAGGGCATCCGCATAGTTACCCCCGACGAGTCGGGGGCGAGCGAGGCCGAGCTGGCACGGCACTTTCACGATGACATCTTCCCGGCGCTTACACCGTTGGCGATCGGGCCCGGACGTCCCTTCCCCTACATCTCGAACCTCTCGCTGAGCCTGATTGTTCACCTGCGCGACCCCGACGCGGGCAGCGACCTCTACGCACGCGTGAAGGTGCCGAAGGAGGTCCTCCCCCGCTTCATCGAGATCAAGAAGGACACCTTCATCCCGATCGAGGAGATGATCGCTCGCTACCTGCCGGAGCTGTTCCCCGGGATGGAGGTGATCTCGCACGGCCTCTTCCGCGTTACCCGCGACGCCGACTTCGAGATCGCCGATGACACCGACGACCTGCTGCTGGCCGTCGAGGCTGAGCTGCGGCGTCGGCGCTTCGGCGAGGTGATCCGGCTCGAGGTCGGAACCGGGCTCGAACCCGACATGCGCGAGCGGCTGATCGAGTGGTTGGAGCTGGACGCGAACGAGATCTACGACAACCCGGGCCTGCTCGACCTCACCGCCCTGTGGCAACTGGTGGGCATCGACGGGCACGCTGAGCTGCGCGATTCGGGATGGTCGCCGGTAACCCACCCAGCGTTCCTGCCCAAGCCCGATGACGGTGACGCCGAGCCCGACGTCTTCGCGGCGATGCGCCAGGGAGAGTTCCTGGTTCATTACCCCTACCAGTCGTTCTCGTCGAGCGTTGAGCGGCTTGTGATCCAGGCTTCCGAAGATCCGCACGTGCTCGCGATCAAGATGACCGTGTACCGCACCAGCGACGACTCGGCGCTGGTGCCGGCGCTGATCCAAGCGGCGGAGAGCGGTAAGCAGGCGGTCTGCATGGTCGAGCTCAAGGCCCGCTTTGACGAACGCGCGAACATCCGCTGGTCACGCGAGCTTGAAGAGGCGGGCGCGCACGTCGTGCACGGCATCCCCGGACTGAAGACGCACGCAAAGACGATCCTGGTAGTGCGCCGTGAACACGGCCAAGTGCGCAATTACGTGATGATCGGCACCGGCAACTTCCACGCCAAGAACGCGCGTCTGTACGAGGACTTCGGGCTGTTCACCACCGATCCGCAGATCGGGCAGGAGGTGGCCAACCTGTTCAACTCATTGACCGGCTATGCCCACCCCCAGCGTGAACGCAAGGTGCTGGTGGCGCCGGAGTCGATGCGCGACCCGCTGATCGAACTGATCGACCGCACGATCGAAGCTCATCTCGCCGGCAAGCCGGCTCGCATTCAGATGAAGATGAATTCGCTGGTGGACCCGCGCTGCATCGAGGCGCTCTACCGCGCTTCGCAGGCCGGCGTCCCGATCGACCTCAACGTGCGTGGCATCTGCTGCCTGCGGCCTCAGGTCCCAGGGGTTAGTGAGACGATCAACGTCGTCTCCGTGGTCGGGCGCTTCCTCGAACACGCACGCATCTACACGTTCAGCTTCGGGGACGAGAGCTACTTCTACATCGGCTCAGCCGACCTGATGCCGCGCAACCTCGACAACCGCGTCGAGCTGCTCGCGCCGGTCGAGCGGCCCGAGCTGCAGGCCGAGCTCCAGGACACACTGGACCGCTGCTTCGCCGACGACACCGACTCCTGGGTTCTCGCTGCAGACGGCTCCTGGACCCGCAAGACCGAGCGCACGCGCTCAGTGCATCGCGAGCTGATGGAGCGAGCCCTGGGCCGTTAGCGCCCGGAGCTGATCAGCCAACAGCCCGTCCGCGCGAGCGCGTGGCGCCCCGAGCGCGTGGCCGACGCACCAAACATCAGGCAGAAACGACGAGGGGTGCGGCCCGCTTCGGGCCGCACCCCTCGTTCTCTCAACCACTGGTGCTCAGCAGTTAGCCGGCCGTGGGTGCCTGCTTGGGACGGTTGGCGAGCGTGACCTTGAACAGCTTCACGTTGCCGTTTGTCTGCTTGACCTTGAACAGCACCGTCTGCCCCGGTGAATAGCGCGTCATCATCGTGATGAAGTCGTCGGAGCTGGTGATCGGCTGTCCATTGACGGCGACGATGATGTCGCCGGGCTTCAGTCCCGCTTTGGCTGCGGGCGAGCCCGGGACCACAGTGCTGAGCCCGTTTACGGCCTTGCCAATCAGGGCCCCGCCACCAGGCGCCGAGCCCTGTGCCAGGCTGACGCCGACGTAGGCCTGCTCAACGGGCCTGCCGTCGATGATCGCGTTGGCGACCTTCATGTCGTTGGTCGACGGGGTCGCAAAGCCAACGCCCGAGCTTGAACCTTCGCCCTGAGCGTTGGTGTTGTTGGTCTCGATCTGATCGTTCAGGCCGAGGACCGCGCCGTTGGCGTCCAGCAGCGGCCCCCCGGAGTTACCCGGATTGATGGCCGCATCGGTCTGGATCGAGTCCGGGATCGAGAAGCCGTTCGGCGCCGTAATCACGCGGCCGGTGGCTGACACGATGCCGGCGGTGGTGGTCCATTTCTGACCGAACGGACTACCGATCGCGACGACCTGGTCGCCAACCTGGGCGGAAGTCGAGTTCGCGAACGGAATCGGGTGCAGCTGAGACTGGGGCACGTCGACCTTAATGACGCCAAGATCGCTCGATGCGTTGGTGCCGATCACCTTGGCGGTGGCGCTGTAGCCGTCCTTGAAGTCGACCACGACCTTGGTCGCGTTGGCGACGACGTGTTCGTCGGTAAGGATGTAGCCGCGCTTGTCGTAGACAACGCCCGAACCTTCGTCCTGGCTGACGGTCGGCTGGCCGAAGGTTCCGCTGCCCTTGGTCTGGGCCGTGACCTCGATGTCGACGACGCCGGGGCTGTCCTGCCGATAGACCTGGTTGACCGTGAGCCCGCGGGATCCGCTGCTCTTAGTCAGCGCGGAGGTCCCGGTCTTGCTCAGCGACGCCGGCACACCTTTCGCCACGACCTGATCGGTGACCGTTGTGGTCGTACTCCCGCTGGAGATGATCAGCGCAACAACAGCGCCCGCGACCGCTCCTCCGAGCAGCGGGAAAACTGCTTTGAAGCCTTTCATGCTTTCAGTGATCTCCTAATGGCACAACTTGTGTGGGTGGGACGCGTGACGGGCCCTTTTCGGGATTGGGTCGCGCACCCGAGTTCCTCTGTAACCCATGTCACCACCTCAACCGCAGAGGTTCGTAAGACTGAGGACGCCGCCCGCCGGTTGGGACCGGGCGGCGCCGCCCGCGCGTTTGGCCCGAGCGGCGCCGGGCCCCGCCCGCCTACGAACTCTGCACCGATGTGCTCGTCCCGGCTGGATGCTGGAAGCCCTGTCGCAGAATCGACTGACACTTGGGCAGCGCCTTCTTGAAGTCGGCGTTGTTCTCCACGCTCTTGGGGAAGAAGCCGCCGTTACTGTTCTTGCTCGGCTCGGGCATCGCCGCGTATCCGTTCTCACGTATGCAGCCGACGAATTTCTTCAGCGTGGTCGCGGAGAAGCTCGGCTTGAAGTTGCCCGGACGCTTACCGGCGCCGAAGCGCCCGCGTTCACTTGCCGGGAGCTTCGACTGGCAGGCCTTCATCGCCTTCGCGAACTTCGAATTTCCGAAGCCGCCGGCGCCGAAGCCACCGCCGCCTGAGCCGCCTGAGCCGGCGCCGGGGGCGCCGCCGGTCCCGGCGCTGGGGGCGCCGCTGGTGTTCGTTGGGGCCTTGCCTGCCGGGAACCCGCCACCGCCGGAGCCGCGCTTGAACTTGCCGGCGCCAGATGGGACCGTGACTCCGTGTTGCTTGAGGCAGCTGGTGAAGGCCGCTCGCGAGCTGGTTGCCGCGTCCTTGGCGGCTGCCCCCGAGGCTGAACCGCTGCTGGAGCTACCTCCACAAGCCGCAACCGCGGCTGCAACCACGATGGTCGCCGCCAACAGCATCAATGCTCGGATCTGTTTGCGTCTGTTCATGATGTCCTTTCGGTATTCGAGAGCGCTCGGCATCGTGCCGTCGCCGGAAATTGGTGCGGGTCGGCGCGGCGACTCAGCCGCCGAACAACGAGCTGACCGATCCAGAGCCGCCGCTCGAGGAGCTAGCGCCGCCACTGCTCGATGAAGTGGACGAGCTGGAGGAGCTGCTTGCTCCGCTGTCGGTGACGGACACGGCGGTTACGCTCGCGCCCTTCCCCGCCCCCTTCTGGCCCGAGACCGTCACCTCGTCGCCGGGGCTGATCTTGCCCTTACCGACCGACTCGCTCTTGGTGACGGTGGTCGCTGCCGAGAGCTTGACCTTCACGATGTTCCCACCGGATTCGGTCACGTACAGCGTGTTGCCGTCGCGGCTTGAAACCGATCCGCTGACGCTGTTGCCCGACGCTCCGCCCGCCCCGGGAAAACCGCCGCCGGCCGCCGCCGCGGCGAAGCGACTGCGCGCCGACGCGGACGCGCCCGACAGCCCGGCGAAGCCGGAGCGGTCCGCGATCGCGGACGCGGTGCTGGAACCACCTCCGGCCTCGGCCTTCTGGACACGGATGCCAACGTAGAACCCGATCGCCCCGACCAGTAGTGCCAGCGTCACCGCGCTCCACGGCGTCAGCCAGCGGCGGCGCGGCCGTGCCGGCATCTCATCGGGAAACTCCTCGTCGTCGAGCGGGTCGAACTCAGTGGTGACTTTGGTCGCATCTGTCATCTCGTGTCCTGTTGTTGGAAGGTCGTTGGAATCGGCCGGTCGACGGCCGCTCGCCGGATCGGCCGGGTCAGGAGTCGTCAATGGGCCCACCGGCTCAGCACTCATCACTCGAACCGGAGCGCGTCGATCGGCCGCATCGCCGCCGCCCGTGCCGCCGGGTAGGTTCCGAAGAACAGCCCGATCAGGACCGATGCACCGAACGCGAGTCCGATCGAGTACGGGGCGATGTCAGGCTGGATGCCGGAGATCTTGAACTGGCTGCCGACCACGCCCGCGATCACGCCTGCGATCCCGCCCAAGACGGAGACCAGCACCGCCTCGACCAGGAACTGCTTGAGGATGTCGGCACGGCGCGCACCGACGGCCTTGCGGATCCCGATCTCACGCGTGCGCTCGGTGACCGACACCAGCATGATGTTCATCACGCCGATCCCGCCCACCAGCAGCGAGATCGCAGCAACCTCGGCGAGTAGCGTGGTGAAGACCTTGCTGCTGGAGTTCGAGGCCGACAGGATCGAGCTCTGATTGGTGATCTCAAAGTTGGCGCTGGTCGAGCCGGTACTTGCCGGATCGACCTTGTCGAGGATCTCCGTCGCCTCGGTCTCGGCCGCGTTGACCGCGTCCTTCGCCGCCGCTTGGATCAGGATCGAGTCGATCGTTCCGTAGCCGGTCAGATTCGCCTGTACCGAACTGATCGGCGCGATCGCAACATCGTCGAGGTCGGTCGAGCCGTTCGACCCCTTTGCAGCGGTGACGCCGACCACCTCGTAGCTGGTGTTGTCGATCTGGACCGACTGCCCGACCGCGTCGGCGGTCCCGAACAGCTCCTGCGCCACCGTGGGACCGAGCACCAGCACGTTCGCGCCCTGCTTCACCTGCCTGTCGGTGAACCATTTGCCGTATTGCATCGTGTAGTCACGCGCCGATTGGTAGCCGGGCGTAGTTCCCACGAAGCTCGTCGGCTCGTAGGTCGAGGTCCCGTACGTGAGCGTCACGCTGGACGCGTTCACGACCGGGGCGACGCTCTTGATGTCGGGTGCCGTGAACTTGTTCTTCAGCGCATTCGCGTAGCTGAGCTTCAGACCGCTGCTCTGTCCACTGTTCTGGCTGAACAGCCCGCCGAGCCCGGTCGAGGCGCTGACCGTGAGCGTGTTCGACCCGAGCGCGTCGATCTCGGACTGGACCGCAGACGAGGAGCCGGTCCCGACCGCGATCAGCACGATCACCGAACCGACACCGATCATCAGCCCGAGGATCGTCAGCCCCGAGCGCAGCTTGTTGGCGCCGAGACCCGACAGTGCCGTACGCAGCGTCTCGTTCATGCCGCGGTCTCGAGGCCGTTGTAGCTCCCACCGGCTTGGGGACCGGTGGGAGCTCCGGTCGTTTCGTCGGCGACGATCCGCCCGTCGCGCATGCGGATCACGCGGTGGGCGTGGACCGCAACCTCCTCTTCATGCGTGATCAGCACAATCGTGCGGCCCTGGAAGTTGAGCTCCGCGAACAACGCCAGCACCTCGGCGGTGGAGTGCGTGTCAAGTGCGCCGGTGGGCTCGTCGGCGAGGATCATCGCCGGATTCGTGACCAGCGCGCGGGCCACCGCGACGCGTTGCTGCTGGCCGCCGGAGAGTTCTGAGGGAAGATGGTCAGCGCGGTCTCTGAGTCCGACATCGGTGAGCGCGCGCATCGCCATCTGAGCACGCTCAGCCCGCGGGATGCGGGCGTAGATGAGCGGCAACTCGACGTTCGTGATCGCGCGTGTACGCGGAATCAGGTTGAAGGCCTGGAACACGAACCCGATGCGACGGTTGCGCAGGTCCGATAGGTCGTCCTGATCGACGTCCCGTACATCGAGCCCGTTCAGCAGGTAGCTGCCGCTGGTAGGCGTGTCGAGGCATCCGAGGATGTGCATCAGCGTCGACTTGCCGCTGCCGGACGGCCCCATCACGGCGACATATTCGCCGCGCTCGATTCGCAGGTCGATACCGCGCAGCGCGTGTACGTTGATGTCGCCGAGGGTGTAGGTCTTGCGGGCATCGCGTACCTCGATCACCGGCCGCGAGCCGGCCTCGCGCCGCCCCGTGCGGGACCCATCGGGCCTCGGCGCGACGGCACGCTTTCCGAATGGCGTCATCATCAGCCCCCGGGGGTGAAGCCGCCGCCACCGCCACCGAATCCGCCGCCTGTCAAACCGCCACCGCCAAAGCCGCCGCCGGCCAGCCCGCCGAAGCCGCTACGTGTCGAACTTGAGTTCGAACTTGAGCTGCTTGTGGTGCTGCCCAGTGATGGGAGTGTGATCGTGACCTTTACCTGCTGGCCGGCCTTCAGGCCGCTGACGATCTGGTAGCGGCTGGAGCCCTTCAGTCCGACCACCACCGGCGTGGTCTTGGTCTTGCCGTTCTGATACAGCTGAACGCTGGCGTTGGAGCCGCTTCCGTTTACGGCGTCGGATGGGATCGTGACCCCCGATGCCTGGCCGGTCACGATTGATGCGGTCGCGCTCATACCCGCCAGCACTTTGGGGTTGGTCTGATAGATCGTGATCGTCGCGTCGTACTCGACGACACTGCTGGACTCGGTCCCGATCGGATCTATCGCAGTGACCCGGCCCGCAAGCTTGACGGCGTTCAGCGGCGTGATCGAGACAGTTGCGATCTGCCCGGTGTGGACGCTCGAGATGTTGTCCTCGCTCAGCTGCACGGTCATCGTCATGTGATCGGAGTTGACGATTTCGGCGAAGCCGGAGCTGCTTGAGCTGCTGGTCCCCGAGCCCCCGGCGGCAGTTGTGCTGCTGGCGCTTGAGCTTGAGCTGCTGGAACTGCTCGAGCTGCTCGAGGCGCTGGAGTCGGTGCCAGAGGACACGCTCGCCCCCGGCGAGGTCTCCGACAGCGAGGCGATCTTGCCGCTCACCGGCGCGTACAGGCGCGTGTCCTTCAGCGCCTGCCGAGCCGACGCAAGCGTGGCCTCGGCGCTTGCGAGTTCGGCCTTGGCCGACAGGATCTCGGCCTTCGTGGGCTTCGTCGTCTTGATGGTGCTCGAGCTGTTCGAGCCCGTTGTCGAGCTGCCGGCCGCGCTGGACCGTGTGGAATTGGAGGCGGTGGTCGAGCCGTTGCCGGAGCTACCGCTCGCGGTGGTGCTGCTGCCGCCGGTCTTGCTGGTCGTGGTGGCGCTGCCGTTGCCGCCGCTTCCCTTGCCGCTGGCGCCGCTTCCACCCTTGTCGCCGGTCCCGCCCTTGCCGCTGCCCTTGCCGGTCCCGCCCTCGCCGCTGCCCTTGCCGGTTGCGGTGCTCGTCGGTGAGGTGGTGGTTCCGGTCGACGCGTTTGACGACACGAACTCGGCCGTCGCGGCGCTGCTCTCAACCACGTCGTCCACATAGGTCGATGGCTGCTCTGCTGAGCCGGACGAATAGCTTGCGCCGCTGGTAGCGCCAGAGGTCGTGCTGCCGGTGGTAGTCGAGCCGGAGTCGCTGGTCCCGTCTTTGACGTTCTGCAGGTTCTCCTTGGCCGAGGCCACCGAAGCCTCGTCCTCCTCGACCGTGATCTTCGCCTGAGTGTCGTCCAGCGTGGCGATCAACTGACCCTTGCGCACGTGCTGACCGACCGTCACGTCAACCGTTTTCAAGGTGCCGCTGGTCCCGAAGTTCACGTACTGGTCGACGCCGGGTTCGACCTGGCCACTGCCCGACTCGGTCGTCTGGACAACACCGTTCTCGGCCGTGACGAGCTCAGTTGAAGTGCGCGCGGAGCTGCCCGATGCCGTCCCGAGTTCGGCGATTCCAGCCACGATCACGGCTGCGGTGACTGCTGCTACCAAGATCAGATACCACTGGCCCGACTGCCTGCGGGCGCGGCGTGAAGTCATCGATCAGCCTCTCTGTACGTAGGCACCGCGTGACGCTGCCTAGCTGGATTCGCTGATCGAAATTACGTCCGGTTCTGCAGGAAACCGAAGGAACGATCTAAGAAAGTTGTTAAGTTTGCTCGCCCTGGCTGGCCTTGCGCGCACGGGTCAGCGCGGCCGCCTGGAACTCCGCGGCCGACGGCAGCTGAACCTTGACGGCCAGTCCCCCCTCAGGCCTGGCACGCAACTCGATGCGGCCGCCGTGAGCCTCAGCCACAGACTTGACGATCGAGAGTCCGAGCCCGAAGCCACCGGCGGTGCGAGTAAGCCGGCGGAACGGTTCGGTCAGGGCCGGAACCTGTTCTGGATCCAGCGGCGCGCCATCACTGGCGATCTCGATCTCGATCATCGGCTCGCCCCTGAGCGTCCGCGTGCTGACCCACAGCCGCCCGCCTTCGCGGTTGTGGCGGATGCCATTCTCAATCAGGTTCGTGAGCACCCGCTCGAGTAGCGCCGATTCGCCGAACGCGATCGCCGTGTGCAGATCGGTCTCGATCGTGACGTCCGCCGCCTCGGCGCGGCTGTGCAGGTCGGTGATCACGTCGCCGGCCATCACCGACATGTCAACGAGTTCTTCGTGTCCGGTGATCGCCTCGCTGCGCGCCAGCTGCAGCAGTGCCTTGACCAGCGCCTCGCCACGGTCGATCGTCTCCCGCACCGCCTCCCCCATCTGCCGCAACTCATCCGGCGTCGCGTCCGGATCGGCGAGCGTGACATCAATCTCGGTGCGCATGATCGCGAGCGGCGTGCGCAGCTCGTGCGAGGCATTGGCCACAAAGTGACGTTGACTTGCGAAGGTCTGATCGAGCCGTTCGAGCATCGCGTCGAACGTGTCGGCGAGCTCCTTGAGCTCATCGTTGGGGCCCTGCAGGTCGATCCGCTCGCCAAGGTTCTCGCCCGACACCCGCCGCGCGGTCGCGGTGATCTCGCGCAGCGGCTCGAGTGCACGGCCGGCGATGATCCAACCGGTCACGACCGAGACCACGATCATCGCGAACAGGGCCGCGATCAGCTCGCGCAGCAGCTTGTGCAGCGTGTTGTTAGCAGTGTTGTGAACAGCGATCCCAGCCATCGTGTTCGCCACTTGGTGCACGTGCTTGCGATCACGGATCGCCTGGGCCTTCGTGAGCGGCTGCCGGTGGTGGTGATGGAAGTCGCGGCGCAGGATGTCGTAGAAGCTCTTCTCCGTTTGCTTCAGGCTCTGCGTATGGGCGTTGATGTTGTGACGGATCAGCAGATAGCCAAGCCCGAGCGCCACGATCCCCACGATCAAGAAGACCGATCCGTAGATCAGCGTCAACCGCATCCGGATCGTACGGGTGTGCTTCACGCCCTCCGGTTCTCGTTCCCGTGGCACGCCTCAGAACCTATCCGAAAATCGGTCCTGCGCTCGGGTGGCCGCGTGCCATCCGGGCTAGGCCATGCGGTAGCCGACACCGATCACGGTCTCGACAACCGGCGGGTCCCCGAGCTTGCGGCGCAGGGTCATGATCGTCATCCGCACGACGTTGGTGAACGGGTCGGTGTGTTCGTCCCAGACGCGCTCCAGCAGCTCCTCGGCCGAGACCGTCGCACCGCCGGCCTCCATCAGCGTCTCGAGCACGGCCAACTCCTTGCGGGCCAGCTCGATCGGCTCGCCGGAACGGGTGAGACTGCGGCGCGCGGGATCAAGTTCGAGGTCTCCGTGCGTGAGCACCGGCGGGCGCGCCGGAGTGGCGCGGCGTCCGAGCGCACGAATACGCGCGACCAGCTCGGCGAACCGGAACGGTTTGGGCAGGTAGTCGTCGGCGCCGAGCGACAGCCCGCCGACAAGGTCCTCGAGCTCACCCGCGGCGGTGAGCATGATGATCTTGGTCTCCGGGCACTCGGCGTGGACGGTTTGGCACACCTCGTCCCCGTGAATCTCCGGGAGGTCGCGATCCAGCACCATCACGTCATAACGCACCAGCCGTGACTTGGCCAGGGCATCGGCTCCGTCCGAGGCCAGA
The DNA here is from genome assembly GCA_963737115.1 of uncultured Actinomycetota bacterium. Lineage (GTDB taxonomy): Bacteria > Actinomycetota > Thermoleophilia > Solirubrobacterales > Solirubrobacteraceae > Palsa-465. Next base: position 182,611 of record CAVTRM010000008.1, read on the forward strand.
TCCACCGCCATCCCCTCGCGACGCAGCCCGCGAGCTATCGCGTCCGCAAGGCGGCGCTCATCTTCAACTACCAACACGCGCATGTTGTCTGGAAGGATGCCTGGTTTGCCGTAAATACGCGGTAAGGGTTATTGCAGCCCGCCGCCAGCTGCGGTGCTGTTCCTGGTCCAGCGGGACCTGGAACAGCTACATACGTCACACAGCGGCGCTAACCGACACCGGCGTCGGTTACTATCCAAGGAGCAACCGACAGTGGTGTCGGAACCGACTCATGAGCCGCTTCCGGACCGCTGAGTTTCACAGGAGTTTCAGAGGCAACCGTTATGACCATCCAGCAAGATTTGGACCTTCCGGTGCGTCAGTCGCCGGCCGTGCCCGGAGAGCTGTTTGACATCACCCCGAGTGATGAGCAGCGTCTGCTGACCAAAGCCGTCCGTGATTTCGCGCTGGCGCAGCTGCGCCCGGCCGCACCCGAGGCGGATGTCGAGCGATCGACTCCAGCGGCGCTGATCGACGGCGCCGCAGAGTTCGAGCTCGCGGCGATCGGAGTGCCGGAGCAGCTCGGCGGCGTCTATGCCGAGCGCGCGGCGGTGAGCGCGGTCCTGGTCGCCGAGGCGCTGGCAGAAGGCGATCTCGGGATCGCAGTCGGTCTACTCGCGCCGGGAGCAGTAGCGACGACAATCGGCCTCTTCGGCGACAGCCGGCAGCAGGCTTCATATCTGCCTGGATTTGTTGCCGCGAGCCCAACTGTCGCGGCGGTCGCGATCCACGAGCCGCATGCGCTGTTCAACGCGCTCGAGCTAAAGACGGTCGCCTCTCGCAGCGACGACGGATTCGTTTTGAACGGCGTCAAGGCGCTGGTACCGCGCGTCGCCGAGGCTGAGCTGTTCGTGGTCGGCGCCCAGCTCGACGGCAGCCCCGCGCTGTTCATCGTCGAAGCGTCGACGGCCGGGGTCTCGACCGAGGAGGGCCCCGGAATGGGCCTGCGACCGGCGGCCACTGGAAAGCTGCTGCTCGACGACGTGAAGCTGCCTTCGGCCGCATTGATCGAGGGAGATCAAGCTGATGAGGCCGGCGCCGAGCGTGCCTACCGTCAGGTGATCGCACTCGGACGCATTGGCTGGTCAGCGCTTGCGACCGGTACCGCAGAGGCGGTGCTGCAGTACGTGAAGGAGTACGTGAACGAACGCGTCGCCTTCGGTGCGCCGATCTCGCACCGCCAGTCGGTCGCGTTCATGGTCGCCAACATCGCGATCGAGCTCGACGGCCTGCGGCTCTCGACCTATCGCGCCGCCTCGCTCGCCGAAACCGGCAAGCCGTTCGCACGCGAGGCAGCGCTGGCGCGCCAGCTGACGAACAAATACGGGATGCAGATCGGCTCCGACGGTGTACAGCTGCTCGGCGGCCACGGCTTTGTCAAGGGGCACCCGGTGGAGCGCTGGTATCGCGACCTGCGGGCCGCGGGAATCATGGAAGGAGTGCTGGTGGTCTGATGATCAATCTCGAGTTGACCGACAGCCTGCAGCAGACCGCCTACCAGGCGCAGATGGCCTCGGAACACGTCTTCCGTCCGATCTCTCGCAAGTACGACACCGCGGAGCACGAATACCCGGTCGAGCTGGACGCACTCGCCGACATGGTCGATCAGGCCGAGAAGGCGGCTGCCGCGGCCAAGCGCAGGACCGGTGATGACGCTCCGGAAGTAAGCAAGAAGAGCAAGCGCGGCAATCGCAACGGACGCAACTTGACCGGCGTGGTGAGCGTCCAGGGCGCCTGCTGGGGTGACGTGGGGATGATGCTGTCGATGCCCCGCCAGGGTCTTGGCCAGGCGGCGATCGCTGCCGTTGCGACCCCCGAGCAGATGGAGCGCTTCGGCGGCCGCTGGGCTGCGATGGCGATCACCGAGCCGGGCGCCGGATCGGACTCGGCCGCGATCCAGACCACGGCGGTTCTGGACGGTGACGAATATGTGATCAACGGCGACAAGATTTTCGTCACCTCGGGTTCCCGTGCGGAGCTGGTGGTGGTCTGGGCCTCGTTGGATCTGTCCCAGGGCCGCGGCGCGATCAAGTCGTTCGTGGTCGAGCGCTCGAACCCCGGCATGAAGCTGGTGCGCCTTGAAAACAAGCTCGGTATCCGCGTTTCTGACACCGCGCAGTTCAAACTCGACAACTGCCGCGTCCCCGCCGACGCGCTGCTCGGCACCCCGGAGATCAAATCGGCCAAGCAGGGTTTCGCCGGTGTGATGCAGACCTTCGACAACACCCGCCCATTGGTGGCGGCGATGGCCGTCGGCTGCGCCAAGGCAGCGCTCGACCGCACTCGCGAGCTGTTCGAAGAAGCCGGCGTCGAGATCGACTACGACAAGCCGGCGCTGGCCCAGAGCGCCGCGGTCGCGGAGTTCCTGCAGATGGAGGCCGATTGGGAAGCCGGCCGCCTGATGATGCTGCAGGCGGCGTGGATGGCGGACAACCGCCAGCCCAACACGATGAACGCCTCAATGGCGAAGGCCAAGGCGGCGCGCGTCGCCAACGACATCACCCTGCGCTGCGTCGCGCTGGCCGGCGCGCTCGGCTACGGCGAGGACGAGTTGCTTGAGAAGTGGGCCCGCGACTCTAAGATCCTCGACATCTTCGAAGGCACGCAACAGATCCAGCAGCTGGTCATCGCCCGCCACCTCCTCAACAAGCGGTCCTCCGACCTGAAGTAACCGAACCAACTTCCGAAACGTCCTCAGGGGGACGTGCAAAAGGGTCCAAAGCAGCGCGGAGAGGCGACCACGGCTTGGTCGCCTCTCCCCTGTTAGCGGGTCTCTGTCCGTCGTCCAGTCGCTTGTCGTCGGACTTGCTCCCGTCGTCCAGTCGCTTGTCGTCGGACTTGCTCCCGTCGTCCGGTCACTTGCAGTAGGAGTCGCTCCCGTCGTCCGGTCACTTGCCGTCCGAGTCGCTCCCGTCGTCCGGCACTGTCACGAAATTGACACAAATCCCCTGCTGTCGCGGGCGCTTTTACCCTTAGCCTTCGCCGTGTGCATGACGTTTCGCCGCTCGACTCCCCGCCGCTCGACCCCCCGCCGCTCGACCCCCTGCCGCTCGACCCCCTGCCGCTCGCTCCCCCTGCCGCTCGCTCCCCCGCCGCTCGACTCCTCGGCGCTCGACCCCCCGCCGCTCGACTCCTCGGCGCTCGCGCCCCCGCCGCTCGACTCCTCGGCGAGCCCGACTCTCCGCCCCATCCCCCGAGCCGCCAGCGCCGCGCCGCTTCCCTCACCGTCCACGCCATGCGTCTTGCGTCACCTTTGTACGCCTAGGCGTGACAAAGGTAAGGCAAGACGGGTGCAGAGGGGCACGTCTTACCGTGACTGATGCGAGTTTGGACCCGGTCGACGCTCGACTCGGTGCCGTGGCGGACAAGCAATACGGGGTCATCACCGCTCGACAGCTTCAGCAGGCGGGTCTCTCCCGAAACCAAATTTGCGGACGCGTGAAGCGTGGGAATCTGATCCGACTACACCGCGGCGTCTACGCGCTCGCTCGGCGCGGGATCGGGCAGCGCGGGCACTTGCAAGCAGCGCTGCTGGCGCTGCCCACAGGCGCGTTCCTGAGCCACCGGACCGCAGCCGCGCTACGTGGACTCAGATCGCTGAATTCCTACGACATTCACGTCAGCATCAGCGAGATCAGCGTGAAGACCAGATCGTCGTTCCGAGTACACCAAATTCGCACCGCGCCGGAACGCTGGGAGGTCGGAACCGTCGGCGGAATGCGAGTCAGCACGATTCCGCGGTTGCTGGTGGAGCTCTCGGAAACCGAGTCGGAGCAGGAGCTGCTGCGGCTGATCGAGCAATCCGTCATCCATCAGAACTTGAACCACGACCGCGTCCGCCAAGCGCTGGCGCTGCATGCGCACCGCCCGGGGATCGGACGGCTCAGGATTGCCTATGCCGCCTACGAACCAGCACCGGACCGCGCGTCCAGACTCGAGCGTGCGTTCGATCGCGCGCTACTCAAGCATCCCGAGATCCCGCAACCGGTGCGGAACATTTGGATCGGTCCCTGGGAGATCGACTGTTACTGGCCCGAGCAGCGGCTGGTGCTCGAGCTCGACGGTCACGATTACCACCGCACAGTCAAGAAGATCGAGCGCGACCGGCTCCGTGACGCTCGCCTGCTGGCACGCGGCATCCGGACGCTCCGGATCACCGACTCCCGCTTCGAACACGACGAGTCAGGGTCGTTTGACGATCTCAAGCTCGCGCTCGGAATCCACTCGCAGCGCGCGGCGTAGGCCACACCCATCGAGCAACGCCAGGAGCTAACCGTGCGGCCGAAGGTAGAAGGCCGCCCCAGCGGTCGGTCACCGTCAGAGACCACCTTCTCCGGGAGAGCTTTCTCTCCCGGGCCTTCCCCAGCCGTGGCGGGGTTTCCCCAGCCGTGGCGGCACTTCCCCCAGCCGGCGGAGGCCCTCAACTCAGAGCCAGTCTTTAGGCAGAGCTATCCGAGACGACGTTGAAGCCGATTCCGGCGGCCTGCAGACGCCGCAGCAGCGGCGCGCCGAGCGCGTATGCGGTCGTCAGCTGGCCGGCGCCGACGTCGGGAACATCGGTGTCGAACGCGAGACACATCGCGGCCTCGGCGAGCATCTTCGAAGTCTCACCGTAGCCCGGGTCGCCGCCGGTGACGTCAGTGACGATCTGGCGATAGTCGGGGGTACCGGTGCTGCCCTTGGAGGCGATCAGGCGCACACGGAAGCGTGATTTGGCGCGCTTTTGCTCGGACGGCCCGCTGCCCTGCTTCTTGAACTTCAAGATCAGCTGACGAGTGCGTTTGAGCTGCGCCATCATCGCGATGAAGCCGACGGTGAACCCCAGCCCTGCGGTGTTCACGAGCCGTTTGGTGACGATGTAGTGGGAGTAGCTGAAGTCCAGCCCGTAATCGTCGAGCAGCCGCGCCGAGCGCATCACGATCTGGGGGTCGATCGTCGGAGCCGGCACAACCCAGCCGATCCCGCGTTCGTTGTGTACGCGCAGATTCCCACTGTGCACACTGCGGCCGTCGGCCAGCTTGCCGTCCGGTGAATGCCGCTCCAGCGAGCGGCGCTGACGCGAGACGCGCCCCGCTTCCTTGATCCGTCCCATGGCAGTGACAGCGGAGTGATAGGTACCACCTGAGATCGTGCCCTTCGCGGACACGAACCCCTGGACGTCCACCTTGTCGGTATCGGCCGAAACTCCCAGCTGCTGCAGCGTCCACATCACGCCGAGGTCATACGGAATCGAGTCAAACCCACAGGCATGAATCAGGCGCGCCCCGGTTGCGCGCGCCTGCTCGTGGTAGCGGATGTACATCAGGTCGACGAACTCGGGCTCACCGGTGAGGTCGACGTAGTCGGTGCCTGCAGCCGCGCAGGCGGCGACCAGCCCCTCGCCGTACTGCAGATATGGGCCGACCGTGCTGATCAGGACCCGTGTCCGCGCTGCCAGGGCGTCGAGCGAGGCCGGGTCGGTTGAGTCCGCCAACACGACCCCGAAGCCAGATGCCCCATCGATCGATCGGCGCAGCCCGTCGAGTTTCTGTTCTGAGCGTCCCGCCAGCGCGATCTTGGCGCCAGCGGGCGCGTGCTGTGCGAGGTATGCGGCCGCCAGTTTGCCGGTGAAGCCGGTCGCGCCGTACAGCACGATGTCGTAGTCACGCTCTGGGAATGTCGCTGCCATGAGAGCCACGACTTTAGCCGTCTGGCCATGCTCTCCGGGTCCACAACGTGGCATCGTGAATGAGATGCTGGTCCGCCACGCTGAACCCGAACGCGATGCCGAGGCCTGCCTGCAGATCTACGCGCCATACGTGGAGTCGCGCGTCAGCTTTGAGGACGACGTTCCGTCGGTCGAGGAGTTTCAACGTCGGCTCGTTGCGATCAGCCGAACCCATGCGTTCCTGGTGGCCGATGACGACGGTCGGATCGCCGGCTATTCCTATGCGACAACCCACCGCTCGCGCGCCGCATACCGCTGGGCGGGCGAGACCAGCGTCTACCTGCACCCGGATTACCACCGCCGCGGACTCGGCCGCGCCCTCTACACACCGCTGCTGGACCTGATCGCCGAACAGGGCTATCGCCTCGCGCTCGCCGGAATCACAGTTCCCAACGCCGGTTCGATCGGGCTACACACTGCCCTCGGGTTCGAGGAGGTTGGCGTCTTCAGGCGGATAGGCTGGACCGCCGGCGGTTGGCAGGACGTGGTCTGGCTGGCTAAGCCACTCGGGCCCGACGGTCAGGAGTCCGTAACCCCGCCCGATCCGGGTCGGCCGGCACGCCTGCCCGAACCGATCACCCTCTAACGCGGAGTCCGATCCGGAGCAGGCCGGACCTCCGGTCTGGAGCGATCCGCTGCTAGCGCGTAATCGGCGCGCCCACAGTGCTCATTTGACCAGTGAAAGACCGACACCCGCGCGTCGCAGTGCGACCGCGTTATGGAGCGTGATCTCGAACGCGTCACCGCGGTAGCTGTCGCGGGACAGTTCGATCGCGCGGCCGCCGGGGTCGAGCACCAGCCGTGTCACCTCCAGCAGCGGTGACCGCCGCGGGAGCTGCAGCAGCTGCGCCTGCTCGCTGGAGGCGGCCACCGAGGCGATCGTATGTGTTGCCTCGGCGAACTCCACCCCGCGGTCCCCGAGCTGCGCGTACACGGACCCGGTGTCCAGGTCGCAGTCGAGCAACAGCTTGCCGACCGGCTCGATGAATGTCGAGAGCTCGATCATCATCGGTTGGCCGTCAAGCAGTCGCAGCCGCTTGTATTGGTAGACATTGGCGCCCGTCGGTAATCCGAGCACGGCGCCATCGTCGCTGCCGACTGGCCGCCGCGCCAGCTCAAGCGTCCGTGCTTGGGGGGTGCGCCCGAGCCCTTCCGCCCAAGCGGTGAACGAGATCAGCTCATCGAAGCTCTGGGCCAGCGCAGGTCGAGCGACAACCGGGCGGCGTCCACGACCGCCGCTGATGAGCCCCTCGGAACGCAGGCTCGCGAGCGCCTGGCGGACCGTGCCGCGGGCCACCCCGAAGCGTTCAGAGAGCTCGGCCTCGGATGCGACAGCACTGCCCGGCGGCAGCTGTCCTGAGCGGATCTCGTCGCGAAGTGTCGCGGTGATCGCGGCGTGGCGTGATTTCTCATCTTGGGCGGCCACGCGGCGAAGTGTGACACCCGTCGCGGGCGTTCAACCAGCGACAGCCGGCGCGGCTGAGTCGAGCAGCTCATCGAGTACCAGGGGAGCCTGTCCGAGTGAAAGCGTCATGCCAAGCCCGGAGATGCACTCCACCACCCGCACTCCGCTCATGGGAGCGAATACCTCGAAGTTGTTGGCCCCGCCGGCGATCTCGGCCGACGGGTAAAGCCCGTGCCACCGCTGCCTGACCAGGGGTCGCTCGCCGAGCAGCTGTTCGGCCTCGTCCAGCAGCAGCTCATAGAGCCGCTCCTCACCAAAAGGCGCGAGCGTGTCGCCGTAGGTGTGCGTGTCGCCGATGATCAGGTCACCGTCGGGCATCTGAGTGACGAGCAGGTGCAGGCCGTTTTCGAGATGCTCGGGCTTGTCGCGCTGGAGCCGGTCGCGTAGCTCTGACGCGGCGTCCTGCTTGGCGAAGGCGGGATAGCGGATCAGACTGAGCGCCGTGGCCATCGCCGCCGAGTAGGTGCGTCCGCCGGGCGCTGCGGTCCGCAGCATCTGCAGCAGGCAGCGTGTCATCCGGCCCGCCGGTGGCCTCACCGGCGGCGGGAGCTGGCGGTAGTCAGGCCCGGGGCAGATGATGATCGCGTCAGCTTCAACCGTGAGGCGATCTCCGTGCACCCTGCGGGGCTCAACGTCATGTACGACTGTGTTCCACTCGATCCGGCCGCCACCGCTGACCAGCAGCCGCGCCAGCCCGGCCACGGCCGCGCGTGGGTCGGTGCGCAGATCCAGCTCGGTGTGCAGTCCGCCGATCAATGACGCGGTCGGGATCGGCGCGATTTCACCGACCTGGCCGGCGCGCAGCATCCGCCCATGGCGACCATCCTCGGCCGCCCATCCCTCGAGCACGGCGAGTTCATCCTCCGCGCGGGCCACAAGCAGCGTGCCCGAGTGGTAGAGCGGCAGTCCCGCTCGCGGCGCCAACTCGAGCCATCGCTCGCGGCTGCGCAGACCCGTCTCATAGCTGGTCCCGCCAAGCAGCCCGGAGACGAAGAGATGCCCGAAGTTGCGCACGGAGGCACCAACCGCTTCCTGTTCGCGCTCGAGCACGACGACCGAGAACCCGCGACGCTGGGCCTCAAGCGCATGCGCCACCCCGACGATTCCGGCCCCGAGGACACAGACGTCGGCCTTGATCTGCTTGTGTTCAGTCGCCATATAGGCAAGAAGTCTATACAAGTTTTCAACAACCCGACACGAGGCGAACGCTCCAAGATCATTGGGCGATCAAGCGCACGGACGCCTCAGCAGGCGACGAAGTCACATCCCGATTACAGCGCATTCACAGCATGAGATACCCAACTTGTATAGACTTCTATCCATGAGTACGTACTTCACCGCCAACGACCGCACCTACGCGGTTCCCAGGCAACCCGTGATGGCGATCTGCGCCGATGGCTGGGATCCTGAATACGTTGACGACGCACTTGCGCGCGGACTCATGCCGCGGCTGCAGCAGGCGTTGGACGGCGGCGGTACTTACACGCTCGGACGCTCGCAGGTCCCGACCTTCACGAATCCCAACAACGTCGCGATCGTGACCGGCGTCAGCGCTGCCGAGAATGGAATCGCCGGAAACCATTACCGCAACCCAGACGGCATCGAAGTCCAGGTCACCGATCCGAGCTTCTTGCGTGCCACCACGATTCACGCCGCAGCAGCCGCAGCGGGTGTCGGCGTCTTGTGTGTCACGGCAAAGGACAAGCTGCGCAAACTGCTGGCGGCGGGCGGCGTTCCCGCATTCAGTGCGGAGAAGGCCCACGAGCAGGCGCTGCCCGACGGAACCCCGGTGCTTGATGTCATCGGCCTACCGAACCCGGACATCTACGACTGGCGCCTCTCCCCTTACACCGTCGACCTCGCGGTCGCGCTGGCGCCGCGCTACGAGGCCACGATCGTGTACGCCTCGCTGACCGACTTCGTCCAGCACTCCGCCGCCCCCGGCGAGGAGACGGCCGATGACTTCTACCGGGCGATGGACATCTCGATCGCCAACGCGCTGGATGCCGGCTTTGTCGTCGGACTTGCGGCTGACCACGGGATGAACGCCAAGACCCACGAGGATGGTTCACCCAAGGTCCTGTTCCTCGACGACCAGCTCGCGGACGCAGGCGTCAAGTCGCACCACACGCTGTGCCCGATCACAGATCCGTACGTGGTTCATCACGCGGCACTGGGCTCGCTGGTCTGGGTGCATCTGGACGATCCGTCCGAGATCGACACCGCGCGCGGCGTGATCGCAGCGCTCTCCGGGGTTGAGGCAGTGCTCGACCGCTACGCAGCAGCCGATGCCTTCGATCTGCCCGCCGATCGAATCGGCGACCTGATCGTGCTCGCAGACGAGTCGACGGTGATTGGTAAGTCGGCCGCAGCCCACGATCTCGGCGCGCTACACGGCAAGCTCCGCTCCCATGGTGGACTGCACGAGCGCCGGATTCCGCTGATCGTCACCCATCCGCTGGACGATTCAGCTATCAAGGGCCGTGATCTGCGCAACCGCGACCTCCACGACCTGCTGCTCAACCACCTCGCCTGACTGCCTGCGGCAGCGCCCCAGCCAGACCCGAGACGCCATATGACCGACACGCTGAAAGTCCAAAACCCGTACACCGGCGAGATCGTGGCCGAGGTCCCGGTCACCACTCAGGCCGAGCTCGACGCGGCCCTCGCCAAGGGCGCGGCCTACACCGACGAGCTCTCACGCCACGACCGTGCTCAGGCACTGTTCAACGTCGCCGACGAACTCAAGGCACGCCGTTCCGAGCTGGCCGCACTGATAACCAGCGAGTCGGGTCTGACGATCAAAGACTCCGATTACGAAATCGGTCGTGCGATCGACGTGTTCCGCTTCGCCGCGATGGAAGCGCTGCGCGACGACGGCGAGACCTTTGCCGGGGACATCTCGGCGAACGGGCGCGACCGTCGCGCACACACGCTGAAGGTGCCGGTAAAGCTGGTCGGTGCGATCACGCCGTTCAACCACCCGGTCAACCAGGTCGCACACAAGGTCGCCCCGGCGATCGCGGCCGGTGCGCCGATCGTGCTCAAGCCCAGCGAAAAGGTGCCGCTGAGCGCGCTCGAGTTGTTCGAGATCATCGGTCGTTCGGGTCTCCCCCGCGACGCGGCGCAGATCGTGTGCGGACGCCCCGCCGAGGTGCTCGACGGCTTCCTCGCCGACGCCAATGTCGAGCTCGTGACCTTCACAGGCAGCGTCGCGATCGGCAAGCTGATCGCGTCCAAGCTCGGTTACCGCCGCGCGGTGCTCGAGCTCGGTGGCAACGATCCGCTGATCGTCCTGCCCGACGCCGACCTCGACGAAGCCGCGGCACTGGCGGTCTCCGGTGCTTTCAAGAATTCCGGGCAACGCTGCACCGCGGTGAAGCGGATCATTGCGGTCGGCAGGATCGCCGACGAGCTCTCAGAGAAGGTCGTCGCCGGGACTGCTGCGCTCAAGGTCGGCGACCCCGCCGATCCGACCACGGACCTCGGCACGGTGATCGACGAGCAGGCGGCGATCGAGATCGAGACCCGGGTGCGCGATGCCGTCGGCGATGGCGCAGAGCTGCTCTACGGCGGCGAGCGCAGCGGCGCACAGCTGACCCCCGCAGTGCTCGATCACGTTTCCCCGAGCTCCCGCCTGGTGGCGACCGAAACCTTCGGTCCGGTTGCGCCGATCATCCGTGTGAACGATCTCGACGCTGCGATCGCGGTTGCGAACTCAACCCCCTACGCGCTCTCCAGCGGCGTCTGCACCGACGACTGGCGGGCGATCTCGCGCTGCATCAAGGAACTGAACGCAGGCACGGTCAACATTCGCGAAGTCCCCGGCTGGCGCACTGAACTGACGCCGTTCGGCGGTGTCGGCGACAGCGGCCTCGGCGTCAAAGAGGGCGTCAAAGAAGCGATCAAGGCGATGTCATTCACAAAGCTGTACACGCTGCCGTGGAGCTAGAGCCGTCGGCCGAGGCAACCACCGATACCAGTGGCTTGCGGGCCACTGGTATCGCCCAAACCGTCAAAGAGCTCGTCGATGCCTGCCTGTCAATGGCGGGGCTCCCCTACGACGGCGAGCCGGTCGATCAGCTCGAGCATGCACTGCAGTGCGCGGCGCTGGCGCGGGCCGCACGGCCCGACGACGACGAGTATCTTGCCGCCTGTCTGCTGCACGACATCGCACGAGCGCCAGCGGTCGCCGGCGTTCAATACGAAGCCCCGGGGCAGCACCACGGTGAGTCCGGCGCGCGCTGGCTGACGCCGCGGGTCGGCGCCCGGGTCGCGTGGCTCGCCGAGCAGCATGTAGACGCCAAGCGCTATCTGGTCGCGACGGACCCCGATTACCGCTCGCAGCTTTCCGACGTTTCACTGATGACGCTCGAGCAGCAGGGCGGCGCGATGTCGCCGGCGGAGGTCGCCGAATTCGAGCTGAATCCCGATTGGCGTGAGGCGGTTTCGCTGCGTCTGATCGACGACCAGGGCAAGGTCCCCGGGCTTGAGGTCCCTGGCCTTGAGCAATACCGCGAACTGCTGTCAGGTGTCGTCGCGGCGAACCGGAGCTGTCCTAGTCGAGCTCTTCGAGCAGCGTCGCTACCCGTCTGGCGATCGCGTCACGGGTCGCCCTAACCTCGTCGATCTGGCGGCCGTTGGGGTCCTGTAGCTCCCAATCGAGGTAGCGCTTGCCCGGAATGTATGGGCACTGGTCGCCGCAGCCCATCGTGACCACCACGTCCGCGCGCTCGGCCAGTTCACGGGTCAGCAACTGTGGCTTGCGGTTGGCGATATCGATCCCCAGCTCGCGCATCACCTCGACGACCTCAGGATGAACGCGATCAGCTGGCGTGGTGCCCGCCGAGAGGGCGACGTGAGCGCCGGCCGCGGCGCGCTGAAACAGCGCCTGACTCATTTGCGAGCGCCCCGCGTTGTGAAGGCAGACGAAGAGGACCGTGCTCATGCTCAGCACAGTATCCATTGACAACCATCAATTCAATCGATATCTATAGATAGATGGCTATCGATCTGGAGCTGGCCCCCAAACAGAAACGACCCAACGGCGAACCGTGCTGCGAGCCCGTGGCCTACCCGGACGTCGAACGTGACCGCGCCGCTCGCATGGCCAAGACCGCCAAGGCACTCGGCGATCCGGTTCGCCTGCAGTTGGTCGATGTGCTGCGCAAGCACGCCGGGAAGGTGTGCGTCTGCGAGCTCGTTCCGCTGTTCGACCTTTCGCAGCCCACCGTCTCACATCACCTCAAGGTCCTGCGCGAAGCCGGGATCATCGGATCGGAACGCCAGGGACTATGGGCCTATTACTTCGTAATCCCGGAAGCGCTGCAGGAGTTGTCCTCATGGCTGACATAGACAAGAAATGCTGCTCGCCCGACACACCGGCGAGCTGTTGCGAACCCGCCGACAATCCCGATTGCTGTGGCGGAGACCGAACTGAGCGCTGCAGTTGCGCCGAACGGTCCAACCAACCGGGCCCGAGTCCATCCGCGCCCCACCAACAGCCGCCCTCGCGAGCATAACCGCGACGAGTTGCCGCTCCTTGCAAGATCTCGCCCGAACGTACGTTCGTGTCCGACTCCGCTGGCACGATACGCGCATGGGTCACGCGGGAAGCGATCACGGGAGGCGGCAGGCGAGCTTTGAACAGGCGATGCGGCTGCGCGATCTTGAGATGGCGCTGGCGGTCGGACGCGATATGGGCGGGCTCGGACTGGCCAACGCGACGCACGTCCTGGGGCTAATGGCCTCCGAGCGGGATGCGCGCTATGACGAGGCCGCCCGCCGCTGGATGATCAGGTTCATTGGGCGAGCCAAGCCAACCCCAGAGGAACTTGCTGAGGCCGGCGCCGCGCTCGCCGACGCACTCGACGATCCTCACTGCGGCGAGGATCTGATGCGGCTGGCGAGACTTCGCCGTCAATAACGCCAGCGCGCAGCGGCGCGTGAGCCTACTGATAGGTCCTGGCCCATTGATCGGCCTGGATGGTGACGGTCATTCCGGCCCGCTTGTAGACCGCATTCGCGTCGGTTTGGTTGTGGGTGTCGACATCGACCCCGACGGTTTCATGGCCGCGGCGGCGGAGTTCGTTGAAGGCGGAGTCCAGCAGCACGTTGGCGATGCCGTGCCGGCGGTGTTGCGGGTGAACTCCGAGCCAGGCGATCCAGGCATTGTCTGGAGGGTCACGAGCGATGACCGCGCCGGCCGGGATGCCTTCACGTCTGGCCAGCAACCACAGCTCAGGATTGTGACCGGCCCTGGCTTCCTGCCCGCTGAGAAACTCATCGAAGCTGCGGCGCTGGTGCTTCCAGTGCCCAGCGACGGCGTCCTCAATGACCGCGTGAACGGTGCGCATGTCCTCGGTCGAGCGCGCAGCGCTGATCGTGACCTGCGCGGGCAGGTTGAGCGGACGCTCACGGTCCAGGCGTGCGTGCATTCGGTCATAGCTGTGCACCAATTGCCAGCCATCGTCAATCAGTGCCTGACGGGCGACGAAGCCCGGGAGCTCGAACAGGTTGGTTGTGACGGGTCCGGGCCCCGGGCGATCAGACGCGCTCCACTGGCCGATCAGGCCCAACAACTCGGCCCCATCAGACGCCGAGTCGGGTGCGAGGATCAGTTGTGCCTGTAGCTCACCAGGCCACGCCGTCGGATGCACCGCCACAAACGCGGTCAAGCGGTCGCCGTCAGCCCGAACCAGGGCGCGATTGGTGAGATCCAGGCCAGGCTCCGCCAGCATCACTTCGAGCTCGGCAGCAGTGGTCATCGCGCCCCCGGCTTCTGCAATCTCGGTCTCGGACAACAGGGCGAGCAGGCGAGCCCTGTCGTCCGCTGTGGGTGCTCGCAGCTCCATGGCACACAAGTCTCGCACGAAGCCGAGGTCCGGTTTCGTGCTGGGTGAGCGTCTAAACCATCATGGATTCCATGCTTCTCTACAACAGTGCCGTGTCGGGCAACTGCTACAAGGTGCGGCTGATCTGCTCGCAGCTCGCGATCCCGCTCGAGCTGCACGAACTCGACGTGGTTGACCGGTCCAACCGGATGGACGTGATCGGGGATCTGAATCCAGCGCTGCGAGTGCCCACGCTGGTACTCGACGACGGCCGACCGTTGGTCGAATCCAACGCAATCATCGACTATCTGGCAGAAGGTACCGAGTACATCCCGCAAGACGGCTACGAGCGGTCACGTGCGCTCGCCTGGCAGTTCTTCGAGCAGTACGAGATCGAGCCGAACCTCGCCGTCGCGCGCTTCCTGAAGCTGTTTGATGTGAACGCATCCGCGTCGTTCGTGGAGGAACGACACGCGGGCGGCCGTAAGGGACTCGAAGCGCTTGAGCGCGGCCTCAGCGGGAACGAGTTCCTGGTCGGAGGTCGCTACTCGGTGGCCGACATCAGCCTTTATGCGTACGTGCACGTGGCGCCGGAAGGCGGGTTCTCACTGGAGCCCTACCCGGCAGTCCGCGCCTGGATCGAGCGCGTGGCGGCACAGCCTGGCCACATCAAGATCAGCGACTGATAGCGGCGGCGTCCGCCAGCACGAGCAGCATCCCCGGCGGACCGGCGGTCAGCGGTCTAACGCTTGCGGCCCGGGACCGGCGAGAAGCGCTCAACCGCGGTCTTCGCGAACATCCCGGGCTCAAGCTTCGCCACGATCCGCATGAACTCGCTGCGGTTGGCGGTGCTCATATTGCGCGGCTGCAGACGTGCCTGCCTGAGCAGCAGCACAAGGCGTCTGCGCTCAGCTGGAGTAAGCCGCTCGAAGTGGGTTTTCGCGAGCATCCCCAGCTCGGCCAAGATCACCAGGCGCGCGAGCGGAACACGTCGGACCAACGGCAGCCGCTGGGCCGCCTTGGCCACGACAACGGTGTAGATCGGGGACGGCATCTTCGCAACTGATTCTACGAGCCATCCCCACCCCCTCCCTCTGCACCGCTCGCTAAGGTCGGAGCGATGGAGCTGCCCGCCGCGAATACGGAGGACCGATGACCGCAAGTTTTGATCCGCTGGTCCACGAAGCGACCCTACGCGAGGTGATCGAGCAGCTCGCATCAATCGAACGTGGCCCGGGATCCGAAGGTGAGGCACAGGCCGCGCGGCTGCTCGCCGAGCAGCTCACGGCAGCCGGAGCCGCGGCCGAAATCGAACCGGCTAGCTACTACGACGGTTACGCGAAACCAATCGCACGCTTGAGCGCCGCCGCCGCGGTTGGCGGCCTGTTGGCGACACGCCGGCGCACGCGGTTCGCCGGTGGTTTGATTGCGGCCGCCGCCGCGCTGCTGATCGCCGATGACATCGCCAACGCCAAACGCCTGTTCCGGCGCCTGGGCCAGCCGTGCGCGACCCAGAACGTTGTTGCCAGCGCCGGAGACCCGGACGCCGAGCGCACGCTGGTGATACTCGCCCACCATGACGCGGCACCCACGGGAGCGATCTTCGATCAGACCCTGCAGCATAAGCTCGGCAAGCTGTTTCCCGGGGTCCTTGAGCGGTTCGACACCTCCGTTCCGCTGTGGTGGCTGGTGCTCGGCGGCCCGCTGCTGGCGGCTTATGGAGGCCTCCGCGGCCGCCGCGTGGCAGCCCGCGTGGGGTTACTCGCCTCGCTGACGACGGTCGCGGCGATGGCGGACGTGACGCGCAGCCCGATCGTTCCCGGTGCTAACGACAACGCCAGCGCCTGCGCGGTGCTGGTGGCGCTGGCAACGAGATTGCGCGAGCACCCGGTCAAGGGGCTGAAAGTGATGCTCGTCTCCTGCGGCGCCGAAGAGGTGGTGCAGGGCGGCATCTACTCGTTCGCCGACCGTCACTTCCCCTCGCTGGACCCGGAGCGCACATGGTTCCTGGTACTCGAGACCGTCGGCTCCCCGATCCTGGCACTGGTCGAGGGCGAAGGGCCGGTAATCATGGAGGACTATCCCGACAAGCGTTTCCGGGATCTGGTCTACGAGACCGCCCGCGCTGCCGGGGTGCCGTTGCGCCGCGGGTTACGCGCCCGCAACTCGACCGATGCGGTGGTGCCCAGTCATCACGGATACCCGACCGCGATGCTCGTCTCGCTGGACCGCGCCAAAGCGTTGTCGAACTACCACCTGCCGAGCGACACCGCCGAGAACGTCGATTACTCGACCGTTGCTCAGGCGCTGCTGGCGAGCGACAGCGTGATCCGTGCGCTCGCCGACCAGCGGTGGTTATAAACCCGGCACCGGCGCCGCGGAGCACGCGGCGCAGTCCGGACAGCTCCTAAACGTTCGCTACTGAGTTCGCAATCAACTCTGGGCGCGGCGGCACGTATGCGTTGCCGGGCGCGGTCCAGAGCGCGTCGCCGCCCAGCGGGTGGCGCTCGGCCCGCCCGTCGAATGCCGCCTGGACCAGCTTGGCTTCGGCCGCGGCCCGATCAACGGCGTCATTGCCGTGGGCCAGGATCGCCGCCATCTCCTGGGTGGTGAGGCCGAGCGGGAACTCGTTCAGCGCCTCCGCCACGTCCTCGGGCGGCTGGCGTCGTTCGAGCGTCGGGTCGAGGTTCGCGATGACGACGTCGTAGGCTTCGACCAGCTGAAAACCACCGGCTTCGAGCGTTTTGCCGTTCGTGTGACTGAAGATCACCGACGGTGCGGTGTAGCGGATCGCACCGTCGCTATTACCGGCCTTGCCCTGAAAGTCGGTGGGTGATCCAGCCGCCGTGCGGGTCTGCGCCTTATTCTCTTCGTACTCGGCGATCACCTCGGGCGTGTCGATCGCCGCCACCACGCGTTCGGGGTCAATGCCGGGAACCACGGACAGCACCGCCGTCAGCTCATCGTCGCGATCGAACAGCAACGGGGTGTTGAAGTTCGCGAACTGCAGGGTGCGGAACACGGCCCAGTCGCTCCCCGGGGACTGCTGACGGGCAGCGATCACGGCCCGGCATGCTCGTGTGGATGCCGACAGGCCGGGTTTAGGAGCGGGCGCGAACGGCATGCCGTAGCGGTCGCGGAAGTTGATGCTGCCGGCGGTCATCCGCTCAGGCGTGTAGCCGGCATCGAGGTAGCGGTCGGTGTTCTCGGAGAGCCCGACGAGCACGAGCTTCCAGTCGATCTGGGCGCCGTAGCGCCATTCGATCACGCGTAGCGCGGGGTTCTCGCTGTAACCCCACGGGCATGCGGGATCACTGAAGAGGGTTGCTGTGATGCGAGCATTCATGCTTCTGACGCTAGCGGACCGCTCAGAGCCGGCGCGCCGATCGCGCTGGGTCTGAGCGGTCCGCCGTTAGCGACCGCGTCCGATGCTGTCTTAGGCAGCCTTGACGGCGGAGATGCTGAGGCTCAGCTTCACGTCGTTGGAGACCAGCAGACCGTTGTTGGCAAGCGCCTGGTTCCAGGTGAGACCGAACTCGCGGCGATCGATCTTGGTGTCGAGTTCGAAGCCGATGCGGTCGTTGCCCCACGGGTCCTGGCCGCCGTCGCTGATCTCGCCCTTGAACACGATCGGCTTGGTTACGCCCTTGATCGTGATGTCGCCGGCGAGCCGCAGGTCATCGACGTCACCCTCGATGCCGGTCGCCGCGAAGCTGATCTGCGGATATTTGTCGGCGTCGAAGAAGTCGCCGCTGCGCAGGTGCGCGTCGCGGTCGCCGGTGCCGGTGTTGACGCTGGATACGCTCGCGTGACCGCTTGCGGAAAGCTGGTCGCCGTCGACCGCGACGGTGCCCTCAAACTCGTCAAAGGTGCCGCGCACGGTGGAGATGCCCATGTGCTTCACAGAGAAGCCGACGTGCGAGTGCGCCGGGTCGATGTTGTACGTGCCGTTGGCTACTGCGGTCAGGTCTGTTGCTGTGGCGCTGCTCATGATGGTCCTCCCGAGGGGTTCCAAATTGATTGACTACGCAAGCATACCACGTTTGATTGACTCGTCAAGTATCTCGTCGGAACACGGTCGAACCCGCTATGAGCGAGCCCGATCAACGGCTCTGAGCGAGCCCGATCAGGCCCCCGAACGAGCCCGCTCAATGGCCTGAACCAGCCCGATCAACGGCCCGAAACCAGCCCGATCAGCGGCCTCGGCGAAGCGGGGTGCGGTTAGTCGACCTGCGGCAGGCCCGCGAAATCGCGCGAGACCAGCGCCGCGTAGAAGCCGCTGATCTCCAGCAGGTCCTCGTGACTACCGCGCTCGACGATCTTGCCGGCGTCAACCACCACGATCTGATCGGCGTCGCGGACCGTCGAAAGTCGGTGCGCGATCGTGATCGTGGTGCGTCCCTGGGAGAGGCGATCGAGCTCGGCGGCCACGGCCGCCTCGGTTTGGGTGTCGAGCGACGAGGTGGCTTCGTCAAGAACCAGCACCGGCGGGTTGCGCAGCACCGTGCGCGCGATCGCCATGCGCTGCTTCTCGCCACCGCTGAAGCGATATCCCCGCTCTCCGACGACCGTGTCGTAACCATCGGGCAGCGACATGATCAGATCGTGAATCCGGGCGGTCCGCGCGGCATCCTCGACCTCCTCATCGGTGGCCTCAGGACAGGCGAACCGCAGGTTCTCGCGTACCGAGGCGTGGAACAGGTAAGTCTCCTGAGAGACCACACCGACCACCGAGGCCAACGACTTCAACGAAACGTCGCGCACGTCAACACCGTCGATCGTCACGCGACCGCGCCCCGGATCGTAGAGCCGTGCGACCAGGTACCCGAGCGTGGTTTTGCCGGCCCCGGTCTCCCCCACCACCGCGGTCTTGGTGCCCGGAGCGATCACGAGATTCACGTCTTGGATCGTCCATCCGCCATCGTGATTGGGCGATTGGTCGGGGACCGGGAGGTCAGGCCCGAGCACTTCCAGCGCCGCCTGCGAGGGAGCCTCATAGCGGAACGACACGTCCTCGAACGCGACCTCACCAACCACCCGAGTCGGATCAAGTTCGATCGGATGCTCGGCCTCGACGATGTCGATCGGGAGGTCGAGGTACTCGAAGATGCGGTCAAACAGCGCCAGTGAGGCCTCGACGTCGGCTTGCACGTTCAGCAGTGACTGGATCGGGAACAGCAGCCGCGTCTGCAGGGTCGTGAAGGCGACGACGGTTCCGATCTGCACGGAGCTGACCAGCCATCCCTGTCCGGCGAACCAGTAGATCAGCGCCGGCATCGCTGCGAACACGAACTGGATCGTGCCCATCATCCAGCGCCCGGCCATGCGCGACTTCACCTCAAGCTCGGCGATGCCCTCGGACTCGTCGGTGAAACGGTCGGCCAGATCGTCCCCGCGGCCCATGGTCTTGCCGAGCATGATCCCGGAGACGCTCAGCGACTCGGCCACCAGCGCCGACAGGTTCGCAAGCTGTGCCTGCTGTTCAGTGGTGATGCGCCGGCGGATCATCCCGACGCGCCGCGTCAGCCATACCGACGGCGGAACGAAGCACAGCGACACGATCGCCAGCGGCAGATTCAAGATGCACATCGCCACGATCGCGCTGATCACGGTCGCGACGTTCTGCGCGATCGTGGTGGCGGTGTTGGTGATGACGTTGTCGAGTCCGCCGATGTCATTGCTGATGCGAGATTGGACCTCGCCGGTACGGGTCTTGGTGAAGAACGCGAGCGACATTTGCTGCAGGCGGTGGTAGACCGCGGCCCGCAGGTCGTGCATCACCCGTTGCCCGACGACGTTGGAGATGTAGGTCTGCCAGACGTTCGTGGCCTGCGAGACCAGCGCGACCGCGATCATCAGCAGCACCATCTCGGTCAGCACCGCGTTGTTGTGACCGACGATCCCCTCATCCAGCGCGTCACGCAGGAAGAACGGGTTCAGCATCGAGACCACGGCGCTGAAGATCACCATCCCGAGCACAACCAGCAGCCGCGCGCGATATGGCCGGAACAGCTGCAGGATCCGGCGAATGTCTCGCTTGCGCGTCGGGTCCATCATCGGCGTCGGCTGCTTTTTAGCCGTGCGGAACTGCCGCATCCCCGAGCTCCCCGGGGATCCGTGCATCGCTCCTGAACCGTGTGCGCCGCTGCTCATCTGTACTCATAATGACGCACGCCGTCGGCCGCTAAAGCGGCAGCTTCTGTGAGCTACGCCGCGCAGGGTCGTATTTTTCGATCAGACATGGACAACGAAACTACGATTGTCGAAATGAACGAGCCGATCGACGGCGGGCTTTCAACCGACCCGCTGACTCCGCTATATCTCAAACCGGACGCGCACCTCGGTAATAGCCCGTTCCCGCCGATCGCCGAATATGGGTTCCTGTCCGACTGTGAGACGACCGCCCTGGTGGCCCCCAACGGCGCGATCGAATGGCTGTGTCTGCCGCGGCTGGACTCACCGTCGGTGTTCGGCGCGCTGCTCGACCGCGACGCCGGACATTTCCGGCTGGCCCCATCAGGGGTCCAGGTGCCGGCCGCACGCCGCTACCTGCCAGGGACGATGGTGCTCGAGACCAGCTGGGGCACTGGTTCCGGCTGGATCGTGGTGCGGGACATGCTGCTGATCGGTGGCTGGCATCACCACAACGACCGCTCGCATACGCATCGTCGCGCCCCCACCGACTACGACGCCGATCACGTGCTGCTGCGCACGGTCAGCTGCGTCAACGGTCAGGTCGAGATCGTGATGGACTGCGAGCCGGTGTTCGACTACGGCGCCAGCCAGGTGCGCTGGGAGTACACCGGCCCCGGCTATCACGAAGGCGCGGCAACCGCCCGCGGTTCGGACGTAAAGCTTGGCCTGAAGACCGATCTGCGCCTCGGATTCGAGGGCTCGCGCGCCACCGTGCGCCACCGCATGAAGGAAGGCGAGCAGAACTTCGTGGCGCTCTACTGGTCCGAGCATGCCCCGCCGCAGGACATCGAGGAGGCACGCGCACGGCAGGTCTGGACCGCCCATCACTGGCAGCACTGGGTTGACCGCGGGTCGTTCCCCGACCATCCCTGGCGTACCTACCTGCAGCGCGCGGCGCTGACGCTGAAGGGGCTCACCTACGCCCCCACCGGCGCCCTGGTGGCCGCCGCGACCACGTCACTGCCCGAGACCCCACAGGGCGAGCGCAACTGGGATTACCGCTACAGCTGGATCCGCGACTCCACCTTCATGCTGTGGGCGCTGTTCACGCTCGGCTTCGACTGGGAAGCGAACGACTTCTTCTACTTCATTGCCGACGTCGCCGGCGGCAAGGACGATCTGCAGGTGATGTACGGGATCGGCGGCGAGCGCGACCTCACCGAGAACACGCTCGATCACCTGTCCGGTTATGAGGGGGCGCGGCCCGTGCGGATCGGGAACGGCGCCTACGACCAGCAACAGCACGACGTCTGGGGCGCACTGCTCGACTCCGTCTACCTGCACACGCGCTCACGCGACGCGCTGGACGAGCGCGTCTGGCCGATCCTCTCGCGCCAGGTCGAGCAGGCGATCGCCAACTGGCGCGAGCCCGACCGCGGGATCTGGGAGATCCGCGGCGCAGCGAAGCATTTCACCTCCTCGAAGATGTTCTGTTGGGTTGCCTGCGATCGCGGATCGCGGCTCGCGGAGATCCGTGAGGAGTGGGACCTGGCCGCTCGCTGGCAGCAGGCCGCGGACGATATTCACGCGGATGTGATCCAGAACGGGCTCGATGAGCGCGGTGTGTTCACGCAGCATTACGACACCAAGGCGCTTGACGCATCGATGTTGCTGATGCCGCTGCTGCGCTTCCTGCCGCCCGACGATCCACGCATCCGAGCGACCGTGCTGGCGATCGCCGACGAGCTGACCGAGGACGGCCTCGTGCTCCGCTACCGGACCGACCAGACCGACGACGGTCTGCCGGGCAGGGAGGGCACGTTCCTGATCTGTTCGTTTTGGCTGGTATCGGCGCTGGCCGAGATCGGCGAGGTCACCCGCGCCCGCGAGCTCTGCGAGCGGTTGCTGGGCTACGCCTCGCCGCTGGGGCTCTACGCCGAGGAGATCGACCCGCGCACCGGTCGTCACCTCGGCAACTTCCCCCAGGCGTTCACGCACCTGGCGCTGATCAACGCGATCATGCACGTGATCCGCGCCGACGAGGTCCAGGGCGAGCAGTCCGGCAGCTGGCGCTGAGCGCCCGCTGGTTGTGTCTGCGGGAGTGGTCTAGCCGGACCACTCCCTTGCCGGTCAGCCGCCCGCGATCAGTCCGCCAAGTCCGCGCGCCCGGGCATCGGCCACCAGCACGCGAGACAACAGCAGGCTGAGCTGCGACCGCTGCCCCGGGGCCAGCGCCGCCAGCAGCTGCGAGACCTCGTCGGCGAACTGAGCCGCGACGCGGTCAACCAGCGCACGGCCACTGCCGGTCAGTGTCACGCGCACCGAGCGCCCGTCGCTCTGCGAGCGGGTTCGAGCGACCAGCTCGCGCTTTTCAGCGCGGATCACGAGACCGGAGACGCTCGACTTGTCGAGCCCGAGCAGATCCGCGAGCTCGTTGATCGTGGGCTCGCGGTCACGCAGGATCCCCAGCAGACGCGTCTGGATCAATGAGAGCCCATGGTCGGCGGCCAGTGCCTCGATCCTGCCCTGAA
Organism: uncultured Actinomycetota bacterium; assembly: GCA_963737115.1. Lineage (GTDB taxonomy): Bacteria > Actinomycetota > Thermoleophilia > Solirubrobacterales > Solirubrobacteraceae > Palsa-465. Next base: position 205,321 of record CAVTRM010000008.1, read on the forward strand.
TCAAGAACGAGGTCTGCGCCAGCGCGTCCACGATTGTCAGCTGCGGTGTCTCCATGCCGGAGATTCTACTTGATTTAGTACGTGCCACCAACTAAACTAGTACGCGACACCTACTAATCAGAGAAAACCCTCGGCAAACGCTCGCCATACACGGGCGACCGGATTCGCCAGAACGGAACCGACATGAGCAGACAGATGAAAGCCGCGGTGGTCACCGACTTTGACAAGCCCCCGCGCTACGCGGAGCTCGAGATGCCGCAGGTAGCGGGCGAGGGTCAGGTGCTGGTTGATGTGCTTGCCACGGGCATCCACCCGCGGGTGAGGACCGGCGCGAGCGGCAGCCACTACTCATCCACCGGCAAGCTGCCGATGATCCCTGGGATCGACGGCGTCGGACGTCGCGTGAGTGACGGTGTGCTGGTCTACTTCGCCTGCGACGACGAGCGCAGCGGCGCGATGTGCGAGCGGGCGGTGGCGCAGGCCTGGCGGATCGTGGAGCTCCCCGAGACGATCGACATCGCGCGCGTGTCCGCGGCGATGAACCCGGCGATGTCCTCGTGGGTTGCACTACGCCGCAAGCGGCCACTGACGGGCGGCGAGCGCGTGCTGATACTCGGGGCAACCGGCAACGCGGGCACGATGGCGGTACAGGTGGCGAAGATGCTCGAGGCAGGGCACGTGGTCGGTGCCGGGCGCGACCGGCAACGGCTGCAGGCCCTGAAGCAGCTCGGCGCAGACAGTGTCGTGCAGCTGACCGCGGACGATCAGCAGACCGCGGAGGCGCTGGCGGAGGCGGCGTCCGAGGTCGACGTGGTGATCGACTATCTCTGGTCAAAGCCGGCCGAACTGACGATGAAGGCGCTGCTGATGGCGCGGGCCGACCGCAGCCGCACGCTCGACTGGATCCAGATCGGTGCGCTGACCGGTCCAACGCTGGAGCTGCCGTCGGTCTATCTGCGCTCCGCGGCGCTGCGAATCCAGGGCAACGGCCAGGGCTCGACCTCGGCCGCCGATTACGTGGCCGAGCTGCCATCGCTGGTCGATCAGATTGCGGCCGGTGCGATCTCGGTCTCGCCGCATACGGTGCCGCTGAGCGAGGTCGAGCGTGCCTGGGCAGCCGAGGACGCGCCCGGGACACGAACGGTTCTGACGATCTAGTCGCGCCCAGGCCCCCCACTGTTACATCGATGTAACAGTTTTGCTACCGTCAGGTCTCGTGCTTGACGACCAGCGCATACTCCAACTCCGCGACGCCGTCGGCCAGCGGCGCTGGAGCGAGGTTTCGCTCGAGGAGCTGGCACAGGCGGCCGGGATATCGCGCATGACCCTGCACCGTCGCGGTGTGGGGCGCGATGAGATCCTCCAGGCGCTCGGGGATCTGCTCGAGAGCGAGCACAGCCAGGCGGCGCTCCCAGCGCTCACCTCGCTGGCGCCAGCGCCGGAGCGGCTGGCGATGGCCTTGAAGGCGAAGCTTGCCGTCGACGAGCGCTATCTGGGGCTGATGGAAGCGCTCCAGAACCAGCTACCCGCGATCTATCACGAACAAGGCGACGGCGAGGTTCTGACCCGCGGGCCGTTCACCGACGGGATCAAGCGGATCCTGCAAGATGGCGCCTCGGAGGGGACGCTCGCGCCGCAGGAGAACCTTGACGATGCCGCGACGCTGATCTTCAACGCCTGCGGCTGGACCTACCGCGAGATGCGCAACGGACACCGCTGGCCACCCGCGAAGGCAGCCGACCAAGTCGTCGACCTGCTGCTGAACGGACTGCGCCCGTGAGCGCTACCGCTGCCGCCGTCACCGGCGACGCGAGTCGCGTCGACTGGCGCTCGATGAGCCGTCTGTCGCTCGGCCACGGGTTCGTGGACATGTGCCAGGGCGCGGTCCCGGCGTTGTTGCCGACGCTGATCATCGAGCGCGGCCTGAACATCGGATCGGCAACCGCGCTGGTGCTGATCGCGTCGATCGGCTCAGCCGTAATCCAGCCGCTGTTCGGGATCTGGTCCGACAAGCTGGCAGTGCCACTGCTGGCCCCCGTGGGAGTAATACTGGCGGGCCTCGGCATCGGAGCGATCGGGTTCTGCGACAGCTATCTGGCGCTGGCGATCGCGCTCGGGGTCGCCGGGATCGGAGTCGCGCTGTTCCACCCGGAGGGCGCGCGTATGGCCTATACGGTCGGCGGCGGAAACGTGAAGGGAATGAGCTACTTCTCGGTCGGAGGAAACCTCGGTTTCGCGCTCGGCCCACTGATGGTTTTGCTGATGCTCGCGATCGGCGGACTCTCGGCCTCGCCGCTGTTCTGCGTCCCCGCCGTGCTCGTGGCCGGGCTGCTGGTGCTGGATGTGGAGCGCCTGAAGGCCAAGCTCCACGCCCACCACCAGCACAGCTCCCAAATCAGCGCAGAGCCGAGTGAGTGGCGGCCGTTCCTGAAGATCGTGGCCGCCGCAACGCTGCGAACGGCGCCGTTCTATGCGGTGATGGCGATGATCCCGCTGTACGCGATTCACCATCTCGGTGCGACCCATGCGATCGGCTCGATCATGCTCACGGTGATGATGCTCGCCGGGGCCTGTGGAACCCTGATCGGTGGCCGCTGCGCCGACCGCTACGGCAAGCGGCTGGTGCTGGTCTGGGCGATGCTGCCGCTGACCGTTTTCCTGTTGATCCTGCCGCACGTCGGGCTGGCAGTGATGTTCGGCGTCCTGCTCGGGGTCGGCTTCACGCTCGATCTGCCGTTCTCGACCACCGTGGTGCTCGGCCAGCAATACCTTCCCAGTCGCCGCGGCCTGGCCTCCGGAATCACGCTCGGAGCCGCGATCGGAGCTGGAAGCCTGCTCGCGACCGGACTCGGCGCGCTGGCCGACTCGGTCGGGATCTACACCGTGCTGTTGCTGCTCCCTGCCTTTTCGCTCGTGGCCTTGGTGCTGGTCGCCCAGCTCCCGCAGCCGCGGTCAACGCGACGCTGAAGTGGACCCGCGGACAGCTCGCTGCTGACGCGGTCCGGACGATCCATGCGGTCCCGAATGGGCCTTAAGCGGTGGTACCGGCCCGCGAGCCGGCACCACCGAAGACCTCATGCCTGCGCTCAGCCCGTACTGCCAGGCGGTCGACGCCGGGGCAGCCTGTGCTGGGCGCGATCTACGCTCGGGCTCAGCCGAGGTCGCCGGCCGCGCTCTGCGACCAGGCCTGACGCGCGCGAGCGCGCTGCCTGGTGTGACGGGCCCGGCGCTGTGCGCGGATGGCGGTGAACTGGTCCTGCAGCGGACGGTGGCTGCGCTCTGTGAGGTTGGCGTGCACCAGCAGCGCCAGCACGACGCCAAGTAGCGCAAATCCCAGAACTGCGTTGATTGCAATGAATGCAGTGATCATCGGTCCCTCCGTGATCCGTAGTGGTGGTTATTTGGTGCTACCCGTTTTGGGCACCTTTTCACCATTGCGAAGGGTCGTTAAATCGATGTAAGAGGAACCTTCAAGGTTCATCTTAACTAGATGAAAGACTTCTTAGAAAGCCGATTCGCGGTCAAGCACGCGCAGGTCATGCGTCACGAAATGTCCTGCAAATGGCCAGAAAAATAGCGACCGCATATGGCCGTTCTTGCCGATCAGGAAAAGCGCTTCGGTATGCACGATGTTGTTCGGAGTGTCATGCACATAAATGTGATATTCGCGCCAGATCGGCGCCAGCTGCGCGCGCGACCCCATCAGCCAATACCACGGCGCTACCCCTGCCAAACCCCAATCCTTGATCGCGTGGGCAACGCTCTTGGGGTTGTCCTTCAGATCGACGCTGACGGCCACCAGAACCGGTCGCTGGCGCTTCGGGAGCGCCTCCTCGGCACGGGCCAGCGCGCGCCCCTCAAGCGGGCATGAGGTGTGGCAGTAGGAGTCGAAGAAGGTCAGCGCCACGGTGCGGCCGCGCAGCGAGCTGAGCGAGATCCGTTTGCCGCTCTGATCGCGGAACGCGGTGATCGCAGGGGCCTGGAGCTTGGTCTGCGGCCAGGTCGCCTCACCGTAGAGGTCGTAGCGGGTGTTGACGACCCGCTCGGTGCTGATTTTCTGCGCGGCCGATGCCGGCGGACTGTCGGTCTTGCCGACCACCACGCCGGCGATCACGCCGATGCAGACCATCATCGCCGCAACGATGCAGCCGAGCAGGATCATGTCTCGCCGGCGCCGCTTAGCGGCGTTCACCGCGAGATCATCGTCCTGCTCGTTGTCCGTCACTAGCTGCTCCCGGTGCTCGATCCCCCGCCCGGTGTCTGTGGGCTGTCGGTCGGCGCCGCTGGCGGGGCCGGCGGCTCAGCCGAACTCTGGGCCATCGTACCGGTACCGGGCGCAGCGTTTCCGGGGCCGGCATCCGTGGCTGCGGACGGGCCCGGGTCGGTCCCGGCCGACGGCCCGTCGGCGGTGGCCGGTGTCATGTGGCGGGCCGGGTTCGGCGGCATCGTCACCGGACCTGAGATCTTCTTGTATCCCTTCGAGAACCAGTACACCAACGCGATGTATGCGATCAGCGGCACCGCCATGGTCGCGACCGCCGCAAACTCGAAACTGGATGCGAATACGATGCTCATGTCACTCCCTCATGGAGATGGTCGTGCGATGGGGTACGCAGGGTTGGGGATGGCTCGGGCGCGGCCCAGCGACTGAAGATGTAGATGGCGGCGATGGTGTACGAGACCGAGCCCGCTACCCACATCATGCCACCGGCCATCTGCTGGTCTTGAATCGCCGTCAGCCCGCCGGGTCGAGAGAGCTCGTGAGCGTAGACCGGATAGATCGGATTCTTGAGCAGGACCAGCGTGATTGCCAGCATCCAGCCAACGACCATCGCGCCGACGACGTAGGCCTCCTTCCAGAGCCACGAAAGGCCAGAGCGCAACGGTCCAGGGTCGACGACGTGGGCCCAGAACAGCAGTCCGGTGAAGAAGAACATCGTGTGCTCGAGGTTGTGAAACCACTGGTGCTGGAGCGTCAGGTTGAATAGCGCTGGCAGATGCCATACCAGCAGGTTCACGTTGAAGATCACGAACGCGGGAAGCGGACCCGAGAGCCAGCGCAGCGGTCTTGTGACGTGGCTGCGGGCGATCGTGCGTCCGATCGCGGTGCGCTCCTTGATCGGGATTGCCCGCCACATACGCGGCCACGGCCGTCCGAGCAGGATCAGCGGCGGCGCGATCGTCAGCAGGATGATGTGCTGGCCCATGTGGATCCAGAACGCGCGCTCGGACCAGTAGTCGAGCGGCGAGCAGAGCGCGATCACAATTGACAGGAGGCCCAGCGCGAAGCTCAGTTCGCGCAGGCGCTCCTGCCGTGCCCCAGCACTGTGTGGCGCGGCACCGCGCCGGTAGGGCCCTCCCCCAACCGTGCCCTTTCTCGCACCGCCGGCCCAATACAGGATCGCGGCGATGGCTACGTAGATCAGCGAAGGATCGAGCGTCCAGTGTGAAAAGAGTCCGTGGATACTCGGCATCGCGGCTTACAGGATGTAGAGGAAGATGTACATCACGAGCCCCCAGATGGCGTAGTAGGCCCAGTAGAACGAGGAGGCCTCGACCCCGGCTCGCATAACCGCCTCTTCATCCGGGTCAACCTCGGCGTGGTTTCGGTGCGCGCGCCACCAGCTGGCCACCGATGTCTCCAGCCAATAGAGCGACGCGACTGCCCCGAGTGTGTAGGTGGCGGTCCAACCGATGAACACGCTGGCGTAGCCGCCGCTGGCGCCGCCGAACCCAAGCATCGTCCACTCGATGAACTGGAAGACCACGGCTGCGATCACGGCGAAGATCGCGACCACCCCGAACGACACGGTGTCCTGCGGCCGCATATAGGCGATCCGGTAGAGCGCTCCACTCAGCAGGATGCAGCCGACGACCGTCAGCCCGAGTCCCGCTGACGGATGCACACTGCCGATCTTCCAGCTGTTGTTGGAGTCCAGCGACCTCAGGTACACGTACGCGAACAGGAACGCGACCATGAAGAAGGTGGTGGCTCCACACCACAGCCGCGCGCCAGCCCACAGCGGGCGCGTGCGCCACTCGATCGGTTCGGGCGGCAGGACCGGCTCGCCATTTTCAAACTCGACGCTCACTGCGCACCTCCGATCTGACCACCGGCCGTTGCAGTGCCGCCCGTCCCGACGACATCACCGCCCGCTTCGCTTCCGATCGGCTCACCATACGGGTAGGGGTCGGGGCCGATGTCCGGCCATTCCACGTAGTCGTAGGCGGGAACCGGTGTCGGCAGCTGGAATTCAGGTGACTTCGAATCCCATGGGTTGGCCGGGGAGGGCTCGCGCTTGATCACCAGTGACCACACCACGTTCCAGAGGAAGACCAGCATCGCGATCAGGATGAAGAACGCCGAGATGCTCACCCAGATGTTCAACGGCTGCAGATTGGAGGGGTAGGTCACCACGCGTCGCGGCATGCCCATGATCCCGAGCGCGAACAGCGGCATGAAGGTCGAGTTGAACGCCAGGAACAACAGCCAGAAGTGGATCTTGCCGAGCGTCTCGTTGAACTTGTAGCCCGTCATCTTCGGGACCCAGTAGTAGATCGCAGCGAAGAACGCGAAGATCAGCCCGCCCATGATCGTGTAGTGGAAGTGCGCCATCACGAAGAACGTCCCGTGCGTGAGCACGTCGCTGGGGACGTCGGAGAGGAACACTCCGGAGATCCCGCCGAACAGGAAGTTGAAACACCACGCCAGACAGAACAGCATCGGCACGGTCAGGCGTATCTTCCCGCGCCATAGCGTCGCCATCAAACACAGGAAGGTGAAGCCCGTCGGCAGCGAGATCATCTCCGTGGAGAACATGAAGAACGGCCGCAGGTCCGCGTCGATGCCGCTGACGAACAGGTGGTGCTGCCACACGAAGAAGCTCAGCAGCGCCACTCCGAGCATGCCGGCCACCGCCATGCGGTAGCCCCACAGTGGCTTGCGGGCAAACACCGGCACGAGCTCCAGGACGATCCCGAAGCCCGGAATCGCGAGCACGTAGACCTCCGGATGGCCAAACACCCAGAACAAGTTCTGGTAGAGCTGCGAGCTGCCGCCGGCGCCGGGGATGAAGAACGAGGTCTGTGCCGTGCGATCCAGAGCACCCATCAGCAGGCAGCCAATCAGCATCGGGGAGGCCAGCACCATCAGCACGCAGGTGGCGAGCACCGCCCAGCAGAAGATCGGCAGCCGCGACCAGGTGACGGTCGGACGCCGCATCGTGATGATCGTGACCATCAGGTTCAGGCCCAGCAGACACATCGAGAGGCCAACCAGCGCGAAGAAGCCGATGTAGGCGTCGTAGCCTGCGGTCCCCTGATCGGACAGCGGCGCGTATCCGGTCCAGCCGGTCTGGAAGCCGCCCCAGAAGATCGTGGTCACGAGCACCACACCAGCGGCCATCAGCAGCCAGAAGGTGAGCGCCTCGATCCGTGGGAACGCCATCCTGCGCGAGCCGATCATGATTGGCACCAGCCAGTTGGCGAACGGGCCGAGCACGCCGGAGGTCATCATCCCCATCATCAGTGAGCCGTGCAGGCCGACGAGCGTCAGATATTGGTTGGGTCCGAATACGTGTGTGGTCGGTGACAGCAGCTCGGTGCGGATCAGCATTGCGTTGATGCCACCGGCGAAGAAGAACACGCCGATCCCGACCAGGTACTGCATCGAGACGATCTTGTGATCGGTGGAGAGCCGCAGGTACTTGCCGATCCCTGGTTCGGTCTCGGTCGGCTCCTCGGGGATGTCGGCGGGATAGCCGAGCATGCGCTTCACCGGGTAGTTCGCGAAACCGAGCCCGATCAGGAACCCGACGACGCCGAAGAAGTAACCGAAGAAGACGGCGATGTCGCTCTGTCCGGCTTCGGCTGCGTAGTAGGCGGTACTCGGCGTACTGATGCCGTTGCCGATCATGAAACCGATCCAGTACCCCAGCAGACCGAGGATGATCCCGGTCAGGAGGTTGAACCCGAGCAGCCGCCGGGCCAGAGGCTTACGCTCTCGCGGCCGGCTTACGGTAGTTGTCATCCGCCTCTCCTATCCGGTGCTGGGAAGTACTGGTTGCTGTAGCGCGGCAGCTGCTTGGTGGCAGGCGCGAAACGCAGCCGCTGGGTAGCGATCCAGCTGGCGAAATCTGTCTTGGACACGACCCGCCCGCCGGCGTACATGTAGCCGTGCCAAACACCGCACAGCTCGACGCAGTGGATGTTGAAGAACATCGGGTTCTTGGTGGTGACGAACGCAACGTTGTTGACGCCGGGGTTGGCGTCCGCCTTGACGCCCAGCTGGTAGGCCCAGAACGAATGGATCACGTCGAGCGAAGTGACGTTGAACCGCACCACGGAGTGTGCCGGGATCTCGAGGTAGTTGGTCTCCACTCCGCCGTAGGACGGGTAGCGGTAGGTGAACTCCCATTGCTGCGCGATCACCTGCACCTGCAGCGCATGGGCGGCTCCCGCGGGCTTGGCGATCGGGTTCGGTCCCTGACCGCCGCCGGCACCGTCTTTCAGCAGCTCCACGGTGCCGAATGCGGCGAGGAACAGAACCAGCGTTGTGCTCACGACCAGCCACCACAGCTGAATCGTGGAGTCACCGTGGATCGCAGGCCCTTCGAGCGCGGCGCCCGCGGTCCCGCCCTTGTCGCGGAACACCACCACGGAGTAGCCGACGCACAGCAGTACTCCCAGTGCCACGGGGGCCGACATCGCCAGCAGCACGGTGTTGGTCATGACCTGGCCGCTTGACTCGACCGTTCCGTTCCCGGGCGGCATGCCCGGCGCGAGCACGAACACGATCAACAGCACGAGCACGATGCTCGCGGGGATCCACATCATCACCAGCCTGCGGAAATGAGGCGTCTTGTCTTGCATTTCTGACGTCACCTAGTTATCTGGCCGCTCAAACGACTTTGAGGAACCCGAGCATGTATCCAACGGTTTGCATGGGCCCGCCGAAGCCCTGGATATACCCGGCGCCGCAGGGCACGAAGCACTGCCAGCGGTAGGTCCCGGGGGCTCCGGTCCGGAACGAGAACGAAACCCGCGTGTGCGCGTTTGCCAGCGAGCATGGAGCGTTCTCGCAGTCATTCTTGGATTCGGCGCCGGGCAGCGGGACAGAAACGCCGAGCGCCGGGATCGCGAACAAATGCGCCGGTGATGCGGCGTTGACAGAGCGCATCGGCTTGCCGTTGACGAGGATCAAGCCGCCGGTCACGCCGGTGGCCTGCGCGTAGAAGTTGTTGCGCAAACCGGTGGCCGAGTCGTAGTTGAAGATCGTAACGTGAACCAGCGTGTGAGCCGGGACGATGTAGGTGGTCTTGTGCTGCCAGTCCTCGGACTGTGAGTTGACGGTGTAGTAGGAGACCCAGGTGGGATGCGGATCGGTGAGCGCGGCGGCGGGGACGGTGGCGAGATACAGCTGAGCCCCGCCTGAGGGGGTCGTTTCCGCCGTCGCCGAACCAGATTGGGCAGTTAGGTAGAGGCCGATATAGAGCCCAAGAAGGACGCAAGTCACCGCCGCTACGAGCACAACCGCCGTGATACGTCTTGTCACGTTCCTGCACCCCTCCCTACTCGCCTACTTGACTACCGCTTAGACAAGTCTTATACATCAGTAAGGAGGCTGTTAGACGGTTTATGACATCCATGTCATCCGCCTGACATCGGGACGTCATATCGAGTTGCTGCCTTAGGGGGGCGCAGCTGGAGAACAACAGGACGTCATGCGGATACTTGTGATTTCTGAAGAGTCGGGCGTGCGAACCTTTCTGGCGCGTGCGTTCCTCGCTGAGGGCTGCACGGTCGACGACGCGGCTGACCACCGCACATCGCTGGCCTTGGCTGCAACCCATCTCTATGACCTAGCGGTCGTAGACCTGGCACGGGAGACTCAGGACAACCTGCAGCTGATGTTGCGCGTGCACGGACACGTGCCCGATACCCCGATCATCGTGCTCTCGGGCCACGACAGTCTCGCGATCCGCCTACGCAGCTTCGAGCTCGGTGCCTCGGATTACATGAGCAAGCCGTTCGCGATGGAGGAGCTGCTCGCGCGCTCGCGCGTGCACCTGCACCGTCGCGCCGGCGCCGACACCGTGTTGAAGGCCGGCCCGCTGACCTTGGACGAGCGTTCACGTGAGGCGCGCATCGGCGAGTCCCTGATCCCGCTGGCCGACCGCGAGTTCCGCGTGCTTCGGCATTTGATGACCTACGCCGGCCAGGTGGTCAGTCGTCAGCGTCTGCTGTCCGCGGTCTGGGGTTACGACTTCGACCCGCGCTCGAACGTCGTCGACGTGTGCATCAAGCGCCTGCGCCAGCATCTCGGCCCGGATGCGCCGATCGAGACCGTCCGCAACGCCGGCTACCGACTCGCGGTCGGACGTCCCGCGCGGGCGCACGCCGGGGTCGACGAGTACCCGAACCTCGTGCGGCGCACGCCGGTGCTCACGGAGGCGGCCCCGCTCGACGAGTTCGACGAGAACGTGGCGTAACTCGTCAGCCGCCGAGCGCCGCGTTCTGGATGTCCTGGTCGAGGCTTCCCTGGCTGGCGTACGCGCCGCGATGGAAGCCGTCGACGCGGCCGTTGGGGCCGATGTAGATCGTGTCCGGGAGTCCGCCGAGGCCGCCCGCCACCAGCTTCTGGAAGCCCAGGTAGGGGATCGCGTAGGACGGGTAGCTGACGTGGTGCTGGCGTAGATACTGCGCCCCCGACTGGCTGTCGGTTTCGAGCGTGTCGGCGCCGATAAACGCGATCCGCTTGCCGAACTGCGCCGAGGCGCGCTCGAACAGCGGGTACTCCTTCTGGCACGCGGTGCACCAGGAACCCCAGGCGTTGACGACGATCGTGTAGCCGCGCAGCGCCTTGATCCGCTTCTGCAGCGCGGCGAGCCCGCCCGGCAGGACGTGACTTGATTGCCGGTGCAGCGCGGCCAGCGGCGGCGGCGATCCGGCGAGGTCCTGCGCGACGATGCCCTTGGTCAGCGGGCCGGAGCTGCCGCCGCCGTCGATCGCAGCCTTGACCTGTTGCTGCAGGCTCGTCAGGTTCGGCCACCCGGAGGTGTAGACCTCCTGATACCAGACGATCTGACCGCGGCCGTCGACCAACACGAACCACGGTTCGCCCTCGACGTCGTAGCCGTCGGCGACGCGCCCACTGGCGTCGAGCGCCACCGGGTATCTCAGCTTCACCGGTAAGCGGTTGACGAACTCCTGCAGCGCCTGTGGTGAAGGTTCGACGCTGGCTTCGTCGATCGCGGTCAGACCTGGCAGGTGCTCGCGCGCTGCGTCGGCCGCATAGCCGTTCATCTCACCCGCGAGCCGAGCGGCGATCGGCGTGGTCTGGCTGTCCCAGGTGGCGAAGAACAGATATAGCCGCGGATGCCCGGGACCGAGCGCCACGCTGCCGGAACCGAGGCGCGGAAGGCTCACGCTGTCCGCCGGAGTGATGCCATGGATCGCCGCGTAGGACTGGTGCATCTGGACGGCGGGATGGTTTGGCAGCAGCTGTGCGATGTCGTGCGCCATCCGCTCGCCAAGCTGTCCGATCGCCGCGTATGACGGATAGGTGGTGAACGTGTACTGCTCCCGACCGCCGGGGCCGATGATGAAGGTTTCGGCGATGTGCTCGATCTCGTTTCCGTTCCCGTGGTCGAGCGCCTTCTCGTTCACGTGATAGGCGCTCCATACCCGCTCCAGTTGCGGCAGCGAGTCTGAGGTGAGGAAGTGCCAGCGGCCGAGCAGCCCGTGCAGCTCTGTGTAGTTGAGCACGTCGTCGACCTGCAGCGATTTCCAGTTGGCGTTGACGCCCAGTAGCTGCACATTCCTGCCGGCCTTGCCGAGTGCGGCCTTGGCGTCGAGCATCGCCTGTGTGGTAAGCGGGCAGATCGTCTGACACTCGGCGTCGACGAACGACAGCACCACCACCTTGCCGCGATATTGAGCGAGGCTGACTCGGTGGCCGGTCTCATCGGTGAGCGTGAAGTTCGGCGCGTGTACACCGTGCAGCGCGGTCCCGGGATCGAGGTACGGATTTGTCGCGAGTGAGTCCCCGAGCGAAGCTCGCGCCGGAGTGGTCTTGGTCTGACTGATGATCAGCGCACCGGCGACAACAGCCACCAGCAGCCCGGCGGCGATCAGATTCACGCCGCGGATGCGCATCCCAAGCCGCCGTGCGACGATCACCAACGCGGCGCCGAGCAGCACCAGAAGGACCAGCAGCAGGATCACGACCGTGGTGTTGGTCGAGCCGCCGCTGCTTGGTTGCGAGACCTTCAGCACGTCGACGCTCGAGGCCGGTTGCTCCCAGCCGAGCACCTTCGTCTGCCGTACTGCCGCGGCCTTGGCCTGGGCGCGCGCGAGCGTCGCGTGATTGACCCCGGCCTTGGACTCGAGCAGGTCGGTGGCGGCCACGGTCGCGGCCTGATATCCGGTCGGTGTAGTTGAGGTCGGGTGGTAGCGGGCCATCAGCTCCGCGAGCTTGAGCTCCCCTGCCTTGTTCGCGTGCCAGCTGATTCCGTATCCGTTCGGCATCACCACCAACACCCGACCGCTGAAGGCCGGAGCAATCTCATACCCGAGGTACGAGGCGTAGGCCTGCGGTTTGCGCCAGAGGGCGGTGACGGTCCCGAGATCGTTGCGGTTTGCGATCACCGCCACCCGGATCGGTGCGCCCGCGCTGGCGGTTGCGTCGAGTAACTTCCCCAGCTGTTCCTGCTGGGCGGTGCTGAGCGTGGTCGAGAATAGATTCTGGTCGACCAGTACGTCGCTGCCGGGGTCACCGTCTGCCCGTGCGCTCGTAGCAAAGACCGCGCAGCAAACGAGCACCGCGACGAGCACTGCGACCCAGCGTCTCCACCCAGCCGGAACTCCTTCAGCAACCGACATCCTCGTCAGAGCGTACATGGCGGCGGCAGCGCCGATGCCGCCGCGCACATCGATGTCATCTAGTTGTCATGAACGGACTTCGGCGCCGATCTCATTTGGCGACGGGTGATCCGTCCCGGCCCTGAGGCGATAGCGGAAGATCGACCTGCACCACCGCGCCGCCGCCTTCGCGTGCGGCGGCTGACACCGCGCCGCCGTGAGCCTCGGCGATGACCTTCACGATCGCCAGCCCGAGGCCCGCGCCGCCGCTGCCCGAGCGAGCGGGATCGGTGCGGTAGAAACGCTCGAAGATCGCTGCCCGCTGGGCCACGGGAATACCCGGCCCGTCGTCGGAGACCTTGAAGCGCATCATCGTCCGCGCGTCCTGACCGGCTTGCGCCGAGCCGGCTGTAGAGCCCAGCTGTTCGATACGCGCCGCCAGCAGCTCGACGTCGATGCGCACCAGCCCTGTCCGCTCACGCGTGTGCTGAATCGCGTTGCGGCCGAGGTTGCGCAGCGCTTGGGCGAGGCGGTCAGGGTCGGCGCGCAGCTGCACGTCCGGCAGCTCACCGACCTCGAAGCGGCGGTCGGCGGTGAGGCTGAGCCCGTCCCAGAGTTCGGTCACGAACTGCGGGATCGAGATTTGCTCGGGTTTGACGAATGAAGACTCGTCGGACTGAGCCAGCAGCAACAGGTCGTCGGTCAGGCGCGTCATCCGTGCGGTCTCGCGGCTGAGGATCTCGCGCACTCGCGCCACCTCTTCGGGATTCACCGACTCCGGGTCGGCAAGCAGCTCGAGCTGCCCGCGTGCGACGGTCAGCGGCGTGCGCAGCTCATGCGAGGCGTCGGCGACGAACTCGCGCTGGCGTTCGAATGCTCCGGCGAGGCGGTCGAGCATGTGATTGAACGCCGAGGCCAGTACTCGCACCTCGCTGCTGGCGGCGTTGTGCACGGTCATTCGCGGCGAGAGGTCGCCCCCGTCGATCCTGGCCGCGGTGCTGGCGACGCCGCGCAAAGGTGCCGCTATTCTGCCGCCGGCGATGAACGCCCCGATCAGCGCCAGCGCGACCCCGACCAGCCCCGCGAGCAGGAAACTTTCGCGCACGCCCTCCTGCGCCCGCGCCACCCCGATCGTCGGCAGCCCCGCACCGAGATAGATCACCGCGCCGTCCGCGAGTGCCATCGGCTGCTCATACGTACGCATCACCCCGGTGTCCGGGGCGACCTGGTCGGCGAAACCGACGCGCACATGCGCGAGCCGGCGGCCGTCGGCCTGCTCCTGCCGGCGCTGCGCGGGCGATTCGTCAGTGTCGTCGCTGGAATCACCGAACAACTCCGGATGGGTGGTTGCGGTGCCGTGTCCAGGAGCGATAGCAAAGTGCAGTACCGAAGTGCCGACATACGGTTGACCCCGCGAAAACTGCCTCACCGCGGTGAGCGCCGACTCGACGTTGTCGTTGCCCTCTTGGCGTACGACCGACGACATCTGCGCGACGCTGTCACGCAGCGTCGTGTCCAGCTGCCCACGCAGCTGCGAGCCGGTCTGGCCGTAAACGACGATGAAGGTGACCGCCAGCGCCGCGACCACGATCAGCCCGATCGCGGCCACCAAGCGCAGGCGGATTCCGTTCACCGCGGCGCCCCGTCAAACCTGTAGCCGCGCGACCTCACCGTGACGATTCGCGCCTGCGCTCCCGCGGTTGCGAGTTTGCGGCGCACGTAGCCGACGTAAACATCCACCACGTTGGTTCCCGGGTCGTGCCCGTACCCCCAAACGGATCGCAGCAGCTGCTCCCTTGATAGCACCGTGCCCTGGTTGCGGATCAGATAGGTGAGCAGCTCGAATTCAGTCGTTGAAAACCGCACCCGCTGCTCGCCGACGTTCACCTGCCGCGTGAGCAGATCGACCGATACGTCTCCCCCGGTCAGCGTCGTCTCGCCGCGCCGCGCGGCGCGAAGCTGTGCGCGGACACGGGCCACCAGCTCGTCCAGCGAGAACGGCTTCACCAGATAGTCGGCGGCCCCGGCATCGAGTCCCTCGACGCGATCCTCGACTCCGGCGCGGGCGGTCAGCACGATCACCGGGAGGTCGGGTCGCTCCTCGGTGACCCGCGCCAGTAGCTCCTGACCTGACAGCAGCGGCAGCATCAGGTCCAGCACGACAAGCTCGACCAACGGGTCAAGTGCGCGTTCCAGCCCAGCTACTCCATCAGCGCAGCTATCGGTCTTGAACCCTGCCCGGGCGAGCCCTCGCTCGATGAAATCGACGATTCCGGGTTCGTCCTCAACCACCAGGATCATGCGCAGATCATAGGGTCACCGTACGTCGCTGCTGGGGCTGCAAGCGATTTCACGCTGCTGCCCGTTCCGCCCGGTCGCCGCGGGCCAACGTGCGTCGCCTTCCCGCAAATCGAAGATTTCTCTCATCTAACCGTCACAGGCCAATTAGCCGTAGCCGCGAACATGTCCGCATGGCAGCTGCAGAACGCAGACGGGATTCCGCGCTCAAACGACTCCGCCGAGTCAACCGCAGCATCGCGATCGGGGCGGTGGCTCTGGCCGCGGTGCTGGTCGAGCTGGCGCATCAGGCGACCCCGCTCAGCCACCGCCAGCGACTGGCCGCCGACGCACAGGCGACCCGCGGCAAGCAGCGCACCGTCGTGGTCACACGCAGGCACGTCAAGCACACGCTGAACAGCGCGCCTGCGCCGCATAAGACCCACAGCCACCACTCGCACGGGCAGCCACCTCCGACACCCACCACTCAGCAGGCTCAGGCCTCGACTCCGACAACGCAACAAGCGCCGACGACGACCCAACAGGCGACGCCGGCACCGGCCACGACCGCCACCACCAGCGCACCGCCGGCTCCGGTCACATCCGGCGCCTCCTGAGCGCGGTTTGCGGCGGCTGGCAGTCGTTACCGGCACCCAAGCCGGTAACGACTAGCTCGGTTCGGACTAGCTGGGTGCACGGCTAGAACAGCGTTTCGGTCGCCCGCTGGAACACGATCTCCGGGACCACCACGGCCCGCGACAGCTCCAGCAGGAAGCGCACGGCGGCGACGATATCCGCGGTCTGGATCATGTCCTCCTGCTTGACCGCGTCGCGCATGAACTCGGTCATGTCGGTGTCGACCCAACCGGGACAGAGCGCGACTGACTTGACGCCGTCCGCCGCAAGCTCCTTGTTCATCGCCGTGGTATAAGCGATCACAGCGGCTTTGGTCGCGGAGTAGACCGACAGCCACGGCTGCGGGCTGACCCCCGCGATCGAGGCCATGTTCAGCACCATCGCCCTGCCGTGCTCACGCCCGGCTGTCTTGAGCATCTTCAGACACTCGCGGTAAAGGATCACCATCGCGCGGACGTTCACGTCCAGCTGCATGTCGATGAACTTGGTCTGGTGCTCGCCGGCTGCGGCGCCGACCCCGACGCCGCCGTTGTTCACCAGCAGATCGAGCCGGCCGTAGCGTCGGTGATGCGCTGCGACCATCTCGACCAGCCCCTGCTCGTCGTTCAGATTGGTGGCAACGTATTGCAGGTCATAGCCCTTGGCGGCAAGCTGATCGGCGGCCTTGGCGAGGCCCTCGGGCTTGCGCGCGCTGAGCGTCAGCTGGTAGCCCATCGACCCCAGCTCGTCCGCGATTGCGTACCCGATTCCCCGTGACGCCCCTGTAACTATGGCGGCGCGTTGCTCTGACATCGCTCTCCCTCGGAGGTTCAATGGCTGACAGGCTACCGACACAGCCGCGAGCGCCGGCCCGCCGCTCCTACAGTCTGAGCTGGGACCCGACCGCAACCCGCTGAGGAACAACCTATGCCGAATCCGATAAAGCCGTCCGAGTCCGCGCTGCTGGTGATGGACTACCAGAACGGGATCCTTCAGATGGTCGACCCCGAGCAGCTGCTGCCGATCGCGAGCAACCTGATCAGAACCTTCCGCGAGCATGGCGGCCACGTCGGCTATGTGCGAGTCGCGTTCACCGATGAGGACTTTGCGGCGATGCCGCCGAGCTCGGGATTCGGCGCGATGGCGACGCCCGAGCGGCGTCAGTTCCTGATGGCCGACAGCCCAGCCACCCAGATCGCGGATGCGATCGCTCCGCAGGACGGCGATATCGTGGTGCGCAAGGTGCGTGTCGGCGCGTTCAGCACCACCGACCTGCACGAGCAGCTGCAGGCACGAGGGATCAACACGCTGGTGCTGGCCGGGATCTCCTCCAGCGGCGTCGTGCAGTCGACGGTGCTCGACGCCTTCGACCGGGACTATCGCGTGCTGGTGATCGAGGACGCCTGCGCCGACGGCGAGCAGGACGTCCACGAGTTCCTGATGAGCCGGATCTTCCCCAAGCGCAGCGAGGTCGTCTCCGCCCGCGAGCTCCACGGACTGCTGCACTGACAGCTGGTTTTCCGGCTACTGGCTTGGGGGCTCAGTAGCCGGACCGGACGGCCGCCGCGATCACGAAGAAGGCGATCCCCGTTGCGGTCAGTGAGCCGTGCAGGCCGGTCTGCTCGCCGGCCACGTTCGTTTGGGTTGTTGTCATCAGAACCACCAGGGGATGTCCTCATGGCCAAAGTCGCGAAAGTCACCGAAGTGGCCTGCCTTGAACAGCAGGCCACTGCCGTCACGGAAACGGAGGTTCTGCACGTCCCCGAAAACCGTCGTGTGGTCGCCCACGACCTCAGCGCTGTGAACCCAGCATTCGGCTTGGGCCAGCGCGTCCTGAATCATCGGAATGCCGAATGCGCCGAGGTCGTATTCGATCTCCTCAAAGCGCGAGCCACCGCGCGTCGCGAAGTGGCGAGCCACCGCCTCCTGTCGCGCCGAGAGGATCGAGACGGTGAACCTGCCGGCCTGCTGGATCGCCTCGACGGTACGGGATCCGTGGGTGAGCGAGACCATCAGGATCGGCGGCTCAAGGCTGATCGAAGTCAGCGAGCTGATCGTCATGCCCGACCAGCTCCCCTCGTCAAAGCCCGTGCTCACGACGGCAACGCCGGTGACGAAACGACCCATCGCACCGCGCATGTCGACCGGAGTGGCGGTGCCGAACGGCGGGAGTGCCATGGCTATGACAACCCGGGGTACCGGACTTCGAAGGTGAGCACGCCCTCCTCGGTCCGCCACGGACCGTGCGGCATCCCCGGAGGGCGGCAGGCGTACTCGCCCGCCCTAAACGTCTCGTTCAGGCTGACGTCCGTGAACGAACCCTCGATGATGTACACCTCCTCCCAGAAGTCATGCCGCATCACGCCCATCGCCGACGAGTCGGCGCCAGGCTCGTAGCGCAGGATCCTGGTGGCGAACCCCGTGTCAGGGTCACGCGCGAGGATGCGCTCCTTGATGAGCGGGTTGCCACCGTCACAGACGCTGTAGTCAATGTCGGTGATTGAGAAGAACTCACGTTCTGGTTTGGCCATGTCATTGCCTCGTTTTGTTGTTGTCTGTCAGCGCGTGACCGCGGCGGCTTCTGAGTCGTCGAGCCCGTAGCCATCCAAGAACCGCTGGACCGACTCCAGTGCGCCGTCGTAGTCGTAGTTGCGGTACGTGTAGACGCCCTTGACGACGAAGGGCGCGCCCGCGTAGAACATCTCGTACTGCTGGTGGCGGCCGGCGAACTCCGATCCGACGACGTCCCAGGCGAGCTTGAAGAGCTTCACCCGCTCCTCCGAAGAGACACCAGGGGACTGCACGTAGCGTTCGATGTCGCCGCGACTGATTGGGCTGGTGAGGTCCCGGACGCTCGACGGCAGCTGCAGTACCCCGCCGCCGACGAGGTCACGGAGGATCCCGAGCACGCGCGGGTAGGTCTCCGACTGCAGCCCCATTGACCCGTAAAGCAGCGAACGGTTGGGCAGCCACTGACCGTTGGCGTCTGGCTCGGCGGTGTATTCGGCGGCCAGAACGGCGGCCTCGGTGCCGCTGACGACGGCCGCGAGCTCACCGAGCATCTCCTGTACCGACGGGATCTTGTCGACGCCGTTGACCTGCGTTACACGGCGGGCGACGCCTGCGATGAACGCGAGCTTGGTGGCAAAGCGGATCTGCGCCTGCCAGTTGCCAAGCACGTGGGCGCCGGTGTCGAAGAACTGACGCCGGACCACCGCCGGATCGCGATCGACGAAGACCCGATCCCACGGGATCAACACGTCGTCAAACACGAGCAGCGCGTCGGACTCGTCGTAGCGGGTGGTGAGCGGATAGTCGAACGAACTGGTGGCTCCGGTGATGTAGGGCCGGCGACAGTAGAGCTTCAGGCCCTGAGCTTTGGTCGGAACCAGGAAGGCGACCGCGAAGTCACGGTCGTCTGGGCCGAGCGGCTTGATGCACGAGACGAAGATCTCGTCCGCCACGGCGCCGCCGGTCGCGAGCATCTGCGAGCCGCGGATGATGAGACCCTCTTCGGTCTCACGCACAACGCCCGCCTGCAGGTATTCACCCTCCCAGCCTGACGCGGTGGTCGCCCGCGAGACCTGCGGCGGGATGATCGCGTAGGACAGGTACAGGTTCTCGTCGAGCAGGCGCCGGTAGTGGCGGCGGACGTTGGCGGGGAAGTCATGCGCCTGCTCGGGCACCGCAAACTCTTGGCTGCCGGCCGCGAACGAGGCCATGAAGGTGCCGACATGGTCGGGGCTGCGGCCGACCCAGCCGTGGGTGTGCTTGGCCCAGGTCTCGATCGCACGGCGGCGGGCCGCGAGCTCCTCACACGAGCGTGGGATGGAAAAGCTGCGGTTGGCCGGGCGCCCGGTCTCGGGCGCGATGTATTGCATCACCTCCGGCTGGTCGTTGGCGATGTCGAACAGCTCCGCGATGGTCTTAGCCATCGGCGCGAAGGCTGGATGGTGAGAAACGTCGCCGACCACCTCACCGTCGAGGATCACGGTACGGCCGTCATTGAGCGATGTGAGGTAGTCAGCGCCGGTGCGCATTGGGGTTCCTTGTTCGTCGTGATGGGTGAGAAGCCGCGTGCGGCTCCGTGGGGTCGCGTCAGGGTCTGCTGCGGACCGTGACGCGGTAGCGGTGCTCGAGCGTGGCCCCTCCGGGCAGCTGCAAGGCGAGCGTCCATACGGTGCCGGCGATGAACTCGCCGCCGATCAGGGGAAGCGTTCCGCCGAAGACCACTAGATCACCGTCTGCGAGCTCCGGACTCTGTTCCATGAGGAGCGTGAGGAGATCGTCCGGACGCCGCAGCCCAGCCAGAGAGCCGCGCTGGTAGGCGGCTCCGTCAACGCTGCTGCTGGCTTGGCAGGAGTCGTAGTCGAAGCTCTTCCACGACCTCACCGCGACGACGTCAGCGCCGATCGGTTTCGGGCATGCCTGCTTTGACTCGGCGATGTCGACCGTCTCCAGGGTTCGGTCGGTGTGGTCCGATCCGACCCCGAGGTACCAGGCACCGGCGTGGCGGATGAGCACCGGTTCGACCTCCCCGGAGCTGTTGTCGGCGCTCACCTGCACCTCTCCGGCGGTGGTGAGCAACTCCGGCGCCATCCGGTAAATCATCGGGATCTGTGGCGGCGGCGCGACGCCGATCGCAGCGAGCTCCGCGATGTGGTGGCGGACCTGTGTCTCGTCGCGGCCGGTGTATCCGGCGACGATGACGTTCACGTCGTCGTCCAGGGTGAACGGCTCAGAGGCGGTCGGGGTCAGCGTGACGGTCATGAGCTCGGCCCTGCCGTGTTGAGGATGCTGTAATCGTCAAGCCGGTCCGCGAGCACAGGGAACTCCGTTCGCGTGCGCGCCACCAGTGTGGTGTCGATCGTGGCGGTGGTGACGTCCTCGTCTGTTCCCGCTTCGGTCACGACCTGGCCCGATGGATCGACGATGCGACTGCGGCCGCCGAGTTCGACGCCGCCGTGGGTGCCGACGGCGTTGCACGCGATCACGAACACCTGGTTGTCCACCGCGCGGGCTTCGGTCATCAGTCGCCAGTGGGTGAGCCGCGCGGATGGCCAAGCGGCGGGGACGATCACGATCTCCGCTCCGGCCCCGACAAGCTGCGTCCAGAGGCCCGGAAAGCGCAGGTCGTAGCAGGTGGTGCCGGCCATCACTCCAAACCGTGTGTCGACGGCTTGCACGGTCCGTCCCGGGCTGAGCAGCTCGATCTCGCGCGACTTGTATCCAAAGATGTGAACCTTGTCGAAGGTGTGCAGCACCATGCCATCCGGCCCGATGAGCACCGCGGTATTCCAGAGGCTCCCTCGGTCTCGCCGTACGATGCTGCCGGCGTGCACCAGGCAGCGTCGCTCGGCCGCGAGCTCGGCGAAGGTCCGGACCAGCGGCCCGTCAAGCGTCTCGGCCGCGGTCGCGTAGTCGTCGAAGTGGTTGAAGCCGACCGTCCAGAGCTCGGGCAGCACGATCAGGTCGGGATCGCCAGGTAGCGCCGAAACGCGGGCCGCGACACGCCGAAGGCGTTCCGCGGCGGGCTCGGTGTCGGGGCTCGCGACCTGGATCAGCGCGACCTTCATCGGTGTGTCCTCCCTCACGGAATGCATGATCAGTGAATCGTTACGGGCCTGCTGTATGCTGTCCAATACCTATTAGGCAGCATCTCCATGCTCTGAGAGCATCGTGGAACTTCGTGTGGTCAAATACTTCCTGGCTGTGGTCGACGCCGGTTCGATTACGGACGGGGCCCGTCGCGTGTACGTGACGCAACCCAACGTCTCACGCCAATTGAGGCTGCTTGAGCGGGAGCTAGGTGTCGACCTGTTCGAGCGCGGAAGGGGTCCGGTGCGGCTGACCCACGCAGGCCGGCGCTTTGAGGTCGCGGCCCGGGATCTCGTTCAGCGCGAGCGCCTCGCCCGTCAGGTGACCGGTCTCGATGACCCGTCGGCCCTACGGCTCACGGCGGTCGCGTCGTTCACCACGATCACTCGGATCCTGGCGCCGTTCACAGCCGTGTACGGCGGCGAGCACCCGTTCTTCGACGCGCTCGAGGAGACCCCGTCGCGGATCTTCGGCCGTGTGTCCGAGGCGGAGGCTGACCTGGGGATCTCCACGACACTGCCGCCGCCGGGCTGGCGCAGCCGTCCGCTTTATGAGGCGGGGCTGACGATCCAGGTGCCGCCAAGCCATCCACTACACGGATGTGAGACCGTGGACGTGGGTGAGTTGGCGGATCTGCCGCTGATCCTCATCGACCGCACCAACGCGGCCCGGGTGGCTTTCGATGAGGCGCTGCTCACGGCCGGGGCCACCACCGCGTCGGCGTCCGAGCTCAACTCACCGCACATGGCTCAGGCGCATGCCGCGGCGGGCCGCGGCGGAGCCGTGGTGACGAGCAGCGCCGCGTTCGGGTTGCATCCGGTGCGGCTCATGCTGGGACCGACGCAGGTCCGCGTGAAGTTGACCGCCGGTTGGGATGCAGGCCACTATGCGACCGAAGTCATCGAGCGGTGGCTCGATGACTTCTGCTCCTGGCTGCCGTCCGTGGCCGGTCTGACACCACTCGATCTGTAACCCAGGCGAGAGCACGAGCGCGAGCTGCGGAAACACGCGCCCGTTCGCGCCCGACTCCCCGGTAATGGCCCACGAGCCACTACCGGACCGATCACGCCAGAAGTCCGACGCGCTGGGCTTTTTGCACGGCCTCGGTGCGGTTGCGGACCTCGAGCTTGCGGTAGAGCGAGCTCGTGTGCTCTTTGACCGTGTGCGGCGAAATGTGCAGGCGCCCCGCGATCTCGGGGTTGGTGAGGCCGTCGGAGATCAGCGCCAGAACCTCGCGCTCGCGCTCTGAGAGACCCATCACCGCGGGCCGCTCCTGACGTTCGAACACGGTCCCGCCGAGTCCCACGAGCCTTACTGCCCCGGCGATCTTGGCTGCGGGCCAATCCTTGTAGGCGAAGCCCGAAGCGCCGGCGGCGCGTGCGGCGGAGGCACTGATCTCGCCGGCGCCGGAGAACAGCAGGACCCGTGTGAGCGGCTCGGCGGCACGCAAGCGCTCGCAGACCTGGGCCCCGGACTCGTCGCCGATGAACAGATCCACGACCGCAACGTGCGGGCGGAAGCGCGAGGCGAGTTCAAGCGCTTCGTCGCCGCCGGAGGCGGTCACGCAGCGCTCCACCCAGGGTTGCTGGGTGAGCATCAGGCGGAAGCCCCAATGCACCACGTCGTGGTCGTCAACCACCAGCACGCGCAGGCGTTCGGGGCTGCGTAGTTCAGCCATGCGAGTTGTCCTTGGTTTCGTATGGGACCATCATCCGCACCTGCCAGCGGCCACCCGCCTGAGGCCCGAATTCGATGATGCCGCCGCGTTGCAGCGCCTCGAACGCGGCCAGTCGCAGCCCCATGCCGGGCTGGCGGCGGGCGCCGTCGGTGACGCCGTCGTTGGTCACGGTGAGTACGAAGTTGCCGTCTTCCAGGTCGCTCTGGATCTGCACCGTGCGCGCCTCGGAGTGCTTGCGCGCGTTGCGCACCGCCTCTGAGAGCACCGACTGGGCCAGCGGTTCGATCGCTTCGGGGAGCTCCGTCAGCGCCTGCCCACCGAGCTCGATCACGAGCTCGGGATACGCGTCCTGGAGATGCTGGAGTTCAGCCGCGAAGCTCAGTTGCGAGTAGCGTGATTCGCGGCTCAGCGGCCGCTGGATCGCGTCCCGCAGCTCGGTCAGCGCCGCCTGTGTCTCGGCCGCGCAACGGGCGCGAATCTCCGCGGGGAGGTCGCCCTCCCCGTCGAGCACCATCGAGACTCCGAACAGGCGCTGGATGACACCCTCGTGTACCTCTCTGGCGAGGTCGATCCGCTGCCGCAGCTGGCGGCCGCTCTCGACCTGGCTGGTGACGATCCGCGCGACCGAGGCCAGCGCCGCGGCCTTGCCCAGCGTCCACAGCAGATGACGTTCGCGCTCATCCAGCGCGGGCTCGGTGATCGCGCGGTCAAAAAGCATGATTCCGACGGCGCGGCCGGCGGCGGTCATCGGCACGCAGGCGAGCCGCATCGGTTCCTGAAGCAGTGGCGCGAACTGCGCCGGGAACTCTTCGCGCAGGTCTCCGGAGATCTCGATCACCGCGTCGCGCTCGAGCGCATCGGCAGCGATCCACGCCGATGCGACCGACACCGCCCGGCCGGCCGCGAGCCGCACGTCAATGTTGTGGGAGCCCGCGACCTCGACCTGCCGCCGTTCGGGGTCGTAACGGAAGATGATCGCCCGTCGCAGTCGTGCGATCCTGCAGATCGCGCCGCAAAGACCGTCGTAGAAGGCTGTTTCGGATCCTGCGTGGCCTGACTGCTCGGATTGCTCGGACTGAGAGAGCACCTGGGCGAACAGCTCGAGCGCGTCGACCGGCACTCCCCCATTGCCGTCAGGTAGGCCGCTCAGCTCGCTCATAACGAGCATAAGCGTAGGCCCTTGCCGCTCAGCGCGTGACCGTAGACGGCGTGCGGGCGATGCGGGCCACGGCGGCCCGTGCCGCCTGGGCGCGGGCGATCGGGCGTTTGCCCCAGCGACTGTGCGTGGCGAAGTCGAGCAGGCGGTCCAGGTAGGAGTTCAGTGGCTCCGCTTCGATTCCGGCCTCGCGCAGGCGCGTGCGCGTGCGCGTGTTGTCGAACTCGGCACCGACCGAGAAGTACGGGAAGTAGATGCTTCCTGCCTGCAGCGCGGCATCGGAGCCGGCGTCGCTGTCGGCCACGAATTCGCCCGGCGGCACCACCTGCGGCGCGGGGCGGCGGAAGTACTTGCAGGCGCTGGCCATGATCTCGCCCATGGTCGAGCAGTCCTGGCCGGCGGTCAGATGATAGGTCTGACGGACCTGGGAGGTCCCCTCGCAAAGCTCGTAGATCGCGTCCGCGACGAAGTCAACCGAGACGACATCCACGGGCGCGTCCGGAACCGCGGGCACGCGGCGGAACATGCCGACTGATAGCGCGCGCAGCGGCCAGTAGAGGACGTTGAAGGCGCTGGTCCAGCCGCTGCCCGAGTCACCGACGACGATGCTCGGCCGCAGGATCATCCAGGGCAGCTCGGCGCCCTGCGTGCGAACCAGCTGCTCGGCCTCGAACTTGGACTGCTCGTAGGAGTTGCGGAACCCCTGGCCGAGGTCGAGGTCCTCCTCGCTGAAGCGGCCGCTGTGGGTGCCGGCGACGTACGCGGTCGACACCTGGGCGTAGCGGTCGAGCCCGCCGTTTTCTGCGGTGAGGGCTGCGAACTCGAGCATCCGGCGGGTGCCCTCGACGTTTACCGCGCGTGCCTCCGTAAGCGGCATCGAAAACGAAACCGACGCGGCGCTGTGCACGACGGTGCTGGTCTGTGCGGCAAGCTGATCGCGGCGCTCATCGCTGAGCCCGAGGTTCGGTTCGGTCAGCTCCGCGGCGACCGCGGTGATGCGGCCGGCGTAGCCGTCGGCCTTGTCCGCGAACAGCTCGTCGAGCACCTTGTCCATACGTACCCGCGCGCCGCTGTCGGAGTCGGCGCGGACCAGGCACGTGATGTGGCGCTCGCTGCGTTCAAGGTACCGGGCCAAGACCTCCATCCCGACGAACCCTGTGGCCCCGGTCAGGAGAACGTTCCCGGCCTTGCTCATTTAGCGTGCTCCAGCGACTTCAGCGCCCAGGCGACGCGGTTGCGCGTCTGTACCGGGTCGATGATCTCGTCGATGTGGCCGATCTGCGCGGCTACCTCGGGGCGCAGGTGCTGGGATGCGTAGGCCTCGGCGAGTGTCTCGCGCACGGCCTCAGGATCCTCAGCAGCTGCCAGCTCGCGGCGATGGATGATTCCGACCGCGGGCTTGGCACCCATCACGCCGAGTTCGGCCTGGGGCCAGGCGAACACGTAGTCGGCGCCGAGGCCCTTGGAGTTCATCGTGATGAACGCTCCGCCAAAGCTCTTGCGCAGGATCACGGTTACCCTGGGCACGGTCGACTGCGCGAACGCGTGGACGAAGGTCGCGCCGAGCCTGATGACTCCCGCCGACTCCTGCTTCGAGCCGGGCATGAAGCCGGGGGTGTCGACCAGTACCAGCATCGGGATTCCGAAGGAGTTGCACTGGTTCACGAAGCGTGCGCCCTTCTCGGAGCTGGCCACGTCGAGGACGCCACCCATGTAGCGCGGCTGGTTGGCGATCACGCCAACGGTCTTGCCCTCGATGCGGACGAAGGCGGTGACCAGGTTGCGGGCCCATCCGGATGCGACCTCGAGCAGTTCGCCGCCGTCGGCGAGGCCTGAGATCACTGAGCGCACGTCATAGACCTTGCGCGGGTCATTCGGCACATGTGCGGCGGGGTTGTGTGCGCCCGCTGGACGCGCGGGCACCACCGGGGCACCGAGGTCGCGGTGGCTTGGCAGGTAGCCGAGCAGGTCGCGCGCCAGCAGCGCTGCGTCACGGTCGGTCTCTGAGACGAAGTGACAGACGCCGTTGCGCTCGTGGACCTTGTGGCCGCCGAGTTCGTTGGCGGTCTTGTCCTCGCCGAGCACCTCTTTGACGACCCCGGGGCCGGTCAGGAACATGCTCGAGTCGCGTGTCATCACGACCCAGTCGGTGAGCGCCGGGGAGTATGCGCCGCCACCCGCGGAGAGGCCGCTGATGATCGAGATCTGCGGCACCTTCCCGGAGAGCGCCACCGTGCGGCTGAAGATCTGGCCGTAGCCGTGCAGCGCCGAGACACCCTCCTGGATGCGCGCCCCGCCAGAGCCGACAAAACCGACGACCGGCGCCTTGGCGCGGTCGGCCAGCTCAAGCACACGCGCGATCGTGGCGGCGTGCTGCTCGCCGAGTGCGCCGCCGACGTAGGAGGCGTCCTGTGCATAACAGAAAACCTGACGGCCCTCAACGAGACCGGCGCCGCCGATCACGCCGTCGCCAGGCCTGGCCTTCTCGCCCATGTGGCCGGACATCACGTTGCTCCGGATCACGTCGAGCGTGCCGGGGTCGCAGAGCGCCTCGAGGCGGCCGATCGGGTTCAGGGTTTCTTCGTTTTGTGCGTGTGTTGACAGAGCACTCATGCTGACAGGCCCCAATGCAGAATTGCGCCGCCCCATGTGAAACCTGCCCCAAACGCCGACACGAGGACCTTGTCCCCATCGTGCAGACGCCCGTGGGCGAGTGCATAGTCGAGCGCCAGTGGAACGGTCGCGGCTGAGGTGTTGCCAAGCTCGCCAATGCAGTCGATCACGCGATCCTGCGGGAGCTCAAGGCGTTCACCTACGGCCGCAAGGATGCGACTGTTGGCTTGGTGGTAGATAAACAGATCGATTTCGTCAAGCTCGGTCCCGGCAGCCTGTGCGGCTTCGACCGTGACCTGGCTGAGGCGATCGACCGCCTCTTTGAAGGTCTCGTGACCGGTCATTTCGATCGTACGGTTGTAGTGAGCGGCTTTTAGCGTGCCTGCTGTATCGGCGCTGGACCCGAGGATCACCGGCCCGAGCCGGCCCTCGCCGGAACGGTTGAGCACGGCTGCACCGGCGCCGTCGGCGAACACCGAAGCGGTGGAGCGGTCTGCTGGGTCGGTGATGCGGCTGAGCATGAAGTCGGCGCCGATCACGACCACGGTTTCGGCCCGGCGTGCGTCGATCAACGCGCTGCCGACGCTCAGGGCCGATAAAAAGCCGGTGCAGGCGGCGCCGATGTCAAATGCGGCGGCGCCGCGGGCGCCGATCTTGGCGGCCACGAGTGGGGCGGCATTCGGCATCAGCTCGTCGGCGGTGGTGGTCGCAACCAACACCGTGTCGACCTCAGAGCCCTCGATACCGGCGCGCTCCAGCGCCTGCAGTGCCGCCGCGGCGGCATGATCATCGAGGCGTTCACCGGGACCCGCCATGCGCCGTGAACGGATCCCGGTGCGACGCTCTATCCATCCATGCGTGAGTCCGAGGCGAGCCTCGATCTCACGCGACGCCACGGCCTCAGGGGGAAGGCTTGACCCAACCGAGACGAGTCCGGCACCACCACTCCCGGGGAGAAGGGTCGGGGCGGTGGCTAGTGTCCGCGGTCGGGTAGTGACGCTCACTTCATTATGCACCATGGCTTAACTCGTGGCCTTTTAAGGATCGTTACACGGATAAACCACCCGGTCGGGGGGCGGATCGCGGGCGTACCGTCAGTTTTCCGGGGTTTTAGGCAAAAACCTGCCGAAACTTGAAGGAATTTTAGGTGCCTGGCAGAAGCGTGGCTGGCGCGCGTGTCAGGCGACGATCTTGCCGGGGTTCAGATTGTGGCCGGGATCCGCGGCTTTGAATACCCCCTGCAGCAACTCGACCCCGGCATTGGAGACGTCCTCGGCCATCCAGCGCTGGTGTTCAGTGCCGACCGCGTGGTGGTGTGAGAGCGTGCCGCCGTTGTCCACGAACGACTGCTGCACCGCGTGTTTGACGATGTCGTACTGGGCAAGCATGTCGTCCCCAGGTGGCGTGGAGAAGGCGAACGTGAAGTAGAGACAGGCGCCGGTGCGATAGCTGTGCGAGAGGTGGCACATCACATAGCCCTTGACGCCCGCCTGCACGAACGCCGCTTCGGCGGCCTCGACGGTGTTCTCGTAGAGGCGCTGCAGCCCGCTCCATGAGGTGGCTGTCTCGGAGACATCGCCCGCGCCTCCGCGGTCGAGCAGGAAGTCGCGGATGTAGGGGGTGTCGAACTTCTTCTGGTCGTAGAGCTTCCCGGCTCCGGCGCCGATACAGACGCCGCCGTGGCGTTTGATGATCGCGCCGGCGGCCTTGCGGGCCGCCTTCACGGATTCCTCGCTGCCCTCGTAGCCGACGAACGCGAGGCAGATCTCATCCGGGCCCCACCCCAGCCGCCGCCGCAGGTATTGCTGGAACAGCGCTGACTGAAGTCTTTCGAGCAGTGACTGGTTGCCCTGCATTGAGAAGCTGAACTTGGTCTCTGCCGGATCGGCGACCCGTGCCAGCATCACGCTCACGTCGTCTGACTGGGCCAGCTGCTGCATCGCTTCGAGCCCGTGGCCGAATCCAGGGAACAGATAACCGAGGATCACCCGCTGCGGCGGCAGTGGCCGTACCTGCATGGTGGCTTCTGTGATGACCCCGAGCCGTCCCTCGCTTCCCAGGATCATCTCGCGCAGCGACGGTCCAGTTGACATCGAGGGGATCGGCCTGACCACAAGCATGCCGTTGGCGGTGACGACGCGCAGGCCCTTGGTCATGTCGGCGATGTCGCCATATCCGTCGGATTGCATGCCCGAGGACCGGGTCGCGATCCAACCGCCGAGGCTCGAGTACGTGAACGAGTCGGGGTAGTGACCGAGCGTGAAACCCTGCCGCTGCAACTGCTGCTCGAGCGCCGGCCCGAGCACGCCGGCCTGGATCCGCGCGAGTCCCGCAGAGCGGTCGATCTCAAGTACCTGGTCGAGCCGCTCGAGATCAAGTGAGATCACCGGCCGCAGATCATCAGCGGCCGGCTCCAGCGAACCGGAGATCGACGAACCGCCCCCGAACGGGATCACGACCGCGTCGCTATCGATGGCGATTGCGATCACACTCGCCACCTGGTCTTCGTCAGCCGGCCGCACCACCACGTCGGGGATGCGCGGAAAGTATCCGCGGCGCTGCAGAATCAGGTCGCGAATCGACTTACCGCGTGCATGGACGACACGATCATGCTCGTCGGTGCTCACCGCAGCTGCAACGCCCTCCAATGCGAGCAGCAGCCGCTCAGGCGCCCGCGACTCCGGGACCGCGATGTCATCGAGCGTGGGCGGCAGCGCCGTCACGCGGTTCACATCGAGTCCAATGTTCTTCAACGCGAACGGCGCGAACCCGGGTTTGTCGTCGGCCGTGAACCGCTCTGAATCGGGGCCCCAGCCCCACCACTTCATCTTGGACACGATCTCAGCCTACCGGGAACACCTCAGTGAACACCCGCGTGCGGCGGGTCCGCCCCGCGCCCATCCGTAACATCAATCACGATGCGCGTCTCGGTACTCGATCAGTCTCCGATCCCTGAGGGACAGACCGGCGCAGACGCGCTACGCAACACGCTCGAGCTTGCGAAACTGGCCGATCGCCTCGGCTACCACCGCTACTGGGTGGCCGAGCATCACGGCGGCCCAACGCTTGCGGGCGCCGCGCCGGAGGTCCTGATCGGGCCGATTGCCGCGGCCACGCGAGCGATCAGGGTCGGGAGCGGCGGCGTGATGCTCCCCCACTACAGCCCGCTGAAGGTTGCTGAGGCGTTTTCGATTCTCGCCGCGCTGTTCCCGGGCCGTATCGATCTCGGACTGGGCCGCGCATCGGGCACCGATCCGCTCACCACCTTCGCGCTCCAGCGAGACCGCACCAAGGCCTCGCCCGACGACTTTGACCAGCAGTTGACAGAACTGCTGGCGTACCTCGACGACGAGCTGCCGGACGAGCATCCGTTCGCGCGCTACCCGTCGACGCTGCCCGGCCGCCCGGAAGTACCGGAGCGCTGGCTGCTTGGGTCCTCGCGCCAGAGTGCGTTGTGGTCCGCGGATCTCGCGCTGAACTACGCGTTCGCGGATTTCATCAACCCCGACGGGGCTGAGCTGGCCCGCGAGTACCGCGAGCGCTTCGCAGCGGCAGGCCGCCCGTCGATGGTGTCGCGGACCGCGGTCGCCGTCTCCGCGATCTGTGCTCCAACCGAGGAAGAGGCCAGATACCAGGCCCAGAGCGCGCGCATGACGATGCGGATGATGCGCGAGGGGCGGCTGATCGCCGTTCCCTCGCCTGAGACGGCGATCACCTACCTGAAGTCGGTGGGCGAGCCGGTCGACGGCTGGGTCGAGGGCCGCCGCGGCGTGATCGGCGACCCGCCCACAGTCGCGGCGCGCCTGCATGAGATCGCCGGCCGATACGGGGCCGAGGAGGTGATCGTGGTCTGCATCATGTACGACCACGATGCCCGTAAACGTTCCTATGAGTTGATCGCCGACGCGATGGCGCTCGATCCACGTCCGGACCTCACAGAATCGCGCGCGCCGGCGTTGTAAGGATCATGCAAGAGATTTACACAGTCATCGATTCACCGGTTGGGCCGCTGCTGCTGAGCGGCGACGGCGAACGTCTGCGACGCCTGTCATTCGCCGAACGGCGCCAACGCCCCCAGCCGCGGTTCGGCCGGGGCGGGGAATTTCCGCGCAGCGACTGGATCCACGAGCCCGAGGCGTTCGCCGCCGCCCGCAGCCAGCTGGACGACTACTTCGCCGCCGAGCGCCGCGACTTCGATCTGGAGTTGGACATGCAGGGCACCGACTTCGAGCTCGATGTCTGGCAGGCGCTGACGACGATCCCGTACGGCGAGACCCGTTCCTACGGAGACATCGCCCGGGTGGTCGCGGACGACATCTCGGCCTCGCGCGCCGTCGGCCTCGCCAACGGACGCAACCCGATCGCGATCATCGTCCCCTGCCACCGCGTGATCGGCGCCGACGGCACGCTCGTCGGGTTCGGCGGCGGGCTTGACAACAAGCGGACGCTGCTCGACCTCGAGGCCGGGCGGATGGCGCTGTTGTAACAGGCCCGTTGAGGCGGCGGCAGCTAGCCCAGCCAGGAGACGGCAGCGCGCATGAACCCGTTAGCGATCTCATCGGCGATCTGGCCGACCGGGAAGAATCGCGGAACGTCCAGGAACGCGGTCATGTCGAGCTGCAGCTCGGTCTCCGACTCCCCGGCCGCTGCCAGCTTCCAGGCGATCCCGAGAAACTCGTGGTCGCCGCGATCGTCGGGGACGCGTTCCAACGACACGAGCGTCGGTCGCAGTGTGTTCAGCTGCAGCCGCAGGTCGAACCCGCGATGCACAGGGCCGAGGGTGGCCTCGAGTACCGTGTTGACGGTCAGCGGCCGCCCCTGGCTGTCGCGCTCCAGCACCGTGACCCGCTTCACCGTTTCCGGATACCACTCCGGGTAACGCTCGACGTCCGCGAGCTGGGTGAAGCACCGCTCTATCGGCCGCTTGACGACGCCGTTGGCTGTTGCCTTCAATTCGCGCATGCTGAAGCGGACTGTACTGCCGGCGGTGGCTGGCAAGCCACCACCAGCGGCGGGTGGCCTCAGGCCTCGCTGGCCGCGCCGGGCGCGGCCGTCGCACCGGCGCCGCCCTCGGCGCCTGGCACGGCAGCCGCAGCGGCCACGCCCTCGGCGCCGGGCACCGACGTGTCAGCGGCTTCAGCTGCGGAAGCGGCGTTATCGGCGCGCAGCCGTTCGATCGCCTCATCTGCCTGATAGGCGTCCAGCTGCGGAAACGCGACGACTGTGAGTGCCACCCCGACCAGGCACCCAGCCCCGCCAATCAGCACCGAGTTCAGCGGGCCGGCCAGCCCGGCCACGAAACCCGATTCCATGTCGCCGAGCCGGGGGCCGCTCGTTACCACCAGGCTGAAAACGGCCGCCATGCGGCCGCGCAGGCGGTCGGGTGTCAGGCTCTGGCTGATGGTGTTGCGGCACACGGCGCTGACCCCGTCAGCCCAGCCGGCGACCGTCAGCAGCATCGCCGCGATCCAGATCGATCGCACCAGCCCCGTAGCGCCGATCGCCAAGCCCCAGACGATCACCGCGAAGATGCATATCCGGCCGAGTCGGTTCATGTGCACGATCCAACCTGAAGAGAGGATCGAGAGCGTGCCACCGACGGCGATCGCCGCGTACAGCAGACCGGTTCCGCTGGCCCCGGCGTGGTAGACGCTCAGCGACAGCACCGCGAACAACGCCCGCGGCATCCCGAACATCATCGCGTTCAGATCGATTGCGAACGAACCCGCCAGCGCCTTGTTGCTGGCGACGAACTTGAGTCCCTCCACGATCGCCTCCTTGACCGGCGGATGGTCCTCGACTCCGTGCGGCGGCTGTGCCGGGATCACCATCGCCACCCAGAGCATTCCCAGCGAGCTCAAAGCATCCAGCAGGTAGATCAGCTTCACGCCGCTGGCGGCGATCACCAGACCGCCGAGCCCGGGGCCTACGATTGACGCCGCCTGCCAGATCCCGTAGTTGAAGGTGAGCCCGGATCTGAGCAGGTCCGGGCCGAGGATGTTGGGAAGGATCGCGTTGCCGGCCAGCCCGTTCAGCGATGTGCAGCCGGCCAGGAGGCCGCCCAGCAGCAGGATCACGACGACGCTCGGCGTCGTCAGCCACGTGACAAGGAATAGGGCCGTGGTCACGGTGATAACGCCGATCTGCGCGGCGATCAGCAGCGGCCGGCGATCCATACGGTCGGCGAGCGCGCCGCCGACAAGCGACACGAGCACCATCGGGCCGAGTTCGAACAGGCCCAATAGCCCTACCAGCGTCGCCGAGTGCGAGGTGACGTAGATCTGAAACGGGAGCGCGACCAACGCCGCCTGCGAGCCGAGCGCGGACAGGATCTCGCCGAATGTCAGTCGGCGAAAGTCCCGTGACTCCCTGATCGCCGTCGTATCAACAGCGACCTTTTTCAACAGCGCGAGCGTCACCCGAACTTGCGGGAGCGTTGCGCGGCTCTGGTGGTGCGAGCGACCAGCCGCTGGTAGCCGGCGCCGGTCAGGCGCTGGGTCCAGTCGATCAGGTATGCGTCGGGGCCGACCAGGATTTTTGGCTTGCCCTTGGCGGCGCCGCGCAGGATGATCGCGGCCGCCTTCGTCGGGGTTGTCCTGGCCATCCGCTCGAATTCGCGCGCGGCTTCCTCGCGGTCGATGCTCTGCTTGCCGCTCATCCGCGCCGAACGTGCGATGTCGGTCTTCACGCCGCCGGGGTGCACACAACTGACGATCACCGGTGCGTCGGCGACGAGCATCTCCTCGCGTAGCGCTTCGGTGAACCCACGGACCGCGAACTTGGCGGCGTTGTAGGACCCCTGACCGGGAACGGCGATGATCCCGAACACACTTGAGATGTTCACCAGGTGTCCGTCTGCGGACGCGATCAGCTGCGGCAGAAACGCCTTGGTGCCGTGCACGACACCCCAGAAGTTGATCCCCATGATCCATTCGAAGTCCTCGAAGCTGAGGTCCTCCACGTCCGCGCCGACGGCGACGCCGGCGTTGTTGATCACCACGTTGGCGTTGCCGAACCGCTCACGCACTGCGTCGGCGTGCGCGAACACCGCGTTGCGGTCGGCGACGTCGAGCACATACGGTTGCACCTCAACACCGAGCTGCCGGGCCAGGCGGGCGGTCTCGTTCACAGCATCCGAGTTGATGTCGGAGATAGCGAGCCGGGCGCCGTGCACCGCGAGATTCAGCGCCAATGCACGCCCGATGCCGGATCCCGCTCCGGTCACCACGCAAACCTTGCCGCTGAAGATGTCTGGGGTGCTGGCTTGCCCACGCATACCTCATTGACGGTACCGTCGGATCATGCTCGCCGTCTACGCCGCCTCCCAAAGTCAAGAAGATCCGCTCTCAGGTCTGGTCGTCGATCAGCGCCCCGATCCGGTGGCGCCGGACGGCTGGACCACGATCAGGGTCAAAGCCGCGTCGCTCAATCACCACGACATCTGGTCGCTGCGCGGGGTTGGGCTGCCCGCCAAACGATTGCCGATGATCCTTGGCTGCGACGCTGCAGGCCTTGACGAGGAGGGCAACGAGGTGGTGCTGCATTCGGTGATCTCAGACCCGGACTGGGGCGGCGACGAGACGCTCGATCCGGGCCGCTCACTGCTGTCGGAGGTCTATCAGGGCACGCTCGCCGAGAAGGTCACGGTCCCGCGCCGCAACGTCCTGCCCAAGCCGCCGCGGCTCAGCTTCGAACAGGCGGCGTGCCTGCCGACCGCGTGGCTGACGGCCTATCGGATGTTGTTCAGTCGCGGCAGTGTGGTCCCGGGCCAGACGGTGTTGGTCCAAGGCGCAACCGGCGGCGTAGCGACCGCGCTGATCATCCTTGCCAGCTCTTCCGGCGCGCGCGTGTGGGTCACCAGCCGCAGCGCACAGAAACGTGAGTTCGCGCTGAAGCTCGGTGCCGACGCCGCGTTCGAGTCCGGAGCGCGGCTACCCGAGCGCGTCGACTGGGTAATGGAAACGACCGGCGCAGCCACGTGGTCGCACTCGGTCAAGTCACTGAAACCGGGGGGAGGAATCGTCATCTCTGGCGCCACTACCGGCG
Source organism: uncultured Actinomycetota bacterium (assembly GCA_963737115.1). Classification (GTDB taxonomy): domain Bacteria; phylum Actinomycetota; class Thermoleophilia; order Solirubrobacterales; family Solirubrobacteraceae; genus Palsa-465. The sequence goes on from CAVTRM010000008.1 coordinate 240,165, forward strand.
ACGCACCGGCGGCCGAACTGACGCGCATTTTCTTCCTGCAGCTACAGGTGATCGGCTCCACGATGGGAACCCGCGACGAGCTCCAGCAGCTGATGCGCTTCATGGCCGAGCGCAAGATCAAGCCGGTGATCGATCGCGTGTTGCCACTGGCCAGCGCGCGCAAGGGCTTCGAGGTGATGGCCGCGGGCGAGGTCTACGGCAAGATCGTGTTCAGCGTCTAGCGCTGCAGCGATCCCCTAGCTCTGGTCGCGGATCGTGAGGTCGAGCTCGAGCTGCAGGACTTCGGGTTCGAGCGGCTCGTTCGTGGCCCGCGGACGCCCGCGCCGCGACCAGTGCCCGAGCACGTCGCGGGCACGACAACTGCGGTAGGTGACCTTGCGGTCGAGTGGCTGGATCGAGAGGCCGCCTGGCGTGCTGCCGGCGACGACTGCGTGAAAACGGCGTCCGAGGCGGTCGACCTCGACGATGTCTCCGGAGACGATGCCTTCCAGGCGCATGCCTAGAGGGTACGCTGGCGGCTGGCCGGAACGCCGGTAAGCGGGCGCGGGTACGCTCGCATCACGATGCTGCAAGTCCACCGATCCGAGCGCGCCGACCCGCTGGTGGCGGCGCTGGGCGCGATCCTCGCGAACCCGCTGGCGGACCCGTTCGCCAGCGAGGTGATCGCGGTGCCAACGCGCGGCATGGAGCGCTGGCTGACGCAGCAACTCTCACATACGCTCGGCGCCCGCAGCGGTCACGGCGACGGCGTCTCGGCGGCGATCGAGTTTCCATTCCCGGAGAGGCTCGTGGGCTCCGCCTTGGCAACCGCCTCCGGACTCGAACCGGACGAGGACCCCTGGCTCCCCGAACGCCTTGTCTGGCCACTGATCGCGGTCACCGAGTCCGCACTGGATGAGCAATGGCTCGCCCCGTTGGCCGTGCACCTACGGCCGCCCGCCGGCGAGCGCAGGTTTTCGCGGCTACAGCAACTGGCGCGACTGTTCACCCGCTACGCCACCTATCGGCCGCAGATGTTGGTCGACTGGCTCGCGGGCTCCGATCGCGGTGCCGAGGCGTCCCCCTGGCAACCCGAACTTCTGCGGCGGCTGGCGGCGCGCATCGAGGCTCCCAACCCGGCTCTGCGACTCGGCCCCGCCTGCGAGCGTCTACGCGACGAACCGGGGCTGGTGGCGCTGCCCGAGCGGCTATCGGTGTTCGGGCTCACGCGCCTGCCGGCATCGCAACTACAGGTGCTGCGGGCGCTCGCCGTTGCGCGGGACGTCTATCTGATGGCGCTCTACCCCTCCAACGAGCTCTGGCAGACCGGTATTGCCCGCAACCGGCTGCTGGCCTCCTGGGGCCGTGAGTCGACCGCGATGGGACTGCTGCTCGCCGGCGAAGCGGGAGTCCACCATGCGCTCCCCGAGCAGTCCGGGCTCAGTCTGCTGACGCGACTGCAGGATGACATTCGCGCGAACCGACCCGCGCCGGGGGCTCCGCTGCAAGCCGCGTCGGACGCCCGTCATGAACTCGACCGCGTTGACCAGAGCATCCGCGTGCATTCCTGCCACGGGCGCGCGCGACAGGTGGAGGTCATGCGCGAGGCGATCCTGCACCGGCTCGAGGATGACCCGAGCCTGGAACCCCGCGAGATCATCGTGATGTGCCCGAACGTGGAGGAGTTCGCGCCGCTGATCGAGGCCGCCTTTGAAGGCGGCGAGATCCCGGTCAGGATCGCCGACCGGTCGCTGCGCCAGACAAACCCGGTCTTGAGCGTCATCGGTCGCATGCTGGAGTTCCCGTCCGGGCGCCTGACCGCCTCGCAGGTGTTGGACCTGGCCGATTCAGATCCGGTGCGTCAGCGCTTCAGCCTGCGCGACGACGACCTCGCGCAGCTGCGGGAGTGGGTTGCCGAAGCCCAGATCCACTGGGGACTCAGCGCTTCGGCACGTGACCAGTACAAGCTCACCGACGTCGACGCCGGGACCTGGGCCGCGGGCTTGAAGCGGCTGATGCTCGCGGTCGCGCTCGACCCCGACCAGGGGCTCTACGAGGGCGCAGTGCCGACGGCCGAGGTCGACAGCGGCGCGATTACGCTGGCCGGCCGCACGGCCGAGCTCGCAGGGCGTTTGCAAGCCGCCGTGAACTCACTGCGCGGACCGCAAACGGTGGCGCAATGGGCGCAGGCGCTGAGCGACGCCGCCGACGCATTGACCGCAACCGCGCCGGATGACGCGTGGCAGCGGCGCGAGCTCGACCGCCTGCTGGACGACGTCGTCGCCGGCGCCGACCTGGCTGCAGAGTCCGGTGAGGGCCCGCTGCTGTCGCTGTCCGAGATCCGGGCACTGATCGGAGACCGGTTGATGGGCCGCCCCACACGCGCGAACTTCCGCACCGGCCAGCTGACCTTCTGCACGCTGTCTCCGATGCGTTCGGTCCCGCACCGGGTCGTGTGCCTGCTGGGACTCGACGACGGTGTGTTTCCGCGGCTCGGGCGCCGGAACGGCGACGACGTGCTGCTGTCAAACCCCGAGCCGACCGATCGCGACCCTCGCTCCGAAGACCGCCAGCTGCTGCTCGATGCGCTGCTCGCGGCCAAGGACGCGGTGATCATCAGCTACTCCGGCAATGATGAACGCACCAACGCCCCGCGCCCGCCGGCGGTGCCGGTCGGTGAGCTGCTCGACATGATCGACGCCAGCGCGCGATCGTCAGAACCGCCCGGTCCCGGCCACGAACACGTCCGTGCACGTGATCTGGTTCTGATCAAGCACCCGCTGCAGTCGTTCGACCCGCGCAACTTCAGCTCCGGCGAGGACTCGCTGACGCGCACCGGCGGCCCCTGGAGCTTCGACCAGGTCGCGCTCGAGGGCGCCATCGCACTCACCGACGACCGCGCGCCAGAGCCATTGTTTCTGCCCGCCCCGCTGCCACCACTGAGCTCCCCCACGCTCGCACTCGAGGACCTTGTGCGCTTCGCCGAACGGCCGGTGCGTGCGTTCCTGCGCCAGCGCCTGGGCCTGTCGTTGGTGCGCATCGATGACGAAGTCACGGACGCGTTACCGGTTGAACTCGATCCACTGCAGAAGTGGTCGGTCGGGCAACGGATGCTGGAGGCGCTGTTGTCCGGAGTCAGTGGCCGTGAGGCCTGTCTGGCGGAGGTCTCGCGTGGGACGCTGCCACCCGGGAAGATGGCGCTTGACGTCGTCAACGAAGTGTTCCCGCGGGCCGAGCGACTGGCCTCGGCGGCCTCGGCGTTCGCGGGCAAGGGCATGAGCCGCTCGGTCGAGACCAACCTCACGCTTGACGACGGGACGCGGATCACGGGCACGGTCCCGGGCGTGCGCGACAACGCATTGCTGAGCGTCAGCTACTCGCGCCTGAATCCGCGGCATCGGATCGCTGCGTGGGTGCGGCTGCTGGCGCTGACGGCCGCACACCCAGAGATTGCGTTCGAGGCGATCACCGTCGCCCGCGGTCGCGGTCGAACGGCCGTCGACATCGCCCGCATTCCGGCTCTCGGAGGTGATCGTGCGACGCGCGCAGCACAGGCGCGCGCGTCGCTGCAGGCGCTTGTCGAGCTCCGAAATGAAGGCATGCGCGAGCCCTTGCCGCTGCCGCCAAACAGCGCCTTCGCCTACGTCCAGGCGCAACTCGGGGACAGCGATCCGCGCGAGGCTGCGCTGAGTGAGTGGAACGACCGCTTCGTGCGCTCGTTCGGGCGGATCGAGGGTGAGCACGCGCAGGACGAATACCCGATGACGCTCGGGCCCGAGCTGAATCTCGAGCGGCTCGGTGAGCTGGCCCCGCGGTTGTGGAAGCCGCTGCTCGAGCGCGAACGGGTGGAGCACACGTGACCGCCGGCGCGTTCGACCTGACCGGCCCGTTGCCGAGCGGAGTGACCGTGCTCGAAGCCAGCGCCGGGACTGGTAAGACCTTCACGATCGCGGCCCTGGCGGCTCGCTACGTCGCGGACGGGGTCGACCTCGACTCGATGTTGCTGGTGACGTTCACGCGCGCAGCGACAGGCGAACTGCGTGAGCGCGTACGGGAGCGGCTGGTGGTCACCGAGCGCGAACTCGGGCGCGTTCTGGCCAGCGGCGAGCCCAGCAGTGGCGACGAACTGGTCAGGTTGCTGGCCGCCGATGACCTGGGGCTCGTGGCGCTGCGGCGTGAGCGGCTGGCGCACGCGATCGCGAACTTCGACGCCGCCACGATCGAGACCACGCACGGGTTCTGTCAGAAGGTGCTCGACGAACTCGGGACGCTCGCCGAGATCGAGCCCGAGCTCGAGTTCGTGGACAACATCGACGAACTCGTCTCGGAGGTCGTCGACGACCTCTACGTGCGCGCCTTCCACAAACGCGACCCCAGCGATCCGGTGCGGATCACGCGCGCTCAGGCAGGCGAAATCGCGGCACTCGCCACCGATAACCCGCTCGCCCCCGTGTACCCGCTGCGGCCGGCGAACCCCAACCAGCTGGCGCGCCGCCGGCTCGCGCTCGCCGCCCGCGAAGAGCTCGACCGCCGCAAACAGCGGCTCGGGATCATGACCCACGACGACCAGCTCACGCGGCTCCTGAAAACGTTCGAAGGCCCCAACGGGCGGGCCGCGATCGCGAACCTGCGTGAACGCTACGCGGTTGTCCTGATCGACGAGTTCCAGGACACCGACCCGCTGCAGTGGGAGATCGTCGAACGCGCGTTCGCGGACGGGCAGCGCACACTGGTGTTGATCGGCGACCCCAAGCAGGCGATCTACGCGTTCCGCGGCGCCGACGTCTATGCCTACCTCGCCGCCGCGCGCGCTGCCGCCGTGCGCGCGACGCTTGACGTGAATCGCCGCAGCGACGGGCCGCTATTGCGCGCTTACGATGCGCTGTTTGACGGCGCCAAGCTCGGCGAGGCGGACATCGTCTACCGACCGGTACACGCCGCGCCCGGGCACGGGCACTCACAACTGAGCGGCGCCCCGCACCCCGAACCGCTGCGTTTCCGTGTGGTCGATCGCAACGATCCCGAGGTCGGAACCACACCGTCGGGCGCGGCGCTCGGCCCTCAGGCTCAGAACTTCGTTGCCCGCGACCTGGCGCTCGACATAGTGGCGCTGTTGAGTTCGCGGGCGACGATCGGCGAGCAGGTCGTTCAGCCTGGCGACATCGCCGTGCTGGTGCGCTCGCGCTGGCAGGCAGGGTTGATCCAGCAGGCGCTGGACGACCGCGATGTTCCGGTGGTGATTGCCGGCGCCGGCAGCGTGTTCGAAACAGCTGCCGCGCAGGACTGGCTGTTGCTGCTGGAGGCGCTGGAACGGCCCGCCTCCGGCCCCCGTGCCCGCGCCGCCGCACTCACCCCGTTCCTCGGGATCACCGCCGCTGATCTGGCGACCGCCGATGAGCGCACGCTCGAGCTACTGCATCAGCGCCTGCACATGTGGGCGCGAATGTTGCGCGACCACGGCGTCGCGACGCTCGCGCAGAGCGTGCTGCACGGGGAGCACGTTCCCGGCCGGCTGCTCGGCATCCACGGCGGCGAGCGGCGTCTGACCGATCTCGAGCACGTCGCACAGCTGCTGCACGCGGCTGCTGGCAGCGAGGGCTTCGGCGTCGCGGCGTTGACCAGCTGGCTGCGCGACCGGATCGGTGCGGCCGCCGGTGAAGGCAGCGACGAGCGCACCAGACGGCTCGATACCGACGCGGACGCCGTACAGGTGCTGACCTTTCATCGCAGCAAGGGACTTGAGTTTCCGATCGTCTACTGCCCTTACCTGTGGAATCGTGCCGGTGGCGACGATCAGCGCGGCCCACTTTACTTTCATGACCCCGAGGCCGGCGGAGCACGCGCGATCGACGTCTCCTGCGAAGGCCCCGAGTACGAGGAGCACCGCCGTCGCTTCGCGCAGGAGGAGGCCGGCGAGGACCTGCGGCTGATCTACGTGGCGCTGACTCGCGCTCGCCACCAGGCGGTGCTGTGGTGGGCTGGGTCGTATTTCGGAAAGGACGCGGCGCTGACACGGTTGCTGTTCTGCAAACAACTGGACGGATCGATCGGACTCGGCCTTGCCAAACCGCCGTCCGACGCCGACGCACTCGCCGCGCTGCAGCTGATCGCGGAGACAGCTCCGGGGTGCGTATCGGTGGAGCACGCCCGGCTCCCGCTGGCCGTCAACTGGTCCGGTGAAATTGGCCCCGCGGACGAGTTGACGGCGGCCGCCTTTGACCGCGACCTCGACCTGCAATGGCGGCGCACCTCGTACTCGGCGATCACCGCCGCAGCTCCGCACGAGGCGCTGGTCAGCTCCGAACCGGAGAGCGCCGGGATTACGGACGAGCCAGCCGCCGACGACGGGATCGTGGTGGCCGGCGCCGGGGTTCTCAACGCTGCAGCGCTGGCGGGCGCCCCGCTTGTGCTCGCCGCGATGGCGGCCGGTCCGGCGTTGGGAACAGTGATCCATAAGGCGATGGAGGAGATCGACTTCACCGACCCCCAGCTGACCAGCGCGCTGCACGAGTTCCTGGTGGCCGAGACGGGCCGCACGCCGGCGCTGCTCGGATGCCCGCCGGAGCTCGCGGCCGAGGGTCTGGTCAACGCGTTGCGGACACCGCTGGGCGGGGATTTGGGTTCGCTCACGCTGACCGAGGTGCCACGCTCGGACCGGCTCGACGAGCTCAACTTCGAGTTGCCGTTGGCGGGCGGCGACCGCCCCGCCGGTGACGTCACGCTCGATCGGATCAGCGCGTTGCTGCGCGAACACCTGGCTGCCGACGATCCGCTCGTGGACTACGCCGAGCGGCTCACCGATCCGTCACTGAGAGGCGTGATGCGCGGCTACCTGACCGGTTCGATCGACCTGGTGCTGAGAACCCGCGAAGCACGACAGCAACGCTTCACGGTCGTCGACTACAAGACCAACTGGCTTGCGCCGGCCGGCGAGGAGCTGTCCCAGTGGCACTACCGGCCTGCCGCGCTCGCGGCCGAGATGCAGCGCTCCCACTACGCGCTGCAGGCGCTGCTCTACTCGGTCGCCCTACACCGCTTCCTGCGCTGGCGGCTTCCCGACTACGCCCCGGAGCGGCACCTGGGCGGGGTTCGTTACCTGTTCATCCGCGGGATGACGGGCCCGGGATCGACCGGGCAGGCTCCCGGCGTGTTCATCTGGAACCCGCCTGCGGGGATGATCGCCGCGCTCAGCGACCTGCTGGACGGCACCAGCACGAACGGCGGCAGCTGGTGACGCCGATCGACCTCACCGACCCGTTCTCACCCGACACCGCACTGCGGGCCAAAGAGCCGCTGCGCCAGTTCAACCAGGCTGGGATCCTCGCCGCCGCGGACATCCATGTCGCCACCACGCTCGGGCGGCTGGCCGCTGTCAGCGACCCCGAAACACTGCTGGCAACAGCGTTCGCGGTGCGTGCACCACGGCTCGGTCACGTGTTTGTCGACCTCGCGACGATCAGCCAGACGGCGACCGCCGACGACAGCCCCGCGGTCGAGGACGGGGCTGCGCCGCCACTCGCGTGGCCAGATCCAGATAACTGGGTTTTAAAGCTCTCGCAGGCAACCTCGCTGGTCGGCCCCGCCGACGGTTCCGGCACTTATCCGCTGCGGCTCTCGGGCACGCAGCTCTACCTCGACCGCTACTTCCGGCAGGAGCGACGGCTCGCGGCGGCATTGACCGAACTCGCGCAGTTGCGCCCCGATATCGGGGCGCTGCCGGAACTTGGAGCGCAGCTGCACGAGCTGTTTCCGAACCCCGACGACGCGATGCAGCGGGTCGCAGTCGCGACTGCGGTGATGCGTAACCTGACCGTCATCGCCGGCGGCCCCGGGACCGGCAAGACGACGACCATCGCACGGCTGGTGAAGCTGCTGGAGCAGCGTGGCGACCCGCTGATTGCGCTCTGCGCCCCCACCGGCAAAGCCGCGGCGCGCATGCAGGAGGCCGTTGGCCAGGACACGCAGGCCTCGACCATTCACAAGCTGCTCGGCTGGCTTCCGGGCGGGCGCTTCCGCTACAACGCCGCCAACCGCCTGCCCTATGACATGGTGATCGTCGACGAAACCTCGATGGTCTCGCTGACACTGATGTGCAAATTGGTCGAGGCGATCCGCTCCGACGCCCAACTGGTGCTGGTCGGCGACCCCGACCAGCTCGCCGCGATCGAGGCCGGCGCGGTGCTGCGCGACATCGTCGGCCCGGCCGCAAGCAAGCCGCAGTTCAATCCCGGGGTACGCTCGATGCTGGAGCTCACCGCCGGAGTCGAGCTCCCAGCGGCCAGTGAAACGCGCAGTTTCGGCGACGGCGTCGTGGTGCTGCAGCGCGGACACCGCTTCGGCGAGGCGATCGGTCGCGTCGCCGATACGATCCGGCTTGGCGACGTCGACGCCACGCTCGCCGCACTGTCCAACGGCTCCGACGAGATCAGCTGGCTCAGCGAACCGACTGAGCAGCTCCAGAACCAAGCGGTTCAGGCCTACTCCGAGGTGATCATGGAGGCACGCGCGGGACGGGCGCACGCGGCACTGGCGGCCCTCACCCGCTTTCGCGTGCTCTGCGCCCACCGTCGCGGACCCGCCGGGGTGCGGCGCTGGAACCGCCAGATAGAGGGCTGGCTGGCCGATGCATTGCCGGCGTTCCAGCCCGACGGCAGCTCATACATCGGCCGCCCGCTGATGATCACCGAGAACGACTACGAGCTACAGCTGTTCAACGGCGATACGGGCGTGATCGTGGCCGGTGAACCCGAGCCGGACCCAAGCGGCACCGATCCCGGCAGCGGCCGCTCAAGTGCTGCCACCGAGCAAGACGCGCAGGCGGTGTTCGACGGCGCCGAGCAGGGGTTTGCGCCGTCGCGCCTGGCTGCGGTCGAGACCGTCTACGCGATGACCGTGCACAAGAGCCAGGGCTCGCAGTTCGACGTGACCGCAGTGATCCTGCCCGAGCCGGACTCGCCGCTGCTGACTCGCGAGCTGCTCTACACCGCGGTCACACGCGCGCGACAGCGTTTGATCGTGGTCGGGAGCGAGGACTCGGTGCGCGCCGCGGTCGCGCAGCCACTGCAGCGCACCACCGGGCTGCGCGAGCTGCTCTGGCACGACGCGTAAGCCGGGGCGTCGCGGTGCTCGCCGGTCGCTTGTGCGGCCTGGCCACCGAAACCATGTCTACAGTGATGGCCATGGGAAAGGACACACGCCTCTGGCACCCGTTTTCTGACATGGGTGCGGTACGCGGCAACGAGCTGATGCTTGACCGCGGTGAAGATGTATGGGTATGGGACACCGACGGCAAGCGTTATCTGGACGCGACCGCGGCGCTCTGGTACAGCAATGTTGGTCACGGCCGGCCCGAGATCGCCGCCGCCGCGGCGGAGCAGTTCAAGAAGCTCGAGGCCTACCAGATTTTCGGAGACTTCTCCAACCAGCCGGCCGAGGACCTCGCCCAAGAGCTTGCAGACCTCGCGCCGATGGATTCACGCGTGTTCCTGACCAGCGGTGGCGGCGAGTCGGTGGACACCGCCGCGAAGATCGCGCGTCGCTACTGGTCGGCGATCGGCCAGCCCGACCGCACGCTGTTCATCAGCCGTAGCGCCGGCTACCACGGCACCAACGGCTTCGGAACCGCGCTGGCCGGAATTCCCGCCAACCGCGAGGGCTTCGGCCCGCAGGTCGACACAATTCAGGTTCCGCACGACTCGCTCGAAGCGCTCGAGGACGCGCTCAACCAGGCCGGCCCCGAGCGCGTGGCGGCCGTCTACTGCGAGCCCGTGATCGGCGCCGGCGGCGTGTATCCGCCGATGCCCGGCTACCTCGAGGGCCTTGCGGCACTATGCGAGCGCACCGGGGTGCTACTGGTCGCAGACTCCGTGATCTGCGGCTTCGGGCGGCTCGGAACCTGGTTCGGGGTCGAGCGCTGGGGCCTGAAGCCGGACATGATCACCTTCGCCAAGGGCGTGACCAGCGGCTATCTGCCGCTGGGTGGCGTGATCGCCTCCGAACGCGTCGCGGCCCCGTTCTGGGAGGGCGACAACACCCCTTACATGCGTACCGGCGCCACCTACTCGGGCCACCCTGTGTGCTGCGCGGCGGCACTCGCGAACATCAAGATCCTCGGCGAGGACGGGCTGCTGCAGCGCGGCCAGCAGCTCGAAGCCGTGATGTATGACGCGATCAACGTGTTCGCCGACAACGACAAGGTCGCCGAAACCCGCGGCGGCACCGGAATGATGGCTGCGGTCGAGATCGCTCCCGATGTGCTGGCTGATCAGCCGGGCGCCGTCGGGATCGTCGCCGGCGCGGCCCGGGCTGCGGGAGTGCTTGTGCGGCCGCTCGGTACGGGTGTCGCGATCTCGCCGCCGCTGACTGCGACTGAGGAGCACTTCAGCATGGTCAACGAGGCGATCGGCGCAGGGCTCGCTGCTCTGTAGACCAGCTTTGCCGGTAGCAGGGCGGGTTTTCTCACGGCCCGCTTAATTTCTGGTTTACTTCGCACCGGCCGGGTCCAGTTGCGGGGGCAGGTGGGTCACAAGAGACGAAAGCGCTTTCCGAATTTGTTGACCCACCTCTCGGCCACACCCTTGCGGGCCGCTGGTGTGGTGAGTCGAAAATTCGGTTCCGGCTCGTGAGTGGCTGGGCGTGGATGTGGCCGCGCGTCTCGCAAGGCAGGTACTGGTGGTACCTGCCGCGAGACGGGTGGACACAGACGCGGACAGACGCCGCGAGATGAAATCGAATTACAGACTCAACGCACTAGGCCCGGTTGAGCGTGAGCGAGACCTGCGCCTTGACCTTGTTGTTGATGCGCCCGCGTCGCGCCCAGCCAAGCCCCGCACGCTTGTGGTCGATCACCGTGCGACCCTCAACGTGCAGATGGTCATCGTGGGCCACGGCGTAGATCGGGAACGCCATCGGAATCGTGCGATCGCGGATCTGTAACGAGCCGCTGAGATTCAGATGCTCGTCGCCGCTGGCGGTAATGGCGGCGACCGTGAAGATCATCAGCGGAAACTCGGAGGCGTAGAACGCGTCGGCGCTCTTCAGGTGCTCATCGCGATTCGGGATCCCGGTTTCGAGCGAGCCGGTCTGCACGACCAGCCGGCCGGTGGTGCCTCCGTCGGGGCCGACGTGCATCTCACCGCTGAAGTCCTCGAACACCCCGCTCACCGGTAGCAGCCCCAGGATCGCGCGCGTGCGGAAGTTCAGCGCACTGCCGTCGGGACTGACCCGCCAGGTCCCCGTCGGCAGGCCAGCGGTCAGTAATTGGTGCTCCCCATCGGCGCTGTGATCGCCATGTTCCTGAAGTTCTTGTTGCTCCGGATCGCTCATACGTTCTTCCGTCGGACTGTACTTGTCGCGGCCCGCAGCGAGCGCCACCGCGATCACCAGGGCGCCAGCTTAAACGTCTACGGCTAGGTCGCATTGCCTAGCCGCATCGCCCGTCTCGATCACCCTTATTTTTCAAACGTCCCAGGAGCATGTGAGTGTCAAACAAACCTGCGAGACCTCTAACGGTCTCGTCGGTCTGGCCTTATCCCGCCCACCAGAGGCGAGCGGTCCTTTATGTCCTGGGCGGCATGTGACACTCCCGACCACCGGGACTGGCAATCTCGCTTGCGCGGGATTCGTGGCGCCGGTTGAACCTCAAGGGTCCTAGGTCAAGTGGGCAATCCGCCGGACCAGCAACGGTACTACGTGGCGACGCTATGGACGCCGGTAAAGCTCACAATCTTGCGAACTATTTAGGCGCTGGTCCGAGCCGCAAGCTAGTGACCTTCGCGTCCACCAGCGTGATCTCAACGCGGCCGTTAGCGGGCTCCTTGCCGTTTGCCGCCTTTACCGTCCAGGTCACGCGATCGGCGACCAGCTGCTTGCGTGTGAGGTCGATCGCGGTTCTGCCGAGGTTGGTGCGGATGAAGTCCGACGCGACCTCGATGCCGCCTTCGGCGTCGCGAAACGGCGTCGACGATTTGAACTCGAGCTGCGGGCTGAGGAAGCCGATCACCGCATCCGCGTCCTCTGAACGCCAAGCCTGCTCGAATGCGAGCGCGGTCAAGAACTCGTCGGCCTGTACGCGGCCATGGTCCATCAGCGCGCCGATGAAGGCAGGATCACGGTTCAGCTTCGAACTTGCGCTGAGCGGGATATCCACTCGCTCGGGCGAAAGCTCGATCACCCGCACGACTATGCGCCGGTAGCGGCTGTCGGCGGAGAGCACCCCGGATTCGAGCCAGCGGTCGATCTTCTCGATGAAGTGCAGCTCCTGGTGCAGTGAGAGATTGCCCGAGAGCTCGTTGCGGCGGTCCGAGATCTCGATCACGCTCCGCGGCTCGCGCGGAGTTTCGGTCGGGTTGATCTGGATCACCCAGATTTCGTCCGGCGCGAGATCGATCAGCTCACGGATCGGCGGGTTTTGGGAGAACAGGCCGTCCCAGTAGCTACCGCCGTCGAGCTTCACCGCCTGGAACAGCGTCGGAATCGCGGCGGACGCGAGCACCATGTCGGCCGAGATCCGGTCGCGGCGGCTGTCGAACGCTCTGAACTCACCGGACAGCACGTCGACCGCACCGATCACGAGTGCGACTCCGTCAGGGTCTGCCTGCAGCTGCTCGAAGTCAACCCGGCGGGCCAGCATCTGCTTGAACTCCTGGGCTCCGTAATCGGCGAGCGGGTTGCTGTAGGGGCTGACGGCCGGCATCGTCATGTAGTCCTGCAGGTCCCCTGCGAGCATCATCGCCGCATTGGCCATCTGTTCCCATGGCGACGTTGCCGAGTTGTCGTCCCAGAACTCTGCCAGCAACCGACCGGCATCACTCATGCGGCCCTGCTTGATCGCGTACCAGGCCAGCAACGCGCAGACCGCACCGCCGGAGGTCCCGCTGAGGCCGAGCAGTTGATAGCGGTCGCCGTTGATTGCGACACAGAGGCGATCGAGCACGCCGGCGGTGAACGCCGTGTGGCTGCCGCCGCCCTGACACGCGATCGCTATCCGCCGGGGCTGCGTAGACCTGCTGCTCTGCGCCTCGAGCTGTTGTTCGTCCGCGGCCATCGCCCGTTCAGGCGCCCACGTAGGCCAGTGACGAGGTGGCGTGGCCGATCAACTCGCCGGCGGCGTTGTGGGCCTGTGCCTCGGCAAACGAGACCTTGCGGCCCAGCCGCAGGACGTGGCCGACCACCTCGACCTCGGAGCCGTCATACGGCATCGGCTTCAGATAGGAGACCTTCATCTCGATCGTCGCGTAGGGCTGCGAAACCTTCACCTGGGTTGTCACTGCCACCCCCATCGCGGTATCCATCAGCGTTGCGAGGACGCCGCCGTGAACGGTGCCGTTGGTGTTCAGCAGCGACTCATCGGGCTGGCAGCGGAGCGTGATCGTGCCGTCGTCGACCGCTGCGATCTGCATCCCCAGATGCGCTTGGATCGGAGGCGGCGGATAGGTGCCGTCGATGATCCCGCGCACGTAGTCGATTCCCGGCAGCTCCGGATCGAGCGCTACGGCTCCACCGGCCCAATACCAGCCGACCTCTTTGGTCTTGCGCTCCCCCCAGGCGGAGCGCTCCGCCGCGGTCTCGGTGGCGGTGTGTTGGCCGTTGGAGCTGGTCATGCATGAGCCACGTTAGAGCCCGTCGACTCGGCTTGCGCTGTGCCTGCCGTTTGTGCCGTCGCACCGGCGTCCGCGGGCGCAGCGCCACCCTCGGCGGATGTTGGGGCGATGTGCGCGGGTGCGGCGTGCGTGGGCGCCGCTGCCGTCGCGGCGCGGGGACGACGCAGGAGCACGAGTCCGAGCAGCGCCGTGAGCAGCGCGACCCCGCCGATCACCGCCCAGCCCTGCCTGAACGCCGATTGTGCAGCCAGCTTCCCGTGCGGCGTCCCGACCACGGCAATGAACACCGAAACCCCGATCGCGAGACCGACCTGGCGCAACATGTTGATCACCGCCGAGCCGGTCGCCAGTGCGTGCGGAGGCAGCGAGAACGTGCCGGTTGCCATGAACGTAGGCAGCGTGAGCCCGACGCCGATGCCGGTGCACAGCGCACCCGGAAGTACCTGGCCGAGATAGTTAGGCTGCAGCGTCGCGCCGTAGATCAGCCAACCGATGCCGATCGCGAACACGGTGGCGCCGATCCCGATCACGCGTCCCGGACCGAGCTTGGCGATCAGCCTGCCAGCTACCAGCAGGCCGAACAACGGGACCATCAGCGGACCGGGCGCGAACGCGAGCCCGGTCTTCAGTGCCGACCATCCCCAGACGTCCTGCATCCACAGCACCACCGACAGCAGCATCGCCCCAAAAGCGACGGAGAACACGAGCGATACCGCCGAGGCTCCGCTGAACATGCGGTTGCGGAACAGCTTCGGGTCGATCAGCGGGTTGTCGTGGCGGTTGAGCCGCAGCACGAACCACCCCAGCAACAGCGCCGAGGCGACCAGCGACCCAATCACCTTCGACGATCCCCAACCCCAGGCGTTGCCCTGTACCAGCCCGAGGCTGAGCAGCCCGACTCCGCCGGTGATCAGCGCAGCGCCGAACCAGTCCGGTGCCTTGACCGCGTGTCCGGGAACGTTCGGCAGGTGAATCCAGCCGTAGATCAGCGCAGCCACGCCGATCGGCACGTTCACAAAGAACACCCAGCGCCAACTGATCGCTACCAGCAGACCGCCGATCACCGGCCCCAGGGCCGCGGCGGCGCCACCGACCGCAGTCCACGTCCGCACGGCACCGTGGCGACGGTCGGACTCGGTGGTCGCCAGGATAAGGCTCAGCGATGTCGGCGTGAGCAGCGCCGCCCCGGCCGCCTGCACCAGCCTGAAGACAACCAGTCCGGCGACGCTATTGGTCAGCCCGCAGGCGGCAGAGGCTGCGGTGAAGACGGCTACGCCGATCAAGAAGCCGAGTTCGCGCGAGCGCCCCTCAGCGAGCCGCCCGAACAACACCAGCAACGCCGCGTAGACGATCGCGTAGCCGTTCAGTACCCACGACAGCGCCCCGAGGTTTGGCTGGTCGAGATCCCTGGCGATCGTCGGCAGAGCGACGTTCACGATGAACAGATCGAGGCTCGCCAGAACTACGGCTGCACAGACGATCAGGAGTACGCGCTGCGCGGACGCGTCGCGGCGACGGAGCTGACTTATGAAACTCATAGTCAGGACCGTATCACACCTGACTTATAGGCGCCTAGGTCAGCTACAATTGCCGGCATGGCAAAGATCCCTGAGTCTGTGGTCCGCGACACTCACGTGGCGCACTACGCGGCGGCTGCAGATGCGGCGAGCAGCGACGCGACCATTCACATGACAGGAAGCCTCGACCCGCGGTCCAGCTGGCGGATCAACGACCGCTGTCCGATCGCCCGCACCTTTGAGGCGTTCGGCACCAAGACCGCGTACCTGTTGCTGCGCGAGGCCTTCTATGGCGCCACCAAGTTTGAGGAGTTCGTGGAACGCACGGGCGTCAGCGAACCCGTTGCAGCCGCGCGTCTGAAGGAGCTCGTGGATGAGGGCATGCTTGAGAAGGTCCCCTACCGCGAGCCCGGTCAGCGCACCCGCTACGGCTATCGGCTGACAGCCAAGGGCATCGACTTCCGCACCGTGCTGGTGGCAATGATGCAGTGGGGCGACCGCTGGCTGTTTGAGGATGGCGCCCGTGTGCAGTTGACCCACAGCGACTGCGGCGAGCCGATCGGAGCGCAGCTGACCTGCGCAGCAGGCCACGAGGTCGGGCTCGACGAGGCCGACCTGTCGGTCAAGGGCCAGTGAATCGGGCCGGTGCCGCTACAGCGGCGAGGGAGGTTGGCCAGGAGGGACTTCGTCGAG
This sequence comes from uncultured Actinomycetota bacterium, assembly GCA_963737115.1. Classification (GTDB taxonomy): domain Bacteria; phylum Actinomycetota; class Thermoleophilia; order Solirubrobacterales; family Solirubrobacteraceae; genus Palsa-465. Next base: position 255,955 of record CAVTRM010000008.1, read on the forward strand.
GACGCCGACCGTAGCGGGGTTGGCCGAGTACGCGTCCGGAGGGTCGACCGGCGGTTTTCCGTCCTTAACGCGCGCCGAATAGATCGAGTGCGCTCCCATCAGGCGAGCCAGGACGGTCGCCTCAACCACGGCGATCAGCATCGGCACCATCAGCGTCCCGAACTGATTGGTCAGCTCCAGCGCCAAAACCGCGCCGGTGAGCGGTCCCTGCATCGCCGCGGCCAGGAACGCGGCGCCGCCGATCAGCACGTAGGCCTCCGCAGCCGATCCTGGCCAGACATGGCTCCAGAGCGTGCCGGCCACCGCCGCCATCAGCGAGCCGACTGCCAACGTCGGCGTCAGTAGGCCGCCGGGTGCCCCGGATGCGATGCACGCAGCGGTGACCAGTGGCTTGAGCAGCAGCAGCATCAGCAGCAGGCCCAGCGAAAGCGAACCGACGATCGTGAGTCGCACGATGCCGTGTCCGTTGCCCAACAACTCGGGGTATTCAAGGGAAAGCAGTCCCAGCATCAGGAACGCCCCCATCGGCGCAAACCAACGGCCCACGTTGGACGGGCGCACGTGGTTCGCGAATCGGATCAGGCGTGTCCAGCCCATGGCTGCGAGGCCGATGATCGGTCCCAACAGCACCGCGAACAGCAGCTGCGAGGGGTGAAAGCGATCGAAGGTAACGTGGTATTGGGGGCCGTCACCCAGGAAGATCCACGCAACCGCCGTGGCGCTGGCCGAGCACAGCAGCGCCGGCAGCACCAACGGCAGCGCCAGGGTCCCGAGCATCACCTCCATGGCGAGCAACGTACCCGCCAGCGGCACGTTGTAGATCGCGGCGAACCCGGCGCCCGCGCCGGCCGCTACCAGCAGCCGGCGCTGCCACACGGGAAGCTTGGCGCGGTCACTGACGCGGCTGCCAAACGAGGCGCCCGCCAACTGCGGAGCCGCCTCACGGCCGAGTGAGACCCCCATCCCGATGATCACGATCGAAAGCAGCCCGCGTGCCAGCGAGCGAAAGAAGTCAAGCTGCCCAGAACGCTTCCAAATCGCGTCCGTCACCTCGGTCCCGCCGGTCGAGCGGCGCCCCAGCACCACCACGCCGACGCTGGTGATCACTGCGGCAACCGCCAGCGCCGCAAGCCGGCGCCAGTGCGGCGAAGCGTCAACCGTGCCAAGCAGCGTCGCCCGGTCAACGCCATAGGCGAGACGTTCGGTCAGGTGGAGCAGCCCGACCAGCAGCGAACCCCACACGCCGGCGAAGACACCAACCACCAGCACCAGGCACCAGAAACGCACGCTGTATGAGGCGAGGATTCCGGCCCCGGTGATGTTGGCTTGGGGCGAACGCCAGCGGAGGTTCCCTCTGTTGATCTCTGTGGGCTGGTGTGCGGCGTCACCCGTGGGCTCGCGGTTGGCGTCGTCGGCGCTCACCGGCGGGAGTCTAATCCCCGGCAAAACGCCATATTTGCCATCGGGTTGGTGGGCGTACTCGCGGCCCGGCTAGGGGTATCGCTACGCGACGTATGCGGTCATCCGGATGGAAACGAGAATGCCCGGTATCTCGGCGCCGAGCTTGGCGGCGTAACGCGCGGGCTTGGGGTCGGCGAACCAGTTGGCGTATTCCTCGTTCATGCCCGGAAAGTCGGCCGGGTCGGTCAGCAGCACCCCGACCTCGACGACGTCATCGAGCGTGGCCCCGGCGCTGACGAGGATCGCTTCGCAGTTGATGAGCGCCTGACGCGTCTGGTCCTGGACCGTTGGCCCCGCCGGTTTCCCGGTAGCCGGGTCAATCCCGACGAGACCTGACACATACACATGTTGCCCGGCCTTGATCGCCTGGCTGTAGAGCGGTGATTGCGGTGCCTCTGAGGTTCTGATCGCGTCTCGCATGATGCGCAAGCTACTCGCCGCCGGAGCCCCTGTCCACGAGCCGGCGCAACTGGAGGCCAACGCCGTCGCTACATGCACGTTTGTTTATACAATGATGCGCGTATGAGTCATGGGCACGATGTAGAACTCGGTCAGATGGACGCGCAGACGGCGGCTAGCGTCGCAGCGACGATGCAGGCGTTGGCTACGCCGAGCCGCGTACGGATACTGAGCTGTCTCAGCGTCGGCGCCTGTTCGGTGAACGAGCTGGTGGATGAGATCGGCATGAGTCAGCCGGCGATCTCCCAGCAGCTACGCGTGCTCCGCTATCTCGGGCTGGTAGTGGGCAACCGCGAAGGACGCCACGTGAGGTACTCGCTGCACGACGACCACGTGCGAGCGCTGCTGACCGAGGCCGTCGGTCACAGCGAACATATCCGCCTGGGGCTGAACAGTCAGGCGACCGTGGCGATCGAGCACGCAGCATGAGCGTCGGGACCCCTGCGCTACTGATCGCCGCAGCCGGGGTCGGGTTCGGGCACGCGATCCTTCCCGACCACTGGGCACCACTGGCTGTGATGGGGCGTGCGCGCAAGATGCCGGCCGGGCAGGTTACGCGGATATCGGCTGCGGCCGGTGTCGCGCACGTGCTCGTCTCGCTGGTACTGGGCGCCGTGATCATCGCGATCGGCACGCAGCTGCGGTCGTCGATCACGGATGTGGAGAATGCGCTGGTGGGCGGAATCCTGATCGCAACCGGGATCGGATTCGCGATCCTCGAGCTTTCGGGCCGCGGGCACCATCATGGCCCGGGCGGTCACACCCATGACCATGGCCACGCCCACGACCATCATCACGACCACGATCATGGCGACACCCACGGCGATCACGACGATGATCACGGCCACGCCCAGGAACCCCGAGCGGGTAAGAGCGTGATGGCCGCGATGGTCCCGTTCGGCGCGGCCGCATCCCCGGACCTGACGATCCTGCCGGTGTTCCTGGCCGCGGCCGCCACCGGCGCCTCCGCCGCGGTCGGATCGCTGATCGTGTTCGCGGCGGTCACGATCGGGACGATCGTGACGCTCACGCTTGTGGCCTATTCCACCGGCCGCTTGATCCGCGCCGACTGGCTTGAGCGCTGGGGCAACATCATCACCGCCGGCGTGCTGGTCGTCATCGGCGCACTGGTACTCACCGGCATCATCTGACGCACGACCAGGCAGCACTCCGGCGTGATCGGCCAGGTGGTCGGGGGCGCGGCACTAGGTGTACACAAGTCTTGACTTTGTTACACAGCGGCCGATACGATTCTCGCGGCAGAAGCAGAGAACTGCTGCGAAGGCAGTGCGTCGGATGATTGTTCTCGCGGCAATCAGAGCGGAGGATTGCAATGGTCAGGGACAGGACCACGATGACCGTCGTCAACACCGACAGGCCGCCCCGGCCGCCGACATCGCGGCTCGTATGCGTCAGCCTCGTCGTCGCCGCGTTCATCACCACGCTGATAATCGCCGCGACCGTGTTGGTCACCTCGGCCAACGCTAAAGGGCCAACCGCCGGACCATACGTGGCGCTCGGCGACTCCTACACAGCCGGGATCCTGATACCCAATCCCACCGGCGACCCGGCGTCCTGCTTGCGCTCAACCAACAGCTATCCGTTCGATGTCGCCCGCGCGATCAAGCCGTCGGCCTTCAGTGACGTCAGCTGCAGTGGCGCGACGACGGCCGACATGACGCAATCCCAGAGTCTGGCTGGCGGGCTGCAGTCCAACGCCCCGCAATTCGACGTACTGCGCCGCAGCGACGCACTGGTGACGCTCGGGATCGGCGGCAACGACGCGGATCTCATCGGCGTAGTTGAGGAGTGCGTCGAGCTTGACCTGTTCAACTCCAGCGGCGACAACTGCAAGGCGCACTACACATCGGGCAAAACGGACACCGTGGTCACGGCCATCGACAACACCGGTCCGAAAGTCGCGGCGGTGTTGGCAGGGATCAACAAACGTGCCCCCCACGCCACCGTACTCGTGGTTGGCTATCCCGACGTGCTCTCACCAAAGGGCACCAACTGTTACCCGATCGTGCCGCTCTCGAGCGCGGACGTGAAGTGGTTCAACTCGCTGATCGTCGACCTCAACGCGATGCTCGAACGCGAGGCCGACAGTCACAACTCCTCCTACGTGAACACCTACAAATCGAGCATCGGACACGACGCGTGCGCGGGCTCGCAGGCATGGGTCAACGGGCTGATCCCGACCTCGGTCGCGGCCCCGCTCCACCCCAACCGTGCGGGTGAGACGAACATGGCCGAGCAGACCGAGGCGACTCTGCGAGCCATCAACTTCAGCTAGGCAGCCGTGGCCGCATTGCTCGCCGAAGCAGGCAACTGATCCAGCAGCTCGGGCACGGGCCCAGGATCGCCGCATCGGCCTCTAACGTTGAGGTCCATGCGCGCTGTACCGGATGTGCCGAATGTGATCCTGCGCCCGACCGAGGACGGCGAGGCGCAGGAGGTCGTGCTCGCGTTCCCCTATGACGGGCACCTGGTGGCGGCCGTGCGCACACTTCCCGAGCGTCGCTTCGACTGGGATCGCCGAGAGTGGTCGGCGCCGGCTAACGACTGGGTAGCGGCGCGGCTCTCGGACATCCTCGAATTCAGGCCGGAGCTCACCCGCAGCGACGAATTCGACGCTTGGCTGAAGGCTTCCGAGAAGCGCTGGATCGGTCATGTGCGGACGGCCCGGTACGACGGCCGCGGCTGGTTCGCACTCGACACGCTCGCCGGCACGCCGGCGCCGGAGCTGATGCAGGACGCGATCGAGCAGGACCGCCGCTGGCTGGTCCCGCTCACCAAACAGGCTGCCGACGCGATTCTCGAGATCAGAGACGCCCGCTTCAGCGTCGGCGCGAGACGCTGCATGGAGGCGATCGAAGCCGGCGAGCTACCGCCGCCCGCGCAGCTGATCCTCACGCGCTCCGTCGGCGGTGAGCGGCTGGTGCTCGAAACGTTCTGGGACCCCGAGGTACAGATCGCGTTCGAGCAGCTTCCGGGCACCAAGTCCAACGAGGTAAAGCTCGACGCCTGGATCGTCGATCAGCTCGATGAGTTCATCGCCCGCCACGGGGTCAAGGTCCAGCCGATGGCGGCGCAGGCGCTGGAGATGCTGGCCGAAGAGCAGCGTGCCGCCCAGCGCGCAGTGGCTCGCTCGCGCGCCACCAGCGGCGAACCGATCCCGGACGTTGCGGAGCGCCTCGGCGGTGAGCTGAGTCCGTTCCAGTGGGCCGCGGTTGAGTATGCGCTCGAGCATCGGCGCACGTTCCTTTCGGACGAGCAGGGCCTTGGCAAGACCGTCGAGGCGCTGGCCACGCTGGAGGCGGCGGACGCATTTCCTGCGGTCGTGGTCTGTCCGGCATCGATGAAGCTCACATGGGAGCGCGAGGCAGCCAAGTGGCTTCCCCACCGCTCGCGCACGGTCGTCTCCGGACGGGGCGGCTACCCGGACCACGCCGACATCACGATTCTCAACTACGACATCGTCGAAGCTCACCGCGAGGCGCTCGGACGTCGCAAGCCGATGGCGTTGGTGGCCGACGAATCGCACTACTGCAAGAACCCGCAGGCGAAGCGCACCAAAGCCGTACGGCGGCTCGCCGATCAGGTTCCCGAGCGCGGCCTGCGGCTGGCGCTGACCGGCACCCCGGTGATGAATCACGCCGACGAACTGATCGCGCAGCTGCGCGTCATCGGACGGCTGAAGGACTTCGGCTCCGGTGCCTCGTTCAGCCGGCAGTTCGAGGGCGAGCTCTCCGAGGAACGTCTGCACTGGCACCTGCGCCGCCACTGCTTCGTGCGACGCCTGAAGTCGGAGGTGCTGCCGCAGCTGCCCGCCAAGCGTCAGGTGGTCGTACCGGTGTCGCTTGGGAACGAACCGGAGTACCGACTCGCCGAGGACGACGTGATCGAATGGCTGCGTACCCAGCCATTGGACCTGAAGGTGCTCGACGCCAAGATCGCGGCGGCGTTACGCGCGGAGCGGCTGGCACAGCTGACGACACTGCAGCGACTGGCAGCGCGCGGCAAGCTGGCGGCCGCGATCACCTGGATTCACGACTTCCTGAACTCCGGTGAAGCCCTGGTTGTGTTCGCTCGCCACCGTGAGGTGCAGGATGCGGTACTCGCCAAGTTCCCGCAGGCAGTGCACATCCTCGGCGAGGATTCGATGACTGCGCGCGACCGTGCGATCAAGCGCTTCCAGGAGCCGGACGGACCGCCGCTGATCGTCTGTGCGACCCGCGCGGCGGCGCAGGGGATCACGCTCACGCGCTCCTCGAACGTCTGCTTCCTGGAGCTCGAATGGACCCCCGCGATCCATGACCAGGCCGAAGATCGCTGCCATCGCATCGGTCAGGCCGACTCGGTCACCGCCTGGTATCTGCTCGCCGCCGACACGATCGATGAGACCATGGCGCGCTTGATCAAGCGCAAGCGCGAGATTGTCGACGCGATCACCGACGGTCGTGAGCTAGCCGACGGCGGCCTGATCGACGGAGTGGTCAGGGAGCTGCGGGACGGCAAGCCGTTCCGCCACCTGCGTGCTGTTGCGAGCGACGACGCCGACGCCTCGCTGGCCGGCGGCGCCGAGAAGCGCTGGCGGCGGCGCGGCTGAGGCGCTAATCCGGGATCTGGTCCAGCTGGACCAGATCCGCGGAGACGGACGTCAGGAATTGCTCGAGTCGTGTCGTGAAGATGTCGTTGTCGTCTCCGGCGATCATGTGCCCGGCACCGCCGACCTCGACCACCTCAGCCTGCGGGATCAGGCGCTGCATGTCAGCCAGACCCTCGTCGGAGACGATCTCCGATTCGAGCCCGCGGACCAGCAGTGTCGGCACCTTGATCGCAGCTGCGGCTGCCCGCAGGCGCGCTCGTCCGGCGCGCCGTTGCGGTTCGTTCGGTGAGTTCGACATGAAGGCGGGATCCCAGTGCCAGTACCAGCGTCCATCGTCACCTTGGCGCACGTTCTTGCGCAGCCCGTCGAGATTCTTCGGGCGCGGCCGGTGCGGGTTATAGACAGAGATCGCGTCGGCCACTTCGTCGAGGTTCGCGAAGCCGTTGTGGTTGGCGTTCATGAACGCGCGGATCCGCTCGATTCCCTGCGGTTCCGCGTTCACGACGATGTCGACCAGCACCAGCGCCGAGGTCGAGCCGGGATGTTCGCCTTCAACGATCAGCGCCGTCATGCCCCCGAGCGAGGCGCCGACCAACACCGGTGGACGCTCCAGCCCAGCGATGTAAGCGCGCAGGTCGTTGGCGAACCCGTCGATCGAATAATCACCCTGAGGATGCCAGTCCGAATCTCCATGCCCCCGGGCGTCGAGCGCCGCGACGGCCCAACCGGCGGCGTTGAGGCGCGCGGCGGTGCGTTTCCAGGAGTGGCGGGTCTGGCCTCCGCCGTGCAGCAGCACGACCTCGGGACGACCGTCGCGTTGCGGTGCAGTCCAGCGCTCGCCGGCGATGCGGTGCTCGGGCAGCTGAAGGGTGAACGCCTCGGCGGTCATTTGATCGCGACCATGAAGATCGCGGTGAACTCTTCGCCCGGGGCCACGTAACGCAATCCCTCGCCGCTACGCAGCGCGTCGACCGGGGCGGTCATCGGCTCGTAACAGATGAAGTCGGCTCCGGCTTCGGTGTAGACCTGCGCGACCGGATATCCATGTACGAATTCAACCGCGACCCGCCGGCGGCCGTCGGCGAGCGCGAATACCGGAGGTTCGCCGGCGAGCGCGGTGAAGCCGTGGTCGAACGCACGCTCACCCAGTTGACCGGAAATCGGCGGGGTAACCGGCAGGTCGATCTCCCAATGTTCACGTGAACTGCCCGGCAAGGTCAGGTAGGGATGGAACCCGAACGAGATCGGCACCGGCGAATCGCCGGTGGCGGTCACGCTCAGGGAGATCTCGAGCGCCATCTGCTGAACGGTCGCTGTGTAGCTGATGCGATGCGGGAACGGGAAGTAGCGCATGTATTCTGGGATCGCCGCGAAATCCAGCTCCGCGGTCAGCAGGTCCAGATCGGCGTCGGTCAGCTGCCAATGCGGACTGGCTGCGAGCAGCCCGTGAATCGGGATCCCGCGCGCCGCATCCTGATGGATCAATGCGTCCTCGGGATCCAGCTCAACCTCACGGCCGGCGGCCTCATAGCTCCAGCCGAACAGGCGGTTAGCCCACGGGTACAGCAGCGGTATCCCGAATGTCGAGCCACGCTCGACGTAGGCGGACAGGCCACCACGCTGCGCCAGCAGCTCCTCGCCGTCATGGCGCAGTGAGCTGCACACCATCCCGGCCGCCGGCGCAAATGTAGCCTCCAGCTGGCTAGAACGGTCGCGGATCGTCAGCGTCCGCTCGAGCTCAGGCGCCATCCGCCGGCGGTTTGTTGGCCTCCACGCCCTTTGGCGCAGCCTTTTTTTCCTCGGCGGCTTGCTTGGCGGTGGACTCTTCTGCGGCCGCGGCCTGCTGGCTGACCTTGTCGACCGCACCGGTGGCCGCGTCGCTGACCTTGGCGATCTTCTCGTCGTACTTGCCGCCGGTCTTTTCGCTTACCATTGCGCCGGCCTTACCGATGGTGGACTGCAGCTGCTCTTGGTTTTCGCTGACAGCCTTCTGCGCCTTGTCGGCTAGTTGCTTGAGCTTGTCCGGGTCGGACAGCTGCCTGATGAGGTTCTTACTGAATAATCCCACGTGTGACTCCTTCGACCGCGGTCTGTGTGGGAGCTTAGAGCTTCCGCGGCGTGGCGTTGAAATCGGCCACCGGCAGGACGCGATGTCTTATAAATGACTTGCAACTGGCCGTAAAACTATGAGGGTCGTTGCTATTCGAACGATCAACGCCCAGTTTCGTCACGACCACCCGCAACCCACCATCGATTCCGAAAGACCTTCGTAAGACATGCACGTGCTTGTAATCGACGACGACGACGGCGTCCGCAACGCGCTGCGACGCGCGCTGATCCTGGACGGACACGATGTGGTCGTGGCCGAGGATGGCCAGCAGGGATTGACCGAGCTGGCGACGGCATCGCCGGACGCGATCGTGCTCGATCTGGGACTTCCGGATATCGACGGCCTCGAGGTCTGCCGCCGTCTGCGCGCGGCGGGCGATCGCACCCCGGTGCTGATGCTGACTGCGCGCGACGGCGTCGATGACCGCGTGGAGGGTCTTGAGTCAGGCGCCGACGACTATCTCGTCAAGCCCTATGACGTGCGCGAGTTACGCGCCCGCCTGCGGGCGATCACTCGCCGCCACGTCGAGGGGTCCGGCGGTGACGCGATGCGCTTCGCCGAGCTGCAGCTCGACCCCGAGGCGCATGGCGCCAGGGTGGGCGACCGTTCGGTCGAACTGACCCGCACCGAGTACCAGCTGCTCGAGCTGCTGATGCTGAACCCGCGCCGGGTGCTGACCTCGGAGCTGATCTACGAGCGGATCTGGGGATATGACTTCTCGCTGGCCGGCAACTCGCTGCGCGTGTACATCGGGTACCTGCGTCGCAAACTCGAGGCCGACGGTGAACGACGTCTGATCCAGACGGTTCACGGCGTCGGATACGTACTGCGCGAGCCTTGAGCCTCCGCCGCCGGATAACGCTGGCGACGACCGTTGCGGTCGCGCTGGTCGCGCTGCTGGTCGGCGCGATCGGCTATCTGAGCACGCGCTCGCACCTGATCGACTCGGTCCATGATCAACTGCGCGAGCGCGCGCAGGCGTACCTGCGGTTCCCCCATGACGGCGGCGACAACGACAATGACAACGGGCAGCCGAACGGCGGCATCAACCCCAGGAGCGGAACTCAGGGTTCCACCGGCTCCAACCGGTCGCGGGGCGTGAACGGCAATCGCGGCCGCAACGGCGAAAGCCCGCCTGCCCCGCCGTTCGGTGGAGCGGGCGGTTTCTTCCAGGCCGTCTCCCCCAGCGGCAAGGTCACGGTCCCCTCCCATAGCGCCTCCAAGCTTCCGGTCACACCGGAGGTACTACAGATCGCGCGCAACGGCCGCGGCAGCTTCTTTGACGAGGTCTACGTGAACGGGACGCATCTGATGGTCTACACGTTCGCGGCCCCCCGCACCCGCGGTGCCGTTCAGGTGGCACTGCCGCTGACCAGCGAGGATCAGGTGTTGTCCGGCCTGCTCGTCACCTACCTGCTGCTGGTAGGAGGCGGAATCCTGCTCGCAGGATTGATCGGTGCCTACGTGGGTCGCAGCGCACTGCGGCCGATCGACCGTTTCATCGCCAACACCGAGGTCGTCACCGGCGAACTGGACGAGAACCACACCAGCGCGCTGACCACGCCCCCGCGGCTCGAAGAGGGCGACGCCGCCGAGCTCAAGCGCCTGGCGCGAAGCTTCAACCAGACGCTCGACGCGCTTGAGCGAGCGATCCAGGCGCAGCGCCACCTGATAGCGGATGCGTCACATGAGCTGCGCACACCGATGGCGGCGCTGCGCAGCAACGTCCAGATCTTCATGGAGGCCGACCGGCTGCCGATGTCCGACCGGATCGAACTGCAGGAGTCGATCATCGCCGAGCTCGACGAGCTCACGCAGCTGGTCGCCGACGTTCTTGACCTGGCCCGCGGGGCGACGCCCTACGACCACGCCGAGCCGCTCGAACTCGACACATTGGTGGACGAGGCGGTCAGCCGCACGCAGCGGCGCGCCCCGGAGCTGCGCTTCAACGTCGACAGCGAACCGACCGTGATCGTGAACTCACCCGATCGCGTGGCCCGCGCGATAACCAACGTGATCGACAACGCACGCAAGTGGAGCGCGCCGGACGGCGAGATCGAGATCACCGTGAGGGACGGCACGATCACCGTTCGCGACCACGGTCCGGGCTTCAAGGACGCGGACCTCAGCCACGTCTTCGATCGCTTCTACCGTGCCGACGAGGCGCGCCGGATGCCCGGCTCTGGTCTGGGCCTGGCGATCGTAAAGCAGGCCGCCCAGGCCTACGGTGGCTACGCCACCGCCAGCAACGCAGCCAACGGCGGTGCAGTCATCCAGGTGCGATTCGGTTCGCGACCGTCCTGAGTCGGCGACGTCGCCGCTTCGACAAATCCCTTAGAAGCGTCTGCCGACGCTCCTACACCCGCCGCTTAGAACAGAAGGTGTTCTTGTAATTCACGGATCCCGCGTGGGTCCGGACACCTGGAGGTTCCGATGATCGACGTAGAGGTCGTCGTCCCGGTTCATAACGAGGAACGCGCGCTGGCAGGAACGATCCTGCGCCTGCACCGTTTCCTATCCAGCGAGCTCCCCTACTCGTGGCGCCTGACGATCGCCGACAACGGCTCCACCGATCACACGCAATTCATCGCCGGCAAGCTCGCCGGCGAGTTGCCCGGCACCCGCGTGCTGCGGCTTGAGCGCACCGGCCGCGGACTTGCCCTGCGCACTGCGTGGTCGGGGAGTTCGGCACGCGTGGTCTGCTACATGGACGTCGACCTCTCGACCGACTTGAGGGCGCTGCTGCCGCTGTTGGCCCCGCTGCTCTCTGGCCACAGCGAACTCGCGATCGGCACCCGTCTCGCGTACGGCTCGCAGGTGACCCGCGGGCTGAAGCGCTCGTTCATCTCGCGCTCCTACAACCGCCTGCTGCATTTGGTGTTGCGTGCCCACTTCAGCGACGCCCAGTGCGGCTTCAAGGCGGCACGACGCGACGCGCTCGACGAGCTGCTCGCGAGCGTTCAGGACGATGGCTGGTTCTTCGACACCGAGCTGCTGGTCCGAGCGCAACGTGCTGGTCTGCGCATCCACGAGGTGCCGGTCGATTGGGTCGATGACCCCGACTCGAGCGTCGCGATCGTGCGTACCGCGATCACGGATCTGTGCGGCGTCGTGCGGCTCGCGTCTCCGTTTTCGGGACGCCGCCCCAGGCCCGAAACGGCCCTTCTGCCCTCCCCTATCTCCCCAGGAAGTGACACCAAATGAGCGCCACCACCTACCCCGGCCGGCTGCTAGGTCCAAGGCGCACGGCTGCAGGGACGCGGCTTCGAGGCCTGATCCGCGGCGACACCGCTGATGCGGCATGGGTCAGGCCCGCGCTGATTGCATTGCTGGCACTCACCGCGCTCGCCTACACCGCGGACCTCACCGCTTCGGGCTACGCCAACAGCTTCTACGCGGCGGCGGTCGAGGCCGGCACCAAGAGCTGGAAGGCGCTGTTCTTCGGTTCACTCGACTCGTCGAACTTCATCACCGTGGACAAGCCGCCGGCGTCGCTTTGGGTGATGGCGATCTCGGGGCGCATCTTCGGGTTCTCCAGCGCCAGCATGCTGATCCCCCAGGTGCTGGAGGGACTGGTCGCGGTCGCGTTGCTGTTCGGAGCGGTGAAGCGCGCATTCAGCGCCAAGGCCGGGCTGCTCGCTGGTCTGATGCTCGCGATCACGCCAGTCGCCGCATTGATGTTCCGCTTCAACAACCCCGACGCTTTGATGGTCTGCCTGCAGGTGGCGGCGGCCTATTGCCTTGTGCGCGCCCTACAGCAGGGCCAGACCAGGTGGATGGTTGCCTGCGGGGTGGCGCTCGGATTCGCGTTCCTCAGCAAGATGCTGGAGGCGTGGGTGATCGTTCCCGGGTTTGCGCTCGTTTACATCATCTGCGCGCCGGTGTCGGTGAGGCGACGCATCGGCCAGCTCGCCGCGGGAGGCGCGGCGATGATCGTCAGCTGCGGCTGGTGGCTGGCCGCGGTCGCGCTGTGGCCCGTGGGCTCACGGCCGATGATCGACGGCTCACCCACCAACAACATCTTCAACCTGATCTTCGGCTACAACGGCCTCGGCCGCGTGTTCGGCGGCAGCGGTAACGTCGGCGGCGGCGCCCCCGGTGGCGGCGCCGGAGCCAAGGCGTTCGGCGGCGCCGCTGGTGGGTCGAAGGGGTTTGGTAGCGGCTCATTGTCCGCGGGCGCAACCGGGACGCATGCGTTTCCCGGTGGCGGCGCGCACGCCCTCGGTGGCGGTGGCGGTGGCGTCGGCGGCGGCGGCTTCAGCGGCAGCACCGGACCGCTGCGGCTGTTCAACGAGTTGATGGGCGCCCAGGCCTCGTGGTTGATCCCGGCCGCGGTGATCTCACTCGTTGCGGGGCTGTGGTGGACGCGACGCAAACCGCGTACAGACATAGGCCGCGCGAGCCTGCTGTTGTGGGGCTCCTGGCTGCTGGTGATGGGAATCGTGTTCTCATTCAGCAGTGGCACGATCCATACGTATTACACGGTTGCGCTCGCTCCCGCGATCGCCGCGCTGGCCGCTGTCGGCGCGGTCACGATGTGGAAGCACCGCCGCGCCGTACCGGTTCGCGCACTGGCGGCCGCGACGATCGCGGTCACCGCCATCTGGGCGATCGTGTTGCTCAGCCGCGACTCATCCTGGAACCCGTGGCTGATTCCCGTGATCGCGATTGCAGCGATCGCCGCGATCGCGTTGCTGCTCGTTCCTGCCGAGTACCTGTCCGGGCGCGGCAAGCCAGTCAGCCGTATAGCCGCAGCACTGGCCGCAATCGCGTGTCTGGCAGGGCCGGCCGCCTACAGCTCATACACACTGGCCACTCCCCATACCGGCACGATTCCTTCAGCCGGGCCGGCCAGCTCCGGCAGCTCCACGCTCGGCTCGACTCCGGTCAACGCGAGCGGTGAGGCGACTACCAAGGCGTCCGCCGGCGTGACCTCGGGCGGGCCTGGCGACGTGACCGTCAGCAGCGTTCTGGTAAAGGCTCTCAAGCAGGACTCCGGCAAGTACCGCTGGGTCGCGGCGACGTCGGGTTCGCAGAGCGCCGCGCAGATGGAACTCGCCACCGGCGGCGACCCGGTGATGGCGATCGGCGGCTTCGACGGTGAAGGCGGAAACATTTCCCTCGCGCAGTTCAAGCACTACGCCGAGTCCGGCCAGATCCACTACTACGTGGCAAGCAGCGGCGGGCTCGGTGCTGGCTTCGGCGGCGGTCGAGCGGGCACAAACGCCGGTGCTGGCGGTACGCGCCCCAGCACCAGCGGCGGTGGCGCAGTCGGCTCGCTGTTCGGTTCTGGCGCGGGCGCAGGCGGCTCTGCACCGTTTGGCAGCGGTACGACGGGCAGCGTTGGTGGCGGCGGCTCGCAGTCCGCTGCGGCTGGCGGCCCAGGCGGCGGCCACGCGGGCGGACTCCCCGGCGCCAGCTCCTCAAGCAGCAGTATCGAGGCCTGGGTGAAAGCCAACTTCAGGTCCGAGAAGATCGGCGGACAGACGGTCTACAACCTGAGCGAACGCAAGTAGCCGCTGGAACCCGTTGGACCGTTTCAACCCGGGGTGGTCTTGCCGGACCACCCCGGGTTATCGGCGTCAGTCTCACGCGCCGACGACTCGCGAGCCAGTCGCCGTGACTACGCGAAGGGGTCGTCGACGGGTTCAGTTGGCCGTTCGGTTTCCGGGGTCGCGGGGTCCGAATGCGGGGGCAGTTCACGGGCTACGCCGGCCGGGAGCGTGGTGCGTGCGAAGTCTTCGCCGAACGGCGTGAGGTGGATCGAGCGGCGCACGACACGAGCGTGGCGGACCGTGTGCATCGCCTCGATCACCTCGGGCTGTGCCTCGAGCACCTGGTAGCGGCGGTAGTCGCGGATGGTCTCGGGCGAGACCCAGATCAAGCCGAGGCGGAAGAGGTTGTTCAGATATGAGGGCACCTGGTCCACGTGGCGCAGACCCGCGCGGGCTCCGATCATCGTCAGCCCGCGTCTCACCACTTGGGCGTTGATCAGGCCGAAGATTCCGCCACCACGGATATCGACCGCGGGTTGCGGGCCACCGACGAGCATCAGCTGCAGCACACGGCCCTCGTCGGGTGCGAGCTCGGAGAGGATCCGCGCGTAGGCGGGGTGGATCGCCGGTTCGGAGTCGAGGTCGCGGGAGCGTCGCAGCAGCTCGTCGCCGGCGTTGCGCAGCCACGCGGGACCAGCGTCCGGCGGCGGTTCGGACGGCACCTCGACCTCGACCTCGGTTACGGCCACATTCGTCGGCCCGCCCGCCGCCGTTTTGACGCCGTCGCCGATACTGCCGCGGGCCGAGCCCGCCGCCATGATCGCCTGCAGCACCTCACGTGTGCTCCGGACGACGTCATCGGCGAGCGTCGCGGCCTTTGCCGGCGAGGTCATCGCGCCAGCCACACGTTTTGATGCCCTCAGTGACTGCGAGAGCGCCCAGCTGCCGGCGTGTAGATAGGCCGATGCGGCGACCGTCGCCAGACCGGTGACGCGCTCAAGTCCATCCGGTTCGCGGCGAACATCCGGCACCGGCGCCGTGTGCGCATCGGTCGACACCGCCCGCTTCGTCGCCTCGGCGTCGGTCTGAGCGTCGCCGGTCGACTTTGCGGCATCGATCACCGGCTCCGTCGGCGGTTTACGTGGCTGCCAGCCGGCTGGACTCTTTCTGCGCTGCTCACCCATGCTCAGACTCCGAAGATCAGTAGGTGAAGTAGCCCGCCCAGGCAGCCAAGGACGGCCCCGTGGAGGTACAACATCCACTCGTCCTCGCGGAAGGCGGAGCGCAGCATCTCCGCGAAGTCCCGTGGCGGCAGCGCCGCTGTGCGCTCGGCAAACAGCTGGCGGATCTGGTTAGAGCGAGACCGGCTGAACTCCGAGTCGAGCAACGGCTTGACCGTCAACGGCACCGCTTCCTCGGTTGCAGAGGTTCGGATCGCCTCATATCCGTCGGGACCGACGGCAACCCGGACTGCTCCATGTCCCGGCCCGAGGGCAAGGTCGATCGCCTGCCCCATCGCATCTTCGATGATCTGCCAGGTGCGGTCGCTGCTGGGTCCCTCGAGCAGGAACTCGGCGATGTTCTCGAGCGTGATCACCTCGTCCGCGCCGATCTCGGCGTAGACCTGGGCGACCTCGGGCTGGCGTCGCAGGAACAGGCCCTGAAGCTTGAACGGTCCGATCCTGCGCGGCTCGGTCGGCTCGAAGATCACCCACATGCCAAGCACGTTCGTGATCCAGCCGACGAAAATCCCGAGGATCGGCAGCAGCCACCAGACCTGGATGAAGTGCGTGATGATCGCGACCGGGATACCGAGCAGAAATCCGAACAGGAACCCGAAGTTCACCATCAGACGCAGCTCGCGCCGGCCAACATCCTGAAAGATGCGATTGACCAGCGCCGGGTTGGCCGCGAAGCGATCGATCACCATCAGCTTCGGATCCAGCAGCAGATCGATGTGCAGGCCAATTTCGTCGGTTACCTGGCTGACGATCACGGGCAGCTGATCACGGACGCGAACGTAGATCCGCTGGCGCGCGGTCTCGGGCAGGTTCAGCCACAACTTCGGATACTCGGTTCGCATCGTACGGTCGACCACGCCGGGAACATCGGGCGTCAGCACCTCTACGATGTGCGCGGCGATCGCCTCGGGTCCGAGTGTCTCGTAGAACTCGGACGTGGTGGCGATCTTCGAGATCGCTTTGTCGACCGCGATCGATCCCATTTTCGGGGCCCGCGCCGGCACGATCCCCTGCCACCCGAGCTTGCCCTCCATCAGCCCGGGTACCTCCTGCACCTTGCGCGGGGCGATCAACGCCAGCTCCTGCAAGCCCGGAACCGAAACCCCGCGCAGCCGCACGGGCCGAAACATCATCAACAGTGCGGTCCAGTTGATCAGCCAGCCGACAACTCCCGTGAATAACGGGATCGTGACCAGCCTGACCCAATCGCTTGTGCTCAAAGTGAAATCTCCCGGCCCCTGAACCGGTGGCCTCGGGCCGGGCGTCTGAACCGCTCGCGGCCAGCGGAATATACCGAGACGCAGGTAACGCCAGTTGACACGGCGAGCGTTTCCTACTATGATTAGGCAACAGCCTATTCCTGCTAGTCGCATTCACGGAGTCAACGATGAAGATCACAGAAGTCACCCCGAACCTGATCCAGCTCACCAAGTGGGGCATGATGAACGCCTATCTTGTCCGCGAGGAGGACGGATTTACGCTGGTGGACACCACCATGAACGCCGCCGACGACATCCTTGCGGCGTCGGTCAAGTCCGGTGGCACGATTCGGCGGATCGTGCTGACCCACGGTCACGGTGACCACGTCGGGTCGGTCGACGCACTGCGCGAAAAGCTCGGACCAGACGTGCCGGTGCTGATGCCGGAGCTCGACGCCGCGATCCATGCCGGTCAGGCGGTGGCCCCGCCAGCCGAGAAGCGTGGCAGCTGGCCGACGCTGACGACGACTCCCGATACGCTGCTGAACGCCGCCGACCGTGTCGGCAGCCTCGAGGTAATCGCCACGCCGGGCCACACACCCGGTCATGTCGCGTTCCTCGATTCCCGCGACAAGACGGTCATCGCCGGCGACGCGCTCAGCAACATCGGTGGGCTCGCGATCCCGAACCATGCACACCTGCGGTTCCCGCTGGTGTACTTCGGAACCTGCGATCGGCCCGAGACCGTCGCCAGCGCCGAGCGGATTCGAGATCTGGAGCCAACAGTGCTCGTATTCGGCCACGGCCGCGCGTTGCGCAACCCGGCTCAGCAGCTCGACCAGGCGCTGACCGTCGCGGGGCGCAAACAGCCGGCCGCGGTGAGCCGGTAGTTGCGATGCCGCGTCAGGGACTCGACCCCGAGCTGATCACGCGGTATGCGGCGCAGCTGGTTGACGCCAACGGCGCCGCACAGCTCACGCTGAAGGCCGTCGCAGACGCCGCCGGTGTGCGTCCACCGTCGCTGTATGCCCACGTCAAGGACATCAACGAGATTCGCGGCCGCGTGGCGGAGCTCGCGTATCGCGACCTCTACCAGACGATCTCGCCGGTGGCCGTCGGCCTCGAGGGCGAGGCCGCGATGCGGGCGATCGGGATCGCGTACCGCTCCTGGGCCAACGCCCATCCCGGTCTGTACGAGATCATCGAACCGAGCCCGCCGGTCAATTCACCCGCAGCCGCACAGCTACTTGAGCTGATCCTGGCGGTGCTGCGCGGCTACCAGCTCGAGCAGGATGCCGCGATCCACGCGGCGCGGATGCTGCGCTCCGCGATTCACGGCTTCATAGCGCTTGAGGCCGGCGGTGGCTTCGGCATCGATGTGGACGTGGACAGCTCCTACGGATGGATGCTCGAGGCGTTGGACCGTGGATTCCGCCCAAGCTGATGGCCCCGGTGCCAGAACACGCCAGGGAACGGCAGACAGCCTTCTCCGTGATTTCTTCGCCGGGGACGCTCATCTCGGCACAGTAGCGTCAGACCACCGACGGGCGGCCTAGGACCCGGTGAGCGCGGCCAGCAGCTGCACCCCGTCGGGGACACCCCAGCCGCTGACGGCGTCGAATCCCGGGCCGGCGCTGTAGCCGCTGCCGAGCGTTGACGAGATGTTGTTGCCGGAGGTCACGTCGGTGCAGCCAGCGCTCCCGACCGTCCCGCCGCTGCCTGCAGGTGCGGACGCGTAAAGCAGCGGCGCCAGGAACGCGGGCTTCCACGGTGTGCCAGCTGCCGCGGCCATCAACGCCAACAGTGATGCCCAGGTCGGCGTGGCGGCGCTGGTGCCACCGTTGGGTGAGTCCTGTCCCATGAAGATCAGGTCGTAGTAGGGCGGTCCGGCCAGCGCCGCGATGTCCGGGACGATCCGGCCCGCGATCGCGCCGGCGTTGATCGAGGCGACGTTCACGCCGTCCTGCCAGGCGGGCTTGGGGAACACCGTGCTCACGCCTCCGCCTGTTGCCCCGCCGCCGCTGCTGGTGCGCTCACCCGGTGATTGCCACCAGACGACGTCGGTGGAGCCGGTCAGCATCGTGCCGCCGACGGCCAGTGCGTGAGGGCTCGAAGCCGGGAAGTCGACGTGGGCTTTGCCGTCGGTCTCCTGGTCGGCTGATCCGTCGTCGCCCGCGGCCACGCAAGCGGTGATGGCCGCGGCGGCGAGCGCCGCCAGGCGTTGATCGATCGCCTGCACCGCCGCCGAGGACCAGGATGGGTCGTCCTCGGCCAGGCCCCAGCTGACCGATAGCGCCACAACCGGCGGGGCGCTGATCACGTCGTCCAGCAGGTCGACCCAGCCCTGCTCGTCAAAGTTCGAGAAGTAGACCGTGATCTCGGCGGCGGGAGCGAGACCGGCCACGATCTGCACATCCATGTTGACCTCAACGCTGTCGTCGAGCTGCTGCTGCTGTTGCGTCGAGGGCAGCTGCTGAATCTCCTGCAACGTCAGCGGCTTGGCGCCGTTGACGCCGATGGTGGTGACGGTCGGGACCGCGGTCCCCTGTTTCTGGCAGAAGGCCTGCAGGTCATTGGCAAAGTAGCCGCCGCCGAACTCGGCGATCGCGACCGTCTGACCCGCGCCGTTGCCCGCAGGGAAGTTGTAATGGCCACTGACGTCGGCCGGGCTGTAGGGCGTTGCCGCACTCGCGGCGGCGGCGCCGATCACGATGCCGCCGCCGACCCGGCTGGCGCCTTCGTCGCGCTCGCCGTCGGCTCCCGAGCCGCTGCTCCCAGCCGCAGGTCCCGTGCCTCCGCGCCGGTAGGCCATGCGGCGTTTGTCGAGGCCGAACACGCCGCTGACCAGCCCGTGCAGCTCGGATGGGATTGAGAGCTCCCCCTCGCGGGCGACGAACTCCTGTTGGTCCGGGCCGGTGTAGACACCAGCACCGGGGCGGAAGACCGTCTCGATCTGGGCGGCGGTGCCGCTGAGACGCAGGCTGCGACCGTCCCCCGCGGGACCAACGAGCTTGAGGCCATGATCGGTGAGCACGGCGGTGACGCGCTCGGCGGTTTCGGGATTGCGATCGGCCAGCGCCACGGTTAGTCGCAGCACATGCTCAGGGTCGACGTCGCGTACGCGCTTTGCACCCTCTGGCTTCACTCGCCGGCTGCCGGCTAGTGGTACGTGCGTTGACATCACATCACCTCGGGTGTTGTTGGTTGGACGGGCACTTCAGCCTACGCCGCGCATAACCCGTTACGCGCAAGCAGCCCTCAGCTGATGTTCACGGTCACCGAGTCCCCCGCACCGGCGTCCGCGGGCGCGACGAATGTGGCCGTGAGCGTCTTCGCAGAGGCGTTGCTGAAGTCGACGGTCACGGTCAGATAGCCGTAGGCGGCCGTTGGCCCGACCTCGAGCGTGTACTCATTCCAGGTCCGTGGTGCCTCGCCGGCGCTCTCGCCGGTCGGGATCGTGGCGTCATGACCACCACTCCCGGCGACGATATACGGCAGCTGCAAACCGTTGACCGCGCGCGCGAAACGCTGGTAGATGTGGGCGTGCCCGGAGAAGATCGCATCCGGCCAGAGGCCGCCTGCGGCGAAGGCGGCGTCGAGATCACTGGCCAGCCCGGTAGTCCCGCCGCTCTTGGTGTCGGCTGACGCCGGCGGGTGGTGGCAGGCCAAGACGACCGCGCGTTCCCCGGCCTGGCGTTGCGGCGCCAGACGCTTGAGCTCCGATACCAACCAGGCGTACTGCCCGTCGCCTTTGAGCGCCGGATAGGTGCCGCTGTTGTCAGTCAGCACCCCAGGCCCCTCAAGCACGTTGGTGTAGAGCCCGATGATCGAGACCAGCGGCGCGTCCAGCGTGAAATACGCACCCGGCTGGGTCATTGTCGTGCGCGCCTGCCCACCGGAGTCCGCAGGCTTGGCCGGCGTGGATGTGCAGAAGTTGGCCAGGAACGCCTGCATCGACGGAACATCGGGCTGAGTGCCGCCGCTCAGATAGGTGACGGCCCCGTCGTGGTTGCCCGGGATCGCGAAGATCGGACGGTCGTAAGCGCGGAACGGCTCGTAGAACTGGTCGTAGTAGTACTCGGCCTCGCCGAAGTTGTAGATCACGTCCCCGAGGTGAAAGCAGAACGCCGGAACGTTCGCGCCCGCGCCGGAAATGTCCGCGGCCATCGCGTCGCTGACAGTCGCTTCGGTGCCGATATGCGACTGCTCAGAAGCACCGGTATCGCCGACCATGTGAAACACGATCCGGTTCGCAGCGGTGATCGCATCGGTCATGCCGGTGCCAATCACGTCCTGCAGCTGCATCGGCGCCGCCGGCGGTCCGGTCGGAACCGCCAGCACCTGGCTGGCGTGCAGCGCGTAATACGGTGAGTTGTAGTAGGCGTCGCTGGTGTTGTCGACTTGAAACGCGGTCTCATCCGGACCGGGTGACGGGCTCCCGAACAGCTGGCCACCTGGACCTTGCAGATTGCGGGTCCACGGTTCGCTCGTGCCGCTGCTGTGCTTGTGACTCAAAACCGAAGCTCCTGATTGTTCGCATAGCTCTAACCCGTATACGTATGAGCGCGTCGGAACTCGCCCTCACGCCGCGCTCGTTCACCGAATCTCAACGCGATCAGCGCTTGCCGGCGTCAGCGAACCGACGCTCGTCAGCGTCGAGCCGGCACAGGCCGCTACTGGTCGCTGCCGGAAGATCCACCTCGTGCACGGATCCAGTCTGCGAGCTGCTCGGCAGCACCGCCCAGCTGGTTTCCGAGCGTGGTCACGTTCTCGCCGATGTCCTTGAACGCGGCGCGGAACCGCTGTGCGTAGAAATCCACCGCGTCACCGGCTTCGCCGCGCGGATCCGGCTTCTCATCGCGCGTACGGTATTCACCGCGCAGGATGCGGTCATATTCACCACTCTGGACCCAGGACATGACCTCTGAAACGCGCCTCACCGAATACGGATGCGTCACGTTGATCTCGGAGAAGAAGCGCCGCACCCGGTCCGACGGGTCGTCCCAGTTCTGATATTCGTGCGCCTGTGCCATGAACGCGTCCAAATTCAACTGGTCGGCCGGCAACCCCGACGCGGTCACCATCAACGAGCGGCAGACGATCTGCGGGTCGCGCACAGCCAGCGTCGCGGCACGGTCGCAGGTGAGCTCGGCGGAGCGGTACCACTCCAGCAGCACCGTCTTCACGGCGCGGAACGGCAGTCCGAACAGGAACGGAAGCGATCCGCCGGCCGCGATCAAGATGTTCAGCGCGGTGAGGTAAAGCACGTGATCGGAGAGCACGTGCCCGATTTCATGGCCCAAAATCGCGCGCCGCTCGCCCTGGCCGAGCCGCCCGCTCATGCGCCCGTCGATCACGATAATCGGCTGCTTTGAGCCGATTGCACCGGCCATTCCAGGGAACGAGTTGGTCACATACAGGTCGTAGACCTCGGGCATGTCCATGATCCGGCAGACGGCCAGCTGCGATGCCCATAGCTCCGGCAGCTGCTGCTCGGAGACCTTCACGGAGTTGGCCAAAAAGTACTGGCGCAGCGCCCGCTCGTAGCCCCACTCCACCAGCTTGCGCACCAGCGTGTCGAGCATCGGAATCGACTTCAGCGCGGCGGTGGCTGCCCGATCCGCGGGGTGTTCGTACGCCTTGGGCGAGATGTTCGGGTACGGCTCGACGTTGTCGATTGCGCTGCCCGTCATGGCAACCACCATCCTACGGGTTGTCGTGCAGTAGCTGCAGCATTCGTCGTGCGGCCGCGACGGCGGCGTGTCGTTTACCCAAGCACCACACAACAATCTCTAAATTAGGTGTTTGTGTCCGAAGCACCTGACAGGCTGCCGGTTGAAGCTCTGGCGGAGCTCGCAAGGAGCGCGAGTGAGGATCCGCTGCCGCAGGTCTTCAAGACGGTGGCAAGCACGATTAGCCGCGCAACCGGCTATCAGTCGATGACACTGAACGTGTTCCGGCCTCAGTGGGATGACTACGAGGTCGTGTTCGTCGAGGGCTCCGAGGCTGCGCGGATGGCGCTGATGGGCACCTCGATCTTGCGCGAGGCTCAGGCCGAGATGCTGTCCCGCGCCGACGTGAACCGTCAGCGGGTGTACTTCTTCAAGCAGGGCAATATGGCACCCGAGGCGTTCACCACGGTGTGGTTGCCGAACCTGCCCGAGCCCCAGTCGGAGGACGCCTGGCACCCAGCCGACATGCTGGTGACGATGCTGATCGGTTCCGACTCCCAGCCGCTCGGCTTCGTGGCGGTGGACGAGCCGCTGTCGGGGATGCGGCCGACCGAGTCGGATCTGCGACTGCTGCAGCTGATCGGCGGCCTTGCCGAGCAGGCTCTGCGCGCCGCCCAGCGCTCGGCCGATGCCGAAGCCGAAAGCCGGCTACAAGCGAAGCTGACGGCGCTCTCCCCGGTGCTCTCGGCCTGCACGTCCGCCGAGCAGCTCGATCACGTGATGCTCGATGCGCTCACCGACAACTTCGGTTTCCAGCGCGTGAGCTTCTACCGGCGCTCCGGCGACTCGCTGTTGCTCGAGCGCGCGAGCGGCTGGGAGGGCGTCGAGCCCCCGCCGCGGCTCGACAGCTATCCAAATGTGAAGCACGTTCCCGATCACGATCCGGGCCGCTCTGCGATCCTGCCGGCGACCTCGGTGTTCGGAGACGGCTCGCTGGCCGCGCTCTCCGCCTACAACGGCCGCGGCCCGCTGGCGTGGTCCGATGATTGCGTGGTGCTCGCGTGGCGCGACCGCGATCCGGAGTTCGTGCGGGCGGTCGTGCTGCAGGATCCCGCCGACCGGCTGCTTCCGACCACCGACCGCCAGCAGGCGATCCAGTTGCTGGTGGATCTCGCCGCCTCGGTCGCGCGCGGGATCGCGCACCGGGTCCAGCTCGATCGACTGGCCAGTTACGACACGCTCACAGGTGTGCGCAACCGCCGCGGCCTGGAGGCGACGATCACCGATCATTCGCATGTGGCGCTGCTGGCCTGTGACCTGGACAACTTCAAGCAGGTCAACGACCGCCATGGGCATGACCGCGGTGACCGCGTGCTCGCGGCCTTCGGTGAACTGCTGCGGGAGTGTGCGCGCAGCGGTGACATCCCCGCGCGGCTTGGCGGCGAAGAGTTCTGCGTGGTGCTCCCCAACACCGGTGTCGAGGGCGCGATCGCCCTGGCCGAGCGGATCCGCACGGAAACACAGGTGCGGCTCGCGAGCATGGTGCCGGACGGGGTCACTGTGTCAATCGGGATCGCCGTCGGTGAGCACCGCGGTCTGGAGGCCGGAGAGCTGCTCAAGACCGCAGATTCCGCGCTTTACAACGCCAAACAGCGCGGTCGCAACTGCGTGGTCGTCGCCGACGACTGTGCTCCGCGGGAACCCGAGCCTAGTGTCTGATCAAGAGGGCGGGATCGTCATCGGTGGCTGTCGCCTGGGCGAGGTCATCGGCCGTGGCGGCATGGGCACCGTCTACCGGGCGGTGCAGCTCGGGGTCGGGCGCCCGGTCGCGGTGAAACTGATGCCGATCATCAGCGGCGACGACGCCGCGGTCGCGCGCTTTGAGCGCGAGGCTCACACCGCCGGCGCGCTCGACCATCCGCACTGCCTGCCGCTGTATGCCGCGGGCGAGAGCGACGGTCTGCTGTACCTGGTCATGCGGCTGGTCAACGGGCCCGATCTGCGAGGCATGATCGATCAGGTCGGCTGGCTGCCGCCTGTGAGGGCGGCAACCATCATCGAGCAGGTCTCGGGCGCGGTCCAGGCTGCGCACGACGCCGGGCTCGTGCACCGTGACCTGAAGCCCGCGAACATCCTGATCGAGCAGCGCGACGAGCGCGATCACGCCTATGTTTCGGACT
The DNA here is from genome assembly GCA_963737115.1 of uncultured Actinomycetota bacterium. Taxonomy (GTDB): domain Bacteria; phylum Actinomycetota; class Thermoleophilia; order Solirubrobacterales; family Solirubrobacteraceae; genus Palsa-465. The sequence goes on from CAVTRM010000008.1 coordinate 280,384, forward strand.
TTGGGCTGATGCGCGCGGTCGTCGACGACCGCGAGATCACGCTCGCGGGGCAGCGGCTGGGAACGCCCGCATACGCGGCCCCCGAGCAGATGGCTGGAGCGCCGGTCGGCCCCGCCGCCGACATCTACGCGCTGGGCGCGGTCCTCGACCAGATGCTCGGCCCTCAGCGCTCGCAGGCCGCGGAGGCGGTGATCGCGAAGGCGACCGCAAAGGCGCCCGCCGACCGTTACAACAGTGCGCGCGAGTTCGGACTCGCCGCGCAGGCCGCACTCGTCGGAGCACCGTCGAGCCGTTCCGTGTTGAGGCTCACGCCACGGCCGGCGTTCCTGATGACGGGGCTCGTGGTCGGTCTGCTCGCCGTGGTCGTCACCGCGGTGCTGGTGCTGACGCAGCACTCGGGCGGCTCTGGATCAAACTCGACCGCGACAGTGCCGCCGACAGTCCCGGGTCAGCTGACGACCGCGGCCTTCACCGCGGTGCTGCCCCATGGCTGGCACGCGAACGTGACCGAGCAGCAGCTTCCGGGCTACCGGCGCACGATCGTCCAGAGTCCGACCGCCAGCGTGATCGTGAACATCGACCGCACCCCGGACTTCCGCGGCTCGACCCGAGCGAAAATGCAGTCCGTGGAAGCAGCGGTCGAGCGCCAGACCCCGGGCTACCATCGGCTCTCGATGGGGCCTGTCAGGTTCGCCGGCGGGACGGTGCTGATCTGGGCGTTCTCGCAGCCCGGGAGCGAGCGAGTGGACGTCTTCCGCCGGGTCGGCACCGATCTGTTTGCGGTGCTCGGCGTGTCCTCATCGCAGCGCGTGAGCCGGGACGCGGCTACCGCTATCGCATACTCACTGAAGCTCAGATGACCGCCTTCGATCGCCCCGCACCAAAAACCGCCACGGAGCTAGCCGCGCGGCTCAGCGCCGAGCGCATGGGTCTCCCGTTTCTGCTGTTTCGTAATCAAGACAAGGCACAGCAGCTGCTGCCCCTGGCCCCCGACTGCGATCGCCTCACGGTCGGGCGTGACCCCGCCAACGCGCTCGCGCTCGAGTGGGACGGCGAGGTTTCCCGCGTGCACGCCGAGCTCGAGCGAGTCGGGCACGAATGGGTGCTCAACGACCAGGGCATGTCGCGCAACGGCAGCTTCGTGAACGGGCTCCCGATCGACGGCCGGCGGCGCCTGAACGATGGCGACGTGATGCGCTTCGGGCAGACCCCTGTGCTGTACGTGATGCCCTCCGCCAACCCGGCGGAGACGACGATGCAGGCGTCGGCCGTCGGACCGCTGGATGAGCTGACAGCGATTCAGCGACGGATCCTGAGCGAGCTCTGCCGGCCGCTGGTGGTTCGCGGTCCAGGTGCGATGCCGGCCTCCAACCAGGAGATCGCAGACGCCGTGCACCTCTCGGTCCAGGGCGTGAAAAGTCAGCTGCGAACGCTCACCGAGCGCTTCGGCTACGCCGATCTGCCCCAGAACCGCAAACGGCTCGCCCTTGCCGAGCGAGCCGTGCGTGCGGGCTTCGGTAGCCGCAGATAAGCGCCCTGCGGAGATCGTCGGTCAGCCGGCGTAAAGCGGCCGCTCCAGGAAGCGGCCGTTCTGGCAGACCGCGCCCTGTTTCCAGGACATCACGAACGAGTGGTAATCGTTGGGCGGCGTGACCAGCAGGTGCGCGGCGGAGGTGATGCACTTGCCGCCGCCCTGGACCACGTCCCACTGCAACAGCTCGCTGGCCTTCTGACCTGGCTTCAGGGTCAGCGCCTTGATCTGCTTCTGGTCGGTGCGGACGGCATTGGTCGGCAGTGCCTTGCCATTGCCGGCGGTCAGTGCAAGCCCGACATAGCCACCGGTGCTGCACGCAGCCGTGCCCTTGTTCTTCAGGGTCACGGTCTCATACCGCTGCCCTGCACCGGGCGAACCCTGCTGCATCGAAATCGAGAGGTTATTGACGAGACAGCGGGGCGCCTGCGCGGTCTGGGCACTGGCGAGCTCGCTGCCGGCGAGGCCTACCACTGCGACGGCGGCCGTTGTGGCCAGCGCAACAGAGGCAGCCCCGAGGGTCTTGGTGAAAGTACTCATGCTGTGCATGGTGCTCCCCGCAGACCGTCGCTTCCAGAACCCGAGGGTTAGAGATTCTGACCCGGGAATCGGCCGGGTTTCGCCGACGCAGATCGCAGTGGGGTGGCTACAAAAGCCACCCCACAAGCCAATCGCTACTTGGTGAGGAACCCGTCGGCGGCGTACTGCGCCTCCGGGGTCACGGTCTCGATCTTGTCGCCGTAGACCTTGCGCGACTCCTGCCAGAAGCGCGGATGCTTCCAGCGACGCCAGAGGATCAGGCCGACGCCGCTCACGAACGCGATGATCACGATCCAGATCGGGACGCCGAGGCCGAGAATCGGCGGGCTGTAGTCGTTGATCGAGTGCCCGTAGTAGATCAGGCCGCGGATCATGACCACCATCAGCACGAGCCCGCCGAACACCGGCATCAGGATCAGCGTGAGCAACTTCTTGGGGGTCTTGCGGCCCTCGCGGCGGTAGAACACCGCGCACGTGAATCCGGCGCCGCCGTAGTAGATGCAGACCAGCAATCCGAGGCCGGAGACGCAGTCTCCGAGCACGTTTGTGGAGATGAAGCTGATCGCGATGAACCAGATCGCGGAGATCACGCCGGCCCAGATCGTGGCGCGGGCAGGCACCTGGTTGGTGGGATGGATCTCCCCCAGCCCCTCGGGGATCGCCCCACGCCGAGCCATCGAGAGCGTGGCTCGCGCCGCCGGCAGAATTGTCGTCTGGGTGGCGGCCGCGGTCGACAACAGCACCGCGATCGTGAGCAGGAAGTGCAGCGGCCCGAGCACGGCGCTGGAGAGACCGCCGGCGAAGATGTCGTTGGCGTTGTCACCAAGGTATTTGGGACCCGCGTAGGCCTGGGCCGCGACGGTCACCAGTAGGAACACGACGATCAACAGCACGGTCGAGGTGACGGCCGCGTTGCCGGGGCCGGTGGCCGAGTCCTCGGACTCCTCGTTGGTCATCACCCCGGTATCCCAACCCCAGAAGAAGAACACGCCGATCACCATGCCTTCGACCAGCGAGCCGATCGACAGGTGGAACGGGCTGAACCAGCTGAGACTCACGTGCATCGAGTCAGGGTTGCCACCGGAGTAGGCCTTGATCAGCGCGACCACCGCGAACAGCAGCAGGATCGCGAGCTCCACAGCCAGCAGAAGCTGCTGGGTGCGCGCGGACAGTTCGATCCCGCGCCAGCAGATCCAGGTGAGGACCAGCAGGAAGACGAGGCCGACGAGGATCACCGGGATCGTGCTGTTGGCAGCCGAGGTCATCCCGAACAGGCTGAACGAGTACGCGCCGACAAGGTGCGATTGCTGCGCGTTGGCGACGATGTCGGAGAAGATGATGAACCAGCCGAACATGAACCCGATCGAAGGGCTGATCGCGCGCGCCGCCCAGGAGAACACGGTTCCGCAGTCGGGGTCGGCGTTGTTCAGATACTTGAACGCGCTGGCGACGCAGAAGATCGGGATGAACGAGACGATGATCACGGCCGGGCTGTGCACGCCGATGCCGTTGGTCAATACCAGGAAGCCGACCGACGCCGCCAGCGTGTACGCGGGCGCGGTCGAGGCCATGCTGATGCAGAGGTTCGAGAGGTAGCCGATCGCCCCGCGCTTGAGCTGCGGGGCGTCGGCGGTGCCATTTGTGGCAGGGGCGGTCTGGCCCGGTGCGCCGTCGGCGACCGGGCCTGGGCGCGTGGTCTGCGCGCCCGTCTGGAGCTCTGCCATACGGGCTAGTTCCAGCCCAGCTTCTGCTCGAGCGCGGAAACGGCCGGCTCCAGCATGCTCACGAGCAGATCGATGTCCTCGGCCGTTGAGTTCAGCGGCGGCGAGAACTGGATCACGGGGCTCTCACGGTCGTCGACGCGGCAGATCAGGCCGGCGTCGAGGATGTCCTCGAACAGCTCCTGCTTGAAGAAGCGGAGGTAGTCGTCGTACTCGAGTTCGTGCCCGTCCTTCCAGGCGGGTTCGATCTCGACCGCCCAGAAGAAGCCCATGCCGCGGATCTCCTTGACCAGCGGGTGACAGTCCTTGAGCTCGTTCAGTTTGGTGCCGAAATGGCCTTCGAGCGCAAGCACGTTGTCGAACATGCGCTCGTTCTCCATCAGCTCGATGTTCGCGAGCGCGACCGCCGCGGCCACCGGGTGACCGCCGAAGGTGGCGCCGTGGTTGAACATCCCGTCCTTGTTGATCGCGTCGCGGACCTTCTCGGACATGACCAGGCCACCCATCGGGATGTATCCGGAGGTAAGGCCCTTGGCGAAGGTGATGATGTCGGGCTTCACGTCGAAGCGCTCGACCCCGAACATCGTCCCGAGCCGACCGAACCCGCAGATCGTCGCGTCGGCAACGAGCAGAACGCCGTGTTCGTCGCAGATTTCGCGGACGGCCTTCCAGTAGCCGGGCGGCGGCACGAGGCAGCCACCGGCGTTCTGGACCGGCTCGAGGAAGACAGCAGCGACCTGCTCCGGCGGACCGAACTCGATCGCTGTGCGGATCTGCTCAATCGGGTCGACGTCCTTCTCATGCGTGTTCGCGACCTGGACGAACCCGGGCGGAAGCGGCTCAAAGGTGGACTTGATGGACGGCAGGCCGCCGAGCGCCATCGCGCCGTAGGTCACGCCGTGGTAGGCGGAGCGGCGGCTGACGAACTTGAAGCGGTTCGGCTGCCCGTTGGCGGCGTGGTACTGGCGGCAGAGCTTCAGCGCGGACTCGACGCCCTCACTGCCGGAGTTGACGAAGAAGGCTGACGCCTGACCCTCAACCGGCGCCGTGCTGGTGAGCTTCTCGGCGAGCTTCAGGGCGGGCTCGTTGTGGGCGGACCAGTTGGGGTAGTACTCGAGCTTCTCGATCTGGTCGGAAGCGACCTTGGCCAGCTCCTTGCGGCCATGGCCGACCTGCGTGGTGTACAGACCACCGAGGCCGTCGAAGTACTCCTTGCCGTTCGCGTCATAGACGCGGGTGCCCTGGCCGCGGACGATCGTCGGCAGCTGACGGGCCTCATCCGTGTAGGTGAAGTGCAGGACGACATGATCACGCGGATCCTGGCCCTGGGGAAGTTCGGTCGTGGTGGCGGTGTTTTGGGTGTGCGCGGTCGTGTCCGCGTCGTTCCTCTCGCTCATGGCCGTCAGACTAACACTTTATTGAACGCTTGTCCAGTAGTTATTGAACAGACGTCCGGTAATCGTGTAGTGTCGTGTCTCAATGGCTTGCCAAACTCCCGCACAGATGGTTTTGGTCCGTGTCCAGCTGACGACGCAAACGTGCTCGTCGGAGTCTTTGACGACGGCGGAACTGCTGTGATCGTTCGCCCTGCGATTGCCGGCTCGATGGCGGCGGAACGCAGCTGATGGCCGCAACCCCGACCGCACCTGGGCGCGACCGGCGCTCGCCTGAGGAGCGCCGTTCGCAACTGCTCGACGCCGCCAACGCGGTGATCGCCGTGCGCGGCTTCGAGGGCGTATCGGTGCGCGACGTGGCCAAGGAAGCTCAGGTTTCAACCGGTCTGCTGCACCACTACTTCGCGTCCTTTCAGGTGATGCTGGCCGAAGCGTTCGCGCACGAGGCCCGCAACGACATCGAGCGGCTGGCGGCGGACGCGATCGCGGTCCCCGATCCGCTGGCGCGGCTCGACCGGCTGGTCGCACGCTACGCCCCGCGCGCCGACGACCCCGGGTGGTTCATCTGGTTCAGCGCCTGGAGCGCTGCGCCGCGCCAACCGCTGCTGCGGGAGACGACCGAGCGGCTCCATCGCGAGTGGAACCGCCAGTTTGAGGACGTTCTGACCGAGGGCGCGAGCGCCGGCATCTTCGTCTGTCCCGATCCGGCGGGATCGACCCGCCGGATCGTCTCACTGATGGACGGGCTCGCGACCCAGGTGGTTGCGCTGCGCAGCCTCACCGCGGCGGAGGTGTCCGGCGACATCGCGCGGACCGTGGCCGCCGAGACCGGGCTCGCGGCCTCCGACTTCCCCGAGATCGCGCTGATCGGGATAGAGCCGCTCGCGCCCTAGCGTGGTGAATCGAAATTTCGGTTCCAGCTCGCTAGTGGCTGGGCGTCGATCAGACGGCTTGATCGAGCGCGAACGGAGTCGTCGCGTCGACCTCAGCCTGCCCGTCACGGCGCCGCTCACGGCGGCCGAGGAACAGACCGACGACCGTCAGCACGACGATCACGGCGACCGTGCCGAGCGTCAGCGCCTCGAAGTGCCAGCGTGATACACCCCAGGTGGCTTCGAAGCTGTAGTGCACACCAAAGACGCCCTCGAGTACCCCTGGGAATAGTGCGACCCAGCTACCGAGAATTGCCCAGAAGGTGGCGAGCACGGTCGCGATCAGCATCCCCCGGCGCCCGCCGGGGACCACGAACGGTCGCGGCAGGTCCGGGTATTTGCGGCGCAGCACCCAGGCCGAGGGGTAAATGATGATGTAGGACATGAGCACGGTCGAGATCGCGACCGTCAGCACGATCACGAACGAGGTGCCGGCGCTGCCCGAAGCCAGCTGCGACCCGACGATCACGAACACGGTTGCGGTAAAGCCGGAGATCAGGTTCACGCGCACCGGCGTGCCGAACTTGGGATTGAATACGCCGAGCCAGCGCGGGAAGGTCCCGTCGGTGCCGGCAATCGCGACCACACGATCCGAACCCATCATCCACGCTGCGCCCTGCGTCAGGAGCGTGAAGATGAACGCGACCGCGACGATGTCGACGAGTGTGTGCTGTGCCCCGCCGTAAACGCTGAAGACGGTGGAGACCGCGGTCATGAAACCGGTCAGGCCGGTGATCTTGCTGACCGGCAGAACCAGAATGACGGCCAGGATCGGCGCCGTGTAACAGACCACCGAGATCGAGGTCGAGCGCAGGATGTAGAGCGGGCCGGTGCGCTCAGCGTTGTCCATCTCGTCGCTGGCCGCGGTTCCGGCCTCGAAGCCGCTGATTGCGAACAGCAGCACCGGCACGATCCCGAGGAACCCTGCCATCGTCGGTGAGAAGGAGCTGAGGCCGTAACCGTGGATGCCGTGTTCGGCGGCGTAGATCGCGACCGTGACCAACACCACGACGATCAAGAAGATCCGGACGATCGCACCGATCGAGGGGATCCATTTGCCGCGTTTCAGTGAGATGATCGCGACCAGAATCCCGGTCCATACGAACGCGAGTTTGAACGCGTAATCACCGAGAGATCCGTCAGACAGGTGCACGATGTAGGTGCTGAACGCGTCGGTCGCCAGGAAGCAGAGGGAGCCGCCGAGCCAGAGCGGATTGGTGATCCAATACAGCACCGCACCGAGCCCACCCCAGTTACGGCCGAACGCCATCCGCATCCAGTAATAGGGCGCGCCCTCACGTGCCACCGCTCCGCTGAGCTCAGCCATGAGCAGCGCGTACGGCAATACGAACAGCGGGACCAGCACCACCAGCCAGGTGAATGCCTCAGCGCCGTAACTGGCGATCTGCCCGATGCTGTCGAGCGTCACGACCGTGGCGATCCCGAACAGGACCATGTCCACCAGCCGCATGCTCTTGATCAGGCGATGCCGCTGCTCTTCGACGAACGCCTCGCCCGACTCCACCGGACTTGTGTCGGTGCTCACTGCGGTTGTATCGGTGCTCATCGAGCTCCCCATTTCAGTTTCCCTCTTCTCACAACGGGACGTGCAATCCCAGCGGTAGTGTCGGGCGGCGCACTGGCAGGCGCAATCCAAACTTCCGGCCCGCTGGATCGGCTCAAGCGATCCAACTCCTGAGACCCCACCCGACAACGCCCTAAAGCCGCTCAACGCCGAACGACGCCCTAAAGCCGCTCAACGCCGAACGACGCCCTAAAGCCGCTCAACGCCGAACAACGCCGTAAAGCCGCTCAACGCCGCACGCTGAGGCCGGTGCATCGGAAAAACAAAACCAACGGCTCGCAAACATCTGTTGTGGAACCACCCGACCGCGAGCAACGATTCCTGACACACGCACCGAACCCCGCTCCCAAAGGCGGCCGACCGAGTACGGGCGTGAACTGGAAAATCTGACTGTGACCGGAGTGGAGATGTCGAGCGAAACAACGGAGGTGCTGGTAGTCGGCGGAGGCCAAGCGGGTCTCGCTATGAGCGAGCACCTGAGCGCCCACGGCATCCAGCACATCGTCGTCGAGAGAAACCGGATTGCCGAGAGCTGGCGCACGATGCGCTGGGACTCGCTGGTGGCCAACGGCCCAGCCTGGCACGACCGCTTCCCGACGCTCGAGTTCGAGGACGTCGGACCGGATGAGTTCGCGACCAAGGACCAGGTGGCCGGCTACTTCGAGAGCTTCGCGGCCAAGATCGCCGCCCCGATCCGCTGCGGCGTCGAGGTCACGTCGGTTGAGCGCAAGTCCGGCACGACCGGCTTCGTCGCCGAGACCAGCGCCGGGACGATCGAAGCCAACTTCGTGGTGTCCGCGACCGGACCGTTCCAGAACCCCGCGATCCCACCGATCGCACCGGCCGATCCGCAGCTGCACCAGATCCACTCGAGCGGCTACTTCAACCCGGGCCAGCTTCCCGCCGGGGCGGTACTGGTGGTAGGCGCCGGATCATCGGGCGTCCAGATCGCCGACGAGCTGCTGCGCTCCGGGCGCGACGTCTACCTGTCCGTCGGCGCGCACGACCGCCCCCCACGTAGCTACCGCGGACGTGACTTCGTCTGGTGGCTGGGAGTGCTCGGCAAGTGGAATGCCGAGACCCCGCCGCTGGGGGCCGAACACGTCACGATCGCCGTCAGCGGCGCCCGCGGCGGGCACACCGTCGACTTCCGCGATCTCGCTGAACGCGGGATCACGCTGGTCGGTCTGACGTCCTCCTTCGAAGCCGGCCGCGTGCGCTTCGCCGAAGATCTACGCGAGAACATCGAGAACGGCGACGCCAACTATCTGGAACTGCTGCGCGAAGCCGATGAGTACGTCGACCGCATGGGCCTCGACCTGCCCGAAGAGCGCGCGGCCCACGACCTCGGTCCGCTGCCCGACTGCGTCACAGATCCGGTGCTGGAACTCGACCTCGCCGAAGCCGAAATCAGCTCGATCGTGTGGGCCACCGGCTTCAAGACCGACTACAGCTGGCTGAAGGTTGACGCCTTTGACGAGCTCGGCCGCCCAGAGCAGCGCCGCGGGATCTCCAAGCAGCCCGGCGTCTATTTCATCGGCCTTCCCTGGCTGTCCTCACGCGGCTCATCGTTCATCTGGGGCGTGTGGCACGACGCGAAGTTCGTCGCTGGGCACATCGACATCCAGCGCAGCTACTCGGCCTACCAACCCCACCCCAGCCTTGGGGACCCGATCCCGACTGGAGCGGCCCGATGACGCACAAGCGCATCCGCACCTTCAACACCCGCGAGACCTACCCCGAACAGAACATCGACAACGATCTCTGTCAGGCCGTGGTCGCCAACGACACCGTCTACCTGCGCGGCCAGATTGGCCAGAACCTCGATACCAGCGAGTCGGTCGGGATCGGCGATGTCGAAGCCCAGGCCGAGCAGGCGATGGCCAACATCGAGATGCTGCTGAACGAGGCCGGCAGCGAGCTCAGCCACATCACCAAGATCATCATCTACCTGATAGATCCACGCTATCGCGAGCCCGTGTACCGCGTGGTCGGCCGCTGGCTGAAGGGCGTCTACCCCGTCTCCACCGGGATTGTCGTGAGCGCGCTGGCACGCCCCGAGTGGCTCGTGGAAATCGACGCCACGGCCGTGATCCCGCGGGACTCGCAATGACTATCGCGCTGCTCGGCGCCGACCCGGCGGCAGGCCACGTCGGAGTCGTGATCACCTCCTCGAGCCCCGCCGTCGCGGCGCGCTGCGCACGCGTGCTGCCTGGTGTCGGGGCCGCGACCTCGCAGAACATCACCGACCCGCGGCTGGGGCCACGGTTGCTGTCTGAACTGGCACTCGGCGGAAGCGTCGACGACGCGATCCAGCGGGTGATCGACGGCGCCCAGTACGCCAAGTACCGCCAGCTGTCACTGATCAACACCGACGGAGACGCGGCGGCGTGGTCGGGCGAGCACGCGCTCGGCGTGGGCGCCGAAAGCCATGGCCAGCGCTGCGTGGCAGTTGGCAACCTGTTGGCCAACGACGCGGTCGTGGTTGCCGCCACAGAGTCATTCGAGCGTGCGGGCGGCCCGCTGGCCGCCCGCCTGATCATGGGCCTGACGGATGCGATCGCGGCCGGCGGTGAGGCCGGCCCAGTCCGGTCGGCCGGACTGCTGATCGCCGCTGACGTCCCCTGGCCGGTCGTTGACCTGCGGGTTGACGATCACGATGATCCACTCACAGAGCTGGCCCGACTGTGGTCCGTGTATGAGCCACTGGCTCACGACTATGTGACGCGCGCGCTTGACCCGGCAAGCGCACCGGCGTTCGGTGTTCCGGGCGACCCCGGAGAGGAGTGACGATGACCGCCACGCTTGAAAGTTGGACCACCCAGGCCGAATCGTTGAGGTTTCACACGCAGGCCTTCATCGACGGCGAATTCCGTGACGCGGTCAGCGGCGAGACCTTCGCCTCGATCAACCCGGCGACCGAGCAGACGCTGGCTCACGTCGCCGCCGGTGACGCAGCCGATATCGAGCTTGCGGTGAAGGCCGCCAGGCGTGCCTTCGACCGCGGCAGCTGGTCGCGCGCGGCCCCGGCTGAGCGCAAGGCCGTGCTGCTGCGGCTGGTGGCGTTGATGCGCGAGCACGCCGAGGAACTGGCGCTGCTCGACTCGCTGGACATGGGCAAGCTCGTGACCGACGCCTACACCATCGACGTTCCCGGCGCTGCCGCCGTGTTCGAGTTCTACGCCGAAGCGATCGACAAGCTCTACGGCGAGATCGCCCCCACCCCCAATTCCGAGCTGGCACTGATCACGCGCGAGCCGCTGGGCGTGATCGGCGCTGTGGTCCCATGGAATTACCCGCTGGACATGGCCGCGTGGAAGCTCGGCCCAGCGCTGGCGAGCGGCAACAGCGTGGTGCTGAAACCGGCCGAGGAGTCACCGTTGTCGGCGCTGCGGCTGGCCGAGCTCGCGTCGCAGGCGGGACTCCCGGACGGCGTGCTGAACGTCGTGCCGGGTCTCGGGGAGACCGCTGGGCGGGCGCTGGGGCTGCATCCGGATGTCGACTGCATCACCTTCACCGGCTCGACCGAGGTCGGCAAGTTGTTCCTGACCTACGCCGGGCAGTCGAACCTCAAGCAGGTCTGGCCCGAGTGCGGCGGCAAGTCCGCGAACGTCGTATTTGCGGATGTCGATGACCTCGACGCCGCCGCCGACAAGGCCAGTTTCGGCATCTTCTTCAATCAGGGTCAGGTCTGTTCGGCCAACTCGCGGCTGCTGGTACAGCGCGAGATCAAGGATGAGCTGGTGGCGAAGATCGCCGAACGCGCGGCCGCACTCGTTCCAGGCAACCCGCTCGACCCCAGCAGCACGCTCGGAGCGCTTGTCTCCGAGCGTCACTTCGAGCGCGTGATGGGTTACGTGGACGAGGCTCGCGGAGAGTCGAAGCTGGTTGCCGGCGGCGCCGGCGTGAAGGTTGACGGGCGCGGGTATTTCGTGCAGCCGACCGTCTTCGACGAGGTCGCGCCCGATTCGCGGCTCGCGGTCGAGGAGGTATTCGGCCCGGTGCTTGCGGTCCAGGCGTTCGACACCGAAGCGGAGGCCGTGGCCCTAGCCAACACCAGCGCCTACGGTCTTGCCGCGTCGCTGTGGACCGGCAACCTCAGCCGCGCGCACCGCGTCAGCAAGCTGCTGCAGGCCGGCACCGTCAGCGTCAACACGGTCGATGCGCTGAGCCCGCAGACACCGTTCGGCGGTGTGCGCCAGTCCGGCTACGGGCGTGATCTGTCGTTGCACGCACTCGACAAGTTCACGTGGTTGAAGACAACCTGGATCAGCCACGGGTAGCGATCAAGGCACCGTGAGCCCGTAAGCATTCCGAAGTCGGAGGATTCTGACCAGCGACCGGTTATACCGGCCGCAACGCAGAATCCTCCACCCCCGCGGCAACGATGACCCTCGTCACGCGGCCGTGTGATACTCACGAACTGGATCGTATGCGCTTTACCCTGCGTCAACTCGAGTACTTCGTCGCGACCTGCGACGCCGGCAGTGTCACCGAGGCTGCGCTGAACATCCCGGTCGCGCAATCGTCGGTGTCAACAGCGATCGCGCAACTGGAGTCGGCGCTCGGCGTGCAGCTGCTGATCCGCCATCACGCTCAGGGCGTGTCGACCACGCCTGCCGGCCGCCAGTTCCTGATCCATGCGCGCGCGTTGCTGATGCAGGCCGACGAGCTCGAGCGGCTCGCATCCGAATTGACCGACGACATCTCAGGCACGCTCGAACTCGGCTGCCTGGTGTCGCTGGCGCCGATGGTGCTTGCGCGTCTGTGCCAGTCGTTCATGCGCAAGTACCCCGGTGTCGAGGTGGCGATGACAGAGGGCGGTCAGGACGAGCTGATGAACGGACTGCGGACCGGGCAGCTGACCACCGCGCTCACCTATGACCTCGAGATCCCGGACGACGTCGAGTTCGGGCAGCTCGCCTCGCTGCCTCCGTACGCGCTGTTCGCCGCCGACCACCCGCTCGCAGCTCATGACCAGGTCGCGCTGTCGGAACTCGCGGATGAGCCGCTGGTGCTGCTCGATCTGCCGCTCAGCCGCGACTACTTCCGCGGCCTGTTCCTCGCCGCCGAGCTCGAGCCGACCGTGGTCCAGCGCTCGCCGCATGTGGAGGTGGTGCGTGCGTTGGTCGGCAACGGCTTCGGCTACACGATCCTCAACGCCCAACCCCAGAACCACGTGGCGCTCGACGGACGCCAGCTCGCGGCCGTAGCCATCAGTGGCTCGACGCGGCCGATGACGGTCGGCCTCGCAACGCTCGCCGCGACCCGTCCCACGCGGCTGGCACGGGCCTTTGCCGAGCACTGCCAGGCGGCGGTCGCAGCTGCCGAAATCCCGGCGCTCCGGTGACCGGTCCGGCCCCGCTCCGTTGGCTCTTCCGGACCCGGCTCCCTTGACCCTGCGGCCCTCGAAATGTCACCGATGAGCCTCGAACTCGACAAGACCCTCGACTGGCTGAACCGCCTGGTCTCCTACCCCACCATCGCCGGACAGTCCAACGAGCGACTGATCGACGACGTCGGCGACTTCCTCCAGGACCTCGGTGCGACGGTTGTGATCGAGCGTGCCACCCGTGACGACGCTCGCAACCTGTATGCGGTGCTCGGTCCGGCGCAGGCAGCGGACGGGGTGATGCTTTCGGCCCACACCGACGTGGTCGATGTCGAAGGCCAACCGTGGACACGAGATCCCTTCAACCTGCACGTTCACGAGGGACGCGCCTACGGGCGCGGAAGCACCGACATGAAAGGCTTCATCGCCTCGTTCCTGGCCGCACTGCAGGGCTTTGACGGCGGCCGGCTGCGGCGACCGCTGTGGATCGCGCTTTCGGTGGACGAGGAGATCGGCTGCGTCGGCGTGCGTCCGCTGCTCGAGAGCCTGCAGGCGCTTGAGCAGCGCCCCGCCTGGGCCTTGGTGGGCGAGCCGACCGAGCTGACGGTCGTCGGTAGCCACAAGGGCAAGACGGCGATGCGGGTCGAGTTCCACGGCAAGGCCGCGCATTCGGCCCTGCCCCACAACGGCGCAAACGCGGTCGCCTACGCTGGCCGGCTGATCAACGAATTGCTCGGCCTCCAGGAGCAGATAACCACCGCCGACCAACGCGATCAGCGCTTTCAGGTGCCGCACACGACGCTCGGGATCGGACCGATCCACGGCGGCGTGGCGGTCAACATCGTCCCCGACTACTGCCGCCTCGACCTCGAGGTCCGCACGATCCCGGGCGAGGACCCCGAGTACCGCGCGCGACAGCTGACAAAGCTCTGCGCGCACCTCAAAAGCCGCCTGCAGGAGGAGTATCAGCACGGCTCGATCACGGTCACACCGCTGTCCGGATACCCCGGCCTTGACGCCGAGCCCGACCATCGCATCGACGCCGAGATCACCGCCGTGTGTGGCTCGCAGGATCGCGTCGCCGTCGACTTCGGAACCGAAGCGGGGCTCTACCAGCGGGCCCTGGACATCCCCGTCGTGGTCTGCGGACCGGGCTCGATGGACGACGCGCACGGCGCCGACGAATCGGTTGCACTCAGCCAGCTTCAGCAGTCGTTCGAGATGATCCAACGGCTCCTGACCAGACTCTGACGGGTAAATCGCCTGCGCCGATGCAGCGCTGCGTCTCTCCGCATTGACCCGAACCCACGAGCCGTGCTTGGATCAATAGCGTTCGAGCCATTCGAGGAGACCGATGTCACAGACCGTGCCCACAGCAACTTCATCGGCAGCTGAGATCGTTCAGCGCGACCGCGACCTGCTAATCCATCCGTACCTGCCAACCAGCGTCGAAGAGCGCGTGGTCATGCGTGAAGGTGACGGCTGTCGCCTCACCGATATCGAGGGGCGTGAGTACCTCGATGCGACCGGCGGCCTGTGGCTCGCCCAGGTCGGGCACGGTCGCAAAGAGATCGCAGAGGCCGCCGCCGGCCAGATGGAACAACTCGAGTATTTCATGAGCTTCTGGGAGTTCTCCAACGAGCGTGCGATCGACCTCGCCGAAAAGCTTGTCTCGATCTCCCCCGACTCGGTCGACCACGTCTACTTCACCAACGGCGGGTCCGAGGGTAACGAGGCCGCGATCAAGATGGCCCGCTACTACCACTACCGCCGCGGCGAGAAGGATCGCAACTGGATCCTCGCCCGCAACCAGGCCTACCACGGCATCGGTTACGGCGGCGGTTCGGCAACCGGGTTCGACGTCTACCACGACGGCTTCGGGCCAATGCTCCCGAACATCCACCACCTGACTACGCCGTGGCCCTACCGGATCGAGCTGTTCGACGGCCAGGACCCGACCGACTTCCTGATAGCCGAGCTTGAGCAGACGATCGAGCAGATCGGCCCGAACAAGATCGCGGCGCTGATCGGCGAGCCGATCATGGGCGTCGCCGGCATGATCGTTCCGCCCGAGAACTACTGGCCGCGCGTACGCGAGGTACTCGACCGCCACGGAATCCTGCTGATCTTTGATGAGGTCGTGACCGCCTACGGCCGCACCGGCTCGTGGTTCGGCGCTCAGCACTTCGGTGTCAATCCCGACATCATCGTCACCGCCAAGGGCATCACCAGCGGCTACATGCCGCTCGGCGCGGTACTCGTTTCAAGCACGGTCGCGGAGGTCCTCGGACGCGACCACGGGTTCCCGATGGGCTACACCTACAACGGCCACCCGACCTCCTGCGCGGTCGCACTCGCGAACCTCGCGATCATCGAAAACGAGGGCCTGCTCGAGAAGGCACGGACATCCGGGGAAAAGCTGCTCGCGCGTCTGCAGGACTTCGCGGATCTGCCCGTCGTCGGCGAGGTCCGCGGCGTCGGCATGATGCTCGCGGTCGAGCTCGTGTCCGATAAGGAGACGCATGCCCCGCTCGAAGCCTCGCAGCCTCCGCAGGACGTGATCCGCTACGAGACTGGCGTGATCGTGCGCGACTGCGCCCACAACATCGTGCTCTCCCCGCCGCTGACGATGAGCGACGCGGAGCTCGACGAGGTCGCCGACGCGGTTGAGTCGGTCGTCTCCAAGCTGAACCCGGACGGGTCGTACGACTCCTAGGGACGTCGGTTGTGTGTTCCTGGCCTCCAAGCCAGGAACACACCCAAAGGCCTAGCAGCACTGCGGCATCGGGCGCGGCCAGGAGCCTCACACCTTTGACAACCACCTGGTTGCTATGGTGTCGCCCATGGCCAGCCTCCCCCGTTCGCTGCGGCACCGCGACTACGCCCTGCTCTGGGGCGGGCAGTCGGTGTCGGTTCTCGGCGACGGGATCTACACGGTCGCGATCGCGCTCGCGGCTCTGCATCTCAGTAATCACGCCAGCACGCTCGCGTATGTGGAGGCGGCGCGGATCCTGCCCAACGCGTTCCTGCTGCTGTTCGCCGGGGCGCTGGTCGATCGCCTGCCGCGCAGGTTCGTGGTGCTCGGGTCCGACGTGCTTCGTGGCGCCTCGGTGGCGGTGCTCGCGTTCCTGGCCGCCACCCACACGGTGAACCTGACGGCGCTGATCGTGCTGTCCGCGGCGGTCGGCGTCGGGGACGCGTTCTTCTATCCGGCCTATCGCGCGATCCTGCCGGAACTGCTGCCGGCAGAGCTGCTGACCCAGGGCAACGCCTTCAACAGCGCCAGCCAGACGATCGGCAACGCCTTCCTTGGCCCGGCTAT
Organism: uncultured Actinomycetota bacterium; assembly: GCA_963737115.1. Lineage (GTDB taxonomy): Bacteria > Actinomycetota > Thermoleophilia > Solirubrobacterales > Solirubrobacteraceae > Palsa-465. The sequence continues at coordinate 296,741 of CAVTRM010000008.1, forward strand.
CGGTGGCGTACTGATCGCCTTCGGCGGGCTCTCGCTGGGGTTCGCTGTGGATGCCGCGACGTTCGTCGTGAGCGGCATCTGTGCGTTGCTGATGACGCGCATTCCGGCCCCAGCCGCGTCCGACAACTCACTTGTGCACGACGCCCACGAGGGTCTGCGCTGGACCATGCGGCAACGCTGGCTGTGGTACGGGATCATCGCCGCGGGCTTGATCAACTTCGCCGCGTTCTCACCGCTGGCTGTGACGGTGCCGCTGATAGTGCGCGACGTGCTGCACCAGAGCGCTGCATCCTACGGCGCGACGATCGGCGCCTTCGGCATCGGCGGTCTGCTCGCGGCGGCGATAGCGGCGCGACGTGGCTCCCCCAAACACCGTGTGAGCGTGATTTGGGGCCTGTGGGCGTTTGCGGCGTTGGCGCTGGTCGGGATCGGGAGCGCCCCGGATGTGCTGGTGGTCGCGGTTTGCGGCGCGATCGCGTTCTTCGGGATCACCTACGGCAACCTGTTGTGGGCGACGCTGATGCAGGACACGGTCCCGGCAGAGATGCTCGGTCGAGCCTCATCGGTGGACTGGCTGTTCTCGATCTGCCTCTCGCCGCTGGGTCTGCTGTTTGCAGGAGTACTGGCGGGCGCGATCGGCGCGCGCGACACCGTTCTGATCGGCGCCGCGGTGGGGATGCTGGCCTGTCTGGTCGTGTTCCTGCCGGGGGTGCGCGATCCCGACCGCCCCGGCTACAAGCCGCGGCCGATGCCCGACGAGAGCGCTCTGAGCTAGTGGGCTGAGTCTGTAAGTCGACTCACCACACTAACCGGCTGCGGCCAGTGGTGAGAGCGTCGGCAGCTGGAGGGCCGCCTCGACGACGGCTGCCCGGGCCAGCAGCTGCAGATCTCCGTCGGGGCCGCCGACCAGCTGCAGGCCGACCGGCAACCCGCTGTCGGTGAAGCCGCCCGGGATCGAGATCGCCGGCAGGGTCGTGGCGGTAATGCGCGAGACCGAGCGCTGCCAGGTGTAGTAGCGCTCCATCGCGATGCCGCCGATGTTCTGCGGCCAGCGGGTGTCAACGTCGAACGGCAGCACCTGCGTGACCGGCAGCGCCAGCAGCTCGTACTTGCCGGTGAGTTCCATCATCCGCGTCCACAGCGCTGTGCGCAGCTCGGCCGCGCGCACGATCTCCTCGACCGTCAGCGCCTGAGCCCAACGCAGCTCGTCATGGATCTCGGGCTTCAGCAGCTCCGGGTGGCTGCGCAGATGGCCGCTGTGGTCGGCAAGGATGCCGAGCGAGCGGTAGGTCTGAAACACCTCGTCGGCGCCGCTGAGATCGAGCTCGATCTCGACAAGCTCGGCTCCGAGCTCTATCAACCTGGGCTTCAGCCGGCTCAGCACGGCGGAGATCTCGGGTTCGATCGGGAGCCCGTCGACATCTTCGTTCCAGCCGATCTTGACGCCGCGCAGATCGACCTCGGGGAGCTCCGCAAAGGATTTCGCGGAGGCGGTCCCGGACAGCGGCGCCCGCGGATCGGCGCCGCCGATCACGGACATCATCAGCGCCGTGTCGCTGACGCTGCGGGCCATCGGGCCGAGCACCGGGTACGGGTCCCATGGGTCGCCGTCACCAACCGCGGGAACGCGTCCGGGAGACGGCCGGAAACCGACGACCCCGCAGAAGGCCGCCGGGTTGCGGAGACTGCCACCGAGGTCGGAGCCATCGGCGAGCGGAACCATGCCGGTGCTCAGCGCCGCCGCCGCACCGCCGCTGGAGCCGCCGGCGCTGAGCGCCAGATTCCAAGGGTTGCGGGTCGGCCCGTATACCTCGTTGAAGGTGTGCGATCCGCAACCGAACTCAGGGACGTTGGTCTTGCCGACTACGACCGCACCGGCACCACGCAGGCGCTCGACCAGCAGCGCATCGCTTTCGGGCACATAGTCCTTGTAGATGCGCGAACCGAAGGTGGTGCGCATCCCTGCGGTCGCGTTCAGGTCCTTGATCGCGACCGGCAGGCCGTGCAGCGGCCCCGCCGGTTGGCGGCGCTGGTCGAGCGCCCGCGCGGTCTCGAGCGCCTGCTCCGGCGCAAACGCGACGATCGCATTGACCTGCGGGTTGACCGCCTCGATCTGGCGCACGTGAGCCTCGACCACCTCAACGGCAGAGAGCTCACGCATGGCAAGCCTGTCGCGCAGCTCAACGGCGCTGAGGCGGTGAAGTTCTTCGCTCATCCGCGGCAGATTACGGATGCTGCGCTTCAGGCGCCGTAGCGTTGGGCGATCAGCTGCGCCAACTGGTCGTTGGGGAGTCCCGGACTCACGCGACCGTTGAGCCCAACCATCGTGTCGGCGGCGACCAGCGCGTTCAGCACGGCTTCCTCGGTCGCCTCGACCACGGCCTTGAAGAACGGATTGATTTCGGGCCAGGGGACGAAGTTCAGGCTGCTGTATCCGGGTGACTGCGCGGGCGGTCCGAGGGTGCTCGCGAGCCCTTCGGCGGGTGCAGTCGAGAACGCAAGGAAGATGTCACCGGAGGTATGCGATCCGGTAGTGCCGGTGCGGGCCAGGCCCAGCGGCACCCGTCGTGCCAGTGCCTTGCACTGCCCCGGCAACAGCGGCGCGTCGGTCGCGACGATCACGATCACGCTGCCGCTGCCGGGCGGCGCGAACCAGTTGGTGTCCTCCATCGGGTTGGGAACATCAAGCTCGCGCCCGGCCTTCACGCCGGCGACCGTAAGCTCCCGGCGGCTGCCGAAGTTCGCCTGCAGCAGCACGGCGACGACGTGTTCATGCTGGCCGTACTGCACCAGTCGCGAGGCGCTGCCGGTGCCGCCTTTGAACCCGTAGCAGTTCATTCCGGTTCCGCCGCCAACCACGCCCTCCGCGATCGGACCTGCGTGCGCGGCGTCGAGCGCCGCCATCGCGTGCTCGGGCTTCACGTGGCTGCCGTTGATGTCGTTCAGATAACCGTCCCAGGTCTCGCCCACGACCGGCAGCATCCACTGCGCCGCGACGTGACCGTGGTGCTTGACCACCCAGTCGATCGTGCCCTGGTGCACGGAGCCGACCGCATGCGTGTTGGTGATCATCACGGGAGTGCTGAGCGCGCCGCTCTCCTCGATCCAGGTGGTTCCGGTCAGCTCACCATTGCCGTTCAGCGAGTACCAGCCAGCTGCGCAGGTGTCGCCGACCCCGTTATACCCACGGGGCAGGATCGCCGTCACCCCGGTGCGCACCGGCCCTTCGCCGACCCGCAGCTCACCGTCACCGCTGATCAGCGTTTCGTAGCCGACCTCGAGACCGGCAATGTCGGTGATCGCGTTGTTTGGGCCGGGGGTTCCGTCAAGTGGAATTCCAAGATCACGCGCGCGCTGGCTAGTCATTCATTCTGCTCCTCAGGAATCCGTTTCCGGCCTCGCCAAAACCAATATGGTGCAGCATATGGGTGAAGAAAAGCGCGTGTTGCACGGCGGCGAACGAGAACTGGAAGCCGGTGTGAAAACCGACTTCCGCAACGACATGGATTACGGCAGCTACCTCGATCTCGGTCTGCTGCTGTCCGCTCAGAACCCGCGCTCAGATCCGCCCCACCACGACGAGATGCTGTTCATCATCCAGCATCAGACCTCGGAGTTGTGGTTGAAGCTGGTGTTGCACGAGCTGCGCGGCGCGCGCTCGTTCTTCGACTCTGACGACCCCGAGCGCGCGCGCAAGTCGATCGCGCGGGTAAAGCATGTGCTCCGCACGATGACCGATCAGTGGTCGGTGCTGGCGACGCTGACACCAAGTGAGTACGCGGAGTTTCGCGGCGTGCTCGGGGCTGCCTCCGGCTTTCAGTCGGCCCAGTATCGCGCCGTGGAGTTCATCCTCGGAAACAAGCACGGGAAAATGCTGCGGGTGTTCGAAAGCAGTCCCGAACAGCACCAGATGCTGAGCGAACTGCTCGACACGCCGACGGTGTACGACGCCTTCCTGCGCTTCCTCGGACGCCGCGGTCATGCGGTGCCGCCGGCGGTGCTTGACCGCGACGTGCGCGAGGCGTGGGTTGAACATCCGGATCTGATCCCGATGTTCAAGCAGATCTACGACGACACCGAAGCCAACTGGGAGGAGTACGCGGTCTGCGAGGACCTGGTCGACCTCGAGGACGCGTTCCAGCTGTGGCGGTTCCGGCATCTGCGCACGGTCCAGCGGACGATCGGGTTCAGGACCGGGACCGGCGGTTCCTCCGGGGTCGGTTTCTTGAAACGGGCGCTGGATCTGACGTTCTTCCCGGAGTTGTTCTCAGTGAGAACCGAGATCGGGACATGAGTGCCAGAGCTGATTATGTGTGCTGCGGCGGAGCCTAAGGAGAACCAACGTGTCTGAAACATCTGTCCTTGCCACTGAGCTGGCCACACGTGCGCGGGCTCTGGATGAACTCGACCCGCTGAGCGGGTATCGCGATCGCTTCATCCAGGTTGCGGACGTGCACGCCTATCTGGATGGCAACTCGCTGGGCCGGCCGCTGAAGGCGTCGGCCGAGAACCTGAGGCGGTTCACTGAAGATGTCTGGGCCGCGCGCCTGATCCGCGCCTGGGATGAGGGCTGGATGGGTGCTCCCACCGAGCTGGGTGACACGATCGGTCGCGTCACGATCGGAGCCGCGGCCGGCCAGACCGTGGTCGCGGACTCGACCACCGTGATGCTCTACAAGCTGGTGCGCGCTGCGGTCGCGGCGCGGCCAGGCCGCGAGCGGATCATCGCCGACACCGAGAACTTCCCGACCGACCGCTTCATCCTCGAGGGGGTAGCCAGCGAACGCGGGCTTACGATCGACTGGATCGACCCCGACCCGCGCAGCGGCGTCACCGTCGAGCAGATCCGCGGGCGCGTCGACCAGGGCACAGCGCTGGTGCTGCTCAGCCACGTCGCCTACCGCTCCGGGTACATCGCCGATATGGACGCGATCACCGCGCTCGCGCACTGCGCTGGCGCGCTGATCCTCTGGGACCTCTGCCATTCGGCCGGATCGGTGCCGATCGAAGTTGATGCGTGCGGTGTTGACCTGGCGGTCGGCTGCACCTACAAGTACCTGAATGGCGGGCCGGGCTCACCTGCGTTTGCGTACGTTGCCGAGCGGGTTCAGCCGGAGATCCGTCAGCCGATCCAGGGCTGGATGGGAAGCGCCAACCCGTTCGCGATGGGACTTGACTACGAGCCCGCCGACAACATCCGGCAGCTGATCAGCGGTACCCCGCCGATCGTTGGCATGCTCGCGATGCAGGACATGCTGAGTCTGATCGACGAGGCGGGGATCGCGGCTGTCCGCGAGAAGTCGGTGCGGCTCACCGAGTTCGCGATCGAGCTCTACGACGAACTACTCGCGCCGTCTGGAGTGGTGCTCTCTTCACCGCGCGACGCCAGCCGTCGCGGTGGTCACATAACCGTCGATCATCCCGAGTTCAAGACAGTTTGCGAACACCTGTGGCAGATCGGAGTGATTCCCGACTTCCGCTATCCAACCGGGATCAGGGTCGGGCTCTCACCGCTCAGCACCAGCTTCCATGAGGTCGCGGTCGGTATCAGCGCGATCGCAGACGCGCTTGGCGGATGAGCCGCCGGGGATCGGCGGCGTGGTTGTGCATGCTGCTGCTCGCGCTCGGCCTGGCGGCATGCGGCGCCGGTAGTGCGAGCACGGGCTCGGGCATGTCCGGGCGCGGCACCGGCACGGTTGGTGGCAGTGCCGGCCTGAGCCCAAAGAGCCCTTGCAACGGGCTTGCGTCGTTGTGCGGCAAGCGCCTGAACCAGATCGTCTTTCCCGGCACCCACAACTCGTTTTCGGCATCGGATCAGCCCGGCTGGCGGTTCGCGAATCAGAAATACGGGATCGAGCGCCAGCTGGACGATGGCATCCGCGCGCTGCTGGTGGACGTGTATTTCGGGGTGCCGGTGCCGGGTAGTGATCTGGTGCGCACCGACTTCGCAGCCGAGGGGACCGATGCGACCAAGATCAGACAGGCGGTTCCCGAGCAGGCGCGGAGGGCGGCCGTCCGCATCGCCGGACCGCTCGGTGCCGACATGCCGCCCGGCAAGCCGCAGCTTTACATGTGCCACGCCCTCTGCGAGCTGGGGGCAGAACCGGTGGCGAAGGAGCTGGACGTGATCGCCCGCTTTCTGAAGCGGCATCCGCAAGACTTCCTGATGATCACAGTCGAGGACTACGTCCCGCCGCGTTATGTCGCGGAGGCGTTTCGCCGTGCCGGGCTAGCGAAGTTGGCGGTGACACTGCACTTCGGGCAACCGCTCCCGCAGCTCGGAACGTTGCTGGAACGGCATAAGCAGCTCGCGGTGTTTGCCGAGGACCATGGCGGGTCGCCCGCGTGGTACATGAAGGCGTTCGAGTTCATCCAGGACACGCCGCTCGGAGCGACGCGCCCGCGCCAGCTCAGCTGTGAGCGCGGCCGCGGCCGCCCCGACAGCCCACTATTGATGATCAACCACTGGATACCCCCGTTCCCGCCATCCCCGCGGATCAACGCCGCGATCGGCCGCCCGGTGTTCATGCGTCGACGGATCACGCAGTGCATGAGCGAGCGCCACGCCGACGGCGCGATCGTCGCCGTGGACTTCTACCAGTCAACCTCGGTGGTGTCCGTGGCTCAGCAGCTGAACCGGTCAGCGAGCGGGTGACGAGTGGGCGCGCCGGCTAGGTCGCGGCGCAGCAGATAAAGTCTCGCGATGGACCGCGAGCGCTTCCAACACCAACAGGTGCTGATCCTTGGTGACGCGCCCGGCCTGAAAGAGGCACTCGCGCGGCGACTGACCACGCTCGGCTTGGAGAGCACCGCCGTCGAACACAGCAGTGACGCGGAGCTCACGGTGCTGCTCCAGCAACGCGGCTGGACCGCGGTCGCGGTACTCACGCACGAAGACGCACTGGCACTGCGCCTGACGCTGTTGTGCGCGCACGTGCGTCCGGACCTGGCACTGTGGACGACCCTGTTCGACCGCACCATCCAGCACCAGCTGCACGAGGTTGCCCCGGCCGTGAACATCGTCGCCACCGCCGACCTTGTGGCGGCTCAACTAGCGGGCCTTTGCGAACCACTGGTTCCCGAGTCCGGGCGCCGCCTCGGCGGAGGCGTTCGGGTCGTCGACGATGCCCTGCGGCTGATGGTGATCGCCGGCCTCGGGCTGGTTGTGACGCTTCTGATTCAGACGGTGCTTACGATCATCGACCTCCACGACGGCCTCATTGATGCGTTCTATTTTGCGACGCGCTCGGTTGCCACGATTGCGGACGTACCGCGAGCGGTTAGCTCACCGGACTGGATCAAGATCGTTTCCACTGTCACCACGATTGCCTCGGTGGCTCTGATCGCGGTCTTCACCGCGGCGCTGGTGCGGCGGCTCAGTCGACCACGACTGACCACGCTGTTCGGGCGTCGGCGCGTCGCCGCACGCGGACACGCAATGGTGATCGGGTTCGGACAGATCGGCTTCCGGCTGGCCCAGGAGTTACAGGCGCGAGGGATCCGCGTGGTTGCGCTCGAGCAGAGCATCGACGCTCCCTGCGTACGCCTCGCGCGTCGCGCCGGGATCCCGGTCGCGATCGGACGCGGTGACGACCGTGCGGTGCTTGAGCTTTTGGGAGTCCGCAGCTGTGGCGTGGTGGCCGCCGTTACCTCTGACGACCTAGCGAACGTCGCGATTGGTCTCGCCGCCACCGATGTTCGCGTGGACGTTCCGCTGGTACTGCGGCTCGGCGACGGGAACGTCGCGAAGGAAACCGAGTCGCTCCTGCACCTGGGCGAGATCTGCGACGCACACGCGCTGATCGCGAGCACGATGGCCGGCGAGATCATCGCAGGCGACCGCCGTCCCCTGAGCGGCGAGAGCTGCGGGGTGTCCGGCGCCGCCAGACCCGGTGCCGGAACGGCGGGCAAGGTCGCCGATACCGACCCGGGCGCCTGACCGGAAATCCAGTCTTCTGGACCTTTGAAGCTCGTCCGTTATCTTGTCGGCGCCGCGGCAGCGCGGGTCGCCACCGAAGGCGTTGCGATCGCACTGGTGCTCGCGGTTCACGCATCCGGCGCAGGACCGGCCACAGAGGGGCTGTTTGTCGCAGCTTGGGCCGGACCCAGTCTGTTCAGCGGAGTGCTGGCGGGCCATGGTCTGGACCGTGCCCCGAGTTCACGCACATTCCTCGGAGTCGCGGGCGTGGTGGTCGCTGCCGCGCTGGCACTCGACGCTGGGCTGCTCGGCCACACGCCGACTGTGCTGCTGATCGTGACCACCGCGATCGGCGGGGCGATGGTGCCGCTGTTCACCGGCGGCATCAGCTCACTGCTGCCCGCGCTTGTCGACGCGCCGGCGCTCCCGCGCGCGCAGGCACTCGACTCCGCGACCTACAGCGTGGCGGGGATCGCCGGGCCTGCATTGGTTGCCCTGCTCGCAGCCGTGTTCGACGCGCGCGTGGCGCTGTTCGTGCCTGCAGCCGCTGTCGTCGCCGGGGCGTGGCTGATCCCTGACGTGAAACGGTCCAGCGACACTGTCCCAGCGACCGCGCGCATCTCATTGCGGCGGACGCTGGTCGCGCTCGCGCACACTCGTCTGCTGCTCTCGGCGACGATCTCGAGCACGATCGCGGCGTTTGGATGGGGCGGCCTCGAGATCGGTGCTGCCGCGATCGCGATCCTCGACGGGACGCCCCACCTGGCAGGCGTTTACCTCGCCGTGATCGCAGCCGGCGCGTTGCTGTCGGCGCTGCTGCTCACACAGCGTCCGCTCGGTCATCCGGATCGCGCGATCCCGCTATCGCTGGCGCTAATGACCGTCGGCGCCGCGGTTACCGCAGTCAGCTCCAACGCGGTCCTGTCGGCGGCTGGATTTGCCTTGTTCGGACTCGGCGACGGGGTTTTACTGCCTGCTGTACTGGCAGTCCGCGCTCGCGACGCGCCGATCGGGATGACGGCCGCGGTGTTCACGACCGCCGCGAGTTTGAAAACCGCCGCCGGCGCGCTCGGGGCGGCGATCGCCGGGGTCGCGCTGGAGTCATTCGGTGCACAGGGCTTGTTCGTCGCACTCGCGGCGACGCAGCTACTGGCGGCGCTGGGCGCGGTGATCATGGATCGGGCGTAGCCTTCCGCTTATGCCCGGACGCATAGAGCTGCGCGTCGGTGACATCACGACTGACGACGGCGTTGACGCGATCGTGAACGCAGCGAACTCGAGCTTGCTGGGCGGCGGTGGTGTCGATGGAGCGATCCACCGGGCCGCCGGCCCCGCGCTGCTGCGGGAGTGTGAGCGGCTCGGCGGCTGCGATACCGGTGATGCGAAGGCGACCGGCGCCGGAAGGCTGGCGGCCCGCCACGTGATCCACACGGTCGGGCCGATCTGGCGGGGCGGCGCCCACGGTGAACCAGAGCTACTCGCGTCCTGCTATGGCCGATCGATCCAGCTCGCCGCGGAGCTCGACTGCCGCGCGGTCGCGTTCCCGGCGATCTCCACCGGCGTCTACGGATATCCGCTCGACGCCGCTGCCGAGGTCGCGATAACCGCCACCGTCGCCGCGCTCGAAAGCTTCCCCACGGTTGAGCTCGCACGCTTCTGGCTGTTCGGCGAACGCGCCTACAGCGCGTTCGAACGGGTGTTGCTGGCGCAGACGGTGGAAGGCGACAACCCATAGCCCTAGCCGCGTCGACGAGCCAATAGACGTCTTGCGCCGAGTCTGTGTTCTGGAAGAACGAAAAGGCGGCACAAGATGTTTGGAGGAAGAGCTGCTGGTCGTTGATTTGACCCTGATCGAGGGCACCCGGCCGCCGCGAACCGTCAAACGTGCTCGGAGTTCGGTCTTTCTGGGCTCAAGCGGCTTCTACTAGGCCAGGAACTGCTCCACCGCCTCGCGGAAGCGGGGGTCCGACATCGCCGTGATATGGCCGCGCCGTTCGATCATGACGAGCTCGGACCCTGGAATCAGATCGGCGGTTTCCTCAAGCACCGCGTGCGAATAGAAGCGGTCGTCGGCGCCGGCGAGGATCAGCGTCGGTGCGGCGATCGGTGGGCAGTGAGCAAGGTCGAAGCTGTCCTCCGCCTCGATTGTGGTGGCCATGTCGTCGAGGTCCATGTGTCCGCGCAAGAGCAGCGGCCCGAACGCATACGCGACCATCGCCGCCGGAATCTGGCCGCGCCGCGGTGGCACCAGCGCGGCGACCCCGACAGCCAGCGCCTTGCGGGGCGCGCCGCCGCGGATGCGGGCGGCGATCTGCCGCTGCATCGCTTTGGTGTTCGGCTGTAGCCGGCAGCCGGTGCTGGCCAGGACCAGGCGCCGCACCGTATCCGGGTGATCGGCGGCCAACTGCTGCGCGAGCGAGCCTCCGGTTGAGATGCCGATCAGGTCGGCATTTCCCCCGAATTCGGCGTTGATCGCGTCGGCGTGCTCGCTAGCCAGCTGCTCGAAGCTGATTCCCCGTGGAAGGTTCGCGCGTCGGTTGAACAGCACCAGGCGCCGCGTTGCCGCAAGCGCTTCGAACGGCCCCAGCGACATCCTTACGGACATGTCCCCGTCGACACCGACGTCCGGTGACAGACCCGCGAACACGAGTAGCGGCGGCCCTTCACCGATTGCGGCGTAGGGCAGCAAGCCCGCGGTTCCGCGTTCGATCGGATGTTTCATTTTCCGGCGCCTGCGTTCGTTGGCCATCTCCGCATCAAAGCAGCTGCGCACCGGAGGATGGTGATATTGAAGCCGCGGGGCCGGCTGTCTAGACTCGCGTCGAGATGCCGATTCGAGCCAGCGGAGTCCGTCAGCAGAGTGTCTGGGCCAGTGTCGTCAGCGACGATGCCGCCGCGTTGCATGAATGGCTGCTGGCGCTCGGGTTCACCGAGGATCTGATGATCCCAGGCGAGCGTGACGGCTCGATCCATCATTGTCAGCTGGACTGGCCTGAGGGCGGACGCGTGCTGCTTTCGAGTACCGACGAGCGCGTGACGCCGTGTGTCCCCGGCGCGAATTCACTGCACGTGGTCACCGCCGACCCCGACGCGGTGATGGCGCGGGCACGCGCGTTGGGGGCGCGTGTGGTGCATGAGCTCAAGGATCAGACCGACTACCCCTCGCGTGACTTCACGATCGCTGATCCGGACGGGAACCACTGGACCTTCGCAACGTTCGCCGGCTGAGCGGCAGCGAGCCGCGGGCCAGCGCCCTACGCTAGGCGCATGTCGCTGGCGACCGAGGACCGCAACCGTCGCATGCTGAGAGCCCGTGACACGATGGACCGGGCGTTTGCCAGTCCACTTGATGTGCCGGCGCTGGCGCGCGTGGCACATGTCTCGCCGGCGCACTTCAGCCGTCAGTTCCGCGAGACGTTCGGTGAGTCGCCGCACCGCTACCTGCAACGCCGCCGGGTCGAACGTGCGATGGAGCTGCTGCGCGAGACTGAGCTGCCGGTCACCGAGATCTGCTTTGAGGTTGGATTCGGCAGTCTCGGGACCTTCAGCCGCACCTTCAAGGCAGTCGTCGGAGAACCGCCATCGAGCTATCGTGCTCGCTTCAGCGGGGATCACGCCGCGCTGAGAATTCCGGCGTGTTGGGCGATGGCCTGGACGCGGCCAGCCGGCTAGCCTCGACGACTGCCCTAAAGACAGCACGTTTGGAGAAGCGCGCTGGCCGCCTGAGGGATAGCGTGGCGCTCATGCTCAAACGAATCACACATACCTTCGTTCACGTCCTCGATCAGGACCAAGCGCTGGACTTCTACGTAGGCAAACTCGGGATGGTGGTCCACACCGATGCGGACCTCGGCTTCATGCGCTGGCTTACCGTCAGCCTTCCGGACCAGCCCGACTTCGAGCTGGGATTGATGCTCCCCGGGCCGCCCGCGTACGACAGCGAGACAGTCGACGACATCCGCGAACTGGTATCCAAGGGCGCCGCCGGTGGCGGCGTGATCTTCGAGGTCGACGATTGCCGCGCCACTTACGAGAAGCTGCTTGCGGCCGGGGTTGAATTCACGCAGGAGCCGGTCGAGCGCTTTTACGGAACCGACTGCGGTCTGCGCGATCCATTCGGTAACGCGCTGCGGTTCACGCAGCCGCCCGTTGGCCCGGTCGTCACACCGCCCGCCGAGGAGCTGCGACAGCTGGATCCGCAGTCTTACTAGACGGTTAGCAGCAGCGGCTTGCCGCGGGTGATCACAAGCGTGTGCTCGTGGTGCGCGCTGAGCGAGCCGTCAACGGTGTTCATCGTCCAACCGTCGTCGCCGGCGTAGGTCTCGCCTCTGCCGGCGGCGATGATCGGCTCGATCGTCATCACCAGCCCTTCGTTCAGTGGCTCGTCGAGCCACGGGACGTGGAAGTTCGGAACGTCCGGCTGCTCGTGGATACGGCGGCCGATGCCGTGGCCGATGAGCTCCCTGCAGACGGCGAAGCCATCAGCGTTCACGCTCTGCTCCACGGTCCGGCCGACCAGGTTCAACGGCGCGCCTGCGGTGGCGACGCCGAGCGCGCGCGTGAAGGCGCTCCGCGCGGTCGTGATCAAGTCAAAAGCGTCGCGACCTGGGGTTCCGACCGCAACCGTCACGCAGGCGTCCGCATAGAAGCCGTCCAGCTCCGCTGTGACATCGAGCTTCACCAGGTCACCGTCGCGCAGCCTGCGGGGACCGGGTATCCCGTGGACCGCTTGATCGTTGACGCTGATGCAGGTCACGCCCGGGAACCCGTAGTCCAGTTGTGGGCCCGAGCGCGCGCCGTGCTGGTCGAACACGCGCGCGGCGATCGTGTCGAGCTCGGCGGTGGTGACCCCGGGGGCAACCGCCCGCCGCATGGCGCGCAACGCCTCTGCGACGACCGCGCCGGCCGCCTTCAGGGCCTCGAGTTCTTCGGGGGTCTCGATCGACATGAGCAAAGCCTACCCGGGCAGCTGCTGAAGCTGCCCGCGACAACGGTCGCGAGGCCGGTGGTCCGCTTCCCTTACCCTCTTAGGCATGTCATCGATCGTCAGTCCGATCCCCCTCACGAGCCTCGCTTCGGGGGCCGGCTGCGGCTGTAAATTGGCCGCCGCCGACCTGCTTCCGGTGGTCAAGCAGCTGCCTACGGCTACAGACCCGCGGCTGTTGGTCGGTACCCCGACCGGCGACGACGCTGCTGTATTTGCGCTGAGCAATGAGCTGGCGCTGGTGCAGACGATCGACTTCTTCACGCCGCTGGTCGACGATCCCTACGACTTTGGACGGATCGCGGCTGCCAACGCGCTCTCTGACGTGTACGCGATGGGCGGCCGTCCGATCACGGCGATGAACGTCGTGGCATTCCCGCTCGAGCAGCTCGGCGGCGAGGTCTTGACCGCGATTCTCCGCGGCGGGCTCGACGTGGTCACCGCCGCGGGCGCTTCGGTGGTCGGCGGTCACTCGATCAAGGACGACGAACCCAAGTACGGGATGGCAGTCACCGGGCTCGTCGACCCGCGCCGGATCACCACCAACGCCGGCGGCCAACCGGGCGACGTCGTGGTCCTGACCAAGCCGCTGGGAGTTGGTGCGATCGTCACCGCGGCAAAACGCGGCCGCGTTGGAGCAGAGCTGGTGGCGCGCGCCGTCGAGGTGATGGTGGAATTGAACGCCCGAGCCTCGGCCGCCGCGGTCGATGCCGGCGTCCACGCGATGACCGATGTCACCGGTTTCGGTCTGCTCGGGCACCTTCATAATCTCGCCCGCGAAAGCGGCCTGGCCGCCGAGCTCGACGCTTCGTTGGTTCCGGTGATCGATGGTGTGCAGGAGCTGCTTCAGAACGACGGCGCCGTATCGGGCGGCAGCGCCCGCAACGCCGAATGGGCTGCCACATTCTCGACCATCGCGCCCGATGTCGATGGATGGCGGCAGCGACTGATCACGGACGCGACTACGTCCGGCGGCTTGCTGGCCGCCGGACCGTCAGCGGCGGTCGCTACGATCCCCGGTGCCGTCATCGGGCGTTTGGTCTCCGGAGTTCCCGGAAAGATTCATATTCGGTGACCCGCTCAGCTGACACACGTGCCCTGGAGCGGCCCGGGGCCGGTGCCCCGATCGGCCTTCAAAGCCGTTGGCGGCGCCTCGACCGCGCCGGGAAGGTTCGACTCCTTCGCCGCTCCGTCACGTGAGCCGGCTCGCGCCGCTCACGCTCGGCACCGCGGGTCATATCGACCACGGTAAGACCGCCTTGGTAGGTGCGCTCACCGGCGTCGACACAGACCGGCTGCCAGAGGAGCACGCTCGCGGGATCTCGATTGCGCTGGGATACGCGCCGCTGCGGCTCCCCTCGGGTCGTCAGCTGTCGGTGGTCGATGTGCCGGGCCATGAACGGTTCGTGCGCACGATGGTCGCCGGCGCCTCCGGCATAGACCTGTACCTGATGGTCGTCGCCGCCGATGACGGCGTAATGCCGCAGACGGTCGAGCACGCGGCCGTGTTGGAAGCGCTGGGAGTGCAGGCGGGTGTGGTGGCGATCACCAAGACCGACCTCGCTGACCCCGGCGCCGCCGAGCAACAGGCGCGCGAGCTGCTGCCGGGCGCGGCCGCGTTCATTCCCTGCTCATCGGTGAGCGGCGCGGGAGTGACAGCGGTGGGTCAGGCCTTGGACGAGCTCGCCGCCGGGCTTCCGGCACGGGCCGAGCAGCCCGGCGAGCCGCTGCTGCACGTCGATCGCTCATTCACGGTGGACGGGATCGGAACCGTCGTCACCGGGACACTGTGGTCGGGAACGCTGAGCACCGGAGACCAGCTGTTGCTGTTGCCCGGTGAACGGCGCGTGCGAGTGCGCGGACTTCAAGTGCACGACCACCAAAAGGCGACCGCGAGCGCCGGCCAGCGCGTGGCGGTGAACCTCGCTGGTGTCAGAGCGCGGGAGGTCACGCGCGGAGACGTGCTCAGCGCCGCCGGTCGCGTGAGCGAAACCACGATCCTTGACTGCGTGCTGTCGCTGCGCGCTGACGCGCGTCATGGTGAGCGCGTGCAGGTGCACCACGGCACGCGTGACTCGGCCGCGCGCCTGTGCGCGCTCGCCGACGACCTCTGGCAGCTGCGGCTGGAGCGGCCGATACTGGCCGCGGATGGCGACCATGTGGTGGTACGTCGCCTCTCCCCTCCTGACACGCTCGGCGGCGGGACGATCCTTGACGCGCGCGCCCGCAAACACGGCCGGCGTGCGGACGTGCTCGCGCGTTTGCGGTCACTCGCGTCCGGACAACCGGCCCCGGTCGATGCGCCGTCGACGAGGCCAGCCCCAGCTCCTGCTCCGGCAAGGTCGGAGGGTTGGGCCGATCCGCTGCTGATCGCGGAGCTCGCAACCGAGCTTCAAGCGGCGGGGCTGGCACTGCTCAACGCCTCCGCGCTTGACGATCAGCACAGCCAAGCACTGGCCGTACTGCGCGAACGCGGCACGGCGGTGCGGATCAGCGGGCATCTCTACGCCGACTCGGCCGTCGCCGCCGCTGCCCGGAATCAGATCATCGCGCTGATCGAAACCCAAGGTTCGGTATCGCTTGCGGAGGCGCGGGATCAGCTCGGCGCCGGGCGCAAGGCGGCTCAGGCCTTGCTCGAATTCCTCGACAGCCAGCGTGTCACGCGCCGTCAGCCCGATGATCGTCGGGTACTGAGACGCCACGCCCACAGTGACGTTGCGTCGTCTTCTCATCTCTGCGAGTAAGGTCGGCACCGTGATCGACCCCACGATCCAAGCAAGGTTGCGGGCCCTGCCCGCAGTCGACCAACTGGCTGCGCAGCTGATCGTCGATCAGGACATCTCCCCTGGCGCTCGCAGCGCGGGCGCTGTGACCGCCACGACCGGCGAGGCCAACGCGGCCGCGCGTGCCGTGCTCGATCAGCGGCGCCGCGAGCTGCTGGAAGGGCTTGAGGACTCTCCGGACCTGGTTGCGCGTGTGCGACGTCAGCTCAAGCTCGGCCCCAAGCGCGTGCTGAACGGAACCGGCGTGATCATCCACACCAACCTCGGGCGTGCCCCGTTGGCCGACTCCGCTGCAGCCGCAGTGAGCGCGGCCGCGTATGGGTACCTCGATCTTGAGTTCGACCTCGAGTCCGGCCGGCGTGGTGCCCGCGAGGCCCGCGTTGCCGATCTACTCCGTGAACTCACCGGTGCCGAGGATGCGATGGTCGTCAACAACGGCGCGGCGGCAGTGCTGCTGGCGGCCGCGGCACTTGCCGGTCCGGGTTGCTCGATCGTCGTCTCGCGCGGCCAGCTGGTCGAGATCGGGGGCAGCTTCCGTGTGCCAGACGTGGTCGCACAGGCTGGGGCGCAGCTGATCGAGGTGGGAACCACGAATCGCACCAGGCGCTCCGACTACAGCGACGCCGTCGCCGCCGGCGCCGATCTGATCTTGCGCGTGCATCCGTCCAATTTCCGTACGCTGGGTTTTGTCGAGGAGGTCGCGATCGAAACGCTCTGTGAACTGGGCGTGCCGGTGATCGACGATCTCGGGTCGGGGGTGCTGGCCGACGACATCGACGAGCTGATAAGCGATGAGCCGTCCGTGCGTGACTCGATCGCAGCCGGCGCCGCGGTGGTCTGCTTCAGCGGCGACAAGCTGCTCGGCGGTCCTCAGGCCGGGATCCTCGCCGGCCGCGGCGCCGCGATCGACCGCTGCCGCCGACACCCGCTCGCGCGGGCGCTGCGCCTCGGGCGGCTCCCGCTCGCGGGCCTGATCGCCACGCTCCAGCTGTACCGCGATCCGGGTCGCGCAATCGACGAGATCCCGGTTCTGCGGATGCTCACCGCCGACCCGGCGACGCTGGCCCGGCGCGCCTCGTGGCTCGCCAGCCGCACCGGCGGTGATGTGATCGAAACGGTCGCTCGTGCTGGCGGCGGCTGTCTACCGCTGCTTGAGCTCACCGGCCCGGCGGTGGCGCTCACTCCCGTTGACAGCGCCGATGCACTCGCCCGGCGTCTGCGTGCGCGTACCCCACCGCTGATCACGCGGATTCTCGACGGCCGCGTGATCGTCGACCCGCGCACGCTGCTCGACATCGATGAGCTCGAGCTCGCCGCCGCCGCTGTGAACGCCACTGCCGCGTAGTAAGCGGTCGGCACCGCGTCGTC
Organism: uncultured Actinomycetota bacterium; assembly: GCA_963737115.1. Taxonomy (GTDB): domain Bacteria; phylum Actinomycetota; class Thermoleophilia; order Solirubrobacterales; family Solirubrobacteraceae; genus Palsa-465. The sequence goes on from CAVTRM010000008.1 coordinate 313,794, forward strand.
GGGGGCCTCGTCGGCGGTTCGGTTGTCTGGTTATGATCCAAATGTGGCCCGTCCCAAGTCGTTCCAGAAGCTGAGGGACCTTCCCAAAGTCGGCCGAGCCGCCGACTGGGGTATGGGGCCCCACGCGGCGTCGCGCAAGACAAAACAGGCAGGAGCCAGGATCGCCGGACTCGACGTAACCGAGTCCGTGTGCCCCTACTGCGCGGTCGGTTGCTCACAGGCCGTGTACACGCGCGGCGGCGAGCTGATCGACATTGAGGGCAATCCACGCTCGCCCGTGAATCAAGGCACGCTATGCCCCAAGGGCGCAGCTTCGCGCCAGCTGGTGCAGCAGCCGGGACGGCTCACCAAGGTCAAATACCGCCGCCCGGGCGGCACCGACTGGGAAGAGCTCGAGCTTGACACGGCGATGGACATGATCGCCGACCGCCTGATCCAAGCCCGCGAAGACGGCTGGCAGACCTACGACGAGTTCGGAAAACGGGTCGATCGCACGCTCGGGTTCGCGCACCTCGGCGGCGCGACGCTCGACAACGAGGAGAACTACCTGATCCGCAAGTCGTTCACGGCGATGGGCGCTGTGCAGATCGAGAATCAGGCCCGTATATGACACTCCAGCACGGTCCCCGGTCTGGGGGTCTCGCTAGGGCGTGGTGGCGCCACCAATTTCCTGCAGGACCTCCAGAACTCTGACTGGGTCCTGATTCAGGGCTCGAGCATGGCCGAGGCGCACCCGGTTGGCTTCCGCTGGGTGATGCGCGCGCGTGAGCGCGGCGCCAAGGTCATCCACGTCGACCCGCGTTTCGGCCGCACCAGCGCATCCGCGAACCTGCACGTCCCGATTCGCTCGGGGACCGACATCGCGTTCCTGGGTGGCCTGATCCATCAGGTGCTCGAGACCGAGTCGTACTTCAAGGAGTACGTGGTGCACTACACCAACGCCGCGACGATCGTGAGCGAACGCTTCGCCGACACCGAGGATCTCGACGGGGTGTTCTCCGGGTTCGATCCGGAGACCGGCACCTACGATCGCAGCAGCTGGATGTATGAGGGCGGCGAGGTCGCCGCCGCGGCGGGTGTCCGCGCACACTCGACAGAGCCGTTCGACCCCGAAAAGGGTCTCGGCATGCTCGAAGGCGAAAGTCAGCGCGACGAGACGCTGCAGCACGAGCGCTGTGTGCTGCAGCTGATGCGCAAACACTATTCGCGTTACACGCCCGCGATGGTCTCGAAAGTCTGCGGGATACCGGAGCAGCAGCTGCTGGCGGTCGCGCAGACGCTGATCGAGAACTCCGGCCGCGAGCGCACCGGCATGATCTGTTATGCGAACGGCTGGACGCAACAGTCACTCGGGGTGCAGATCATCCGCGCCTCAGCGGTGCTGCAGCTGCTGCTCGGGAACATCGGCCGGCCCGGAGGCGGGATCATGGCGCTGCGCGGGCATGCGACGATCCAGGGGTCCAGCGACATCCCCACCTTGTTTGACCTGTTGCCCGGCTACCTCCCGATGCCGCGCGCCCTGCCGGCGGCGGATCCGAGCCAAGGTCCCGAGCGCGGGCAGCTGACGCTGGAGCAGTACGTGGCGGCCAACGGATCTGAACGCGGTTGGTGGTCGAACTTCGACAAATACATCGTCTCGATGATGAAGGCCTGGTTCGGTGACGCGGCCGGCCCCGGGAACGACTTTGGCTTCGGGCACATGCCCAAGATCACCGGCAACCACGCCCACTTCCCAACGATGATGCGCGCCGTGGACGGCGCCCTCGACGGACTGTTCGTGATGGGACAGAACCCGGCGATCGGATCACAGAATGCGGGCTTGATGCGCAAGGCGCTGCGCAACCTGAAATGGCTGGTGGTGCGGGACCTGAATGAGATCGAGAGCGCGACCTTCTGGCGCGACTCGCCCGAGATCAAGTCAGGCGAATTCACGCCGCAGGAGATCCAGACCGAGGTCTTCCTGATGCCCGCGGCCACGCATGTCGAAAAGGCGGGGTCGTTCACGCAGACGCAGCGGATGGTGCAGTGGCGTGACCGGGCACTGGAACCGCCACGCGACGCCCGCAGCGAGCTGTGGTTCATGCACCACCTAACCAAGCGCGTGATGGCCCACTATGCGAATTCGCAGGAGCCCCGCGACTGGCCGATCGTGAACCTCAAATGGGACTACGCCGAGCACGATGAGGGCAATGTCCGCGACGAGCCGTCCGGTGAAGAGGTGCTGCGTGAGATCAACGGCTACGAGGTCGCCGGCGGCGCACTGCTCGACGGCTTCGCGAAGCTCAAGAGCGACGGCAGCACCGCCTGCGGCTGCTGGATCTACAGTGGCATCTTCGCCGGCGGCGTCAACCGCGCGCGCAAGCGCGAGGCCGGTGAGATCACCGCCGAAGGCGGATTCGTCTCGCCCGACTGGGGGTACGCATGGCCGGCGAATCGCCGGATCCTCTACAACCGCGCCTCCGCGGACCCACAGGGCCGGCCCTGGAGCGAGCGCAAGAAGTACATCTGGTGGGACGAGCAGCAGGGCAAGTGGACCGGCTACGACGTTCCCGACTTCCCGGTCGACAAGCGCCCCGACTATCGCGCGCCGGCGAACGCGTGGGGCATGGACGCGATCTCCGGAGACGAGCCCTTCATCATGATGAGCGACGGCCGCGGCTGGCTCTACGCCCCGTCCGGGCTCTTAGACGGGCCGCTGCCGACGCACTACGAGCCGGTCGAGTCGCCGGTGGCGAACTACCTCTACCCGGAGCGCGGGTCGAATCCGATCCACATCGCCTGGGACCGTCCCGACAACCCGGTGCACACCTCCGGGGATCCGCGTTGGCCGGTGATGATGGCGACCTTCCGGCTCACCGAACACCACACCGTTGGCGGTATGAGCCGCACGCTGCCGTGGCTGAATGAGCTTCAGCCGGCGATGTTTGTGGAGCTCGACCCGATGCTTGCCGCTGATCGCGGGATCGAGGACGGCGGCTGGCTGGTGGTCGAGACCGAGCGCGGTGAGATCGAGGCGCGTGCATTGGTGACCGAGCGAATGCGACCGCTGCGGGTTGGTGACCGCGTGGTCCACCAGATCGCAGTCCCGTGGCACTGGGGCTATTCCGGGCTGAGCACCGGCGACAGCATCAATGACATGATCCCGCTGTCGGGCGACCCCAACGTAAACATCGAGACCACCAAGGCCACCTGCAACGTCCGCGCCGGCCGTCGTAGCTCGCCGGCGACCTCGACAGTGGGCTCGGCTCCACATCAGCAGGTTCCGGTCAACCACGACCATCCGGCGGAGAAGACCAAGCTGGGCGGAGGCCAATCATGACCGACGAACTGGACGGAAACCAACCATGACCGACCTGTCCGTCCCCCACGCCGCGGCTGCGGAGATCTCGATTCATCGCGAGGGAGCTGAGCGCATGGGCTTCTTCACCGATACCACGGTCTGCATCGGCTGCAAGGCCTGTGAGGTCGCCTGCAAACAATGGAACGACCTGCCGGCGGACGGCTCGCAGTTCAGGCGCGGCGGCTCGTACGACCACACCGGCTCGCTGAACGCGACGACTTGGCGCCATGTGCGGTTCGTGGAACTGCTCGAGCCCTCGCCGATCGTCCGCGCCGAGGCCGAGCGGGCGCTGGCGGAAGGCGCCGGCGGGCAGGTTCCAGGGATACCGCTGTCCGGAGACCTCGGCCAAAGCCCGCAGCAAAGCCGCAGCGCGCCGGGTAACGGGTCCGATCACGAGCCCGGAGCTGGCGGCAGTTGCGGCTCAGCACGAGGAGCGGAGGAGGTTCCCGACCTGCTGAAGCTGGCGGGCTCAAGCCAGCCCGTTGACGTCGCAGCTGCGGTCGCCGCGATGGACCGCTGGGTGTTCATGTCCGATGTCTGCAAACACTGCACTAACGCCGGTTGTCTGGATGCCTGCCCGACAGGGGCGCTGATCCGCACCGAGTTCGAGACCGTGATCCTGCAGCCCGACGTCTGCAACGGTTGCGGCTACTGCGTGTCTGCCTGCCCATTCGGCGTCGTCGCACGCTCGCCCGAAGACGGCCGTGCCTCCAAGTGCACGCTCTGTTACGACCGCTTGGAGGAAGGGCTCGAGCCAGCCTGCGCCAAATCCTGCCCGACCGACTCGATCCAGTTCGGCACCTACGAGGAGCTGCTCGACATCGCCGAGCGGCGCGTAGCACGCCTGCACGAGCGTGGACTGACCAGCGCCTACCTCTATGGCGCCGGCGACGACGACGCCGACAAGCTCGCCGGGGGACTCGGCGCCTTCTTCTTGCTGACCGAGCCGCCGGAGGATTACGGGCTGCCGTCGGAGGCCGACTCGCCGATCCAAGCGAACGTCGTGCCGGCAACGGCGGCGGCGCTCGGCGCGGCGTTCACGGCCGCCGTCGGGATCGCCGCCGCAGTCGGGATCGCTCACCGTCAATCACGCGGAACGCGAACGCTCGGAGCGCTGTCGGCTGTCGCGATCGGAGCCGCCGCGTTCGAGACCGGCCGTGTACTGCTCGAGCGGCGCGGGCGGCAGTGATGCATACCCACGGCATCAAACTCCAGCTCGAGAAGCTGCGGCAGATCCGCGCGCAACCGCGGCGCGCACTTGAGATCCTGCGCGACGTGCCTCCCCCGCCGTCGCCCGAGCGAGACATGACCGCGGCGGTCGGTGCCGAGGGCGGCCCCGCCTCGTGGCGCCCCGAGGTCGACGGTGCGCCAGTGGCGCTGCATCGGCGCGGCTGGGCGGACAGCCGTTGGTCGTGGATATACCGGCCCGAGTCGCGCTATGCGACCGCTGCGGCACCGGACCCGTCGTTTGTCGCCGAGGCCAACCTGCGTGGACGCCGCGGGCCGATGCCCGCGGCGGTGCACGGACCGTTCATCCATCCACCGGTCTGGGGATGGGAGGTCCCCGCCTATTTCTGGTTTGGCGGCATGGCGGCGGGATCGACCTTCATCGCGCTGGGATGTGACCTGGCCGGCGACGAGCGCTCGGCCAAGATCGCCCGTTGGGTGGCGTTGGGCGCGCTGGCGCCGGCACCGCCGCTGCTGGTGATGGACCTCGGTCGCCCCGAACGCTTCTACAACATGCTGCGGATCTTCAAGCTTCGCTCGCCGATGTCAACGGGCTCCTGGTGCCTGTCGGCATTCGGCGGACTGCTGGCCGGGGCGATCGGCGCCGACCTGCTCGGCAAACGCCGCACCGCCAAGACGCTTGGCGGATTGACGGCCGTTACCGGGACCTACCTAGGTTCCTATACCGGCGTGCTGCTGGCGGCGACTGCGGTACCGGTCTGGGGCCGCAGCCGCGGCTTCCTCGGCCCGATCTTCATCTCCACCGCTGCTTTGTCGGGAGCCGCTGCCACCAAATTGACGCTGGCTGCGTCGGGCACGGCCGCTGACGATCCCACGCGCGTGGCGCTCACGCGCGTCGAGGACGCGGCGATGGCGGCCGAGCTGATCCTCTCAGCCATAAACCGCAGACGGCTCGGCGGGTTCGGCGAGATCCTCGAAACCGGCGACGGCGCGGTCTGGTTCAGGCGCGCCGAGTTGCTGGGCCGGATCGCGCTCGTGCTGCGGGTCGTCAGCCGCAAGCTGCGGGTGGCCGAGCACGGCGCGAGTGTTGCGTTCATGGGTGCGGCGCTGTGTTATCGGTTCGGCTGGGTCAAATCCGGAAAGTCATCGGCAGAGGACAACGAAGCTGTGGCGCTCGACGCGCGCGCCAAGGCCCCGGGCGCGAAGCTCGAGATCACCGACGTGAAGCTCGACATCATGCACGACGGCTAGTACCGGATGCTCGCAGGCCACGATGGTTGAGTTTCGAGTAGCGACGAGCGCTGACGCGAGGGTCAAGCTGGAACGTGAGGGTCGACGAGCTGCGCTACCGGCGTGAGCTCGCGTGAGCTCGGGTCAGCGTGCGTCCCAGCGGAACCAACGGATCCCGATCCCGGCAAAGATGATCACGTAGCCGAGGCTCGCGGCCAGCGCCTCGGTGTCGCGCGCCACCCAGGCGTGGAGGTTGAGGACGCCGGCGAACAGGGTCATCACGACCCCGACCGGGCTCCAGCGGGCGATGTCCTGCCAGGTGCTGCCGAGCGCGCCGCTCTGTCCGAGCGTCCCCAGCAGGATCAGGACCGCCAGCAGCACGCGCGCGACGGCCTGCACGGTGTCAGCGGAGCGGACCAGTCCGACCAGCGCCTGGGCGATGCTGAGGAACACGGCTCCGGCGAGCACCGAGACCAGCAGCACGAGGATGTACTGGCCTACCGACAGCGTGATGTTGTGGATCCTGGTCCCGATGATGACCACCACCAGTGACAGGATCAGGTTCGCGAGGACCTGCATCGCCAGACGGCTGGTCATGATCGTCCAGGTCGGCGCCGGCGTCACGCGCAGCCGCTGGAACACGCCCTTCTCACGATCGCGCGCGACCGACAGCGCGTAGCCGACGATCGCGGTCGCGCACAGTCCGTAGGCGATTGCGAGACCGATGATGTACACGGCGCCCCCGAACTTCAGCGTCGCCTTGCTGCTGTTGGTGCTGATCAGCAGGAAGATCGGCAGCAGCATGCTGATGATCAGCGCACGGCGATGCTTGAGGAAGGCGGCGAAATCGGCACGGAACAGTGATGTGATCACCAGTTGCAGCGACGGACCCGAGCGGGCCTGGATGTCACTCATCAGTCTCAGCTCCAGTGGCGCAGGCGCGGTCAGTCACGGATTTCACTCCCGGTCAGTCCGATGAACACGTCCTCGAGCGTGACGTCGCCGTGCGCAACTGCGAGTACGCGTGGATCGCTGCGGTGCTTCGCGATCAGGCCCCGCGGCGTCTCGGCAGTCAAGAGCGTGCCGTGGTCGATGATCGCGACGCGGTCACACACCGCCTGCGCCTCCTCCATCGAGTGCGTCGTCAAAACGATGCTGCCGCCGCGTTGGCGTAGCTGCTCAATCCGGCCCCAGAGCTGACGTCGGGACTGCGGGTCGAGCCCCGAGGTCGGCTCGTCAAGCAACAACAGCACGGGTTCATGGATAACCGCGATCTGCAAGGCCAGACGCTGTTGTTGTCCGCCGGAGAGCTGGCTGAAGGGTTTGTCGGCTTCGGCCTGCAGCCCCACCTCGTTGAGCCGTGCGGTGACCTGATCGGGGCTGAGGTCCACGCCATAGAGGCCCGCGTAGAGCCTGATGATCTGTCGGATCGTCAGGTCCGCTTGGAAGCTCGTGGCCTGGAGTTGAACGCCCATCCGAGACTTGGCCTGAATCGCGTGGCGGCGGATGTCGAGCCCGTCGACCAAGACCGTGCCGGAGCGTGGTTTGATCAGCCCCTCGATCACACTGAGGGTGCTGGTCTTGCCGGCGCCGTTGGGACCCAGCAGACCGAAGATTTCGCCGCGTTTGATGTCGAAGCTGACGTTCGCGACCGCGACTTTGGGGCCGTAGGCGACGGTCAGGTCATCGACCTCCAGCACCGCTTCGGTGGCGCGGTCCGAGACTGACGGTGCATGCCTGTCGGCACCTGCCGCGATCTGCGCAAGTGTGTCTGCAGCTGCCTCAATCGGTGCAGCCGGGGCGGCGGCTGTTGCAATCGGTCCAGCGCCATCCTGCGGCTCTGGGCGCAGCAGCAGCGCGCCGTCCGTCTGTTCCTCTATCAGCTGGTAAGTCTGCTCGCGCCCTTCGCGAATGACTCGCACAGTCTCCATGGAAACGTGAACGCTAGCGTGCTCCGCGGATGCTGGACCCGCGCGCAGCGGACGGGTGCCAGCGGGCTGACGTGGAGCAGAGCGTGCTGACGTGCAGCAGTAGACCGTCTAGCGATAGCCCTGCGAGCGGCTCCCGAGAACCGCAGCGACCGAGCCCACGCCGGCTCCAATTCCGGCCATCACCAGCGCCGGGATCACGAGACCACCGAGGTACGTGTTCCAGACCACGCGCACCACCGTTTCGGCGTCGCCCGACAGTTGTGCGAGTGAGAGCGCACGCAGCACGAAATAAGCGGCGACCACCAGCAGACCGCCGATCATCGCCCCGAACCCGAGCCGCATCAGCGTCCGAAAACGCTCGGGCGAGATCACCAGCGCCACCGCGATCAGGCCCACGGCGATGATCACGAAGATCGTGGCGTCGCTGCCGAAGGTCGCAGCAGCATGCATCGTGGTCGCGGCCGCCGAGGGGAACTGGACCGAGAAGATCCTGACGTTGCCGACCTGCCGCACGAGATCGGCCAGCGTTCCGTTCACGGAGCGCAGCTCCGGAGCTAGTTCGGCACCCACGGGCAGTGACAGTGTGAGCTGGTTCGCGTTGCCCGACACCAACTGCGGCTGCAGCTCTTCGGCAGCGGTGCGAACCGCAGCCTTCACCGGCTTGCTGGCCGTGATCACGCCAACCGCGCGCTGCACCACCGGCTGTGCTACGGACAGCAACCCCGAGCTCGGAACAACCGCGTCGGTGACACGGTTGACGACCAGTTTCTGCACCTGGTTTGATTCCCAGACCGTGGTCGCGTGACTGGTAAAGCCGTGCTTGTTCACCAGCACCTTGTCGAAGTGCACGGAGACCAGCGCGAGCACCATAGCGATGCTCGCCAGCAGCGTCGCGATCGCGGCCACCGCGCGTCTGCCGGAATAGCTCACGTGGCCGCCCCCGACTCGATCACGTCGAGAAAGCCGTCACCGAGTTCGACCCGCAGGCCCGCGGCGCTCGCGATCTCAGCGACCTCCTGGGGGCGTTCGGCGCCGCCTGCCTGGAGCACCAGCCGGGCGACCTCGCCGCGTACGCGCTTGGCCATGTGCGTGATCACCTTGCGGTTCCCGTCACGGTCTTCGGTGAAACCGCGAACGGCCAAATGCTCGGCGCGGCGCGGTCGCCACGCCGAGGCGTAGGAGCCCGAGCGCATATCCAGCACAAGGCCGCGGTCGGGCAGCGCCGCACGTAAGGGTTCGCGCCAGTAGGCGGCAAGACCACCGATCCCGTGAGGCTTTGCACTCATGTCGAGCCGGTAGGCGGGGATCCGGTCCGCGGGTCGCACCACACCCCATAGCGCGCTGGTGATCAGCACCCCGTCCCAGGGCAGGTCGGCGAGCCCCAGCGACTCGAACAACACCCCCGTGTAGAGCTCCGCCGCCGGAATCGCCGGAGCCTTGCGGAGCGCCGGATCGACCGCGTCGATCAGCCGCTCGCGCGGCTCGCGAAGGCGCGAATAGACGAGCGTGGAAAGGCCCACGCGGCGGCCGCGCTCAGGGGAAGCCTTGCCCTGTGAAGGGGGAAGCAACAGAAGCATCGATAGCAGCCTAGGTGCGGTACTGAAGAAAATCCGAGGTGTCCGCCGACCCGCTCAGTGCGGCTTGCGCGCGAGTCCGAGCTCGCGCATCGCCTTGCGGTAGTTGATCGCGACGGCGTCGAACTTCAGGTGCATCTCCGCCGCCAGGTCGAACGGGACCCGTTCGGGCCGCTGCGACTCGACCACCCGGCGGTCCTGTTCGAAGATCGTGTCTTCGAACTGCTGCAGCACCGAGTCGGGTTGATCGAAGTCGTAGTTGCGGGCGATCGCCACGTACCCGGCGCAGCGTTCCTCGGAGATCGGCTGCGAGGCGAAGAAGTAGACCATTCCGGCCTGGCCGCCCCATCCGAGCCGCAGCACGATCGTGTAGGGAAGGTGCAGCTGGTAGCGGCTGCGGCGCTCGGGTGCCTCGATCACCTCGTTGGCGAACACCGGGAAGTCATCGGAGTTCGGCGCCTCCGGACGTACGACGTTGTAGTACAGGATATGTCCGTCGGTCTGCACCGAGTAATCTGGTACCACCGGCCTGTCGGGATCGCCCAATAGACCCGGATGCACCCACGGGAAGTGCCCGAAGTCGGTGAAGTTCTCAAGTTGCCGGGAGGCGTCGGAGTTCCATGTGAACGGGCCGGTCTGCACCGTGACCCACTCGTCGCTGGTGAACTCGGGGATCTCCGGCAGGTCCCAGAGCGGCTCCTTCATCGCCACCCAGATCAGTCCGAACGCCTCACGGCAGTGGTAGGCGGCGACCCGCGCCTTACCCGGGATCCGAGTCGGGTCCTCAAGCTGCGGGATCAGCGCGCAGACCCCGTCCGGGCCGTACTGCCAGCCGTGATACGGACACATGATCCTGTCCCCCATCACCTGCCCCAGTGACAGCGCGGTCCCGCGGTGAATGCAGAGGTCACGCAGGGCGTGGGGCGCCCCGCCGCTGTCGCGCCAGAACACGATCGGCTCGCCCAGCAATACCACGCGCGTGGGACCGTCGCCGAGCTCCGACGCGTACCCGACCGGGTGCCAGCATGCCTTGAGCGCCTCGAAGTCCGGGACCGAGGCCGGCGGCGCGGGGGTTGTGGGATCGTCGAGCTGAGCCATCGGCCGACGGTACCTGATCAGAGCGCTCGCTGGCCCACCACCCGACCATCCGTCTGCCCCGACGAACTGGAGCGGTCCCGCACTTAGCGACCGGCGTCGTTGGGGGCCTCGACGCGCGGGCGCAGCAGCAGGACCGCGAGTGCGGCCAGCGCGAGCGCGCCGATGACCGCGACCACGGGGCCGCTCAGCGGGCGGTGGCCGCCGGCGCCGGGCGCCAGCAGCAGCAGCGCCGCGACCGCGAACAGCTGACAGGGGATCTGGATCGCCGCGAACCGCAACAGTGGCTGCTTGAGCACCTGCGGCGACATCCACCCGTACCAGGGCAGTTCCAGCATCTGCATTGAGAGCAGATGCAGGAGGTGCAGACCCGCGATCAGTACCAGCAGCTGCCAGGTCAGCGCATCGTGGTTGGAGAGCTGGCCGATAGCCAGGAACACGATCAGGCCCCAGCCGAGCATCACCTTCGGTTCCCACACCGCCAGGAAACTGAGGAGGATCCCGACCGCGACCCAGCCGCTGCCTGCATAGACGACGAACGAGAGTCCGATCCCGAGGAGCATCAGCGCGACCCTGACGGTGACCGCGGGCATCCAGGCTGAGCGGACCGGCAGGTCGCGCGGTGGCCCGAGCATCATCGCCGCGCTCCCACCATCGGCGCCCGCCGTGCCGGACGGCTCATCAGCTGTAGGCGCGCCTGCAGCGGTAGCGTCGCGCTCTCGTCGCGCCATTTCAACAGCTCGATGCCGCGAACCCGCAAGGTGCGGATGCGGTCGTCGCGCTCCATCATCACCAGCCGGTGCGCGAGCCGTTCATAGCGATTGGTTCTGTCGAGCTTGGCTTCCGGCAACACATCGACGGCGATCACGCGATGGCCGTTGCCGCGCCAGCGCAGCGCAAGTTCGAGCGGCTGGTCATCGAGCAGGCTGGAGAGTAGAAAGACCAAGGCTCCGGGCGGGACGATCGGTGGACGGTGGTGTGTAAAGCGCAGCGCTGCCGGCTCGGTCACCTCAATCGCGCGCTGCAGTTTCCAGAGGTGGCGCTGTCCGCCGCCGTGCGCGATCATGCGCGCGCGGCTGGAGAGGTCTTGGAACCCAACGCGGTCACCGGCGCGGACATACTCGGTCGCGATCGAACTTGCGGCCTCGCGCGCGATGTCGAGTGAGCTCACGCCTTTGGTGGCCGCTGAATTGCGGCTCCACTCGGCAACCCGCTCGCCGACGTCGTCACGGCTGTCGAGCACGATCAGGACCGTCGCGTCGGCCAGCGCGTTGGTACGCCGCACGTAGAGGTCGCCAATGTTCTGGCCGTGGCGAGCGGTGGCCTTCCAGTCGATCCGACGCAGTCTGTCGCCGGCGGTGAACGGGTGCACGTCGCGGAACTCGCCGCCGTCCCCGGCGCGGGCGGATTCATGCTGGCCGGTGAGCCCCTGTAGGCGCGGCGGCAGCGGCAGCGCATCGAATTTGAAATTCTGCGGTGCCACCACGCGTTCGGCCGTGAGCGGCCCGACGGTGCTGCTGGCGGCGCCGGCATCGGCTCCGAGCAGGCGATATTCGAGCCGTACAAGCTCTTGCGGCCCGGAGTGAAGCAGCGGCACACTGCCGGCAAGGTCGCCTGCTTGCCGGCTGGCGACCGCGATTTCGGTCTGCCCGCCGTTCAGCAGGCTGTAGCGCAGAATCACGGTCTCGGTGCGGGCGGGCGGGTTGATCGCGGCGTCATAGCTGATCTCGTTGCCGCCACTGTCGTGCACCACGATCTCGGCACTGGTGTCGCGGTCGCTGTCCGGCTGACGGGCGGCGCTGAGTGAGACCGCGGCGACCAGCGGCAGGCCCAGCAATGCGATGTCGATCCGCGCGAGGATCAGCCCGAGGCCGATCAGGGTGATCGCGATCGCTGCGGCAAAAGCCAGTCCCGGCGAGCGGAACCATTCGGGTCTTGCGATCTCGCCGAAGCGGCCCGCGTCGCTGGGTTGTTTAGTCACGTTGGTGTGGGGTCCGCGTTCCCACCGTCGGCGGGCCCGCGACTTCGGCGACGATCGTTGTGACGACGTCGGCCGGGCGGATGCCGTCGGCCCACGCCTGGGTGGTGAGCGCGAGACGGTGTGCGAGTACCGGCACGGCGACGCGCTTGATGTCGTCGGGAGTCACGAAGTCGCGGCCGTCGATCACCGCGAGCGCACGCGCGACCAACATCAGGCCTTGCGAGCCGCGTGGGGAGGCGCCGACCTCGATCGAGGGATGGCGTCTGCTGGCGGCTGCGAGGTCGACGCAGTAGCGCGCGATATCGGGTTCGACGTACACGCGCTCGACGCCGGCCTGCATCGCCGACACGGTCGCTGCCTGCACCACCGGCTCGACGCTCGCGACCTCGTGACGGCGCGCGACGCGGTTCATCAGGATCTCGGTCTCGCCACCGCGTTCGGGGTAGCCGGCCTCAAGCCGCACCATGAAGCGGTCGAGCTGCGCCTCGGGGAGCGCGTAGGTGCCCTCGTATTCGATCGGGTTGGAGGTGGCGATCACGTGAAACGGCTGCGGCAGCGGGAAGCTGCGACCCTCGACGGTGACCTGCGCCTCGGCCATCGCCTCGAGCAACGCGGACTGCGTCTTCGGCGAGGTTCGGTTGATCTCGTCGGCGAGGAACAGCCCCGTGAACACCGGTCCGGGCCGGAATACGAACTCGGTGCTGGCGGGCGCGTAGACGAATGAGCCGGTGATGTCGGCCGGCAGCAGGTCCGGGGTGCATTGCAACCGGCGGAAGTCGAGTCCGAGAGCGCTGGCGAGGCTGCGCGCGGCCAGCGTCTTGCCGAGGCCGGGCACGTCCTCGAACAGCACATGGCCGCCGGCGAGAACCGTCGCCAGCGCCAGCTCGACCGCATCGCTCATGCCGACGACGACGGTGGCGACCCGCTCACGGATCTGGGCCGAGAGCGTGGCTATCTGATCGACCGCCAGCGGGCCGGGTGGTGTCAGGACGTCATCGGTCACGGGCATTCCTCTGTCTCTCTAGGGTGCTGAAAGGAAATCTGGAAGCGGGCTGGGGACTCACCGACCGGTAGTAATTCGGATCGATTGCGTCGAGCGCGTCGAGGCAGCGGTTTACGGCCCTGCGCGAGAGCGTGCGCTTATGGTCGCCTACCAGCAGCACGTAGGCGCTCGAGCCGATCAGCTGCTGGATGCGCTCTCCGTCCTTGGTCTCATCGAGGTCGAGACCCGACAACGCCAGTCGGTGGCGTGCGATATCGCGCATCCGCCGCTGAATCGAACGGTCTACGCGCCCCCAGCCGGCGCGATACCGATACGACAGGTTTGAGACCTCGCTGCGAGAGCCGCGCCCGCGGGAGCGGTCGCTGCCCCGCCAATCGAAGTCGCGGGGGTCGTGGCTGCTGGCGACCAGCACCGCCATCCACAAGATCGTGATCACGCCGCCGAGCGCAAGCGCGGCCCAGAAGTCGGCGCCGAAATACCAACACACAGCGCTGACCAGCAGCGCGGAACCCAACACAGTGAACGTGCTGCGCCGCGCCGGCAACTGAACGAGCTCGATGAGTTTGGCCATCGCTCAGCCCGCCGCCCTTGACTGCTTGGCATGCCAGCTGGACACCAGCTGTTCCAGGGCTCGGCGGACCTCCACGACGTCACTGTCGGTGACCGGATGGTCTCCGAAGCGGGTGCGCTGGTAGAGGCGCAGCAGCGTTTTGATCGCGCGATCATCGACAAACGTACGGGCGAGAATGCGGGCGGTGAACTCCGTCGGCGTCTCTGACGGGCGCCGCATGATCCCGGACTCCTCCGCCGTCTCCTGCAGGCCGAGCCAGGCGCGGACGATGGCGTCCGCCGGTTCGCGTTGCTCGTCGAGTGTCTGCAGCGCCCGCTCGACGCCGCTGAGCAGCACCGGCGGGTCGGGCTCCGGATCCGGTTCGGGTTCGACGATGCTGGTGGTCGGCGCAACGGCAACAGCGGTCGGCGTGATCGCCGGCGCCGACCGGCGCTTCAACCAGCGCCACAGAAACCATGCCGCGAGCAAGATCAGAATCGCGCCAAAGATCCACAGGACCGTGTTCGGGATCAGCTCTCCGGAGCGGTGCCGTAGCGGTCCGATCGGCAGCTTCGGTGTGACCACCTTGGTCGGATGTGGCAGCGCCTGGTGGGGCTTTCCGCCGATGTGCGGGTACCACCGCGGGCCGCTCAGATGCAGGGTCCCGCTGAGCCCCGCAGCCACTACAGCGATTATCGCCAGCAGCAGCGCGAGCGTCACGCCGCGCCTGGCACCGTCGCGGCTGCCCGGACTCAGCGTTTCATGAAACGTCGCGCGCACCGCTCAACCGCTGCGTCGCGGATGCCCGGCCGGAATCTCGACGAAGATCAGCTCGATGCCGTCCGGATCAAGCGCGGTCATCTCCTCCAGGCCCCACGGCTTCAGCTCCGGCGGTGCGGGTATCTCCACGCCGCGCTCGCTGAGCGTGGCGTGGGTTGAGTCCAGATCTCGGACCTGAAGCACGAGCTTCACCGATTTCGAGGGGCGCTCGTCGCTATGTCCGGAGACCTCGAGGATCCCGCCGCCGCCGAGCAAGAACGCGATCCCGCGCGTCTCCCCCACGCGCCATTCGCGGTAGATCGCCAATCCCAGCGTGTGTTCGTAGAACCGCTGCGAGCGCTCCAGATCGGTCGGTTCCAGCAAGATCCGGCTGGTGAGGATTTCCATGTCGGCAGCCCCGTCGACTATCGCTGCCGCAGCACAACAAACAGGGCTAGAGCGCCCCGCCGGCCGCCGGAGGCGCGGTCGGATCGGCTCCGCCGCCGCCGGCCTGCTCGCGTGCCAGATAGTCCTCGATCAGCATCGGCGAGTCGGCCGAGCGGGTCACGACGGTCAGCAGTGACGACATCGACGACACCTCCTCGACCTGCTCCTTGAGGAACCACTGGGTGAACTGCTCGGAGAGGAAGTCGGACTCCTCGCGGGCGATCATCGCCAGCCCCGCAATCTGGTCGGACACGCGCCGCTCCTGGTCGAGCGCCAGCGCAACCGGGGCGATGATGTCAACGAACTCGGTGGACGGGGCCGCGACCCCCGGGATCGTCACCTTCGCGTCGGCGTCGAGTAAGTACTGGACCATCATCATCGCGTGGTTGCGTTCCTCTACCGCCTGCGCGTAAAAGAACGTGGCCAGCCGCGGCAGTGTTTCGTCGTCGTAATAGACGGCGTTCGCGATGTACTGCTGCTCAGCGGCGAACTCGTTCGCTATCTGCACGTTGAGGCGCTCTACAAACCGCTTGGAAGCCATCGCTGCTCCTTATCAATAGGTCCCCCTGCACTGGAACGCAGGGAGTGTTGACTGCAATGTAAGAAGGTACTAGCTGGCAGGTGTTGATCGCGCGACCGCATGGTCGCGCCGAGAGACCGCGCGGCGACCGCAGGCGGGCGTGGCAGGCAGCGCGGGCTAGGTGATCACACCGGCCTCGAGCGCTGGTGCGCGGTAGGCCGAGGCAAGCGTGGCGATCGTCTCGTGCGCGTTGAGGCCGCTCGGATTGGGCACCACCCAGAGCCCGGCACCGGACCACTGCGCGGCGGTCTCGAGCGTCTCCGGCTGGCGTCCGAGCACGGCTCCGCGCTCGCCGAACGCGTCCCGGTAGGCCGTGATGCCCGCAACCGCCACCACCGCAGGCCGGTGCTCGGCCACAAACGCGCGCAGCCGCTCCCCGCCCGTGCGCAGCTCCGTGCGCGACAGCTCGGCAGCGCGTACCGTTGCGCGCCGCACGAGGTTCGTAATCCCGATCCCGCGCCCGATCAGATAGGCGCGGTCGGCGTCGCTCATCCCGGCCACGCGGTCAATCGTGTAGGCGGTGATCCCGGCTTCAGCCAGGGCCGGGTAGAAGCGGTTGCCGGGGTGCGCGAAGTGGGTCTTGACCGCGGCGGTCCAGAGGCCTGGGTTAATCCCGACGAACAGCAACTTGAGGCCGGGACCGACGAGGTCATCGACCTCTTCGTCGCGGAACGACTCCAATTGGGCACGCGTGAATGACATGCGGACATCGTGCCGCACTCGTGTCTGTTCAGCGCCCGATCGCCTGCGGGAAGTTGAAGAAGTGATGCGGGTCGTATTCGCGCTGGATCGAAACCAGCCGCTTGTAGTTGCCGGCGTAATACGCCTGCCGCCAAGTGCTCAGATCCTTGTCGATGTAGTTCTGATAGGCCTGCCCGGAGACGTGCGAACGCATCGTCCCGTAGACGTGATTCAGCCAGTTCTCGTCGCCGCCGTAGCTCAGGTACTGGATCGCGCAGAGCTGATCGCGGTGCACGAACGCGGTCTTGTCCGGCGCAACGCTGTTGATCGCACCGCCATAGGAGTCGAACAGCACCGCGCCGCTGCCGCCGGCGTTCCCGCGCGAGGCGACCGCGGCGGTCAGCGCGTTCGCGCCCTGCTCGGAGATCGCGTTCTTCACGTAGTCGGACTTGGCGTAGAAGTACGCCCGCGGGAGCGTGCCTCCCGGCGCCGCGCCGACCGTGTGGCAGGCCCGCTCGGAGATCGTTGCGCATCCCGCCCACAGCATCTGCAGCGGCAGATAACGCTCGCTCCCTGATGAGAGCGAGGTTCCGCGCACGTTCAGCATCGAGCCGAGGTGGCTGCGCAGCGAGCTTTCGGGACCGAGGAACTGGCCTGACACCGATGCAGTCAGCGAGCCTGGCGACACCGACAGATGGAAGATCGAGGTGATCGCGTCGACCGTGTGCGGCGCCCAGCGCATCCACGTGTAGAGCGCCTCCGCGGCTGAGCTCCAGGGCCAGTTCAGGAAGAAGTAGGTCGCGCCCGAAGGCAGCCGCTGCAGCTTGAACGTGAACTGCGTGACGACCCCGAAGTTGCCGCCCCCGCCGCCCTTCAGCGCCCACAGCAGATCCGGGTCGCTCTTAGCGCTCACCTGGCGCAGGCGGCCGTCAGCGGTCACGATCTGCGCACCAACGATGTGATCGGTTGTGAGCCCGTAGGCCCGCCCGGCCAGGCCCATCCCGCCACCGAGCGTCACGCCCGAAACTCCGACCGACGGGCACGACCCCCCGGGCACCGTCGCGCCCTTGCCGGCGAGCGCGGTGTAGAGGTCGATCAGCTGCGTCCCCGCGCCGACCGTCGCCGTGCCGGCGCCGCGGTTGACGTTCACGTGCCGCAGGTTGCGCAGGTCGAGCACCACGCCGGTGTTGAGCGTGGAGTAACCGGCGTAGCTGTGGCCGCCCGAGCGCGCTCGCAGCTGAACCCCGTTGCTTACCGCCCAGCGCACCACGGCCTGCGCGCCCGACCCCGCGTCGGGGCGCGAAACGGCGATTGGCTTCAACCCGTCAAAGCGCTCGTTGTAGACGTGCGCAGCGGCCGAATAGCCGGCCTGACCTGGGGTGAACACCTTCCCGTGGGTTGCGATCCGCAGCTTCCCGATCGGTGGCGATTTGGTGAGTGCGAGTGAGCTTCCGCTCCCCAGCGCAGTCACCGCTGCGTAGGCACCCGCCCCTTGTAGAAATCGACGTCGGCTGATCCCAGTGTGCACGGTCACAATCCCGCTCCAGTGCTCCGATTATGGATTCGGTCTGCGTCTCGCGCAGACCCAGGAACCGATACTCCCACACCGATCCCACTCCATCAATGCACCTGGGGTTATTGATTGTGACCCAGGGTCGATCGCTTGACGTCGGATCGCGCCCGAGCTATATTCAACCAACTAGTTGAATACAAGGAGCGGAGCGGGAAACGATGGGACGTCTGATTGCGGTTGAATACCTTTCACTCGACGGGGTGTTCGAGAGTCCGATGTGCTGGGCCGGGGTCGCAAGCTGTTCACGAACCCGACCCAGAGCGGGTTCAACGTCGCGGAATGCCGCGCGACACCGTCAGGAATGGTGCTGCTGACCGTCACCAAGGACACCGTCGAAACCGAGGACTGACCGTGTCGCCGGTAGCCGAGGACGAGCTCAGCCTCACCTTCGCGGCGCTGGCCGACCCCACACGCCGCGCGCTGCTGGGTCGGCTGGCGGGCGGCGACGCGACCGTCAACGAGCTTGCGGCGCTCGCGCCGGAGATCTCGCTGCAGGCGGTCAGTAAACACCTGAAGGTGCTGGAGCGGGCTGGGCTGGTGACGCGCGGGCGCAGCGCCCAGCAACGTCCCGCCCACCTGCGCGTCGCGCCGCTCTCGGATGCGAGCGCGTGGCTGGACCATTACCGTGACTTCTTTGAGGGCTCACTTGATCGCCTTGGCGAGCACCTCGCACGGATCCAAGGCGAACCAAGTGACGCGAAAGGAAACTGACCTGACATGGTTGAACTCGAAATCGTCCGTACCTACAGCGCCCCGCGCCAGTTGGTTTGGGACGCCTGGACCGACGCCGACCAGATGGCGCAGTGGTGGGGACCACGCGGGACCACCACCCCGCGCGACTCGATCGAGCTGGATCTGCGTCCCGGCGGCCGGCTCACGTTCGAGATGGTGAACGACGCCACCGGCGAGCGCTACCCCAACGCCGGCACGTTCCTCGAAGTCGACCCGCCCTCGCGCCTGGTGTGGTCCGACGACGGCTTCCCCGACGGCAGCGGCAAGGGCACCGCGACCGTCACCTTCACCGAGCTCGATCCGTCAACGACCAAGCTCACGGTGCACCTGCTGGCGGACTTCAGCGATGAGGTGCGGGACGGAGCGGAGATCGGCTGGGGCACGCAGCTCGACAAGCTCGTCGAGTTCCTGAGCGCGCAAACGGCCTGAGGTCCCGCTTCGCAGCCGCCTTGTGGACGGCGTGGCTAAGCTACCCGTCCGATGCCTCAAGCCCGAAACCGCCGCTCCAAGTCCCTGCCCGGCACGCTACCCGAAGCCGCCGCGGGTGAAGTCCTGATCTGGACCGACGGCGCCTGCCAGCGCAACCCCGGACCCGGCGGCTGGGCCGCGATCGTCTGCTGGGACGACGGCGTGGTCGAGGAGCACAGCGGCGGACTGGGCCAGACCACCAACAACATCATGGAGATGACCGCCGCGCTCGAGGGCCTGCGCACGCTGCCGACAGGCTCGCGCGCCTGCGTTGTCACCGATTCGCGCTACCTGCACGACGGCATGACCTCGTGGATGGCGGGCTGGAAGCGCAAGGGCTGGAAGACCGCTTCGGGGGATCCGGTGAAGAACAAAGAACTGTGGTTGGCGCTCGAGTCCGCGGTCGCAGAGCAGGAGGCGGTCCGCTGGCACTGGGTCAAGGGTCACATCGGCCACGACCTCAACGAGCGCGCCGATGTCCTCGCGGTGGCGGCGGCTGAGGACGCCGCGCAGGGCTGAGCCACTGTGGTGGGAGGGCTTGGATGCCCACCCACCACGACAGTCGCCGTGCTCGCTAGCGACCGGCGAGTGCTTCGCGTACGCGCTTGACTGTCGCTCCCGGGCGCACGTACGGGCCGGGCGCGAGCTGCGCCACGCGTAGTTCCTCGATCAGCCAGTTGACGTCGCCGAGGCCGTCGGCCTGCGCTTCGAGCTGATGGATCGGAGCCATCTTGTCGCGGTCGGCGACGATCCGGCTGGGCAGCTTCTCGAGCCGCTGGGCGGCGGCCAGTAGGTAGCGCTGCACATCGTCCAGGCGGCCGATGCCGGCCGCGGTCAGCATTCCCGGGTAGACGAGCCGGCCGAGCTGGCGCGCGACATCCTCCCTGGCCGGCGCCAGCACGGCGTTGGCGGGCAGCGTGTCCAGCCGGTCGATGACCGCGCGTTCGGCCTCGAGGATCGCAGCGAGCGCGGTCACAGCTTCGAGCGTCTTGGGGCGGATCTCACCGCGCACGTGCTCCTGCAGCGACGCGAACGCAGCGGCGGTCCACCCGGGACCGCCGCCAGTTACGACCAGCTCGTCGATCGCGGCGTCGGTGGCATCGTCGAGAACCGCATCCAGCGAGCCGTGGGGAGCTCCGGCAAGTGCGAGCGTGAGCTTCGGGTTCAGCTGTCCGATCACCCAGTTGCGCGGTGAGGGGACCGTCAGTCGTAGCAGCCGCCGGGTGCCGAGTTCCATCGCCCGGGCCTGCTCGCCGGCGGTTTCGAAGATCCGGATTCCGACCGTCTGGCCCTCGTCCACCAGCGCCGGGAATCCACGTAGGCCGCCGGCGAGCTCGACCGTGCGCGGCACCGCCTCGACCGCGAAGCTGCGCATGCCGGTGCGCGAGAGCTCCGGCACCGCCGCTTGAAGTCGCGCTTTCAGCAGCGGTCGTAGCTGCTCGCGCAGCTCCTCCAGTGATGGTCCAGAGGCGAGTACAGCGCCGTCCTCGTCCTCGACCGAGAAGCTCATGCGCAGGTGCGGCGGCAGCTTGTCCAGCGACCAGTCCTCGGGCGCGACACGTACTCCGCGCAGCCGCTCGACCGCGTCGGCGAGGATCTTCAGCATCGGCCCCGAACGGGGCGTGACCTCTACCAGCAGCGCCGCGGCGGTGTCGGGGATTGGTACGAGCGCCT
The DNA here is from genome assembly GCA_963737115.1 of uncultured Actinomycetota bacterium. Taxonomy (GTDB): domain Bacteria; phylum Actinomycetota; class Thermoleophilia; order Solirubrobacterales; family Solirubrobacteraceae; genus Palsa-465. The sequence goes on from CAVTRM010000008.1 coordinate 334,600, forward strand.
TGCGCAGCGGCTTGGGCAGCATCCGCAGCAGCGCCTCGTAGAGCTCGGTGCGAAACGCGGGCACCAGCCATTCGAAGTTCAGGTCTCGTACCTCCCCCATCGCCTCCAGTGGGATGTGCACGGTGACCCCGTCGTGGGCGGTGCCGGGGTCGAAGCGGTAGGACAGCTGTAGCTCCAGCTGACCCTGCTTCCAGATTGGGGGCCGTCCTGGGTCGTCGGTCGTGGCCTCACCCGCGATCAGCAGCTCCATCGGATAATCCAGCAGCGTCGGGTCCGACTGCTTGGCGCGCTTCCACCAGCGGTCGAAGTGGCGGCCGCTGACCACGTCCTGCGGGATCCGCTGGTCGAAGAACTCGGCCCGCTGCTGCTCGTCGGCCAGCAGGTCGCGGCGGCGGGCGCGGGCCTCGAGCGCCTCGACCTCCTCGATCCGGCGCTCGTTCTCGCGCATGAACGCGTGCTGTTGCTCCCAGTCGCCCTCCACCAGCGCGTTCTGGATGAAGATCGCGCGTGCCGCCTCGGGGTCCACGCGCCAGTACTGCACGGTTCTTGATTTGACGATCGGCAGTCCGTAGAGGGTCACCTGTTCGGAGCCCACGACCGACGCTCCGCGGCGGTCCCAGCGAGGCTCACCGTAGGAGCGTTTTACGAGATGCTCCGCCAGCGGTTCGATCTGCTTAGGGTCGACTGCCGCCGCGGTCCTGCCCCACAGCCGCGTGGTCTCGACGAGCTCGGCAACCATCACCCAGGAGGGCGGCCGGCGCGCGAGCGCGGAGCCGGGGAAGATCGCGAACTTGGCGCCGCGGGCACCGGTGAACTCGCGTGTCGCGGCGTCCTTGTAGCCGAGGTGACTGAGCAGCCCGGACAGCAGCGCGACGTGGATCTCCGCCGGCTCCGCTGGCCCTTGGCCGATCGTGAGACCGACCTCGTCGGCGGCGTCGCGCAGCTGTGAGACGAGGTCCTGCCACTCGCGGATCCGCATGTAGTGCAGGAACTCGGCCTTGCAGCGCTTGCGGAACTGCGAGCGTGAGAGCTCGTCGGCGCTGGTCTGCAGGTGGTCCCAGAGGTTCAGGTAGCTGATGAAGTCAGACGTCTTGTCGCTGAAGCGTGCGTGCTGCTGATCGGCCTGCGCGCGTTGATCGGCGGGGCGCTCGCGCGGGTCCTGGATCGACAGCGCGGCAGCGATCGTGATCACCTCGCCGGTGCAGCCAAGGCGGTCGGCCTCGAGCACCATCCGCCCCAGCCGGGGGTCGATCGGGAGTCGCGCGAGCTTGCGGCCGATCGGCGTCAGCGGCTCCTCCGCGGCCGGGTCCAACGCCTGGAGCTCCTGCAATAGCGCGACACCATCGCGGATCTGGCGGCGGTCCGGCGGCTCGAGGAACGGGAACTCCTCGATCTCGCCGAGTTTCAGCGCCGCCATCTGCAGGATCACGCTCGCGAGGTTGGTGCGCAGCACCTCGGGGTCGGTGTAGCGCTGGCGCGCGTCGAAGTCGTCCTCTGAGTAGAGCCTCACGCAGATCCCGTCGGCGAGACGTCCGCAGCGGCCCTTGCGCTGGTCAGCCGAAGCCTGCGAGATCGGCTCGATCGGCAGCCGCTGAACCTTCAGCCGTGTGCTGTAGCGCGAGATGCGGGCGAGGCCGGTGTCGACCACCGAGCGGATTCCGGGCACGGTCACCGAGGTTTCGGCGACGTTGGTCGCGAGCACCACCCGGCGTCCGCCACGGCGGCGGTTGAACACGCGTTGCTGATCGACGGTCGCCAGGCGCGAGTACAGCGGCAGGATCTCAACCTCGTTCCCGAGCCGTCCGCCGAGCAGCTCCGCGGCGTCGCGGATCTCGCGTTCACCGGAGAAGAACGCGAGCACGTCTCCGTCATGCTCAGTGAGCAGCTCCTCGACCGCGTCCGCCAGTGCGTCGAGCATCTCCTGGTCGCGTTGCGGCGGGCGGTAGCGGACCTCGACCGGGTAGGTGCGGCCGGAGACCTCGATGATCGGGGCGTCACCGAAGTGCTTGCTGAAGCGCTCGGGGTCGATTGTCGCGCTGGTGATGATCAGCTTGAGGTCGGGTCTGCGCGGAAGGATGCGATGCAGGCAGCCGAGCAGGAAGTCGATGTTCAGCGAGCGCTCGTGGGCCTCATCGACGATCACCGTGTCATAGCGGCGCAGCAGCGGATCGCGGCGGATCTCGGCCAGCAGCAGCCCGTCGGTGACGATCCTCACCAGTGTGTCCTCGGACCCGCGGTCGTCGAAGCGCACGGCGTAGCCGACGGCGCCTCCGAGCGGGATTTCGAGCTCGTCGGAGATCCGCTGGGCGACCGTCCGCGCGGCGATCCGGCGTGGCTGGGTGTGGGCGATGGCGCCCCTGATTCCGCGGCCGAGTTCGAGGCAGATCTTGGGAAGCTGCGTGGTTTTCCCGGACCCGGTCTCGCCCGCAACCACGACCACCTGGTTGTCGCGGATCGCGGCCAGCAGGTCGTCGTGCCGCTTAGTGACCGGTAGCTGCGGCGGGTACGTAATGTGCGGCAGCGATGCGCGACGTCGTTCGATCCGCGCCTGCGCTTGCGCTACCTGCCGCTCGAACCGCTGCCGCGCCTGCTGATCGTCTTTGGGCAGTCGTTTGGCCTGCCGCCGCAGCCGCTGCTCGTCGCGCAGCGTCAGCCCGCGCAGCGTCGCGTTCTCAACCGGCGGCATCGGTACTGCCGAGCGCGCGCCGGATAGCGTCCGCGACGGCAGCGGCTCCCGGCGCTCCGAGCGTGATCGTGTAATGGTTCACGCCGGGGACGAGCTTCACCGAGCGTGCCTGCGGCGCCGCGGACGCCCACTGCTGCGCGAGCGCGATCGGCTGCAGCGGGTTCGGATCGTTCACGAACCCGAGCGGCGCGCACAGCAGTTGCGCCGATGCTGTGAGTTCGTGCGCGGCCGGGGCTGATGCCAGCACGTCGGCGGCGTCGGCCCGGATCGCAGCCTCGTTCACACTCGAGTGCAGATCGGGCGGCGCGCCCGTGAGATCGTGATCGGCGTATGCGGCCAGGTCCTGATCCGCCACCTCGTCGCCGCCTAATGCGGGGTGCTTACGCCACCACGCGTAATAGTCCGCGTTGCTGGCAAAGGTCAATTTCAGGCGTGCGATCGCCGGGCCGATGGTTGCGTCGACCAGTACCTGTGGGTCGACGTTCTCGGTTCCCGGGATCGGCAGCCCGCCGTCCACCAGCACCAGCGAACCGACGCGCTCCGGGTATTGAACCGCGAAGCGGGTGATCAAGTAGGCGCCGAGCGAGTGTCCGATCAGCAGGGGGCGTTCGAGTTCGAGCCGATCGAGCACCGCCAGCAGATCCTGCAGGTGGGTTTCAAAACCGTAGGGACCGGGTAGTCCACTACTGGCGCCTCTGCCTCTGAGGTCCAGCGCCGTGAAGCCAGCTTCGGATGCGAGCGCCCGCGCGACCGGGAGCCACGAGCGACTGTTGGCGGTGATGCCGTGCACGGCCAGCGCCCGGTTTGGCAGTGACGGGTCGTTGAGGCGGAAGCTTGCGAGCGCGCCGCCGGTGACGGCGACATCTTGGCGCGCGATCTGTACCGGCGCGGGCATCGTTCGCAATATAGCCGCCGAGCCCAGAGTGTTCCGAGCTTCGCGGGGTCGTCGAGGACGCTTCTAAACGCAGTCATTGAGGCGGTTTTTGACTTGCATCCCTGTTGTATCTATCATGTATCTAACCGATCAAGCAAAGGAACGCAAAGTGCATACCACGAACCTGACTCTCCACCGATCCGAAGGCCGCAGAAGGCGGGCCGCAAACCGGCCCTCGGCGGATATGACCACGGCCGAGCAATCCGGTGCCCCGGACTCGAGCATCTCCAACGAGCACGTTTACGTGATCGGAACCTTCGCCGGTCCCCCGATCAGGATCCGGTCGACCCGCAAGCTGGGCTCGTTCGCAGACTGCGAACACTGAGACCAGGTGGTCGGCGCGGCTGAACCGCAGGTATCCGGTTGAACGCGGATAATTCAGACATGGCGACTAGATCCCGGCCTGGCTCGGCGACCGGTCGCGCCTACGAATGGGTGCGCCTGCGCATCCTCGACGGCACCTATCCCGCCGGCCGCTTGCTGAGCGAAGGCGAAGTCAGCGAATCGCTGGGGATCTCCAGGACTCCGGTGCGCGAGGCCTTCCTCCAGCTTGCCGGCGAAGACATGCTGGAGCTGTACCCCAAGCGTGGCGCGCTGGTGGTGCCGGTCACAGCGGCCGAGCTGATGGATCTAATGGCAGCCCGGTCGCTGATCGAGCCCTGGGCCGCGAAGGCGTTGGCGTCCAGAGCCGACCGCGAGACGGTGGTTCCCGGCTTGCGCGAGCTCACCGAGCAGGCGCGAGCGGCGCTGCTCGACGGCGACGACCAGCGCTTCCAGGCCCTGGATCGGGAGTTCCACGAGTCGATCGTGTTGGCCGCGGGAAACCAACTGCTTGCGCAGTTCTATTCATCTCTGCGCGACCGTCAGACCCGGGCCGTGAATCTGGCATTCGCAGCGGCCGAACATCGTGGCCTCGACGTCACCACCGAGCACGACGGCATTTGCGACGCGCTCGCGGCCGGGGACGGCGAACTCGCCAGCGAGCTGCTGGCCGACCACGTGAACCACACCGCAGGCATGCTCGGACTGGCATCGGCCGACGGCAGGCTCGGTGCCGGGCGGGCGGCGTCCAGGCGGTAACCGGTCAGACGGTTAGTCGCTGGCGACCATCGCGATGAACTCCGGGTTGTCGCGCAGCGGCGCAAGGTCCTCGTCTTCGCGTGCGAGCGCTCGGTAGGACGGGGCGATCGCGAATGACTGGCGCAGGTGCTCGAGCGCCAGCTCGGTGCGCCCGGCCTGGCTCTCAAAGCACGCGGTGTTGTAGTAGGCCGCGGGACCGTGCACAGGCCCCTCGGCCAGCAGCGCCGCGGCGCGGTCGGCACCGAGTTCGTACTCGCCGGTCTCGAACAGCCGGTATAGCGGTGCGAACACCTCCCAGCCGCTGGCCTCATACGGCTGGCCCTCGGGACCGGCGCCGATCGCGAGCACTGTGGTGCCGGCGTCGACGGCCTTGGCCGAGCGCTTCACGCCAGGATTGACGTGCACCAGCGTGCCGGCGGGCGCATCATGGGTCTCACCGTCGAGCTCGAAGCTGGCGCGGCCCGAGACGACGATGTAGAGCTCTTCACTTGAATCGGGCTCGTCCTCGAGATGCTCATTGACGAGGTTGGCCCCGCCGGCGCCGGCCGTCATCGCGGTGATCCCGAAGGTCTTGATCCCGAAGTGCTGACGCACCGCACGGAACGGTACGCGTCCATCGTCAAGCTCCTCAATCTCTTCCAGGCGCGCAATCGAATAGCTGGCCATCTGTCGTCTTCTCCTGACTTGAGGCTGAGGGTTCGAGCCTACTGGCCGACCAGGGGTTGCCGCGGAACCTACTGTTTATGACAAGCATGAACGTTTGAGATCTGAAGCCTTGGGTAGCGTTGGGTAGCGACCCTCAAACCACTAAGGAGGTGGCGAGGTGTACATCAAACGCTCAACCGGAGCGCTCAGCGGGGTGCTGATCGTTCTACTCGGTATCTGGGGCGGCATCGTCCCGTTCATCGGGCCGTATTTCAATTTCGCGTTCGGTTCCACAGCCACGTGGCACTACGACGCAAACCGGCTTTGGCTGGACATCCTGCCTGCCGTCGCAGCAATCATCGGCGGCGGTTTGATGATCTCCACCGGCCATCGCCTGCGTGGAATCGTCGGCAGCTCGTTGGCGTTGGCCGGCGGCGCCTGGTTTGTGCTGGGACCGTCAGTCAGCCGCATATGGGAGCATGGCGCAGGCGGCCCGATCGGCGCGCCGCTGTATGGCTCGGTACGCCAGATGCTCGAGCTCGTGACCTACTTCTACGCCGTCGGCGTCCTGATCATCGCGCTCGCCGCATTTGCGCTTGGCCGGTTCGTGTCGCGACCGACACCGGTAGTCGAGCCCGCCGCCGGCGGGTTCGAGGACGCTTCGCCGCGGTACGTCGATGAGACTGGCGAGGAACCCGTCACCGCTCACGAGCCCGCAACGGCTCAGACCGAGCGGCAGCGCGAACCGGAATCGGCTCCGGCCGAACCGTCGTCAGTTTCGACCGAGCAGCGTTCGGTGCCGGCCGAGCAGGAATCGGTTCGGACCGAGCCGCAGCCGGTGGAGTCCAACGCAGAGTCCGATTCGGAGTCGGACGAGAACGAGTCCTCGCGACACGAGCGAGATCCGGCCGCTGCCGGTCCCATCGAACCCGAGCACGCAGACGGGCCGACGGCTACCGAGCCGGGACCGCGCGCTCCCAGCGCGCCAAGCCGGTGAGCATCATCGACAAGATGTAGCCGATGAGCGCCAGGCGCAAGAACAAGACCAGCGCGGGATTGCTGCCCTACCGCGTGCACGATGGGCGTCTGGAAGTGTTCATCGTGCACATGGGCGGACCCTTCTGGTCTAAGAAGGACAACGCTGCCTGGTCGATCGTGAAGGGTGAGTGCAATGAATCCGAGGAACCACTTGAGGCCGCCCGCCGCGAGTTCTTCGAGGAAACCGGAATGCCTGCCCCCGAGGGGCCATTACTGCCACTCGGGCAGACACGGCAGGCGTCCGGGAAGCTGGTGATCGCGTGGGCGGTCGCCGCCGAGCTCGACGCGGATTCGATCAGCAGCAATACATTCACGCTCGAATGGCCGCCCCGCTCCGGGCGCACACAGGAGTTCCCGGAGGTCGACCGCGCGGCCTGGCTCAGCATCGACGCGGCGCGGCCCAAGCTGGTGAAGGGTCAGGAAGCATTGCTGGACTCACTTAGGCGGCAGCTCGACGCCTGACCGCAGGCCGGTGCGCGAGCGCGTCGTATCGGCGGCCGCCATGATTACGATGGGCGTATGTGCGGGCGCTACACCAATACCCCGAGCCAGACCGAGCTCCAGGGCAAGTTCTCCGAGTTTGACCTGCGCTCAGCAAAGCTTCAGGAAGGGTTCAGGCGCTTCAACATCGCCCCCACCGAGCAGGTTGTTTCGGTGACCGCGCCCAAGGGCGAGCCGCAGGCGGAGATGCTGCGTTGGTGGCTCGTGCCCTCGTGGCAGAAGCAGCTGCGGAGCAAGTACCCGATGTTCAACGCGAAGCTCGAGACGATCGAGACGGCGCGCTCGTTCAAGGACTTGATCACCACCGGATCGCGACGCTGCCTGATCCTCGCCGACGGCTGGTATGAATGGATCAAGGCGGAAAACCCCAAGGACCCGAAGATTCCGATGCATTTCAGCGTCGACGGCGGCGCGCCGTTTGCGTTCGCCGGACTCTGGACCAGGGCCTTCATCGACGGTGATGAGATCCGTAGCTGCACGATCATCACGCGCGATTCCTCCCCCAATCGCATCGCAGCCGCGGTGCATGAGCGGATGCCGGTGGTGCTGCCCGACCGAGAAATGCAGCTCGCGTGGCTGAACCCGGAACTCGGTGCCGAGGTGACCGCCATGTGCGAGGCGCTGCCCGCCGAAAGACTCGCGGTCAACCCCGCCAATCCCGCGGTGAACAAGGTTGACCCTGACAACGAGGGCCCGCAGCTGCTGGTTCCATAGAACTCGCGGCAGGTAACAACCCCCGGACCAGCGGCGCACATGGTCAGGCAGGCCCTATCGGCAGCATGGAGCGATGCGCCGGCGGTAGGTGTGGAGCGGCCACAGGGCCGCTCCACAGTTACATCAGTTAGCCGGCGGCGGTGATGCCCGAGGGCGATGAGCCGGCGGGCAGCGCGGACGGTGAGGAGTTCAGCTCGTGGAGGAATCCTCCCGGCAGAATCGCGAACGCCGCGACCGCAGAGGCGCCCTTGACGTAGAGGTCGTTTCCGGCCACGGCGTCATCGAGCGGGTGCAGGCTCGCGCCTTCCTTGAACGGGAACGAACCGACCAGCGTGAGGTTGCCGTTGCTCGCGATCGAGTACGAAGACACGCTGGGCGTGCCCGCGTTCACGGCGAACAGGTAGCGCCCGTTCGGGGTCAGTGCGATCCAGCATGGCGCCGTCTGGAAGTCGGCGAACGGTGAAGACCCGATCGGGTTCAGCGTCCCGTCGGCGCTGACGTTGTAGGCCGAGACGGTGCCGTTGGCGGTTCCGCCATGGGCGTTCGATACGAACAGCTGCGACGGATGCACCGGGCTGAAGTCACTGCCGAAAGGACCAGGGCCCTCGGCCGGGACCGGCGAGCTGGACGCTGCGGTTAGTAGTCCGTGGTGTGAGATCGAGTACGAATAGATCACCGACAGGGCAACGTCGGGAACGACGAGATTGGTGCCGGTCGAGTTGATCACGACATCATCCGGCTGCGCGCCGTTGGGGAGCGTCACCGTCGAATTCGGGATCGGTGTGAGCACTCCGGAGCTGCTGAGCCGGAAGCCCGTGACATTCGCGGTGCCGGGGCTGCTGGGTGCGTTGGCGACGTACACCAGGTCGCCGCTGACGCCGACGCTCACGGGGTCGGTGCCGCCGGACGAGACGGGCGAGCCGACTTGCGTCAGCGAGCCGTCGCGGTTGACCTGCAGTACCGAGACCTGGTTTGAGCCGTTGTCGACCGCCAGCACGTAGCGGCCACCGTAGGCGGACACGATCGATCCCTGCGAAGTGTTGCCGGAACCGTTGCCGGCGCCGCCCGCTGCGAACGGCGAGCCCGGCAGCGCGGACAGGCTCCCGTCGCCATGGCGTACGAATCCGGCGATCGTGTTGGTTGTGGCGGTGTTGTCGTCGACGTATACGTAACGGCCGTTCGACTGGCGCTGGTGCCAGCGCCAATGATGGGCCGACTGGGCCGCTGCGACAGAGGCGCCGGACAGCATTGCCGCAGCTGTCCCGACGCAGATCGACCAGCGTGTTAGAGCGCGCATGCGCACTACTCCTTTGGGTTGGTTGCTCAGAGCCTCACGATGCCGAGGGTCTCTACGCAGATCAGCATCGTCGCCGCGTGCGTTCTTACCGCCAGCGGCGACCGCGTAAGACTCTGGAAAGATCTCAGCGTTCGTTGACCGCTGAGCGCGAGAGCTCGAGCAGCCCTTGGAAGTCTTGGTCGCATGGGCCGCAGGCGCGCAGATGAGCCGCGACTCCTGGGTATTGCACCGCGGCCGCGGCCGCCGTTTCGTCGTCGAGCGCCAGCTCCACATAGATGTGTAGAACGCGCAGCGCCTCGTCACAGCCGACGTCACGGGGGTCGGTTTCCAGAAATCGATCGAGTTGTTCCCAGCGTCTCACTGTGCGTCCCCTGTTTGCACCGCGGGTTCAGTGTCCATGGCAGTTTCTGTCCCGCCCATCATTTGGTATGCGTCAAACGCGGCCCGCAACTTACGTCGCGCGTCGAACATCACCTTGTAGATCGCGTTACGGCTCGAGCCAAGCTGCTCGACCAGGGCGTCGAGTGGGACCTGCTGGATCACCAGCGCGACGAACACCTTGCGCTGGTGCTCGGTCATCTGCTCTCTGACCACACGGTTGACGAGCTCGATCAGTTCCCGCCGTTCGGCTTGCTCGTCGGGAGCAATGCCGAAGCGGTCGGGGAGCTGTTCCCACTCACCGCTGTCAAGCCGCACGTCCGGGCGCATCCAGAAGTGGCGGCCAAGCTTGGCCGATACCTCAAGCACGACAAAGCGGTAGGCCCAGGTGGTGAAGCGACTCTCGCCCCGGAACTGTTCGAGCTTCGCGGTGACCGCGACGAACGCGTCGTCCGCGGCCTGGTTGGCGAGGTCATCGATCTCGACGCCTGTGAGCGGGTGGCTACCGCGGCGGCGGACAAGCTCGGAGCGCGCTCCCGCCAGCAGCAGAGCATGCAGCCGTGCCGAAGCGGCATGGCGTCCAGCGCCATCTCCGGCCAACTCGCGCAGCCAGCGACGGCTCTGCTCATCCATGTCGTGAGGGTATCCGTCCGCGCGGGCCTCAGCTGCGGAGGGGGCATAGCGCGCGTGTTGCTGTACTGGTCCGAAATTGGGGTGCAAGTCCGCTAGGCGTTGAACAGTCGCCAGTCGCCGTCGCCGACAACGTCAACGTTGCCGTCGATCACCTTTATCGCGATGCCGTCCTCGACCGCGTAGGCGGGGATCTGCAGGTTTGCGGCCCACTGTTCGGCCGCGGCCATGGTGTTCTCAGGCAGATGGGGATTGTTCAGATGCGGGAACAGCCCGAACTCAACGATCCCAAGAGTGCTGTCGTCTCCGCCGTGCGGCGGCCGCCAGTTCACGAAGTCCTCACCGATCCTGGGTGCCAGAACCATGCTGCCGGCGCTGACGCCCATATAGACCGTGTCATCTGAGAGGGTCGGGAACACCTCCATGAAGCCCGATTTCTGCATCCAGTAGGACAGGTACAGCGGGTCACCGCCCGCAACCAGAATCGCATCGGCCTCCCGGACCATCGGTACCCAGTTCTCGCGCGCAACCGTCGGCAGCGCGGTCAACTCCAGCAACCCCCGAGTCTTCCAATCAAGATCGAACATCGGCGTCGGCGAAGGGCCGATTATGTGCTGCAGCGCCTGCCTGAAGCCGTGTGCCAGCTGGTACTCCGCGGTGGGGATGCATACCGCGGCCGATTCGGAGATCGGCTTACCGAGCATCTCCACCAGCGCGTCGTTGATCGCTTCGTTGCGCACGCCTGCCGAAGTCATCAGCAGCTTCATTGCACCCTTCCTTGGTCGTACGTTCAGCTATCGCTGCCAGACCCTACTCGAGCCCAGCGTCGCTATCAGCAGTTCCAGCTCGGCGCCACTCCACCGCGCACGAGCAGCTTGCCAGGGCCGTCGTCGAACGGCACGACCTCCCGATCGAGCAAATCTAAACCCTTACGACCGCTGCGCGACGTGCAGACTGGCTGCCGCGGCTGTCGCACGGCGGAGCTTCGAGCGGTGACTTACGCTTGACCTCCGTGTCAGTTTCCGCGAACCGCACCGCACGACGGTGACCACAACATAGGAGCAACGTATGGACGCTGCCGACTGGACCGACCGCGTCCGCGCGCTATGGGACGCGTTCGATCATCTCCCCGCTGACGAGTTCTTGGCCCAGATGCACGAACTTGTCGGACAGCGCCCCGACTCCGATGCAGTTGCTCATTACGAACTCGGCAGCGCTTTCGATAGCACCGATCACGAAACGCAGGCCGCCGAGGAATACGAGCGCGCGTTCGCGCTCGAGCTGCCCGAGGAGCTGCGACGCCAGGCGACGATTCAGTACGCCAGCACACTGCGAAACCTTGGCCGTGCACACGAAGCAGTCAGCCTGCTCGAGGCAGAACGGGCTCGCATCTCCGACTCACTCGATGACGCGGTGACCACCTTCTTGGCGTTTGCGCTGGTGGACGCTGGACAACCGGATCGCGCGGTTGGCGAAGCTACCGCCGCCCTCGGCGCCCACCTGCCGCGCTACCAGCGTTCAGTCGCGGAATATGCACGTGAACTGCGCGAGCGCAGCCAACGCCAGTGACTTCCACTCGCTTAGTCTCGCTTCGGGAGCTGCTGCAGCGACCAGCGGTTGCCGTCCGGGTCCAGCACGAAGATGAATCGGCCCCAGGGAAACTCGTGGACCTCGGACACTTGAATACCGCGTCCGCTCAGCTCAGCGTGGGCGGCGTCGGCGTCCTCGATGACAAGGTTGGCCCCCGCGAAGCTGCCTGGCACCGCCTCAGTGATCCCCTGCCCGATGGTGATCGAGCACGCCGACCCAGGCGGGGTTAGCTGGACGAAGCGCAGCTCGTCGGAGACGACCGCATCGTGGTCGACATCGAAGCCGAGCTTCTCGTAGAACGCCTTGGCGCGATCAACATCGGACACGGGGACTGCCACCAGCTCAAGCTTTAGTGTGAGATCCATCATTGCTCCTGAGGTTGCGTGGTCACCGTGAAATCGTCACAGCGATTGCGGCCAAGTTTGGTCCGCAGAGATGTGCGGGCCATCAAAGGTGACGGCGCCTTCTAGGAGCGGATATTCCTACAGGTCAGCGTGCTGGCTCGACATAGAACCAGCGTCCGCTCCTGCGCGCGAACGTGCTGTTCTCATGCTGGCGTCCGTACTCGCGGCGGCCGGCGTCCCAGTAATGAGCGACGAACTCGACCGTGCCGTCGTTGTCGGCTTCACTGCCGCCGCTGTGGCCGAGGATCTGCAGGCGCCGCCATTCGATATCAGGATCGAGCTCGAGTGAACGCGGTCGCTTGGTGGGGTGCCACGTCTCGGTTAGGTAGTGCGCGTCGTTCAGCGCGAACGCGCTGTAGCGGGAACGCATCAGCTCGAGCGCTGTCTTCGCGGTAGCGGCCCCAGCGTGAAGCGGGCCGCAACATTCTGCGTACTGCATCCCCGATCCGCACGCACAGTCGATTGCCATCGTTCAGCAGTCTCGCACGCGAAGACCCGGCCCGGCGGGAACGTTCCTCAGGGAGGCTGAGAGTGGTCGACCGTGGCTCCGACCGGCGCCGATCAGCGCCCGCCCGCGTAGGCTTTTGGGATGGCCCATCCCCTCCGCGTTGGGATCAAGCTGTCCCAAGATGCTCCGATTGAGAGCTACAAAGCAATCTGGAAGATCGCTGACGAGGCTCGGTTTGACCACTGCTGGGCGATGGACCATTTGGCCTCGATCGGGGGTGTTGGTGATGGCCGGCCGATCTTCGACGGTTGGGAGTTGCTCGCCGGCATGGCGGTGGCGACTACGCACGTTCGCATCGGGCTGCTCGTCACCGGAATGACGTATCGCAATCCTGCGTTGCTTGCGAAGATCGCGACCACAGTTGATCATCTCTCGGACGGGCGACTCGAATTCGGCATCGGGGCGGCGTGGGCTGCGAACGAACACGAGATGTACGGCATCTCGGGTCTTGATCATCGGGTCGGAGTGTTCTCTGAAGGTCTGCAAGTGATCCGGTCCCTGTGGACCGAGGAGCGAACTGACTTCGACGGTCGCTATTTCAAGATGCGCAACGCGGTTGCGAACCCGAAGCCGGTACAGAAACCCCACCCGCCGATCTGGGTCGGCGCCGGTGGCGCGACGATGATCAAACTCACAGCTCGGCACGCTGACGTTTGGAACGTCGGAGGCCCGGCTGGCCATGATGTCGAAATGGCACTCGCAGCGTCCCGGCAGCTCGACGAAGCATGCGCCGTTATCGGTCGCGACCCCAGCGAGATCCGCCGCTCGGTTCAGATCCCAGCCGGAGGGGATGCCAACGAGATCGTCGAACGGGCACGGGGCTTCGTCGAGGCAGGGTTCACCGAAGTGATCATCATGCTGAGCGGGGGAAGCATGGCCACGAACTCGGACCCGGTCAACACCGCGGCGATGCTCGCCGATCGGGTGCTTCCAGCGCTTCGTGGTTAGCGCGTCACGGCGCCGTGGACGTTGCGAAACGCAGCGTTTCGCCAAAGATCACGAGTAAGCCGATCTGCTCGACACCGGGCACCACGGTTACTGGCGGGTCTCCGCCGAGCAGTTCCGCGACGCGACGCGCGTGTGATGGCGGATGCATGCTGTCGAACTCACCGGTCCAGAGGGATGCACGCACCGCTCCGGGCGTGATGTCCCACGGCTTGCACAGGATCCGAAGCTCCTCGATGAACCCATCTGGGTTCGCAAACAGCTCCGCGGTCGTCGATATGAACAGCTCGTTGACCCACGGAATCTGGACGACCTCCGCATCCGGTCCCTTGACCAGCCCGATCGCCGAATGCGGCAGCTTCCTGTACTGCTGTTTAAAGCCGGCTCGCAGCAGAAACGGTGCGTACCGGGCCATGAGCGCCGCGATCTTCATATCCCTCCCGGCCGCGCGCCACTGCGCCTGCTCGGCAAGTGGCGCGATTGCTCCGAGCAGCGAGTGCGCGATGACGCGCTCCGGGACCGCACCACCAACGGCGATTCCATACGGGGTGCCCCCGGACTGCGTGACGATCCCGAAGCGGTCGACCCCCAAAGCGTCCATCAGCGCGAGATGGTCGGCGGGCCATGCGGCGATCGTGCGGCCAGGCTTCGGCGTGCTCCCGTGACACCCCGGACGGTCCGGGATCACGAGCTGGATCCCGAGTTCACGCGCGGTTGGCGCCAGTGCCCGCCCGAGTCCGCGGCTACATGGACCGTCAAGCACGGTCACAACCGGTCCACTGTCCGCGCCCGCGAGCAGGTAAGACAGAGTGCGACCGTCAGGAAGCCGGATCCTGGCGTCCGACTCTGATTGCGACATCATGTCGCATAGTGTTTCATATCATGCGACATCATGTCGCAAAGAGTTCCGTCCGATGAAGCCCGCGCCCGGATCCTCGATGCCGCACGGGACTTGCTGCTCGATCGACCGTTCTCCGCGTTGACCGTTGGTGACGTCATGGCCCGCGCCGATCTGACACGCACGGTCTTTTATCGCCACTTCGACACGCTCGCCCAGATGGCTCCCGAGCTGCTCCCCGATTCCGCAGACCCGCTTCTCGATCAGGTCTTGCGCGGTCCGCCAGAAGATCTCATCGCTGCGATGGTCACCGGCTTGGTGCAGCTATACGCCGACAACGGCCGGTGGTTGCGCGCACTCGACGCCGCCGCGGCGGCGGATCCGGCAGTTGCCACCGAACTGGACCGCGCACTGGTTGGTCCGCGCCAACTGCTCGAACAACTGGTCGCGAGCGCTCCGCACCCACCGGCCGACCCCCGCGAGTTTGCGCTGCTGCTGATGGCCACACACCGCGCATACCTGCTTGACACATTCGGCGGCGGCCACGACTCCCAGGAGCGACGCGCTAGCGCTACGGCCGCGCTGATGGCGCTATGGGAACGACTCCTCAACCCGTAACCCGGACCCACTCCGTGCAGGCACCGAGCTGCTGCGCGACAGCTCCGTCGCTGATGGCGGCCTGCTGGCTCTCCGTTGGCCGCTTCGGCGACACTGACGGTTACTTCGGCTGGCGGAGTTCGTCAACAAGCGCCCGCGCGGTCTCCCCGATGGCCCGATCTACAAGCGCCGGGTCGATGTTGCTGTCGGGTGCGCGGCGTGTGAACACCGCAATCGCGTAGGAGTCGCCGTCGGGGTAGGTGACTACGCCGACTTCGTTTCGGACCACGCCCAGAAGCGCGCCGCTCTTTGCGGCAACCTTTACGGAGCTGTCGAACCCGGACGCGATTCGGGCTTTAGTGAGTTGGTTCGCCATTGCGGCGCGCACCTTCCGACACGCGTCTGCTGTGGCCGCACGATCGCTCCAGATCGCCTGCAGTAGCAGCACCATTTCATGTGCGGTTGTGCTCGTCCCGAGACGCGGGTCGAGCGCACGTGCTCGGCTGATACGTTGTTGAATCTGCGATTGCGAAAGGGCGCTGTGCGCGGTGGGTTCGTAGGCCGCGAGTGCTTCGTAGTCCGGGAAGCCGGCATCGTGGGCGATCGCGTCGAGCGCGTGGCGTAGGTCGGAGGTGACGCGCGTTTGTCGCAGTCCGAGCCCGCGAACGAGCTCGTTGATCGCGTCGAGTCCCACAAGCCCGATGAGTTCGTCAGTTGCTGGGTTATCGCTGATCGTCAACATCGTGATCACGAGGTCGCGGACCGAGATGACGACGTCATCCTGCATCAGTGACATTCCAACGGGTCCCGGGGTGCGATGCTTGGCCTGTATCAGCATGCGTCGCTGGCCGTCGAGAGTTCCGTGAGCGATCGCGCGCTCGGCGGCGAGCGCGATTTGGATCTTCATGACAGACGCCGGCGCGACCAGCGTGTGCTCCGCCCATCCCAGGCCGTCAGGACCATGTACCGGAGCCGCATACGCCGCACTCTCTAGGTCAAGTTCTCCGAGGGCGCTCTGCGCAAGCACATCGGCAGTATCCAACATCACACCGCTGCGGCGGCGCCGCTACCGGTCTCTGAACTAGGCAGGCGGATTCTCGTCGTACTGCGGAGCCGCGTCACCGATCGACTCCCACGGCGCTTTGTAGGCGACCTGCAGGTGGAAGGCAGGTTCAAGATCCAGCTCGCGCATCAATCCCGCCGCGACGAAATACTGCTCCCCGAGGTCGTCAAAAATGCTCGAACCGCAGTTACTACAGAAGTTACGCGGCGCGAATTCGCTGTCGTAGGTCTTGACCAGTTCGGCGCCCTTCGTGACTTTGAAGTTGCCTTTGTCAACGACCACACCGGTGAGACTCGAACCGGTCCAGCGCTGACAGCGAGTGCAGTGGCAAACGCCCATCCCTACCGGATCGTGCAGCTCGTACTCGACCCGACCACACAGGCAGGCGCCCTTGTATGTGCTCATCTCTCCGCCTTCTTTGCTTTGAGTTCGATCGCACCGAGAATCGGCACCGATCGCCCGGACTCTCACGCTACGACAAACAGCCAGGCAAGACAAATCGGTTCGTCTGGCGCCTCAAGGTCCCAACCGATGCCTGAGCCTCGGGCGGTATCGCAACGGCTTTGCCGTCACGTTGGCGATACCGCCGATATCGACCAGCGCTTGGAAGGAAAGTCCATTACCCAGTCCGCCTGGCGCAGCGTGGTGTACCCCAGAATCAGGTCGATCGGCCGGCTGACGCTTGCGTTGATGGCGGATAGATCGACGGCGGCTATCGGATGCGGTTCGAACCGCTGGCCGCCAATGGTGGGAGAAGCCATGACGAACGTGGGGGTGTGTTCGGTTCTGCCATGCGCATCAGTGCCCTGCGAGCTGCCAAGCGCCGTAAACAGGTGCGGATGACGGGCGACGAATCCAGAATCGACGACCGTGATCCCGGCACCGGTATCCCAGCACGCGCTCGCCCGATGCTGCTCCCAAACAACGTCCACGTATGCATGCCCACGCTCGCCGATCTGAAGCTTGTTCCTCGGGTGCTCAGCGTCGGGATTGATCGTCAAAGTCTTTGCATCGAGCGACAGGCGCCAACAGAAGTGTCCGAGAACATCGATACCGAGCAGGTTGCGAGCAATCCCGTTCGCCGGCATCACGGAGACTGAGAGGCCGCTGATCGATACAGGCCCGAGACCCAACTCGCCGACAATCCCGCGCTCGATCACGGCCGGACCGAAGACCCCGCCTGCTTCGTCCACCTCGCCGGAAAGCTCGAGCTGCAAGGCCTCGTCGCGGACAACAGTCGTACGCGCCGCGCCGCTGTCGAGCACGAACATTTCTGTGCTGCCGTTGACGCGGCACTGCACCATCACGACCGCGCCTCCCTGTTCATCAGGGTCGGGCTCCACAATCAACGGAATCGTCACTCGGCCCCCGTCGTTCATACGAAACATCGGTCCGATTGCCTGTCAAGCCGTCCGCGGGCGGCGGAACGCGAGCAGTTCGGTCGGATTGAGTCGCAACGTCATGCCGCCCAAAGTCATACCAGGCTGAGAGGCAGCGAGCTTCCGACGGGCCCAGGACCTGATCCCGCTATTAATGCAGCCATGACGGAACAGTGGGAATGGGATGAGACTCTCTACGCCGGGGCCGCGTCTCATTACCTCAGGGGCCGCATGCCGTACCCGCCTGAGCTTGGTGAACGGATTGTGGCCGCATCGGGTGTGGGCAGCGGCGCATGCACGTTGGACGTCGGTTGTGGTCCCGGCTCGCTGACCCTTCTACTGGCGCAGCACGTCGCGCAGATCGTCGGCGTCGATGCCGACCGTCAGATGATCATCCAAGCAGACGGCGCCGCGCGTCGGCGCGGCCTCTGGAACGTCGCTTGGCGACAGATGCGAGCCGAGCAGCTGCCGGCCGACCTGGGTAGTTTCGACCTGGTGACGTTCGCGCAATCGTTCCACTGGATGGAGCGCGAGAGAGTCGCGAAGATCGTTCGCGGAATGCTGCGCGATGGCGGTAGCTGTGTGCATATCCGTGCGACTACGCATCGCGGGGACTACGGCGACGACGTGCTACCGCGGCCGCGGCCGCCGTACGAGCAGATCGAGGCGTTGGTGGCTTCGTACCTCGGCCCCGTGCGCCGGGCAGGACGCGGTCGGCTTCCTACCGGAATCCCAAGCGGGGTCGGCGGCGATGAGTCTGACGTCTACCGCGAGGCCGGGTTCGAAGGTCCTGCGAGCTTCACGGTCGAGCGTGGTGAATTGGTCGATCGTTCTGTCGATGAGATCGTGGCGGCGACGTTCTCGCTCTCCAGCTCGACGCCACACCTGTTCGGACCCCGTCGCGATGAGTTCGAGGTCGAACTACGAGCGCTGCTTCAAGCGGCATCGGACGGTGGCCGTTTCTGCGAGCAAGTTCGCGACATCGCGTTCGACGTGTGGCGCCCGCGCTAGTTGACCGCCATCAAGAACCAGCGTGCTCACGTACGCGCAGCATCGCTTCGAGTTCGGGGTCGTAGCCGATCTCCCGGACCTCCTGTGTGCAGCGGCACGCGTCCGCGATCTTGGCCGCCCACTTCAGCGCCTCCTCCCGCGAGGGCGCGTCAATCACCGTGAGGCCGCCGATCGCGTCCGGATTAGGACCATCCGTGATCGTGCCGTCACTGGCCACCATCGCTGCAGGTCGGTCTTCCATACCGCCCCCCAAGACGAACACGCCCGCGTTGATCGCTTCCTGACAGACTGCGTGCGCTGCCTTGGCAACGGCGGCCATCTCCTGCTCAGGAATGTAATCCATCGCGTTCGCACCAAAAGAGATCAGGTACTGGGCCATCGCCTTGACTCCCGTTCCGTGAGACCTCCGCGGAGAGGCCTCATGCGTTCTTCCTGGGGCTCGAAGCTATCCGCTGCCAGCCGGCGGCGCAAGCGCTGGCGCCGGCCGTCCTCAACGTCAGCATCTTGCGCACCCCAGCGCCGCGGCGCGCGGTCACGTTTTGTCGCTGGCTCACGTCATAGCTAATAGACGGGCCGAGCCGCCCGCCAGCGATCACGACGAAGCTCGGAGGTTTTGATGCGAATTGCTGTGTTTGGTGCCAACGGGCCGACCGGTCGCGAAGTGCTGCGCATCGGCGCCCAGTCGGGACGCGAGATGGTCGCAGCGAGCAGGCACCCAGATGAACTAGACGCCCGCGCCGGTGTGACGGCAAGGCTCTGCAATGTGCTCGATCCAATCCAGACCGAGGAGATGATCGACGGGGCCGATGCCGTTCTGTCGACGCTGGGCGTTCCGTTCTCCAAAGATGAGATCACGGTCTACTCTCGCGGGATCACGAATATCATCGCCGCGATGCACGGCCATGGAGTCTCCCGACTCGTATGTGTCAGCTCGAGCGCCGTCGACCCGGCGGCAGGCACTCACGGTGGCTGGTTCTTCGAGAAGTTCATGGCTCCGTATGTCCGGAAGCTGGGACGCACGCTCTACGACGACATGACACGCATGGAGGAGGCAGTCGAGGCCAGTGACCTGGACTGGACGGTGTTGCGGCCCTCAGGGCTGTTCGACCACGACCGCGTAACCGACTATCGGATCGCGGAGCACTACGTGCCCGGCGCGTTCACCGCGCGCAGCGATCTTGCGGCCGCGATGCTTGCGCAACTGGACAGCAGCGAGTACTCACAACGTGTTGCGGCGGTCTGCACAGAGGCGGTCCATCCGAGCCTCCCGAGATTGATCTGGCGCGAAGCTGTTCGCAAGCCCGGTGAACAGAAGCGAACCGAGGAACGGCGTGCCGCGCGAGCGGCAGCTTCAACGGTGCAAGGGTGTTGAGATGAGCGGCGTGGAACTCCTAGCAGCCGACTTTCAACAACAGCGGCCGCGCCTGCAAGCCGTCGCGTACCGGATGCTCGGTTCGCTCGCAGACGCCGACGACGCCGTGCAAGAGGCGTGGATACGTGTAAGCCGTGCTGACAGCGAGAGCGTCGAGAATCTGGGCGGATGGCTTACCACGGTCACGGCTCGCGTGTGCCTCGACATGCTGAGAGCACGCGAGGCACGACGCGAGCAGCCGTTTGCTGGGCATCTGCCCGACCCTGTCGTTACAAGCGCGGCAACTGACGCCGACCCCGAGCAGCAGGCGCTTGTGGCCGACGCGGTCGGGATAGCGTTGCTCGTGGTGCTAGACACGCTGAGCCCGGCCGAACGTCTCGCCTTCGTGCTCCATGACACGTTTGGCGTGCCGTTCGATCAGATCGGCCCGATGGTCGACCGCTCACCAGAGGCGGCGCGCAAACTAGCCAGCCGCGCGCGGCAGCGCATCCAAGGTGCTCACGCAGTACCCGACCCTGATATCGCACAGCAACGTGACGTAGTCAATGCGTTCCTCGCCGCGGCGCAGGAAGGCAACTTCGAGCGGCTCGTTGCGCTGCTGCACCCGGACGCGGTGCTACGAGCTGACACCGGGCTGGCGAACCCGATCCTCGAGCAGCACGGCGCACATGCGGTCGCCGAGATGGCGACCAATTTCGCCAAGCTCGCGCCGTTCGCGCACCCGGTGCTGATCAACGGCGCAGTCGGAGTGCTGATTGCCCCGGAAGGCAACCCTTTCGCGCTGAACGCCTACACCGTGGTGGACGGCAGAATCTCCGCCATCAACGTGCTTGCCGATCAGGAACGGATCCGCAAGCTTGACCTATCAGGACTGGCGCGGCCCGGCTGAGCTACACACCCGGGTCGGCATTCGAACGCCGAACTGCGATGCCCGTAGGGATCTCGCGCACAACGCGGTCGACGACCAGCGCGGTTTGGTCGCGAGTGCCGATGCGGTCTGGGAGCGCATCAACGTCCGGCGGCGAGCACGTGAAGTAGTGTGCGGCAGGAGCAGAAGTAGCTGGCCCAGCTGGGCCAGCTACTAGATGAGGCGCAGCGATCGCACGTGAGGTGAACATGGGAGCGACAGGTAGCGGGCACGGTGATGACGGCACAGTCGGGCGGCTGACGGCTGACGATTTCAAGCTCGAAGCGGTGATCATTCCAGTGGCGGACGTCGGCCGAGCCAAAGCGTTCTACAGCCGCCTGGGATGGCGGCTCGACGCTGAGGGCGAGTTCGACAACGGCTTCAGAGGCGTGCAGTTCACACCACCGGGCTCAGGCTGCTCGATCCAGTTCGGAACCCGCAAGACATCGGCTGCGCCGGGCTCGGCTCAGGGGTATCTGATCGTCGCTGACATCGAGGCGGCAAGAAACGAGCTGCTCGCACGTGATGTTGAGGTGAGCGAGGTATTCCATCCCACCGTCCCGGGTGCGCAGTTCGAGCTCGGCGACCCGAGCGGTCGCGTGAGCGGGGCTGCACCGAACCATCAGAGCTACTGCTCGTTTGCTACGTTCAGCGACCCCGACGGGAACCGCTGGCTACTCCAAGAAGTCACTATTAGGCTGCCGGGTCACGTCGAAAGCACGGAAACGACGTTCGCCTCCAGCACCGACCTCGCCGGCGCCATGCGGCGAGCCGAGGCGGCCCACGCCGAACACGAAAAACGTACGGGACGGGCAGACCCGAACTGGGCCGACTGGTACGCCGCATACATGACGGCAGAGCAAGTGGGCGACGAGCCGCCGACCTGAGCCGACTCACGCGCGAGCGAATCAACTACGGGCTCGTGACGACCTCGGCGCACTCCGAGCAATCACCGAGCGCCTGCTCCCAGCAAGAGCGGCACGCCAGTACGTGCGCTTCGCAGCTACCGCAGTTGTGGAATTCCTCGGTGATACCGCCGCAGTGGACACAAACGCCGACCGCCTCTGAGTAATCGCCAAGCAGTTTGTTGCGGCGGTCGAAGGTATAGACGCTCCCCTCCCACAACTGCCGGCTGTTGCGACTGTGCTCGAGGTAGCGGACGATCCCGCCGTCGATCTGAAACACGTTCGTAAACCCGTTGGCTTTCAGCAACGGAGTGAGGATCTCGCAGCGGATGCCGCCGGTGCAGTAGGTGACGACCGGCTTGTCCTTGAAGGAGTCGATCGCGCCAGACTCGATGAAGGCCAAGAACTCCTTCGCGTTGAGCACCTTCGGGTTCAGCGCGCCCTTGAACCGTCCGACCGCGTACTCATAGTCGTTTCTTCCGTCCAGAAACAGCACCTCGCTACCCACGAGCTCACGCACCGGCTTGTCGTTGGCGGTCGCCAGCGTGGACATCAGTTCATGAAGACCGTCGGCGTCCAGATGGGTTCCGCCGCCGACCACGCCCCGCTCGTCGACCTCGAGCTCCGGGAAGTTGAAGGTCACGATCTCGGGCCGGGCCTTCACTGACAACCTAGGAAACGGGACGTCGCCGGCGTTGTGATCCCACTTCGCGTCGAGCTCTCCCAGCGGCTCGTACGCCTTGCACGCGTTCAGGTATTGCCTCAGCGCCTTTCTCTCGCCGCCCAGCGTGCCATTGATCCCGTGGGGCGAAATCAGGATCCGTCCCTTGAGCTGCAGGTTCCGGCACAGCTCCCACTGCCAGAGGCGCAGCAATTCAGGGTCGCTGACCGGCGTGAACTTGTAGTAGAGGATCGTGGCGAGCTTGGAGGCGTTCATGAGGTCCGGTATGAATGCTAGGCGCAGCGGCTCGAACGGCCAGCGGGCGCGGCCCCCAGCTCAGTTATGACGGAGGCTGATCGGCTCAGCGTCGTGGCTGGTGCGCAAGACCCATTCGCCGCTGTCCGGGTAACAGCTCGCGTGAGGAAATCCGGTTGTCCACAGCAGCAGCAGGCGCGCCGCCGAGCCGCTTTTGTTGATCAGCTTGCGTCCTCCACTGGGCCCGTCCGGCAGACACGCCAAATCGCCAGGCCGCAGCTGACGCTCACCTTGCGAGTGTTGGACGCTGGGCGTGCCGTCAAGCGTCAAGAGCCAGAGTTCGCGGCCGTGGTCGTAGCGGTATCGGGCAAAGTCCGCAGACGGATCAAGCTCCAATACCGCTGCCGCAAGACCACCTCGTCCCAGGACCGCATCGGTCGTTCCGAATCTCCAGCCGTCGCCGTCTTCGAGCGCAACTTCGTCGAGACTCACCGCCGGCGGTGGCGCCGCTGACGGCTCGCGAACGACACGACTCGGCGGCACTTGCCCCTGGCCCTCCGCGTGCCAGTAGTCCACCGCAGCTGAACGGACGAAGAGCAGCGTGTTCAGCTCGCTGCCCTCGATGCCGGGGAATACCGAAATCTTGTCCGAGTCCGGGTACACGCCTACCTGCGGTCCATGCCGGCGCTCACCGGAAAAGATCAGGAAACGCCCCGGGCCTTCGACCGTGTGCGCTCCGTCTGGACCTGGCGGAAAGCGCACGAGATCGTGTGGCGCGAGTTGCCTCCGATCGCCCGCGTATCGCAGCAGCGGCCGGCCGTCGAGCACATACAACCACTCGTCCTGCGGATAGTGGTAGTGGTACGGCCAGATCGGCGTGCCCGCGCGTGCCTCGTAGAGCCCAGCGCCGATGCGCGCGCCTCCGAGCGCTGGCCGCAGCGGCGACGCGCGGAACCAGAAGCCATCCCGGCCCGGCCCTTCCTGCAGCTCGGTTTCGAACACGTTCAGAACCTGCACGACACGCCTTATGTTTGCAGCCGCTGGGTCGACATTGAGCCGATGCGCCAAAACCGCCGCTGCTTGCTGGACAGCAGACAAGTTCCACCCGGCTGATGTATCTGGCAGGCTGACATGTCATGAGCCAGCCGCAACACGACGCAAACGACTCAGTCCTGCGCCTCGTCGACACCGTCATTACGGATCTTGCTGTCGGCGTGCGCAGATACGTCGGTCGTCGTGCGTGTGACGGCGATGCGGATACGTTCATGTTGCAGGATGGCGAGGAGGGTCGGCGGCGGCTGTCACTGCCCGATCCAAGGCATCCGGCGACCGTAATTTCAATGACTCGGACGGCACAACGGTATTTGCGGGACCAGCTTGGCGAGCCGGTCCCGCGATGTCCGGTTCACGACCACGCATTGGACCTGGCCGAATCCGAAGCGGGCTATGACTGGGTCTGTCCTGCGGGTCAGTGGCGCGCGAGTCTGGGCGATTATGCCGAGCATGCGTGGCCCCATTTCTCCCCAAAGCTGCTCGCCCCGATCCTAATGGGGAGGGTAAAGCGGCGTGGAATCGCAGGCGTTCGCTCACTCGCTGTAAACATGGGCGAGAACGGTCTGGTTGCGAGCTTTTCGGTTGCGGACCGTACTCCGGAGCTCGTCGGTGCCCTCACCGAGGCAGCAGCCCCGGTTGGTGTTGAGGTTCGCGAGCAGCCGCGGGCGCCGAGGGAAGCGGTCGAGCCGGTCCGTCCCTTGGATGAAACACGGTCTGCCTCGCCGGTCAGGCTCGTGCTCGACGTGCCTGGGGTCCGGCGCGGTGGTCAGCTCGGATACAAGCTCGTGAACGACAGCAGCGTGCCGATCTTGACCGGAACCGATTTCGCTTTGGACCAGCAGGATGACGGCTGGTGGTATTCGATCGATACCGAGCTCCCCTCTCGTGCAGTCGGACTGATGGTCAAACCGAGCCAGCGCCGCGCGAGGATCCCCGCTCGCGCGACCCCGGGTATCTACCGTCTTCGCAAGAGCATCAGACTCGATCCGCCGCAGGCGAAGGCGGCGGCCCTACGGCAGGAGGCTATCCCCGCTGAGTTGACCGCAGAATTTCGGGTCACGGAGAGCTGACGCGCGTGGTACGGCTCGGCACCAAACCCGGGCGTCTTGTGGAGAGGCGTCTGCCATGATCGGGCTCGTCGTCGCGCGGTCCTCGCATGAGATCCCGGACCGCGCCCCGATCCGGCTGGAGGTTGGGGATTCCGTTGAGATCGGAACGCGCAACGCGGAGTGGCCGGTGTTCGTGTTCGTGACCACCACCGACGGATCTGGTTGGGTCCCCGAACGTCACCTTGAACGGCAGGGAACGACCGGCACCGTCATCGAGCCCTACGACACAACCGAGCTACCAGTTGATGCCGGCGAGGAACTCGAGATCGTACGCCCGGACTCACTGAGTGGTTGGCTCTGGTGCCGCGCGAAGAGTGGTCGTGAGGGCTGGGTCCCCGAACGGAGCGTATTTGTCGAATGCCGGTCGCGAGAGTAGGCTGCTCCCCATGTCATTCCTACCTCCCGGTCAGCTGCCGTCGGCGCAAGCCGTTGGCAATGAGGAACGGGCCAAGGAGAGCTACCGGAACGCGCTTCGCGACAAGGAGGAACGCGCCATGGCGAAAGCCAACAGGGGGCCCTCGCTGGCGCGTCGGATCAAGAACGCGCTGCGTGCAAAGTCGACCGGCTAGCGCGGCCGTGGTCTGACCGTGGAACCGTGACGGCTGACCTCAACACACCGGACTGGGACACCGACAAATACCCCGGTCGCCACGTCGCGCCGATTGGTGCTCAGGCCGGCGCACGTGAGATCGCCGCCAACCTCTACGAGCTTGAGCCTGGCGCCGTTGGGGCGCCGCTGCACTCACATCAGGCCAACGAGGAACTGTTGCTGGTGCTCGATGGCACACCGACACTGCGTGGCCTCGACGGTACCCGGGTCTTATTCCCAGGGGCGGTGATCGCCTTTCCCAGAACGGCAGCCGGAGCGCACAGCCTGGTCAACCTCTCTGACGCCACGGTGCGCTATCTCATGCTCTCAACGACCAACCGTCCCGACATCGTCGAGTACCCAGACGTGGGCGGGACGCTACTCGTCCTCGATGGACAACGCAGGGCATACCGAGACCGCGCCGAGACGGATCAAACCTCAGTCATCGCAGACGCGTTCCGGGCAGCGATCGGCAAAGTCGCCGGGGCGGATTAGGCTCGCGGCCCAAACCGATTTCAGCCGCGAGCGGAAAACTAGGCGCTAAGCGCGCAACCGAGCTATGAGTTCGATCTCCACGGCGATATCGAACGGCAACTCCGCCATTCCCACCGCGCTGCGTGCGTGCTTGCCGAACTCGCCAAAAACCTCAACCAAGAGGTCAGAGCATCCATCGATCACCGCCGGGGTCTGGTTGAACCCGGGCGCGCAGTTGACCATCCCGAACAGTTTTACGAACCGCTCGATCCGGTCAAGGTCGCCGAGTTCGGCGTTCAACGTGGCCAGGATCGAGAGTCCCGTCATACGCGCGGCCTCGCGGGCTTGCTCGAGCGACAGGCCCGCTCCCACTTTGCCGGTGACCATCAGCTCGCCGGCGACTGGTCCGTGACCGCTGACATATACGAGGCCGCCGTCGACCACGCAGCCCAGGTAGTTACCTGCCGGCGCGAACGGCGGCGGCAGCTCGATACCAAGTTCGTCCAAGCGCTCAGCGATCACGGGTTCTGCTCCTCCTGGCTGGTGAAATGCATGACGACGGCCGTGCTCTTGATCACGGCGTCAGGGTCAGGATTCGCTGCGAGACGCTTACTGACCGCCTTCGCGATTCGGTTGGCGGTGTCGAGAAATTCCGTCGCTGCGGCTGACATATCCGCGAACCCCTGGGCATCAAGTATCATCGGGTACCGCACGAGGATTGCGTCCTCGCGCGCGAACCCCCCGTTTAGCACCGCATCGCGCGCCCCTTCTGAGATCGTCGCAACTGTGTTGGCGGCGATCTGCGTTTGTACGTCACGCGGAACCTCAGCCCACGCTCTGTCGGTGATGCGGATCTGGCCGACAGGCCTGTAGTGGTGCTGCGCAGCTCCGCGCACCTGAGTGACCTCAACCAGTTCGATCACCTCGAGCTTCGCGAGGATGCGCACGTGATAGCTGACGTTTGGTAGTGGCTGCTCGATCGCGCGCGCGATGTCGTTCGGGGTGCTGTGCCCATCCTGAATTGCTCTGAGCACCTGGATGCGGATCGGGTGCGCCAACGCCTTAACCAGGCGTGGGTCATTGATCTCAGTGATATCTCTTGGCATTGAGTGGTCCGGCACAGTCGCCTCAGCGGATCGCTGGTTGTGCCCCCACCCCCCATTTTGACCATATGAGCGCAATAGTTGGTCGTGGACTTGCCGAGGCCCGAACGCGTCAGAGGTCAAGACCCCTACAAAGGGGTGACCGAAGGGGTGACCGAACTACCCCAGTTGAGCTCGCAACAGTGCTACACGAGCATCGCGCGCGACGCGAGTTCGGTGCTGCGCGCAAGCACATCCAGGTACCCGTCCCGCAGCAGCGAGCCGGCGTGCCGCAGTTTCCAGAGCATCTTGGCGTGATCCCAGGCGACGTCGCGCGCGGCCGCCAGCGACCACATTGCGATCGCCGCGTCGGTCTTCTCCGGGGTCACGTCTTCGACGTCGGCGATCAGGCCTGAATCGAACCAGCCGGCAACATGTGTTTCGACGCCTGCCAGTAGCCCGTCGACGCGCTGGTAGTCGCGATGGATCGCGCTGTCGTCAACGGGCTCGAGCCCGAACTGCTCACAGGTGGTGACAACGGCGATCGGGAGATCGTGATTGATGTGGGCGACCATGCCGGCGAGCGCGAACTGGATCGGCTCGCGCGACTGCGAACGAGTCGCTACCAGCGGCCGCCACGCCACCGGACACGCGGTCCCAGAATCGATCGTCGTCTCAGCATCGAAATACAGCCCGGCAAATGTGACGTCCAGTTGGTCGATGAACGGTTTGTTCTCGAACACCGCTCCGCCGCTGGCCGTTTGCACCGCGAGCGTCACCTGCAGATACAGCCGGTTGAAGATCGCGACGCCGTCCTTGCGTGGCAGCGTGCCGTCGATTGCGCGCATCCGCGCGATCACATCAAGGATCGTCGAATTGTCCTCCGTTCCACTCACGCCCGGAATCCTAACTGTGATCGAGCTCTACGCGGCTCTTATGTCGGCGGATCGTCCCAGGCGACGCTGCGCGTCATATCAGCTCTGTGGCTTGATATCGTCTGATATCATGACGATATGCCCCAGGACGACGTCCCTCTTTATGTGCGGCTTCCAGCCGAGCAGGCGGAGCGCCTGAACCAGGCTGTCGAGCTGACCGGCCGCAGCAAGCGCCAGCTGGTTGAACATGCGGTGCGCGAGCACCTCGAGCTCGACGAAGGTCTGGTTGTCGGACGCGCCACGCTTAGCGAGGCGCCGCCTGAGATCTTGAGTCTGGAAGAGACCGCAGCCTACCTGCGCGTCGAGGTCGACGCGCTCAGGCAGCTGGCTGGCAACGGCGGGATTCCAGCGCGCCAGATAGGTGAGCAGTGGCGCTTTTCTCGGGCAGCGGTGCTCGCGTGGCTCGCGGCTTAGGCGGGTGCGCCCTGGTCGATCCACTGCTGGAGCTTGTCAACCTGAGCTGCCGGCCAGGCCCCGTCGCAGGGCATGCGTCCGTGGCGCAGCGCGCCGACGATCGCATCTTTGTGGGCGACCACATCCGAGTAGTCGAATAGGTCGAATGCCTTCAGCATCGAGTCGCGATCCTTGACGCGAAACAGCGGCCTGATGTCGCGCTCAAAGCTCAGCTCGCTACCTGAATCAATCGTGCTCATGGAATTAGCTCCTGGGTTCGCCGTGGGTTTGGCCACAGCGTGCAGGGATCGTGACCAAACGTCAATCGCCAGATCTCGACGATCAGCTTTACAGCGACCGGCGCAGTCGCGTCGCCGGCACCGGTGCCCGGCGCAGCGAGTTCAGGCTCGGCTACGCGCGCGGTACGCGGCTGCAGCGTTGCGGTTGGAGCAGCGCGTCGAACAGAAGCGCCGCGAACGGTTGCGCGAGAGGTCCAGAACCAGGCCGTCACAGCCGTCGTCGGCGCAGACCGACAGGCGCGAGAGCTCGTCGATCCTGATCAGGTCGATCATCGCCATCGCAGTCTCGACCTTCACGCGGTCGGGCAGCGGAGCGTCAGAGGAAATCGCATGGATGTGCCAGTCGAGTCCGTCGTGGCGTACCAACTGCGGCACCGCGCGCACGCGGGCGAGCATCTGATTGGTTAGCTCGGCAGCGGTGTCGCGGTCCGCGGTGAGCAGTTCCCGCAGCTCGGGGCGGATCGCCCGCATCGCCTCGAGCTCAGCGGCGTCGTGGTCACGTCGACCGCTGTAGCGATGGGTTATCCACCAGCGCTCCAGCTCATCCTGCGAGGTCAGCGTGTCGGGCTCACCGGCGCTGTTGACCAGCTCTACGGACGCCCGCAGCGACCATTCGGTGTCAGGAGCAAAAAGTATGTTGACAGCTTACCGTATGACCACTATCGTCATCTGTCATGAGGCCCGTTGGTAATGACGCGAAGATGGGATACGGGTACGCTCTGGCGGTCCTTTCCGCCGCATCCTTCGGGCTGTCCGGCGCGCTCGCGAGCGGTTTGTTCGCGACCGGTTGGAGCCCGGGCGCGGTGGTGCTCGTGCGGCTCGGCCTCGGGTCTGTCGTGCTCGCTCCGTTCGCGATCCGCGCGCTGCGCGGCCACTGGTCGGCGCTGCGCAGGCAGGCTGGGCTCGTGATGTTGTATGGCGCGATCCCGATGGCGCTGGCGCAGTTCGCCTACTTCTCGGCCGTGAGCAAGATGGCGGTCGGGCCGTCGTTGCTGATCGAGTACACGGCGCCCGCGGCGGTGGTCGGATGGCTGTGGCTGCGTCGGGGCGAACGCCCGACTCGCAAAACGCTGATCGGCGTGGCGGTCTGCGCAGTCGGCCTGGTGCTCGTGCTCGATCTGATCGCGGGTCCATCGCTGAACGCGGTCGGCGTCGCGTGGGCGCTGCTGGCGATGGTTGGAGCTGCCACTTACTTCGTGCTCGGCTCAGACGGCGTTGCTGAGGTACCGCCGATCGGGCTCGCCGGCTGCGGCATGGTCAGCGCGACCGTATTGCTCGCGCTGTTAGCTGCGGTCGGGCTGCTGCCGGCGCACGCTTCGACGCTCTCCCCCAGCTACGACGGGGTGGCGGTGCCGTGGTGGTTGCCGTTGGCGGTGCTCGGAACGATCACCTCCGCCCTCGCCTACTGTGCCGGGATCGCCGCAATCCGCCAGCTGGGGGCGCGCAACGCATCGTTCGTCGGGTTGCTCGAGGTCGTCTCCGGCG
This sequence comes from uncultured Actinomycetota bacterium, assembly GCA_963737115.1. GTDB lineage: Bacteria > Actinomycetota > Thermoleophilia > Solirubrobacterales > Solirubrobacteraceae > Palsa-465. The sequence continues at coordinate 364,357 of CAVTRM010000008.1, forward strand.
TCGTTTGGGCGTGGCTTCTGCTGGCCCAGGTTCCCGGCACGTTGCAGCTGATCGGCGGCGCAATTCTGCTAGCCGGAATCCTCATCGTCCAGATGGGTGAGCGCCGGCCGCAAGCGGCCCCGCTGAACGAACCATTGGTCGACGACAGGCCGCGGGCGGAAGCGCCGGCCGGCGACCGCGAAGCTGAGTTCGTCGCCGCCGGCGAGCGTTAGTCGAGCGGCCCGTATATCTCACGGGCGCGCTCTGCCGAGATCAGCCAGTCGCGGATGTCGGCCTGCACCAGCTCGCGGTCGCGGTCGCGCGGATCGCCGTTGCCGGCACCGTTCCCAGTGTGGATGCGTATCACGTCGCCACGGTTGACGGTTTTTGCGGTTGCCAACGCAAAGCGTTCGCCGGTGCCGTCGGGGCGGATGATCTCCGCGTAGTTGGGGCTGCCCTCGTGGCCACCGTTCAGCGGCCACGGACGATGCTGACTGCGCGTGTAGGCACAGGTGAAGAAGCAACCGTCAGAGCGGACCTGGTACTCGACCAGGATTCCGTTGCCACCGCGGGTACGGCCCTCACCGCCAGGTTCGAGGTTCAGCTCGAGTCGATTCACGAACAGCCCGTAGCGAGCCTCGGCGACCTCCGCCGGGCAGTTGAAGGTCTCGCCATGCGCGGCGCTGAAGGTGGCGCTGATTCCGTCGGCGTCGACCGACGCCCCCCAGCCGCCGACCTGCGGCTCGACGATCGTGAAATGGCGGCCGGTATCCGGGTGCGGGCCACCGATGAAGGTGCCGCAAATCGACTGGAAGCCGCCAGCCGGGAAGCGGCCCTCCATGTGCGGCGCCAGGCAGCGCAGCATCACGTCGTAGAAGCGGATCTCGACTTCGTAGTAGATCGCCATCGCGGCGGGCTCACGCGCGTCGCAAACCGTTCGCGGGGTGGTGAGCACGGTGATCGGACGGAATGACCCGGCGTTTGCGATGTCAATTCCGGTGAGGTTCATGAACGCCATCTGCGCGGAGATCAACATGCCGTCGCGGCTTGCGTTTTGCGGCCCCGAGTCCTGCGGCGGGTTGTCACGCAGGTCGACTACAAAGCGGTCGTCGGTGATCTCGATCGTGGCGCTGTAGATCGAGCCGTTGTCCTGCTCCTCCGACAACGAGAAGCGGCCCTTTGGCAGTTCGGAGAGCGCTTTGAGCGCGACCTGTTCACCGCGGTCAAGGTAGGCGTCAACGGCAGCAAGGAAGGTCTCGAGCCCGTATTTGTCGACCAGCTCCTGCAGGCGCTTGCCACCGAGTCTCACTGCTGCGATCCCGGCCCACAGGTCGCCTTCGAGGAAATCGGGCAGGCGACTGTTGGCGCTCATGATCTTGAACACCGAGTCCAGTGGTTTGCCCTGATCGATCAGCTTGATCGCGGGAAGGCGCACGCCCTCCTGGAAGATCTCGGTCGCCTCTGTTGAGATCGAGCCGGGTACCGCCCCGCCGACGTCGTTGAAGTGCGCGATCGTCGCAGTCCATGCGATCAAGGTCTCGCCGGAGTACACCGGCAGCGCCAGCACCACGTCGTTGAGATGTGTGACCCCGCCATAGGTCGGATCGTTGGTCACATAGACGTCGCCCGGTTTGATCGCGGCCAGGCCCTGGATTTCGATCACACGGCGCACGGCCTTGTCGAGTACGCCCACGAACGACGGGATTCCAGCACCGGACGCCGCGAGGTCGCCGTTGGCGGCGGTGACCCCGGTGCCCATGTCGAGTACCTCGTAGATGATCGCGCTCATCGCAGTCTTGCGGTATGCGGCGAACATCTCGTCGCCGGTGGCCTGCAGTGCTTCCTGGATGATCTCGAGCGTGATCGGGTCATGCTCGCCCACGGGTGCTGGGGTCTGGACCGTCATAGCTCCTCCGATTCGAGATCGATGATCACATTCCCATAGCCGTCGATCGATACCTCGTTGCCGGGATTGACGACGATTGTGGTTCCCTTCGACTCAACGATCGCGGGGCCGCTGAAGCTCATCCCAGGCTCGAGCAGCTCACCGGTGTAGACCACGGCCTGATGCACGCCCTCGGTCGCGTAGTCGACCTCGCGTGTGCCCTTCTGCGCCGCCGATGCGGGAGTGTCGCTCGCGCTGAGCCGTTGCGGAGTGAGCTTGCCGACCTCGGCGAGCGCGACTACGTGCACGCCGACGAATTCAACCGGGGCATCGAGTCGGTAGGTGTACTCGCGTTCATAGGCGGCGTGGAAGGACTCGACGATCTCGCTGATCTGCTCTGGCGTGAGCGGAACGGTCGGCAACTCGACCTCGACGCTGTGTTCCTGGTTCTCGTAGCGCAGCTTGCCGTAGTTGCGGAACTCGACCCGGTCGGCAGAGATCTGTTCGGAGTCGAACTGCTTCAGCGCCTCTGCCTGAACCTCGTGCAGCAGCTGATCGACATCGGGGCCGCTACCGGGCTCAAGGCGGGAGAGCCGAGTCACGAAATAATCACGGCGCAGGTCGCTCATCAGCATCCCCCAGGCCGAGAAGACATCGGCGGCGAACGGGACCACAACACGCCGCATTCCCAGCTCCGCCGCGAGCGCGGCGGCGTGCATGGCACCGCCTCCGCCGAACGCGACCAGCGTGAAGTCGCGGGGGTCGTAGCCACGGTTAACCGACACCAGCTTCAGCGCGTTCACCATGTTGTTGTTGGCGATCCGCACGATTCCCCGTGCTGCGTCGATCGCCCGCACCCCAAGCTGCTCGGCTACGCCCTCAAGCGCGATCGCCACCTGGTCCATGTCAGCTTCGAGCTCGCCGCCGCAGAAGTAGTCGGGGTTGATGCGCCCAAGCGCGAGGTTCGCGTCGGTGGTCGTCGCGGCCTTACCACCGCGCCCGTAGGCTGCCGGTCCCGGCGAAGCACCGGCCGATTGCGGTCCGACGTGGAGTTTGCCGAAATCGTCTACCCAGGCGATCGAACCACCGCCGTTGCCGATCTCAACAAGGTCTACGACCGGCGTCTGGATCGGGTAGCCGGCCGACTTGCGCGTGCGCTCGATCCAGTAGTCGGAGATGATTCGCACGTGCCCGCCCTCGATCAATGAGCACTTTGCGGTGGTCCCGCCGATGTCGAGCGCCAGCACGTTCGGCTCGCCGATCAGGCGGCCGAGCTCGGCCGCGGCCCAGAACCCGCTGGACGGCCCCGACTCGACCATCGTGATCGGAATCTCCTTGGCCTTGTTCAGCGAGTCGACCCCGCAGTTGGACTGCATCACGTAGAACTGCCCGTCGAATCCATCGCTGGTCAGTCCGTCGGCCAGCTGTCCGAGGTAGCGCTCGGCCACCGGCTGCACGTAAGCGGACAGGACGGCGGTGCTGGTGCGCTCGTATTCGCGCCACTCGCGGCTGATCTTGTGCGAGGCGACCACCGACAGCTGCGGCTGCAGTTCCCGCACGCGCTCGAGCACAGCCAGCTCGTGGACCGGATTGGCGTAGGAGTGCAGCAGGCAGATTGCCACGGCTTGGACGCCGCTGTCGACGAAGTCCTCGAGGATTTCGGGTAGCGCGCTGAGCTCGAGCGGGATGCGTTCGTCGCCGTACTGATCCAGGCGACCGGGGATCTCACGACGCAGGTAACGGGGAACGAACGGCTGCGGCTTCTCGTAGTGCAGGTTGAAGAAATCGGGGCGGTTGCCACGGGCGATCGCGAGCGAATCCCTGAACCCCTCGGTTGTGATCAGCCCGGTCTTGACACCCTTGCGTTCGGTTAGCGCGTTGATGACGATGGTGCTGCCGTGCGCCAGAAACGCGAGCGCGTCGAGCGAAACGCCACCCTTGTTGAGGACGTTCAGAACACCCTGTTCGAATTCGGGCGGGGTGGTATCTGACTTGGCGGTTTCAATCGTCTGGCGGCCGCTCACCGGATCGGTCGAGAACACCACCAGGTCGGTGAAAGTGCCGCCAACGTCGGTGGCCGCGCGCAAGGTCTTGTCCATGCTGACTGCCTTCGATTAAGCGGTGATCGGCAGCGGAGTTTGGGGCGAGACGTCGTGGACGAGCGTGAACGACTGTCCTTCCGGGCTCGGTTCGAGGAACTGGTCGAGCGGATCGCCCACGAGCTCACGATCAGGGTTCTCCAGCCAGCCCTGATAGGCCTCCGGCGACTCCCACTCCGCGATCACCACGGCGCGGTTCGGGTCGCTGGTTGAACTCATCAGTTGAGCGCCCAGATAGCCAGCCTGAAAGCTTGATGTCTCGAGCACGCCGGTGCGCACAAAGTAGTCCAGAAACCGGTCACGCTGACCGGGCCTGATGTTGAACTGAATCACGCTCTTGGTGACACCCATTCGCCCCTCCAGGTCGCATTTGGTGGGGAGCACCATAGCGCCAAATTGCATTCACGTGGGTAGCTGAAAAGCCTTTGGTTGCAGGGGATTGCGGATCGTCGCCAAGACTGAACAGGTGTTCTCAAAGTTCCCACCCGCTGTCGCTTTTCAGGCCAACTCAAAGGTCGTAAGGTGCCGGGGAGCTCTCGCATCGAGGGCCGGATGATCAATGGAGAGGACTAGCTGTAATGGGTCAATCAGATTGTGGGAGGCTGCGATGAGCCGCCGATATCGCCGAGGCCGAGCGGCGCTGCTCAGCGCCGTGTTCTGCGCGCTCCTCGCGCTGCTGGTCAGTGCCTGCGGTTCCGGTTCGGGTACCGGCACCGGACCACAGGGTGGCGGCAGCGCTCCGACCATCTCCGGTCTCAAGCAGACCGGCCCCGGGCTGACCCAACCGACCAAGCCCAGCGGCGCCAAGATCAAGGGCGGCACGGTCACGTTCGCCGAGGAACCCGGCGCTCCACCCAATTACATCTTCCCGATGTACTCGGCCCAGTACTGCGTGCTCCCCAACAGCGTCAACCTCAACGATCTGCTGTACCGGCCGCTCTACTGGTTCGGCGACAACTACAAGGCGACGATCGACTACAACATCTCGATCGGCCAGAAGCCGGTCTTCTCCAACGCCGGCAAGACCCTGACGATCCATCTGAACCACTACATGTGGTCTGATGGCGAGCAGGTCACCGCCCGCGACATCGTGTTCTACATGAACGTGTTGAAGGCGGACCCGGCTAAGGAGTGGTGCCTGTACGCGCCCGGCCGCTTCCCCGACAACGTCGTGAGCTACAAGGCCCTCAACAACACGACTGTCCAGCTGACGTTCAACAAGGCCTACAACCCAACCTGGCTGATCTACAACGAGCTGCCGCAGATCTATCCGATGCCGCTGGCCTGGGATAAGACCTCGATGTCGGGTCCGACGCCGAGCGCGACATCGACCAGCGCTCCGGATCTGACCAAGGCCGGCGCGGCAAAGGTCTACGACTTCCTCAACGGTCAGGGTCAGAAGATCGCCGACTGGGGCAGCTCGCCGCTGTGGCGAATCGTAGATGGGCCGTGGAGAGTGCAGAGCACCACCAGCAACGGTGGCGTCAACTTCGTTCCCAACACCAAGTACACCGGGCCGGTGAAGCCGACGATTTCGAAGTTCTCGGAGGTCCCGTACACCTCCGAGTCGGCGCTGGTCAACGCGATCAAATCGCAAGGCCCCAGCGCGGTGACACTCGGCTACATTCCGCAGCAATACGCACCGTTGGCGAGCTCGTTCAAGAGCGAGGGCTACGACGTCAACACCGCCTCGACCTACCAGACCTTCTACTTCCCGCTGAACCACAACAACCCGACCGTCGGGCCGATCTTCAAGCAGCTGTACTTCCGCCAAGCGTTCCAGCACCTTGTCGATCAACCGGGATGGATTCACGCCTTCCTGCATAACAGCGCAGTCGAAAACTTCGGCCCGGTACCGCTGACCCCGTCCAGCCCGCTGGTGAAGGTCAATCCAAACAGCAATCCCTACCCGTTCTCGATCTCGGCGGCCGCGAACCTGCTCAAGGCCAATGGCTGGAAGGTCGTGCCCGGCGGCGCCAGCTCCTGCGTGAAGCCGGGCACCGGTGCAGGTGAATGCGGAGCGGGGATCAAGGCTGGACAGACGATCTCCTTCAACATCGACTATCTGTCCGGTGTGACCTCGATCGGTGAGGAGATGCAGGACCTGCAGTCGCAGGCAAGCAAGGTCGGGATCAAGGTCAACCTGACCACGCACACCTACGACGCGATCGCGGCGACGCAGGTGAAGTGCAGCTCTAACCAGCCTTCCTGCCGTTGGCAGTCGGAGAACTTCGGTGGCGGCTGGCTCTACTACAACTACCCGACCGGCGAGAGTACGTTCTACTCGCAGGCGGTCTCAAACAACGCCAGCTACGACAGTCCCGAGATGGACAAGCTGATCAACGACACGATCGACGCCCCGGCGTCGAAGGAAGCCGCGGCGATGCAGCGCTACGTGACCTACACCGAGAAGCAGGTTCCGGTGGTGTGGGTGCCGGCCTCGATCGGCGCCTGGGGCTGGCAGACCGCGGGGACGCTGGTCGACAGCAAACTCGGCGGCTTCACCGCCAACGCGTTCGGCTTCATCAATCCGGAGAACTGGTACCTCACCAAGTAGGTGCGCCCTCGGTTCGGCGGGCACGATCCCGCCGGACCGGGCCATCCACAGAACACGTGCACAGACGTCGTCTCGCACAAATCCTCAGCGCTGACTCGTACTCTTCAGGTGCGCTCTACCGAGGCTGCGGACCGGACTCGACGTGAATTCACAGGATCACGATCCCAATACGTTGCAGGCCGTCGTTGACCGCCTGAGCGTCTCGCTCGGGCGGCCGGTGCTGCTGGACGATGCCAACCTGGTCCCCTTGGCCTACAGCCGTCAAGGGCGCGGGATCGACCGGGTGCGCGCCGCGAGCATCCTCAATCGGGGACCGACCCGTGCCGTTCGCGACGCAGTGCTGAGTTCCGGCATCGCCAAGACCGACCAGGTCGTGCGCGTCGCAGCTGACCCCGAGCTCGAAATGGCCGAGCGGGTGTGCGTGCCGGTCCGCGTTCAAAACAGGACGTTCGGCTATGTCTGGCTGCTGGATCCGGATCGGTCTTTGACCAACGCTGAGCTCGAGTTGGCGCGCGACGCCGCCGGCCGCATCGCGGACGCGCTGGATATCCCCAAGTGGACCGGCGAGTCGGCACTGATCGAGGAGCTGATCTCAGATTCCTCGTCGGTCCGCGAACGCGGCGTGCTGGAGCTGCGCGAGCGGCGACTGCTTGGTGCCGAGGTCGTCGCGGTTGTGCTGGCCGACTCCGACACCGCCAGAGCGGATCCTTCGATCGCGGTCACGGCGATCCAGCACAAGCTCTCTCAGCGGCAGTCGATCGCCGGTGGCGGGGACGGTCAGGCGGTGATGCTGTTGACGCTCAGCGATCCGGCGCTGACCAGCATTGGACTGGACGGGCTCGCGAGCTGGCTGACGGGTGTCGTTGGTGATGCCGCAGCGGTCGGGGTCTCGGATCGCTCTGATCTGTTTGAGCTTCACCGCGCGCACCATCAGGCGCAGATCGCTTTGCGCGTCGCCAAGCGATCGGGCGGGGGCACGGCGTGCTGGAGGACGCTGGGGGCAAACAAGCTGATCGAGCAGTTGCCGGACACGCTTGCGCTCGACCTCCCCGCGGCACTGCGCAGGCTGGCGACGGAGGACGCCGAGTTGATGCAGACGCTCGCGGTCTACCTCGATTCTGCCGGTGACATCAAAGCCGCGACAACCACGCTGGCACTGCACCGCAGCGGCCTCTACTACCGGCTGAAGCGGATCGAGGAGCTGACCGGTCTGGACCTTGCCAACGGGGACGATCGCTTGATCGGTCACCTCGCCGTGCGGCTCTTGGGGCGCGGCTAGCCTGTACGGAGCGTCAGTCCGCCATCGCCTTCAGTGCCGAGCGAACATCGCGCAGAATCTCCTCAGACAGATCGGGGCTGTCGAGCGCGCGCGCGACTGTCACCGCCCCGATGAGTGTGGCTAGCGCGACGGTTGCCCGCTGGCGAGTGCCAACCAGCGGCTCCAGCAGCTCGATGTAGCGCTCCACCTGCACCCTGGTCTCCCCACGCAAGCGTTGGTCGCCGTGGGCGACATCGCCGGCGAGGCTCGCGACTCCGCAGCCGCCGGCTCGGTTCTGCACGTGTGCGGTGGAGACGTACCAATCGACGAACGCGGCCAGTGGATCCGGAGCGCCGTCGATCAACTCAGCCATCTCGCGTTGGGGATCGGTCATCGCCTTGCGGACGGCCGCCAGCATCAGCTCGTCGCGTGAGTCGAAGTGCTTGTAGAAGCCGCCGTGGGTCATCCCCGCTGCGTGCATGATCTCCGCGACGCTTGGCCCGTCAAGCCCCGTCTCGCGGATCCGCTCGGCGGTCACCGCCACGATCCGCTCCTGGCTCTTTGCTTTTTCTGCTTTGGAATGACGCATCCCGGTTCAGATGATACCCGTCATCCATGTTAGGATTATGCTCATCATCCAAATGACTCAGGAGACATCATGAACGTCGAAGGATCTGTCGCGCTCGTCACGGGCGCCAACCGCGGCATCGGCAAGGCGATCGCGCAGGAGCTTCTGGCCCGCGGTGCCTCCAAGGTCTATGCCGGTGCTCGCGATATCAGCACCGTCACCGACCCGCGCCTCGATCCGATCAGCATCGATGTGACCGACTCGCGGCGCTTCGCCGAGCTCGCCGCCGAGCTTGGCGATGTCTCGCTGGTCGTCAACAACGCGGGAATCGGGCGCCCAAGTCTGCCCCTCCAAGCCTCGCTCGATGATGCACGTGCAGAGCTCGACACCAACTACCTCAGCATTGTCGCCAGCACCGAAGCGTTTGCCCCGGTGTTGGCCGAGAACGGCGGGGGCGCGTTCGTCAACGTGCTCAGCGTCCTCAGTTTCATCAGCATCCCGTTCCTGGCCACCTATTCGGCCTCGAAGGCAGCTGCCTGGAGCTACACCAACGCTGCCAGGATGCAGCTGAAGCCGCAGGGAACCGAGGTCGTCGGCGTCCACGTTGGCTTCGTCGACACCGACCTCACCGCGACGCTCGACACTCCCAAGGTTGCAGCGGCGGACGTCGCCTCAGCCGCGCTCGACGCCCTGCAGGCCGGCGCTCCGGAAGCATTGGTCGATGACCTGGCACGCACGGTCAAGGGTGCGCTCAACGACGATCACAACGTGCTCTACCCCTATGTGGAGCAGCAGTTCCCAGTCGCCTAATTGCCCCAGAACTCCCGGCCAGCGCGACGCTCGCACAGGTGCTTGTCGGGAGCGTCGCGCTGGTCGGGCTGACCGCGATGGCGTTGGTTGGCGTCGGTGCAATCCTGCGCCGCAGCGCGGCAACGATCCCGATCGGCGTCGTGGTGTTCGTGCGGCCGGCCTTCAGCGACACCGGGGTTTATGCCCAGTCTGCTGGTCAAGCGAAGCTGCGTTGAGCCGTACCAATGGCAGGGTGGTGCCGTTCTCGTTGATTTGCGCGCCCAGGGTTGTTTCGAACACCGGGCGTAGTGTGCGCCACGCCTTCGGGTGCGCATGTCGGTAGGCAGTGATTGCGGCGCCGGCCTCCGAGGGACTGAGTTCGACCGCCTTGGCGCGGCGCGGCCGGCGGCTGCCGACCGACACGTTGACCTCGGGGTTTGCGCGGATGTTGCGCAGCCATTGGGCGCGCGCGCCGAATCCGGCAGCGACGACGTAGTTCCCGGGTGCGGGCTGGTCCACTACTTCGAGGACGACGTAGCGAGCCTTGCCGCTCTTGCGTCCGATGTGTTCGAGCAGCAGGAGCCGGGACCCGAATATGAGTCCGAGCCTGGCCCGGAAGATCCATATCGGCGCTCGTACAAGCCAGCGGACACGTAGGAGCCGCGCCGCGATCGTCGCGTAGCGCTGACTTCGCGTGGTGTTTGAAGCCATCGAATTCTCCACGGTTGGGTGTGGGCGATCCGGAGTCTAACTGCATATAAACTGACGAGTCGGTTTACTTGTGTTATGCCGAAGCTGAAGCCAGAGACACGAACCGAACGTCGCAGGGACTTGATCGATGCTGCCTGGAGGTGCGCTGACCGCTCGGGTTTCCGGGACCTGACCGTCGATGACGTTTGCCTTGAAGCGGGTGTAAGCAAGGGCGCGTTCTACGGCTACTTCGAGCAGAAGGAGCAGCTACTTGTCGCGCTTCTCGACGACGACGCTCTGGCCCTTGATCGCAAACTCGAGCTGGCGATCGCTGCAAGCACGAAAACTATTGATCGACTCCGGTGCTTTACGAAAGTCGTGATGCAACATGGATCAGACCCCGGGCGAGCGCAGGTCAGGGCTGACCTCTGGGCTGAGCTGTTAACCGTGCCCGTTGTACGTGAGCGGGTGGCGTCGGTGACGGACGCCCGTCGCGTGGTTGTGCGCGGCTGGATCGAGGATGGCGTCGCCGCCGGTGAGCTCACGGACATTCCGGCGAACGCCTTGGCGTCGATCTTGCTGGCGCTCACCGACGGATTGGTGTTGCACCGAGCCTTGGATCCACGAGGTTTCAGGTGGGTCAACATCTCGCGCGCGGTTGAGGTGCTGCTGGCCGGGCTCGGAAACGCCGACGCGGAGCCGATGGTCTGATGGCCGCCATCAAGCCGGACACCACAGCACCAGATCCGGTGGCTCATCGTCAGCCGCGGCTGGTCGGGAACTGGCTCGCGGAGTCGAAACTGGGCCTGGTCGTCATGGCGCTCGTCGTCGGTGCGGGCGCAGGGCTCGGCGCTGCCGGGTTCCGGGACTTGGTGTACGCGGTCACATGGGTGTTCACGGGGCGCCGGACGTACGGCGCGATGGGGCATCAGGCGAGCCTGAACCTACCGTTCCTCGGGATCTGGTTCGTGTTGGTAGTGCCCATAGTGGCGGCGCTGCTGTACGGACCCTTGATCCAGCGCTTCGCCCGAGAGGCCCGCGGGCATGGGGTGCCCGAGGTAATGCTCGCGGTCGCGGAGAACGGCGGCCGGATCCGTCCCCAAGTCGTTATCGTCAAGGCCCTGGCGTCAGCGCTCTGCATCGGCGGCGGGGGCTCGGTCGGACGTGAAGGACCGATCGTGCAGATCGGATCCGCATTCGCGTCCACGCTCGGCCAGATCGTGCGCGTGAGCGAGACGCGGATGCGGCTGGTCGTTGCCTGCGGCGCTGCCGGCGCGATCTCAGCCACGTTCAACGCGCCGCTGACCGGGTTGTTTTTCGGATTTGAGATCGTGCTCAAGGAGTTCTCTGCCGAAGCGCTGGCGGCGACGATCCTGTCTGCGGTGTCTGCCGACATCATCAGCCGTGCGTTCTTCGGCGGTGCACCGTTCTTCTTCGGCGTTCCCCACGACCTCAGTGTCGGCAACGACTTAAGTTACTTGCTGATAGCAGTGCTCGGAGTCCTCGCAGGCCTGATCGGCGTCCTCTTCCAGAAGACGATCTACAAGGGAGAAGATGTCACCGACCGACTATGGGGTGAGCGGCCGCAATGGCTCAGGCCGGTCGTCGGCGGGCTGCCGCTCGGATTGCTGCTTCTGGCACTGCCCCAGATGTACGGGGTCGGCTACCCAGTCATGACCCGAATATTTGCCGGCCACTACGTCGTCTGGTTCGTGCTGATTCTGATGCTCGGAAAAATTTTGGCTTCCAGCCTAACGCTGTGGATCGGCGGGTCCGGGGGCGTGTTCGCGCCCTCGCTCTTCATCGGAGCCGCCGCAGGAACCGTATTCGGCACCGTCGTCCACCACCTATTCGGCGGCTCGACCGGACCGATCGCGCTATACGGCGTGATCGGAATGGGCGGAGTATTCGCAGGCGCTGCACAGGCGCCGCTCACCGCCATCGCTAGCGTCGCCGAGATGACCGGCAACTTCACGCTGACCCTGCCAATCATGTTGGTTTGCGGAATCGCAGCGCAAGTCGCGCGCAGGATCACTCACGGCAGCATCTACACCACCAAGCTCCTGCGTCGTGGGATCGATATCGAACGACCGAAGGCACTCGGAGCTCTCCAGGCAGTTAGCGTCGACGAGGTCATGCAGCCCCTCGGCGAGCACCCCGGAATGTCCCAACCTAACGGCGGGAATCCGAGCGTGCCGGTAGATCGGGCCGTGTGGGAACGCCTCATCGGTCCAGTCACACTCACCAGAAAACCGCAAACGCTGATGGAGGACGAGGACCTTGAACAAGCACGACGCCAACTCGTGATCTATGGCCGAGACGGACTCCCGGTCATCTCACACGACGGTACGTTACGAGGCTGGCTGACCCAAGCAGACGTCCTCAAAGCGCTGACGACAACGCTCGCCTCATCCGAAAAGGACATCGAGCATGGAGCCGCCGCCGCGAACTGGGACGCCGCGAGCACACAAGCGCCCAATCGACAGCCGACCCGACCGCTCCGCGGCTATGAATTGCTCGAAGTGCGCGTGAACGCTGACTCACCGGCCCTCGGGTCCCGAGTAACGGACATCCCCTGGCCTGCAGGCACACGGCCAGTTGCCATCACCCAAGGCCGGGAGATCCACGCTGCAGACCCGCCACTGAGACTCCGTAAAGGCGAGCGCGTACTCGTGCTGTCCCCAATCCCACAGGCCGACCCAGAACAAGAGTCGGACACATAGGCGGTCGCGAGCAACTGACGGGCGACCGTTCTCACGACGAAGAAGATCAACACAGCGCCGCAGCCTGTACCAGCATCACGGGCCAAGTCAATGCACTACCAAGGAGGCGGTCGTGGGTACGCCACATACGGGAGTGGTCAACGTCAACCAGGCATAGGTGGCACGCTACGCCCCGCCCGCACAACCGTCAAGACCGACCACGCGGTGGTAGCCGAGGCGCGATCGTGTCTGTGGACCTAGTGTCTGCGTGCCCGGAGCACCACGTCGTCGACGTGGTGGGTGGTCGCCGCCCCGTCCGGGCGGGGCCGCCTTTCATACAACTCGATCGTCCACTCGGATGCGCGGCCGAGCGCATCCGCGAAGTCCTCCACCCGGAGGTAGGCGTCCGGGTCGAACGCACGGCTCTGCGTGCGGGTGTCGATTGGACCGCGCATCGGCTCGAGGTCATGACTGGTGATCAGCAGCGTTCCGCCGCGGGCCACCGCGCGCAACAGGTTGTTCAGCCCGCGACTGTCGGGGGTACGCGGAATCGACGCATACTGGGCGGTCACGAGGCTGAAGGCTTCGACCTCAAAGGGGTCAAGGGCGTTTGCGTCTGAGCGCAGGCGGTGGATCACAAGGCCGCGGCTGGTGGCCTCGGCGGCGAGCGTCTCCAATGCTCGTTCAGAGATGTCGTTGGCGGTCACCTGCCAGCCCCGTTCGGCGAGCCATATAGCGTCTGCGCCTTCACCGGCTCCAACATCCAGCGCTGTTCCCGGGGTCAGTCGCGTGACTTCATTGACGAGTGTGCCGTTGGGGTTACCGCTCCACATCTGGCGCCCCGCATAGCGGTGGTCCCAGTCGGTTTCATTGGCCGACTTGCGCGTCGCCGCCCGCAAGTCCTCGTCGGCGAGGCTGAAGCTGATCATCGCTCCGATGCGGCTGCCATCGGCCGCGGCCTCCAATACCTGTTGACTCGGGTCGGTGACGTTGCCGGCCGCATAGACACCCGCGACCATGGTCGCGCCGAGTGCGTCAGCCTCCAGTACGTCTCCAAGGCCGCTGGCATGCGGGGTGGGGCGCAGCCCCAGCGATGCGAACGCCTCTACGCGTGCGCGAAAACGTGGCCCGACGACCACTACGTCCGCATCGATCCGCCGGTCGCCAAGCTCGACGCCGGCGAGACGACCATCGTCCCCACTGAGGACGCGGTTTACGCTTCCGCGACGCACATCGACTCCCGCGGCCGTAAGCGCCTGCAGTTGCAACTCGTCAATGCCGGCCGGCTCGTGGACAAGCAGCGTGAGCCGGTCTGTCAGCTGCCGGAATAGCGCGGCTGAGTGCAGCGTCATCGGGTGAGTTGCGAGGATCACCACACGGCGATCGCGGGCTTCGAAGCCATGGCAGAAGGCGCAGTGGATCACATCGCGTCCCCAGTGCTCAGCAAGCCCATCAATCTCGGGCAGCTCATCAGCGATCCCCGTGGCCGCCAGCACCCTCCGCGCAACGATCGCGTTGCCGCCGGCTAGTTCCACGCGGAAGCCACCGCCGTCAGCCCTCGTCACCGCGAGCGCGGTGCCGTCCAGCACTTCACCGCCGTAGCTGCGCACCTCCTCGCGGCCCGTTGCCAGCAGTTCCGCGGGCGCAAGCGCCTCATGGCCGAGGAAGCTGTGCAGGTGCTCGGCAGGTGCGTTGCGTGGATCGCCGGCATCGACGACGATCGCCGATCGCCGCTGCCGACCGAGTTGCAGGGCAGCGGCCAGTCCAGCGGCGGATCCGCCGATGACGCAAACGTCACAGTAACGCTCTACGGCGTGGGGCTGATGATCGGGCATGAGTAAGACGATAGGGCCGATTTCGCTATCCGCATACGGCTTTGCTAAATTCGCAAACTAGCGTGACCGAGCCGACCGATATCGAACAACTCGTACGGACGCGGCTGCGGAGCCTGCGGGCGACGCTCGGTCTCTCACTTGAGGAGCTCGCGGCCCGCACAAACCTCAGCCCGTCGACTATCAGCCGGATCGAAACCGGCAAACGCACGATCAGTCTCGACGTCCTGTTGCCCCTGGCGGGGGCGTTGCAGGTCGACCTCGAAACGCTGCTCCAGGTGAGTAGCGACAGCGACGTAGTGATCCGTCCCGCGCCGACAACCGCGGACTGTCGCACCACGTGGATGCTGAGCCGGCCAACCGACAGCACCATCGCCGTCAAGCTGCGGCTCGAACCAAGCAGCAGACCGCCACAGCCGCGAGTCCACCCCGGGCACGACTGGTTCTTTGTGCTTCAAGGTCGCGTGCGACTCACTCTTGGCGAACGCGAGATCACCGTCGAGACAGGCGAGGCCGCGGAGTTCAACACGATGACACCCCACGCCCTCGCCGCCCTCGACGAACCGACCGAGCTGATCATGATCTTCGACCGCGACGGTCTCGACGCGCACGTGCATCGCGACACGGCCGACGACAGCGACCGCGCCAGCAAGGGCTGACTCGCGTTCAGGATCAGCACGGTGCGCGACGATACGCTCTCAAACCAAACGCTGAAAGGACATCGCTGCGATGCCAATCCCCGACTCCATCCAGAGATTCATCGATCGACAGGCGGATGCAGCACCTGGTCGTTACGACGACCTTCGCGTCGTGATCTTCAACGGCACGCTCAAACGCTCACCGGAACCGAGCAACACCGACGGCATGCTCGCGATCGTGCTCAGCATCCTGAAGCGCACCGGCGTCAGATTCGATGAGGTGCGAACCATCGATCACAACATCCCGGCTGGAATGCAGACAGATCTGCGCGAGCATGGGTATGAACAAGACGAGTTTCCGGCGATCTTTCAAGATCTGGTGAGGCCCGCCGACATCATCCTCCTGTGCGGGCCGATCTGGCTCGGGGACCAAAGCTCCCAGACCCGCAAGGTGATCGAGCGTCTCTACGCATATTCGAGCGACCTCAACGAAGCTGGCCAATGGGCTTATTACGGCAAGGTCGGTGCGGCACTGGCGACCGGCAACGACGACGGCGGCAAGCATGTCACCGCGCAAATACTCTACGCGCTGCAGCACATCGGGCTAACCATCCCTCCGCAGGCGGACAGCTATTGGACCGGCGAAGCCGGACCCGGTCCCTCCTACCTCGATCACGACGCCGGCGGCCAGCACAACGCGTGGGCCACCCGCAACACCGTGTTCATGACCTGGAACATGCTGCACATTGCCAGGATGCTCAAGACCGCCGGTGGCATCCCCGCGTACGGCAACTCAACGTTCGACTGGGACCTCACTCAGCCGGGCCAGCCAAACCCCACGCATCCTTAGCCGCCCGCTGAGAGCGGGACCGCCGATTTGACGTTCCGGTCGGGTCGGTAAAAACCCGCAACAGCTGAGCACGGTGTTCCCGAGGTTTCATCTGCTCCGCGCCCGTAGGTTACTCGGCATGAGCAACGGTGATGATCGTTTCAAGGTCGTGATCACTGGCGGCGGGGTCGCCGGGCTTGAAGCCGCCTTCGCGCTCCGCGAGCTGGCGGGCGACGCGATCAAGGTGACGCTGTTGACGCCAGAAGAGCGATTCGCGTATCGACCGCTGCTCGTAAGGGAACCGTTCGGGTCCGCCCCGGCGCGTCACTACCCAGTCGAGCAGCTCGCTCGAGCTGCCGGCGCCGCGCTGATTTCGGACACCATCAAGCTGCTTGAACCGCAAGCGCGTACGGTTCACACCGCAAAAGGGCGACAGCTCAGCTACGACGCCTTGATATTGGCGTTGGGCGCACGTCGTTACGCCCAACTGCCGAACGTCATCACGATCAACCCCACCATCATCGCGAGCCAGCTCGAACGGCTGGTGCACGGGGTCGAGCACGGAGCAATCAGACGGGTTTCATTCGTGATCCCGGAGGGCCAGGCCTGGCCGCTGCCAATCTATGAGCTTGCACTGATGTTGTCTGCTGCCGCCCGCCATGCCGGGGCCGACGTCGCGATCACAGTCGTGACGGCTGACAACAGTCCATTGGAGATATTTGGAAGCAAAGTCAGCACGGCCGTCGCGGAGCTGCTGGAAAGCAGCGGGGTTCGATTCCTAGGAGGTGGCGCCCCATTCGTGCGCACCCCACATTGGATCACCCGCGGTGGCCAGTTCATGCGGCTCTACGCGGATGAGATCGTTGTGCTGCCGGAGCTCCGGGGACCGATGATTCCGGGCGTGCCGAGAACCGTCCCTGGCGGATTCGTAGCGGTTGACGAACACAGTCAGGTCGAAGGATTGACCCACGTGTTCGCGGCCGGCGACATGACCGCCCGCCCGGTCAAACACGGCGCGCTGGCAGCGCAGCAGGCAGATGCCGCTGCCGAGCAGATAGCGGTCCAGGCGGGTCTGCTCGAGCACGCGCACCCGTACCTCGCTGTTATGCACGCGCTGTTGCTCGGTGGCGACAGCCCGTTGTATATCCGTGCCCGCATGATCGGTGGCGTCACCATCGAGTCAGAGGTCAGCCACGAGCCGCTTTGGGAGCACCCACAGAAGTTGCACGCGCGTTACCTGGCGCCCGCGCTTACGCACGCCAATCCTGTTCTGTCGCTTTAGTCCCGACTCCGAGGAGCAAACCACGATGTTCAACAAGGTTCTGGTCGGGATCGACCTTGAGACTGGCGGTCGCGATGCGCTGGCACTCGCGCGCCAGCTGGTTAGCAGCGACGGAGAACTGATCAACGCTCACATCCGCCCGCTCTACCCCGTGCGGCTCGAGTACATACCCGACGAACACGTCTTCGACCAACAGAATGGCGTCCCGCACACAGACGAGACTATGCTGCATCACAGCTCGATCAGCGTCGGACGCGGGTTGCACGAACTTGCCGAGCGAGAGGGCGCAGACCTACTGGTGGTCGGATCCGCCAGCCACGGCATCCTCGGGCGCGTGATGATCGGCGACGGGACGCGGGAGTCGATCAACGGCGCGCCGTGCGCGGTCGCGATCGCGCCAGCCGGCTACGCCGACCGCAGACATCATCTCGATGTCATCGGGCTTGGGTACAACGACACCGTCGAGAGTAAGTGCGCGGTCGCTTGTGCCAGGCGTCTTGCGGACGAGCATCAAGCCAGGCTGTCGGCGATGGAGGTCGTGAACTACCCCACGTCGGTGTATCTCGGGGGCGGTGGCGCCGCCGCGTCGGAGCTGACCGAGCCGATGATGGCTCAAGCGCGCGAACGCCTGGGCGCGATCGCTGACGTCGAACCTTGCGTCGCGTTCGGCAATGCGCCTGAGGAGCTGGCTAGATATAGCGGCGAGCTTGACCTGCTGGTGGTTGGTTCGCGCGATTACGGGCCGCTGAGGAGACTCACGCACAGCAGCGTGAGCCGCCGGCTGGTTCGCAGCTGCCGCTGTCCACTGCTGATCCTGACCAGGGGCGCCCGTGCACGAACTCAGCCGGATCGCAACGGCGCCTGTGTCGACGTGGCGGACTGACCCCGTGGTGTCCGATCGGGGCACTGCGTATCAACTACAGCGATGACGAGGAGTACGGACATGTTCAAGAAGGTGCTGGTTGCGATTGACGGTGAGAGTGGCGGGCACGATGCATATGCGCTTGCGCGACAACTCGTCGATGACGGTGGCGAGATCGTCCAGGCATTCGTCGAGTTGATCTTCGTCGGAAAGGGCGGCGCCGGGCCTACCACCGGCTGGCATCCGGAGCTGGAACACCAGCCGGCTGACCCGGCCGGAGCCCCGGATCGCGTCGACGAGCACGCCAAGATGCTGACGATCGCGGCTACAAGCATCGGCCGCGGATTGCACGTGTTGGCCGAACGTGAGCACGCGGACCTGCTGGTGGTTGGGTCCACCCGGCACGGCATCGTGGGGCGGATCCTGCTAGGTGACCACACCAACGAGGCGATCAACGGGGCTCCCTGCGCGGTCGCTATCGCCCCGGCTGCATATGCCGGTGAGAGTCACCGCTTGCGTTCCATCGGCGTGGCGTATAACGGCTCAGCCGACAGCGATCACGCACTCACGATGGCACGAGAGCTGGCATCGGCATGCGACGCCAAACTGTCGGCGATGGAGGTCGTGCGGTTCCCGACGACGCTCTACACCGCCTCGATGGCGCGCGACCGGGATGTGGCTGGCCCGATGGTGGAGGAAGCTCGACGGCGGATCGAGCAACTCGGCGGCGTCGACGCCAGGGCCGCGTACGGGGACGTCGCGGACGAGCTCGCTTACTACAGCGGCGACCTGGATCTGCTGGTCATCGCTTCGCGCGCGTACGGACCGGCTGGGCGTCTGGTCCACAGCAGCACCAGTCGACACCTGGCCCGCACCAGCCACTGCCCGCTGCTGATTCTCACTCGTCCGGTTGATAGCGGCGCCGAGAACCCAGCGCCGGCGGCCAGCGAGAGCGTCGCCGCCTAGCACACAGATCGCTTGGAGCGACAGTTGCCATGTTCAAAAAAATAATCGTCGGCGTTGACGCAAACCCCAACGCGTTGGATGCGATCACGCTGGCACGACAGCTCGCCACTGCCGACACGGAGCTCGTACTCGCGCACGTTCACCACGGCTTCGCGTCGGATCTCAAGGGCTACAACCAGTTCGAGCTGGCGCAACGCCGGCAATCTGAGGCGCTGCTGCTCAGGCTCACAGCGGAAACAGGGATCGAGCAGACACGCTCGGTGGGCGCAACGTCGGTAGGGCGGGGATTGCACGACCTGGTCGAACACGACGCCGGCGATCTGCTCGTACTTGGGTCCTGGAACACCGCCCGCGGAGATCACGTAGCTGTCAGAGACGAGCTACATAGCTCGCTCACCGGCAGCACCTGCGCAGTTGCCGTAGCACCGGCGCGCTACTTTCAAACGGCACCGGCGCTTCGCAGCATTGGAGTCGCATTCGACGGCTCCGATGAGAGCCAGGTCGCACTCGACGTCGGACGCGAGCTGGCCACGCTACATCAGGCGTCGCTCTCGGTCTGTCGTGTGCTGACCGAACCGCCGCTGAAGGACAGCGGTGTCTCTGAGGAGGATGCCGGCAGCTTGCGCGATGCGACCTTGGATGAGGCGATTCTCGAGTTGTCGGGCCTTGGCGATGTAGAAGTGCATGTGAGCTACGGCGATGCCGCCGCCACGCTGATCACGTTCAGCCGCTCAGTGGCCCTGCTCGTGGTCGGCTCGCGCGGTTACGGTCCGCGCGGGCGCTTGATCTATGGCTCGACCACGCTGCAACTGGCGCATGGCAGCCGCTCTCCGCTGCTGATCGTGCCGCGCCCGCAACACGGGCGCCGCAAGCACGCCCGGCGAACGGACACGGTCATCACCGTCCCGTCCGCGCAGCCCTGACGTATTCACTGCAGCGCGTTCCTCCGAGCGCACTCGCCGATGCGCGGCTGTGATCCGTGATCGATTTGCGGGCTACTACCGACACTGGAACGGTACTCGGCCGCCCGTCCGCTGCGCGTGGCTTCCGATGCCGCGATGAGCCTGCAGCCATAGATTGACGACTATCGAATCCACCTACTCAAGCTGGAGATATAGCGATGCAATCATCACCTCCGAACGAGCCTCAGACCGATGCCGAGCGCGACTCGGATCACGCCGCCACCCAACCGCAGTCGGATCCTCCCCGCCACACTCCCGATCGTGAGGATTGGGAGTTGACGATCCGTCCTGAACGCGAGCACTTCAATAGCGGCGCCGAGCACATACACGAGCATCACGGGTGATCCGCCGCGGCAGTACCAGGGCCCCCGCCAACAAAGGCGGGGGCCTTTTTCATGCACTCGGTCGTCCGCGCCACGCCACCCGCGGGCGCATGCGCACTACGTCAGCACAGGCAGCCGGTAGCTGCCGTCGTCGGCAATCTCGACACCGTGAATCTCGGTCTCGAAGCCCGGGAAGCGGCGCGCGAGCCGCTCTGTAACGTGCAGGTACTCGATCAGAGAGCTGGCCGCGTCGCCGTAGCGCTCCCCGGGCATGATCACCGGGATCCCCGGTGGATACGGAACGACCATGGCGGCGCTCGTGCGGCCCGCAACGGCATCTATGTCAACCATCTCGACCTGGGCCGCGACAAGCGCGTTGAACGCCTTCTTGGGGCGCATGACCGGCAGCGGATGGCCCTCATAGACCGCAGCCGTGATCGACGGTAGGTCGACCTCCCGAACGGCAGCGTGGACCGCGTCGCAGAGCTGACGCAGCGTTAGCTTGGAATACTCCTCTTCATGCTCGCGGACCAGCCTCGGAAGTACCTCGAGAAGCGGCGCCCCGCGGTCGTACAGGCGCTTGAACTCCAGCAGCTCGGCGATCAGAGTCCCTGACCGGCCTTCGGTGACACCAAGCGAGAACAGCACGAGTACCGAGTAGCTGCCCGTCTTTTCGACCACGATGCCGCGCTCGTCCAGAAAGCGCGACAGTACCGCGGCGGGGACTCCCTGCTGCTCAAGGCCGTTGGCGGCGACTCCTGGAGTGGTGATCGTGACCTTCATCGGATCCAGCATCACCTGCGCACGCGTGGGCGGATATCCGTGCCAGCTCTCGCCGTCTGCCACAAGCCAGCGTTGCGGATCGCGGGTCTCGTGACCACAGCCGTCAATCGAGTGCGGTGGCTGCCACACGTCGAAGAACCAGTCATCGACGCTAGCCAGCCCGTACTCCGGGACGTCGTCATCGTCGTCGTCGACCCATTCGCCGTCCTCGTCGCCGCGCCGTGGACCGAGCCGCCGGACGTCAGACCTGAAGCGAACAGCCTCCTCGATCGTGGCGTCGACCAGGGCTGTGCCCTGATCGCCGGTCATGCTCCGGGCGGCTACGTCGAGTGACGCGATGATCCCATACTGTGGTGAGGTCGAGGTGTGCATCATGAAAGCCTCTTCGAGCGCGACCTCGCTCACGCGCCCGGCGGGATCGTGAAGATGCACCATCGAGCCCTGCGAGAACGCAGTCAGCAGCTTGTGCGTGGACTGCGTTGCAAACACTGCGGGTGGTTGCGACGCTGCCGAGGTGGTGATGCGGGCAGCGGGAGCGTCGGTCCCGATCCCCATCGCGTGGCGGCCGGCGTAAAGCGGATGAAAATGGGCGTACGCGAACCATGCCTCGTCAAACAGCACGACGTCTACGACCGCTGCCAGGTCGCGGACGATCTGACCTGCGTCGTAGCAGAGTCCGTCGTAGGTCGAGTTCGTGATCACGGCCAGGCGTGCGCGCTCCACCCCTTCCGGGACCAGTGGATTGTCGGCCATCGTCTGGCGGATGTGATCGGCGTCGAAGCGTGCGCGAGGGATCGGCCCAATCACCCCAAGCTCGTTTCGAACCGGCTGGAGATAGACCGGGATCGCACCGGTCATGACGATCGCATGCATGATCGACTTGTGGCAGTTGCGATCCACGAGCACAACATCGCCGTCTCCAACGCAAGCGTGAAAGACAATCTTGTTGGCCGTCGAGGTTCCATTGGTGACGAACATCGTGCGATCGGCTCCGAACGCGCGGGCAGCCTCTCGCTCAGCCGCGCCGACCGGGCCGCTGTGCTCGAGCAGCGAGCCGAGCTCGGCCACGGAAACCGAGAGATCGCTACGCAGCGTGTTCTCCCCGAAGAAGCGATGTAGGGCGGTGCCAACCGGCGTCTTCAGGAAGCCGGTGCCACCGCTGTGACCCGGCGTGTGCCACGAGTAATGAGACTCCTCGGTGAACGCCACTAGCTCTTTGAAGAATGGCGGCAGCAAAGTGTCGAGGTAGTCTTCACGCGCTTGATGGATGCGGCCGACGACGAACTCGGGGGTGTCGTCCAGTTTCGCCAGATATCCGCTGCAGCAGCTCAGCAGCTCCTGCGGCACCTCGTCGAAGCGGGCCTTGTCAGAGAGAATCAGGATCGGAAGCTGCGGGAACAGCTCGCGGATCTCACGGGCCAGCAACGTGAGCCGATTTTGGGTGAGCGACACTCTGCCGCCCGGCGTCGTCGGTACCGCCAGGTGATGCACATCCCAATCGATCAGAACAGCGCTTAGCTCCCTGGTCGACGTCACGACCTGGCGAGCGTCTTCGACGCCCGTGGCGCAAATCACCGGTATGCCCTGCGCTCGTATGCGAGCCAGCAAATCACGAGTCAGCTTCCCACCGTAGGTCGGGTCACCGGCCTCGTCATCGACGAGCAACGCGGGAAACGACTCAAGCAGACGCATCTCAGCACCACCCCCGAACAGACTGCGATTCGGGCACGAATACATCGGTGCTTGGTGCCATCAGTACCGCCTCCTAGGCGTCGCTTACCAACTCACTGGAACGTAGGCTCGACGGCTTGCGCGGGCATCCGCAGTTGCACCCGCCGGCGCTTCGGGAAACCCGCAATCCGGAGCGGGTTGGTCCGTCTGGATCGACACAGCGCTGCGGACGCCGGACCGTAGTAACCGGCGTAGCGTTTTGAGTGTGTTCTCGGGTCCGAACGGGCAACGGGGATGCAGCTCGGTGCAACAGCAGAAAGGACACCCCGAACATGTCGTCGCAAAAAGCCGTGTCGAAGCCGTTCAAGGTCGTCATCGTCGGCGGGGGGATCGCAGGGCTTGAGGCCGCGCTGGTGCTGCACGATTTAGCTGACGACCTGGTAGCAACGACGGTCCTCAGCCCCGAACGGGAGTTCAGCTATATGGCGGCGAGCGTCCGTGAGCCGTTCGCGTTTCCGCGCGCGGAACGCTACCCAGTGTCGGCCGTGATCAGCGCGGCAGAGGCGCACCACCACCGCGGAACGTTGACCGCGATCTCACCTGATCGACGGATCGTCTACACCAGCACCGGTGATGACCTCGCCTACGATGCCGTATTGCTTGCGCAGGGGGCGCGGCGATATACCCGCTACGAGCATGCAATCACGCTCGATCCCCCCTACCTGGACCAGCAGCTCCACGGTGTCATCCAGGACATCGAGTTCGGCGCGGTGCGCAGCGTCGCATTCATAGTGCCCCCGGGGCCTCACTGGTCGCTTCCTCTCTACGAGCTGGCTCTCCAGACGGCGACCCGCGCATATGAGATGAACCAGGAAGTACAGCTCACGATCATCACGCCGGAGCAGTCGCCGTTGGCCGCGTTCGGCGAGACCGCCAGCGCGGCCGTCGCCGCGCTTCTGGACAGCGCCGGTATCAAGGTCGTCACGGGCGCCGCGGCGCGTATGCCTGCGCGAGGCGTGATACGTCTGCGGGTCAACGAAGACCTGCAGGCGGACAGGGTGATCGCGCTCCCGGAGTTAGGCGGTCCCGACGTGCCGGGTATCCCCATAACCACGGCGCGGAAGTTCATCTCCACAGATCGCTACGGTGGCGTGATCGGGCTCGACCGTGTCTTCGCCGCCGGCGACATCGTTGACTTCCCGTTCAAACAGGGCGGGTTGGCCGCGCAAGAGGCATTGGTCGCAGCGACATCGATTGCGCGCCTCGCCGGCGCCGCGATCAATAACGAGCCATTCACGCCGACGATCCACGGTTTGCTGTGGGGGCCACGTCACCCGCTGTACATGCGCGCGCAACTCGAAAATGGCGGCGTCCCTGTCCGCTCCGAGGTTTCCCAGACTCCGCTGTGGGACTTGGGCGCCAAGGTATATGCGCCGAACCTCAACCGGGTCCTGATGTCGCAGATACAAGCGGCTTGACCGGAGCTGTCCGCGCGTCTCGCGTTCGGAGCCGTCCGCGCGTCTGGCGTTGCTCGGAGCCGATCCGGTTTAGCCAATACCAACGTCGCGGCGATCGAACATGACGAGCGCGATTGCGATCAAGACGGCCGCGATGGCGAGCATAATTACTGCGGCTCCAAGCTCCGGGGACGCCGACGGCATCAACCCGACATGCGCGAACGGGGTCGCGTTGCGCAGCCAGCTGGGAACGCTCAGCAAGGAGGCAACCAGCTCCCACAGGAAGGCGGCGATCACGAGCGCATATGAGATGGCGGTCGCGAACCTGGGAACGGTCGCGTATGCGACGCTGGAACAGCCGAGGAACAGGAGCGCCACGGGCAGGAAGTTCAGGCCGCTGCCGGCCAACCTGAGCACCGACATCGGTTCACCAACCGCTGCTGCGCCCGCCCACGCGGCCAGCGTGCAGACGAGTGCGAGCGTGACCGCTGCGATCGCGGCCAGGCCTACGCGTCCGCCGAACCACGTCTGGCGCCCCACAGGTTGGGCGAGCATCGTCTCAAGCCGCCCTTCCTCCTCCTCACTCTGCGCCGCGCCCAGCTGGGCGCAGACGAACAGGCAGAGGATCAGCATGAAGAACAACAGCGTCAGGGAAAGATAACCCGACGGTGTCGCAATCGAGCCGGCACCAAGTTTCGTGAGCTCACGCTTGATCGGCCCTGAAATCGCACCATTCCCAGTGCTGCTGGAGAGCGTGCCGACCACGAACCCGCCGGCGGCGAGGCCCAACGCCCAGATGATCAGGACCGTGCGCTCGAGCCTCAGCGTGTATGCCGTGGCTGACTGCAAAAGACCCATTCGCGGTGGACTGCTGTCGCTGGTCTTAATCAGGCCGGTCCCGATGTCCCGTGTACCCATAAGTCTGGCCGCGCTCCAGGCTAGAGCCGCGGTGAACACCACAGGGAGCACGATGATCCATGCTCGGGCCCCGGTGAAGGGATCCATGTTCTCCGCCCATCCCAGCGGGGTGAGCCAACGCAGCCACGAGAGACCACCGACCGTGTCCGCCACCACACGCAGCATCAGGCACACCACCAGTATCGCCGCGCCGAAAGCGAGCGCAGCGCGCCGCGTGGACGCAAGCTGGGAGACGAGCGCGCCGACAGCAGCGAAACAGAGTGCAACTGTGACCGTTGCGAGCGCCATATACGCGGAGCTCCCGACAGCGAGTCCGGCTAGTGCCGAGCCGCCAAATTCAGCGAGCCACAAGAGTACGGCTCCGGCCGCGATCGCGAGGCTGCCGGCACCGAGCAGCGACGCCCGCGAGATCGGCAGCGACAGCACCAGCTCTGAGCGGCCGCTTTCCTCTTCGGTACGTGTTGCCCGTACCGCCGCCAGTAGCCCCCAGACGGCCGCGAAGATCGTGAGTGTGCCGGCGACGCGCCAGGCGGCGTAGCCGCCGACTGTCAGCAGTTGCCGGGGAGCGCCGTAAAAGATTCGGATCGCGGTGTCATCGCCGAAGGCGGCCGCAAACGCCGTTCGCGAAACAAGTGTTGGATAGGCGCTGCGGTACCCCTCCGGCTGAATGTACGCGTAGAACGCGAACATCAGCGAGAACAGCAGCGTGCGTGTGCGCCCGTCACGCCAGGCGAGGTGTGTCAGCGTTCGCATCGTGAGTTGCGTAGTGGTGAACGAAGATCTCTTCGAGCGACGGTTCGCGCACCGTCAGGTCGCTCAGCTTTTGATCGGCAAGGAACCTCAACAGGGCGTTCATGGCGCCATCTGCACGAGCGACCTCGAGGTGCAGCGTGTGATCGTCCGTCTGGTGAGCGGTCACTCCGGCCAGGTCAGGCATAGCGGGTACCGGCCCGGCAAATCGCGCTTCGACGGTTTGTGCGCTGAGGTGCCGGAGCTCGCTAAGCGTGCCCTGATCGATCAAACGCCCCTCGCGCAGGATTCCGACGCGATCGCACAGTGCCTCAACCTCACTGAGGATGTGGCTTGAGAGAAACACCGTCTGCCCGCGCTCACGGGCTTCTGTGATCGATTCGCGGAATGCGAGCGCCATCAACGGGTCAAGGCCGCTGGTGGGCTCATCCAGGAGCAGCAGTTCAGCACGGGTCGCGAGCGCGGCGATCAGTTCGACCTTTTGGCGGTTGCCCTTAGAAAGGGCCCGTACCCGTTTTGACGGGTCGAGGTTGAAGCGCGTGATCAGTTCGTCGCGGTAGCGGCGGTCGACGCGGCGATGTAAATTGCCGAGCAGCTCGAGCGTCTCGGCTACTGTCAGCGCGGGCCACAGCGCCGGTTCGCCGGCAACGAAAGCAACACGCGTGTGCGCGCGCACCGGATCGCGTGTCGCGTCAATCCCGAATAGCGCGGCATTCCCGGCTGTAGGCCAATGCAACCCGAGTAACAATCTAATCGTGGTTGTCTTCCCCGCTCCGTTGGGACCGAGAAAGCCGTAGATCTCCCCTCGTGGGACCTCAATGCTCAGCCCGTCAAGAGCGACCGTGCTCCCGTAGCGTTTACCGAGCGCCGTGGTCTTGATTGCCGCAGTGGGCCCGTCGGTTGCGCTCTGATTCGCTGTCGGGATCGAGCCCCTCTGGATTGTGGTCGGTTCGGTACTCATATATGTTCCTGGCTGAACCGTCGGACAACGCCCGGCGTGGCCGTGGCTACCGCCGGTGGCCT
Organism: uncultured Actinomycetota bacterium; assembly: GCA_963737115.1. Classification (GTDB taxonomy): domain Bacteria; phylum Actinomycetota; class Thermoleophilia; order Solirubrobacterales; family Solirubrobacteraceae; genus Palsa-465. Next base: position 391,180 of record CAVTRM010000008.1, read on the forward strand.
TTAGAGGGCTCTAGGCGAGCGTTGCGACCAGCACCGCCTTGATCGTGTGTAAGCGATTCTCGGCCTGGTCGAAAACAATGCTTGCGGGTGACCGGAAGACCTCGTCTGTCACCTCGATGCCGTCGATCATCCCGGTTTGCTCCATGATCGCTTGCCCGTCGACCGTGTTGAGATCGTGAAAGGCGGGGAGGCAGTGCAGAAACTTCACGCGAGGGTTACCACTGAGTGCGAGGGCCGCTTGATTCACCTGGTAGGGCTTCAGCAGAGCGATGCGCTGATCCCACGCGCTCTTGTCCTCGCCCATCGACACCCACACGTCGGTGTAGATGAAATCGGTCCCGTGCAGGGCCGCTGCCACATCATCGGTCACCGTCAGCTGCGCGCCAGACGCGTGTGCACGTTCCGACGCGAGCTCGCGGACATCCGCTGGCGGCCACAGCTCGCGGGGCCCGCAGATTCGTACGTTTGCCCCCAGGATCGCGCCAGTCACCAGCAATGAACGGGCGACGTTGTCGCGGCAGTCCCCCATGTACGTGTAAGTGATCCGGTCATACGGCAGGTGGCTGGACTCGTGCATCGTCAAAAAGTCGGCGAGCATTTGAGTCGGGTGCCACTGATCGGTGAGCCCGTTGTACACCGGTACGCCCGCGTTTGCGGCGAGCGTCTCGACGTCATCCTGAGCCGAGCCGCGGAACTCGATCGCGTCATACATCCGCCCGAGTACCCGGGCGGTGTCGGCGATTGACTCCTTGTGGCCGAGTTGCGAGCCCGACGGGTCCAGATAGGTCACGTGTGCACCTTGGTCGTAGACCGCTACCTCAAACGCTGAACGGGTGCGGGTTGAAGTCTTCTCAAAGATCAGAGCGACGTTCTTGCCGCCCAGACGCGGGATCTCGGTCCCTGCGCACTTGGCCGCCTTCAGCGTCTGGGCCAGCTCGAGCAGATATTCGAGCTCGCGGGCACTGAAATCGATCTCCTTCAGAAAGCTGCGGCCGTGGAGATTGAACATCGTCGGATCCTCAAGCGGGGTCGCGCTGAATCGGACAGGTCATACAGTGCGATCCGCCGCGACCGCGTCCGAGTTCGGAGCCGGACACGGTGATGACTTCGATGCCCGCCTTGCGCAGCCGCGTATTGGTGTCGACGTTGCGGTCATAGGCGACGACCACGCCGGGTTCGAGGGCGAGCAGATTGTTGCCGTCGTCCCACTGTTCGCGTTCGCTCTCAAGCGCGTCGCCACCAGTGGCGATAACCCGCATCTTTTCGAGCCCAAGCGACTGCTCCAGCGCACGGACCACCCCGCCCTCGAGACGCTCAACAAGTGGCAGAGACGCGTCCTCGCCGGGCCGCAGCGACCACACGCGGGCGCCATCGAGGACCGGTGGGTAGAGCGTCAGCGCGTCCCGGTCGACCATCGTCATCACCGTGTCCAGGTGCATGTAGTGGCGTGCCCGCGGGAGCATCACCGCGAGCACCTGACGCGCGGCCCCTGCTCTGAAAAGCTCGCGGGCGATCATCGTGACCGACTGCGGAGCCGTCCGCTCCCCCATGCCGATCATCGCGACGCCGTTGCCGATAGACATGACGTCGCCGCCCTCCACGGTGGCGCGTCCCCAGTCTTGCTCGACGCCGCCGTGCCAGACCTTCACCCCACCCGCAGCTGCGAAAATCGGGTGCCAGCGGTAGACGGCCTCCATCAGCACCGTTTCGGGTCTGCGCGCCGGTTTGGTCATAGGGTTGAGCGTGACGCCACCGTAGATCCACGACGAAGGGTCGCGTTGGAACAGAAAGTTGGGCAGCGGTGGGAGCAACAGGTCCGACGCGTCGGCCGAGTCATAAGTGAGGCCCGCGCCAACGCCGAGCTCGTGCTTTGTGATGCCGCCGATCAGGCGTTCCGCCAGCTGCCGTGCGTCGATCCCGGTCCCCCACTCACGCGCGGCCTGCGCCAGGTACACACCGATATGACGCTCGTCAAGCACATGGTCCAATACCCACTCCCGCGCCTCGGTGCGCTCGAGTACCGCGGCGAACAGCTCCTCCGTGTACAGGACTTCGACGCCGCGATCACGCATCAGGGAGACGAACGCGTCGTGTTCCTCCTTTGCGCGCTTGACCCAGATCACGTCGTCAAACAAAAGCTCCTCAGCGTTCGACGGGGTCAGGCGCATGTGGGCCAGCCCGGGACGGTGAACCAGCACGCGTCGCAGGCGTCCCACCTCCGACTCAACGCCCAGCGCCGGCTGTTGCAGTGTCCCACTCATGACTGTGGTTCCTTTCGCGGTATTTGATGTCTTGCCCGTCGGCGGTGATCTGTGTCCCGGCATCCCCGCGAAGTAGCTGGTCGACCTGGTCGAGGCTTCCGATCGCTGCGCGGCCGCCAGTCCGTTCCACGAAGCCGCACACCGCGGCAACCTTCGCTCCCATCGAGCCGGGCGGGAACGTCAGCCGGCGCAGCCCGGCTGGAGTCGCGTGGCTGATGGCGCGTTGCAGGGGAGATCCGAAATTGCGATAGACCGCATCGACATCGGTGGCCAGGACCAGAGTGTCGACGCTGAGTTCGGATGCGAGCAGCGCGGCGGAAAGGTCCTTGTCGATCACGGCTTCGACGCCGTGTTGGCGTCCGTCGAGTCCGATCACCACGGGGATCCCGCCGCCGCCGGCGCAAACCACGAGAAAGCCCGCGGATTCGAGTTCGCGGATCGCTTCAAGCTGCACGATCTGCTGTGGCTCGGGTGATGGCACGACTCGACGCCATCCATTCCCGTCAGGGCGTATCGACCATCCGTGTTCGGCGGACAGAGCTCGGGCCTGGGATTCGCGGTAAATGGGGCCGATGAACTTGGTCGGTTGCTCGAACGCCGGATCCTCGCGGTCGACCACAACCCGCGTCAGCAGGGTCGCGGTGTGACGGTCGCGCAGCGCGTTATCGAGTTCCAGCTCGAGCACGTACCCGATCTGCCCCTCAGACTCTGAGCCGAGCACATCCAATGGATACGGACGAGCCCCGCCGTAGGCTTCGCTCATCAGCGCGAGCAGCCCGATCTGCGGACCGTTTCCGTGGGTGACGATGAGGCGGTACTCGCGCGCTCCCTGGGCCAGACGGTGCGCGGCCAGGCGGGCCGCGCGCAACTGTGCATCGGCCTCCGGCGGCTCACCGCGTCGCAGTAGCGCGTTGCCACCGAGCGCGACCACAGCGCGGTTTGTGGGTTCGCGAGCAGTCATTACGCGTCCGCTGCCAGGCTGGCGACGCCGGAGCCGTCATTGTTGTTCTCCTGACGGCGGTGTTGCTGCGAGCGGTAGACCGGGATTCCCAGCAACATCGCGACTGCGGTCAGCAGGAACGGTGCCCAGTAGACGAGTGTGCTGTGGCCGGTGTTCCGCGAGTACCAGATGAACAACAACGAGAAGACCAGTGCGAGGACTGCGACGATCAGATCCCGCACCAGCCGTGCGGTTGATGTCGACTTGCCATCCGCCAGGCGCCACTTGATCTGCGCCATGGCGGAGAACGCGTATGGGATCGCGGCCGTGATGCCGGTCATCAGGACCAGTGTCGTGAATACCGTGACTCCGCTGGAGCCCAGGTAGTTGATCACGATCGCGAGCGATGCGAGCGCGGTCGAGGCGATGATTCCGAAGGCTGGAACCCCGCGCTTGTTGAGTTTCTGGAATCGCTCTGGAAACACACCATCTTGAGCAGCCGCGCGAGGCATCTCGGCGACGATCATGGTCCAGCCGTTGAGTGCGCCGATCCCCGAGATGATCACGACGATCGCCATCACGTTGCCCCACGCGGTGCCGCCGAGCATGCTATTGATCGCAGTCGAGAACGGCGCGGTGGATTTCTGTAGCTCGGGGTTCGCAACGATCCCGAACACCGCGATCAGCGACAGCATGTAGACCACCGCTGTCGCCGCAGTCCCGAGCATCGTCGAAAGTGGAACGTTGCGATCCGGCTTACGTACCTTGGCGGTCGCCACCGCCGCGGTCTCGAGTCCGAGATAGCTGAACAGCGCGATCGCCATACCGCTGCCGATGGCGCTCACAGCGCTGCTGCCGCTGAGGTTGAACGGGGTCAGATTGCCGCTCTTGATAAAGAACAGACCGACGACTGACATGAACGCCAGCGCGATGAACTTCAGCGCGGTCGTGACGACCTGGAAGGCGCCCATGTTCTTTAGCCCAGTGAGGTTGATCGCCGCGGGTATCCACAACCCCGCGAGCACCAGGACGATCGACCAGAGCTTGGCCTGGCCTTGATTGATGAACACCTCCACGTACAGGACCCAGCCGACGGCGATTGCTGCGTTGCCGGCCCACGCGGTTATCCAGTAGGACCACGCGTTCGCGAACCCGACGCCGTACCCGAACGCTGCGCGCGCGTATGCATACGGTCCGCCGTGCGCCTCCGGCATCCGCTTGGAGAGCGAGGCGAATAGCCACGCCAGTGCCAAGGCACCCACGGTGGTGAGCCCCATCGCGACAATGCTGATCGGACCGAAAGGCGCTAGCGCCGAAGGCAGATTGAAGATTCCGACCCCGACGATACTGCCGACAACCAGCGCCGTCGCTGAAGTCAGCCCGAGCCGGTGCTCGGCGTCATTCGTGTCGATTGAGGCCTCGGCTGCGGTCGCTGCGGACAGAGATGCCTCGGAGGCGGTTGCCGCTGGCAGAACGGGCTCGGAGGCGGTTACCGCGGGGAGAGTGTTGGGCGGCCCGTTCAAGCTCGGCGGCTGTGAGCCCGGGCGCGGTGATGGCGGCTGAATGGAACCAGTGGACATGCGTCAATCGTCGACACAGATGTCGACCCGACCATCGGTACACCGCCCACGATCTAATCCGTAGAACCCCGCAGCGCGAGCGCATCCGCCCCCCGACGTCACACCCCATGCGCGCCCGTAGGTTGCCCGTAGCGGCAGGCACGACCAAAAGTGAGATGAGGCAGATGTTCAGGAAGGTGATGGTGGGTTTTGACGGCGGGCCGGGCGGGCGTGACGCGATGGCGTTGGCGCGACAGCTGGTCGCGCCCGATGGCGAACTGGTCAAGGCAATCGTGCACGTCCTGTATGGGGCGAAGCTGATCGCTGCCCCGAGCTTGGACTGGGACGATGACGAGAACGAGCGTTCAACCACTACGGACCTATCCGGAGACGCGGACGACCTCGAGGTCCGAACGATCACCGCGCTGAGCATCGGCGGAGGACTTCACGAGCTGGCTGCGCGCGAGCATGTGGATCTGCTGGTAGTCGGCTCGACTCGTCACGGGATCATCGGCCGGGTCCTGATTGGCGATGGGACCCGTGAGGCACTTGAGTGCGCTCCGTGTGCGGTCGCGATCGCGCCAGCCGGCTACGCCGAGCACGGGCGCAAGATCAAGTCCGTCGGTGTCGGATACAACGGCTCGGAGGAGAGCAAGCATGCAGTTCAAGTCGCACGATCCTTGGCAGCCGAGCTGGATGCGCATCTCTCCGCAATCGAGGTGGTCAACTTTCCGACCTGTGCGTATCTCGCAGGCGCCACGTTCGCGGAAGAGGGCGTCATCGACCGACTGCTCGCGGACGCACTGAAGGACGTCGAGCAGCTCGGCGATGTCGATGCCCACACGGCATTCGGTCAGGTTGGAGAAGAACTGGCCCGCTACAGCGACGGAGTTGACCTGTTGATCGTCGGATCGCGTGACTACGGACCGGTGGGCCTGCTGGTGCATACCAGCACCAGCAGATATCTAGTGCGGACCTGCCGCTGCCCGCTGGTGATCCTGACAAAGGGAGCACGCAGCCTTCCAACGGCCCATCCCGTCGGAGCCAACGGGACGGCGGCGACGCCGGGATCCGTCGGATTGCGGACGACCCCGAACCCGACCGAGCAATCGTCACCGTGAGGCGCGCGCCGCGGGTACGACCGATCAGAGGGTTGAGACGATGAACCGGACGCGACCACACTTGCACTTGGCCCCGCCGCCACCCGACGCGACTGACGCTGCGACCCAAACAATCCGGGTGGTACTCGCTGACGACCACACGACGTTCCGTCGCAGCATGCAGCGGATGCTCGACGCTGAACCAGACGTTGAAGTGGTGGCGGATTTCGCCGATGTTGCTCGTGTACACGAACACACGGAGGTTCACCGCCCAGATGTGCTGGTGTTGGATCTGCACGTCGCGAATTCGTCGACGGTTGCCCTGGTTCGCCAATTGCGGGCGCGATTCCCCGACACGGCTTTGCTGATACTTACCATGGAGGACAACGCAGTGTTCGCGCGCCAGCTCTTGGCCGCGGGCGCCGCTGGATACGTGCTGAAGGAGCATGCGGCCAGCGACCTCGCGGACGCGATCCGCTACGTGCATGCAGGCGAAACGTTCGTCAGCGCCAAAGTCGCGGCGAAGCTCGAGCAACTCGATCAACTGATGGGAGAGGACGGGTTAACTGCACGTGAACTCGAGGTACTGCGCCTGGCGGCGCTCGGGTACACGAGTACGGAGATCGCGAAGCAACTCCACGTCTCCACACGAACCGTAGAGACCCACCGCGCAAGGTTGCATGAGAAGCTCCAGCTGCGCTCCAGAGCCGAGCTGGTTCAGTACGCGCTAGGACGCGGCTTGCTGAATTCCGAGATTGGCAAATCCCCGCTCGACCTCGGCCGGAATCCGGATAGCTAGCCTGGTCCCGCGCTCGCCGCTGGAGAGCTCCAGCGTGCCGCCGACCAGGAAAACGCGCTCGCGCATCCCCGTTAGACCGAACCCGGTGGTCGGCAGTTCCTGGTCAAATCCGGTCCCGTCATCCACGACGTCGATCTCCACAGTTCCGTCGACGAGCTCCACCCTGACCGTCACGGACTCAGCGTGCGCGTGCTTGACAACGTTGCTCAGGGCCTCCTGAACCAGACGGTAGACCGACGTCTCGAGCTCTGCTGAAATTGTTTCGGTAACCGCAGCGGTCGTCGGCAGGAGCAGCTCGGCTCTGACCGCCAGGCCGCTCTCGCGACACTTGGCGATCAACGCCTCGAGCGCGGTGCGCAGGCCAAGATCGTCAAGCAGGGCCGGGCGTAGATCAGAGATGATCGCCCTCAGGCTCGCAATCTCCTGGTCTATGCCTTCGATCGCGTGTTGCATGGCATCGCGAACGCGACCCAAGTTCTCGTCATTGCTGGCGGACGAGAGCAACACTCGCAACCCGCCAAGCGACTGCAACGTCTGATCGTGAAGCTCCCGCGCCCAGCGGCGGCGTTCGTCTTCGGCAGCGGCGATCGTGCTGCGTAGACGGCCGGCCTCCACGCTACGCGACATCGCAACCGCGTTGCCCGCCGATGCCGCGAAGGTGCGCATCAGATCCTCATCTGCGGTTGTGAATCTGTCCCGCTCCGAACCTCGGTCGAAGGCCATCAACACACCGAGCCCGACGCCACGATGAGTGATCGGCACGATCAGCGCGGTCTTCGTGCCTTCAAGATCAAGCACTTGGTGCGCAATCGGCAGTTCGGTGGGCACATCGGCGACCCGCGCGGGCCTCCCGCTGTCGAGCACACGACCAGATGTCGAACCTGAGATCGGAAGCCGCCGACCCAGCTGACGTGTACCTCCGCCAGCTCCGGCGGCGACCACGAGCTCATCACCGTCACGCAGAAGGATCAGGACGGTAACCGCGTCAACCAGCGCGCGGCCGCGTTTGACGATCAGCTCAAGAACTCGATCCAGGTCGGGTTCTGCACCAATCGCGTCGGCGATATTGCGAGCGGCATCGAGTCCGCGCACGGCCTGTTGTAACTCCCGACGACCCCGCTCAGCGCGTTGGTACAGACGCGCATTTTCAATTGCGGTCGCGGCGAACTGAGCGAGCACCAACACTGCGTCCTCATCGGCGTCGGTGAACTCGTCGCCGTTCTGCTTTTCGGTCAGATAGAGGTTGCCCCAGGCCTGACTTCGAATCACGATCGGGACACCAAGAAACGTGTTCATCGCTGGATGTTCCATCGGAAAGCCGAAGCTAAGCGGGTGTTCCCCCACTGATTTCAGTCGTAGTGGCCGGGGATCGTCAATCAGTACACCCAGCACTCCGCGGCCGCGTGGCAGATCTCCGATACGACGGTGCGTTTCGGCGTCGATGCCGAGTGTGATGAAGCGTTCTATCTCGGTGCGGTCCTCGGTGAGAACGCCGAGCGCCGCGTAGCGGGCGCCGGTGAGGTTCCGCGCCTCCTCCAGGATCTGGCGCAGGACAACATCGGGATCCAACTCACCCACCAGCTTGCGCCCGACCGCAAGCAGGCGCCGCAAGGTTTCGTTGTCAGAGCGCATCGGCGCACTCCCGGCCTCGGGTTGCACAGCTGCAGATTATTACGAGTTGTGTGCAGAATCTACGGCTCATGGCAGCTCAGCTACTTATCCGTGATTTTCCGCAATCACGCAACGGCATCCCACCGATGGTCAGCGTCCGGGATGACCGTAGTTTGCGTTGCAACAAGATCGGAGGATTGCTCAATGTCCGTCATCGGTTCGCGAACCGGCAAGTCAGTCATGCCCCCATCACAGCGCTATGAGCCGCGCACGTCATGGTGACCGCACCAGACCCGGCAAGCCGGCACGACGAGTCGTCAGCGATCCACATCGTGATCGCTGACGACCACCCGATCGTGCGTCGTGGCCTCAAGCAGTTGCTCGACGCCGAGGCAGGCTTGAAGGTAGTCGCCGAGGCCGCGGACGTGGACACGGCCCGACGCTATGTGCTGGGGCATCACCCTGACGTGTTGGTGATTGACCTGAACATGCCGGGCGAATCGACGCTTGACGCGATACCGCAGCTGCGCGCCAGTTTTCCCGCCACGCAGATCGTCGTGCTCACGATGCAGGACGAGCCAGCGTATGCGCGCGAGGCTCTCAGCGCGGGGGTGCTGGGCTACGTACTCAAGGAGGCGGCCGACACCGAACTCGTGACCGCCGTCGTCGCTGCCTCACGCGGCGAATCCTTCCTGAACCCAAGACTCGGCGCAAAGGTCGCGGCCACCCCCAGTGGCCCTCCAGGCGGACTCTCCGAACGAGAGGCTGAGGTGTTGCGGCTGTTGGCTCTCGGTTACACGAGTGCGCAGATCGCAGAGAAGCTCTACATCTCCGTGCGAACGGTTGAGACGCACCGCGCGCATATTCAGCAGAAGCTGAGCTTGAGCGACCGCGCCTCGCTGGTCCGCTACGCCCTTGAGCACGGCCTTGTTAGCAGCGATTCCCGGCCCTGACCGACGACCGTTTGCGACGCGCGCGGCCTGAGGGCAAATCGCGCAACGCTGCAGGTTTATCCCGGATACAGAGCATGCTGCAGACGCCAAAGTGCGTGTGTGACGCGAGAACCATCATCGGACGTAGCCCGTCAACGCATTTGCATCACGTGCGGTGAGATCGTGGGCGTCTACGAGCCGACAGCATTCGTGCTTGCGCACGAAGTCGTACTCGGCTCGATCGCCGCCTATCCGGAGCTGTTAGCACGGCCCGGCTGTCAGCTGCAGCACCGGGACTGTTTCACGCGGACCACGAGCTTTCCGACCGACGACGAATTGTGCGGCTAACTACCTACGGTCTTCGGGGTCGGGACCGATGTCGAGCAGCCATCTGGACCCTAGTTTCAGGATTCCACCGACAGGAGATGACATGACGATTTCAGAAGGCCGCCTTTCCGGCGTGCAAGTTCGTGATGTGATGAACACCGGGCTTCTCATGACCGATCCAGACACGTCCTTGAGAGTCGTGGCTCGCTTGATGGCAGAGCAGCAGGTCCACGCGGTCGCAGTGGCAGATCCAGATCACGCGCGGCGACCGTGGGGCCTGATATCTGTCGCCGACGTGCTCGCGGCTGCTGCTGCCAACGCGGAGCCAACCGCCGGTGAGGTGGCCTCTGCGGACGCGATCGTGCCGATCGCCGCGTCAGCGTCGTTGGATGAGGCTGCGCAGATCATGACCGAGCACGGACTGACGCACTTGCTCGTGATCGATCCGGTGACAGGCCATACGATTGGAATTGTCTCGGCGCTGGACATCGCAGGCGCTTATGGCGGATGATGTCAGTCCAGTCGGCGGTGCGCGGGAGGCTGAATCCGGCGCAGTCTGCAGCATGACTCTCGAGCCGCGCGGGTAAGGATGCGATTGGAGACCCCCAGGAATATGCGAGCGATGGTGTTCGATGGTGTTGGGCAGCAGCTACGGCTCGAACAGCGCGCGGTTCCGCGGCCCGCGGCCGGACAGCTTCTGCTGCGGGTACTGGCGTGCGGGATCTGTCGTACGGACCTGCATCTGATCGACGGTGAAGTGCAGGTGAACAGCACGCCACGTGTACTCGGTCACCAGGTAGTCGGGATCGTCGTCGGCACCGATCGACGTGTGGGAGTTCCCTGGGTGGGATGGACCTGCGGTCACTGCGCACAATGTCTGAGCGGGCACGAAAATCTCTGTAGCAGCGCGCGGTTCACCGGCTGCGACCTCGACGGCGGGATGGCCGAGTACATGGTTGCCGACGAGCGCTTCTGCTTTCCGCTACCGCTGAGCTACCCCGCTGAACAGGCCGCGCCGCTGCTCTGCGCCGGTCTGATCGGGTTTCGCTCACTGCGGTTTTGCGGCGAGGCCCGCTCAGTCGGTCTCTACGGGTTTGGCGCGGCCGCCCACATTCTCATCCAGGTCGCGCGCTGGCAGGACCGTGAGGTATACGCGTTCACGCGTCCAGGCGACGACAAGTCCCAGGAGTTCGCCCGCAAGCTGGGGGCGGCTTGGGCTGGCGCATCCGACGTGATGCCGCCATCACCGCTGGACGCTGCCATCATTTTCGCCCCGGACGGAGCGTTGGTCCCGCGGGCGTTGCAGGCCCTGCGGCCGGGAGGCCGGCTGGTGTGCGGAGGTATCCACATGAGCGACATCCCAAGCTTCCCGTATAACGAGCTGTGGGGCGAGCGCAGGATCCAATCTGTCGCCAACCTGACGCGCCAAGACGGGAACGACTTCCTAGCGCTCGCACCGCAGGTCCCAGTCCGCACACAGGTGACCACCTATCCGCTGGAGCAGGCCAACGAAGCATTGGCTGACCTGCGGGCAGGTGCTTTCAATGGGGCCGGTGTGCTGATCCCATGAACTCGGAACGTACGTGCGGCGGCCCGGCCAGCCTCGAAGATCGGAACCCGCATGTCGTCAGCCGTGCACCTCACGGTCCGAACATGATCCTGTGTGGATGGGTTGAAAAGCACCGGTGCGGGATCCACGCAGTTCGACCTCAGTTTTCGCCCCGGGTGTGGACGGGCTCGATTGCAGACCCGTTCGAGCGAGCTTGATCACAGCCCTCGATGCCCTCGGACCCGTTGGTCGGGCCGGTTGTCCCGATACCGCGAGATTCTCCGGTGTCCGCACTTTCGTCCGAAGCTGCGTGCGAGGGTACGGTTACAGACGCACCGTTCGGCGCGAGGTCGACGCCCAGCTTTTGAGCGGTTTCGGCCACCTCTTCAACGTCCAGCAACACCGGATCCGGATGCGTTTCGACCCAGCTCGGCTTGCGCAGACGATGAGTAATGAACGGCGGCGCTGAGCAGATCACGATCGCGGCGACCATCGCACCGATGTAGATCGGCGTCGGCCAGTGGCTCACACCGGTGGGCGGAACGAAGCCGATCACGAACGAGAAGGCACAGCCAAAGATTCCCAGACCGGCTGTGATCCACATACCCACCATCCCGCCAGGGACCCTGTAGGGACGCTCGATGTCGGGCTTCGTATAGCGCAGGCGCAGTGCCGAGGCCATGATCATCGCGTACATCATCACGAGGATCTGTGTGGTCAGCGCGGTGAGCATCCAGTAGCTGGAATTGATACTTGGGACAAACAGGAACAGGCAGGCGAACACGGAGGTCATCACGCCCTGGAACACGAGCAACGAGACGGGAACGTGGCGCTTGTTGACTCGGTGCAGACCCGGCGGAAGTTCACCGGTGGTCTCGACCGCGTAGAGGCCCTTGGACGGGCCAAGCAGCCAGGTGCTGATCAAGGCGAGCGTTCCGAGTGTGACCAGCACGGCCATCAGCTTTGTTGCCCACACGCCGATCCCAAGCGATTTGAACGCAATCGCAAAGGTCTGTGGGATACCTGCAACCAGGCTCAGCTGACTTACTGGCACCACGAATGAAATAGCGAGCGTGGCGACCACGGAAATCCCGACGATCAGGGCCGTTGCCATCAACAGCGCCCGCGGGAAGTCGCGCTTGGGATTGCGGGTTTCCTTTGCGTGGAAGCCAGCTAGCTCGATGCCCGCGTAGCCGAGCACCACGCCAACGAAAAACACCAGATTGCTGAGGTGCGCGAAACTCGGTGCGAGCTTGGAGGGATGGAACGGGATTGCGTTGTGCTTGCCGGCGACGAGCCAGTAGATCGCGATTCCGACCAGCACCGCCGCCGGAATCAGGGTACCGATGACCACCCCGGGGTTATTGAGCCGAAGCGTCCACCGCAGGCCGAAGAAGTTCGCGAGCGTCAGCGCCCAGAACACCCCGAGCATGACCACCACGAGATATACCTTGTGATTGGCCAGACTGGGATCGATCACGTATGCGGCGGCCGCGGCGACGAACGACAACACCGTCGGGAACCACACCTGATCCTCAATCCACTCGAACCAGATGGCCATGACACCAGAGCGTTCCTGGAATCCTTCCTTGACCCAGGCGTAGAGCCCTCCGGCCTTGGGAAACGCGGCCGACAATTCAGCGGCGATCAATGCCAGCGGGACCAGGAACAGGACAGCACCCAACAGGTAGTAGGCGATGCTTGACCAGCCATATTCGGCGACAGCCGGAAATCCTCGAACCGTGAGCACCGCGGTCAAGCTGATCAGTGCGATCCCGCTGGCACCCATGAAGCGACTACCCGACTTGGCATTACCAGAGGGGTCAGTCGACGCTGTACCGCGCTCGACGCCCCTCTGCGCATGTCTTAGGTGAAACGACGGCATGTTCCCCTCCAGGGGTAGGAACAATCGATGCCGTCAACCTAAAACGACAACGCCGGGCATTCATCCGTGGTTGTGCGTGCCCCACGTGCGGGGTTTCCTGCTAGCACCGCAACGCCTCCTAGGCCATGTTGTGCGTCCGCCGCGAGTGTCATCCCTCGTCGAAACACGGTGCAACAACCCCGACTGGCCGAGCTCTGCCCTCCTACGATGGTTGTCATGGCAGCACTACACACGAGATCCGCCCGCCCCCCGATCCAGATCCCGCTCGGTAACCGACCCTTCCTGCGGGCGTAATGGGAGACCATCTGATCGTCCCCCACTCAGTGGCGCGCAGCTGCCCCGGTTACAGCCGCCACGAGGCTCCGTCGATGTTGCTGGACGGCTCATCGCTTGATCGAAGCACCGAGCATGGTCGCGCGGTCACCGCGCAGCTGACGCGCCGCCAAGAAACGCTCGCGGAGGCGATCGACGCGGCAGGCGTCGCGCTCGGTGCCGCTGGACTGCCCAAGGGCATCCGTCGCCAAGCGCGCGAAGCATGTGAGGATTACTTCTACAGCCGCCTCGGCCTGACCCCGGGCCTCGCCATCGGTGGATCCCTTGAGATCGGCGAAACACTCGAGTCGATGCCCGAGCCGATGTATGAAGTGCTAGAGCACGTTGTCGGACTCCTCGTTGACGGCGAATACGAGGATCTCGTCGCCGCGTCGGGCGATCGGCTCACGGTCGAGGATCTGCGCCGCCGTATCGAGGATGATTGCCCAGAAGCGCTGGTACTGCCCACGCGCGACCGCTACGTGGTTGAAGCGATCTCAAAGTCGGATGATGCGGACAGCCCCGGCTGGGCCTATTTCCTTGACCTATGGACCGACGATGGCCCAGCGCGCCTGCACATCGAGGGCGAGCTCGAGCAATCGGGCGAACGCTTCACGGCGACCCTGAACGACGTCCTGCCCTGATCGTTTAACGCGGAAAGCCCACCCTGGGGTGGACTCTCGGCCATCAGAAGATCAGGCGGCTCTCGCGGGAAGGGGACGTTCAGACGAAGGTCTCGCCCTCGGTTTGCCATCGCTGTCTGACCCTGCCAAGGGTAGCGGACCGGCTTTGCCCCACTTCAGCGCCGCTAGAACTTCTCGCGGCGGACTGTGGCCTTCCGTCCCTTGAGCTTGGTCCTTCTGAGTCCTTTGATGACCTCGTCTACGCGGTCAGCGGGAACTTCCACGAGGCTGAAGCGGTCGGAGATCTCAATCGCGCCGATCTCCCGGCCTCTCAGGCTTGTCTCGCCCGCGATCGCGCCCACGAGATCCTGTGGACGAACGTGTGCGGCGCGACCCAGGCCGATAAAGACCCGCGACGTGTCGGCTCCGCCCTGGCGCCGGGCGGAACGAGCACCCTTGTCCTTCTTGTTGCCCTGCAAGGTCATCTGCGGGATTTCGGGCTCGTCGTCCTCGTCGCCGCCAACGGAGGTCGCTTCGTGGGCGAGTTTGATCGCCGCCAGCGCGATGTTCAGCGGATCGAACTCGTCGGAGAGCGTGTCGAATACGACCCGGAACGGTTCGAGCTCGTCCTCCAGCAGTGACTCGTGGAGCGCGGCGCGGGTGAGCTCCAGCCGGCGAGCCTTCAAATCAGCGACGGTCGGGACCATCTCAATCTCGATCGGTTGCTTGGTGAGCCGCTCAATCGTCTTCAGCATGCGGTGCTCGCGCGGCTGGGCAAGCGTTATGGCGGTCCCCTCACGGCCAGCACGACCGACTCGCCCGATGCGGTGGACGTAGGACTCGGGTGCCGATGGCACATCGAAGTTGACGACGTGCGTGAGCGTCTCGATATCGAGGCCACGAGCAGCTACGTCCGTCGCGATGAGCAGATCCGCAGTCTCCGCTCTGAGCCGGTCCAGTACCCGCGTGCGCTGCTCCTGGCTGAGCCCGCCGTGCAGCGCCTCGGCCCGGTAGCCGCGACCGTTGAGCGTCTCGGTGAGCTGGTCGACATCCGCACGCGTACGACAGAAGACGATGGCCTGCCCGGGCTGCTCGACATCAAGGATGCGACCCAGCGCAGCGGACTTATGGGCGCGGTTGACGACGTACGCGGTCTGCCGGATTTTCGGCGGCTCACCGGTCGCGGCTTGGCCGAGACCGACGCTGATCGTCGTCGGGTCGGTCAGGTGCTGGCTGACCATATGCCTCAGGCGCGGCGGCATCGTCGCGCTGAACAGGACCGTCTGTCGCGTCGAAGGCGTCTGGTCGAGAATCGTCTCGATGTCCTCGGCAAAGCCCATGTCGAGCATCTCATCGGCCTCGTCGAGAACGACGACCTCAAGATCGCGGAGGTCGAGTGTCCGGCGTGTGAGATGGTCGATCGCCCGCCCCGGGGTGGCTACGACGACGTCGACACCGCGATCCAGCGACTTCATCTGGCGCACGATCGGGGCGCCGCCGTAGACCGGTAGGACACGGGCGCCGAGATGACGTCCGTACTTGTGGATCGCCTCGGATACCTGGCTCGCCAGTTCACGCGTGGGTACGAGCACGAGCGCACGCGGACGTGATCCGCCAAGCTTGATGCGCTGGAGCAGCGGTAGCGCGAACGCCGCGGTCTTGCCGGTGCCGGTTGCGGCTTGCCCCAGCAGATCAGTGCCGAGCAGGAGCGGCGGGATCGCCTCAGCCTGGATCGGGGTGGGCTCTTCATACCCGAGATCCGTCAGCGATTGCAGTAGTTCCTTGCGGAGCGCGAGGTCAGAAAACGTGGTCATCAGACCTTCACGGTACGCCGCCAGCCGTCAACGTGTGCGACCCGCTGCCCATCACTTGACGTAGACCCTCTCCGGTTTACGGGGCGATCCGATCGACGAAGCTTTCAGGGACCCGTGTCCGGGACACAGGCAGAGGGCTGAGGCGAGAGCGGGAAGTGGCCTTGCGACGCACTTCCCGCTCCACGTGATCAGCTGACCGCCGCGGCGCTCGCCTCGGCGTCGTCAGACTCATTGCTCACTTCGTTGCCGCGTGGCAGGATCAGCAACGGACAACGTGCCTTCCGTGCGAGTTCCATGGTCGCGCTCGAATGCACCACTCTTCCCAGCGGCCCATAGCCGCGAGAGCCCACTACCAGCAGATCTACCGTCGCACTGAACTCGGCCAACTCGTCGGCGGTGTCGCCGATCACTACATGCTTTTCGACTCCTTCGAGTCGCGCGAGCCGTTCCTGAGCCTCCTTGCGTATCTCCTGTTTGACCACTGCATAAGGAGCTCCGAGCATTGAGTACCCGTAGGCGGGAACGCGCGCAACCTCCATCACGGCGACCTGGGCGTCGTGCGCAGCGGCGATGTCTCGCGCGACCGCGAGCGCGTCTTCAGCCTCCGGACTCTCGTCGTACGCGACGCCAACCTTGTGAATCGCCGGCTCGGATGCCGCGTAGGCTGTCGGCGCGACCGCAACGGCGCATGGCAGGCCGTTGATCGCGTCGCGCGTGTCACTTCCCATCGACACGCGGTCAAGCAGCCCGCGATGCGTCGAGCCAATCACCAACAGGTCCGCGCCGGCCTGCTCGACGAGTTCATGAAGTCCTCGCCCCGGGGACATCGCTGGCCATACGGCCACCGACTGGATCCCGCTAGCGTCACGGACTTCGTTGATCACTTGCTCGGCTTGCTGATACTCCTCGCGCTCGCGCTGAAGCGTCAGGACGGCACCGAACGCGAGCAGACTCTGACAAACCCGACCCAGAGTGATCACCGCATCAGGCGCTGCGAGTTCGCGTGCAAGCATGATCGCGTCGTCGCGCGACTCGCGCTCTCCGACACCCACGATTATGTCTTTGAACATCTTGGCCTCCTGGTCGTTTGGCCCCACGCTAGGAAGCGACGACGCAAGATTCATCGGGACTGAGTCCCGCTACATTTGCGGTCTTCTACGCGTCGGGAACTCCCAGCGGTCTTGCCGCCCACACCTGCGGAAATGCCGAAGCAAAAGTGCAGAGCGCCCGAGACCGCAAACGTAATCGACGCCCTTTCGAAACCGCTCCCGGCCACAGGATGCTGTGGCTATGACAACAACCCCTGACAATCATCAAGAGCAGAAACCAGAGGACGCCGGGGCCAGTCGTAACGCTCAACGGATAACGCTGGCGATCTTCGCGGCCTTCGCGGTGGTCGTTGCCCTGGTGGGAATCGATGTGGCGCTGATCAGCAGCGCGCAGGTGGCGCCAGCGCAGCCGGTCGTCAACGTCGTGCATCTTTCGGGGAACGCGCCGATGCTCAGGACCGTCGATCTGTCGGTTTCACCGGGCATCAAACCAGGCCCAGGCGGAAAGCTTCACGATGCGTTCAGTGTCACGAA
Source organism: uncultured Actinomycetota bacterium (assembly GCA_963737115.1). Lineage (GTDB taxonomy): Bacteria > Actinomycetota > Thermoleophilia > Solirubrobacterales > Solirubrobacteraceae > Palsa-465. The sequence continues at coordinate 408,475 of CAVTRM010000008.1, forward strand.
CTTCACGGTGCGAGTCGGGCAGCCAGTCAAGCTGGTGATCGACAACACCGATACTGCCACGCATAGCATCACCTCGGCAGCAGCGGGCGTCAACATCGTGGTTCGACCCGGAGTCCACACCTACACACTCGTGGTCCGTCACAGCGGCCGCTTTGCATGGATGTGCACCTATCCGTGCGATCCGTATTCGATGTCGCACTTCGGCTATATGCGCGGTTACATAACCGCAGTGGACTGAACACAAGCAGGATCAGAGGCGGTCACTGGACCCGAGCGCGCGCAACCGCGAACTCTTCCGACCGCTACACGGCTGCCAGCCTCGCGATGAGCCCAGCTCTCGAAATCGGTCGCGCGGCGCCCGAGCACCTCCTGAACCCCGCTGGACACATAGGCATCGGCGCCGGTACGGATGCCGTCCAGCATCGCCATGCGCCAGGTTATGTACAGCTCCGGGGTGCCGGCTGCGCGGAGCCGGGTGATGTGCTCCTCGCGGTCCTCGGGCACGTAGTGAATCGGTACCCCGGTCTCGTCGCTGAGAATCTCTGCAGCGCGCGCGAACGTGATCGCCTCTGGTCCGGACAGTGCGATCACCTCACCAGTGTGGCTGTCGTCGACCAGGACGCGCGCGGCCACCTCCGCGATGTCCTGCACATCGATGAACGGCTCCGCGCCGTCACCGACAGGCGCAAGGATCTCGCCGTCGACCGGCGTGAACATCGCCTCGGTGAAGTTCTGGGAGAAGTGCGAGGGGCGCAAAATCGTCCAAGCAACCGGTCCCTGCCGCACCGCCTCCTCGGCGCGTGCAACGACTCCGCCGGGAAGGAACTCGACCCCACGCGCGGACAGCAGAACCACGTGGGTGACAGCGTTCGAGCTCGCCGCGTTGAGGAATTGGGTGGCGAGCGCGACTCCAGTCACTGGCCGATCCGGGGCCGACTATGAACACCGTGTCGGCACCTTCGACGGCCGGGCCGTAGGTGTCGGGATCCCGCCAGTCGAACCGTACGTCACCGCTGCTCCGACTCGCGACTCGTACCGTCTGTCCGTTCGCGCCCAGTACGGAGACGAGGCGCCGACCCACCTTGCCCGTCCCGCCAAGAATCAAGTGTGTGCCCATGCGCGTGACGGTACCGGAGCGTCCTGCGCGCCCGGTCGCAGACCGCGACGATGCAGGCCGGTGGCTGACCCGCGGCGCTCGCGGTCGGCCGTCGCTCGCAGCTGCGACTGACGGGCGCTACGGCACCAGCACGATCTTGCCGCGGGTATGGCGTTGTTCGAGCTCACGATAGGCATCACGAACCTGCTCAAGCGGATACGTGCGCGCGATCGGCAGCTCAAGTTCGCCGGCCTCGATGAGGTCGGCGAGTTCGGCAAGGACCGCAGCGCTGGCGCCGGACGCGTTGCCCTCGGCTCGAACCCCATAACGCTCTACCGCAGCGAAATCGATGATCGTATCGATCCGATCGGGGGCGACCCCGAGCTTCAGCGCCAGCTCCACATAACCATCGCCGAACGTATCGACGAACGCGTCGACCCGTCCTCCCGCTGCCTCAACAATGCGCTGCTCAACCCCTTCGCCGTACTTCACCGGAATCACGCCGCGGCCGATCAGCCAGTCATGGTTGCGCTCGCTTGCTAGTCCGATCACTCGCGCTCCAGTTCGCGCGGCGAGCTGAACCGCAAGCGAACCCACACCGCCCGCCGCGCCGGAGACGACGACCGTATCCGCTGGGGTGAGCGCAACAGCGCGGACCGCGGCGTAGGCGGTGGTGCCCGCGACGAACAACCCGCCCGCAGCCTCCCAGGATACGTGCGGCGGCTTGCGTGTCAGATCCGCATCGGGAACAACTACAAACTCGGCGTGGCTGGCCCTCATATTGGTGAAGCCGATTACTTCATCCCCCACCTTCCATGAGTCAACCCCGGCACCGACTTCCTCCACCACTCCGGCCAGGTCGCTGCCCTCGCCGGACGGAAACGTCGCCGGGAAGCGCTCATGCATGAAGCCTTCACGGATCGCCGCCTCGCCCGGATTGATCCCCGCCGCCTTCACGCGCACGAGCACCTCGCCAGCGCCTGGCGCCGGCCGCGGCACGTCCACCACCTGGAGGACGTCGACTCCGCCGTAATGGTCAAATCTGACGGCTCGTGGCATAGGCGTATTCTGACAGCTGCCAGCGGGGCTTTCGAGCGTGTCGATCGCGAAGTAGGCGATCGGATTACTAGGCCGCTGACGAATTACGGCCCGCGGAGTCGTCGCCGCGCAGTTGGTAGGGTCGGTACGTGTTGGCTTTGTCGTGGAGTGGCGGGAAGGACTCTGCTCTTGCGCTACACGCTTTGCAAACGCAGCAGGGGATACCACCTTCTGCACTCCTGACGACCGTGACGGTCGACTACGGGCGGGTGTCGATGCACGGCGTACGGCGCGAGTTGTTGGTCGCGCAGGGACAGGCGGCTGGTTTACCACTGGTTGAGATCGAGATTCCCGCGATCTGTTCCAACGATCTGTACGAGCTACGGATGCAGGAGGCGCTGGCACGAGCACCACTGGCAGAGGCGACCGCCATCGCGTTTGGCGACCTGTTCCTGGCCGATATCAGGGCATATCGCGAGGAACGGCTGAGCCGCGTCGGCAAAGCGGCGCTATTTCCGTTATGGGGACGGGACACACGCGAGTTGGCGTTGGAGTTCATTGCGGCTGGGTTTGAGGCGATTCTCGTTTGCGTCGACCCTCGCCGGCTCGACCCTGCGTTCGCCGGCCGTCGATTCGACGCCCAGTTGCTCGCCGATCTTCCCTCCGATGTGGACCCATGCGGAGAGAACGGCGAGTTTCACACATTCGTATATGCAGGCCCGATCTTCAGCGCTGCGATCGCCTGCCGGGTCGGTGAGACTGTCGAGCGCGATGGCTTCGTCTTCTGCGACGTGCTGCCAGTCCGACGGTGATCGCAAGCCGTGGCTTCGTCAGGGAGCGTGACGGAAATGCTCATGCGGGAGAGCCAACGCCCAGTCCGGATCGATTCCAGTACGCCCGTCCCGGTTCGTTTGACACGGCCCGGATGAACGACCAGACGCGGACCCCCCGAAACGCCGAAAGGCCCGAATTTCCGGGCCTTTCGCTAAGTAGCGGGGGCAGGATTCGAACCTGCGACCTTCGGGTTATGAGGTCACTTGCAAGCCTCTAATCCCAGCGTTTACAGGCGATTCAGTTGCCATTTCTGCCGTTTTTATAGGCTTTTCTGACCAGTTCGGTTGCAAAGTTGGTAGCACTGGCGATTTAGTAGCACGGTTGTAGCATTCAACAAAGGTTGTTAGAATCCCGGTCATGGCAGGCTCCGAGTTCACGCTTCCACCGGTCAATCTGGTGCTCCGCGATCAGGGCGGCCAGCTCGTCTACAACGCGAAGTTCACCTACGCGGGCAAGCAGGTCTGGCGCAAAATCGGGCCGGCATGGCTGCGCCCCGGAGACACGCCCGGCGAGTTTCAGGCTAGGCGCGGACGCCCACCCGAAGGCTTCTTCGATGAGCGCGCAGCGCATGTCCGCGCCTCGGAGATCGTCGATGACTACGTTCACGCCGCGGCCCACGCCGAGGAACTCGCGGAAGCGGCACGCAACCGCGGCATCACCTTCCGCGAGGTCGCACACGCGTACATGGACTGGCTGAAGAACGTGAAGGGCGCCAAGCCGTCAACGCTGCGGTCGCACTGGTCGAACCTCGCCGAGCCGGGGGTTCCGTACAAGCGTGGAGACGGCAAGACCGCCGGCTACATCATGGAGGCGCTCGGAGACCGCCCCGCGGCGAAGATCGAGCCAGCCGAGGTCGAAGCGCTCCTACGTCGCATCAGCGAGACCGGCGTGGCGCCCGCGACGGTCAACCGCAACCGGGAGATCATCAACGCGATCTTCAACTACGGGACCAAGCCGACGACGTTTTCGCTGCCATCAAACCCGGCGAAGCACTCGGACCGCCGCCGCATCCCCGCCGCCCCTCCCCTGGTCTTCTATCGCCCCGAAGAAATCGAGGCGCTCGCGCGAGCGATGGAAGCCGGCGCTCACCGTCCCGAAGACTGGCAGCACGACGAGCTCGACCTTTGGGAGGACACCCGTGACTGCGAGGCCGTGCGCGTCGCCGCCTACGCGGGCTTGCGTCTTGGCGAGCTGCTCGCGCTGCGTTGGCGTGACATCGACTGGACGGGATCGGCGCTGATCGTCAGCCGCGCGATGTCCGCCGGGATCGAGGGCTCCACCAAGACCGATGTGGCCCGTCAGGTTCCGCTCTCAGACCAGGCCGCGGGCGCGCTCGACCGCCTCTCAAAGCGGCCCGACTTCACCGCCCCCAGCGACTACATCTTCTGCAACGCCTACGGCCGCCCGCTCGACGGCTCGGCGCTGCGCCGCCGCTTCAAACGCGCACGTGATGCCGCTGGCCTGCGACCCCTGCGTTGGCATGACCTGCGCCACACCTTCGGCAGCCTGCTCGTCGCTGGCGGCCTCGACCTCGTGAGCGTCAAAGAGGCGATGGGCCACGCCCAGCTCGGCACCACCACCCGCTATCTCCACGCCCGGCCCGCGACCGAAACCGCCGCCAAGTTCACCGCGGCCTTCACCGGCGACAGAGCGCTTCCGTCGACTCCATCAAACGTAGGACACGGCATATGACGGTCTTGGGCACTGTCCACGACCCCGACGGGCTCGTGGTCGAACTCACAGACGAGCGCTGGGCGCACATCATCGAGCCGGACAGCCATCCTGAGCTCACCACTCTTCAAAGCGAGGTCCTTCGTGCCGTCTCAGCGCCGGACGAGCGGCCGCCAGCGCGCGAGCCCAATGAGCGGTGGTACTACCTATCGGGCGTAGGCCCGAGTCGCTGGCTGAAAGTTGTCGTACGCTTACAGGAAGAGCGAGCGTTCATCGTGACCGCGTTCCCCCGGAGGAAACTGCCATGAGCATGACAATCGGCGCCCACACCTTTGACCGCGTCACCTATGACAAGGGCGGCGACGTGCTCTATCTGCACAAGGGCAACGCACTGAGCGACGCCGACTGGGACGAGACCCCTGAGGGTCACGGTCTCAGCTTCGACGCGGCCGGCGAACTGGTCGGCGTGACGATCGTCAGCCCTCGCCACATCCTCGAACGCCGCGGCAAGCTGACGATCACACTCCCACAGCCGCTTGAAATCGGCGCACAGGCGCTCGACGATGCGCTCCTCGCCGCTTGAGCTGAGCTGCTGCCG
>CAVTRM010000009.1:0-14495 GCA_963737115.1 uncultured Actinomycetota bacterium
AAGTACTCGAAGGCTGAGCGCTTAGAGCCCCGCGATCATCGCACCGCCGTTGGGTGAGATCACCTGGCCGACGATGAACGTCGCGTCGTCGCCCGCCAGGAACGCCACCAGCTTGCTGATCTCGCCCGGCTGCGCCATGTAACCGATCGGGATCGGATACTGCTCCATCTCCCATTCGGGGTCGGGGATCATGCGCGTCGCGACCGATCCCGGCGTGATCGCGTTGACGACGATGCCCTTGGGGGCAAGCTCGAGCGCGAGGTTGCGGGCCATTGCCATGTTGGCGGCCTTGGCGGCAACGTAGCCATAGGAGTGGCCGACCGCGAGCTGCGCCCAGAACGACGAGATCACGATGATCCGCGCGCATGGGCTGCGCTCGAGCCACGGAAGCGCCGCCCGTGCGGAGTACAGCAGGCCGTCAACGTTGATCGCAATCTGCCGATGGAACTCCTGATCGCTGGTCTTGGCCAGTCCTGCGAAGTCGTTGACGATGCCCGCGTTGCTGACGAGGATGTCTAGTCTGCCCCAATGCTCCGCCGCGCTGGTGATCGCCGCCTCCACCGCGCTGCGCACGGTGACGTCGGCTGCGTACGCGAGCGCCGCACCGCCGGCCGCGCGAACCTCTGCGGCAACGCGCTCCGACGCTTCGTCGTCAAAGTCGAGGATCGCCACCCGTGCCCCGCGAGATGCGAGCTCCAGCGCGTGGGCACGACCCATGCCCCGTCCCGCCCCAGTGATGAACGCAACACGCCCCTCAAGCTCCATCAGACACCCCTCTCAAACTGGCATTCAATTTCAACGACCATGTGCCGGTAGGCGAGCTCCTTGAGCCCCACCAGCGAGATCTCGGGACGGCTCCCTTCGGGCAGCGCCGCGACAATCTCCTCACGCACTGCCGCGGGCGCCTCCGGGCCAGCCGCCGCGTAGAACGCAGTGAGCCGCACGAGATCGCCGAGGTCACGCTGCAGGCCGTCGAGGATCGACTCGATGTAGGCCATCGCGCGCCGCGTCTGCGCACGGTGGTCATCGGGGAAGATCACCGAAGCGTCCTCCGCCAGCGACACCTGTCCCCCGATGAACCCGAGCTCCTGGACGCGGTTGCCGTGGAAATGGGGAAGCGGTACCGGCCAGTCCCAGTGTCCGTCGGGACGGACCGTCGCCGCGCCGTTGCGGGTGCGGCTCCCGACTTTGCCGAGCATCGTGAACTGGATGTCGGCGCCCTCGGCCGCGAGGCTCGGAACAGGGATCCCCGTAGTGGCTGGGCCGGGGCCGGTGAACAGTTCCGCGCGGGCCCGCGACGAGAACGCCCAGTCCTCGGCGGTGCCGTCACCGCGGTAGAAGATGTTGTACTTGACGACGTCGCGCGGTCCTGCACCGCAGTCGGCCAGCGCCGACTGCAGCTGCGCGATCCCGACATGCGTCGTCGCGACCAGGTCACCGACCACGTTCGGCGTCGCTCTCGCGGCCACGAACTCGCCGATCCGCAGCGCGAGCGGGAAGCCGTGCGCCTCTCCGGACGCGACGCGCTCGGCCGGCGGCACGGAGATCGCCTCGAGTCCGATCTCGCCTCCGAGTGCCAGCTCATGCACCCGAACCACCGTCAGCACCGGGCGCAGGTCAGGGAGCTCTGGTGCGAGCGCAGCGGCCACATCGCGCTCACTGGCAGAACCGGTGACGAACGCCCGCAGCTCCAGCAGTTGCTCGTCACCGCGATCGAGCTCGCTGAGCGACGCGCGCAGGCGCTCAAGTTCCGCCTGCGCCTCGGCGACAAGCCCTTCACCGGTCGCCTCCGACGACTCTGCGGAACCGGGTCTAAGCGTCCGAGCGGCTTCAGCGAGTCCGTGGAATTTCGCCGTGTTGTTCATTCGCAGATCGCCGCCTCGTCTCCCTCGAGCGTCGGCCGCATCAAGTTGACCGGTTCAAGCCGGAGCCGGGTGACGTGATCGGCGATCTCGCCCAACGGCGCAACCCAGGTATCGCCGCGGTCCTGCACGGACTCGATCACGCTCGCAAGCGCCTGCACGCGCGCCGATCGACCGCTGAGGAAGGGATGGTTCGTGAGGATCCAGAGCCCATGCTCGTCGAGTACCGCGTCGGCGTCCTCGCGCCACATCGCTGCGACCTCAGACGGCGGCGTGAACTGAGCGTTGCCGGAGACGCCGGGGATGAAGCAGTAGTAGCCCCAGTCATCGAGCCCCCAGTTGATCGGGAGTTCGATCAGCGTGCCGGCTTCGGTGGCGAGCGGATAAGGCAGATCGGCGTTCATCAGCGTCGAGTCGTAACGGAAGCCGCGCTCGACCAGCAACGCGGGCGTGTGCCAGTTCATCTCCCAGAAAGGCGCTCGGTATCCGACGGGGCGCACGCCGAAGCGCCGCTGAAGGACAGCGATGCTGCGGTCGAGCATCTCCTCCTCTTCAGCGCGCGTCTTGCCCGCCAATGACTCATGCAGATAGCCGTGGTATCCGATCTCGTGTCCGGCCTCAAGGACCCGCTCAACGGTGTGCGGATATCGCTCCGCGGTGTAGCCCGGAAAAAAGAACGTGCTGCGGACCTCCAGCGTTGTGAGCATCTTCAGCAGTCGTGGCACACCAAAGGTGGGACCGTAACTCTGCTGGCTGATTACGGCCATCTGGTCGCGCATCTGCGGCGCCACGCTGAGGACGGCCGTCTCCGCATCGACGTCGAAGCTGAAGGACGCCGCGGCCTGGTGGCCATGCGGCCACGCGACCACGGTGTCCGGGTCAACCCCGGGCGCCGGGCCAACCCCGGGCGCCGGGCCAACCCCGGTCGCTGGGCCAGGCCCGCTGGTCGGGCCAGGTCCGCTCATTTGCCGACCTCAACTTCTATCTCGCATATCCTCATCTATTGCAGTAAATATCACGCAATGCGTTGTGTCAATAGCGATCTGTCTTCTTTCGCGTGATCCTACAGCCCCTGATAAGACCAACGCGCGGGCGGGTGAGGGAATTCGGGGCGAGCCGTTAGGCGGTAGCGATGAGGCCAATCTGAGCCCGGCCGTCGACGCGCTCGACGCCGAAGGTGACGTGCCCCGAGAGCTTGCCGCCGCCGGCCAGCGTGAGCGTGTAGTCGCCGCTAGCGCGCCCGGCCCAACCCGGCTGCACGTGAAGATTCTTGAGCACGTAGCTCTGCGGAAGCGGCTTGGAGGTTAACTGCTGCTGGTATTCGCGCAGGACGGAGAGGCGGCCGTGCTGTGTGACGGTCGGTGCCACGCGGGTAACACCAGGTGCCAACACCGCGGTGAGCGCGCGGATGTCGCGGTGGCCGTAATCGGTAGCAAAGCGCTGGACGACGCCGGTGATCTCCGACGAGCTCAGCGGTCCTGTTGGCGTTGCACTTCCTCCGCCGCTGTTGGCGATAAGGATTACGACGATGATCAGCGCCGCCAACCCACCGGCTGCCAGCGCGGCGATGAGACGGCGGCGCTTGGTCTTGGTTGGCGTCGGCGCGTTGGAGTCACGCTTGCTTTCGGCCCCGCCCCCCGGACGGACACGACGATCGACTCGCGTATCGCGACCGGCGATCAGCGTGCGCGTGTCACTGGCTGGAATCTGTGCGTCGGCAGCGGACGGAGCGCCGTCCGCCAATCTCTGAGCGTCCCCAGCCGGGGTCTGAGCCACGCCCGACGGCGTCTGCCCTGACGGAGTCCGAAGACGTGCGGCCGCGCTGTCACCCGTTGGTTGGCCGCTGCCTTCGGATGCCACGCTTTCGCCGGCAGCTCCAAGCTGCGTTGGCGGGGCGATCCGCGTGGGCTGCTCTGCAAGGTCCGGTTTGGGTTCCCGTATCCTTGCCGGACGCTTGCCCTGGACGGCTGCGAGCGCAGCGGTCGCGAGGCGGCCGGCGCTCGGGTAGCGGTCCTTGGGACGTTTGGCCAGCGCCTGAGCGAGCACGGTGTCGAAGCGCTTGGGGACGCCGCGCGTCTGCGAGGCCTTGGGCGGACGCTCGTTCAGTTGCGCGTTGATCGTCGCCGGGGTGCTGTCGCGGTGGAACGGTGGTGTGCCGGTCAGGCAGGTGTAGAGCAGACACCCGAGTGCGTAGACGTCGCTTAGCGCATCGGTCGGTTCGCCGCGCAGATGCTCGGGTGACATGTAGTCGACCGTTCCCACCCAGTTGCCGGAGTCGGTCGAGCGTATGTGTTCATCCACCAGCCGCGTGATCCCGAAGTCGCTGAGGTAAACGTGATCGCCACTCAGCAGGACGTTTGCGGGCTTGATGTCGCGGTGGACGAGCCCGCGGGCGTGGGCCGCGTCGAGTGCACGCGCCACCTGCGCGACGATCCGTGCCGACTCCTCCGCGGACAGTCGCCCCTGCGATCGCAGTAGCCGTGCGAGATCGGTTCCGTCCACGTAACGCATCACCAGGTACAGGTGACCGTCCTGTTCCCCTGCGGCGTAGACGGGGATCACGTTTGGGTGGTCGAGCGCGGCCATCAGCCTCGCCTCACGCTCGAACCGTTGCCGCAACTCTGGGTCCGCTGCCGAAGCGTCGTTCAGCAGCTTGATCGCGACCGGGCGATTCAACGACTCGTCCCGGGCCCGATAGACGACGCCCATGCCGCCACGGCCGATCACCCGCTCGATGCGGTAACCGGCGAAATCTGTTCCCGGATCGAGGTCTTGCACGCTCATATTCTGCCCCAGACCGGGCGCAAGGCAGATACACGCTCCTGCCTGACCGGCTTCGGAGCGGTTCCACGCTCGACCTCGGGGCGGGTGCGCACGACCGAATCGCTACCTTGGATCGACTATGAGTGTGCGCAGCGGATCGACCATCAATGTGATTGTCACGGCTGCTGCGATCGTCGCGGGGATCGCGATTGGCGGCTGCGGACAGACCGCGAAGCCTCGGCCGGTGGCACCGGTGCAGCTGACGCAGTTGGCCCCGAATGATGGGGCGCATGTGAGTTCCGGGTCGGTGACTGTCAGCGGATCGGTCTCACCGCGCCGGTCGACTGTGCTGGTGATGGGCCGCACGGTGACCACCTCAGCCGACGGACACTTCTCGACAACCGCACCGCTGCGCGTCGGCACCAACCTGATCGATGTGATTGCGACCAACGGTCGCGCCAAGCCGGCAATGACGGCCCTGCGGGTGTTCCGCTACGTGTTGGTCGCGGTTCCGAATGTCGTCGGTCGAGCCCCCAAAGCAGCTGCCACTGCGATCAGGTCCGTCGGCCTCACGCCCAAGGTCCAGGGCAGTAGCGACCCGTTCAACTTCCTCATTCCGGTGTCGAGTCAGGTCTGCCAGCAGGCGCCGGCGCCACGCACCCGGGTGAATCCAGGCACGACGGTCACGCTCAGTATCGGCAAGCTCTGCTGATCGGCGGCCGGATGCCCCGGAGGCCGAGAGTCTAAGGTTGCGCTCAGGCATGGCGGACTCAGGCGCGGACACCGAACCAGAACACGCGCGCAACCCAGACGCGGACACCGGGTCCGGACTCACGCACAGCTCGGGAGCCGCCGGGGAGCCTCTGGCGACTGCGAGCGGCACCGTCAGCGGCCTTCACCGACCACGTATTCCTGTCAAACAGCGTCGCGAGACCGGACATAGCGCACGTCGACGCCTGAAGCGCAGTCAGATCGGCCTTTGGTACAGACCAGCGGGATTCGATCCGCTTGTGATCCTGGAAGCACAGGACCAGATCCGCGACCACGCGTTGCTCGGGCTCCGCTACGAGCGGATGGCAACGTCGCCATGGGCGTTTTATCGCGGTGCCGCGGCGATCATGGCGGCAGACCTGAGCAGTGGTCCCAACAGCGGCCTCGCGGTCCAGCTCGGCGGGGATGCGCACATTCTCAACTTCGGGTTGTGGGCGACCCCCGAACGCCAGCTCGCGTTCGATCTCCGCGATTTCGACGAAACCCTGCCCGGGCCGTTTGAGTACGACGTTCTGCGGCTCGCGGCCAGCATCGTCGTGCTCGCCCGCGACAACGCCCTCGATGACCGGGTCGCCCGTCGCGCCGTGCGAGCCGCGCTGCGCGACTACCGGCAGCGAATCGCGCAGTACGAATCGGTCGGGCAGCTGGAGATCTGGTACGACATGATCACCGCCCGCCATCTGGTCAAGCTGTTCGAGCCGGCCGACCGTGAGGCGCTGTCGGCGCACATCGCTCGCAAGGCACCCAAACGCACCAGCGCCGGCGCCGCCCGCAAGCTCACGGTCCGCTCGGGGGGACGCCTGCGGATCAGCGAAGACCCGCCGGTGCGCGTGCACCTCAACGCAGACGGGCCCGGGCTCGCTGACGAGGTGTTCGAGGCCTATCGCGCCTCGCTGCCCGAGTACCGGCGTTATCTGCTGGACCGTTACTCGTACGTCGACGCCGTGCGACAGGTGGTCGGCGTTGGCAGCGTCGGGATGCGCGTCTACCTCGTGCTGTTGGAGGGACGCGACCGCGGCGATCTGCTGTTCCTGCAGATCAAGCAGGCCGGTAGCTCGGTGTACGAGGCTGCGCTGGGTCCGAGTCGCTACCCGAACCACGGTCAGCGGGTAGTAGTCGGCAAACGGCGCACCCAGGCCGCGACCGACATCTTCGCCGGCTGGACCACGGTAGGTGAGCACGATTTCTACGTCAGGCAGTTCCGCGACATGAAGGTGATCCCGCGCGGTGATCTGATCGCCCCACGCCTCACCGAGTTCGCCTCAGCCTGCGGCCGAGCGCTCGCCCGTGCGCACGCGCGCACCGGTGATCCGATCGCGATCGCCGCCTACATCGGCAAAGGCCGCGGGTTCGATCAGTCAATCGAGCAGTTCGCGTTCTCCTACGCAGACCAGAACGCCGCCGACCATCGTCGGCTGGCCGCGCACGAACGCCGCTGAGCCGGCTGACCAGAGCCCGCCGCGACCCCTCAGCACTGTTGTCGCGGATGGGCCGCCTCAGCAGTCGAGGACCAGCCGCGCGCCACGGGCACGTGAGACGCAGATCATCATCGTCGAATTGGTCGCACGTTCCGCTTCCGTGAGCAGGTCGTCGCGATGGTCGACCTCGCCTGCAATCACTGCCGTCTCGCAGGTTCCACAGATCCCCTGCTCACAGGAACAGTCGGGGTTCAGGCCGGCGTCGAACATCGCCTCGAGGATCGACGTGTCAGGCCCGATCGTGAGCGTCAGCCCACTCTGCGCGAGTTCCACTTCAAACGCCTGCCCTCCCTCCACCGGGGCCGCGCTGAAACGCTCCATATGCAGGCTTCCGTCGGGCCAGCCGGCGCACAGCTCGGCGGTTGCGTCCATCATCGGGGTGGGCCCACAGCAGAGCACGGTCAGGCCCGGGTCGTAAGCCAGGACGTCGTTCAACGGCACAATCCCGAGCTGGTCCTGCGGGATCAGCTGCACGCGCTCGGGGGCGAGCTCCAGCAGCTCATCCGCGTAGGCCATGTGCTCGCGGGTGCGGGCACCGTAGACCAGCTGCCAATCTGCTCGACGACGGTGCAGCTCACGCACCATTGACGCGATCGGGGTGATTCCGACGCCGCCCGCCAACAACAGGTAGCGCTCGGCCTCGGGCAGGTGGAAGGCGTTACGCGGCTCGCTGGTCCCGAGCTGGTCGCCGACCTTGACGTTGTCGTGGATCCAGCAGGAACCACCGCGTCCGAGCGGCGGCTCCACGCGCAGGACCGCGATCCGATAGCTGCCGAGATCCTCCGGGTCGGAGCAGAGCGAGTAGTGACGGATCTCATTGATTGGGCGCGCCTCATGGATCGGAAGGTGCACGTCAATGTGCGCTCCCGGAGTCCATGGGCCCAGCGGCTGCCCGTCAGCGTCGGCGAGCTCGTACTCGCGGATCCCAGCAGCGACGTCGGTGATCGAGGTGACGATCAGCTCAGGCATCAGTCAGCCCCCGCCAGCGCCGACTCCTGCAGGCGGCTCATGAGCTCCGTAAAGGAGCGGCGGTAGTTCTGCGTGAAGAGATCAGCGGCGACCGAGAACTCAGGCAGCTCGCGGTCCCACGGCACCTCGCGCGGCTCCAGCTCGGCCACGATAGGCAGATCCTCGTGGTAGACCATCGTCTCCACCCGCAGACACTCCTGCAGCGTGTCGCCCTTGAAGTCACGCTCGTTGGCGACCCCCCAGAAGATCTTCACCTGGTCATATGCGACCGGCGACGGGAACCCGGCGACGATGCGCTTGCCGAGCTCGCGGTAGTCGTAGGTGATTGCCGCGAAGCCGGGTGCGGTGCAGTGGTAATGCATCATGCAATCGCCCTGGTCGGCCCACTCACCGGTGCTGGCGTCGAGCACGCGGTCCATGTACACGTCGAGTCCGTCCCGGCGCACCTGAAGCGGCTCGACCACCTCCGGGGTCGGGCCCATCGAAACCTTGTGCACGAACGGGAAGTGGGCAACGTCGCGGAAATTTTCGATCGCGGCCGCGACACCGGTCGGCGAGTCCATCGGTTCACCGGCCACCCAGACGAAATCGGGTTCGAGCCATTCGTCGGGGTCGTAGAGGCTTGTGATCGGGTCCTCGAGCACTGTCCAGATATGTCCGAAGCGCTCAACCGCCGGGTAGGCCTTGATCGCGGCGCGCGGCGGTATCGCAGACTGATCGGCAAGCGATGGCACGTGCGTGCACTTTCCGGTTTCACCCGAGAAGCGCCAGCCGTGGTAGGGGCAGCCGACGTCATTCCCGTGGGTCTCGCCCATCGAGAGATTGGCGCCGCGGTGTGGACAGCGCGCGGCGGTAACGCGCGGTGCGCCACCCTCCCCGCGCCAGACGACGAGCCGCTCGCCGAGCAACGTGGCGGGGATCAGTCCGGCGTGGATATCGACGGCGCGCGCGACCGGAAACCAGGAGCGGCGCATCGCCTGCTCGGCCTGTTCACGTTTGCTGGGTGCGGTAATCGTTGTCATGTGAGCTGTCTCCTCGGTGAAATGTCGTGGTCCTAGATTCCGACGATCAGGGCGCCGCCGTTGACCGGGATGACCTGGCCGGTGATGAATGCCGCGCTATCGGAGGCGAGGAACGCCACGGCCTCGGCGATCTCCTCCGGGCGTCCGAGCCGGCCGAGCGGGATCGCGGCGATCTCGGCCGGTTCGTTCTGGGCCGGGACCATGCGCGTCGCGATCGCCCCGGGTGTGATCGCGTTGACGAGAATCCGCTCGGATACGAACTCCGATGCCAGCGCCTTCATCAGCCCGAGTTGTGCCGACTTCGCAGACATGTACGCATACGAGTGGCCGTCCGCCACCTGACCCCACTGTGAGTTGATGAAGATCACGCGCGCGTGCTCGCTGGCCCGAAGGTACGGCAGTGCCGCGCGGGTGAGGAACAGCGGTGCGTCGACGTTCACAGCGAACATCGCGCGGAAGTCCGCATCGTCGGTTTCCGCGAGGCCCTGCATCGAGAACATCCGGCCAGCGTTATGAACGAGAATGTCGAGGCCACCGAGCGTCGCCGCCGCCTCGGCGATAATCGCCTCGGCACTGGAACGGGTGGTGATGTCCGCAGCGATCGCGGTCACTGTCGGCGCCGGAACGTCGGATCCGTCGACGGCCGAAAGGGCGATCGCCTCAACCTCCGCGGCAGTGGCATCGACCTCGCCCGCGTCGAGGTCGACCACAGCCAGCGAAGCGCCACGCGCGGCCAAGGACCGCGCGTGAGCGGCACCCATTCCACGGGCGCCGCCGGTGATCAGTGCCCGGCGGCCGGCCAATGGGAGCGCCGCCGGCTGCAGCGCCGCGAGCGTCTCGGTGACAGACAGCGTTTCAGTCGCCATCGTGCTCACGCCCGGTGCGGTTCGGTGACGTACAGCATGTTTCCGTCCGGGTCGAAGAACGGGCGGTAGCGGTACCAGGCCCCGGAGGGGTGATGCCAGTCGACGATCTCCGAGACCCACTCAACCTTGCCGTCGAGCTCCGCGATCGCCTCGTCGAGATCATCGATCTCAAACGCGAACGAGTCATACCCGGGCGCATTCTCGAGGTTGACTTCCGTGCGGCGCGGTGCGTGCTCTCCGACCTCGGACTTGAAGATGTAGATCGTGAGGTTGCCGGCATCGATCGCCGCCCATTCGTCCGCGGCGACGTACGGCAGGTGGAACTGGAGCCCGAGCAGCCCGTGATAGAAGTCCACCAGCTTGTCGACATCCTTGGTGAGGATGTCCATGTTGTCGATGCGCTTGAGCTTCATCGCTACTCCTAATCGGTTGTTGCCGCGAGCTGCGAGGCTTCACGGTCAAAGGTTGAGTTCGCGACGACGAGCTCGCCGCAGGGGTTGCCCGCATGCACGTCGAGCGTGCGGGCGGCGAAGTCGAGCCGGGCGGTGGCGAGCGTCGAGTACTGCTCGGCGGTCGGAGCGCCCGGGTCGGGATGGCTGCAGAGTGAGCAGGGCCCGTCGCCGTGGTCGCAGAGCGCCTGTCGAACGGCGGTGACATCGGCATCTGCACCCAATCCCGACAGTTGCCGCTCCAACGCCGCCATACGGTCGAGCGTGTCGGGTTCCTGTTCGGGTTCCAGGTCGCCGCCGGCCGCGGCAGATGCCAGGAAGTGGTTGGTGTGCAGCAGCAGTCCGTTACGCGGCTGCACTACCTCCACTCCGCCCGGCCAGACCTCAGCGCAGACCGCGTTCTTCCCCGCGGCCCGCCCTGTGACGAGCGTGATCGTCGTTGAAGCGGAGAATTGCGCGGTGCCGAGCGTCGTCAGCGCCTGCGGAACGGTGGCGCAGGTGTCGAGCAGCTGCCTGGCGGCGACATGGACCGGGACACCGACGCCGACCCCGTCGCACGCGTGGTGAAGGATGTTGAACAGCACCCCGAGACCGTGCCGGCCGAGTCCGATCTTGCCGACGATCCCGTACTCGGTCAGGGTGGTGGTCACGCCGCCCTCGCGGTGCGGGATCTCCCATACCAGCCAGCCGTCGGAGAGCGCACCGAACCAGTCCCAGTTCTGGATCGCGACCGGGTCCTGGTCGTCTGCGCCGAGCGCCACCACGGTCGAGCACTCACCGCGCGTGTGTGCGGTGAGCCTGGCCAGCAGCTCAGTGCGAGCGTTGAGTGCCGCGATCGTCGTCACCGGCAGACCCGCACCGTCGGCAATCCCGTGGATCTCCCGCGCCAGCCGCGGTGCCCACCGTTCAACCCGCTCGAGCGCCGCCGCGCCGAGTCCGACGACCAGCGCACGCACCGCGCCGGGATCGAGCCCGGCCTGCGCACCGGTACGGACAAACAGCTCGTCATATGCGGTGGCCGTGGCGGCGACCCGAGCGGCGTGGACGCTGCCGAACTCGACACCACGATCGTGGCTCCCGGCGACGGTTGAGGTGAATCGCCGGGTCATGACCTGACCTCTGGTTGACGGACGCCGTGCGGGGTGGGCGCAGGACCGTCGGCGGTGAGCACGGGCGCGACCACGGCGACGACCTCGGCGAGCGGAGCGATCCAGCAGTCGCCAGCAGCGACCAGCTCATCTATCAGCTCTGTCAGTGCCGCCATCCGAGCGGCGCGTCCGATCACCTCCGGGTGCATCGTGAAGGTGGTGTGGCGTCCCTCCTGACGCGCCGACTCGATCTCCGCGCGCCAGCTGGTGACCAGCTCACGCGGATCGCAGACGTTGCCGCCGGTGTCGATGTTCCAGCCGTACCGCGGCCAGTCGTCGAGTGACCAGTGGACCGGGAACTCGAGCATCTGACGCCCTTTCCAGGTCTCGATGTAGGGGCGGTCGTCGCCCATGCATGACGAGTCATAGGACAGCCGGTGTTCGAGCAGCAAGTCGAAGGTATCCGGTGTCATCTCCCAGGAGGTCGACCGATACCCGACCGGGCGCGGGAGCCCGGCCGCCTCGAGCGCCTCGAAGCCGCGCTCGATCTCCTCGCGCTGCGCCTGTGCGTCAACCTTGTCGCTGCGCAGGTGCAGGTAGCCGTGATGGCCGATCTCGTGGCCCTCGTCAGCCAGTGCCAGCACCGCCTCGGGGTGCAGCTCGGCGGTGAGCCCAGGGACGAAGAAACTCCCCTTCAGTCCGTGCCGTGCCAGCGCTGCGCGGATGCGCGGGAGCCCGCGCACCACTCCGTAACGCCCCTCCGAGAGCGTCGTCAGCCGGCGTGCGTAGTGCTCACCCTCCCCGAGCCAGCCGGACTCGGCATCTACGTCGAAGCTGAACGTCACCGCGAAGCGTGCGTCCCCGGGCCAGGCGTCGGAGCGCGCCTGGCCGTCGTTGATTGTCGTCATCTGAGGTCTCCTTGCCAATCCGTCGGCCTGGGGCTCAGGCGGACGGCTCGGCCACCGCAGCCGCGGCCGCCGCGTCGGTCGGATCGGGCTTGCCCCGCCAGGTCAGGCGTTCCTTGTCCTGCGCCACCTTGCGGTAGACGTAGAGCACGATCGAGAGCGACAGCACGCCAACCCCGATCAGCAGTTCCTTGGTCCCGCCGTACCCGGTGATCGACGAGTGCGTGACTCCGAAGTAGAGCATCAGGATGTCGATCACACACAGAGCGCAGGCGATCGGCACCCAGTAGCTGCGGACCTTGATCGGACGATTCGCGTTGGGGCGATCCCTACGAAGCAGCACGAAGCCGCTGATCGCGAACACATGCATCAGCACGTAGCCCATGTTCCCGGCGATCAGGATCGAGAGTGTGTCTCCAAGGAAGAACACCAACATCACGTTGAGGATCAGATCGAGCGTCATCGCCCGGCCAGGAACGCGGAAGCGGTTCAGCTGTCCCAGCTGGCGGACTGTCAGCCCGTCACGGCTGGCGCCGTAGAGCACGCGTCCACCGTCGGCACTGGTCATCAGCATCATCAAGAGCAGCCCGGCGATGAGACAGACGGTCATGATCCATGACCCGCCGCCGAAGACCGTCGCAAAGGCTTGGCCGTAGAACGTAACCGGGTTTGCGGAGATCACGTTTTGACCGACGATCCCCGACACGCCGAGCGGCATCAGCACGTATATCAGCAGCACTACGAACGAGCTCACGCGCATCGCCAGCTTGGTGTCACGCACCGTGTCCTTGTATTCCGGTACGAACGATGCTGTGGCTTCGATCCCGTACACAGACCAGGACATCACAAACATCCAGGTGAGCGCGGCGGGAATCCCGATGAAGCCGTTGTGGGTCGGCAGTGTCCCGTGCGCGAAAGTGTGGGTGCTCCATCCGCCGAAGAAGATCGGAGCGACGATGAAGATCACGACCGGGACGCAGAGCAAGCCGGCCATCACGCTCATCATCCACACGGCGGGCTTCATGCCGAGCACGTTTGAGAGCCAGCCGAGGATGATCACGAACACCGCGACGAGCTGCGGCAGCCCGACGTGGACGGCTCCGTCATAGAACGACCACGTGGCATGCGGGAACCACTGGGTCTGCACCAACGTGCCGATCAAGATCCCGTAGATCGCCAGCGAGCTGGACCAGGCGAACCAGTAAGCGAAGGTTGACAGCGGCCCCACGAACGAAAACCGCGACTTCCATGCCTCGTTGGCGTACAGCGACACGCCTCCGGATTTGTGCGGGAGCATTCCCGCGACCTCCGAGTAGCACCAGTTGTGCATAACGGCCAGCACGGCCGTGATTCCCCACAGCGCCACCGCGGTCCACACACCAATCGCGCCCACGGAGGCACCGAGGCTCACGAACAGCGCGGCCGGCATCGCCATGTTGATAGTCACGCCGTCCCACCAGCGCAGCGTCTTCTCGAACTCGTGGTTCGCGGCGTGCTCCTCGATGATCACTTCTGCGGCGATGTCTTCACTCACAGACATACCTTGACGGTCCCTTTCCTCGCGTCCCGCAGCTAAACCGGCCTGCGGTCTCGCATTTCAATAGTGGCGAGATTATCCATAACGCAGTGCGTGCTGTCAAGTAAGTTATCCCACGCAACGCGCCTACTAGATCAATTTCAGCTGCGCAACGCGTATCTGAGTACGACGCTGTGCCATTCAAGCTGCCCGCTCCACGACCGGTGCAGGCGGCAGCGGATCGCAGATCTCGCCCGCCCCACGCGGGACCCCGCCGCGCGCAGCTCTAAGCTTGCGCCCCATGGAAGAGACTGCCCTGGACGATCTCGATCGCTCAATCGTCACCGAGCTTGAGGCTGACGGCCGACGCCCATTCCGTGACATCGCGCGACAGCTCGGCATCTCGGAGGCGACCGTGCGCGCCCGGGTGCGGCGTCTGGAGGAGGCGGAGGTTCTCAAGATCGTCGCGTTCGCCGATCCGTTGCGGATGGGCAACTCGGTGATGGGTCTGCTGTTCGTCCACGTCGAAGAGGAGTACTACGACAAGGTGGTCGAGGCGCTCAGCGGCTACGCCGAAGTCTCATACCTGTCATCAGTACTCGGGATCGCCGACCTCTGTGTGCAGGTCGTGGTCCGCGACCAGGTCGAACTGGGCAAGTTCATCCGCAGCAAGGTGCGGGTGCTGACCGGGGTTACCGATACCGCGACCTACATCGAGACTGAGGTTCACAAGCTGCGCTTCACCAGCCCGCCCCCGGGCGAAGCCGACTGAAGTCTCTATACGCCCTGCGGTGATGGAGTTTCCC
>CAVTRM010000010.1:0-162242 GCA_963737115.1 uncultured Actinomycetota bacterium
CAGCTGGGTGTAGGAGTCGAGCGCGTGCAGCGAACGGTCGCGGCCGTGGCCGGAGTCGCGTGAGCCCCCGAAGGGGGTCGCGAGGCTGGAGACGTCGAAGCTGTTGACCCAGACGGTGCCGGCCCGCAGGCGGCGGGCCAACTGGCCGGCCTTGGTTACATCACGCGTCCAGACCGAGGCCGCGAGACCGTAGTTTGTTGCGTTGGCGAGCTCCAGCGCGTGGTCGATGTCACGCGCGACCTGAATCGTCAGCACCGGCCCGAAGACCTCCTCCTGAACGATCGCGCGGCTGGGATCGTCGGAAGAGTCGATCACGATCGGACTCATGTATGCGCCACCGCTGACCGGTGCAACCGGCGTACCCACCGTACTGCCATCGCCCAACAGGAACTCGGCTCCCTGTTCGTGCGCGCGGCCGACGTGCGCGCTGAATCGCGTCGCGGTGCTCGGTTGAGATCAGAGCTCCGAGAACGGTGTCATCGAGCGCCGGGTCCGCGGGCACAAACCCCCGAGCGAAGTCCACGACACGCTGCTTGAGCTCATCGGCGACAGCCGCCTCAACGACCACGCGCGAGCCCGCATGACAGGTCTGGCCGGCGTTGTAGAAGATCCCCCAGCCGATCGCCTCTGCCGCGGCCGTGAGGTCGCTTGCGTCGGCCAGCACGACCTGCGGACTCTTGCCGCCTAGTTCCAGCGAAACCGTCTTGCCGTTCGATTCGCCGGCGTATTTCATGAACCGCCACCCGATCGGAACCGACCCGGTGAACGCGATCTTGTCGACGTCGAGGTGGCGCCCCAGCGGCTCTCCGGCCTCCTCGCCGAATCCCGGCACGACGTTCAGGACTCCGTCCGGGACCCCGGCCTCGGCGGCAAGCTCAGCCAGCACCAGCGCGCTCAGCGGTGATTGCTCGGCCGGCTTCAATACCACGGAGTTGCCGGCGGCCAGGGCCGGCGCGAGCTTCCACGAGCTGATAATCAGCGGATAGTTCCAGGGAACCACTGCCCCAACCACACCGAGTGGTTCACGCCCGACCAGGGCCAGCGCATCGGCCCCGGTCGGAGCGATCTCGCCGTAGACCTTGTCGATCGCCTCGCCATACCAGGCAAAGCAGTTGGCGGCATTGACCACGTCTACGCCACGTGCGTTGGAGATCGGATGGCCGGTGTCCAGCGCCTCCGTCCACGCCAGCCGCTCGAGCTGCTCAAACATCAGCTGTGAGAGGCGTTTGAGCACGCGACCACGTTCGGCGGGGTCGGCGAGCGCCCAAGCACCGCCGTCAAACGCCTGCCGCGCGGCCCTCACCGCGCGGTCGACGTCCTCGGGCCCGCAGCGGGCAACCTCCACCAGCACAGATCCGTCCCGCGGAGACACCGCCGGGAATGTTCGGCCGTCGGCGGCCGGCGTGAACTGGCCGCCGATGAAGGCGCCGGACTGCAGTTTCAGGTCGGGGATCGCGGGTAGCGTCATGCTCACGCGCTGCTACTCGCCGCCGTAGAAGACGCTGGTCACCGTCTCGCGGCGCTCGACCAGTTCCTGTGCTGCGGCGCCGCGGCCGTTCACCGCGGTTCTGATTCCCTTCAGAGTCGCTTCACGCGACGCGATCTTCACGGCGGTTTCATCGCTGGCATTGACGTCGATCCAGATCGCCACAAACACGTAGATCGCGTCCGTGCAGGGGATCAGTCCCTCGGCCACGGCATCGAGCACTCCCTGGGCGATTCCGAGCTGTCCGGCGCCCCAGGTGATCGTTTCGTGCAGCGCCCGCACGGCTGTCACCTTGTTCATCATGAACGTCGGCGGCCAGACCGGCTCGTAGTGGTTCTTGTCCTCGCCGACGACCACCAGTACCGGCGTGTGGCCAGGCGTGGGCGTCGTGAACGTGGATGCCAAGGTCGCGGCGGTTGGCGTACCGCGGTCGGCCAGGATCACATTCACGTGGGCGCCATCGGGGTCGGTGCCGAACCAGCCCTCCCCAACCAGGCCGTCGAAACTACGATCAGTCACTTGTTACTCCCACGGTCGCTTGCGCCAGGTCAGGGTCGATAATCACGACGCTTCGGTTGCCCTCGCCGCGTCGCAGGCGATCGAACGCCTCCGGAATCTGATCGAGTTCGATCCGGTGCGAGACGACCTGGGCCAGGTCCAGACGGCCGTCCGCGGCAAGCGCCGTCAGAGAGCGCAGCGAAAGCCCCGGGTCCCCCGACCCGTAGTAACTGCCGATGATGCGCTTCTCGGAGAGCATCTCAATCGCCGGCAGTGAGACCTCGGCGCCGCGGGCCGCGAGACCGACCACGACGGCTGCGCCGCCGGGGCGCAGCGAGTCCCACGCGAGCCGCATCGTAGCCGGCAGGCCGACGACCTCAAATGCGTGGTCGACGCCGCCTCCGGAGAGCTCGCGGACCTCGGCGGCGGGGTCGTCGTCGCTGGAGAGGACCGTGTCGGTCGCGCCGAACAGGCGTGCCTGCTCGAGCTTTTCCGGCTGCAGGTCGACGGCGATGATCTGGCGCGCGCCGGCGAGCTTCGCGGCCGCCAGCGCCTGCAGTCCCACGCCGCCGCAGCCGACCACGCAGACGGTCTCCCCGATCTGCACCTGGCCGGCGTTCGAAACCGCGCCAAAGCCGGTGACGACGCCGCAGCCGATCAGCGAGGCCTGCCATAGCGGCACGCTGTCGGGAACGGGCACGACCGCGGCTGCGGGAACCACCACGTAGTCGGCAAAGCAGGCGACACTGATCCCGTGCTGCAGCACCGCGCCGTCTTCGCCAGTCAGCCGCGAGCTGCCCTCGTAGGAGGTGAGCGTCCCATCATCACTGAGCACGCCGTTGTAGGAGCGTGTTCCGGCCGGGCCGCACAATGTGCGATTACCGCGCCGGCAGTAGTCGCACTGACCACAGGGCACAATCATCGCCAGCACCACCCGCTCACCGAGCAGCCCGGCATTGACGCCCGGTCCCACCGCGTCGACGACACCCGCACCCTCGTGACCCAGCACCATCGGCCAGCGTCCGTCGCCGAGTTTGCCGTCGGCGAGGCTCAGATCGGAGTGGCAGACGCCGGCAGCGGCCATGCGTACGCGGACCTCGCCGAGCTTGGGCGGCGCGAGCGTGACGGTCTCAGTTCCAACCTCACCGGGCTCGCGCAGCACGCAGGCACGCATCTGAGTCGCGGCAACATCCGTTGCTGCAAGCCCCGGCCGCGAGACGGCGCTCATGCAAAGTCCTCGTTCTGGGTGGGAGCGATACCAACCATCCGTCGCGCTAAGTCCGGATGGCTGAGGATCGCTTCGATGAAGGTCAGCACCGCGGGACCGCATTCGCGGTGGCGTGGCCGGCAGAGCGTGATCGTGCGCTGGTGCAGAACCTCGTCGGGTTCGATCCACGTGACCTCTGAATCCTCGAGCCCGGCGGCGCTCAGCCGTCCCATCACCCCGTGGCAGTAACCAGCTGCCACCAGCCGCTTCATCGCCAGGTTGTCGTCCGTGCGGTAGACCACATGCGGTGAGATCGACCTGCGGCGCAGTGCCTGCTCGAGCTCGCTTTGGCAGCTCCAGCCGATCGTCCAGGCCGCGATGTCGGCCCCGTCGAGCAGGTCCAGGGTCGGATGCTCGGCCAGCGCGAGGTCGCTGTCGCGGCGAGTCAGCACCACCCACGGATCGTCCATCAACGGCAGCGCCGAGATCCGCGCGTCCGGTTCGGGGTTGGTGAGGAACGCGAGATCGAGCTCACCGGAGGCAAGCTGCTGATAGGTGACCGCATCCGACGGCCGCTCCTCAGGGGTACCGCTCACAACCGTCTCCTGGAGGATCAGATCGACTTCGGGGTGACGCTCGCGGACAATCCCGAGAACCTCCGGCAACAGCTGCCCGGTGACCGCCGGGAAGGTTCCGATCCGCAGTTCCTGGTAGTTGCTGTTCAGCGCGGTCTGGACATCCGCCAGCAGCGCCTGAACTTCGCCGAGGATGCGGATCGCATGGCGGTAGACGGCTTCGCCCGCGGGCGTCAGCGAGATCGTTCCGCGCCCGCCGGGACGCGTGAACAGCTCCGCTCCGAGCGCGCGCTCAAGCGCCCCGATCTGATGCGAGATCGCCGGCTGCGTGTAGCCGAGGTCGCGCGCCGCGGCGTGGAACGAGCCGCGGTCGGCGATCACCACGACCGCGCGCAGGCTGCGTACGTCGACTGGTGCCTGACCGATGGATTCCGACATTCTGGACAGCCTTTCTGGTCCTGAGGCGGTCAGCTGAGCTGCAGTTCACGCAGCTCTTCGAGCGGGATATGGCAACGGATCGAGTGACCGGGTTCAACCTCCGCCAGTGGTGGCTCGGTGTCCTCGCAGATCTTCCCGATCTTGCGGTGACAGCGCGTCTGGAACGGGCAGCCGCTCGGCGGGTCCGCGGAAGAGGGAATCTCCCCCTCAAGCTTGATGCGTACCCGGCCGCTGTCGTCGAGCGTCGGGACTGCCGAGAGCAGCGCCTCGGTGTACGGGTGGTGCGGCCCGTCGAAGACACGCTCGGCCGGCCCGAGTTCCATCACCCGCCCCAGATACAGCACCATGATCCGGTGCGACAGGTACCTGACGACGCCGAGGTCGTGGGAGATGAACAGGTAGGAAACCTGCTGAGACTGCTGCAGCCCGCTGAGCAGATTCAGGATCGCTGCCTGCACGGATACGTCGAGCGCCGAGGTCGGTTCGTCGCACACGACGATCCGGGGGTCACCGGCAAACGCGCGCGCGATCGCCACACGCTGCTTGAGGCCGCCGGAGAGCTGCTTGGGCCGCATCGGCAGATAGCGCTCTGAGAGCCGCACCGAATCGAGCAGCTGGATCAGGCGGTCGTGGAGCTGCTGCCCCTTGTAGCCACCGAGCTTCTCAAGCGGGCGCGAGATGAGCCGCTGGATCGAGTGGCGCCGGTTGAGGGCCGAATCGGGATTCTGGAAGATGATCTGCAGCGACCTCTGCTGCTCTGCGGTGCGCTTCTGGGCGAGCGGTTCGACGTCCTCCCCGTCAAGCTGAACGACGGAGCCCTTGTCGGGCGCGATCATGCCCATCAGCAGACGCGCCATCGTCGTCTTGCCCGAGCCCGACTCCCCGACCAGTCCAACGGTCTCGCCCGCGTGGATGTCAAGATCGACCCCGAGCAGACCTCGGATCGACTGATTGCCCTGCGTAAAGGTCTTGCCAAGCTCCCGCACCCGCACGACCGGCGCCGCGTCGGCCTCCGCGACAGCGTCGTCCGGCGCGGTCGGCGAAGTGCTGTGCGCGTCCGGTTGAGGACCCAGATCGATTGCCGAGGTCTCGCTCGCGAAGCCGACAAGCGGGACCTGCTCGGCCCGGTCGTGGTAATAGCACCGTGCCAGACGCCCGTTCCCGAGGTCGATGAGCGGCGGCGTTCCGGTCCGGCACCGATCATCCGCCAGTCCGCAGCGCGGCGCAAACACACAGCCGTCGGTGATCGAGCCAGGCAGCGGCAGCGACCCCGGGATCGTCTGCAGCCCGCTCGGACCATCGCCCCGATCCTCCTCGAGCTCTCGGCGCGGAATCGAGCGGATCAGCCCGACGGTGTAAGGATGGTGCGGATCCGCGAACACAGCACTCGCTTCCCCCTCCTCCACCAGCTCACCGGCGTAAAGGACGCCGACGCGGTCACACATCTTCGTGATCACACCCAGGTTGTGGCTGATGAACAGCAGTGTGGTGTTCACTTCCGTGCGCAGATCCTGGATCAGATCGAGGACCTCGGACTCGACGGTCGCGTCGAGCGCGGTCGTCGGTTCGTCGAGGATCAGCAGCGCCGGCTCGGCCGCCAATGCCATCCCGATCACGACGCGCTGCAGCATCCCGCCCGAGAGCTGGTGCGGGTAGCGTTTCATCACCCCGGCCGGGTTTGAGATCTTGACCTTGCCGAGCATCGCCTCGGCCCTCTCCATCGCCTCGCCGTGCTTGGAACCATGGATCTCGTAGACCTCTGCAACCTGGTCCCCGACGGTGATCGACGGGTTGAGCGCCCGGCCCGGCTCCTGATAGACCATCGCGACGCTGTTGGCCCGCAGCTGCCGCAGCGCCTCACCCTTGAGGCCGAGCACCTCCTTGCCGTCGACGCTGATCTGGCCGCCGGAGACTCGCCCGTTGGCGGCCAGGTAGCGCACGATCGCGAGCGCAATCGTCGATTTGCCACAGCCCGACTCACCGACGAGCCCGTACGACTCGCCGCGCGCGACGCTGAAGCTCACGTCGCGGACGATTCGCTGCTCGGCGCGCCTGACGCGATAGACGATCTCCACATTCGCGAGTTCCAGGGCAGCAGATCGGTCGGCATCGAGCGTGGGCCGGATCTCAGTCGGGGTGGTGCTCATAGGTCCTCCACTGCTGCGTCGATCGAATTGGCGACCAGGTTCACGGCAATTACGAGCGAGGCGATTGCCAGCGCCGGGAACAGCACCGCCCACCAGTAGCCCGCATCCGCGCCGCCGATGTTGTTGCTGATGTCGGCGCCCCAGTTTGCGGTCGGTGGCTGGATGCCGAAGCCGAGGAAGGACAGGGTGACCAATGTGAAGATCGCGTAGCCGAGACGGACCGTGAATTCGACGATGATCGGACCAGTGATGTTGGGCAGGATCTCGACGAACATGATGTACAGCGATGATTCGCCGCGAAGCCTTGCTGCGGTGACGTATTCGAGTTCGACCTCGCCTTGGACCGCAGCGCGAACCGTGCGTGCGATCAGCGGCGTGAACACGATCCCGATCAGGATGATCAGCGCGACATCCGACGCTCCAACCGCCACGACTCCGAGAATCCCGACGATGATGAGCGGTATCGCCAGAAAGGCTTCGACGAAACGGCTCGTGATCTCATCCACGTAGCCGCCGAAGTACCCCATGATGAGGCCGAGACTGGTCCCGAGGAACGTCCCGAGCAGGGTCGCCAGCGGCGCGACGATCATGATCGGGCGGGCGCCGACGATGACGCGCGAGAACATGTCGCGTCCGAGCTGGTCAGTGCCGAACAAATGCGACCCGGAAGGTGCCTGGTAGACCGCGTTGAGGTCCCCGGCGTTCGGGGGGTGCGGCACAACGGCCGGACCGAATATCGCACAGAAGACCCAGAACAGCAGGATCAGTACGCCGGCCCAGAACGCCTTCTGGCGGACGAGACTGGCCATGACCTCCCGGCGCGGATTGGCGGGTGCCGCTTCAGGGCTCGGGGCCGGATCTTGTCCGCCGACCTCTGCAAAACTGCCGACGCTCATGAGACGCCCCTGTAGCGGATTCGCGGGTTGAGCATCGCGAACAGCACATCAGCGATGAGCGTTGCGATCACGTAGACCAGACCGACGAGCAGAATCGTCCCTTCGAGAAGCGGGAAGTCCTTCTTGTCTGCTGCGTTGTAGATGAGCGAGCCGATTCCGTTCCAGTGGAAGATCACCTCAATCACGACGAGTCCACCGATCAGGTAGCCAATCTGCGAGGCGATCACCGTGATCGTCGGCAGCAGCGCGTTGCGCAAAATGTGCTTGCGGATAACGACCCGACGCGGTAGTCCCTTGAGAATCGCGGTCCGCGCGTAGTCGGAGTTCAGAGCCTCGATCGTCCCCGTGCGCGCCATCTGCTCGATGTACCCGAACAAGATCAGTACCAACGCGAACGCGGGCAGGAGCAGGTGGTAGATGGTGCCACCAAAGCCGCTGCCGCCGCTTGCGGAGATCGGCAGGACATTGAGCCACAGACCGAAGATCAGGATCAGAAAGGTGGCGGTCACCAGTTCAGGGAGCGCGGTGGCCGTCAACCCGCCGATCGAGAGCGTGCGGTCGATTAACTTGCCGCGGTTGAGCGCCGATAGCACTCCGGCCGCGATCGCCAGCGGAACGACGATCACAAACGCAAGCAGGGCGAGCTCAAGCGAGTTTTTCAATGCGGGCCAGATCAGCGAACTCACGGACTGCTGGTAGGAGGTCGAGGTACCGAAGTCACCGTGCACCGCGCCGCCGAGCCAGCTGAAGTACTGGGTGATCACGGACCTATTGGTGCCGAGCTGCGCGTTGAGCGTGTTGACCGCGCGCTCGGATGCCAGGGGCCCGAGGATTTCACGACCCGGGTTCCCCGGCAGCACCTGGGCGGCGAAGAACACAATCAAGCTGAGGATCAGCAGCGTGATGATCCCGAGCCCGATGCGGCGAAGTATCAACTTGGTGAAGGACATGTGGTTCTCATTTCGGTCGGTGCGGCGGCCGTCCTGAACGGCCGCCGCCCACCAACCTTGATCTTGTCGCCGTCTCCCGCGGCTCTACGACATGTACGCCTTGGCCAGGAAGATCTGGGACAGCGACGTCGGGATCAACCCGCCAACCTTGGGCGTGGAAGCGGTCGGGAAACTCAGGAAGTAGGGGATCACCATCGGCGTCTCCTGCAGCAACAGACGCTGAATCTGTCCGGCGTAGTTGCGTTGGGAGCTCAAATCGACGGCTGCCACGTACTGCTTGGTGAGCTTGTCGAACTCTTGGTTTGAGAAGTGCGCAGCGTTCCACGGCCCACCGGTGGAGAGCGCCGACTCCAGGAAGGCATTCGGTACGCCGCGTCCGCCGTAGTCCACCAGCGACATCTCCGCGTCGAGCCAGTCGGAGTTACCGAAGGTGGCCTGGCCGTAGTAGGCAGACTGCGATTCGACGTTGAGG
The DNA here is from genome assembly GCA_963737115.1 of uncultured Actinomycetota bacterium. Lineage (GTDB taxonomy): Bacteria > Actinomycetota > Thermoleophilia > Solirubrobacterales > Solirubrobacteraceae > Palsa-465. Next base: position 8,670 of record CAVTRM010000010.1, read on the forward strand.
TTGATGTTGACGCCAATCGCGCCTGCTGCCTGCTTGATCACCTGCGCCAGCTGCGGGATCTCCTGGTATTGCTCGGTGTCGAGCTGCGCGGTGAACCCGTTCGGGTGACCGGCCTCCTTCAGCAGCGCCTTGGCCTGTGAAATGTTCTGCGTGCGCTGCGGGACGCTGGTATTTGTCGACCTGAAGATCGGCGCGAACGGACTGTCGTTGCCGACTTCGCCGTAACCGAGCAGCAGCCCCTTCACCATCGAAGGGCGATTCATCGACAACGCGATCGCCTGACGTACGCGAGCGTCGTTGAACGGGGGCTTGTCACAGCGCATCGAAAGCTCGCGGTGCCCCGAGGACTTGACCGTGATGATCTTGTACTGGCTCGGATTGTTGAGGATCGCCTGCGCGCCGGTCGCGGTGAACTGCACGATCACATCGACGGTCGCGCCCTGCAGCGCGGTGATCTGCGGCTGCTGGGAGCTATAGAACGTGAACTGCGTGCCGTCGAGATTCGGGGCCCCGTCCCAGTAATCCTTGTTGGCGACGAAGTTCGCGCCCTGGTTGGTGGTGTAGCTCTGCAGCTTGAACGGCCCGGTTCCAACCATCGTCTTGGCCCAGGTCTTGTAATCGGTGTTATTCGGGACGATGACCGCACCGTAGTTGTCGGACGAGACCAGATACGGGAAGTTACCGTTGGCGGCCTCGAGGTGGAAAGCCACGGTGTGAGAGTCGACCTTCACCACTCCCGCCGGCTTCAGGACGCCCGCGAACGTCGACAACGCACTGGAGGCGTTCTTCGGATCCGACAGCTGCTGGAAGGTGTAGACCACGTCATCCGCGGTCAGCGGCTGGCCGTTGTGGAACTTCACGTTCGGGCGGATGTTGAAGGTCCAGACGGCACCGTTGTTGGACGGTGTCCACTTCGTGGCCAGCATCGGCTGAAGCTGGTCTACAAGCGGATTGTCCAGAGCCAGGAATTCACCTGTCTGGCAGATAACGCACAGCCCACCTGAGTCGGCAACCAACAATGGGTTGATTGCGGCCGCCGGAGTCTGCAAGGCGAGCTTCAGGGTCCCGCCCTTGGGCTTCTTCCCGCCGCCGCTTGAACCAGTGGTGGCCGGCGTCGACGTGTTGTTGGCGCCTCCGCAGGCCGCCAGGATCGCGCCCATGGCGGTGGCGGACATGCCGATCACGGCACCGCGCTGCAGGAACTGGCGGCGATCGACGCTGCCTCCTACGAGCTCGTCGATGAAGTTGTTTTCCAGTTCTGAATGATTCTCACGAAGCTCATCCAGCTTTTTGCGACGACCCATCCCTCACCTCTCCTCTGCGGGAGCGCTCTGCTCACCACATTTGCTTTGACCAGCATGCCGACACTGCGCTTCAAACGGTACGGACTCGCATGGCTCGGCGCCGATGCGTACCGCTGAAACAGTTGCGTGCCGCTTTGTGGAACTCATCTGGTTAGTAGTTCATCACCTCGCCCATCCAGCGCCACTACCTGGCGCGCGGGAGGATGTAGTCGGGATCAAAGTGCAAGAGGTCGTCGTCATACGGGTACCGTGCCGCAACCTCCTCGTCCAGTTCAACACCGAGGCCCGGGGCACTCGGTGGAATCACGTAGCCGTCCTCCCATTCGATTGGGGTCTTCAGGATTTCCGCATAGAAACCATCCCACCGCCCGATCGACTCGAGGATTAAAAAGTTAGGGATACAGGTGGACAGCTGGATATTGGCGGCCGCTGCCACCGGACCGCAGTAGAGATGCGGCGCCACCTGTGCATAGTGCGTCTCAGCGATCGCCGCGATCTTCTTGGCCTCGAGGATCCCGCCCGAACGGCCCAGGTCCGGCTGCAGGATCGAGGCCGCGCCGCTGGCAAGCAGGCGGCTGAACTCGAACTTGCCACCGAGGCGCTCACCGGCCGAAATCGGGATCGAGGTGGCGCGCGCAACCAGCGCCATCTGCTCGGGCATGTCCGGCGGTACCGGCTCCTCAAACCACAGCGGCCGGTGCGGCTCGAGCATCTTCGCGAAGCGCACCGCGCCCGAGGTCGTGAACTGGCCGTGGGTGCCGATCAGGATGTCGCAGCGGTCCCCGACCGCCTCGCGTACGGCGCCGACGTAGGCGTCGACGCGGCTCAGCTCGTCAAGACTCGGCTGACGCGGGTCGAGCGTCGCGTAACGCTCGGCAGGATCGAACTTCACCGCCGTGAAACCCATCTCGACGAACTCAACCGCGCGAGCTGCGCCAACCGCGGGGTCGCGGTAGACGTCCGCGGCATCGTCGTCTGACGGGTACAGGTAGGAATAGGAGCGCAGGCGTTCATGCACCATCCCGCCGAGCAGATCGTAAACCGGTCGTCCCAGCGCCTTGCCGATGATGTCCCAGCAGGCCATCTCGATCCCGGCCAGCACGCTCATCAGCGAGACGTCCTCGCGACCGGAATAGCCGCGCCCGAAGATGTCGCGCCACAGCGCCTCGATCCGGAACGGGTCGGCCCCGATCACGTGGCGGTCGCAGACCTCGGAGATCATTCCGCGCAGCGCACGTGGACCGTACGCCGCCGCATATACCTCACCGATGCCCTCGATGCCGTCATCGGTGGTGAGCTTGACGAACACGAAGTAGTTGCCGCCATAGCTCGGTTTGGGGTTAGCGACGACGAATGTCTGCAGTGCAGCGATCTTCATGCAAGTCTCCCGCGGACCCTCTGCCGCGGCCTTCCGCACGACGGTCCGGTCGGCCTCGATCCTGATGCCGCGGAATCGGTCCCCGGCGCGCAAGCTAACTTACAGAGTTACCCGGCCCGTGACGATCGGGATTGTTGGTCGTACCGATAAGTCGGGTTTCTCACAACCGCACCCGAGCCCGCACAACGCGCCGTATCGCGGCCTCCAGCCGCGCACACAACGCCGAATCGCGGCCTCGCGCCCAGGCCGGCACACAGCGCGGTTCGGGGTATCCAAGCCCCGAACCGCAGACAACGGCTAGGAGAGCGTCATCTCCCGTGCTTCGTCGCCGTCCCACGCCTCGCGGGTCAGCTCACCGTCTTCATTCTCGGTGTAGGTGCCCATGCGAGTCAGCGGCGGCGAGTACGCGTGGATCGTCACGGCCGACCCCTCGCCGTGGTGCAGGACGCTGTGGATCGCGTGCTGGGGCACCACGAAACTCTGCCCCGCGCCGTATATGCGCTGGGTGTTGGGCGCGCTCAGGTGCAGGCGATCCTCGCGCACTTGGCCCTCAAGCACCACGATTCCGGCGACGGACTTGTCATGGTCGTGGAAGCCGGTGTCCTGGTTGTAGCTCCAGCACAGCACCCAAGCGTTGACGTTCTCGTCGTCCCAGATCATCGCGAAGGTGCGCTTCTCAGGGTCGTGGTGCACGTGAGGGCGCCAGACCTCGGGGTCGGAACCCAGCCGCTCGGCGAAGGCGACCAGTTCTTCAGGGGATAGGCTCATATAGCCCCTTTCTGGATTAGGTTTGCACCGGTCAGCTGATGCCGCCGGTCGCGTTGGCCGATCCGCGGGATCACGACGGGACGGTCGGATCCGTAGACCAGCTGGCTTTCTCCCACGAGCGCGGCCGTCATTGAGACGGCGTCGGGCCCGTAGCTGGAGGTCTCATAAAAACTGTTCGGGTCGCTCAGCTCGAGCGCCGGGCCGCCGCGTGCGGTGAAGCGCTCGTGCATCAGCGGCGCACCGCCGGCGAGCATCGTCCAGACCACGCGCAGATCGGGGAATTGCGCGCGCCCCGAGGCCATGAACGTGTACCAGGCCGCCTGCATCTGCCACACGTAGTCGGTCAGCGGCCGCCACCAGGCCGGCTCCTCGGTTGCGACCGACTCGGGATCCTGGCCGGGGGCGCGGCCGGGATGTACCAGCAGCGGCGTGCCAAGCTGCGACGCGCGCCTCAACACCGGCTCGAGTTCATACAGCCGCTGCGGGCCTGCGAGCGCACCGGCCGGAACCGATATCCCGATGCAGCCGCGCGCGAGCAAGGCGTCGACGTCCTCGCTGCGCGGGTCATCGAGCGACACTGGCCCCCAGACCACGAACTGGTCGGGCAGCGCAAACGCGCCCTCGAGCCAGGCGGCGACCAGCGCCCGCGACTCATCGCCGGGCAGGGCCTCGACCCCGATCGGGCTGGAGATCGCAATCGCGGCAACGTCGAGCCGGTCGTCGGTAACCAGCGCAGCACGACGCGCCGGCCGCTCGCCGGCCATATCGATCGCATAGCGGGGCTCGCCCGCGCACTCCAACTCCACGACACCGGCCCGCCGCCGCACATAAGGCGGCGCGCTGCGCCGTGCGAGCGCCTCGACAAAGGCCTCGGTCCAAAGGTGCTGGTGCAGGTCAGCGTGCATCACCGCGGCCCGCCCCTCAGGACAACCCCACGCTTCATCACACGTCCTCCAAAAATCCCTGCTGTTACACACAACTGAGCGCCCGATGCGCGCTCGCGCGCCGGCCACTTTTACGTCTCAGAACAGCGTAGATCCAGACCGCGTCCGCGACTAGTGATAGGCCGATGAAAGTCTTCGATCCGAGCGATCGATGAAGCGCGCGCACCGCCACGCGTCGGCGCTGATGTGGAGGTACTCTCAAACCAGTGCCCGCCGGTGGCCTCAGCTCACTCCGCAACTCAAAAACGCTCGCCTTCGGGACCAGTCTGAGGATCATCGCCTCACCGGTGGTCCTGGCGCTGATGCTCGCGCACGACTTCACGCTGGCCGGAATCGTGTTCGCCGTGGCCGCCGCCACCGACTGGTTCGACGGGCGCCTGGCGCGCGCCTGGAATGCCGAGACCAAGCTCGGATCGTTCCTCGACACAACCGCCGACAAGCTGCTGGTCTCAACCGGGGTGCTGGCGTTGGTCGCCACCGGACGCGGGTCGCCGTGGGTCGCGTTAATCGTGATCGGTCGCGAATTCACGATCCTCGGGCTGCGCACCGTGGTCGTGTCCGGCGGCACCGAGTTCAAGACCTCGATGCTTGGCAAGTGGAAAGCGACGATCCAGTTCGTCGCGATCACGGTCGCGATCTTCCACCCCGACGTGATCATCGCCGGCGCCTATCTGAGCCAGTGGCTGCTGGGATTCGCGGCGGTCGTCACCGCCTGGTCCGGGCTCGACTACCTGTGGGCGGCGCGTTCGGCGCTGGCGCTCTAGGCACGATGGCGCGCGTTTTCGTCACCGGCGGCTCCGGAGTGGTCGGGTCGGATCTCGTCACCAAGTTGATCGAGCGCGGCGATCACGTCGTCGCACTCGCTCGCTCGGAAAGCGCCGGCGTGATGCTCGCGGCAAAGGGCGCCGAGATCCACCGCGGCGAGATCCTCGACGAGGACGCGATGGCGAGCGGGATGCGCGATTGCGAGCTGGCCTTTCACGTTGCCGGCATCAACGCCTTCTGTTTGCCTGACCCCGCGCCGATGATGACCGCCAACATCGACGGCGCGATCAAGGCGGTGCACGCAGCCAAGCGCGCTGGGGTGCCGCGGCTCGTCTACACCTCCTCCTCGTCGGCGATCGGCGAAGCGCGGGGCGTGATCGCCAACGAGTTCACGCCGCACCGCGGCTGGTATCTGTCCAACTACGAGAAGTCCAAGGCGCTGGGCGAGCGAGCCAGCCTCGAGACCGCCGCCCGCATCGGCCAGGACATCGTCGCGGTCAACCCGAGCTCGGTGCAGGGACCGGGGCGCGCCGGCGGTACCGGCAAGTTCCTGCTGGCGTTCCTCGACGGCAAGCTCAAGGTGTTCGTCGACACGTGGATCTCGCTGGTGGACATCCAGGACTGCACCGCAGGCCATCTGCTGGCGGCAGAACACGGCGTCAACGGCGAGCGTTACCTGCTCAGCGGCATCCGCCTCTCGATCACCGACGCGCTCGCGCTGGCGGCCGACGTGGCGGGCGTGGACCGCCACCCGAGACTTGCGCCGCGGGCGCTGGCCAAGATCGGCGGCACCACCGCCGAATACGCGTTCAAAGCACGCGGCAAGCATCCGCCGGTCTGCCGCGAGATGGTCAGAACGCTGCTCCACGGGCATCTCTTCGACGGCTCGCGCGCCGAACGCGAACTGCGGCTCACCTACACACCGGCCCGCGAGACGATCAGTCGGACCGTCGCCTGGGCACGCGCCGAGGGCCTATTGACGAATGTCTGAATCGGCGCCCGGCGAGCTCGTCGGACGGGTAACCGTGGTGCACGGGATCGCCGCCGAGGTGGCCTGGACCGTCGACGGGGAGACCCACAACGAAACCTTCCCGTTGGGACTGAAGCTGAATATGACTCCCGTTGCGGGCGACTGGGTCGAGCTCGATCCCAGTACCGGCATCAAGCGCGTGCTCGAGCGTAGGACCGCTTTGCGCCGCCCGTCCGCGGACGGCATCAGCCACCAGGTGCTGGCCACCAACATCGACGTGGTGCTGATCGTGATCCCGGTCGACCGCGGCTTCAACGCCAAGGCCCTGGAGCGCCTGCAGGTGATGGCCTGGGACAGCGGCGCCGAGCAGTTGGTGGTCCTGTCCAAGGCCGACCTCGCCAGCGAGCTCGACACGCTCGTGGCCGAGGCCCGCGCGGCGGCCCCGGGGATCGACATGGTCGTCACCAGCGCCTTTGACGGACGTGGCCTGGACGAACTGCGCCAGCGCATCCCCGAGGGCACCACCGCGACCATGTTCGGGCCGTCCGGAGCCGGCAAGACCTCATTGCTGAACGCGCTCGAGGGCCGCGACGAGCTCGTGCGCGAGGTCAGCCGCGACGGCGAGGGCCGCCACACGACGACCACGCGCCGGCTCTACACGCTGCAGAACGGAGGGGTGCTGCTGGACCTGCCCGGGATCCGCAACCTCGATGTGGTCGGGACCGCCGAAGCCGTCGACGAAACCTTCTCCGACATCACCGAGCTGGCGGCGCAGTGCCGCTTCAACGACTGTTCGCACCAGAACGAGCCGGGCTGCGCGGTGCTCGCGGCCGTTGCCGACGGCACGCTGGACGAAGCCCGCCTGCAACGCTGGCAGACGCTGCGCCGCGAGATCGCCCACATGGAGCGCCGCGAGGACCCGCTCAAGCAGGCCGAACAGCGCGCCCACTACCGGCAGATCTCCAAGGCGGCCAAGCGCAAACGCCAGGATTGGTGATCCACCAAGCTATTGGCCACCTAGGCATTGCCTGTCTAGGTGTTACCGGTCTTGGATGACCAGTAACACCTGCAAACGCGGCAGAACCGCAACGTCCGCGGGTTGCCGTAGCTTGCGTGTCGATGGCAGCCTCAACACGCACCGCCGAGCAGATGGAGCTGGACCTGCGCGAACTGATCGCGACCGTCCAGAACCCGTATCTGCGAGCGCTGCTCGACGAGGTGCTGGGTCCGCAAACGGTCAGCTGGGCGCTCTACCGCGAGCTGCCCGCCGCCAAGCACTATCACCAGGCCTACCCGCACGGCCTGCTGGAGCATTCGCTCACGGTCGCGCAGGCCGTCAGCGCGCTGTCGGCGATCTTCCCGGGCATCGACCGCGACCTCGCGCTCAGCGGTGCGATCCTGCACGACATCGGCAAAATCGACACCTACGAGCTGTACGAGGACGGGATCCGGATGTCGGACAACGGCCGTCTCTACGGGGAGATTCCGCTCGGCTACTACCGCCTGCGACGCGAGATCGAACGGATCCCAGAGTTCCCCCACACGCTCGAGCAGACGTTGCTGCACATCATCCTCAGCCACCACGGCCAGCTTGAGCACGGAAGTCCGGTAGTGCCATCCACGCGTGAGGCGATGCTCGTGCACATGGCCGACAACCTCGGCTCCAAACTGGGCTCCTTTGACCGCATCGAGCGGGGCCTTGAAGAGGGCGAAGTCTGGGGCGGATACGACAAGGGAATCGGGGCTTCGCCGTTCTTCGGCAGCGACGGCGCCGCGCCGGCCTCGGTCGCGATTCCGTTGCACGCCGCGCTGGCGGCCTGACCGTCGGATTCGCGCGCCAAGCGCCCCGAAAGGGTCGCGATTCATGCAATTTGCGGCAGTTACAGACGGCCGCTAAGCGATAACCCCGAGCCCCCTTTAAACTTAAAGGCGGATGGCTAAGGACACAGAGAAGCTGATCCGGCAGCTGTCGCTGATCTCTTACCTGATGGCAGAGCGGCGCCCGGTCACAGCACCGGAGATACGTCGCGACGTCGAGGGTTACAGCGTGATGAACGAGGATGCGTTCGCGCGACGTTTTTACGCGGACCGTTCCGAGCTCGAATCGCTGGGGATCGTGCTATCGGTGGAAAAGCCGCAGGACGGGCAGGTTGAGCAGGAGAACTACTCACTGCCGCCCGAGAACTTTCACCTCGCAGCGATCAATTTCAGCGACGACGAGCTGGCCGCGCTATGGACGGCACTGAACCTACTCGACGGCAAGTTCGCTTACGCGGAACCGCTGCGCTTGGCGCTGCAGCAGATCTCCTGGGGGCGGCCGAGCCCGCTGAACTCGCCGGTTCAGCAGACGGTCTCGCTCGGGATCACCGGCGCGGCCGACGGCCACGAGGTTTCGCAGCGGCTGTCGAAGATCGAGACCGCGATCTTCCGCCGTAAGACGATCGTGTTCGACTACTACACGATGGAACGCGACGCCACCGGCGCGCGCAAGGTCGACCCCTATCAGCTGCTCTTTCAAGGCGGGCAGTTCTACGTCGTCGGGCGCTCGCACGAGCGCGATGCGATGCGCGTCTTCCGGCTCTCCCGGATTCTCGGCAAGGTCGGCTACGCGACCAAGGCCGAACACGACTTCCCGCGTCCGCTCGACTTCGACCCGCGCGCCTACGCCGGACGCATCCAGTGGCAGTTCGGAGACACGCTCGGAACCGCTGAGGTCTGGCTTTCCAAGCGCATCGCCTGGCAGATAGAACGCCACTTCGGGCGCTATGGCGAGCTGCGCCAGGACGAGAACGGCGACAGCGTGTTCGTGACCGACTACTCAAACGCGCGCCAGCTGATCTCGTGGGTACTCGGGCTCGGCGACAACGCCCGCATCATCGGCCCGCCGGCGCTTGCCGAGGAACTCGGTGAACGCGTGCGGACCCTGGTTGATCGCCACAGCGGCACGCCGGACGCGCTTATCAGTGGACAGACTTCAGTAACCGAGGACGACTCCGGGCTCGCCGCGGAGGACGAGCCCGAGGCACCGGCGGTCGCATCCCGCGGCGGCGCCGACGGCGCGATTCGCCCCGAGCGCTTCGCGCGGCTGGTGACGCTCGCCTCGATTCTGATCGACGCGGGCCGCTCCGGAGCGGTGCTCGACGCAGAGGAGCTGCGCACCCGGCTGAAGCTCTCTCCCCAGGAGCTCAACGAGGACATCCAGGTATTGAACGTCGTGAACTTCGGCGCCGGCACCTACGTGCTCTATGCAGAGGTGACGCCAGAGGGCACGATCGAGGTCGATCCCGAGCCGTATGGCGAGGCGTTCGCCCGACCTGCGCGGCTACTGCCGGTCGAGGCCAAGGCCCTGGTCGCCGCGATCGACCTGATCGGCGAGCACATCCCCGAAGGCTCGCTCACCTCGGTCCGCGAGAAGGTCGTCGCCGCGCTCGGCGAGGACCCCGCCCATGAGGGCCTTGCGATCGCCGAATCGGGCGGCAACAACGGTGAGATCGCAGAGGTCGTGCGCGGCGCGATCGCCAGCCACCGGCTGCTGAGCTTCGAGTACTACAAAGAGAACGAGGACGAGTTCGTCACACGCGTGGTCGAGCCCTACCAGCTCGTGAACGGCGTTGAGGGCTGGTACATGGCGACCTTCGACCCGAGCCGCGACGACGTGCGCCACTTCCGCCTCGACCGGATCAAGTCGGCGGCGCTGAGCGACGATCGGTTCGAGCCCCGCACCGACCTCGATTTCGGGGCGGGCGTCGAAGGATGGCTGCGGACCGGCGAGGTCCCAGCCTCGAACCGCGCCAAGGTCTGGATCTCTCCCGAGCGCGCCCGCTGGGTACGTGAAGAACGCACGGTCGTCAGCGAGGGGTCCGATGGCTCCGTGGTCGTCGACTTCGGCTACGCCGGCCTCGACTGGCTCGTACGCAACGTGCTCAAAGAGGCCGGCGACGCGGTGGTGCTGGAACCCGCCGAGGCACGCGAGGCAGTGCGCGCCGCGGCGGGCTGACCCAGCTCTCTCGCGCCGCGGCGGGCTGAGGGAGAGGAGCCCAGCGGCGGGTTGAGGGCTTAGCCGACCTTGGTCAGTTCCTGGTCGGAGCTGAGCAGGTCGGCAGGACTCTTGATGTGGTTGCGGCGGGAAGCCGCGTAGAAGTACCCGGCGATGCAGCAGCAGATCACGAAGATCGGTCCGATCGTGGTCGGGAATGAAACCGGGAAGAAGTTGCCGTAGATGCTGAGCGCGAGCAGCCCGATCGAGACGATCGGGATCACCACCATCCAGACGATGTGCGCGTTGCCCTCACGGCGTCCGAGCACGATCAGGGCGATGTCGGTGATGATGAAGGACACGATTCCGCCTGCGGTCGCGCCGACCAGGCAGACGATGAAGCCGTCCAGTTCACCCCAGACGAGCTTCGCCACGAGCGCAGCTACGAGCTCGATCACGAACGTGACGATCAGCGCGGTACGCGGGGTGTGCAGACGCGGGTCGACCTTCCCGATTGCCTTCCCCAGTAGCCCGACACGGCTTTGGTCATACATCATTCGCGAAGCGGTGATGTTGATCGCGAGGTTCACTCCGATCGAGCTGTTCAGCACCAGCAGGGCGACGATCACGACCAGGGCCTTGCCGGAGATCGTCTGCACCAATACGAGCCCGGGGGCAGCCGACGCGTAGTAGGTGGTCGCCATGTGCTCGGGGCCCCACGCCACCGTTGCGGCGTAGGAGTAGAGCAGGTACAGACCGATCACCGAGAACTGCGCGACCAGCAGCGCTTTGCGGATCGCGCTGCGGGCGTGGCGGCTCTCCTCGCCGAGGAACACGACTGCGTCGGGACCACCCAGCGCGGTCGATGCGACCGCCATGCCGACGATCACACCGTGCCAGCCGTTGATCGCCAGGTGCGGGCTGGTGAAGACGTGGACGGTGTTTGCGGAGCCCGCGTGAATGATCAGCGCGATCGAAACGCCGACAACAACCACCGCTTCGATCGCGGCGGTGACGATGCCGTAGGTCAAGGACGGCGTCAGGCGCATGTACGCCAGCAGGAACGGAGGCACCATCGTGACCGCGAGTACCAGCGGCCAGCCCCACGAGGGCCAGGTGCCGCCAAGGTCGCCGACGAGCCATGCGAACAGGCCGGTGAGGACCAGCGCATTGCCTGGAATCAGCAACACGTAGTAGAGGTAGTAGCCGATCGCGCCGGCGAAGCCCCAGCGGTCCCCGAGGGTCGAACGGATGAACGAAAAGATCCCGCCGGCACTGCTGATCCGGCCCGAGAACTGGTACGGGGTGTTGATCCAGGTGAGCGCGATCACGGCACCGAGCAGAACCGTCAGCGGCAGAGCCCCGCCGCCGAACGCCGCCGCGGCGGTCAACGCCACCGTGACCGAGGCGAGCGGACCGTTGCTGATCAGGCCCTCGCCGAGAATGTGCTTGAACCCGACCGCGTTCTTTTCCAGACCACCCGCGGTCAACTGCTCGGTACTCATCGTTACGTGTGCCTCTCCTCAGAGCCGTGAGCGCGTTCTGCGCGACGGAAGATTGCCTCCGGTCGCTGCAATCTATCTAAACGTAGGCATATATGGCAACAAATATCCGTAACAATCGTCGCATGCGCAATCTGACAATCGAAACGGCTGCGGGCTTCCCCGGTCGACCCCTGCGCACGGCCGTTACGAAACAACAGAGAGCCGATCCTGCCGTGGGCTGCCGTCAGCGAGTGCGCCTGCACGCTTGATGTCGCGGTCGCCAGGTGGCGATCGGTGCCCACAAGAGATACCGTCTCGCTTGTTCGGCTACGGATGGCGAGCCCTGCCGCCGAATCAAGCCCGCAACTGACTAGAGGTGAACGATATGCCCATCGCAGAGACCGCCAAGACGACGGCGCTCGACTGGATCGAAGAGCACCGCCCGGTGCTGGCGGAGTGGCATCGCCACATCTGGGAGCTGGCCGAGCCCGCGTGGCGTGAATATCGATCATCCGCGTGGTATGTAGAGCGGCTTCGGGCTGAAGGCTTCACGGTTGAGCAGGGCAGCGGCGGCATGCCGACCGCGTTCAGCGCCCGCTGGTCAAATGGCGGCGGTCCCACGCTGCTCGCATACGCCGAGTACGACGCGGTGCCGAACAACTGCCAGGCGGCTGACACGGTGCAGCGCCCGCGTGACGGCATGAGCCGCTTTGCCGCCGGTCATACCGATCCGCACTCGGGGCTCGGAATCTCGACGCTGGCGGGTGTGCTTGCCGCGAAAGCGGCGATGGTCAAACACGGGATCGGCGGAACCATTCTCTACACCGGAGAGCCGGCCGAGAAGGTGCAGGGCTCAAAGGTCGTGCATGGCCTGCGCGGCTACTACGACAAGGCCGACGCGATCATCAGCTTTCACCCGTTCTACATGTTGCCGCTGTGCAACACGGTTCGCTGGGACACGCACTGCGGCGCCTACTACAGCCGCATCTACACCTTCCTTCACGGAGATCATGGAGCAGCGCAACCTGGAGCCGCGCAGCCTGAAGCCGCCCGGCCTGGAGCCGCGCAACCTGGAGCAGCCCAGCCTGGAGCAGCAGCACCCACGCCAATCCCCGCCGCGCACGCCAGTGCCGGGGGCTCGGGCGCGGACGAGGCACTCGCGACGATGCTCACCCTGGCCCGCGGGCAACAGGCACAGATGGCTCCGTTCCATGGAAACTGGTCGCTCAGCTCTGCGATTCTGACCGCCGGTCAGGCAACCGCCGACAATCTCCCTGCAGGGATCGCGCAGCTTCAATACTCGTGGCGCTGCCCGACCGTGGAGATGGCGGACGGCGTGCTCGCGATCCTCGACCGCTGCGCGGACGCAGCCGCCGCGGCCAGCGGCTGCCGCTTGGTTCCGCGTTGGGTCGCGCGCAACCGACCCGGCATCGCCAATCATCCGCTGGCCGAGACATTGTGGAACAACCTCGAAGTGATCGGGGCGCCTGAGTTCGGGCCTGACGCGGTAGCCGTTGCCAACGAGATCCGAACCAATCTCGGTCTGGAACCGCTCGAACAGCCATTCCTGCACGAGTGCTCGCACCTGCTCGAGCCAACTGAGGCCGAGCGTGAGCTGCGTAAGCAGCTGCCCTCATGGCAGCGGAACTTCACCTCCGACGACTACACCGAGATGACACATTACGCGCCGACCGTGCGTTTCTACATCGCCCGCCCGGCGCTGGCCCCACGGTCCGATGGGGTCGAGTACCCGAGCTGGGTGATGAACGCGCTCGGCGGCATCCACGCCACCATCGAGCCGATGATCCTGACCGCCAGCAAAACGATCGCAGCCACCCTGCTGGACCTCTTCACCAGCCCCGAAACGCTCGCCTCCGCGCGGGTCGAGTGGGAGCGGCGGCGTGCCAGCGAACCGGACGCGCTGTTGCCGGCCGATTTCGAGGCGCCCACCAGCTTCCGCTGGCCCGAGTACGTGGAGACCGCTCGCGGGCGCGAGTGGTGGATCCCGGACTCAACGGAGTTCTGAGCATGGGCAGCGATCAGGCGCTCGACGCAGCCGGGAGCAGCGGCTCACGGACGCAGACCCCAGAGATGGCGTGGGCGAGCGACTCCGACCCTCAGACCTCCGAGCTGGCGTGGGCGCACGGCTCAGGTCCGCTGGCCGTCTATCTGGATCTCAGCGACCTCGATCCGACCCCCGGGATGGCGCTGCTCGGGGCCGCAGGCTTTCGCGTCGCGCACACCGACCTCGAGCACTTGTCCGACTCCACGGGTGCGCAGGCACTGTTGGTCGGTTACGACCACATCGGCGAGCAGCAGCTGGAGCTGCTCCCGGAGCTGAAGGTGATCGCAACGCACTCGGCCGGGTGCGACATGCTCGACCTCGAGGCTTGCGCGCGGCGCGGCATCCTGGTCGCCAACGTCCCGGGTGCTGCGACCGAAGAGGTTGCGACGCACGCGCTGGCGATGGCGCTCGCACTGATCCGCGCCCTGCCGCAACACGACCGCCTGGTGAAGCGCGGCGTCTGGGCGCCGGCGCCGGGCGTCACGCTGAGGCGTCCCAGCAGGCTCACCTGTGGCGTCGTCGGAATGGGCCGTATCGGGCAGCGCTTCAGCACGCTCGCCGCGCCGGTATTCGGGCGGGTCGTCGGCTACGACCCGCAGCTGCCCGACGGGTTCTGGCCGGCCGGCGTCGAGCGCCTCGAACTGCAGCAGTTGCTCGAGATCAGCGAGCTGGTCAGCCTGCACGCGCCGTTGACCGCCGAGACCGCGCACCTGATCGATGCGGATGCTCTGGCGCTGATGCCGGATGGGTCGTATCTGGTCAACGCTTCACGCGGTCCGCTGGTCGACGAGCAGGCACTGCTCGACGCCTTGAACAGCGGCCGGCTCGCTGGGGCCGCGCTTGATGTGCTCGAACATGAGCCGCCGCGGCCAGGCTTCGCGCTTGGCACGCTCGAGACCGTGCTGCTCACCCCCCACATCGGCTTCCTGTCGGCGGAAGCAGAGACGGATTACGTGGAGCTGCCGGCGCGCAACGTGATCAGCTGGCTGCGGACCGGCACGCCAACAGACCTTGTCGCCGTGCCCTGACCCTGGAATCCTTGTCGCCGTGCCCTGACCTGGACTCGTCGCGCTTCCACGACCCCACTAACTCACCAGGCGCTCTCGGTTTGGCGGCGGGGTGGCGAGTACGGCGTAATAGATGCGCGGAACTCGCCAACCGCTTCAACTCGAGACAGCGCTTGGCGAGTTGATGGGGTCCGAACGGTGGCCAGCTGGTGGGGTCCGCGCGACAGTGAGTTGGTGGGCCCGCCGGGCGAGTCGACGGGTCGGCTCGGGGAGTTGATGGGTCTGCCTGGCGAGTTGACGGCGGCGCGCGCGGCGACTAGGTAGATGTCTTAACTAATGGGCCTCGCCATTGACGCTCCATATGTGGATTGCTAGGTTGTTTGTTTAAAGCATTTCCAAAAGAGATGCTAGGGACCTGAGCAGAGAGGTGCGTACAGAGCCGGCGTCGCCGGAGCGAACGCCGAGCGGACGCCGGACCGGACCGGAGCGGACGCCGGAGTGAACGCGTGGGCCACTCATGAGCTACTAAGGAGAGGCAGCATGACCAAGCGTCCCGGGCGGAGTCACAGTTCAGCCGCCGCCGATTCCTCAGTGGCTCCCCTACTCCACGTGTGGCTCCCTACTCCACGTGTGGCTCCCTACTCCACGTGTGGCTCCCTACTCCACGTGTGGCGCCCCTACTCCACGTGGTTCCTATGCGCTACCGCCCTGTGCGACAACTAAGGAGGAGGTACTCAATGCAAAACACTAAAAGCGGACGTTCACGGCGCGCCGGACTACGCCGCGCGACACTGGCGACGGTGCTGGTAGCACTCACGGCGTTTCTATCGATCGCCGGAGTCTCGGCGATCGCGGCCGGCAGCAAGGCTCCCCGCAGCGTGCACGTGTGGGCCACCTATTACGGCTGGTTCGACAACACGCCGCCCGGCTGTGCCACGTCCTATTCCGGCTGTGCCGGCGGCAAGGGAACGTACGCGGATCCGATCACGTTCGCATCGGCCAAGGCCGAGTTCCCGGTCGGCACGATCCTTTACTACCCGACTGTCCAAAAGTACTTCCGCATGGGCGACTCATGTCAGGAATGCGAACTGGACTGGAAGGGTCACGGTCCCGACGGCGGTCCGCACATGTATCACGTCGACCTGTGGATCGGTGGCAAGGGCGGCAACGCGTTCGACGCGATCAACTGTGAAGACGCGCTGACCAAGCAGAACGCGAAGGGTGACCCGGTCCTCAGCAAGTTCATCGTCAATCCCGCCCACAACCTGAAGGTCAGCAGTCAGCCGCTGTTCAACGTCAAGAGCGGCCGCTGCTTCGGCGGCGCCAAGGCCAGTTCAACCACCGGCACGTATCGCAATCGGGCCACGAAGCGGTGCCTTGCAGACAGCGGTAACGCGAACCTGCACGCGACCACGACCGGCTGCAACGGTGCCGCCGACCGGATCGTCTTCAACGGCGCCTTCCTGATGCACGGAAAGCAGTGCCTGAAGACCTCGGGATCCAGCGACGGCTCACAGATGGTGTGGGCTCGCTGCGACGGGGACGCGAACGAGCAGTGGGAGATAAATCCCAACAGCACGATCACCTGGATGCAGTACACGCGCTGCATCGCAGACCAGCATCAGCGGGTCGTGATGACGGCCTGTACCTCAAGCCCAACCGAGCGCTGGACGTTCAAGTCGATCCACGCCAGCTGACAACGGCATGTCAACCCGGTGGCGAGTGTTCAGAGCGGCTTTTCCGCGAAGAATGTCGCGACCGGGTTGCCGTTGAAATTCGGAACCTCGGAGTAACCGGCCTCGAGATAGATGCGAGCCGCATGCTGCTGCTTGGGACCGGTGTCGAGCTTCGCCATCGTGAAGCCCATCACGCGTGCGTGGTCCTCAAGCGCGGTCAGCAGCACGCCCGCGAGGCCGCGCCCGCGGGCTGACGGCACCACGTACATACGCTTGATCTCGCAGGCGCCGTCGCCGAGGTCCTTGATACCGCCGCAGCAGACCGCCTCGCCCTGCTCGTATCCGACCAGAAAGGCTCCGCTGGGCGGGTTCATCTCGTTCGGCCCAGCCTTTGGCATGTCGTGGGCGTTCAGATCGAGGCCTTCGTACATGTCATACATCTCGGCGGCCATCGCCCGCTCGAGCCGCTGTCCGTCACCGTCGTCGATGCGACCCACTTCAAACGCAATCACGCGCATGATCTTAGGGTCTGTCCAGAGCACCGAGCGCCGAGCGCCGCCCGTGGTCGCGAGGATTCCCAGCGGTGAGGGTTCGCCGGCGGGCGGGAATCTCACGCGGCGTCTCGGTGACAGTGCGGCGCCGCGAAGCCCGCACGGCTCGGTGACAGTACGGCTCCGCGAAGCCCGCACGGCTCGGTGACAGTGCGGCGCCGCGAAGCCCGCACGGTCGGTGACAATACGGCGCCGCAAAGTCCGCACGGCTCGGTGTCAGTGCGGCTCCGCCAGATCCGCGACCAGCTGCGAGAGCCCTGCGGTCATCTCGAACCGCGGCAACAGGAACGGGTTGGCGCGGGTGGCGTAGGCGTTGCCCTCGGTGACGGCGTTGGTGTAGCCAGCGGCCTTGACCGCGGCGACGACCGTGGAGTTGTACTCGCTCGACGGGTAACAGAAGCTGTTCACAGGGATGTGGAAGGTGTGCCGCAGAAAGCTCCGCGAGCCAGCGACCTGTGCGTGCAGCTCAGAGGGCGTCAAGGTCGTCAGGTCGGGATGAGTTAGCGAGTGCGAGTCCACCTCCCAGCCAAGCTTCAGCACGTGCCAGATCATCGAGTTGGGCAGGTGCCCGACGGTGATCTCGTTCAGTACCCCGGGCCAGCCGTAGCGGCCCATCACCCGCGGCGCGAACGTGACCTGCGGCGGGTAACCGTTGTCGAACGTGATCACGATCGGCTTGGGCGGCAGCAGCCCGTGGTGATACCAGCCGTCCATCAGCTGATCGAGCGTGATTGCCTCGTAGCCGTGCCCGTGCAGCCACTGCATCTCCGCGCGGAACATCGGATAGGGCATGTACAGGCCGGGCCAGGGCTCGCTGGCCGGAGCAATCCCGAGGTCGTGGTAGACCAAGATCGGTACCGGGCCCGCGTAGCTTCGCCAGCCGACGCGTGACTGCTGCAAGCCGGTGTCGGGCTTGCGGCGGGTCGTCTTGGTGTGGGTCGCGGTCGTGGTGTGGTCTTGCGGCTTTGGAGCCGTCCCGGTCTTGGTGGTGGTCGTCGTACCACCACATCCCGAAACCATCAGAACCACGCCAATGAGCGCGGCCACCAGACCAGAACTCCTCACACCTCCAAGCGTACGCCGCTGCGGAGCTGTTGGTCCTGGGGGTGGTCATCCAAGACCACCCCCAGGAAGAAGACCTACGAGGCGCTCAGCACCTCGTCGCTGTAGGGCTCGTTCTTCTCGGCCCGCTCGAGCAGCGAGGCCGGCGGCTCGAAGCGCTCGCCGTACTTGGCGGCGAGCTCACGCGTGCGGTTCACGAACGCCTGGATGCCGACGGCCCCGTCGCTGGCGACATAGCCGTTGATGTACTGGAGCGCGCCACCGGTCCAGGCTGGGAAACCGATGCCGAAGATCGAGCCGATGTTGGCGTCGGCGACGGACTCGATCACGCCCTCGTCCATGCACTTGACCGTTTCCAGCGACTCGATGAAGAGCATCCGCTCCTCAAGGTCGCGCAACACGATCGCCGCGGGATCGGAGACCGGCGGGAACTGCTCGGCCAGCCCCGGCCAAATCCCGGTGCGCTTGCCGTCCGCGTACTCGTAAAAGCCGCGGCCCTCGAGCTTGCCCGGGCGATCCTGCTCCAGCATCCAGTCGATCACGGTCTCGGCCGGGTGCGCATCCCAGCCGGTGCCCTCGCCGGCGCCGGCCTCGCGCGCGGCGCTGCGGATCTTGGCCATCAGCTTCATGTTCAGCTCGTCGGAGAGTTGCAGCACCGGCGCCGGGTAGCCGGCCTGCGACGAAGCCTGCTCGATCGTCGGTGCCGGAACGCCCTCGGTCAGGAACGAGATGCCCTCATTGATGAACGTGCCGATCACACGGCTGGTGTAGAAGCCGCGGCTGTCGTTGACGACGATCGGCGTCTTCTTGATCTGCTTGACGAAGTCGAGCACCTTGTAGGTGACCTCGTCGCTGGTCTGCTCACCCTTGATGATCTCGACCAGCGGCATCTTGTCCACCGGTGAGAAGAAGTGGATCCCGATGAAGTCCTCGGGACGGGTGACGTATTCGGACAGGCCCGTGATCGGCAGCGTCGAGGTGTTGGAGCCGAGGATCGCGTCGGGTTGGACGATCGGTTCGATCTCCTTCCACGCCGCCTCCTTCACCGCGGGCGCCTCGAATACCGCCTCGATCACGAGATCGGCGCCGGCCGCGTCGGTGGCATCGGCGGTCGGCGTGATCCGCGCGAGCAGCTCGTCGGCCTTCTCCTGCGTGATGCGCCCACGCTCGAGCTGCTTCTTGAGCAGCCCCTCGGAATAGCCCTTGCCGCGCTCGGCGGCCTCCAGCGAGACGTCCTTCAGCACCACATCGATGCCGGCCTTGGCACTCACGTAGGCAATCGCGGCACCCATCATCCCGGCGCCCAGCACCGCGACCTTTTTGCAGGTGTACTTCTCGAGACCCTCGGGGCGGTCGCGTTCGCCGTTCACGCGCTGCAGGTCGAAGAAGAACGCCTGGATCATGTTCTTCGAGACCTGACCGGTCGCGAGCTCGACGAAGTAGCGCCCCTCGACCTTCAGCGCGTCATCGAAGCTCAACGTCGAGCCCTCGACCGCGGCGGCCATGATCGCCAGCGGCGCTGGCATGTTGGTTCCCTTGATCTGCTTGCGCAGGTTCGCGGGGAAGGCCGGGAGGTTGGCGGCGAAGGAGGCCTGCGCCGGAGTGCCGCCTGGGATCTTGTACTTGGGATCGGCGTCCCACGGCTGCTGCGACTCCGGATGCTCGGCGATCCACTTCTTGGCCGCCGGGATCAGGTCTTCGCGGGTGGCGACGACCTCGTTCACGAGCCCGGTCTCCAAGGCTTGACCGGGCTTGAAGCGCTTCTGGCCCTGCAGCAGCACGTTCATCAGCGCTGCGCCGATCCCGAGCATGCGCGTGGTGCGTACCACGCCGCCCGCGCCGGGCAGCAGACCCAGTGCGACCTCGGGGAAACCGACGACGGCTTTGGGGTCGTCGACGATCACGCGGTAGTGACAGGCCAGTGCGATCTCGAGCCCGCCGCCGAGGGCGGCGCCGTTGATCGCCGCGACCACCGGCTTGCCGAGCGTCTCAATGCGACGCAGCAGTGATTTGCCCTGTTCGACCCAGGCGCCGAACTCCTCGGCGTTCTCGGGGCCGACCTGCTTGAGGTCGTTGAGGTCCCCGCCGGCGAAGAAGGTCTTCTTGGCCGAGGTCACGATGATCCCGGTGTAACTTTCCTGCTCGGCTTCGAGGCGGTCGACGGTCTGCTTCATCGACTCGAAGTAGTCGGCGTTCATCGTGTTCGCCGACTGATTCGGATCGTCGAGCGTGAGGATCAGAACCCCGTCGGGGTCTATATCCCAGCGGATGGTTGACATTTAGATTGCCTCCACGATCGTCGCGATTCCCATGCCGCCGGCGACGCAGAGCGTCACCAGTCCGTACTTGCCGCCGGTGCGGTGCAGTTCGTCGACGATCGTCCCGAGCAGCATCGCGCCGGTCGCACCCAACGGATGACCCATCGAGATCGCGCCGCCATTGACGTTGACCTTCTTCAGCAGGTCGTTCTCGCCATCCCTGCCGGCCATGTCGCGCACGAACCGCAGTACGACCGCGGCGAACGCCTCGTTCATCTCGATCAGGTCGATGTCGTCGATCGTGAGACCGGCCTTGGCCAGCGCCTTCTTGGTGGCCGGCGCGGGGCCGGTGAGCATGATCGTCGGGTCGGTTCCGCTCAACGCGGTCGCGACGATCCGCGCGCGTGGCTTCAGCCCGAGCTCGGCGCCGATCTTCTCGTTGCCGATCGTGACCAGCGCGGCGCCGTCAACGATCCCGGAGCTGTTGCCGCCGGTGTGGACGTGATCGATCTTCTCGACCCAGTGGTACTTCTGTAACGCCACGGCGTCGAAGCCACCCATCTCGCCGATCATCGTGAACGCGGGCTTCAGTTGCGCCAGCGACTGCACCGTGCTGCCGCGGCGGGGGTGCTCATCCTGCTCCAGCAGCACGTGGCCGTTGATGTCTGTCACCGGCACGATCGAGCCCTTGAAACGGCCCTCGTCCTGGGCGACCGCGGTCCGCTCCTGGCTGCGCGCGGCGTAGGCGTCGACGTCCTCGCGTGAGAAGCCCTCGACCGTCGCGATCAGGTCTGCGCTGATCCCCTGCGGCACGAAGTAGGTGTCATACGCGGTCTCCGGGTCCATCGCCATCGGGCCACCGTCACTGCCCATCGGCACACGCGACATCGACTCAACGCCGCCCGCCAGGATCAACTCCTCGAAGCCGGATGCGACCTTCTGGGCGGCGAGGTTCACGGCCTCGAGCCCGGAGGCGCAGAAGCGATTGACCTGGACGCCCGCGACCTGGTCCGGAAGGCCCGCCTTCAGCGCTGCAGTCTTGGCGATGTCCATGCCCTGATCACCGATCGGGGTGACGCACCCCAGCACCACGTCGTCGACGCGATTGGGATCGAAGTCGGGGTTACGGCTGAGCGTCTCGTGCATCAGGCCGACGACCAGGTCAACAGCCTTGGTCGTGTGCAGCGATCCGTTCTTGCCCTTGCCCCGCGGAGTGCGGAGCGCGTCATATACGAGCGCTTCTGTAGCTGGCATTGGTGGCTCCTTGAGAACAGTTGGCGGGTCGGTTCCAGGTGGCAAAGCGTTAACCGACACCTGTGTCGGATAATACCCACAGCGCACTATCGTGATACGACGTAGACCCCGTTACGAGACGCACCACACAGATGACAAGCGAACGACAAGAGCCAGTTCTCACCGATGCCGTCAAGTCCGACGGTCGTCCGCGTACGCGTCTGCCCGCGGCCCAGCGCCGTGAGCTGATCACCCGCGCCGCACTCGACGAGTTCGCGCAGGTCGGCTACGAGGCCGCGTCGGTCGGGCGCATCGCGCAGGCCGCGGGAGTCGCGCGCACGGTGCTCTACGACCACTACCCGTCAAAACAGGCGCTGTTCATCGACCTGCTGGCCTCCGAGCAACAGCAGCTGCTGAGCTATCTGAGCGCCGCGCTCGAATCCTCGGGCACGACCGAGCAGCGCTGGCGAGCGCTGTTCGACGCGTTCTTCGGGTTCGTCGAGAAGCATCCGACCGCGTGGGCGATGATGTTCCCGCGCCGCCCGCCGCTGGACGAGGAGGCGTTGTATGAGATCCGGCAGCTGCGCGATGAGTTCAATCAGGTGCTGGCCGCCGTACTTGCGGCCGATGCGCGCCGCGCCGGACTGGAGCCGAACTCGGTGAAGGCCCGCGCGATCTTCGCGATCCACCGCGACGCGCTCACCTCGGCCGCGCGCTGGTGGCGCAACCACCCCGAGATCCCGCGCGCGGAGATGGTCGACGCGGCGATGGCCGCGCTATGGACCGGCTTCGGCGGACTGACCCCCGCGGATTAGACGCGATCGAGTAAGTTTGCTCAATGGATGCGCGCGGCAGGCGGTCGCAGCCGCCGACCTTGCAGACGCAAACGCTGATCGCGGAGGTCGTCGCCGACATGACCTCGCAGCTCGACACGGCGTCGGCGATGGTCGCCGACGCAATCCACGACGCCTGTGGCGAGGAGCTGCGCGGCGACCTCTATTCCTCGACCCAGCGCAGCACTCGCGCGAACCTCGGGCTGATCACCACGCTGATTGCAGATCAGGGCTCGCCAACGCGCTTCGACGCGCCCGCGGAGGCACTCGCCTATGCCCGCTCGTACGTGCATGAGGGGCTGAGCTTCGACTTGCTGATCCGGGCCTACCGCGAGGGGGAGCACGCCTATTCGCGGCTCTGGATGCAGGCTCTGCACAGCCGCGCGCGCGACGTCGACGAGCTCGTCGACTCGATGCGCTACATCGAGGATTGGCTGTTCGAGTACATCGGCGCGATGAACCCGCACCTGAGTTCGGCTTACGCGACAGAGCATGCGCGGTGGGTGCAGGGTGGCGCCGCGCGACGCGCCGACGAGGTCAGGCGGATCTTGGCGGGGACCGAGGTCGATCTCGATCACGCCTCTCAACAGCTGCGCTATCGCCTCGCGGAGCGGCACCTCGGATTTGTGATCTGGGGTGCGGACAGCGGGCAGGACGTTGAAGGGCTCGCGCCGTCGCAGCTCGCTGGCGCAGACGCCGATCGGCTTGCACTGCAGGTGATCGAGCAGCTCGACGGCTCCGGTGCGCTGCTGGTGGCGCTCGGCAACGTCTATGCGGGCTGGGTGGCGGTCGGCGCCGACCCCGACCTCAGCTCGCTGCCACGTACCGCCGGCTCGCTGCACCTGGCGGTTGGACGTCCGGCGGCGGGACTCGACGGATTCCGGCGCACCCACGCGGAAGCGCTGCTGGCGCGGCGTGTCGCCTCGTTGGCGGAGCGCGCACCGCTGTCGGCGGTGCCGTTTGAGAACGTCGCGCTCGACTCGCTGCTCACACATGATCTCGATGAGGCTCGCCGCTTTGTCGCGCGCGAGCTCGGGCCGCTGGCCGACGATTCCGACGCGAGCCGCCGGCTGGCGGCAACGCTGGAGGTGTTCCTGCAGGAGGAGTCGAGCTTCGTGCGTGCCGCCCGCAGGCTCGGCGTGCATGAGAACACCATCGCCTACCGCATCCGCCGGATCGAGGAGTTGCTCGGCCACCGCACCTCGGAGCGTCAGCTAGAGCTGCGCACAGCGCTGCGGATCGCCGCATTCGTCGACGTTTAGCCGCGGGCGCGATGCCGCCCCGGTCCGGTTAGCCGCGGTTGTGTGGTCGGGCCACAGGGTTCTTGGTGCCGCACCACAGTGACCCCCACGCCTGGACGCGGGATCTTTCGATTGCCCCGACAGCAGGAGGAGATCGACTGTGAGCAAACCCGTGATCGTCTACGGCGCCAGCGGCTACACAGGCCGGCTGGTGTGTGAATACCTACGCGAATACGGTCTGCCGTTCATCGCGCTGGGCCGCAACGCCGAGCGCCTCACCGACGCGATGGCGCACGTACCCGGAATCGAAACCGCCGACTACGAGGTGCGTGAGGTGAGCCACGACGTCGAGTCGCTGACGGCGGCGTTTGAAGGCGCGCGCGTGATCTGCAACACGGTCGGGCCGTTCGCGCTGTACGGCGCCGAGGTGGTTGAAGCTGCGCTCGCCGTCGGCGCCCATTACCTCGACACCAACGGCGAGCAGGATTGGACGATTCGCGCCGACCAGGAGTGGGGAGACCGGTACGCCGAGGCGGGCCTGTTGCTGTCGCCCGGGATCGCGCAGATGTACACCACCGGCGAGATCGCCGCCAACATCGCACTTGAAACTCCGGGGTTGGACACGCTCGATATCGCCGTCTTCTGGAAGGGCTCCCCGACGGTCGCATCGACCGAGACGATCCTCGTGAACGCCGCCCAGGCCAAGGCCTACCTCCTAGAGCACAACGAGTACGTCGAGTGGCCGGCAGACCACGGGCTCTATCAGCTCGCGATTCCCGGCCAGCACGAGCTCGCACTGGCGCTTCCCTGGGGCGGTACTTCGCACCCGGTGTGGTTCAAACGCGATCCACGGGTCAGCAATGTGCGCGTGCTGGGCGGAGTCCTGAACCAGGCGTTGATGCAGGCCGTGCCGCAGATCGTCGGCTCCGCACTTCAGCAGGTCGAAGGCTTGGCGCCTGACGAGAAGCTCGCGGCGCTGATCCAGACCGCCCGTGCGGTTCAGTCCGAGATGCCTCCGCGCGAGAACCCGCGGATCAACATCTCAATCGAGTCGGTCTACGCCAGCGGCCCGCTCGGACAGGTGTCGGTGCTGCTGCGCGGCAACTGCAACTACAAACAAACCGGATTGCTCCAGGCCTACGCCGCGCAACGGCTGGTCTACGGCTCGCCGAATGTGACCGGATTCGCGTCAGCCTGCCAGGCCTTCGGGCACCGTGACCTGTTGGGGACGCTGGCTCACTTCGGGCTGGTCAGCGAACCGCAGGTCACCGGAACCGTGACGCCGGTCCCGTCCCCGCCGCCACGGATCGCTTCCTCGCGCGCCGCCGGCGGCCCGATCACCGAGGTGAACTGATGAGTGACACGAGTCAGACCCAGGACTCTGAGAGTCGCGAGCTAGCGGGCAAACGCACGCTCATCACCGGCGCCGGCCGCGGCCTTGGGCTCGCGATCGCAGAGCTGTTCGCTGCCCGCGGCGCACTGGTGGCGCTAGCCGACATCGACGCCGACAGCGCCCACAACGCCGCCAGCGGCATCGACGGCGACGCTGTGGGAATGGGATGCGACGTCACCAACCCCGATGACGTTGCGCGTGCGCTGCAGACCACTGCCGACACCTTCGGGGGCGTCGACGTGGTCATCAACAACGCCGGGATCGAGATCGGCAAGCCGCTGCCGGAGATCGGCGATGCAGAGTTCGCTGCGCTGATGGCGGTGAACGTGAACGGAGTCTTCTACGGGATCAAGTATGCGGTCCCGCACCTGGCACAGACCCAGGGCTCGATCATCAACATGTCCTCTGTGGCAGGGCTCGACGGGGTGCCACTGCTGGGCGCCTACTGCGCTTCCAAGGCCGCGGTGATCCGGCTCACGCAAACCGCCTCGCGGGAGTTGCGCGATGCCGGGATACGCGTCAACGCGATCTGCCCCTCGTTCATCCAAACCGAGATGGTGGACCGTCTGGTGGCCCCGTTTGAGGCCGCCACCGGCGCCAACTTCAACGACCTCGCGGCCCAGGCGCAAGGGCGCCTCGGCACACCGGCCGAGGTGGCGGAGATGGCCGCGTTCCTGGCCTCCGACGACGCCCGCTTCATCACCGGCGCCTACTACGTACTTGACAACGCCCTGACTGCGAGCGTGATATGAGCGAGATACTGGAAGACAAGGTGGCCGTCGTTACCGGGGCGGCCAGAGGACTAGGCCACGCGATCGCGGACGCGTTGGCAGCGGCCGGCGCGACTGTCGTGCGCTCGGACCTCGACGCGAGCAACCTCGGGCCCGACGGCGTCGCCTGCGACGTGCGTGACGAGAGCCAGGTCGAGGCGCTGGTGTTGCAGACGGTCGAGCGCCACGGCGGCCTCGACGTCGCGGTTTCGTGCGCGGGGGTCGCCTCCGTCCAGCCGTTGGTGTCGATGTCCCTGACTGAATGGCGTCAGGTCCTGTCGGTGGACCTCGACGGCGTGTTCCTTACCAACAAGCATGCCGCGCGAGTGATGGCCGAGCTCGGTGGCGGCTCGATCATCAACCTCGCCTCGATCAAGGCGTTCGGCGGCTCCCCTGCCACCGGCCATTACGGTGCGGCGAAGGCCGGGGTCGTATCGCTGACCAAGACCGCCGCGCTTGAGCTGCGCGGCTACAACGTGCGCGTGAACGCGATCTGTCCAGGCTGGATCGACACGGAAATGGTCAGCGGCGCCCGCGCCGAGCTCGAGCGGGTTCTGGGCGTGAGCTTCGACGACTACATCAGCCACATCCAGGGACGTCTGGGCGAACCCAGCGAGGTCGCCGGACTGGCTGTGTTCCTGGCCTCAGACCGCTCGCGATTCTGCTCGGGATCGACCTACGTGGTCGACGGCGGCGCCACCGCCTCGCTGGTCTAGTCGACGATGCGAGTCAGATCCGAGCTCGTCTCGCTGCCGAGTCTGCTGCGCTGGCGGGCGCAGCAGACCCCGGACGCCACCTTTGTCCGCCGCGCGCAGCAGAGCCTCAGCTACGCAGAGTTCGACCTCCGCACCGACGCGATCGCGGCCGGGCTGCGCGAGCTCGGGGTGCGGGACGGAGACGTGGTGTCGGTGTTCCTGCCGAACTGCATCGAGTTCCTAGAAGCATGGTGGGGAATCCTCAAGGCCGGAGCCGTATTCGGTCCCGTCAACCCGGCCTACGTCGGGCCTGAGGCCAGCTACGTGATCGGGCACTCCGAGGCGGTGGCGGTAGTCACAGGCAGCGCCGGCGCAGCGGTGATCGCGCCGCATCGGTCCGAGCTGCCGCGGCTGAGAGCCGTCATCGGGATCGACGCCGATGCAAGCGCAGACGTCGAGTTGACGGCGCTGTCCCAATCCGGCGCCGCGCCGCCGCCGAACACCAGAGCCGCGAGCGACCTGGCCGCGATCCTCTACACATCCGGCACCACCGGCCGCCCCAAGGGCGCGATGCTGACCCACGGCAGCCTGCTCGTGAACACCACCCAGGTCTCGGAGCTGGTGCCGCTGGCGGCCGGTGAACGCGTCGGCATGCTGCTGCCGCTGTTTCACGCCAACGCACAACTGGTGACCACGCTCGTGCCGATGATGGTCGGCTGCGAGGTGGTGATGTGGGAGCGGTTCTCGGCCTCCGGCTTCTGGAACACCGTCGCCGAATACGAGCCCGTGACGATCTCAGCGGTGCCGATGATGCTGGCGGCGGTGCTCGCAGCGGAGAACGCGCCCGGTCGAGACAACTCCCTGCGCTACGTGATCTGCGGAGCCGCGCCGCTGTCGGTGGAGATGCTGAACGCCTTCCAGGAGCGCTTCGGGATCTCGGTACTCGAGGGCTACGGACTTACGGAGACCAGCTGCGTGGCCTCGATCAACCCGTTCTACGGCGAGCGCAAAGCCGGTTCGATCGGCTTACCGGTGCGTGGCCAGCAGATGCGGATCGTAGACCCGGAGAGCGGCAGTCCGCTGGCTCAGGGCGGCTATGGCGAAATCGTGATCAAGGGCCCGAACCTGATGTCCGGCTACCTGAAGAACCCGCAGGCAACCGACGAATCGATTCGTGACGGTTGGCTGCACACCGGTGACATCGGTCAAGAGGACGAGGACGGGTACTTCTTCATCGTCGATCGCTCCAAGGACATGATCATCCGCGGCGGCGAGAACATCTACCCGCGCGAGATTGAGGAGGTGCTCTACGCCTTCCCCGGCATCCAGGAATGCGCAGTGATCGGCCTGCCCGACCCGGTCCGTGGCGAGCAGGTGATGGCGATCGTGGTGGCTAACGCCGGTGCCACGCTCGACCTCGACGCGCTGGCCGCGCACGCCGCGCAACGCCTTGCCCGCTACAAGCTGCCCACCCGCTATGAACTCGCCGACGCGCTCCCCAAGACCCCGACCGGCAAGATCACCAAGGGAACGTTGCGGGATCGCTACAGCGGACCGGCCTAGCCTCCCCCGTGTGACCCCACCCCGCTGGATCGGGGCCAGACCTGAACTCAGCGGCGCGAGCGCATGCCGCCGCCGGCGGTCAGGCGCTTGACCAGTCGCATCGAGGCGACCTGCTCAGGATCGGACAGCGCCGCGATCGCGATCTCGCTATTGGGGATCGAGTAGACCGAACCGTCATGCGCCAGCAGCAGGAAGCGGTCAAGCGTGCGCAGGAACGCACGGTCGTGCGAGACCGCGATCACGGTCCCCGTGAACCCGTCAAGCGCGTGTTCGAGTGCGTCAGCGGAGTCGATGTCGAGGTTGTCGGTCGGCTCGTCCAGCAGCAGCAGGTTGTGGCCCTCCAGCTCAAGACAGAGGATCTCAAGGCGTGCGCGCTGGCCACCGGAGAGCGTCTCCGTGCTTCTGTTGGCCGCGCCCTGCAGGCCGTAACGCGCCAGCGCACCCATAGCCTTCTGGTGCTCGCCCTCGCGTTCACGCACGACGTCGATCACCAGCTTCCCGGTCATCTCCGGCTTCAGGTTCAGTTGTGTGAACAGCCCCGGTGAGACCCGGTTACCGATCCGCAGCTCACCCTCGTGCGGTACCGGCTCGCCGGCCAGCAGGCTGATCAGATGCGTCTTGCCCGAGCCGTTGGGGCCGATCAATCCGACCCGCTCGCCGAAGTGAATCTCTTCCTCGAATGGCTTCACCAGCCCGTCAATCGCGAGGTTCTTGATCGCCACGACGATCCGCGCCGAGTCACCGCCGCGGATCCGCATCACCACCCGCTGGTCGGTCGTCGGCGCCGGCGGTGGGCCTTCGTCCACGAACCGCTGCCAGCGGGTTTCGGCCGCCGCGGCACGCTTTGCGAGATCCGGGGAAATCGAGGCGCGTTGCTTCATCGTCTTGTAGAACTGGAACAGCCGTCGCTCCTCGCGGTTCCACTGATCGAGCCGGCTGCCGAGCCGCTCCTGGCGCTGGCGGCGCCCTTGCTCGTAGGTGCGGTAGGAGTCCCCGTGGACCCAGGCGCCGTTCGACTCGAGCGTGACGATCGAATTGGTGGCACCGGTAAGCAGCTCGCGATCGTGGCTGATCAGCAGCACGGTCTTCTTCGAGCTCGCGATCCGTCGCTCGAGTTCGAGCTTGGCGGGAATGTCGAGGAAGTTGTCGGGCTCGTCCAGCAGCAGCACCGAGGCGTCGCTCGCGAACAGCGCTGCCAGCACCAGCTGCTTACGCTCGCCGCCGGAGAGCATCGTCGCCGGTAGGCCGCCGACGTCGTCGAAGCCGGCGCGCACGATCTCTCTGCTGGCGCTGTCCCAGACGGCCTCGAGCTCGTATCCCCCACGCTCGGACCAGTCCGACAAGGCCTGACCTAGACGCATCCCGGCGTCGGCTGGATCTGACCCGTTCTCAAGCTCGCGTTCGGCCTGCACGGCGCGCATTCCGGCGTCCTGCAGCCTCGGCGGGGCGGCCTGCAGCAGCATCTCACGGACTGTCAGCTCAGGGTCGCCCTGGCCGACGTTCTGCGGCATGTAGGCGAAGCCGCCGAGATCGACGTCTCCGTCCGCGGCTGGCAGCTCCCCGGCCAGCATCCGCATCATCGTCGTCTTGCCGACGCCGTTGACGCCTACCAGACCGGCGTGGCGTCCCGGCGAGAGCTTGAACGACACGTCACTGAACAGCGTGTCGCCACCCGGATGGGCGTATGCAAGGTTGGAGACGACTACGTGCGACACACAACCAGGCTAGTGAAGCGCCGGTTCAGATCACCTCGGCGATCAGATGCGCCGCCCGGGCGGCCCCGTCGGACGTGACTGGGCGGTAGTCAACTGACCGGCCGAGTTCGGACGCGATTGCGGCCGCGATCGCGTCTGGCGGTGACTCGTCGAACTCCATCCGTCGTCCCGCTCCGTAGCGGCTGAGGCGGTGATGTACGTGGAAGTTCTGCTCGAAGTGGTGCTTCAGCGGGAAGTAGATGAACGGCCGCTGATTGGCCGTCAGCTCCATCGCCGTGGTGAGGCCGCCCTGCACGACCGCGAGGTCGCACGCGGCCAGGTGACGGTAGAGGTCCGGCACGTATGGCAATACCTCTAGCCCGTCGATCCCCGACAGCGATTGCGGGTCGATCCGCGGCCCGGCCACCGCGATCATCCGCAGTTCGGGGACAAGCCGTTTGGCCTCGGGGAAGGCGGCTATGACGCGGCGCAGCAGATCCCCGCCGACGCCCGAGCCGCCGACCGTAACGATGCAGACGCGCTCGTCCGGGCGGTAGCCGAGTTCGGCACGCAGGGCCTCGCGGTCGGCGAGTGCGGACGGCTCGAAGCCAGTCACATAGCCGGCGAAACTGTAGTGGCGCTCGGTCCAGTCGCGGATCTCCGGGAGTTCGGGCCCGAAGCGTGCGGGGATGACGTCGTCGGGGTCCCCGACAAATACAGAGCGGTCGCGCACGCGTGGATAGCGAGCGATCTGTTCGATCATCTCCGCGTTGTAGTCGGCCGTCAGATAGCGCTCATGAGCGCCCCCGTCGGACATCGGCAACCAGCCCACGAAGTCCGTCAGCCACACGTATGCCGCGGTCTTCAGCTCGGGGTTCTCATGGAGGTAGTAGTCCAGCTCCCAGGCTTCGTCACCGATCCAGAGGTCGTACTGCTCGCTGGTTACGAGGTCGTGGAAGACCATGAAGTTCGCCACCAGCAGCTCGTCCATCCGGCGAATCGCCTGGAAGGCGTGAAGATCGTGCTCAGCCGATTCCGACTCGATGTGCCCCGACTCGCTGGCGAGCTCGGCGCTGGCCGGGTGAATCCGCTCGCCGCGCGCTTCCAGCACCTTGGTGACCGGATGCTGTGCCAGCCAATCGATCTGCAGGTCCGGGTGGAGCTTGCGCAGCTCGTCGGCGATCGCGACGTCGCGTTGTGCGTGGCCGAGACCGATCGGTGATGATATGTAGAGCGCCCTGCGCCCGCGGGCGCGGGCCCGCCTCCACGCCGAGCTGGCGCCACGGCGGCCGCCGACAAAATCCCGCAGCAGCAGGTTGATCCGTACCGGATCTCGCGCGTTGAGGATATGGCCCCCGCCCTCGACGGTGACCAGCTGACCGCCGGTCGTCTTCGCGAGCTCGACACCCTGCCGCAGCGGCCGGACCTCGTCGGCGTCGCCGTGGATCACCAGCGTCGGGCAGCGGACGCGAGCACAGGTGTCTCTGAAGCTCTCAGTCCTGCACTGCAATCCGATTCCGCGGGTTGCGTCGGCGAGTGTCTCGGGGTCAGTCTCGAGCGCCCAGCCGATGCAGTCCTCGATCTGTTTGCTCGAGTGCGGTTCGGTGAAGCACTTGCCGAAGAAGAACTCGAGGAACCCCAGGTAGTCGCGGCGCCAGTAGTGACTGTTGTACTTGGCCCATTCCCGCTCGTCAGTCTGGGACTTGTCGAAGGGATGCACGTCGCGCTCCGGATGTCCGGGTGCCAGCCCCACCGCGGGTCCGATGTACACAACGCTGTCGACCCGCTCGGGGTGTTCCGCGGCGAGGATCGTAGCCCACAGCGCTCCGCATGAGAGCGCAACGATTGCTGCCCGTTCGGTGGCGGTCGCATCCATCACCGCGACCGCGTCGGCGGCGAATTCGTCCGGGGTGTACATGTCGGCCCCGACCGGCCGATCCGAGCGACCGTTGCCGCGGCCGTCGAACGTCACGACCCGGAAGTGGCGAGACAGGAAGGGGATCTGAGCCTTCCAGAAGCGGGAGTGCACGATTGACCATGTCGGCAACAGCATCACGGTCGGCTCAGCTTCCCCATAGACCTCGTAGAAGACGCGCACGCCCTCGCGCTCAACGTATCCCGTCAGATCCGGATAGCGTGCGCGCGTCTGCTCGCGTCGGCGGGCACCCCCAGTGCCCGCCGACGCCGCCGGATGTTCTGCACCGATGCTCATGACCGTGCCTGAATCGCCGCGCGCGGTGCTCATCGCCGTACCCGAAGCAGCTCCTCGGCGTTCACGGCCGCGCCTGGAACACCAGGTTGAACGGCGTCTCCGCAACACGGCGGAAGCTGCCGAAGCCGCCAGTCTGGACGACGTCACGGATCCGTGCCTCACCGGCCTGCGCGCCGAGCGCCAGCCCCACGTCCTGAGAGAGCGACGCCGGGGTGCAGAGCAGCGTCGAGAACCCGTAGTAGGCGCGTCCTACCGGGTTAAGGTTGTCCTCGACGCGATCACCGGCGTGAGGCTCGACAATCATCCACGTCCCGTCGGAGTTCAGCGTCGAGTGCACGTGCCGGGCCGCGCCGACCGGATCGCCCATATCGTGCAAGCAGTCGAACATGGTCACCAGGTCGTAGCCGCTCCCACTGTACGCCGACGCTGGCGCAAGCTCAAACGTGACGCGGTCGGCGACGCCCGCCTCCGCCGCCCGCTCGCGGGCGGTGGCGATCGAGCCGTCGTGGTAATCGGAGCCGACGAACGTTGAACTTGGGAACGCCTGCGCCATCAGGATCGTCGAGGCGCCGTGGCCGCAGCCGATGTCGGCCACCCGAGCTCCTCGCTGGAGCCGCTCGACGACGCCGTCGAGCGCCGGCAGCCACTCGGCGACAAGGTGCGCGTTGTAACCGGGCCGGAAGAAGCGCTCGCAGCCGACGTGCACATCACCGACGTGCTCGTGCCAGCCGAGGCCACCACCGCCCCGCGCCTTCTCGACGATCTTCGGCGAGTCGATCACCGAGCCGAGGGCGATCTGGAAGAACCCCGGCAGATAGGCCGGGCTCGACTCGTCGGTCAACGCCACGGTCTGCTCGGGCGGAAGCGTGTAGTGCCCGCTGTCAGGGTCGTAGGCGACAAAGCCCCCGGCCGCCTGCGCGTTCAGCCATTCACGGACATAGCGCTCGGTGGTGCCGGTGCGCTCGGCGAGCTCGTCAGCTGAGAGCCCGTCAGTTCCGGCGAGTGCCCGATACAGGCCAAGCTTGTCACCCATTACGACCAGCGCCGCGTTGAGGGTCGCGCCGACCTCGTCAACCGCCCGGAATACAAACTGCATCAGCTTCTCGCCATCGACCTCAACAGGTCTGGTGGTGGTGTCCATCAGACTCCTCCTCTACTCGTTGTTCGGGCGATCGTATGGCTGGGATATCGGCGCTCGCATCCGGTGGGCACCTAGTGTTCTGGCTAGGTGGGTGGCTCATCCGCGCCTACCGGATCGCAGTGGGAGAATTGATCTGTGCTGGTAGGACGGGACCGTGAACTACGAGCGATGGAGGCGGTGCTCGACCGCGCGCGGGCGGGCCGAAGTTCGATGCTGGCACTGGTCGGCGAGCCCGGTGTCGGCAAGACGGCGCTGCTTGACGAGATCGCCGGGCGCACCGAGGGGATGCAACTGTTGCGCGCACGCGGCATCGAATCCGAGGCACAGATCCCGTTCGCCTCATTGCTGGAATTGATCCGCCCCGCGCTCGGGCTGCTCGACCGGATTCCGCGACCTCAGGCGCTCGCGATCGAGGGAGCGCTGGCGCTGAGACCACCGCGCGCTCAGGAACGGTTCGCTGTCGGTGCGGCGACGCTGAGCCTGCTCGCCAGCTACGCCGAAGACGGGCCGGTTGCCGTTCTGGTCGACGACGTTCAGTGGTTCGACGGGCCGAGTGCGCAGGCGCTGCTGTTTGCGGTCAGACGGCTCGTGGCCGACCCGATCGCGGTGCTCGTGGCCGTGCGCGAGGGCGAACCGTCGCTGCTCGACGGCGCCGACCTTCCGATCACGCGGCTCGAGGGCCTCAGCCGCGTGGCAGCGGCGGCGCTCGTAAACGGTCTCGACCCGCAGCTCACCGCTGATCCGCAGCTAGCCGCGCGGCTGCACGATGCCACCGGCGGCAATCCGCTGGGACTGCTTGAACTCGCCCGCGACAGCGAAGAGCTGTCGCTTGCCCCGGAGGGGGCGCCGTTGGTCGTTTCGGCACGCCTCTCGCGTGCATTCCTGCGCCGCTCCGGAACGCTTGACGAGCCCGAGCGGCGGGCGCTCCTGCTTGCGGCGACGTGCGACAGCGGTGACCTCGCGCTACTCCGTGGCGCGGCCCAGAGGTTAGGAATCACACTGAGCGATCTGTCGGGAGCGGAGCGCATCGGGCTCGTCTCGATCCACGCCGGATCCGTCGAGTTCCGGCATCCGCTGGTGCGCTCCGCGATCTACGCCGACGCACGCCCGGAAGAACGACGGGCGATCCATCGGGCGCTCGCGATGACCCTCCCCGACCTGGATGTCGACCGCCGCGCCTGGCACCTTGCCGCCGCAGCAGCAGGCGCCGACGCACCGGCCTCGGCGGCGCTTGAGTCGGCGGGTATGCGTGCACGCGAACGCAGCGCCCACGCAACGGCCGCGCTCGCGTTCGAACGCGCGGGGCGGCTGTCGCCGGACCGCGAACGGCGCGCGCGACTACTGTTCGCGGCGGCGCAGCAGGAGTGGTATGCCGGGGTCGTCGAGCGCGCCGTCGCGCTGCTCGATGAGGCGCGGGGATCGACTGACCAACACGCGACCATGCTGATGATCGACGAGCTGGAGGGTCACATCGCAACCCGTCAAGGACCGGTGATGCGCGGCCACGCGATCCTCACGGCGGCCGCTGAACACGCCGACCCGGAGCGAGCTATCGCGATGCTCGCCGAGGCGGCCGGGGCCTGCTTCTACGCCGGCAACCCGACCCAGATGCTCGCAGCCGCCGAGCGCGCGCGAGCTCTGCTCCCCGACCGGGCGCCGGTACGCGCCCGGTTCCTCGCGACGATCGCAATCGGGATCGCACGCGTTGCCGGTGGCGACGCCGCCGCAGGCGCCGACGCGATCCAGAACGCGGTTGCGCTGACACGGTCCTCACCCGAGCTGACCGAGGATGTACAGATGCTTCCGTGGCTGGCGATCGCCCCGATCTTCCTACGCGAGTCCGACACCGGGCGGCCGCTGCTCGACCAGGCGCTGGCGGTCGCGCGCGCACGATCGGCATTCGGCGTCCTCCCACTGATGCTCAACCTGATCGCACTTGATGAGGCCACCACCGACCGCTGGAACGTAGCCGACGCGACCTATCAGGAAGCGATCGCCCTGGCGCGCGAGGCGGGCCAGCTGACTGACTTGGTGTTCGGGCTTTCAGGGCTCGCACGCCTGCAGGCGCGCCGCGGCCACGAGCCGGAATGCCGCGGCAGCGCGGCCGAAGCTCTGGCACTCTGTGAGCGACTCGGGACGCGATTGCATGAGGTCTGGGCAGTCGAGTCACTCGGGATGCTTGAGCTGGGCCTGGGGCGCGTCGAAGCGGCGGCCGGCCACTTCGAGCACCAGCAGCGATTGCTGCACGAGCTTGGAATCACCGACCCCGACCTCTCACCGGCGCCAGAGCTGATCGAGCTCGCGTGCCGTCGCGGAGAGCTCACGCAAGCGAGCCGGCTGGTCGGCGCGTTCAGCGCCGCCGCCGAGGCCAAGGGGCAGCCGTGGTCGATGGCACGCGCGCGGCGCGGCGCGGCGCTTGTCGCGGATAGCGAACGCTTCGCCGCGATCTTCGAGGATGCACTCAGCCAGCACCAGCAGACACCCGATTCGTTCGAACACGCGCGTACCCAACTCGCTTACGGAGAGCGCCTGCGGCGCGCGCGGGATCGTAAGCTCGCGCGTCGTCAGCTGCGTGCCGCGCTCGAGCGGTTCGAGACGCTCGGCGCGTCACCCTGGATCGAGCGGGCAGCCACGGAACTAGCCGCAACCGGCGAGACGCTGCGCCGGCGTGATCCAGCCACCGCCGACGAACTCACCCCTCAGGAGCTTCAGATCGCGCTGATGCTCGCCGGCGGCAGCACGACGCGCGAGACGGCTGCGGCGATGTTCCTATCTCCCAAAACAATCGAGTACCACCTCCGGCACGTCTATCTGAAGCTGGATATCCATTCGCGTGAGCAACTGTCAAAGGCGCTCCACGGGCAGGCCCGGAGGCCCGAGTCTGCATCCTCGAGCTGACCCGCCAGGCCAGTGGGGCGCCGCGGGAGAACGACCTACGACCGCGTAGCCGCTCAGCGCGCCCGCGCGCTCAGCAGGTCATTCAGCGCGTCGCCGACCTGTCGGACCGCCAGCACCGTCACGACCAGGACGATCAGCACCGGATAGACCTGCCACCAGTAGCCGTTGAAGAGGTTGTCGACACCGTGCGTGAGCATCGTCCCCCAGTCGGAGAACGGCGCCTGCGGCCCCAGGCCCAGAAAGCTCAGCGCTGAGAGCGCGTAGATCGAGTCGGCCACCGTGAAGGTCGCGCTCACGACCACGATGTTGAGGGTGCTCGGCATGATGTGCCGCGTCAGGGTCCAGCGCCGCCCGGCGCCAAACGTCGATGCCGCACGAACGAAGTCGCGCTCGCGCAGCACCAGGACCTGCCCGCGGAGCAGCCGCGCGACCGGGGGCCACGAGAGCAGTGACAGCACCACGATGATCGTCGCCAGGTCGAGGTTGAACATGGTGGCGAAGATGATCAGCAGGATGAAGGTGGGGACCGCCAGGATCACGTCGAGGATCCGCATCATCAGGCCGTCCGCGGCGCCGCCGGCCATTCCTGAGATCGAGCCGTAGATCATGCCGATCATGGTGCTGGCGATAGCGACCGCGAAGCTCAGCTCGAGCGACGCCTGACCACCGGTCATCAGCCGGTAGAGC
Source organism: uncultured Actinomycetota bacterium (assembly GCA_963737115.1). Classification (GTDB taxonomy): domain Bacteria; phylum Actinomycetota; class Thermoleophilia; order Solirubrobacterales; family Solirubrobacteraceae; genus Palsa-465. The sequence continues at coordinate 45,238 of CAVTRM010000010.1, forward strand.
ACGTCAACGCCGTATTCATCGGTGCCAAGCGGACTCCCAGATCCAGGCGGGTTGTTGGCGTTGACCGGGTTTACGGTGCTGGCGCTTGGGTGATAGACGAGCGGCCCCAGAAAGCAGAACAGCAGCAGCGCGACCACCACGCCGAGACCGATGACGAGGCGCTTGCTGCTCCACAGCGAGGCCAACAGCTTGCTCCGCGGCGGGACGACCTGATCACCGCTATCGACCGCCGGGCTCGCGCCCGCGGGCGTGAGTACCGGATCAACGTTTTCCATAGCGAATCCTAGGGTCCAGGGCCGCGTATGCGATATCCGCAGCCAGGTTCCCCACAACGGTCGCGATGCTGACGACCAGCGTCACGCCGAGGACGATCGGAAAGTCGTGGCTCAGCGCCCCCTGCCACAGCAAATCACCCATCCCCGGGAAGTTGAAGATCGACTCGGCGATCACCGCCCCGGCGACGATCTGCGGCAGCGATAGGCCGACGATCGTGATGATCGGCAGCAACGTGTTGCGCAGCAAATGCCGCCACACCACGACGCGCTGCGAGGCCCCCTTTGCACGCGCCAGGCGGATGTACTCCTCCCCCAGTTGTTCGATGGCGGACGAGCGCGTGAACTGGCTGAACGCCGCGACGCTGTTGACCGACAGCACCACCACCGGCAGCACCAGGGCGGACGGATGCGCAAGCAGCTCACCGACGGTGGTGACGTTGCTGGGGATCGCGGGCGGGAGCACGTGGAACTCGACGCACAGCAGCGCGATCAGCAGCAGCGCGATCATGAAGTCCGGCGCCGAGTACAACGTGAACCAGATACCGCCGAGCAGATCATCGGCAGGCCGGTTGTGATGCAGCGCCTGGAACACCCCCACCGGGATCGCGATCAGCAGCGCCAGCAGGATCGATAGCCCGACCAGCAGCGCATCCAACGGCAGCCGCTGCTTGATCAGCGTGGAGACGGGCTGCTGCAGCGAGTACGAGATCCCGAGATTGCCGTGCAGCACGTTCCCGACGTAATTGAAGAACTGCACCGGCAGCGGCTTGTCGAGCCCATACGCCTTGTTGAACAGCGCAACGCGCGCCGGCGTGGCCTTCAGTCCAAGCGTCGCGCGCGCGGTGCTTCCGGGCTCAAGATGCGCGAGGATGAAAGTCAGGATCATCACGCCGAACACGATCAGGATCCCCTGACCGATCCGGCGTGCGATATAGAAACCCATCAGCAGCTCAAGCTGGCTGGAACGTCACTTGAACCCGCGATCACTTGGACTTGGTGTAGTACCAGTCCTCCGGGTTCAGGGCGCCTGAAAACGGGTTCAGTGGCGCGAAACCTGCGAGGTTGGAACGGTAGACGTTGATGTTCGAGGGGAGCGGCAACCACAGCCACGGCAACTGACGCGCGGTGTAGTCCTCGTACTGATAGAACGCGCTGGTACTAGAGGTGTACTCGGTGTCGTTGATCAGCTTGTCCATCTCAGGGCTGGAGTAGCCGCCGAGGTTGTTGACGCCGCCGGTGTTGAAGAAACCATCGGAGCTGGGATACATCTGCAGCGGCAGGTAACCCTCATCGGCCAGCTGCCAACCGCAGTTGGTCGCATGCTTGGCCGCTGTGCAATCCCCCTGCGTAGCCACGAGTGTGTTGAACGGGATCGATTTCAACGAGATCTTGATGCCGCCCTGGGCCTCCGACGCCTGGATCGCCACCTCCTGCTGGTCCAGCGAGGCGATGCCGGCGCTGTATTCGAGTTGCATCGCGAGCGGCGCGCCCTTGGCGATGCCCGCGCCGCAGTCGCTCGCACCGGTCCCCGGGCGTACGCAGGTGGACGTTCCGTTGGGGACGACCTTCCAGCCGTGCGCCTTGAGCAGCGCCATCGCCTTTGACGGCGAGTAGGGGTACGGCCCACCCGACTTCTCCAGCGGCGAAACCCACTGCCCGAAGGCAAGCGGCACCGGCCCGTTACCCGGGTCCGCATAGCCTGCGTAGATCTTCTTCACGATCAGCGGGCGGTTGATCAGGTCCTCGAGCGCCTGGCGAATGTAGAGCTGACGCAGCATCGGACCGACAGTCGCGTTGTAGAGGTTCGGCACGATCGCCGCCACACCTGGAATCGGCTGATTGGCGACGGAGTAGCCGCTGCGCTCGATCGCTGAGAGCTGATTGATGTCATTGTTGGGAATACCCGCCACGGCCAGGCTCGTTCCGGATCGCAAGGTATTCATCTCGGCCGTGTCGCTGGTGAACGGTGCCGCTACGTACTTGGCGAGGGTCGCCTTGTCCGGCCCCGAGTAGTTCTTGTTTGGCACCCACGAGTAGTACCCGTTGCTGGCGATGAAGGTACCTAGCTTCCAAGGGCCGTCGACGACCTTCCACAGCGGGTTGGTGTCGAACGTCGCCATGTCGCCGCCCTGCTTCTGCAGGAACGCCCAGACCGCCTTGGCACCGGTCTCGGTCTCGTCGTAGTTGCCCACCTTGCCGTTCATCGAGGTCTTGTCCCATGCGTGCTGCGGCAGCGGGTACACCTCGTTGAGGATGTTGTCGGTGTAGAACTGCGGGTTGTACGAGCGGTCCAAGTGCAGCACGACCGTGTGCGCGTTGGGGGTGTGCAGGCTCTTGACGTCGGTCGGGAAACCACCCTGGACGTAATCGATCCAGTCGGAGTACTCGTATTTCAGGAGGTTGTAGGTGAACTCCACGTCACGGCTGGTGATTGGCGCGCCGTCAGACCACTTCCACGGCTTCAGCACGATCGTCACAAGCTTGTCGCCGTCGCTGTATTTCAGTGAGCTGTACAGGTTCTTCTGCGGGTTGACCACGGACTTTCCGCCGTCACCGTCATAGGTCAGGCCCTGCCAGAGCCCGAGCGTCAGGTTCGCGTTGTAACCGTCCTGGTTGGTCGCGGGCTGTAGCGGGAAGATGAAGTTCGGGGAGGCAGCGACCCAAGCCATCTCAGCCGTGCCTCCCGATACTTTGACCCCGGTATTCGTGGCCTTGGAACCGTTGCCGATCGTGCCAGTGCCTCCACTGCCGCAAGCCGCCACAATCGCCGCCATGGCGAACGCCAGGACGACCGTGCAGATTCGCCGGATAGTGATCATTTCAACAGCCCCTTCAGGTCTTCCGTAACAGTCAGGTGGGTACATGCGCTAATTGGGTAATTGCTCCGTCAGCGCGGGATCGGATACGTTGGCGTCATGTCTGCGACGAGTTGCATCTGCGTCGGCAGCTTCGAGGCGCCCGCCTGGGGCGGCCTTCGCCCACGGCTTTGTTATCGATCGTTTTCGTCTGGAGGTCCGTCCTCCATATGTGCTGCTCAGTATTAGAGCACATAATCGATCGGTCTAATTGAGTTTACTTGTGGCAGCCATAAATCTCGCTAATCGGGGGCAGCTACAGTCAAACCCCGGTATGGCAACCCGTTCAGACATCAGAAACCTCGCGATCGTCGCGCATGTAGACCACGGCAAGACCACTCTCGTCGACGCACTCTTGTGGCAGTCAGGCGCGTTCCGGGCCAACCAGGACGTGAACGACCGCGTGATGGACTCGATGGACCTCGAGCGGGAGAAGGGGATCACGATCCTCGCGAAGAACACCGCGGTCAAGCACGGCGACACGACCTTCAACATCATCGACACGCCCGGGCACGCTGACTTCGGCGGCGAGGTCGAACGCGGCCTGACGATGGTCGACGGCGTGGTGTTGCTGGTCGACGCCTCCGAGGGACCACTCCCACAGACTCGCTTCGTGCTACGCAAGGCGCTGGAGCGCCAGCTCCCGGTGATCCTCGTGATCAACAAGATCGACCGCCCCGACGCCCGCATCAAGGAGGTCATCGACGAGGTCTACGAGCTGTTCCTGGACCTCGACGCCGACGACCACCAGATCGACTTCCCGATCGTCTACACCAACGCCAAGGCCGGGACGGCGACGCTCGACCCTGATCAGCCCGCCGAGGATCTGAGCGTGCTGCGCGACATCCTGCTTGAGCACATCCCGGCTCCCGAGTACGACGACGGCCACGTGCTGCAGGCGCAGGTCACGAACCTCGACGCCTCACCCTACGTCGGCCGCATCGCCATCTGCCGCGTCCATCAGGGCGTGATCAAGAAGGGTGAGACCGTCGCCTGGTGCCGCGCCGACGGAACCGTTGAGAACGTGAGGGTCGGCGAGCTGCTGCTGACCGAGGCCCTCGAGCGCGTGCCCGCGGACGAGGCCCGCGCGGGCGACATCATCGCCGTGGCGGGCATCCCCGAGATCATGATCGGCGACACGCTTTCGGATCCGAATGATCCGCGCCCGCTGCCGCTGATCAGCGTCGATGAGCCATCGCTGTCGGTCACGCTCGGCACCAACGACTCGCCGCTGGTCGGCCAGGACGGCGACAAGCTCACCGCGTCGCAGCTGGAGCAACGCCTGAAGCGCGAGCTCGTCGGCAACGTCTCGCTGCGGGTGAACGAAACCGAGCGTCCGGACGTCTGGGAGGTTCAGGGCCGTGGCGAGCTGGCGCTGGCGGTGCTGGTCGAGCAGATGCGCCGCGAGGGCTTCGAGATGACCGTCGGCAAGCCGCAGGTGGTCACGCGCGAGATCGACGGCAAGCTGAACGAGCCGATGGAGCACATGACCGTTGACGCGCCTGAGGAATACGTCGGTGTGATCACGCAGATGCTGGCGCTGCGCAAGGGCCGCATGGAGCAGATGATCAACCACGGACACGGCTGGGTGCGGATGGAATACAAGATCCCGGCGCGCGGACTGATCGGGTTCCGCACCGAGTTTTTGACCGAGACCCGCGGCACCGGAATCGTGAACCACGTGTTCGACGGATGGGAGCCGTGGCAGGGAGAGATCCGCACCCGCCAGTCGGGCTCGCTGGTATCCGACCGGCGCGGCAAGGTGGCAGCCTTCGCGCTGTTCGGGCTACAGGAGCGCGGCACGCTGTTCGTGGCACCCGGTGAAGAGGTCTACGAGGGCATGATCGTCGGTGAGAACGCGCGCGCCGAGGATCTCGACGTGAACGCGGTGAAGGAGAAGCACCTCACCAACATGCGCTCCTCGACCGCCGATGAGCTCGTGCGGCTGGTACCCAAGCGCGAGCTGTCACTCGACGCGGCGATGGAGTTCCTGCGCGAGGACGAGGCCGTCGAGGTGACCCCGCTGAACGTCCGCCTGCGCAAGACGATCCTCGATCAGACCAGCCGCGTGAAGGCCGCGCGACAGCGCAAGCGGCAGGATCAGTAGGCCCACTCCGGTATAAGCGCCGGCAGGCCAGGAACACCGGCAAGGCGACGCTCGCCGGCGCCTTGACAGCCGGATTTATACTCTGTCGCTGCGTTCGATAGAGGGGAGCAGGTTGTGCTGCCTGCACACGGGACACTACGGAACGAACAGTTGACCGCGAAAGGCTATGGCCAGGCTGGCTGATCTGTGAGCTAGCAAGGACTGGCGCGGCCCATGGGCCGTCTGCTCTATCGCCTCGGGCGCTTTTGCGCGAAGCGCCCGCTGGTTGTGCTGATCGCGTGGCTCGTGATCGCGATTGGGGTCGTCGCCGCGATGTCGGCGCTCGGCAGCATGACCAACAACAACCTCTCGCTGCCCGGCACCGAGAGCCAGGCGGCAACCGACCTGCTCGCGGCCAAGTTCCCGCCCCAGCAGAACGGTTCCAACCCGATCGTCTTTCACGTCAACAGCGGCAAGCTGACCGACTCCGCCAACAAGCAGGCGATCGAGGACTCCTATAAGCAGCTGAAGAAGCTGCCGATCGTCTACTCGGCCACCGACCCGTTCAAGAACGCGTCGGCCGGTCTGGTCAGTGCCGACAGCCGTACCGCGTTCATTCCAGTGCTGCTGCGCGTCAGCAACGGCCAGATCACCGAGGCGCTGGCCCAGCGCGTGTTCAACGCCACCAAGCCGGCGCAGAAGCAGGGGATCGAGGTGTCGGCCGGGGGCAACATCGGCAGTGCGCTGTCCTCGTCGCCGACCGAGAGCAGCGAAGTGGTTGGGCTGCTCACCGCGATGGTGATCCTGGCCATCACCTTCGGCAGCCTGATCGCGATGGGTCTGCCGATCTTGACGGCAGTGCTGGGTCTGGCGCTCGCGCTCGGATCGATCGGCCTGCTCAGCCGGGTGTTCACGATTCCGGTGGTCGGGCCGACGCTGGCGACGATGATCGGACTCGGGGTCGGGATCGATTATTCGCTGTTCCTGATCACCCGCTATCGCGATCAAACCGCGGCGGGAGCAGAGCGTCACGAGGCGATCGCGCGCTCGGTCGCCACCGCCGGCAGCGCGATCGTGTTCGCCGGAACCACAGTCGTGATCGCGCTGCTGTCACTGGCAGTTGCCGGAATCCCGCTGGTATCCGCGCTCGGTGCGGTCACGGCGCTGGCGGTGATCACCGCTGTTGCGGCGGCGATCACGCTGTTGCCGGCGGTGTTGTCGCTGCTGGGGCGCCACGTATTCGGCGCCGCGCTGCCGGCATTTCTGCGTCCACGCAAGCGCGAGCGTGGCGGGCCGGGCATGTGGTCGCGCTGGGCCGCCGTGGTTACTCGCCACTCCGCGATCTGTGCGGTGATCGCGCTGGCGATCCTGATCCCGTTGATCATCCCCGTCACCACGCTGCATCTGGGGCAGGAAGACATCGGCGTCTCCCCCAAGAACACCACCGAGCGCACGGCGTTCGATCTGATCTCCAAGGGCTTCGGTCCCGGTTACAACGGCCCGCTGCTGGTGGCGATCTCACTGAAGCCCGACGCCAAACCGAGCCAGACCTATCAGCAGCAGTACTCGCAGGCGCAGAAACTTCAGTCAGACCTGAAGGAGACGCAGAAACAGCTGACCGACCAGGCCAACGCGCTGAAGGCGCAACAGGCCTCGCTGGAGGCACAAAAGCAGCACCTGGAGGCTGAACAGGCATCGCTCGTCAGCCAGCAGCAGGCGCTGCTGGCGCAGCAACAGCAGCTGCTGGCAGAACGTAATCAGCTGCTTGCCGAGCGGGCGGCACTGCCGGCTCAGCGGACTGCGCTCGAGCGTAAACGCGCGCAACTGAAGGCGCAGCGGCTGGCGCTGCAACCGCAGATCCGCGCCGCCGCTGGAACTCAGGTGCAACTGCAGGCCGCGTTCAAGCTGACACAGGCGGCGGTGCAGCGGATTCAGGCGGCGATCAGCTCCCACGGCTGCACCCCGCAGTCACGGCGTCTGCTCTGCCGCGGGCTAGAGGCGTTGCTCTCGCGCGCACAGGCGCGCGAGACACAGGCACAGGACGCGCTGGCTGCCAACACCCAGAAGCTCCAGCAGCTGCGCAATCAGGCAGCCGCGCTACTGGCGCAGGCGCAGCAGCTCGCGCACGAGGTCGCGTCATTCGTGGGAGAGGCCGTGAGCCTCGCACAGCGGGCGGTCGCGCTCCAGCAGCAGGCAGCACAACTACAGGCACAAGCCGCGGCGCTGCAGGCTCAGGCAGCGCAGCTACAGGCCCAGGCAGCGCAGCTACAGAGCGAGGCGAATCAGCTGCAGGCGCAGGAGAACGCGCTGAAGCAGCAGCAACACGATGCGCTGCTGGAGCAGCGCCACGCAATCGCGCTCAAACAGCAGCTGACCGACGAGCTGACCTACGCCGGCGGCGACGACCGCGGCACAGACCCGCGGCTGGTGGCACTGCAGAACGCTTTGGCCAGGCCCGCGGGGGTCGTGCGTGTGAGCCCGCCGAAGTTGAACAAGCAGGGCGACGCCGCGACCTTCACCGTGATTCCCTCAACGCGGCCGGCGGATGTGCGCACCGCTGATCTGGTCTCCCAGATCCGCAACAAAGTGATCCCAGCGGTGCTCCACAAGCAGCACGGGATGACCGCCTATGTCGGCGGCGTCACCGCCGCCAACGTCGATCTCGCGAGCAAGATCACATCCAAGCTCGTGGAGGTGATCGGCGTCGTATTGATACTCAGCTTCCTACTGCTGATGATCGCCTTCCGCTCGCTCGTGATCCCACTGCAGGCGGCGGTCACGAACCTGCTTTGCGTCGGCGCCGCGTTCGGCGTACTGACCGCCACCTTCCAGTGGGGCTGGGGCCTCGGGGTGGTCGGGCTGCCGAGCCCGTACGGGACGGTTCCGATCGCGAGCTACGTACCGTTGATGATGTTCGCGGCGCTGTTTGGACTCTCGATGGACTACGAGGTGTTCCTCGTCAGCCAGATCGCCCAGCATCGCGCTGACGGAGGCTCGGCCCGCGACACCGTACGCTCAGGCGTCGCCGGCGCCGCACGCGTGATCTCCGCCGCGGCACTGATCATGATCGCCGTGTTCGCGAGCTTCATCCTCAATCCAGACCCGACGGTGAAGCAGTTCGGAGTCGGGCTAGCGGTCGCCGTGTTCCTGGCGGGCGCGATGGTGCTGCTGCTGGCCCCAGCGATGCTGTCGTTGATGGGTCGCTACCTGTGGTCGATGCCCAGGTGGCTGGCTCGCATACTCCCGCGGATTGACGTCGAGGGCGAACACGCGATCCCGCGAGCAGGGGACGGCGGTACGCCGCCGTCCGAGACCTGGCAGCCGGACACGGGCGCGGCCGCTCCGACCGATGGCGACTTCCCGACTCCCGGCGACGACGCTCCGCCGCCGCTCCCGCTGGAAGGCAAACACCAATGAAGCTGGTCACTAGAACCTCGCTCGCAGCGCTGGTCACCGCCACCGCGCTGAGCGGCTGCGGGCACACGCAACCGACGTTCGTCGCGACCACCCCACATCCGGACGCATCCGGCAAGGTCGGCTCAACGCTGCCGGTCAGCGACAGCAGCGGCACCAAGCTGCAGGTGGCGGTCGAGCAGGTGATCGATCCCGCGAGCGGAGCCGACCCCTACACCAACGCGGCGCATGGAAAGCGATTCGTGGGAATCAAGCTCCGGATCCATAACGTCGCGCCTCAGAAGTACCAGAACAACGCCAACAACGAGACCACGCTGACACTCTCGAACGGCCGTCGGCTCGCGAGCGATTACAACCCGCTGGTCGGGTGTGGGAACTTCGATAACGGTCAGGTCGTCCTGAACGCGGGGCAAACCAAGACCGGCTGCGTTGCCTTCCAGGTGCCAAACGGAGTCCACGTCACCAAAGTCAGCTACCGCAACACCGTCTTCCCGGGCACCGGCGCACAGTGGACGAGCCGCTGACGTCCAGCCGCTGACGTCCAGCCACCGACCCCCAGCCACTGACCGCGAGCCGGAATAGTGCCGAGGCGGACGCCCGATCTAAACGTCAGATTAACGGCGGGCGCACACAAAGGCAATATTTAGATAAAGCGTGACGCGCACCCCGATCGCCCATCGCATCGCGTTTTACGCTAAAGCGGTGCAATGTATTACGCACCCTTCATAATCCCTTCTTTACCTGGGGGAAATCTTGCATTTGCAGGATCTCTTTCACCACAACTCGGAGCTACCTGGGCCACGGACTCGGCCGCTAAGGTAGTCCGATCGCGCCGCCAAAAGCGCAGAATTCCTGATCCGACCTGGACTTCCGTCCCGTCGTATCGCAAGCCGCCACACCCAAATCAAGGATGCACAAGCGATTCCACTTCACGCGCCTGATGGCCCTCGCGGCCGCCTGCGCCTCACTAGTCGCGCTGCTGAGCTCCTCCCTGGTCTCCACCAGCTCGGCAAGCGTAAGCAGCCGGCTGCAAGCCTCTAAAAACGCGGCTGCGCAACTGAACAACGACATCTCGCAGGAGAGCACGGCGATCTCGCAAGGCGCCAGTGCCGTCGCAAGCGCGAAGCAGCGTCTCGCGGTCGAGCAGGCCTCGCTGAACAAGCACGTGGCCGAGCTCAAACAGGTCCAGGTCAAGCTGATCGCTGCGCGCGACCAGCTCACCAAGCTTGAGAACAAGCTGCGCGTGACCTCTGGCGACCTGGCATCGAACCTGCGCCAGATGTATGAGAACGGCACCCCCAACCTGGTGGACGTCGTACTCGAGTCAAAGGGCTTCCAGAACCTGTTGCAGCAGGTCTCGTTCTTGAAGAAGACCCAGAACGAGGACGCGACGATCGTCAACATGACCCGCTCCGCCAAGGCGAAGGTGCTGACGTTCACGATCCACCTCGGCCAGCTGGAGGAGCGCGACCGTACGCTCACCGACCAGATCCTGGCGCAGCGCAACCACATCGCTGCGATTGAGGCGGCGCTGGTCAAGCAGCAGATCGCGCAGGAGCAGAAGCGCGCCAATGCGCAGTCCAAGCTGAAGCACGTGAATGCTTCGATCTCGAACCTGCAGGCCAAGCTCAACGCCCAGATCGCGGCGCAGAAGGCACGCCTCGCCAGGCAGGAAGCCGCCGCAGCCGCAGCCGCAGCTCAGACTCCGGTGCAGGTGAACAAGCAGGTCGGCGGTATCGCGGTCGACACCGGCGGCATGGTTCAGCCTCCCGCCGACGCGCCTGAGGCCGTGAAGCGGATGATCGCGGCCGGCAACGCGATCGCCACACTCCCCTACATCTGGGGCGGCGGCCACGCCTCATTCCAGGCCGCCGGGTATGACTGCTCGGGTTCGGTCTCGTACGTGCTCGCGGCAGCCGGTCTGCTCAGTGCACCTGAGGTGTCCGGCGATTTCGAGAGCTACGGCGATCCCGGTCCCGGTCGCTGGGTCACGATCTACGCGAACGCGATCCACGTCTGGATGACGATTGCCGGCTGGCGCTTCGACACCGTCGCGCTGGCTGAGGGCGGCACCCGCTGGGCGCAGGGCGGCGGCGAGTTCGCAGGCTTTGTGGTCCGCCACCCGGTGGGTCTCTAACGCGTCAGATCAGAGTTCATCTCTGTGTGAAGAGGGCTGGCCTTTGTGGCCAGCCCTTTTTCGTTGCAGCTAGGCGAGGGCGTCAGGTAGGGCCGCGGCCAGGTTGCGGCTAGGCGAGGGCGTCTCGCAACGCCGCGGCGACCTCGTCGACCGCGCGCCCGGCGGCATCAACCAAACCCGCGAGCCGGATGAACCCGTGCGTCATCCCCTCCCAGCGATCCAGCGTGACCTCGACCCCGGCGCTGCGCAGGCGCTTGGCGTAGAGCTCGCCCTCGTCGCGCAGCGGGTCGTACTCCGCGGTCAGGATCAGCGCCGGTGCTACCCCGTCGAGATCGGAGTCCTGTAGCGGCGCGTAGTCACGCGTCACGCCACGGTGGTCAGACGGCAGATACTGCTCCCAGAACCAGCGCATCTGCTCCTCCGTGAGCGCAGCCGGATCGGTGTTGTCGGCGTAGGAGTCGTAATCGAAGGAGTTGTCGGTGACCGGGTAGATCAGCGCCTGTAGTCGCAGCAACAGGTTGTGGTCACGCGCGCGCAACGCGACCGAGGCGGCCAGCTGCCCGCCGGCGCTGTCTCCCGCAACGGCCAGCGCCCGGAAGCGTTTGTGCGCCCAGGCCGTCGCCTTCCACGCATCCTCGATCGCCGCCGGAAATGGATGCTCGGGCGCCAGCCGATAGTCGACCGCGATCAGCGTGTTTCCGGAGCGCGCGGCGAGCGTCTGGCAGAGCTGGTCGTGTGAGGTGAGCGAGCCGTTCACCCATCCGCCGCCGTGGAAGTAGACGGTTGCCGCCGCGGCTCGGGAGTTCTCGTCACCGCTGTCGCTGTCTTGGCGGGCTTCGCTTGCTTGACGGCCGTCGCTGGCTTGCCGGCCGTCGCCGGCTCCGTAAGGCGTATAGATCCGTACCGGGACGCCATCGGCCTCCGTGTCGCTGATCGCTTCAACCGGGTCGGGGGCGCCGAACAGTTCCGCTGCGCGGGCGTCGTAATCTCGTCGCTGAGTCGCGATCCTCACGGGACCCTGTGCGGCAGCCAGTTCCCTGACCTGATCGAGATAGGCGGAGATCTGGGGATCAAGCATGTGAGTTCCTCGGGTGCATTGCAGTCTGCGCCTGTGGCGTTGCTGTCGGCAGTTTCTGAACCGGGACCGGTCAGTGGGTCGTTGGAACGGGATCCTGACAGCAATCGCGGCGTGAGACCCCTCTTGCAGCCTGGTCGGATCTACAGACGTGCGGCCACTGCGGCACACTCTGATCCGACAGTTCGACGGTATTGGACCGCGGACCAGATTGCCCACTGATAGCTACAAGCGATGGACGACCCGACCGCGGAGCGACATGAAGGACCGACGGCTGAGCGATATGAACGACCGATCAGGATGGTGTGAGCGATGCAGATGACCCGCGTCCGTGAACTCGGGGATGAGCCGGCCGTCACGGTCGGTGACCGCACCCTCAGCTACGCACAGCTGCGTTCCGCAGCCGGCGGCCTGGCCGAAACGCTCAAAGGCCACGAGCGCGTGGCGGTCTGGGCTCAGAACGACCTGCCGACGATCGTCGCGCTGGTGGCCGTGCTCGAGAGCGGGATCGAGGCGGTCCCGCTCAACCCCAAGCTCGGCAGCTCCGAACTCGAGCACATCCTTGGCGACTCCGAGCCGGAACTGATCATCGGGACCGCCGACGGCGGCCACGCGGCGGTGGCAGAGCTCCACGGCATCCCGTCCCTGGATGTGGACCCCGACGCTCACGGTGAGCTCCCGCCACTGAGCGACGACCCTGAGGCAGTGGCGCTGATCATCTACACCTCCGGGACCACCGGGCGGCCAAAGGGTGTGTTGATGCCACGCCGAGCGATCACCGCGAACCTCGACGCCATCAGCGAGGCGTGGGGCTGGACCGCGGACGACTCGCTGACGCACGCGCTTCCGCTGTTCCACGTGCACGGGCTCGTGTTGGGAACGTTCGGGCCCCTGCGCACCGGGGGCCACATGCACCACCTTGGAAGCTTCTCCGCTGAAAAGGTTGCGGGCGCCCTAGCTGGCGGCAACCGAACGAGCGACGCGAGCGAGACGGACGAAACGGGCGATGCGACCAACGCGCAGGCCGGCAACTCAGCGCCGCAGGACACGATGCTGTTCGGCGTACCCACGATGTACCACCGCCTCGCGGACGCTGCCGAGAACGATGCCGACGTGGCGCGGGCGCTCGCCAGCGCCCGACTGCTGGTGTCCGGCTCCGCCCCGCTGCCGGCAAAGACCTTCAACCGCATCAAAGCCGCGACCGGCCAGGAGGTGGTCGAGCGCTACGGCCTGACCGAGACGATCATGAACACGGCGGTCCGTGCCGACGGCGAGAAGCGCCCCGGTGAGGTCGGCCGGCCGGTCGCCGGCGTCGAGCTGAGGATCATCGCCGACGACGGCTCCGAGGCGCCGCCTGACGGGCACACGATCGGCGAGGTGGTGGTCAGGGGCCCGAACCTGTTCCTCGGCTACCTGAATCGGCCGGAGGCGACCGCCGAGGTCGTGAAGGACGGCTGGTTCTGGACCGGCGACATCGCCACACGGATGGCCGACGGATACGTCCGCATCGTCGGGCGCAAGTCAACCGACATCATCAAGACCGGCGGCTTCAAGGTCGGCGCCGGGGAAATCGAGTCGGCGCTGCTCGAGCATCCGGCAGTATCGGAGGCCGCCGTCAAGGGCGTTCCCGATGACGATCTAGGCGAACGCATCAGTGCCTGGGTGGTGCTCCGCGACGGCGCGCCCGCGCCTGATCAGAAGCAGCTGGTGGATCACGTGGTGACGCTGCTGACCCCCCACAAGCGCCCGCGCACGATCCACTTCGTGACCGAGCTGCCGCGAAACGCAATGGGCAAAGTGGTCAAGCAGCAGCTGACCGACTAGCGCCGGCGTCTTGGGTCACCGCCGCCGGGGCTCAGCCGGGGCCGATCGTCCGTCGGCGCTCAGCCGGCGCGATCCGCCGCCGACGCTTAGCCTGGCGCGATCCGCCGTCGACGCTCACCCAGCTGGGTCACCACCGCGAGGGTGATCGCAATCGCGGAAGTGATGACCATCTCGACATCGCGCTCGGTCAGGTGAGAGAGCACCGCGGTTGCGAGCATCAGCAGCGCGGCGACAAGCGTCGGTGTGATTCTGCCGTGGCCCAAGCCCAGCGAGTGAGTGGCGAGGCCGAGGCCGATCAGGTAGAGGAACGGACCGCCGGTGCACAGCAGCGTGAAGGCGAGCGTGACGTGATCGGTCGGGTCCTCGATCGTGAGGTGGATCGCAACCGCCATCAGGATCACCGAACCGACCATCAGCATGTGCGCGTACGAGGTCCAATAGGCCGACTCGCGCATCTGGCGGGCCTCCTGCTTGGTCGCCGACGCGATCCGGTTCTCGGCGGCAGGGGCATGATGCAGGAAGTAGATCGACCAGAGCGAGATGCTCATCAGAAAACCGAACACCAGCGAGACGTTCACCCAATCGTCCGCCTTGGTCGCGCCGTAGGACTCCCCCAACCGCAGCAGCGTCTCGCCGAAGGCGATCATCAACACCAGCTGGCAGCGTTCAGCCAGGTGCGCCCCGGTGAACGACCACCCCGATACCGGCGCCGAACCGAATCCGGGTAGCCAGAAGCCATGGATCGGCGCGCTCAGGTCGATCGCCGCTGCGCACGCCCAGATGACCAGGCGGGTGTGGGGATCCTGGACCATGGCGCCGGCGATCCATAGCACCCCGCTGATCAGCGACCAGACGAGCAGATGCGCGTAGTTGCGCCGCATCGTCGACCCCTTGGCGAACGCCAGCACCATGAAGATCCCGCGCAACACCTGCATCGCCACGTAGGCCCAGGCGAAGGTGTCTCCATGGCCCTTGAAGCCCAGCGGGATCGCTGACGCCATCAGCACCCCGAGCAGTGTGAGGATCGCGATCAACACCGCCACCAACGGCCGTTCCGGGTCGATCCAGCCGGTGGCCCAGGCGGTGTACATCCACCCCCACCACACGGCCGCGAACATCACCAGCGTCTCCAGTGCTCCGGACCAGCTGAGATCGTGGTAGAGGTGGTCCGACAGCTCGATGATCGCCAACACGTACACCAGGTCGAAGAACAACTCGACATTGGTGACGGGAACCGCACGGCCCGCGCCGCGATCACGAAGCACTCCGCGCAGCTGCATGGCGCAAACCCTACCGGTCGCTCAGGCTTTTCTGAGTCGTGGCATGGCGGTCGCCTCACCGCACCGACGGCTGAGCCGCAACCGCGTCGCCGCACCACGGGCTGTGGGGTCGGCGCGGTACCACTCAGGGGCCGAACTTCAACGGCTACGGGTCAATAGTGACTAAAGTGAGCGTGCAACGAACTTGACTATCGGGAGCGACGAAATGTCCCAAAACAGCTTCGATTCGAAGGCCAGCATTGACGTAGGTGGCAAGTCCTACGAGATCTACCGGATCGATGCGCTGCAGTCCAGGTTCGACGTCGCACGGCTGCCGTTCTCGCTGAAGATCCTGCTTGAGAACCTGCTGCGCAACGAAGACGGCAAGGCGATCAGCGCGGCCGATATCGAGGCGCTCGCCAGTTGGAATGCCAAAGCTGAGCCGAGCGATGAGATTGCGTTCACGCCGGCGCGCGTGGTCATGCAGGACTTCACCGGCGTCCCCGCGATCGTGGACCTGGCGGCAATGCGCGACGCGATGAAGGCGATGGGCGGCGACCCGGGCAAGATCAACCCGCTGGTACCGGCGGAACTCGTGATCGACCACTCCGTGCAGGTCGACGAGTTCGGCACGCGATTCGCGTTTGAGCGCAACGCCGAACTCGAGTTCGAGCGCAACAAGGAGCGTTACCAGTTCCTGCGCTGGGGCCAGACAGCGTTTGACAACTTCAAGGTGGTCCCGCCCGAGACCGGGATCGTGCACCAGGTGAACCTGGAGTATCTGGCACGGGTCGTGTTCGTGAACGACGAACTCGGCCAGGCGTACCCGGACACGCTGGTCGGCACCGACTCGCACACCACGATGGTCAACGGTCTCGGCGTGCTCGGCTGGGGTGTCGGCGGGATCGAAGCCGAGGCCGCGATGCTCGGTCAGCCGATGTCAATGCTGATACCGCAGGTGATCGGCTTCAGGTTGCACGGCGAGCTGCCCGAAGGCGCGACCGCCACGGACCTGGTGCTGACCGTCACCGAAATGCTTCGCCAGCACGGCGTGGTCGGTAAGTTCGTCGAGTTCTTCGGCTCCGGGCTGTCACGGCTGCCACTGGCCGACCGCGCCACGATCGGCAACATGTCGCCGGAATTCGGCTCCACCTGCGCGATCTTCCCGATCGACGCCGAGACGCTGCGTTACCTCGAGTTCTCCGGACGCAGCGCCGAGCAGATCGCTCTGGTCGAGGCCTACGCCAAGACCAATAATCTCTGGCACGACGAGAACACCGAAACGGCCACCTACAGCGACGTACTCGAGCTGGACCTGGCCACCGTCGTGCCGTCGATCGCCGGCCCCAAGCGCCCGCAGGATCGGATCAAGCTGACCGACGCCAAGGCCGCCTACAACACGGCCGTCGATGACTACCTGCCCGCCTCAATCAGTGAGGACGAGGCGTTGGCGGAGTCGTTCCCGGCCAGCGATCCCGTCGCGATCGGGAGCAACGGCACCACCACCACGAAGGTGCCGCTGACGCTCGCGGACGGGACTGAGACCGAGCTCGACAACGGTTACGTGGTGATCGCCGCGATCACCTCCTGCACCAACACCTCGAATCCGTCGGTGATGCTCGGCGCCGGGCTGCTCGCCCGCAACGCTGTCGCCAAGGGCCTGCAGGTGAAGCCGTGGGTGAAGACCTCGCTCGCGCCGGGCTCCAAGGTCGTGACCGAGTATCTACTTCGCGCGGATCTGCAGAAGGAACTCGACGCTCTCGGCTTCAACCTCGTCGGCTACGGCTGCACCACCTGTATCGGCAACTCCGGCCCGCTGCCCCCAGAGGTGTCCAAGGCGGTCAACGACCACGACCTGGCGGTCACCTCAGTGCTGTCCGGCAACCGCAACTTCGAGGGCCGCATCAACCCCGACGTAAAGATGAACTACCTGGCCTCACCGCCGTTGGTGGTCGCCTACGCGCTCGCCGGCTCGATGGACTTCGATTTGCAGAACGAGCCGCTGGGACAGGATCAGGACGGCAACGACGTGTATCTGCGCGACATCTGGCCCTCGAGCAGGGAGATCGCTGACAAGGTTGCCGACGCCGTGCAGTCCGAGATGTTCGTCAACAGCTACGCCAGCGTGTTTGACGGCGACGAGCGCTGGAATGCGTTGGAGGTCCCGACCGGCGACCTGTTCGAGTGGGACGAGCGCTCCACCTATATCCGTCAGGCTCCGTTCTTCACGGACCTGCCGGTCGAGCCGCAGCCGATTGAGGACATTGTCGACGCACGCGTGTTGGCGATCCTCGGCGACAGCGTCACCACCGACCACATCTCGCCTGCTGGTTCGATCAAGCAGGGTGGCCCTGCGGCCGTCTATCTGAACCAGAATCACGTCGAGTCCAAGGACTACAACTCGTTCGGCTCGCGCCGCGGCAACCACGAAGTGATGATGCGCGGCACCTTCGCCAACATCCGCC
Source organism: uncultured Actinomycetota bacterium (assembly GCA_963737115.1). Classification (GTDB taxonomy): domain Bacteria; phylum Actinomycetota; class Thermoleophilia; order Solirubrobacterales; family Solirubrobacteraceae; genus Palsa-465. The sequence goes on from CAVTRM010000010.1 coordinate 62,628, forward strand.
TGCGCAATCGGCTCGCGCCGGGGACCGAAGGCGGCGTGACCCGCTACCTGGCGGACGGCTCGGGCAAGGAAGAGTCGATCTACGACGCCGCGATGCAGTACATCGACAACCACGTGCCGCTGGTGGTGCTGGCCGGCAAGGAGTACGGCTCAGGCTCGTCGCGCGACTGGGCGGCCAAGGGCACGCGCCTGCTGGGCGTGCGCGCTGTCATCGCCGAGAGCTTCGAGCGCATCCACCGCTCCAACCTCGTCGGCATGGGCGTGCTCCCGCTGCAGTTCAAGGACGGCGAGAACGTCGCCTCGCTGGGGCTGACCGGCGAGGAGAAGTTCACCATCACCGGACTCGACAGCGGTGGCGATATCCCCCGCGAGATCACGGTCAAGGCCGATGACAAGGAGTTCACGGCGATCGTCCGCATCGACACCCCGCAGGAGCAGATCTACTACCGCCACGGCGGGATTCTCCAGTACGTCCTGCGCCAGCTGCTTGCGTCTTAACCCGGTCTCTTCGGTGCTACTGGCCTCCAAGCCAGTAGCACCGGCAAAGGCCTCCTCCCTTTCGAAAGGAACCTGAATGGCAATTCCAGAACTGCTTGACAACCTGCTGCAGGCACCCGGCCCATCGGGCCACGAAACCAAGCCGGCCAAGGTTTGGCGTGACTGGTGCCACACCTTCACCTCCGATGTCGAGGTCGATCACAACGGCTCCTCATGGGCACGGTTGGCGGGTAACGCGCCAGGGCTGTCGGTCGCGGTGATCGGACACGCGGACGAGATCGGTGTGCACATCACGCACATCGATGACGACGGCTTCCTGCGCTTCGCTGGGGTCGGCGGCTGGGACCCGGTGAACCTGATCAGCCAGCGGGTGGTTCTGGATACGAAGAACGGACCCGTATTGGGTGTGGTCGGGCGCAAGGCGATCCATCTGATGGACGCGGATGACCGCAAGAAGGTGCCGGAGCTCAAGTCGCTGCACATCGACATCGGCGCCGCCGACGGCGAAGAGGCCAGGAGCATGGTTCGCATTGGCGACGTCGGCGTGGTCGATGCGGCGCCGGTCGAGTTCCCCAACGGCCGCGTGGTTTCGCGCGCGCTCGACAACCGCGTCGGTTGCTACGTCGCGGCTCGTACCGGGCAGCTTCTGGCCGAGAGCGGGGGCCGCGACGGCGATTTCATCGCGATGGCCGTGGTTCAGGAGGAAACCGGTCTGCGCGGCGCCGCGATGTCGGCGTTCAACCTGCGGCCGGACGTGGCGATCGCCGTCGACGTCACCCACGCCTCCGACATCCCCGGAGTGGTGCTCGGGCAGGACACGAACCACAAGCTCGGTTCCGGGCCGGTGATCGAGCGCGGCACGATGCTGCACCCGGTCCTCAGCGAGCTGCTGTACGACACCGCGGTCGCCGAGGAGATCCCGTTCACGATGGCTTCGAGCTCGCGCACCACCGGCACTGACGCGGACTCGTTCGCGTTCTCGGGTCCTGGGATCCCCACCGGCCTGGTTTCGGTGCCGCTGCGCTACATGCACTCGTCGGTCGAGACGGTGGCGCTGGAGGACATCGAGAACACTGCGCGGCTGCTGGCGGCCTTTGCCCGCAGACTGACTCCGGGTACGTCGCTCGCACGCTAAGACGCGGAACGCACCTTGGAGGCATTGCCCTCACTGCTGCTGTTCGACATCGACGGGACGCTGGTGCAAATGGCGTCCCGCGAGCATGCGACGGCGCTGTACTCGGCGCTGGACACCGTGCATGGCGTCGATGCACGCGGGCTACGGCTGTCGCTGACCGCTGCGGGCCGCACCGACGGAGAAATCGCCCGGGCGCTGCTGATCGCCTCGGGCATGCCGGATGAGGAGATCGACGCCGGCGCGGCGGCGGTCGCCTCGGAGTGCTGTCGGCTGTACCGGGACGGCGAGCTGGATCTGCGATCGCACGTGGTCCCGGGCATGCCCGAGCTACTGGCCTCATTGAGCGCTCGAGACGATGTTCTGCTCGGACTTGTGACCGGCAACTACGAGCTTGTGGCGGAGATGAAACTGGCTGCGGCCGGACTGCTCGGCTACTTTGATCCGTGGGTCGGGGCCTTCGGCTCGGATTCCGAAGACCGCTTCGACCTGCCCCCGCTGGCGCGCAAGCGCGCGGGCACGCTGGAGGCCTACCAGGCCGGTATCGGCGACGGCGGTCCGTGGCCGGCTTCGGCGACGACGATCATTGGTGACACCCCGCGTGACATTGCCTGTGGGCACGCCGACGGCGTGCGGGTGATCGCGGTCACCACCGGACCCTACGGAGCGGCGGAACTGAACGCTGCTGACGCGATCGTCAGCGACTGCCGGCAGCTCGGCGCAGCGCTCGCAGGCTAGCAGTGGGCGAGCGCGCGCCCACTGCTTTACGCCACCGGCGCGTGCGGGTAGTCTGGGCGTGGTGGTGTTGTGGGAGAGGAGTCCAAGGGTGGAGTTATCTGTAAGGGGCGTGGCCGCTGGGGCTGCCGCGCTGGCGATGGTTGCCGCGATAGGCGGGTGCGGAACGTCCAAGGCGGCGACCACACCGGTTCAGCGGGCGCCGAAGCTACCGAATATTGGTCAGGCACTGAAATCGATCCCGGCCACGCCGGGCAACCTCAGCCAGATCTCGATCGTCAACGCGCCGGCGCTCTGGGAGGAAGCGGGCTTACCGGCGGAGCCCACCGCCGCAGAAATCCTGCACTCGCCGCGGGCACAGCTGGCCACGGTTGAGGCATTTGATGCCAGCCCCGTCGGCTCCGCACAGTGGCGCGGACTGACACGGGGCCAGTCCAGTAGCTATACGGCGGCGCTCGGCTACCCCGTACTGGGGATGACCAAGCAGATCACGGCGGGGCCCGCCAGCAGCCAGGTGAGCGAGGCCTGGGGCCCGATCAGCGCGGCGTCGGTGGTGCAGGCCACGCATCGCGCGAAGCGTGCCGTCTCAACCACCGGTGAGAGCACGGTGCTCACGTTTGGCCAGGGCGCGAACCGCGACGCCGGCTACCCGTATACGAGCGTGCTCGCAGACACGCACTACCTGGTGCTGCCGGTCCAGGGCGGAAGCATCGTCAGCGGCAGCTACGGGACACCCGAGTCGCAGGTCGTTGCGCTCGCAGCCGGCACGGACCTCAACCACTCACTCGGATCCAACCCCGCGGTGCAGGGCCTGATGCACAGCTTCGGCAATCGATATGACTCGATCTGGATGGCCGCCGGGGACGCCGGCGGGAGCATACACGGAGTGCTTGGCAAGGTTCCTGTGGAGCTGAAGGCCTATCTCGTCGCGCCGGAAATGATCGGGGTCGCCTATCTGCGTGGGTCGGTGAATTCACCGACCGTGAAGGTCGCCGCCTACTACCCCGACCCCGCCGACGCGGTCACCGCATCGCACACCGTCGGCCGCTACATGGCCAGCGGCTACAGCCGCAAATACAACAAGCCCTACCGCGACATCTGGCACGTGCTGAAGGCCGACGTCGACGGCAACGTCGCCTACGTGACGCTGAAGCTGCACTCGCCCGCGACCCTCTACGACAGCTTGCAGTCGCAGGATCTGCCGTTGTTCTGGGCGCCGTAAGAGCTTGGCGGACGTGGCAGCGAGGTGCTGTCAGAAACCGCTCGATGCGAACGGTTTCTGACAGCGGTAGCTTGTCGCTGAGGCCGTCGACCGACTGCCGCGACTGGATCGCTCAGGCAGCGGCAGGCGCCGGAGCCGTTTCCGGCTCAAGCGGCTTCTGCAGCGGGAAATGGCATGCGGCCATGTGCTGCTCGCCGAACTTGCGCAGCGGCGGCTCCTCCTGCGCGCAGAGCTCCTGCGCGTAAGGGCAGCGCGTACGGAAGCGGCAGCCTGACGGCGGGTTGATCGGGCTCGGAAGCTCGCCGGTGATGCCGACGTCCTTCTTGGCCTTCTCCTTGACCGGGTCCGGGACCGGGATCGTCTTGATCAGCGCCTCGGTGTAGGGGTGCGCCGCTCGGCGATAGATGTCGTCACCGGTCCCGATCTCCACCAGCTTGCCCAGGTACATCACGCCGATGCGGTCGGAGATGTATTTGACCACTGCCAGGTCGTGTGAGATCACAACCGACGCCATCTGACGCTCGGCCTGCAGGCGCTTCATCAGGTTCAGCACCTGCGAGCGGATCGAAACGTCAAGCGCGGATACGGGCTCGTCGGCGACCATCACCTGCGGCTCCAGCATCAGCGCGCGCGCCAGCGCGATGCGCTGGCGCTGACCGCCGGAGAATTCGTGCGGATAGCGCTCCAGTGCGTTCAGCGGAAGACCTACCTCGGACAGCAGTCCGCGGACCTTCGTGTCCTGCTCGGCGTTTGAGCCGATCCCCTGGACCTTCAGCGGTTCCTTGAGGATGGCATTCACACGCATGCGCGGGTTCAGCGACCCATACGGGTCCTGGAACATCATCTGCACGTCCTTGCGGTACTTCTTCTGCTGCCTGCCGCTGAGCTCGTAGATCTCAGTGCCGCCGAGCTTGATCTGGCCGCTGTCGAGCTTCTCGATGCCGACGATCAGCTTCCCGAGCGAGGTCTTTCCGCAGCCGGATTCGCCCACCAGCCCGAACGACTCTCCGGGCTTGATCGAGAGACTTACGCCGGAGACCGCCTTCACCGAGTTGACCTTGCGGCGCAGTAGTCCCCCTCCGGTGACCGGGTATTCACGCACCGCGTCGACGATCTGAAGCAGCGGCGTGGCACCGTTGGTGGCCGCCTTGCCGTTGGCAGACGCTCCGTTGGCCGTGGCCGGCGACGGCTCAGCAACCACCGACACGTCGTGGTCCGCAAGGTTGGTCAGCTCACTGGCCTGAACCTTGGCGAGCGTGTCATCCGACACCGCCAGCCCTGCCTTCTCGATCAGTTCAACCGCGTCGTCAGGCAGCAGCGCCTCCCCGCTCTCCGCCGCCGCGACGATCAGGTCGGGCAGTTTGATCGGACCGTCAACCGGGTGCCAGCAAGCGAACTGATGCTCGGCACTACCTTCCAGCGTCGGCTCCTCCAGGCGGCAGCGTTCAGTCGCGTAGCGGCAGCGCGCCGCGAACCGGCAACCCGCGGGCGGGCTGGTGAGGTCCGGCGGCAGTCCCGGAATCGACAGCAGCGGCTTGGTCTGGTCCTGCTCCAGCCGCGGGATCGATCCGAGCAGCGCCTGCGTATACGGGTGCCGCATGTTCGCGAACAGGTCTTCAGCCTTGGCACTCTCCACGATCCGACCGGCGTACATCACGTTGATGCGGTTGGAACGGCCGGCGACCACGCCCATGTCGTGAGTGACCAGCATGGTTGCCATGCCGAGCTTGTCCTCGAGGTCGCTGAGGACCCTCAAGATCTGGGCCTGAATCGTCACGTCCAGCGCTGTAGTCGGCTCGTCCGCGAGCAGCACCTTGGGCTCACACGAAAGCGCGATTGCGATCATCACGCGCTGACGCAGGCCGCCCGAGAGCTGATGCGGGTAGTCGTCGAGGCGCTGCTTGGGGTGTGGCAGGCCGACCATCTCGAGTATCTCGAGTGCCCGGTCCAGCGCTTCCCTCTTGTTCACGCCACGGTGCAGACGTACCGGCTCGGCCACCTGCTCGCCGATCTTCTTGGTTGGGTTCAGCGATGAGAGCGAATCCTGGAAGATCATCGCGATGTCGTTGCCGCGCAGCTTGCGCAGCTCGTCCTCGCGCATTCCCACCAGGTTCTGGCCCTCGAAGTTGATCTCGCCGTTGACCACATGCCCGCCGTTGGGCAACAGCCCGAGGATCGACAGCCCGAGCATCGATTTACCGGACCCCGACTCACCGACGAGACCGAGGGTCTCGCCCTTGTCGAGGTGCAGGCTGACGTTGCCGACCGGGTGCACGGTCGCCCTCGAGAGCACGATATCCGTGCTCAGGTTCTTTACGTCTAGAACTCTTGTCATCTCAAGTCCGGTTCTTTCTACCGGCGCCTGAGCCGGACATCCATGGCGTCGCGCAGTGCGTCACCAACCAGGTTGAAGCACAGCACCGTTACCACCAGGAACGCGCCTACCGGGTAGACCAACCACCACTGACCGTTGGTCACGTAGTTCTGAGCGTTGCCGAGCATGTCACCCCAAGAGTTGTGCGGGAAGCTCAGCCCGAGTCCCAGGAAGCCCAGGAACGCGAGTGCCAGGATCGAGTCGGCGATCAGGAACGTGACGTTCACGATGATCACCGACAGCGCGTTCGGAATCAGGTGCCGGTAGACGATGTGCGTGCGGCTTGCGCCCATCACCCGCGAGGCATGGACGAAGTCACGCTCTTTCAAGGTCAGTACCTCGCCGCGGGTAAGACGGGCCGGCACCAACCAAGAGAACACCGCGAGCACGAGACTGATCGACAGCACCGTGCCGCTGTACTTGGTTGCCAGCACCGCGACCACGAATAGGAACGGGATCGACAGCAGGATGTCGACGAAGCGCATCAGCAACGCATCGCCGAGCCCGCCGATGAGTCCCGAGATCGCTCCATAGAGCGTCCCGATCACGATTGCGACGAGCGCGGCGATGAAGCCTACCTCGAACGATGATTGACCGCCGTGCATGATCCGCGCCAGCTCATCGAGACCCTGCTCATCGGTGCCCAGAGGATGCCCGTTGCCCGGAGGCGCGCTGGTCCCAGCCCAGGTGAGCCAATCCGCGTGATAGAAGACCGGCCCCACGAAGCAGAACAGAATGATCAGGATCAGCACCACCAGTCCGACCACGGCAAGGCGGTTTGAGGCGAATTCCTTCCAGGCCAGCTTCCAGCCGCTCTGAACGGACTGCACCTCGCCGCCATCAACAACGCCATCGCCGAGGGGGCGGTCGACGGGTAGGAACCCGGCACTGGCGGCGCCCATACCGGACTGCTCCAGCTTGTCCGAATACAGCGGGGCCTCGAGTGGATGCTCGCGCTCGCGACGCTCAGCTCTTATGTCGTCTTGCTCAGTCAAGGCGGACCCTCGGATCGGCGATTGACACACAGATATCGGCAACGAGGTTGCCGACCACCGTCAGGAACGCACCGACGAGCGTGTAGCCCATCAGCACAAAGTAGTCGTTCGCGTTCAGCGCGTTGTAGAACACCATCCCCAGTCCGGGATAGTTGAACAGCACCTCGATCAGCAGGTTGCCGGCCAACAGCGCTGGGATTGAGAGGCCGATGAGCGTGATCATCGGCAGACACGCGTTGCGCAGCAGATGTCGGGTGAGCACCATCTTGTGGGACAGGCCCTTCGCCCGCGCCAGACGGATGTAGTCCTCGGCCAGCGCGTCCAGCGCACTGGAGCGCATGTAACGACTGAACGAGGCGACGTTGATCAACGCCAACGTCACGATCGGCAGCGTCAGCTGCGCAGGATGTGAGATCGCTCCCCAGGTGCTGGTAATCGAATCACTCACGCCGACCGGGAAGATCCCGAGATCCAAAGCGAAGATCTGGATCAGGATCAGCCCCAGGAAGAACGACGGCATCGAGTAAAGCGCGAAGTTCCAGGCAGTCGCGACGTAGTCGAGCGGGCTGTTGCGCCTGACCGCCTGCAGGATCCCGAGCGGGATCGCGATGATCAGCGACAGCACCAGCGCTGCGACCGTCAGGTAGATCGAGCGCCCTGCGTTCTCCGCGAACACAGAGGCAACCGATTGGTTCAGCTTGTAGCTGTAGCCGAAGTTCAGATGAACCGCGTTCCACAGGTAGCTGACGAACTGCGCGAACACGGAGCGGTTGAAGCCGTGCTGTTCATCCCACGCGTTGTACGCCGCGGGCGACGCTTTGCCGAGAATCGTGTAGGCGGGATGCGGCGCGATGACATGAAGCATCGCGAAGGTCACCAGCGCCACGCCGATCACGACGATCACGGCGACGATGAGCCTGCGGATTATGTATCCGAGCATTATCTAGATCTTAGTAATGGAAGTCACAAGGTGGTGCCAAAACAAGGCAGCGCCCCCACCCGGAGGCCAATCGGCCTCGAGCCGCGGAGTGGGTGTGGACTCCGGGAACACCGAGCCCACACCCACAACCAACAGTCTGCGGCTGTTACTTCGCCTTCACGTAGAGCAGCTGAGCGGGGACCTGCTGCGAACCCATGAACAGGAACGCATCTGCGGATCCACCGATCTTCTTGCTGACCGCGTACACCTGATCCGGATCTGGCATCCAGAAGATCGGGTAGTCCTTGGCCAGGTACTTGACCTCATTCACGATCGCCTGGCTGCTCGGGCTGTTGATGGAAGCGTTCATCAGGCTCGTAGCAGTCGGGTTGTTGTAGGTGCCGAAGTTGAATCCGGCGCCCGGGCTGAGGATCCCGTTCTGAGTCGGGTAGAAGTCGTAGAAGACTCCACCGTAGTTGTTTACACCCCAGTCGTTCGCGTACTTCGGACCGCTCACGTTGTTGTAGTTCGCGGTCAGGAAGTTGAACGTCTTGTTGGTGAGGTTGACCTCGATGCCGGCGGCCGACTTGGCTGCCGACGCGAACTGCTCAGACTCGAGCTGTCCGGTGCCGGAGGTCGACTCGGGCAGGTTTGCCCAGGTGAACGAGATCGGCGTGCCCTTCGGGATTCCAGCACCGCACTCATCGCTCGCGGTTCCGGCCTTGGCGCAGGTGGTCTGACCGCCAGGCTTCACGGTCCAGCCGTGAGACTTCAGCGTCGCCGCCGCCTTGGACGGGTTGTACGGCCACGGGTTCGCGGTCGCGCTGGTCGGGACGTACGGCGAGTACGGTGCCGTGGCCACCGGCCCGTAGGCCGGGACCGCCCAGTTCTTGTAGACGTCCTTGATGATCGCCGGCTGGTCCACGAGCTCGGCAAACACGCCGCGCATGTAGGCCTGCCCGGCGACCTGCGCAAAGTGGTTGGTCTGGTCCTTGAAGTTGATGAAACCTCCGTACCAGCCCCAGCCCGGGGTGCCGAAGACCGAGTAGCCGCTCTTCTCGAGGCCCGGAATTGCGCCGGACTGCGTGCTCGGGTCGATCGATCCGATGTCGAGCGTTCCGGCCTCCAGCGCGTTCAGCTGCGCGGTTGCGCTGGTGTACGTCTCGTACTGCACCTGGGAGAGCTTCGGCTTTGCAGACAGCGTGTAGCTGCTGTTCGGCTCGAGCGTGTAGGAGCTGTTGGTCGCGTTGAAGCTGGTGAGCTTGAACGGACCGTCGACGACCTTCCATAGTGGGTTCGAGGCCCAGGTGGAGAGTGTCGAAGCTTCCTTGTTGATGTAGTCGTAGATCTTCTTGGCGTTAGCCGGGTTGGAGGCATCCAGATGCTGGCCACTGCCATCCACATTCCAGGCCTGAGCAGGCAGCGCGTAGACGCCGCCGTTGGTGTCCTGCAGCTGGTTCAGCGTGAACCAGTTGGGATTGACCTTGTGCTTCAGCTTGAAGACCACCGTGTCGGCGCCCTTGGTGCTGTAGCTGGCGACGTTGTCGGGGAACTCGCCCGGCGTGTACTGACACCAGTTGGCCGGTGATTCCTTCAGCGCGGCCTTCAGCAGGTTCATGTAGAAGATCACGTCGGAAGCGTCAACGGGCTGGCCGTTGGACCACTTCATCCCGGACTTGAGCGTCACCGAGACGGTGGTGTCCCCGTCCGAGTAGGTCGGGTTGCCGTCAGCCGCGCTCTGGCTCGGGTCGATCTGCGGACGCGCGCCGGTGGGACCGTAGTAGAGCGGCACGTACAGGCTGCTGAAGAGGCTGAAGTCAGGCGTACCGCAGTAAGCGCCAGGGTTCAACGGCGAAATGTAGTTCGGGGTCTGGCCACTGATCTGGCCGACGGTGAGGGTCCCACCGGTCGACGCCGAGCCGGCGCTGGGCAGCGTGCCGGACACGATCGTCCCGTAGTTGGTGTTCCCCTTGTTATTACCGGACTGGCCGGTACTGCCGCCGCCACCACAGGCGGCGATCCCGACCGACGCGAGCGCTACAGCGGCCACCCCAGTGACCGCGCCGCGCCAGGTGCGACGTCGGACGCGTCCGGGGGAAGCGCCCCCCGACGGCGTCGTTGGATGTTCAGAGCGCATGTTCTAGATGCCCCTTCTCCATAGAAGTGAATACAACAAAGGCGTCAGTGTAAGCCGAAATCGGCCGCCACGACGATTAAATTCTTACGCCGAAATGCAGCAATTTTCTTGCGTTTAACCTTAGGCTAATGATTGCTGATATGGCGTTACGCGCAATTTTCCTGCGCGGTTAACGACATTCGAGCATTCGTCAGTCGCGCGTGAGCTTCTTGTATGAGAGCCGGTGCGGACGGTCGGCTTCGGGGCCGAGCAGCTCGTGCCGGTAGGACTCGTAGGCCTCGAAATTGCCCTCGAACCAGCGCACCTCCGAGTCGCCCTCGAAGGCGAGCACGTGCGTGGCGATCCGGTCCAGGAACCAGCGATCATGGGAGACCACCACCGCGCATCCGGCGAAGCTCAGCAGCGCCTCTTCGAGCGCGCGCAGGGTGTCGGTATCGAGGTCGTTGGTCGGCTCGTCCAGGATCAGCAGGTTCCCGCCGGAGGCGAGCAGCTTGGCCATGTGCAGGCGGTTGCGCTCGCCGCCGGACAGCATTCCAACCTTCTTCTGCTGGTCCGAGCCTTTGAAGTTGAAGCCGGCCACGTAGGCACGCGAATTGATCGACTGCTCGCCGAGCATCATGTTGTCGAGCCCGCCGGAGATCTCCTCCCAGACGGTCTTCTCGTCGTCGAGCGCGTCGCGTGACTGATCGACGTAGGCAAGCTGTACGGTTTCGCCGACCTTGAAGCTGCCCTGGTCGGGCTGCTCGGCGCCGGTGATCATCTTCATCAGTGTGGTCTTGCCAGCGCCGTTGGGGCCGATCACGCCGACTATTGCGGCAGGCGGAAGGCTGAACGAGAGATCGTCGATCAGCAGCTTGTCGCCAAAGCCCTTGCTGACGTCCTTGGCCTCAACCACCACGCCGCCGAGCCGCGGGCCGGCGGGGATGTGGATCTGGACCTGATCGAGCTTCACGTTGCGGTCCTCGGCCAGCAGTGCCTCGTAGGCGTTGAGCCGCGCCTTGGGCTTCGCGCGCCGGGCCGACGCGTTCATCCGCACCCACTCCAGCTCGGCCTTGATCGTGCGCTGGCGGGCGTCGTCCTTGCGCTGCTCCTGCTCCAGGCGCTTCTCCTTCTGCTCGAGCCAGCCGGAATAGTTGCCCTGATAGGGAATCCCCTTGCCGCGGTCGAGCTCGAGAATCCAGCCGGCGACGTTGTCGAGGAAGTAGCGATCGTGGGTCACGGCGACGATCGTGCCCTTGTATTCCTTCAGATAGCGCTCAAGCCACGCCACCGACTCGGCGTCGAGGTGGTTCGTCGGCTCGTCGAGCAGCAGCAGGTCCGGTGAACTCAGCAACAGGCGGCAGAGCGCAACGCGGCGACGCTCACCACCTGAGAGCGTGGTCACGTCGGCGTCGCCGGGCGGACAGCGCAGCGCGTCCATCGCGTAGTCGAGTTTGGTGTCCAGGTTCCAGGCGTCGGCGGCGTCGATCTGCTCCTGCAGGCGCGCAAACTCGTCGGCGGTCTCGTCGGAATAGTTCATCGCCAGCTCGTTGAAGCGGTCGAGCAGCGCCTTGGTCGCAGCCACGCCGTCCTCGACGTTGCCGCGCACGTCCTTATCCGGATCCAGCTGCGGTTCCTGCTCCAGCAGTCCGACGGTTGCTCCCGGGGCGAGCTGCGCGTCACCCTGGAACTCGGTGTCGATCCCGGCCATGATCCGCAGCAGCGTCGACTTGCCGGCACCGTTGTAGCCGAGCACGCCGATCTTCGCGCCCGGGTAGAAACTCAGGGAGATGTCGGACAGGACCTGCTTGTCCGGCGGCACGCGCTTGGCGAGCTTGTAGGTCGTGTAGATGTACTGGGAAGACACGCTGGCGAGGTTAGAGGCTCAGGCACGGTTTTGTGAGCGTCCGCCGCTGCGGACGCCCGACCGTTGCAGGATTTGGCGGCCGCACAGCGTATCTGCGTGGTACATGGGCAACCACCAGTTCACCACTCCGACCGTCGTCTACATCGGCCCGGCTTATACCGGCCAGCAGCCGGCCCCGGCGATCAAGGTCGCGGCGACCAGCGCCAAGTCCGGGCGCTAGCCACCGGCCAGTCTCCCGCCGGTCAGAGTCCGGCGGGATGCCGCTCGACGAAGCCCTCGTGCTCGCGCACGAGCGGATGCCAGCCGATCCCGGCTGGACCGTCGTCGGCCCCGGCAGCGTTGTGCGTGTCCCAGCGGATCCCGGCGACGTACATATACACGTGCGTTGGGCTGGCCCAGATCGTCACCCACTTACCAGGCCCTGGTTTGCCCCAGCTCATGTAGTCACCGGAGACCATGTCGTCGCCAGCCGTGAGCAGCCCGCCGCCCCACAGCAGGTGCGAGACGCTGCTTGAGCAGTCGTAGCTGGGGGCGATCTCGTTCAGCGGCAATCCGTGGCCGCCGCCGTATACGTACGGCTTGCCGACGATCTGATTGCCCGCCTCGAGGATCCCCTTCACCGCCGGCGGCGCGTCAGCCGGGATCTCAGCCTTGTCCCCGGGTCCGATTCGCGCCCGCTGGCCGTGCACCAGCGGGTCGGCGCCGGAACCGGCACAACCGGCTCCCTCCTGTGCGATCGTCACCAGCCCCGACCATTCACCGTGCTCGTAGGGAATCCCGAGCTGCGCCGCGAGCTTCCACCACAGGTCGATCACCCGCGGATGGCCGTCCACCGGCCCACCGCCGAGCCCGATGTCGCGCTTGTAGGCGATCACCTGATGGCGCTGAAAGCCGATCAGCAGCGGCGTCCCGTATTTCAGACCGCCAAGCGCGTCGGCCGTCTGAAAGCTGGTCCCGCCGAGCTCTGCGTAGCTGTCCGGGTGCCGGTAGAGGTTCACGCCCGAGGAACCGACATCGCCGCTGGACGGGTCGCCGGGTCCCCCGTACTCGGTTGCACCGACCACCTGCGACCCGTTGCAGGCCGCGTTGCTGACGGCCCCGCCCATAACCCCCAAAACGACCGCGATGCTGCCGATGAACAGCATCAGCGCGAATGCCGCAGCCAGCACCAATTTGCCTGCTCCCGACTGTTTCCGCTTGCCGTTCACAGCCCGACCGTAGGCCCGGATCGCGGTCGCTCGCGCGGTTGTCACACAGTTGGCACTGAGTTGCCCGCGTCGTGACCGAAAGCCGCTGCAGAACCGTGACAAAGCGCGTTCGTTTAACCACATTTGCTAGCACTCGCGGGCTCCCTCGAGGCGCTGGACATCCGCCCGTGGGCCGCTAACTTAAGTCGTGTATGGCTCGGATCCTTGACGTTGAACAATCTCTGTTGCTGCTGGAGCTCGAGCCGCCGTTTGACAAACGCGCGGTACAGCTGGCCCGGCGCCGGATGGCCAAAGTCTGGCACCCGGACATCGCTCCGCCGGGCCGCCACCACGAGCATCAGCGTCACCTGCAGGCGATCAACGAGGCCGCCGACGAACTCGAACGCCTAGCCGAGGCGTCCCGCAACGGCAAGGTCTCGCGCACCGCGGTCAAGGTCTCGGCCGCGGCGGCACGCAAGGCCCGCGAGGAGGAAGGCCGCCGCGCGTACGAGGCCGAACAGCGCGCCCGTGAAAATAATGCCGACCGCGAGAAGAATGATCCGTTCGGCGCGCGCGTGCCCGACCACTCCGTGGTCCACCGTTATGCCCGCTGTCTCTCCTATCCCGAGTGGGGAGTCGGCACCGTATCCGGCATCTACTTCTCCGGTGAGGGCGACGATATTCAGCAGTGGGCGCGCATGTCCTTCCACGTCGGCATCCGCACGGTTCCGGCGGGCTCGCTGCAGTTCGTCGACTTCAGCAAGCCCGACCCCGGAGCCGACCGCGTCGAGCGCTTCATGACCGCGGCTCAGCACGCGCTTGCCGAGGGCGATCCCGAGACCGCCGCGCAGCGCCTGATCTATGCGCGCGACGCCGATCCCCAAAACCCGACCGTGCTTCGCTTGCTGACCGTCGCGTTCTGGCAGTCCGGTCAGCTCGAGGCCGCCGGCCGTACGGTCCGAGACTGGGCCCGTGCCGAGACCGACCGTCCCACCGCCAACCGCTACGCCTCGCGGATCTACGAGGACATGGGAGCGCTGGATCTCGCGACCGATGCCGCGCAACTGGTCATCAACCAGATCCCGGAGGACGCGTCGGCCTGGGCCCGCATGGGACGCCTGAAGCTGCGCCGATTCAAACGCGACGAAGCGATCGATGCGCTCGAGCGAGCGCGATCAATCGAGCCCACGCTCGAGACTTTGCTCGACCTCGCGCTCGCCTACCACCTGGCCGGCGACGTCGGCGCCGAGGTGTCGGCCGCACACGCCGCCACGATCATCGACCCCGAATCGCGAGCGGCCTGGTCGGTCTACGCCCACGCACTGGCCAGGACCGACCGCTCGCACGAGTGCATCGCGGCGTGCGAGCGCGCGCTGGCGCTGGGCGATGACCCCGAGGTCCGTGACCTGCTGGAGCGTGTCCGGGCGGCGGTTCCCCACGAGATCGCCGAAACCACTGCCGCCTGATTCAGCGTGGGACTCGAGACGATCCCGTTCACCCTGCGCGACCTGCCGGGCACGGTCACGATCGACTACCGCGGACCGCGTATTTCGCGCCGACGCGTTCCTGGCCTACACACCCGATGCGCTTATGTCCCGCGTGGTCGCGCCGCTCTGCGGCTTCTCGTGGGGCTACGACCAGCACAACCACAAACCGACCCCGCTGCCGCTACAGCTGACCGGGCTCGAGCGCTGGCCCGCAAGCCAGCATCACGGGCAAAAGCTCTAGCGGGGCTCGCTCGGGAACTCCGCGAGCACGCCGAGTAGCTCACCGACGCGGCAGACCAAGAGGCGCTCCTCGTCGATTTCGACCCAGGCGCCGGCGGCGGCCGGGAACACGACGTGGTCGCCCGGAGCGACTGGCATCTTCACGCCGACCTGCGCCCACCAGTCGAGACCAGGGCCGATCGCCAGCACGATCCCGTGCTGCGGCGGCGGCTCGTCGTTGCCGGGCGGGACCACCAGGCCCGAGCGGCGCACGCGGTCGGGATCCAGTTCCTTTATTACAACCCGGTCAAAAAGGGGCCTCAACTCATGACGCATGGTCGCCCATGCTAGCTGGCAAGCTTTGGACTATGAGTGAGCTGATTCCGTCCTTCGCCATAGACCCGGCCACGCTCGAGCTCGAGCCGTGGCCACTCGAAACCTCCCAGATCGTGTCCGGGAACCCGGAGGTTTCCGGTGCTGTGCTGCACACCTCGGCCGACGAACGTGTGGAACGCGGCATCTGGCAGCACACCCCTGGCGTCTCCAGCGACGTCGAGGCCGACGAGCTGTTTGTGGTCCTGTCGGGGAGCGCGACGGTCGCGATCGAGGGCGGCGCGACGCTCGAGCTGAAGCCCGGTTCTGTCGTGGTCCTGCGTGAGGGCGACCGCACCGTCTGGACCGTGCGCGAGACGCTGCGAAAGGTCTACCAGACCACCAGCTGAAGCTCGTTAGCCCGCGTTCAGCGCTCGTGGTAGAACAGACTCATGACCACTTTGACTGACCGCGACCGCACCGCACTTGTGGTGATCGATGTACAGAAGGGAGTCGTTGACGACAACGGCTCGGCCGACCGCAATGGCGTGGTGACCCGCATCGCCGAGCTGGTCGAGCGTGCCCGCGCGAGCGGGGCCCCGGTGATCTGGGTGCAGCACGAGGATGACGAGCTGATCAGCGGCACCGAGCCATGGGAGTATGTGCCCGAGCTCGTGCGCGAGGACGCCGAGCCATTGGTGGCCAAGAGCTATCCGGATTCGTTTGAGGACACGGTGCTCGAGCAGACTCTGTCCGGGCTCGGCGTCGGCTCACTGATCGTGACCGGCGCCCAGACCGATTGCTGCGTACGCGCGACGCTGCACGGTGCGATCACGCGCGGCTACGACGCGCAGCTGGTCGGTGACGCCCATACGACGGCCGATCTGAGCGCCTACGGTGCACCGCCGCCGGAGCAGGTGGTCGCACACACCAACATGTACTGGTCCGGGCACGAAGCTCCAGGACGGCAGGCGGGCGTGGTCGACGCCGCTGATGTTGTGTTCTAGCGCTCGAGGCTGCGCTTGAGCCGATCGAGCCGTCCGGCCCAGGCCGCGTCGGCCGCCTGCACCCAGGAGGCAGCGGGCTTCAAGGCGTCGGGGGCGAGTTCGTAGTGGACCTCGCGCCCGGCCGCCGCGCGCCGCCGAATCAGACCGGCGTCGCCGAGCACGTTCAGGTGCTTGGCCACCGCCTGGCGGGTGATCGGCAGCTCGGCGGTCAGCGACGGAACCGAAGTCGACCCGTCGCGCATGATCGCGTCGAGCATCTGCCGCCGAGTCGGGTCGGCCAGCGCCCCGAATACGAGATCTAGTCGCCCGTCCGACGCGGTTGGCGCAGTCGCGCTCACGCCGCTACCAGCATCGACCCAGTGGCTGCCGCCATCGCCGCCAGTGGGAAACTCGCAGGCGCGGTCTCGGTGACCAACACGCGCGTCCCGGTCGGAATCCCGACCACGCGGATATCGACATGTCGAGCCGCTTCGGTATCGCTGAACCACCACCAGGAGATCCGGTGAACCGGTTCCTCACGCTCGACGACGATCACACGGTTGGGGTCGTCCTCAAGCCACGACTGGCGTCCCTCGCTGGTGGTCAACGACTCCCATACGCGCTCGGCCGGGGCATCGATCTCAACTTCGCGGGTGACCGCTTCCTGTTGCTGGGCTGCGTCGTCTTCGAGATCTTCGGTTCGCATACCATCGCTCCTTTGACAACCAGTTGGTTGCTATGGTGGTTCGACAACCACTCAGTTGTCGAAAGGATAGAACACATGCCACTGGTGCCGATGGTCATCGAGCAGAGCGCTCGCGGCGAGCGCTCATTCGACATCTACTCGCGGCTGCTGAACGAGCGCATCATCTTCATCGGATCTGAGATCAACGATGAGATCGCAAACCTCGTCGTAGCGCAGATGCTGCACCTGGAAAGCCAAGATCCCGACAAGGACATCAGCCTCTACATCAACTCACCGGGTGGCGTCGTCTACTCCGGATTCGCGATCTACGACACGATGCGGTTCATCAAACCTGACGTGCAGACGATCTGCTTCGGAATCGCAATGAGCATGGGTTCACTGCTGCTTGCCGGCGGAACCGCCGGCAAGCGCATGGCGCTTCCCAACAGCCGCATCCTGATCCACCAGCCGCATGGCGGCTTCCAGGGTCAGGCGGCCGATATCGAGATCCATGCGCGGGAGGCGCTGGCGTTGCGCGAGCGCATGGAGGAGATCTACGCCGAGCACACCGGACAGCCGGTGACGCGGATCCACGACGACATTGAGCGCGACCGCTTCTTCACCGCCCAACAGGCGACCGAATACGGCCTCGTGGACCGTGTGATTTCGGCCCATGAGCTACAACGTCAGCGAATGGGATTCGGCGACAAGCAGGCCTAGCGAAGAGACAGACAGCAGCCGCGCCGGATCGCTGCGGCCGGTGGCACCGGCCGGACTACTGCGGGCCTGCGACGCTGCTGCGGATGCCGCTAGGCCCGACGCTCGAGTTTTGAGGCGACCGTCTCGGTGACCTCGGCGAGTTGCTCGTCGCCATCGCCGCGCAGGCCGTCAATCGTGCCCTCGATGTCGGCGATGCTGCGCTGCTGGCCGAGCTTCGCCTTGGCCTCGATGCGGCTGATCACGAGTTCCACGCCGACGATCGCCTTCAGCTGGCCATCGATGTAGGGGCGGGGCGCGTCGTCGACCCCCCAGGGATGCTCGCGCTCGGATTCGTAGAGCTCGGTCAGGCGCCGCACGAACGATTCGAGCCACACCGTGTCGTCATGGATCTTCAGCTCGCCGTGGATATGCAGCGTGGTGTAGTTCCAGGTCGGCACCACCTTGCCGTGCTCGCGCTTGCTCGCATACCAGCTCGGGCTGATGTATCCGTCGGGGCCATGGACGATCACCAGCGAGTCGCCGATCGTGTCCAGGCGCCAGTGATCGTTCTTGCGGGCCACGTGGCCGAGCAGCGCACCGTGCTCACCGATCGACGGCTCGAAGATGAGCGGCAGGAAGGTGCCGTAGAGGCCCTGGTCGGTGACGCTGATCAGGTCGGCGGCACGCATTCCCATCAGCAATTCGCGGGTGGTTTCCGGATCGGCCAGGTTGTGCTTTGGCAGGTACACGCCCGTAAGTGTGGCGCATGTAGGGTTGTTCATATGGAAGTTCGTGACGCACGTTCGGAGGACAGCGCGGTGTTAGAGAGGAGGATCGATGGCGACCTTGCTACGGGCGACGTTGGAGGCGCCCGCTGACGAACTACCGGCGCTGCAACGCTTCTACAGCCGGGACTTGGGCCTGCCCGAGAGCGACACCGGGTTCCGCCTTGGCAGCAGCGAGCTGAGCTTCACGCCGGGAGCGGGTGCGCCCTTCTACCACTATGCGGTGCTCGTGCCCGGCAACCGCTTCGACGCCGCCCACGCGTGGGCGCAGGAACGCGTCGAGGTCCTCCCGATTGGGAACTCGGACGAAACAGTCATCCACTTTGAAAACTGGAGGGCCGACGCGTGCTATTTCCACGACCCGGCCGGGAACATCGTCGAGCTGATAGCGCACGCGGGTGTCGGCGAATCCTCGACCGAGGGCGAATTCAGCGTCGCTGAGTTCCTGCAGCTGAGCGAGATCGGAGTCGTCGGCGACAAGCGCGTGCTGGTGCCGGCGCTGGTCTCGCTCGGGCTCGAGGTCGCGCATGACGACACCGGCGATGACGACCTCATTTTCGTCGGGCCGCCGACCTCGTCGGTGATCATTTCCCCCGTCGGCCGCGGCTGGTTGCCGCAGGATCGTCCAGCCGAAGTCTGGCCGGTTGAGCTGACATTGCGGGGCGATCGCGACCGCGAGGTCGTGATCAATGGACACCTGATCCGAGTCCAGTCATGACTGACAACCGGACGGCGAGCGCTGGCACCACTTCCTCAGCCCCGGGAAGTAGGATCTCCTCATGATTCGGGTCACGGTGCACCGGTCATCGCCAGGATCTCACCTCGACGCTGAGTCGCTCGCATCGGCGTTTGGCGGCTTCGTGTTTGTGCCCACATGGTGGCCAGCGGACGCCGCGCCATGTGAGTTCGTTCTTGACCAGCTACCCACGGGCATCCGCTACCGGGTGGGCTCAGTTCGTGATGATGGTCGGCCGATCTTGTGTATCGGCGCTCCAGAGGACCCAACCGCCCGCCTTCAGGATGCGGATTGGCATGAGCTGCCGGAACTGAGCGAATGGAGGGCGATCGTCAGCTCCAACGAGCTGGGTACGTTCCACGCTGTAGCTCATCGTGACGGGCTGACCCTGCATCTGATCGGCTACACCTCCGAGCCAGAAGTCGTCACTGCGATCAAGAGCCTGAGGAAGGCTGAGCCGAGCACATAACTCGGGGCTTGAAGCTGGTGGTGTCTCGCGTGCGGCGAGAGTGGCCACGCACGCTAGTTCGTTTGCCGATACATTGGCAGACGACATATTGTGGCCAATCCGAGCACATCACACTCTTCAGCAGTAGGCGCATCGGCCCCAGATGGTGATCCAGCCGAGCCCATCGGGCCGGCAGAGCCACGACGAAACCGGGCGATCAGGCGTCTCGTGCTTGTCGGTCTGGCGATCACCGTTGCGGCCCTGGCAATCTGGTTTTTCGCGATCAGATCGACGTTGCCGGTCGAGCTGCCTGTGGCGCCCGGCGCGACGGTGCTTGGGATCGCTCAGATACCCGCCAACGGCGGCGACAATTCGTCCGAAGCCGCGTACCTCGAAGTGATTGCGGGCAGCAGCGGACAGCCGATGGCGGCGTTGGCCCGGTCCGAGGTTCGAACACTGCGCCGTGCTGGCTGGCGTCAGCAGAAAACCTGGGCGATAGTCGGGCATCCACTGGCCAAGGCACACGACGTAGTTGCCGCGGTCGGAGCGAACCGTTCGACCACCAATATGCGATCGGGCCCCAGGGTCAGTGATGGTAGCCCCGGCTATTGGCTCTCGGTTTCGCCTTACCGCACTGCCAGGAGCTACCACTTCTGGGCGACTTTCTGGATCACACCGATGCCCTACATCAACGCGAACCCAAGCTTCGCAGCCGGCAAAGCCGTGCTCTACGTCCTCGTCGGCGACAACGACGAAAACTGACCGGCTGGTCGGGCTTCAGTGGCCGACCTTGACAGACGTGATCCCGGCCTCGTCACGGAGCCATTCGACCGCAAGCTCGACCGCGGCGGTGGAATAGCCGAGGCCTCGGCGCTGGGGCACCACCCACACGCAGAGCGCGGCACTGCACGCGTCCCAGTCGATGTCGTGGACGTCCACGCGTCCGCGGCAGTCGGCGCTGCCGGGCTCGACGATCGTGAAGCTCACCGACTGCCCGCTCTCGCGTTCCAGCGGAGCGAGCTCAACCTGGCGTCCCAGTTGCGCGCCGGTGGGCGGCCGGTTCATCCCGAGCTGCTTATACATCGCGGGGTCGTCCTGGTGAGCGATCAGGATTTCAGGAATGTCCCACTCGGCAATCGCACGGAGTTCTACCGTAGGGCCGGTGAGGCGCCCTGTGAGCTCTGGGATGGAAGGCATCGACTACACGGTACGACGATCGGATCGCGCGCGGCGGATCCGGGTCACGGTCAGCCCTGCCGGCGCGGTCGAGGTCGTGATCCCGCGCCGTGCGACTGTGCGCGATGCCGAGGCGGCCGCGCTTCAGTTCCGCCCCTGGATCGAGCGCCAGCAGGCCCGGCAGGCAACTCGCCGCGAGTCGCTGAAGTCCCGCGGCGATACGTTGCCGTACCTCGGCCAGACGCTGCAACTACAGGTCGACCCGGGTCGCCGGCGCGTACACCGTGCCGGACAGACGTTGCTTGTTCCTGCTGGTCCAGCTAGACCAGCAGGAACACCGATCGCCCCGTTGCTCGCGGCAGCGCAGACGCGTGAGGCGGTCGAGCGCTGGTATCGGCGGCAGGCGCGGGTGGAGATCGCGCCGCTGCTCGACGCGGGCGCGGACCGTTTGGGCGTCACGTACACGAGACTCACGATCCGCGGCCAAAAAACGCGCTGGGGCAGCTGTTCGCGCAGCGGCGCATTGAGCTTCAACTGGCGGCTCTTGCTGGCCCCGCGTGAGGTGCTCGAATATGTGGTCTGGCACGAGCTCTGCCATCTGCGGGTGATGGATCATTCGCAACGCTTTTGGACGCTTGTCCAAGCACAATGTCCCGCCTACAAAGACCACACACGATGGCTACGTGAGAACGGCACACTATTGGTTATCTGGCCTGAAGTTGACTGACCGGCCGACCGACCCCTTTCTCTGATGGCAACGCAACCCGAAGCCGTAGCTGCGGCAATCCGTGCATGGAGCTCGAACTCGCACCCGCTGGTGGTGGCGATCGACGGCCATGGCGCCGCGGGCAAATCCACGCTTGCCGAGAATCTGCGCAGCCACCTGGACGTCGCTGTGATTCACACCGACGACTTCTTCCGCGCGGAGACCGAGCGCAACGGTCATACGACCGATGCACCGATGGATCGCTACTACGACGCGACCCGGCTGCGCGACGAGGTGCTGGTACCGCTACTGGAGGGCAACGACGTCCACTTCCGTGCTTTCGACGAAGCTGACGACGAGTTCCGCGAAGAGCCGGTGACGGTCAAGCCTGCGTCGGTGATTGTGCTTGAAGGCGTGGGCTCGGCAGGGCCAGCGCTGCGCGATTTGGTGAATCGCACGATCTTGGTGCACACCCCCGTGGACACCCGCACTGAGCGCCTGCAGCGACAGATTGCGCAGGAAGATTGGGACGAAGACTGGCTCGAGGCCGAGCGCCGCTACTTCAAGCAGCTCGGGCCTGGCCACTTCGACCTCACGGTCTCGGGCTCGTAGTTTCCTGTCTCGGCTCGTCGATTGAGGCGGTAGGGGTTGTGTCCGTTTTCTGCCGGATGATTTCGACGAGCAGGATCCACGCGTTGTAAACGGCGCCGACGAACGCGAGCAGGGTGGCGGGCGCAAGCCAGTACAGGCCGCCGCCCGTCCGGGTCAGACAGCTGATTCCCGCTGCCAGGTATCCGAGCGTCGGTAGCAGGGTGACGCCGACCCGGCTGGCGTACCAGGTCCAGGGGTCGTTCGGGTCGTCGGGTCCGTGCCGGACTTGGACCGCCAGGGTCGCAGCGCCGACGCACAGCGCCAGCGCTAGGAGCTCGGCCCCGAAGAGTCGAATGGCCTGGGGAATGAGGGCCAGGCTGCAGGCGGTCAGCGCGAACAGTAGGACCGCGAGCGTTTCGGCGGCCCGCGCCGGGAGTTTGGGGAAGGCCAGGATACGTTCGAGGTTGATGGAGACCGCGACGAACAGCAGTCCTGTGAGCGCTGCAGCGGCTCCGACTTGGGCGGTCGCGAATCCGCTCCAATCATCGAGTGTGTAGGCGTGCACCGAATCGCTCCCTGCTCGTGGCGTCTAAGTTCCTCGCGACTGGCCGAACGGCCGGCGCAGCGAAGTTGAGTCTACGGATTCGGAAGCTGTCGCCCAGTGGGCTGCCGACAGCGGCCCCTGCCTCGGTTGCACGGCGGGAGAAACGGAGATGGAAATGGATCAAACGCATCCATCAGGCACTGCTGAGTAGCCCTGGGTTTGGTTCCGTTCGTTTGAGACGGCGAAGTTGTGCTTGCGATCGGGGATCTCGAGCGCTTCGCCGATGGCCAGGGTCTACACTCTCCTTTCACATTCGCGGGAGTCCCTAAACAACGGGACTGAGAGGGCGCACAACGCGCCGACCGCCATACCTGATCCGGGTCATGCCGGCGGAGGAAGAAAGCAGATGTCTCGCGAGCGGTTCGTCGCGTTATTGGGAGCATTGTCGTTGGCCCTGTTGGTCGCCGCCTGCGGCAGCGGTGGCGACGCGATTCCGTCATCACAGCCGGTCGCCGGTAAGCCGCTGCAGGGCGGAACCGCGTACTTCGCCGAGCAGCCGCTGACGCCGCCGAACTACATCTTTCCGTTGATCTCGGGCCAGTACTACTCGGTCGCCAATACCGCGAATTTCCAGACCCTGCTGTACCGGCCGTTGTACTGGTACGGAACCGACAACCGGCCCGGCGTCGACTACGCACTGAGCCTCGGAGACCGCCCGCAATACAGCGACCACAACCGTCAGGTGACGATCCGGCTGAAGCCTGCGCGGTGGTCCGATGGGGAGCTGGTCAGCGCCCGTGACGTCGGCTTCTGGATCAACCTGCTGAAGGCCAATAAAGACGAGTGGGCCTCATACGTGCCGGGCGGGTTTCCCGACAACGTGCTCAGCTGGAGCGCACAGGGCCGGAGCACGATCACGCTGAAGCTGAGCCACTCCTACAACCCGTCCTGGTTCACCGGCAACGAGCTCTCCCAGATCACACCGCTGCCGTTGGCGTGGGACCGCACGAGCACGCGCTCACTAACCAAGTTCGAGCACTCGCTGGGCGCCGACGGTCTTCCGCCTAACCGCGCGGCAGCGCTTCCTGATAGCTCCGCCGGCGGGGCACAGAAGGTCTACCGCTTCCTGAACAAGCAGGCGCAGAACCTGTCCGGTTACGCGCAGAGTCCAATCTGGTCAGTGGTCGACGGCGCTTGGAAGCTCACGCAACTGACCGCCTCAGGGCAGGCGACGTTCGTTCCGAATCGCTCCTATAGCGGCCCCGACAGGCCCCGCCTGGCGCGCTTTGTCGAGCTGCCGTTCACAAGCGAAGCGGCGGAGTTCAACGTGCTGCAGGCCAGCAGCACGCATGGCGACACGGCCGCCGGCAGTGGCCACGGCTCGAACGCCGCAGCGGTCTCGGTCGGCTACGTCCCCGACGTCGACGTGCCCCAGGCACGGACGCTGGTAAGCCAGGGCTATCGCATGGTGCCGGACTACCAGTGGGGGTTCGACTACTTCGAGCCGAACTTCAACAACCCGACCGTGGGGCCGATCCTGCGCCAGCTCTATTTTCGGCAGGCGCTGCAGCATCTGGTCGACCAGCGCGGCTGGATCCACGGGTACTACGGCGGTCTCGCGGTGCCGACCTACAGCCCGGTGCCGGCGCAGCCGGCCAATCGCTACGCAAACCCGCTGGCTCGCGTGAACCCCTACCGGTACTCGGTCGCGGCGGCGCGGAGCCTGTTGTCCGCGCATGGCTGGAAGGTGGTGCCGAACGGCGTCAGCGTCTGCTCCCGCCCCGGCAGCGGCGCCGGCGAGTGCGGCGCCGGTATCGCCAAAGGTAAACCGCTGAACTTCACGCTGATGTATCCCGCGGAGCTATCGTACTCGGCCGGGGCGATGCTGAACCTCAAGTCCGAGGCGGCTAGGGTCGGGATCCAGATCCGGCTGCAGGCCGCGACGATGGCGGCGGTTACGTCCGAGATCGAGCCGTGCTCGCCGCACCAGGCGGCCTGTTCGTGGGAGCTCGGACAGTACGGCGAGCCCTGGGTCTACTCCCCCGACCACTATCCCAGCGGCGAAGAGATCTTCCAGAGCGGCGCGCTCGGCAACGTCGGCAGCTACTCGAACGCCGAGGCTGACCGGTTGATCAAGGCCACCACGATCGTGGGCGGCGCGCAGGCCCAGCGGGCGCTCGACGCATACGCCAACTACATCCGCCGCCAGCTGCCCGACTTCTGGCAGCCCTCTCCCGGAACGCTGATCACGACCTCCGCGAATCTCGGCGGATTCAGGCCCAATGCCTACGGCTTCATCACTCCGCAGGACTGGTACTTCACGCGATGATCGCGTACGTGATCAGACGCATGGGACAGGCGCTGCTGGTGCTGCTGGGGGTGACTCTGGTGATCTTCCTGCTCGCGAAGCTGATGCCCGGCTCCGAAGCGCGGGCGATCCTCGGACCGCGTGCCTCACCGGGCGAGATAGCAGCGTTCAACCGCGCCAACGGACTCGATCATCCGCTCCCGGTCCAGTACGTCGACTTTCTGGGTCGGCTGCTGCACGGCAATCTCGGCTACTCCTACCGACTCAATCAGAGCGTCGACTCGCTGCTGCGCCAGCAGGCTGCGAACGATCTGATCCTGGTCGGGTTGGGGCTGGTGCTCGCGCTGCTGATCGCGGTACCACTGGGACTCTGGCAGGCGGTGCGCCGCGGGCACGCGAGCGACCACGTGATCTCGGCGGTCTCGTTCGCGGTCTACTCGATGCCCGCGTACTGGCTGGCGCTGCTGCTGATCGGCGGGCTCGCGGTCTCGGCCAAGATCTTCCCGCCGGAGGTCAGCCAATCAAGCTCGGCTGCCGGGATCCTCTCGGACCCGTGGAGCCTGGTGCTGCCGATACTGACACTGACGCTGGTGAACGTCGCCTGGTTCGGGCGTTACATGCGCTCCGCTGCGCTCGACACGCTGGCCCAGGACTACGTGCGGCTGGCACGCGCCAAGGGGCTTCCGCAACGGCTGGTACTCGCGCGCCACGTCCTGCGCAACTCACTGCTGACGGTGGTGACGCTGGTGGGCATGTCACTGCCGGCGCTGCTCACCGCCGGACTCGTGATCGAATACGTGTTCAACGTCCCCGGCGTCGGCCTCAGCTACTACACCGCCGCGGTCAACTCCGACTACCCGGTTGAGCTCGGCGTAACCGTGGTGATCGCGGTGATCACGGTGCTCGGTTCGCTGCTGGCCGACCTCGCCTACGCCGCGCTCGACCCACGGGTGCGGCTGCAATGACCTCACTGCGAGATCCAGCCGCCCGACCGCTGACACCCTCGGCCCCGCCCGCGAGCACGGCGCGCGACGCGAGCGGCACACTCACCGCCTTGCGCCGGCAGCGGGCAGCGATGGTCGGGCTCGGGCTATTGGTTTTGATCGTGCTGTTCTGCTTCGTCGGTCCGCTGCTGCGACCTACCGACCAAACGCACTCGACCGTGTTCACCAATCTCGCGCCGGGCAACGGACATCCACTTGGCACCGACGCAAACGGCTTCGACGTGCTGGGGCGGATGATGGTCGGCGGCCGCAGCACGCTTGAGATCGCGTTCGCCGCTGGCATCTTCGCGACCGCGCTGGGAGCAGTGTGGGGTGCTTTGGCGGGGCTGCGGGGCGGCTGGATCGATGCGGTGATGATGCGGATTGTTGACGTGTTCTTGGCGCTTCCGGCACTGTTCGTACTGATCTACCTCGCGTCGGTGATCACGCCAACGGTGCCGCTGCTGATCCTGGTGATCGCACTGCTGTCCTGGCTCGGACCGGCGCGGCTGATCCGCGGTGAGACGCTCAGCATCCGGACCAGGGAGTTCGTCCAGGCCAGCCGCACGATGGGCGCTGGAACCCCGCGGATCGTGAGGGCGCACCTGCTGCCCAACGCACTCGGCACGATCGTCGTGAACGCGACCTTCCAGATCGCGGACGCGATCGTGCTGCTGGCGACACTCAGCTTCCTCGGCTTCGGGCTCCCCGCCCCGGCGGCGAGCTGGGGCGAGATGCTGTCACAGGGCACCACCTATCTGCCCGACGGGTTTTGGTGGGCGATCTACCCGGTCGGGGTGCTGATCATGGTCACCGTGATCTCGGTGAACCTCGTCGGCGAGGGGTTGCGGGTGGCGCTGGCCGCCGGAGAGCCGACCCGCTGAACGCTGAACCGCTAAACCGCTGACCAGCGGCTCAGCCGATCAGCTCTGCTTCGGGCAGATCATCCGGCATCGGGGTGTCCTGCGGCTTACCCACCGCCGGGCCCTCCCAGTCCGTGAACACAACGCCGTCGCGCCCGGCGTGTTCGTGCGCGACCATCCCGCCGATCGCGATCAGCGACAGCGGATGGATGTGGTGGTTGACGAGCTGGCGACGCGAGTCGGGCGCGACCCGCGCGACCCCGCCCGGCTTCAGCTCATAGGTGACCCCGTCGACGATCAGCGTGAGCGTGCCCTCGAGCACGATGTAAACCTCTTCCTGGTGCTCGTGAGCGTGGATGCGCCCCCGCTGACCGGGCTGCAGCACCACGTGATTGAGACCGAACGAACCGACGCCAAGCTCTGCGCGCAGCCGCTGGAAGCGCTCGCCGTCCTCGACTCCGAGCTGGGTGGTGATCGTCTGCTCTGGCATCTCAAACTCCTGGATTGGGGATTACAGCCGCGTGCTGTCGGGCACCTGCACTGAGCATGCCACCGCGTTCAAAGATCGGCTTCACGACGACTTCGTGAACGCGCTTGCCGCGCCGGCGCGCCCGGGATGGTGTCAGTAAGTCGTCGCTCAGACGAGTTACTGACACCACCGCCGCGACCGGTTGTTAGCCCGAACGAACCGAACCGTCCCTGGCCCAAACTGGACCAGGGACCGCAAACGACGCCTACTGGCGCTGCTCCATCGGTACGTAGTCGAGACCGCGATGCCCGGTGTAGATCTGGCGCGGACGCGCGATCTTCTGCTCGGGATCGTCGATCATCTCGAGCCACTGGGCGATCCAGCCCGGGGTGCGACCGATGGCGAACAGCACCGGGAACATCTCGACCGGCAGCCCCAGCGCCTCGTAGATCAGGCCGGAGTAGAAGTCGACGTTCGGGTAGAGCTTGCGCTGGACGAAGTACTCGTCCTCGAGCGCGATCTTCTCGAGCTCGGTGGCGATGTGCAGCAGCGGGTTCTTGCCCGTCACCTCGAACACGTCCTCGACCGCTTTCTTGATGATCTTCGCGCGCGGGTCGAAGTTCTTGTAGACGCGGTGACCGAACCCCATCAGACGCTCATTTCCGGCCTTCACGCCGGCGATGAAGTCAGGCACGTTCTCGACGCTGCCGATGCGACGCAGCATCCTCAGCACCGCCTCGTTGGCGCCGCCGTGCAGCGGTCCGTAGAGCGCGGCCACGCCCGCGGTGACCGCCGAGTAGGGATCGACCTGCGAAGAGCCGACCGAGCGCACAGCTGAGGTCGAGCAGTTCTGCTCATGGTCGGCGTGGAGGATGAAGAGCACGTCCAACGCCCGCTCAAGACGCGGGTCGGGCTGATACTTCAGCTCCGTCATCTTGTACATCATTCCCAGGAAATTGCCGGCGTAGGACAGGTCGTTGTCCGGGTAGACGTACGGCATCCCGCGGTTGTGGCGGTAGGAGAATGCGGCCAGCGTCGGCATCTTCGCGATCAGCCGGATCAGCTGGATGTAACGGACGTGTTCATCCTTGATCTGGCTGGCTTCTGGATAGAACGTCGAGAGCGCTCCGACCGACGCGAGCAGCATCCCCATGGGGTGCGCGTCGTAACGGAATCCGTGCATGAACTCCTTGATGTTCTCGTGCACGAAGGTGTGGTTGGTGATGTGGAAGACCCACTCCTCGAGCTGCGCGCGGTCGGGCAGGTCACCGTGCACCAGCAGGTAGGCGACCTCGAGGAAACTGGACTTCTCGGCCAGCTGCTCGATCGGGTAACCGCGATATTCGAGGATGCCCCTGTCACCGTCGATGTAGGTGATCGCCGAACGACACGAGGCCGTGTTCATGAACGCCGGGTCATAGGTCATGAGCCCGAAGTCGTCATCGCCGGTCTTGATCTTGCGCAGTTCGAGAGCGCGGATGGTGCCGTCCTCGATCGGCACCTCATAGACCTTGCCGGTGCGATTGTCGGTGATCGTGAGAGTCTCGGGCTTCCCTACGCCGGAGCCGTCAGCTCCTGCAGTCTCAGTCGTCATCTTTTTCTCCCAAGCTTGTGCTGCTTTGCGTACTTTGCGCGTGGCGTGTTTGATCAGACTAACGCGAGCGGGTTTGATTGGCGCCGCGCACTTCATAAGTCCTTCGACTTATGACCGTTTTCGACCGTTGCAGCCGCGCGGACTGCTGATTTTGGCCCGATCCGAGTCCCGCAGCGGCGCGCTAGTGCTGTCCGGGGCCGCCCTCATAGCGGCTTTCAGTCGCCGCCCGCTGGCCCTGATAGTGCGAGCCCAGGCCTGGTGAACCGTATGGCCGCAGCGCCGCACGATCGAGCGTCATGAAGCTGAGCTGGGCGATCGGCAGGCCCGGATAGAGCTTGATCGGGACGCGCGTGAGGTTGTTCAGCTCGAGCGTCAGCGTGCCCTTGAAGCCAGGGTCGCAGAAGCCGGCGGTGGCGTGCACGATCAGGCCGAGTCGGCCCAGCGAGGACTTCCCCTCGATCCGCGCCACCAGGTCGTCCGGCAGCTCGACGTACTCGAGCGTGCGCCCCAGGCAGAACTCGCCGGGGTGGATCACAAACGCGTCACCGTCCTCGATCACGACCTCCTCGGTGAGGTTCGCAGGCGGGTCGCGCAGGTCGATCGAGGTGACGCGATGGTTGTGGAAGACCCGGAACGAGTCACCGAGGCGTAGATCGATGCTGGCGGGCTGCACCATCGCGTAGTCCCAGGGCTCGATCTTGATCGCGCCCGCGTCGACGAGCGCGGTGATGGTTCCGTCGGAAAGGACCGAAGCGGGCTTGAGGTCGTAGCTCATTTGGGATACCGCAGATTCATCGTGCGCCGAGTGTGTCAGCCGCGGGAGTCAGGCGCGTGATCGCGACCAGCTCCGCGACCCGCTGATCGATCTCAGCACGGCTTAGGCGCGAAACCCGCTCGGTCCCGAACTCCTGCACGTTGTAGGACGCGACCGCGATTCCGTAGGCCATAGCTGTGCGCAGCACGTCCTGATCGAGCCCCTGATCGAGGTGCGCGGCGATGTAGCCGACGAAACCGCCGGCGAACGAGTCCCCGGCGCCGGTCGGATCAGCGACGTCCTCGAGCGGGAACGCCGGCAACGCGAACAGGCCGTCGCCGGTGATCAGCGCTGCACCGTACTCCCCCTGCTTTGCCACCACCAGGCGCGGCCCCATCGCGAGCACCGCCCGCGCAGCGCGCAGCAGGCTGTGCTCGCCGGTCAGCTGCTTGAGCTCGGCGTCGTTGAGGATCAGGCAGTCGACCATGCCGATCACGGCCAGTAGCGAATCGCGCGCGATGTCAATCCAAAGGTTCATCGAGTCCAGCGCCACGAACCGCGCCCGGCGGCACTGCTCGCGCACCTCGCGCTGCAGGTCCGGCTGGATGTTGGCCAGGAACAGCACGTCGCAGTCGCGCGAGGCGGCTGAGAGCTTGGGTTTGAAGTCGGCGAACACGTTCAGCTGCGTCTCCAGCGTCTCCGCGCTGTTGAGGTTCTCGCCGTAGGCGCCGCGCCAGAAGAACGTGCGGCCGCCGTGCACATGTTCGATGTCTTCCGTGTCGATGCCGCGGTCTTTGAGGACCGCGGCTCCCGCCGGCCCGAAGTCATCACCGACGGGACCCACGACCCGCACACGGTCAAAGAACGACGCAGCCAGCGCAAAGTGCACGGCGGAGCCGCCCAGCATCCGCTCGCGCTCACCGAACGGGGTCTTGACTGAATCAAACGCGATTGATCCGACAACGGTTACAGACATTGGCCGCAGGCTAGTGGACAGGTCCGGAAATGTGCGGGTGGTTGGCGACGGCGGGTGTTGGCAAGCGGGCGGCGCCGGACCGGACCCGCGGTGTCGATGCGACATATCGGCGTTTGCGTTAGGCGAATCTGAACGATTTGCGCCAGGCAAACCAGTTCTTAACAGCGATCTACTACGCTCACGGCGATGTCCTTCCGCAAGGTCGCAGTTATCTGTGCGCTCATGGCCGTACTCATCAGTGGCTGTGGAATCGCCGCCAAGCCGCAGGCCGGTAGCCCCCACCTGCTCACGTCTCCGTCGTTCTACGGCGTCTATGACAACCAGCGCGCGGCCCGCGAGGCGTGCCTCACCGCGCACCACATTCCGTTCGTCAGCTTCGAGACCAAGGACCGGGTTCACGGAACGCCGCAGTTGCTCCAGGCGATCAAGGTCGGACCGGGCGGTGCGTCGATCATCTTCTACCCCGACGCCGGCATCGCAGAGGGCCAGATCATCATGGGCAAGGGCCTCGGCGCGGAACTGATCGGTTCAGCCCTGCTGTATCCGAACAACACGACCGGTCTCACTCTGACCGAAGTCGAGAACTGCACAGCGATCGGAGTCGGCTGACGCAGTTGTGACGGAGCTTCCGTCACTATCACGGCCGGTGGAACCCGCGCCTGCAGCAGCCCCGCCCAGCCGTATGGCGCGGGTCCCGATCTACGTTTGGTTGCTGCTGTTCTCGCTGCTGATCGGGGCGCTGTCGCTGCTCTGGCCATCGACGCCGAGCTACGACCCCTGGTCATGGCTGATCTGGGGCCGCGAGATCATCCACGGCTCGCTGGAGCTGGGCGGCATCACCAGCTGGAAACCGCTACCGGTGATGTTCGCAACCGTGTTTGCGGTGTTCCGCGGCGCGCAGCCGGACCTCTGGCTGCTGGTGGCCCGCGCCTCGATGGTGCTGTCATTGCTGATGGTCTTCCGGCTTGCCTACCGGATCACCTGGGATCTTGCGCCGCAATCCGGCACCAGCCCGGATTCCGCGCCCGGCAACACCGGCGGGTGGATGAGCAGGGCGCTTGGTACAGGACCGGTTCCCCAAGACCGGTCCTGGCAATGGCTTCCATCGCTGATCGCGGGGCTGCTGGCGGCGGTCGCGCTGCTGCTGACCGGGGTCTACTTCGAGAACACGATGCTCGGTTACTCCGAGGCACTTGCGGTCGCGGCGATCCTGATCGCGCTCGACTGCGCGTACGACGGCAACCACCTTGCCGCCTATGCGCTCGCGCTGTTGGCCGCGCTGGACCGCCCCGAGGTGTTCGTGTTCATGATCCCCTACGGACTCTGGCTGCTGTGGCGCCGGCCGCGGCTGCGCGCCTGGGTGCTGGGGCTCGGAGTGCTGGCGTTGGCACTGTGGTTCGTGCCGCAGAAGATCGTGACCGGATCGTTCTCGGGCTCGGTGAAGGCCGCCGAGTTCGTGAACCCGGGCAGCTCGGGCAAGTTCCCGTGCCCGTTCTGCCACGAGATGCACTACATGGCGTGGCCGATGGCCCCGGTGCAGCTGGAGCTGATGGCGGGATTGGCCGGGGTGATCGCGCTGGTGCTGCTGTGCGCGAGCGTGCTCCCGTGGCGGGGGATTGAACGGTTCACGCTCAATCGGCGCCAGCAGGCGCTGCTGATGGTCTGCGTGGCGGCCGCGTTCGGAATTCTGTGGATGGTGCTGATCGCGTTCGACGTGCAGCACGGGTTCGCCGGCAACGAGCGCTACATGGTGCTCGGCTCTACGTTGCTGATCCTGGCGGGCAGCATCGGCTTTGGCTGGGCCGCGAACGCGCTCGGCGCGATCGGCAACACCGGCGGTGCACAGCGCTCGGGGCGGATCGTCGCCGCGACGGCGGTATGCGTGTGCGTGGTGCTGTTCGTGCCCAAGTGGATCGGTCACCGGATGATCTCGATCGGGCGCACACACACCGAGCTGGCCTACCAGTCACGGCTGCGCACCGACCTCGCGGCGCTGGTCGGGCGTTTGGGACCGGCCGACAAGCTCGTGGCCTGTGGCCCGGTCGTCGCGGAGCATTTCCAGATCCCGATGGTCGCGTGGTATTTGAAGGTCCCGACGACCACCATCCAGGACACGCCCGGTGAGTGGAAGACCTGGGGTTCGGCGCGGCCGAAGCTGCCGCGCGGCTACCCCAACGTGGTGGTGCAGACCAGCGCTGCGATCGTGAACGACGCGAGCACCGGCCACCGCTGGGTGCTCACCGCAAAGTCCCCGGATGCCGGCGACATCGGCCGCTGGGAGGCTGCCGGCGCCCGCTACCAGGTGTACCGCGACGGCGTCGTAACCATTTACAAAGATTGCAGCGCCAACAAATAGCTAAATGCACACTAGAATTGCCGACGCCCGCACAATCTCTCGCGCGGAAGTTCAGTCGCGGCACGAGACATCATGCGGGGCAAGGATCTCCGTGTCCGCACAGCACCGCCGCTGATAGGCCGACCTCTAACTGATGACGACAATCTCCGAGCCCGCGCAGAAGAAGAAATCGGGCGTCACGCTCCCGGTGCTCGGCACCATCAACGACTTTACGCTCTGGACCCCGGTTTGGTGGCAGCGGCTGCCGCAATGGCTGCGGATCACGATCTTCCTGGTGCTGCTCACCGCATTCAGCACCTACGAGCGCGCGGGCACACTGGACGGCCAGTTCTGGATGGACGAGGGGATCACCGTCGGGATCGCTTCGCACCCGCTGACGGCGATCCCGGGAATCATGCGGATGGACGGCGCCCCGCCGCTGTTCTACATGATGCTGCACGTCTGGATGAGCATGTTCGGCAACAGCGTGCGGGCCACACATACGCTGTCGTTGATCTTCGCTTCGGCGACGATCCCGGTCGGTTACTGGGCCGGCGCCTCGATCGCCAACAAGCGTGCGGGCCTGATGACCGCGACGATGTTCGCGTTCATCGCGTTCCTCGACTCGTACGCGACCGAGACGCGCATGTACTCATTCATGACGCTGCTGGGGCTGCTCGCGACGATCGGCTTCGTGAACGGCTTCGCGCTGCGACGACGCAAGTACATCCCGCTGTGGGTGGTGCCGCAGGCGCTGATGTTCTACACGCACGCGTGGGCGAGCTTCTTCTACGCCGCGTCCTTCGTCGCCTGCGTGATCCTGTGGTTCACCAGCCGTCAGGATCCCGAGTTCCGCAAGAACTTCGTAAAGGACGTGCTGATCGCATTCGTGTGCGCGATCGTGCTGTTCGTCCCCTGGATCCCGAACTTCATCTTCCAGGCGATCCACACCGCCGCGCCGTGGGCACCGAAGCCGCACTTCGGCGCCGCCGTCCAGGTCTCGCAGGGCGTGATCGGCAGCACCGGGGTCGCCGCGCTGCTGTTCCTGGTCGCGATCCTCGGCTACTGGAAGCTGTTCGGCAGGGAGCTGCGGCTCTCACCGCAGGCGCGCGTCGTCTACGTACTCGCCGCGCTGGCCGTGTTCACACTGTTCTTCGCCTGGTGCAGCTCACAGATCACCCCCGCATGGGTGCTGCGCTACTTCGCGCCGATGATCGCCGCGCTGCTGCTGTTCTTCGCGATCGGGATGTCACGCGCCGGGATCCTCGGCGCGGCAGCGATCTGCGTGTTCGTCGTGGCGCTGCACAGCGTCGCCGACTTCGCGCCCGTGTATAAGAGCGATATGCAGGACATCAGCGCCGAGATGGGACCGTCGCTGCACAAGGGGGACCTGGTGATCGTCGGCCAGCCAGAGCAGGTGCCATTGGCCTATTACTACTTACCGGGCGGCCTGAACTTCTCGAGCACGATCGGGCCGGTCAAGGACCCGACCTACGTGGACTGGGTGAATGCGCTGGAGCGCTACAGGGATTCGGTCCCGGCCAAGGTGCTGAAGCCGATGCTCAACAACCTGCGCCCCGGCCAGCAGGTGCTGTTCATCAAGCCACTCACAGAGGGCAATTCCAACTGGGATCAGTCGTGGACACGGCTGATCAGACGGCGCTCGGCCCAATGGGGTCAGATCATCGCTGACGACAAGTCGCTGGTCCAAGAGCGCTGGGCCCCCCATAATTACCGCGGCGCCTGCTGCGTCGCAGATGCCGCTTACCTCTACAAGAAGGTTAATTCGTGACCGATACCGCCGTTACCGCGCCGAAGCCCGGCTCCGACATCACCCCTGAGAAGCCCGTCGTCGTACTCGGCGGCGGCCCCGCCGGTCTCACCGCCGGCTACCAGTTGGCGAAGCTGGGCAAGCCAGTGGTGGTGCTCGAGTCGACTGATGCACTGGGAGGTATCGCCCGGACCACCGTGAAGGAGGGCTTCCGCTTCGACCTCGGCGGCCACCGCTTCTTCACCAAGGTCGACGAAGTCGACGCCCTCTGGCACGAGATCATGGGTGATGAGTTCCTCAAGCGCCCGCGCCAGAGCCGCATCTACTGGAACGACAAGTTCCTCGAGTACCCGCTGGAGGGCAAGGACGTAATCCAGAAGCTGGGCCTCTGGGAGCTGTCGCTGTGTATGGGTTCATACCTGTGGGCGAAGGTCAAGCCCAAGGGTCGCGAGGATACGTTCGAGGAGTGGGTCTCCAACCGCTTCGGCTACCGCCTCTACAACCACTTCTTCAAGACCTACACGGAGAAGCTCTGGGGAGTCCCCACCAACGAGATCCGCGCCGAGTGGGCCGCACAGCGGATCAAGGGCCTGTCGTTCTTCAGTGCCGCCAAGGCCGCGTTCCTGGGCAACAAGGGCAACAAGATCAAGTCGCTGATCTCCGAGTTCAACTACCCGCGTTTCGGCCCCGGTCAGATGTGGGAGGCGATGGCGGACGAGATCAAGGCCCGCGGCGGCGAGATCATCATGGACGCGCCCGTCACCAAGCTCGAGACCAAGGACGGCGTCGTCACCAAGGTCGTCGCCGGCGGGGTCGAGTACACGCCCTCACACGTGATCTCATCGCTGCCGCTGCGCACCACCGTCGGGATCAGCGACCCGGAGGCTCCGGTCGCTGTGCGCGACGCCGCCCAGGGCCTGCGCTACCGCGAGTTCCTGACCGTGCTGCTGGTGGTCAAGGGCGAGGACCTGTTCCCCGACAACTGGATCTACATCCATCAGCCGGGCGTGACGGTGCTGCGCATCCAGAACTTCAAGTCCTGGAGCCCGTACATGGTTCCGGAGGGCTCGACCGACGCGTCGGTCGGCATGGAGTACTTCTGCTTTGAGGGCGACAAGCTCTGGAACACGCCCGACGACGAGCTCGTCGCGATGGCCTCGCAGGAGATCGAGAAGCTGAAGCTGGCGAAGGCCGCGAACGTGCGGTTCGGGTTCGTCGAGCGCGTCTACAAGGCCTACCCGATCTACGACGAGAAGTACGCCGAGCGCGTCGCCACGATCCGCCAGTGGCTCGAGAGCGACCTCAAGAACCTGACCCAGGTAGGCCGTAACGGTCTGCACCGCTACAACAACTCCGACCACTCGATGCTCACCGCAATGCGCGCCGTGGACAACATCACCAAGGGCACCAACCACGACATCTGGCAGGTCAACGTGGAATCGGTGTACCACGAGGAAGTCCACGACAACGAGAACCCCTACGCCAAGGATCAGCACACGCCCGCCATGGACGGGCCGCTGGCCTCGGACAAGTAGCCATCCAGTCGTTCTGATGGCTGACTGCGGGGGGAGCAGTTTCATGCGCGGCGACGCTCGCCGGATCGGCGGGCGTCGGGACGTTCAGCGCGGTCTCGACCGAGGTCGCGGCCGCGGGCACCAGACGCGCTCGCATCTGGTAGCGCTGCTGTTGACGCTGGTGTGCGTGTTTGCGCTGACCAGCGCTCCGGCGCTTGCTGGCGGGTCTTCGAACTCGAGCGGCTCCTCGGGTTCATCCCCCGGTGCGCTCAACTACGGGGGCACCCCCACGACGCCGACCGCCACCAACGCCGACACAATCTCGGTTCCAAAGACCGCGGGCACCAGCACCAGCGCCGGCGGCTCCGGCTTTAGCGGCACTGAGGCGTTCGTGATCATCGCCCTGGTCGTCATCGTCGGCGGCAGCATCTGCGCCTACATCCTTTACGACGCGCGTCGCCATGCCCCCAAGCGCACCCACGAAAGCACCTGGGATCCCGACGGTGGGGTACACGCCGGTTCCAAAGCTCCGCGCAAGTCGCGCAAGCTCTCCGCCGCTGAGAAGAAGCGGCGTAAGCAGGGTCGGGCGCCGACTAAGCGTCGCAAGTAGTCAGGTAGCCGACCAGCCGTTTGGCTGCGTCGAGCAGGCACCGTGGACCAGCTCGGCTCGTCTTAGCTGGCGACGCTGGCGGCCCGTAGTCGCTGGCGAGCGCGCGCCAGCTGTCGCTGGACGGTCCGCGGCGAGTCTCCGGTTACGGAGGCGATCTCGCGATACCCGTAACCGAGCACCTGTAGCCAGACCATCCGCTGCTGGCGATCCGGCAGCTGCCGCATCCCCTGCAAGCACTCGCGCGCCCGCACCGAGGTGAACGTTGGATCCTCGTCGGCGTCGGGCACCAGGCTCAGCGCCGGTACCGGCCCCAGGCGTCGCAGACGCAGCAGACGCAGAGCTTCGCGAGTTGCGGTGGTCACCAGCCATCGCAACTCGGCACCCGCAGCGATCCGGGTGTGGCCCATCACCAGCGAACTCCAGGCGAACTGACAGGCGTCATCGAGCACGTCATCGGTGAGCGTGAGGTTGTCACTGACGATCCGCCTGACGTCCTCCGCGTGGCGCGCGTACATCGCACTCAGCTCGCCGGTCGGTACGGCGTGGAGGGGCCGGCGGGGGATCCGCGATTCACAGCGAACAGCGGCGACCAGTTCCATAATTCACTCCAAGTGAGTCTAAATTGATACGAATGAGAGTTGCAGAGTAACGCTGATTGATGTTGAGTACAAGGCGAAGTTGTACTCAATTCACTTGGAGGCGAAAATGGTCTCGCAAATCGCGTCCGTCACCGCCCGGCCTGACATCAATGGACTGCCGGGAAGCAACGTGCTGCAGCAGCTGGTCAACGGCGCAGATGCCTGGGCGCTGGCGCTCACGTTGATCGGCGCGTTCGTCGGAGCCGCCCTCTGGGCGGTGTCATCTCATTCGGGTAACCACCAATTTGCTGCACGCGGCCGGATGGCGGCATTGATCAGTGCCGCCGCAGCGCTGGTGATCGGCGCCGCGCCGGCTCTGATCAACTTCTTCTCGCATCTGGGGGCGACCGCCAGATGAGCCCCGCGATCACACTCGCTGCGCTCCCATCGGCATCGATCTTCGGCTTGCCGAACCCGTTCCGCCTGATCGGCCAGGGGATCTCGAACTTCGGCCTCAGCCTGATCACCCCATGGGTGCTGGATGGCACCCGCTCCGCGCTCCAAGAGGTGGCGCACATCATCAATGCGGCGACCGCTCCGGACGTGACCAGCCGCTGGTTCACGGGTGAGTACTGGCGCGTGGCGGCGCTTGCGACGATGCTCACGCTGCCGTTCATCTTCGCCGCTTCGCTGCAGGCGCTGATGCGCAGCGAGCCGGCACTGATCCTCAAGGCGATATTCGGATACCTGCCGCTGGCAATGATCGGAATCGGGATCGCCACGCCGGTTGTCATGCTGCTGTTGTCTGCGACCGACGAGATGTGCGGGATCGTGTCGGCCACGGCGAGCACCGGCGGCGCTGCATTCCTGAGTTCCGTTGCGGTCAAGCTCGGCGCCAACTTCTCGCTGGAGGGATCTGCGTTCTTCGCCGTGGTGGTGGGGTTGTTCACGCTGTTCGCAGCATTGATGCTGACGCTTGAACTGCTGGTGCGTGAGGCGTCCGTGTACATCGTGGTGCTGATGCTCCCGCTCGCGTTCGCGGCGATGGTCTGGCCTGCCCGCAAGGTATGGGCGGTGCGGGTCGTGGAGCTGTTGATCTCGCTGATCCTTGCCAAGTTCGTGATCGTGAGCGTGCTGTCGTTGGCGGGCGCGGCGCTCGGAAGCGGTGACGGCGTAAGCCCGATCCTGACCGCGATGACGTTGGTGATGCTCTCGACCCTCGCCCCTTGGGCACTGATGCGATTCCTGCCCTTCACCGAGGTCGCCGCGGCTGCCGCGGGCGGGCTACGACTCGAAGCCCAGCGTCCGATGCAGGACGGGTTCAGACATGGCAAAGCGTTGTTCGAGGGCTCAGGTGGCGCAGCCGACGCGATCACCCGCCACCTCGCCGAACACCGAACCGGCCGAGATTCGGGTCCGATTGCGGATGACACATCAACGCCGACCGCTGCCGACGAATCCCGCCAGCTGCCCGTCACGGCCAGTTCAGGCTGGCCGGGTGACGGGCCCGACAGCGAGGAGAGCCGCGGCTCGTCAGGGCCGCCCGGCGGTTCGGACGGTCCGAGCGCCGGTGGCGGTGTCGGTGGCGGTGGCGGTGGCGGTGGCGGTGGCACAGGTTCAGCGGATGGTGTCTCGGGTGACCGCCCGGACGCCGCCGCCCCTGCGTTCGCCGAGGCCGAGCCCGAGCCCGTGCGCGGCTCGGACCCTCTGCGTGATCAGATCGACCGGATCTCGGATGAACGCGGCCCCTTTGACGGCTACCCCGGCATGCTCCGCGACGACCTTGAGGACGACGGCTGGGAGGCTGCCGGAAACCGGCACGCGAATCTGCGGACCGAGGACGAAACGGGCGAGCATGACGGATGAGCGGCGTGCGTACCGCTTCGGCCCGTTGGAGCGACGGACGTTGGCCGGACCGATGCGAACCGGCCAGGTGCTCTGGATCGGCGGGTCGCTCGTGATCGCGATGATTCTGCTGCAGACCGCGCCGAGCGTCGGCGGCCTGTTCGCCGGGATGCTGGCGGTGGGCCTCGCGGTCGTAGTCACAAGCCTGCCGGTCGGCGGGCGGAGCTGCGAGGAGTGGGCTCCGATTGTGATCGGGTTTGGGCTGCGGATGGCGCTCGGTCGCAACCGTTTCAAGTCGCCGCTGCCGAGTCTCGGACAGCGCCGCCACGGTGACGGATCAGAGCTGCCCGCGGCGCTTCCAGCCGAGCTGCGCGACGTGTCACTCACGGAGATCGCCAGCGACGGCCGTCAACTGGGCGCCTTGAGCGAACGTCGTGGCAAGCGCTTGACAGCAGTGCTCGTCTGTCGTGCATTGTCGTTTGCGCTGCTCGATCCGCAGGCACAGGAGCGACGGCTGATGCAGTGGGGACTGCTGCTGGCCTCACTCCCGGGCACGCCGATCCGCCGGCTTCAATGGATCGAACGCACCGCACCCGCGCGCGGGGACGAGCTCGCCCGCTGGCTGCACGAGGCCCGCGACCCGGAACTACCTCCCCGTGGTGCGCCGATCGTGGAGTCCTACCTGGAGCTGATCGGAACCAGCGCCCGCGTCACACAGGACCACG
The DNA here is from genome assembly GCA_963737115.1 of uncultured Actinomycetota bacterium. GTDB lineage: Bacteria > Actinomycetota > Thermoleophilia > Solirubrobacterales > Solirubrobacteraceae > Palsa-465. Next base: position 102,371 of record CAVTRM010000010.1, read on the forward strand.
AGGTGCTGCTGGCGTTACAGATCGACGCCGGCCGCGTTCGCGGCCGCGACGCAGACCTCGGACGGGTCCTTGCGGACGAGACGCAGCGCATCGCCCACGCGCTGGATGTAGCCGAGATCAAGGTGCTCGGTGCGTTGTCTATCGGGCAGATCGCGCGCGCGCTGCGGACCGCGTACGACCCGTATGCGCGTTCTGAGCTGGCAGCGATGGACGCGGTGACCGGCCGTCGCGGCACCGTCCCCCAGCACGAGGCTGGCCCGTTGGGCGCCAAGGAGGAGTGGGATCACTACCGCTGCGACGGAGCTTGCCACGCGAGTTTCTGGATCGGCGGTTGGCCGCGCGTCGACGTCTCACCGATGTTCCTCGACGCGCTGCTCGGCAGCTCCGCGACGGTGCGCACCGTGGCGGTGACCTTCGAACCGGTGGCGCCGGAGCGCTCGACCCGAGAGGTCGAGGCGGCCATCACGCGCGACCGCGCCGACCGTGAACTGCGGCACCGCTTCGGGCAGACGGAGACGGCCCGCCACCGCCAGGCCCAAGATGCGGCGGCGCAGCGGGAGGCAGAGCTGGCCGCAGGGCACACCGAGGTGCGCCTCTCCGGGTTTGTCACCGTCAGCGGCCGCGACCTGACCGACCTGGAACGCGCCTGCGCCGCTGTCCATCAGCAAGCCGCGCGAGCGCGGATCGAGCTTCACCGTATGTACGGGCAGCAGGCCGACGCGTTCACCTTCACGCTCCCTCTGGCGCGGGGTCTGAAATGAGCGCCGCGCGGCCCGGTCACCGCGTCACTACGCGGCACGCGCAGGCGCTCTATCCATTCACAGCTCCGGGCGGACTCGGTGGTCGGGGCGCGTTCATCGGCCGCGACAGCAGCGGCAGCGCGTTTTGCTTTGACCCGTGGGTGCTTTACGACGACGGCCTGCTTGACGATCCGAACGCGATCGTGGTCGGCAAACTCGGCCAAGGCAAGAGCGCGCTGGTGAAGACGCTACTGTGGCGGATGCTGCTGTTTGGCAGACGCGCGTTCGTGCTCGACGTGAAGCGCGAATACGGGCCGCTGTGCGCCGCGGTGGGCGTGGAACCGGTATCGCTCAGACCGGGTGGAGGCGTGCGTCTGAACCCGCTTGCCGCGCGGCCTGAGGAACATGCACAGATCGAGTTGCTACGCGCGATCGCGACCACCGCGATCGGCGAGCCGCTCAGCCAGGTGGAGGCGGGGGCGCTGCGGGAGGCCCTACGCACGGTGCGGGCCGCGGGCGAAGAGCCGACATTGCCAGAGATCGCACGGCTGATGTTTGATCCGCCGTCCGAAATGGCGTTTCGGTTGCGTACCGTGCCGTCCGAGCTGGCCGTTGAGAGCAGGCGTGCGGCGCTGGCACTGCAGGACCTCTGCGAGGGCCCGTTGAAAGGCCTGTTCGACGGCCCGACCACGCCGGGACTTGACCTTGACGCCCGGCTGCTGGTGATCGACCTGCACGCGGTCCGTGACTCTCCCGCAGTCGGGATCTTGATGGCCTGCGCGAGCGCATGGATGGGAGCGCTGCTGGCACGAATGGCGGAACAACCCGGCCGCGGGCGCCTGATCAACGTCGCCGACGAGGCCTGGAAGATCGTCCAGCACCAGGGTCTTGCACCGTGGTTCCAGTCGAATTTCAAGCTCGCGCGTCAATTCGGGGTGATGAACCTGGTGGTACTGCACAAGCTCGGAGACCTGCAGGCGGCCGGCGACTCCGGCTCGCGCTCAGCGCGGATCGCCGAGGGCCTTGTCGCCGATACCTCGACCCGGGTCCTCTACCACCAGGATGAGAGCCAGATCGAGTTGACGCGCACGTTGCTGGGACTGTCGTCGACGGAGGCACGGTTGCTCACGCAGCTCTCGTCGGGCCAGGCGTTGTGGCGTGTGGGCACGCGTTCATTCGTGGTGCAGCACTGTCGCTCGGCCCTGGAGACGCGGCTGACCAATACCGACAGCGGCATGCGGCTGGACCAGAACGGAGGACAGCGATGAATGTGCCGATTATTCCGCTTGCCGCGTTGATCATGGCGTGCGTGCTGGCCGTGCTTGGACGTGAAGGACGCAACGCTGACGCGCGTTCCCGCGGCGGGAGCGACCGCGGTGCCCGCTGGGCCAGCTGGCTCGATGTGTCACCGCTACGCAGCAGGGCAGCCACGAAGCACGCCGTTGGCCGGCTGGTGCTGGGCTACCGCGGACGCTCGTTGTTGCGAGCCGAGCAGCGCCATGCGCTGGTGGTCTTCGGCCCCCCGCAGTCCGGCAAATCAGCTGGACTCGCGATCCCGGCGCTGCTCGAGTGGAACGGCCCCGCGGTCGCCTCATCAATCAAGACGGATCTGCTGGGAGCGACGCTCAAACAACGGGCTCGACTCGGCGAAGCGTTGATCTACGACCCCTTCCAGCTATCCGGAGTCGCCTCGCACAGCTGGAGCCCGCTGCATTCCGCCTGCACGTGGGACGGCGCACTCGAGGTCGCGTGGCGGCTGGCCTCGGCCGCCGAGATGGATCAGCGCGGCGTCGAGGGCGGGGATTTCTGGGCGGTGGCCGCTGAACAGCGACTCGCGCCGCTGCTCTACGCGGGCGCCCGCGGCGGCGGCGGGATCGAGCAGGTCGTAGCCTGGGCCTACGGGCAGCGCACGCGCACCCTCGACACGACTCTTGACGAGCTGGCCATGGCGGCTCGCACCGAGCTCGAGGCCGACGATGCACGTTCCGCGTTTGACGGGGTCCAGGCCTTCAACGCCCAGGCCGACCGCACGCGTACCTCGATCGAGGCCACCGTTCAGACGCTGCTTCGCGCCTACCGCTTCCGACGGGTGATGCACTCCGCAACCAGCAGTCAAATTACGGCGGAACGGTTGCTCCGCAGCCGCTCGACGCTCTACCTGATCGGTGACGCGAAGGCGTCGAAGCTGCTGCGGCCGCTGTTCCTCGCACTGTTGTCCGAAGTCGTCGACCATGCCTATGAGCTCGCCAACCGGCAAGGTGGACGGCTGAAGCTGCCGTTACTGGTCTGCCTCGACGAAGCCGGCAACGTGGCGCCCCTGCCGAACCTGGCCGAGGTGGCGTCAACGGCACCCAGCCACAACATCCAGCTCATCTCTATCTTCCACGACCTGGCGCAGGCGCGCAGCCGCTATCACGGCCAGGCGGAGACGGTCGTGAACGCGCACCGCGCGCGGATGCTGCTGCCGGGGGTCGCCGATCTCGACACGCTGCGTTACTTCTCGAGCCTGGCGGGCGAGCAGGAGCACACCGAGTTCACGCGCACCACTGGCAGGGGTGGCAGTAGTCGCTCCACAGCCCGGCGCCGTACCCCGCTGATCTCGCCCGAGGCCCTGAGGCAGCTGCCGCAGGGCCACGCGCTGCTGCTGTACGGGCGGATTGCGCCAGTGAAGCTGCGACTGCGACTGTGGTTCAAGGATCGGCAGCTGCGACGGCTCGGGGGCTCGCGATGAGGGCTCTGGACTGGCGGTCGGTGCCCAAGGAGGAGCGCTGGATCTGGTGGGAGGGACTGTGGCTCGAGGTCTGCGGCCTGCGTGTCCGCTACGAGCTACCGATCCGCTACGGCTGGTGGGAGCATCCGGTGCAGCTGGAGACGCTCGCGGCGCTGGTCGCCTGGACCGGCGCCTACGACGACGGCGAGTGGGACGACGCCCCCGGAAAGCTGTCGCTGCTGCTCGATCTCGAGCGGATCGGTGACCTCCTGCGCGACGGAAACGACCCGTTCTACCCCGAGCGACACCGTGATGCCTTCGAAGATCACCTCAAAGGGATAGGCTGTGGCCCGCCAGGACATACCACACCTTCGATCCCGGAAGCGAGACATGGGACTATCCACGAAGACTAAGGACAAAGGCGACAGACAGGTCAAGCCGGCGTTTCACTTGTCGCTGCCGGACGCGTACGTGCCGGAACACCACCTCGCAGATCACGGACTTGGCCAGGATGCGACCTTCGACATCCTCCAGAACGAGCTGCTGCTCGACGGCCAGGCGCGCCTGAACCTTGCCACCTTCGTCACCACCTGGATGCCGCCTAAGGCCGCCGAGATGATGACGGACACGGCCGACAAGAACATGATCGACAAGGATGAGTACCCGCAGACCGCGGCGATCGAGGCCCGCTGCGTGAACATCCTTGCCGACCTTTGGCACGCCGACCAGGCCGAGGAGGCGACCGGCTGCTCGACGACCGGCTCAAGCGAAGCCGCGATGCTTGCGGGCATGGCGCTGAAGTGGCGCTGGCGCGCGAAGATGAAGGCCGCCGGCAAGCCCACCGACAAGCCGAACCTGGTGACCGGCGCGAACGTGCAGGTCTGCTGGGAGAAGTTCATGCGCTACTGGGAGATCGAGCCGCGGTTGGTGCCGATGGAGGGCGACCGTTTCCATCTCGATGCGGAAAGCATGATGCCCTACATCGACGAGAACACGATCGGGGTGGTGGCGGTCCTGGGCTCGACCTTTGACGGCAGCTACGAGCCGGTGTGGGACATCGCCCGTCGTCTCGATCGGCTGCAGGACGAGACCGGGCTCGACATTCCGATCCACGTCGACGGCGCCTCCGGCGGATTCGTCGCACCGTTCCTGCAACCGGACCTGATCTGGGACTTCCGGATTCCGCGCGTGCATTCAATCAACGCCTCCGGCCACAAGTATGGGCTCGTATACCCGGGAGTCGGCTGGGCGGTCTGGCGCGACAAGAAGTCGCTGCCCGAGGATCTGATCTTCAATGTGAATTATCTGGGCGGCAACATGCCGACCTTCGCGCTGAACTTCTCGCGGCCCGGCAGTGAGGTGATCGCCCAGTACTTCATGTTCATGGCGCTCGGCCGCGACGGCTATCGGCGGGTGATGGAGAACGCGCAGAATGTGGCGACCTACCTGAGTTCCGAGATCGCCAAGCTCGGCCCCTACAGGTGCATCACCAAGGGTGATGAGCTACCGGTGTTCGCGTTCACGCTGAAGGATGACGTGAAGAACTACACGGTGTTCGACGTCTCCGACAAGATGCGTCAGCGTGGCTGGCTGATCCCGGCCTACAGCTTCCCCGAGAACCGCGAGGACCTGAGCGTGCTGCGGATCGTGATCCGCGCGGGAATGTCGATGGACATGGCCGAGATGCTGATGACCCACCTGCAAGGAGCAACCGAAGATCTGGAATCGCTGGAAGGCCCGCTGCCACGCATGAAGTCCGGTCCCAGGCAGGCCTTCAGCCACTGACCGAGAGGTCGGTTTACGGGGCCTGGTCTAGCCGGACCAGGCCCCTAGGCTGTGCCCCGGCTACGACGCTAGCGACCGCGGGCGCGATCGGCCGCGATCGTGCCGGCGATCATCTCGCCCGCCGCTTCGAGTTCGGCGATGTTCGTGGCTTCGACGATCAGCTGCAGGTCCAGCACGCGGGCGTCGAACCCGGAGAGGGCGTCAGAGCCGACCACCGCATGGCAGGGCACGCCGGCCTGCCGCGCGCGCGTGGCGACCTCTGAGATCAGCTTGCCCATCAGGCTCTGGCGGTCGAGCCTCCCCTCCCCGGTGATCACCGCCAGCGACTGGCGCATGTGCGCGTCGTAGCCGATGCTGTTCAGCACGAACGGGGCGCCGGCAACCAGTTCCGCGCTGCATTGCGCCCAGAGCCCGCCGGCCAGACCCCCGGCAGCGCCGGTCATCGGCACACCGCGCGGATCGCGGTCGTAGCCCTCGGCCTGAGCGTTCAGCCTCGCGGTCAGCTCAATGACCTCGGCGCTGCTCGCGCCCTTCTGCGGGGCGAAGATCTCGGCGGCGAGCTCGAACGGCGTACGGACATCGCAGATCACGGTGAAGTCAACCGCAGCCAACTGCCGCTGGTCGAGTTCTTGCAGCGCCTGCAGCGCACCGGCGCCGCCGTCACTGGTGGCGCTGCCCCCGACCGCTACGTAGACCCGTTCGGCCCCGCGTCTGATCGCGTCGGCGATCAGCTCGCCGGTGCCGTAGCTCGAGGCCCTGATCGCGTCTCGTTGTTTCGGGTCCACCAGGTTCAGGCCGCTGGCCGCGGCCGTCTCGACGACGGCGATGCCGCGCTCGGAAAGCCCGTAGACGGCTTGCATCTGCCGTCCCAGCGGGTCGCTTGCGGTAGCGGTCACGAGCTTCAGCGACAGCGGCTCGAGCAGCGCCTGCAGCGTCCCCTCACCACCGTCCGCCACGGGCAGCACCAGCGCCGGTGTATCGATGCGCGCGGCGCCGCGCGCTAGCGCCTCCCCCACCTCGCGGCTGCTGAACGTGCCCTTGAAGCTGTCGCTGCAGATCAGGAGTTGGTTGAAGATGCCGGGCTTGCCTTGAAGGTCCATGCCCGTCATCCTCTCAAAGCACATGACCGACTACACGACAGTCTCAGCAGCCGGCCAGGAGCTACGCGTCTCCAACCCGCAAAAGGTGTTCTTTCCCGAGATCGGGGTGACCAAGCTGGACCTGATCGAGTACTACCTGGACGTCTCCGAACAGGCGATCAACCACCTACGCAACCGACCGACCGTGCTGAAGCGGTACGTGAACGGCGCCTCGCAGGATCCGTTCTTCCAGAAGCGGATTCCGAACAACGCTCCGGACTGGTTGCAGTCCGATGTAATTCACTTTCCCAGTGGCCGCAGCGCGCGTGAGCTACTGCCCAATGACGCCGCCGCGCTTGTCTGGGGGGTGAATCTGGGCGTGATCGACTGGAATCCGTGGCCGGTCCGCAGCCCGGACCTCGATCATCCGGACGAGCTGCGCGTCGACCTCGACCCCACCCCGGAGGCGACCTGGGACGATGTCCGCCAGGTGGCGCTGTGCGCGGGCGAGACGCTGAAGGACTTCGACCTCACTGGCTTCCCCAAGACCAGTGGCTCACGTGGGATCCACATCAACGTGCGGATCAAGCCCGAGCACGACTTCTTCCACGTGCGTCGTGCCGCGATCGCGCTGGCGCGCGAGGTCGAGCGCCGTGTCCCGGAGCTGGCCACCACGCGCTGGTGGAAGGAGGAGCGCCACGGCGTGTTCATCGACTACAACCAGAACGCCCGCGACCGCACGGTGGCATCCGCCTACAGCGTGAGGCCGACCCCGGACGCGCGCGTCTCGACGCCGCTGCGCTGGGATGAGGTCGCGGACGTTGACCAGCACGACCTGCGGATCGATACCGTGCGTCAGCGCCTGGCCGACGTCGGTGATCCCAGCGCCGAGATCGACGAGCATGTCGGCTCGCTGAACAAGCTGCTGGCGCAGGTCGAGGCCGACGAGCAGCAGGGACTCGGGGATGCCGCATGGCCGCCGCAGTTCGCCAAGCAGCCGGATGAGCCCAAGCGCGTTCAGCCGAGCCGCGCCAAGAAATCGTGAGCGGCGGTTGCAAGCTGTGGGCTGCCCGCGGTCGTGGCTTGGCTATTCGGCCATCTGCGACAGCAGGCACTCACGCGGCGGTTTGTCATCACGCCAGCGCACGATCTTGGTCCCATGACGGATGCGGCCGCCGCTGACCTGGTCGAAGCTGACCTCGACCACCAGTTCGGGTCGCAGCGCGACCCATTCCAGTTCCTTGTCGCTCTTCCAGCGGCTCGGCTCGGCACTGCCGGTCTCACCGCTCTCATAAGGCTTCAACTGTTCAAGCAGCTTCTTCTTCTCAGCCGGCTTCAGTCCCGAAGAGTGCCCGACCACCCGCAGCGTGCCGTCGTCACCGTACAGCCCGAGGATCAGCGAGCCGACCGTGCCCGGCTCCTTGCCGGGACGGTAGCCGGTGACGACCGCATCCAGAGTGCGCAGTCTTTTGACCTTCACCATCGCGGTGCGTTTGCCGGGAAGGTAGGCGGACGAAAGGTCCTTTGCCACGACGCCTTCAGCAGTCTGCAGCCACGGCTGCGCTTCGGCGAGTGAGTAGACGACCGGCGCCGGGGTCACCGAGGAATCGTCGAACTCGCCGCCTGCCAGTAACGCGCCGAGACGCTCGAGCCGGTCCCGCAGCGGCAGCTGCATCAGCACCTCGTCCGCGACGGCGAGCACGTCGAAGGCGATGTAGCGCGCCGGCGTTTGCTTGGACAACAGCTCGATCCGTGAGGCGGCCGGGTGGATACGTGCCTGTAGCGCGCCGAAGTCCTCGGGCTCGCCCTCGACGCCGGCCTTGGAGTCGATCACGATCTCCCCGTCGAGCACATATCTCCCGGGCGGAAACTTCAGCTCCGGAAAGTACCGCTCGAGTGGTTTGGAGCCGCGCGACTGCAGCACGAGCCCGTCGCCATCAACGAACGCCAGAGCTCTGAAGCCGTCGTGCTTCTGCTCGTACGCCCATTGCTCGCCGACGGGCAGTTCCGGCTTACCGCGGGCCAGCTGCGGCTCGATCGGCGCTTGGAGCGGTAGTCCCATGTGCGCACCATCGTACGACACGGCAGGCTGGACGAAGCTGGCCACGCATCGCGATTACGGAGTCAGCTGCCGGTGATGTACGCGCGACATCACCGACAACCGGTTCTCCGTCCCCCTTTACCGTGAGCTCGCGAAGTAGACGTGTGGTGCGCGACCCGCATGCGGGCGGTCGAGCAACCAGCCGTTCTTCGGAACGCTCCAGGCGATCGTGGTAGTTCCTGCCGGGATCCGCTTCAGCGGTGCGGTCGTGCGCACCTTGCCAACGCCAGGTGTTGTGATCGCACGGTTGACCGCCGCCATCCAGGCCGCCTTTGATGACCCGGCGTTCAACTTGATCCGCAGAACCTGGTACTTGCCGGAGAACACGCTCTTGCCGTAGCTGGTCTCCCAGGTCCACGCGAGCGCGTTGTAGCGGAAGTTGGGCAGCGTAACCGAGCGTGTAACACGGTTTGCCGCGGCCTGCGTCTTGATGTGCCAGGTATCGACCTCGAAGGTCTTGGTCACCGGGTTGGCTACTGGGATCTTCACCGACGACGTGGCCTTCACGGTGCCGCCGCCGAGCTTGGTGCCGGTCGCGGTCCCGGTGTTGTTGACGGTCTTGCGGCCGAGGTCGCTCTTGGTCGTGGTGTAGGTCGCCGTGCAGGTCTCGGACTGTCCGGCGGCCAGCTGCGTCTTCGGGCAGCTGATCTTGGAGAGCCCGCGCATCGGGTCGGTCACGACCACCGGATTCAGCGTCGAGCGTCCGGTGTTGGTCACCTTGTACGAGTAGGTGACCTTCTGCCCGGCGTGCGTGACCAGCTTCACGTTGGCGCTCTTGACCAGCTTGATCGCCGCCTCCGGAATCGTGAGCCTCGCCCTGGCTGTCACCTGCTGACCGTTGGGGCTGAGTCCGGTGGCGGTGCCGGTGTTGTGCAGCGCCCCCGCCGTGAGGTCGGCCTTGGTGGTCGTGTAGTGAGCGGTGCAGGTCATCGAGGCGTTCGGTGCCAGCGTGGTATGCGGGCAGCTCACCTTCGACAGGCCCTTCATCGGGTCGGTCACCTTCACCGTGTGGAGCGTGACGTTGCCGCTGTTGGTGACCTTGTAGGAGTAGGTCACCTTCTGGCCGGCTGCCGAGTAGGACTTGACGTTCGCGGACTTCACGATCTGGATCGCGGGATCCGAGTTGTCGGTGACCGCAGCAGTAGACGGAGGCGAGACTTCCGGGTCCCCCTGCGGGGTCGTTCCGGTCGCGACCGACGAGTCCTTGATCACGCCGTTGTCCATGTCCGTCTGGTTGACGACATAGGTTGCCTGGAAGATCGCTTCGTCGCCCGGGGCCATCGAGGTCACGATCGACTGGCCGCTCGCGGTCGCGCAGCTGCCCGAACCGGTCACGATCGTGGTGCAGGTCGGCGGGGTCGCGAGCTTGTCGCCGGGAGTCAACTGCGTGTCGGTGACGCCAACGTTGGTCAACGTCTCGTTGCCGGTGTTGGTCACATCGAATGTGTAGGTCACGAGCTGACCGACGTGGGTGACCTCCAGCGGAGCGGCGGTCTTGTGGATCGTCAAGCCCGGATTCTGTGTGGCCGGGATCGTCAGCGACGACTGATCGGTCACGTTCACGCCGCTCGGGCTGGTCCCGTGCGCCGTACCGGTATTGCTGATCGAGCCATGGTCGACATCCGCCTGCGTGGTCGAATACGTTGCCGTGCAGGTCTCGTTGGCCCCTGGCGCGAGCGTCGCGTCCGGGCACGTAACCGCTGACAATCCGGTCATCGGATCGGTGACGTTGACATTGTGCAGCGTCACGTTGCCGGTGTTGGTCACCAGGTACGAGTAGGTGACGATCGTGTTCGCCGCCGAGTAGCTCGGCAGGTTCGCCGACTTCTTGATCGTGATCGCCGGATTCTGGTTCGCGGTCACCTTCGCCGTGGCCGGATCCGAGGTGTACGAGCTGTTGTCGGGCTCGGTCCCGGTCGCGACCGCGGAGTCGTCGATCTCGCCGTTGTCCAGGTCAGCCTGGGTCACGGTGTAGGTCGCGGTGAAGGTGGCCTTATCACCTGGCGCCATGCTCGACACGACCGACTCACCGTTGGAGCTGGTGCAGGTGCCGGAGCCGGTGTCGATCGTCTGGCAGGTGGGGCCCGAGGTCAGGGACCCCGCCGGTGCCTGCTGCGTGTCGGTGACGCCGACGTTGCTCATCGTCACGTTGCCGCTGTTGGTGACCGTGAAGGTGTAGGTCACGGTGGCGCCAACGGCCGAAACCGTGGCCGGGGACGGCGTCTTGGTGATCGTCAGCCCTGGCGTCTGGCTCGCAGGAATCGATACCGACGACTGTGCCGTGACGTTGTTTCCGCTCGGCGGCGTCCCGGTCGCAGTACCGGTGTTGTTCAGCGACCCGGCGTCGACATCAGCCTGCGTCGTCGTATAGCTCGCGGTGCAGGTCTCGGACTTGGTCGGAGCCAGCGACGTGTCCGGGCAGGTGATCGCAGACAGGCCACTCATCGGGTCGGTCACGGTCACCGGATCCAGCGTCACGTTGCCGGTGTTGGTCACCAGGTAGTAGTAGGTGATCGCGGTGTTCGGAGCCGAATACGAGGCCACGCTTGCGGACTTCGTGAGCGTGATAGCCGGGCTCTGCGTAGCCGTCACCGTCGCGGTGGCCGGCTGTGAGGTCTCCGATCCACCGGATGGTGTGGTTCCGGTAGCGACCGCGGAGTCGTGGATCGAACCGTGGTCGAGGTCGGCCTGCGTCACCGTATAGGTCGCGGTGAACGTCGCCTCGTCACCCGGGGCCATCGAGCTGACGACGGACTTGCCCGAGGCGGTGGTGCAGCTACCTGAGCCGCTTACGATCGTCGCGCAGGTCGGGCCGGAGGTCAACGCGCCTGCCGGAGCGGCCTGAGTGTCGGTCACGCCGACATCGGTCAGGGTCACGTTTCCGGAGTTCTTCACGTCGAACGTGTAGGTCACGGTCTGACCGACGGTTGACACCGAGGTCGGGCTCGGGGTCTTGGTGATCGTCAGTCCGGCCGACTGCGTTGCCGGGATCGACACCGAGGATTGCGCCGTAACGTTCGGGCCGCTCGGCGGCGTGCCGGTAGCGGTGCCGGTGTTGTTCAGCGAGCCGGCGTCGACGTCAGCTTGCGTGGTCGTGTACGTCGCGGTGCAGGTCTCGGACTTGGTCGGAGCCAGTGACGTGTCCGGGCAGGTGATCGCAGACAGACCCTTCATCGGGTCGGTCACGGTCACCGGATTCAGCGTCACGTTGCCGGTATTGGTCACCAGGTACGAGTACGTCACCGAGGTGTTCGGAGCCGAGTACGACGCGATGCTGGCCGACTTCACGAGCGTGATCGCCGGTGACTGTGTCGCCGGAATCGTCAGCGAGGACTGCGCGGTGACCTGGACGTTGGCCGGGCTCAGACCGGTCACGGTGCCGGTGTTGTTCAGCGACCCGGCGTCGACATCAGCCTGCGTCGTGGTGTAGGTCGCGGTGCAGGTCTCGTTGTCGCCGACGTCGAGCGTGGTGCTCGGGCAGTTCACTGCGGAAAGTCCGGGCATCGGATCGGTGACGGTCACGTTGTGCAGCGTCACGTTGCCGGTGTTGGTCACCAGGTAGGAGTACGTGACCGGCGTGTTCGGAGCCGAGTACGACTGGATGTTGGCCGACTTCACGATCGTGATCGCTTGGTTCTGCTCGGCTTGCACGACCGCCGTCGAGGGCGGTGAGGTGTAAGGAGCGTTGCTGGGCGTGCTGCCGGTCGCCACCGCGGAGTCGTCGATCGAACCGTTGTTGAGGTCGGCCTGCGTCACCGTGTAGGTGGCTGTGAAGGTCGCCTCATCACCGGGAGCCATCGAGCTGACGACGGATTTCCCGGATGCGGTGGTGCAGCTGCCTGAACCCAGAACGATCGTCTGGCAGGTCGGGCCGGAGGTCAACGCGCCGGCGGGCGCGTCCTGTGTATCGGTGACGCCAACGCCGTGCATCGTGACGTTGCCGTTGTTGGTCACCGTGAACGTGTAGGTGACCGTGGCTCCGACCGTCGAGACCGTCGTCGGTGACGGCGTCTTGACAATCAACAGGCTCGGGCTCTGGACCGCGGGGATCGAGACCGAGGACTGGGCGCTCACCTGTACGTTGGCGGGGCTCAGCCCGGTCGCGGTGCCGGTGTTGTTCAGCGAGCCGGCATCGACATCAGCCTGGGTGGTGGTGTAGGTCGCCGTGCATGTCTCGGACTTGGTCGGAGCCAACGACGAGTTCGGGCATTGGATCGCGGAGAGGCCCGGCATCGGATCGGTGACATTCACGCTGTGCAACGTCACGTTGCCGGTATTGGTCACCAGGTACGAGTAGGTGATGCTGGTGCCTGCGGCCGAGTACGACGCGACCGAGGCTGTCTTCAGCAGCGTGATCGCGGGGCCCTGCGTCGCGGTCACCACAGCGGTAGAGGGCGCCGAGGTGTAGGTGCCTCCCGCGGGAAGCGTGCCGGTGGACACTGCCGAGTCGTTGATCGTGCCGTTGTCCAGGTCGGCCTGGGTGACGGTGTAGGTAGCGGTGAAGGTGGCTTGGTCACCGGGCGCCATGCTCGACACCACCGACTTACCAGCGGAGGTCGTGCAGGTGCCGCTACCGGTCACGATTGTGTGGCAGGTCGGTCCGCTGGTCAGCGCGCCCGCGGGCGCGGTCTGGGTGTCGGTGACGCCGACGTTCGTCATCGTCACGTTCCCGGTGTTCTTCACCGTGAAGGTGTAAGTCACGACGCTGCCGACGGTGCTCACGGTCATCGGTGAGGCCGACTTCAGGATCGACAGGCCCGGAGTCTGCGTCGCCGGGATGTGCCAGGAGGACTGCGCTGTGACCTGGGTGTTGTTGGGGCTCAGGCCCGAAGCGGTACCGGTGTTGCTGAGTCCGCCGGCGTTGACGTCGGCCTGGGTTGTCGTGTACGCAGCCGTGCAGGTCTCGGAGATCCCTGGCGCGAGCGTGCTCGACGGGCAGCTGACGGCGGAAAGTCCGGGCATCGGATCGGTGACGCCGACGTTGTGCAGCGTCACGTTGCCGTTGTTGGTAACGACATACGAGTAGGTGATCGGAACACCGGGAGCCGAGAACGAGGGCACGTTCGCAGACTTCACGATCTCGATCGACGGAGTACGCGTCGCGGTCACAACCGCCGTAGACGGTGGCGACGTGTAGGTGCCGCCGCCTGGCGGAGTACCTGTGGAGACGGCCGAATCGTTGATCGAGCCGTTGTCGAGATCGGCCTGCGTGACCTTGTAGGTTGCGGTGAAGGTCGCCTCATCACCTGGTGCCATCGAGCTGACGACGGACTTGCCCGAGGCGGTGGTGCAGGTGCCCGAACCGGTGACGATCGTCGAGCAGGTCGGGCCCGAGGCGAGCCCACCAGCCGGCGCCGTTTGGGTATCGGTGATACCGACGTTGGTGAGCGTCTGGTTCCCGGTGTTCTTCACGTCGAACGTGTAGGTCACGGTGCTGCCGACGGTGCTCACAACGGTGGGCGACGCTGACTTTACGACCGACAGCGCAGGCGTCTGCGTCACAGTCACGGTCGCCGTGGAGGGCGTGCTGGTGATGTTCGGCGGCTGGCCGTTGGTGGTCGTCGGCGGCGTGCCGGTCGCGGTCGCGGTGTTGTTGATCGAGCCGGCGTTGAGATCCGCCTGCGTGACCTTGTAGGTCGCGGTGCAGGTCTCGAAGGCGCCGACTGCAAGCGTCGAAGACGGGCACTGAATCGCGGACAGGCCGGCGTGCGCATCGTTGACCGTGATACCGCTGAGCGGGACGCTGCCGGTGTTGGTGACCAGGTACGAGTAGGTAACCGTCTGGCCAACTGTTGAAACCACTGTCGGCGACGCGGACTTCGCGATCGTGATCGCCGGGTTCTGCGGCGTGTTGCTGAACGTACAGGTGATTGCCGGCGGGTTTGCGGTGTTGGTTGGAACCGTGAGCGTGAAGGACGCACTGGTCCCTGTGCTCGTCACCGCGCTGGGTGTCAGCGTGTCGTTGGTGTTGGCCGAATCCGTACAGGCTGCTGTCGTGTTGTACTGCGTCAGCAGGCCGGTGCTACCTGACGCCATCGACTCGGTGAAGGTGTAGGTGGTTCCCGCGAACCCGATTACCGGACCGGCCAACGGCGTCTGCAGCCCGCTACCGGTGCTGGTCGTCGTGGCGGTGTTGCCGCTCGAGAGTCCCCCGCCGGTGATCGACAGATTGAACTGATCGTTCGCAGCGACGCGACCGTTGGGCAGATTCTTCTGCAGCTGCACGGTCGGAGGCGACGCGCACGACCCGAGGTCGACGCCGGCGGACACGTTGCTGATCACGGTCGGGCCGGCGACCAGCGCACCTGTGTTCGGGTTGATCTTCTTGATGTAGGTGGAGTTACCCGATGTGTACTCGAGGTAGAGGTAGCCGTCGCTGTCGTAGGCGATGCCGTTGTAGGCGTTTCCGCCCGACGCAAAGCTCGAGATCTGCGTTCCGGTCAGTGACGGCGGGGTGCCGCTCGGGGCCGTGCTCGGCACGTTCGCGGCGGGGATCACGCTGACGAACGAGTTGTTGGCACTCTGACCGTTCAGGTAGTACAGGTTGCCGGCGTTATCGAACGCGAGGTCACCGTTCTGACCGGCGGTGCCGGTGCCTGGCAGGTTGAAGGTGGCAATCGGGCCGCTACCGACCGGCTTGTCGGTCGTGATGTTGAACGCGAACAGGCTCGCGCCGCCGGTTCCGACGCCGGTGAAGGTCGCGTAGTAGAAGAGGTTGTTGGCCGGGTCCACGGCGCCGGCCACGATGTTGCCGTTGTTGCCGCCGCTGGGAGCTCCGGTGTAGGTGGTCCAGGTGTTGGTGGATGCCTGCCAGCCGTAGACGCTGGTGGTGTTCCCGCTGCCGCCCTGCTCGACTGCCCAGATCGACGCACCGTTGGGGCCGACGCCGAACCCGTTGGGTGTGGTGCCCGGCATCGACGCGACGGAAGTGCCGGTGATACTCGTGCCTCCGACCGAGGCGGTCGGCAGCGAGAACACGCCGGAGCTGTTACCGCCGCCACCGCGGGACAGCGAGAAAATTGTGGTCCCGGTACAGGACAGGTTCGGAACTCCGGCCGCGTCTGCCTTGGTCGCACCAAACACGGATTCGCCGCCGATCACGAACAACGTTGCGATCGCGGCCAGCAAAAGTCCCAACAGGGCGCGCCGCCCAGCGCGCCCTGTGATTACGGGAAGCACACTCATCACAGTCCCCCTGACTGCCCCGGCAACCTATAAACCTAAGACGCCGCGACGCCGCGCAGAACGCAGCTGGTGCCGGGCGCTGTCGTGAACTTGGCCGTCAAATGCCAAGCTGTCTTCACGCCAGGTTTCGCGGATACGGACGTATGGCCATAACCGATCACGGTGGCCTGTTTGTCGATGAAGAAGACGGTGATCCTGTAGTCGGAGCTCTTGCTGAGCCCGCTCTTGATCTCGCCGCCGGCGGTCCCGCCGCCGGTAGCCGCCGAACAGCTGCTCATCGTGACGTACTTGCGATCAGCGACTGCGTTCGGAACCTTGCTCGGGACCGACGCGGCAATCTTGCTATGAACAGCCTTCAGCGTCTGCTTGTCGAGCTTCGCCGGCTTCTCGACTTTGGCGTTGGGCGCGTCCTTGGCGCCGTTGCCGCCCGAAGTACTTGCGCCAGACCCACCACACCCGGCTATCGCCGCGGCGGTAACGATCACAGCCCCTGCAGTAAGAACATGCTTGTTCATTCGTCTCGTCTCCGATTCGACGGCCACTCCGTGAGCTGTCTCAATTATCGCTCTCAGCAGCCGTATGCCAACCCCAATGTGCAACATAACCTACGAGCGGCCGTCTCCCTCGCGTTTACATGCCGTCCCGCGGACGTCCCAGTCGATCGCGACGAGCCGTCGCCGCACAGGGTCCGGCAGCGGGTCGAATTGAGAGCGAGGCTCTACGATTCGAGACACGATGAGCGATCAGAAGCCGACGGCCACAGACGCCGAAGAGGAGTATCTGCAGTCCCTGTTCTGGCTCTATGAGGCAGGCCTGCCGATGACCGCCGCGAACCTCTCGCGCGCCATGCAGCTGTCTGCACCGACCGTCTCCGAAATGGTGGGGCGCCTGGAGCGGGACGGCTACATCACACGCGGAGGTAACCGCATGATTTCCTTCACCGAATCCGGGCGCGCGGATGCCGAGCGGATCGTCAGCCGCCACCGCATGATCGAACGTTTTCTGACGGACGTGGTAGGCGTCCCGTGGGACGACGTGCATGAAGAGGCCGAGCACCTCGAGCACGCAATGACACCCCGCTTCGAGGCGTATGTGCGAGCGTCGGTCGGTGATGCGGCCACCTGCCCGCATGGCCACCCAATCAAGCTCGGCGAGCGGATCGCGGGCGTCCCGCTCGGGGATTGCTCGCCCGGTGCGAAGGTGAAGATCCTGCGCTTCGAGAATGAGGCGGAGGATCTCCTGCACTACCTGAAGAACGCCGGAGTTGAACCTGGACTTGAGGGTGAGGTTGTGCTGAAGGACGCCGCTCACATCACGGTCGCGTTCCCCGCTGCGCAAGCCGAGCTGACGATCAGTGTGGCCGAGACCGTGTCGGTACAGGCGGACCCGTCACCGCCGGCACGAATCGGCCTTCCCGATCAGCTCGTGATCTCCCAGCATCGCTACGGACGCTAGACCGCATGCGACGGTCCAGTTCCCGGTCGGTGATCACCGAGTTGTTGCGCCGCGGTCCAGGCCGACTGCTCGCCGAGCCCCTGGCGTTCATCAACGTCAACGCATAAACAGCCGGCGGTGGGTGTAAGAAGTACCGAGCTCGCGCGTCTGTAATGAGAGGCACTGCGGACATGATCCCCCGGTCATCGGGTCCCGGCGTCTCGCGGCGGCAAACCCTGGGATTGAGACCTGACCCCAACGTCTCCTTCTCGGGCCGGTCGTCGTGAGGTAGCTGTGGGCGGGAACTGGACCTCCCGCCCACGGCAACCCATCCGACAAGCGGCCAGACAGAGAGAATCGCAACGATCAGCGACTAGCCGGGGAGAGGTAGCGTTTTACGGTGTTTGAAGGCGGCCAACCACGAGCGAGAAGCGGCGACGACGCGGACCTGGTCCGCGCCGCTCAGGACGGCAGCCACGATGCCGCCAGGTTGCTGTTCGCCAGCTATCAGGAGCAGATGTATCGCCAAGCGCGTCACGCCACCGGGTCCGTGGCCGAGGCCGACGAGGTCGTTGCGGCAGCCTGCGCTAAGGCGTGGGTTAGGTTGCCGTCGCTGAAAGACCCGGACCGGTTCGGCGCGTGGATCTCGACGATTCTGCGGAACTGTGTCGTGGACGAACAACGCGCGCGGCAGCGCGCGGTCCCTGTCGCTGACGTTCCCGACACGCGCGTCGAGGAGATCACAGTACTGGACCGCATAGAGCGCGAGCGAATGGCGGCCGCGATTCCTGAGGCGCTCGCCGCCTTGTCGCCGCGTGATCGCGAGGTCCTTGCCCGCCTAGCGGTATCGCATGACAGCGTTGATGCTGTCGCGTCGGATCTCGAACTGACCCCGAATCACGTCTACCAGGTCTTTCACCGCGCTCGTAAACGGATGCGGGTCGCTTACCTGCTCGCGCTCCAGGAACGCGACATCCAGCCGGTGTGCCGGGCGTGTGTAAAGCGTATGCCGAAATACGTGTCGGGCGAAGCGTCGGCGGCCTCCCGGGCGGCGGTCGACGGGCACCTCGACGGTTGCGAAGCCTGTCGCAAGCGGCTCGCGGCGATGAGGGACGATTACGTGTCCGCGCGCGGTTTGTTCGCGCTTCCACTCCCATTCATGCTGATCGGCGTGATCGCCAAGACGGGTGCTCGAGCGGTTGCGGGGATGGTGGCTCGTACCCGGATCGCGGTGTTGCACGGCACCAAAGCGATCGGTATCAGCGGGCCGGCGGCCGTGACCGGCGGCGTCGCCGTCGCAGGCATCGCCGCAGCAGGCCTGGCCTATGGTCTCAACGCCCCCGGCCAAGCGGTCGTGCATCACGACCGGCCCCAACCCGGGCCCGCCGCGATCACGTCGAACCGGCCGACCCAGGTAATCGCAACTTTGCACCATGCGCACCAGGGTCTGCCGGCAGATTCCGCACGAGACACAACCCACCTTCAGCGCCAAGCGGCTCGAGCAGCTGCCGCGCCACAAACGCCAACCACGACGGCAGTCGCGCCGCCATTGTCGACACCGCGCACGACACCACCGTCACGGGCTCCAGCGACGCCGAGGATCGGCTCTGCGGGGATCCACAAGATCGCACGCGTGATCCAACCCCCGACGACGACCGGGGCAAAGCTGCTGCATAGCGATCCCGGACGAACACCCGGCGGTAGCGGCAGCCCGAAAACACGGTCACCTGCCCGCAACTGCACTACCACGACGTGCCACAGCCCGACAATCGCCGGCGGCACCACCCCCGGCGGTCACGAACACCCCGGCACGACCGCCACAGCGCGCGCACCAACATCACCCTGACCCTGTAAGAACCAGTCGCTCCAACCGTCTTAACCATGAGACGTTCCGGCTCCCTTCAGCCGGGAGTCTTGTAGACGGCGAACTCCGTCGGGGAGGCGCCTCCTAGCCCGCTTCGGAGCAAGCAGTCTACGTCCTGCGGGCGGGGCGAAGATCCAGCCCCCGCCCGCAGAACACCACGGCTATCGGGAGGCGGCGACTTCACTGCCCTAAAGGACAGGGCCCTCTCGCCGCTTCCCGACAGCTGCCCCGGTCTTGACTTCTCGCTCTGACGTCCCGTCCGTGTTCCACTCGCTCGAAACACCAGGAGACGCTCACTGACAGGAATCGGCGAATCCGAGCCAGCGGACGAGCTGATCACTCACAGCCGGATGGGCGAGTAGGTCGAAGTGGCTGGCGGCACTCACGTGGCGATAATCGTCACGACCGAACCGCACGCTCTCACCGCGGCCGATGTCCCAGGCGCTGCGCCTGAACACCAGCAGGTCACCGAGCAGCAGCTCGGTCACTTGGCCGTCGGCGTCGCCGCGGCTGAGACCGGCCGAGTAGAAGTGGTAGCCGATCCCCGGGGTGTACGGGACCGTCATGCGCTCCCCCATGTCCTTGATTCCAACGCTGCGTGCATCGATCATGCCCGCGAGCCCACGCGTTTCCGGGACCCAGCTCAGCACCCGTGCCGCCACCGATGCGGTCTGCTCGAGCGGCGCCCCACGGTGCGGCGTGCCGAGCGACACCAGATGCCGCACCAGCCGCCCCCATCGCATCCCATCTGCGTCGGTCGCGTGCCCGCATGCCGAGCGCGCAACCAGGCCGCCCATCGAGTGACCGATCAACGCAACTTCCCGTACCCGAACCGGCCACAGTGCCAGCAGCTGTTCGAGCAACAACGCCAGCTGCAGTCCGTTGGCATCCACCGGTAGCCCGCTGTTGTAACGGATGTAGATCGGTGTGTAGCCGAGTTCGTCGCGCAGCCGCGACCCGTAGGCGGGACCGCGATCGGAATGCAGAAACCAGGCGTCCTCAGTCTCACAGAGGCCGTGAATGAACACCGCAACGCGTGGTCGTGGCACTCCTCGGACCACCGGCGTCATGGCCATCGCCAGCTCGCTGCCAGTCGATTCCAGCTGGTCGCCGTAGAGCCCGTTGATAGCTCCCTTCCATACCCGTGTGGCGGTGCGGTGCTCGGCGCCGGGAACGGTCGGCGGGACCGCGCGTCCGGCCAGCACGCCGCTCAGCCGCAGCCCGGCGCGACCGATCTCACGCGTGGAGCCATAGGCGACCGCCGCCGTCAGATCATGCGCGACCTTGATCGGAGCGGCCACCAGGCCGACGGCGCCGAACGCGCGATCGGACACGGCGCGATGAGTTTCGTGGATACGGTCAACCACGCCGGCAAAGCCGTCTCCGGCGAAACGACCCGCGGCGCGTAGCTCGGCCGCCAGTGCAGAGTCGGGCGCGACAGCCAGCTGCTCCGCAACCTGCGGCTGCCCGATCAGCTCCTGCGAGGGCGTCTGCTCAGACGACACTCGCGCTCGCGGTGACCTCGCGGTAGGCGTCGGCCAGGCGCGCGACGCCCTCCTCGATCTCAGCCGGGGTGACGCCGGAGTAGGCCATCCGCAGGGTCGACTCGTAGCCCTCAAGCACGAAGTCGGTGCCTTTCACGAACACCACGCCACGCACCCGCGCAGCCTCGAACAGCGCATTCACGTCGGTACCCTCCGGGAGCGTGACCCACATGAAATATCCGCCTTCGGGGGTGCGGAAGCGGGCGTCGGGAAGCTCACGTGATAAGGCCTCGCTCAGCGCCGTCGCGCGCTCGTTCAACGCGGTCTTGACGGTCTGGATCGAGCGCTCGATCGCGCCAGAGCGCGCAAACTGGTTGATGATCCCCTGCGCGATCATGTTCGGCGAGATGTAGGCGCTGGTCGCGAGCTTTTCGACCCTTGCGATCACCTCCCGCGGTCCCACCAGATAACCGGTGCGGCTGCCCGGCGCAACGGTCTTCGAAAACGAGGACGCGTACACGACGTTGGTGGGATCGAGCGAGACCATCGTCGGCAGCGGATCGCCGCTGAAGCGCAACTCCACATAGGGGTCGTCCTCGAAGATCACAAACCCGTACTCCCGCGCGAGCGCGATCAGACGATGTCGCTTCTCAAGTGACAGTGTGTAGCCCGCGGGGTTCTGGAAGTTGGGGATGATGTGCGCGAATTGGGGTCGCGCGCCGGCCTTCAGCGCCTCTTCCAGGGCGCCGACGTCGATCCCATCCTCTTCGAGCCGCACCATGATCACCTCGGCGCCGCGCTCACGCAGCCCCAGCAGTGTGCGGTCGTAGGTCGGCAGCTCCGTGATCACCTCGTCTCCCGGTGACAAGAGCGTGTCGAACAGGAATGCGTCGGCCTGCATCGAGCCGTTGGTGACGACCACGTGCTCGGGCTCGACGCCGTGTTTCTCGGCTATCCAGGCCCGCAGCGGCTGGTAGCCCACCGAGGTGCCGTAGGCGGTCATGCCCGCGGGATCCGCGTCGAACGCGGCCTGCGCAGCGGCCTTCAGGCCGTCGATGTCGACGATGTCAAGCGACGGCGCGCCGCGCGCGAATGAAATGGTCTTCACAGCCTCACCCATGTCGCAGAGACTATCCGTTTCCGCGCTTGGCCACGAGCCAGATCAGCGGGGCGGCCGGTATTCGCCAACCGGCCGCCCCGGGATCTTCACACGCTGATCAGTGCCGTACGAAGAACCTGATCGTTTGGTGCAGCAGCATCCCGTCGAGCTGGACCTCGTGCGGTCCGGGCCTGAGGTTCATGCCGGCCAGCGACAGCGAGAAGTCGAGGTCGGCATTTCCGTCGGCATCGACCGTCTGGACCTGCTGGCCGTCGATGCTGACGCTCACCGGATGCTCGGGCAGCCAGCCGCTGGAAGTCACCTGCAGCGAACCGCCAGGGGCGACGACCGACGGCGTGACCTGGCCCGTGCGCTCCAGCGTCTGCAGATCAGAGGCAGCCTGCCGATCCAGCGACCCGAACCACGGCTGCCGTGCCGAGGCCGCAGCCAAAGCGGGCACGAACCGCGCGGCATTGACCGTGCCCCAGCCGGTAGCGATGTCATACCCCGGCCCGGCCGAATAGCCGGTCACACCGTAGGCGCTGTTGTTGCCTTGGGTGATATCGACGATTCCGTCGGCGGCGCCGGCCGGCCCCAGCTTCTGGTACAGCAGCTTGTTGACGACCCCGAGGTTGCCGCCGCGCACCTGCGTGGCCAGCGAAAGTACGGCGGCCATCTCCGGCGCTGCCAGCGAGGTACCGTCCTGGGCGTCCATCGTGATGTCTGGCACGGCCCTCCACGGGGCCCCGATCGTGGATGCGACGCCATCCTGGTAAGCGGGCATCGGATAGACCTTGGATAGCCCCGCCCCCTCGGCCGCAAAGCCGACGTTCCAGACGCTGAAGCCGTCCTGCCCGCCTGGACCGGTATAGGTGTATGCGGGGGTGTTGCCGCCGACCGCGAGCACGTATGGCGAGTCATCCCAAGTGGCGATCGCCGGTCCTGGAGTGAGGTCGTTGCAGAACCCGTCACCGGTGGCCAGCTCCTGCGCGGCACCGCAGTCGCCGGTGGCGTTGGTCACCGGGATGCCGTGCTCGGCCGCGGTCAGCTCGCCCGGATCCTGCGCGAGGATCTCAGCGTTGCCGTGGCTGTAGTCGCCCTCGTTGGAACCATCGCTGATCGAGATCACATTCGCGACATGGTGGTCGGCGATGTATTCGAGCGCCTTCATCATCTCCGGCGGCGCGACCTGCGAGGAAGCGTCGTCGTTGATCTCGGTGTCTGCCGGGGTCGCCGAGATCACGATCTTGGCGTACGGCGCCAGCAGGTGGACCGCCTCGACGTCGAGCTCGAGCTCCCCGTCCCAGGCCGAGCAGGAACCGTAGACCCCCAGCGCCTGCATGCCCGCGGGACACTGAGCCGGCAGCGCGCCGGCCGGGTAGATCGTCGTGATCTGCGGATCCGGCAGCCCGAACTGCGCGTCGGCGCTGTCGATGATGCTCTGGATGTTGGGGTCGTTCCAGCCCTCGATCACCGCGACCGTAGTGCCGGCGCCGTCGATCCCCCGATTCCACAGCGACTCGATGTTGAACGAGTTCAGGTCGGCTAGCGGAACGTCGTTGTAGTAGGCCCCATCAGCCCCATTGGTCGCGATATCCGCATTGATCGCCTGCTCAGCCTTCTGCAGAGTCTCGATCTGCTGAGCACGCGATGGCGCACCGTGACCGCCGGCTCGATGCAGCGTCGTGGGCGCCGCATGCGTGGTAATGGTCAGTCCTCTCACATGCACCCGTTGGGCGCCATGCGCGGCCGCCGAAGCCGCACATGCGAGTCCCAGTGCCAGCGTCGCCAACACTGTGGGCAGCGAGAGTCGAGTCACTTTCACCGTTATCCCTCCTCGGGATCGGAGCGGCCGCGGTTTGCGACCGCAACGGCGAAAGTCTAAAGGCTGGTCCCGCCCGGATGCATCAGTTCTGGGGGTGGTCCCGGTAGACCACCCCCAGAAAGACAGCCTTGTTACTGCGAGAGCGTCTCGACCGCGATCTTGGCGACCTCGGTCGGGGTGCGGCCAACGCGCACGCCCTTGTCTTCCAGCGCAGCCGCCTTGTGCGCGGCGCCGCCGGAGGTGCCGGACACGATCGCTCCGGCGTGGCCCATCTGCTTGCCGGGAGGAGCGGTGAAACCGGCGATGTAGCCGACCACCGGCTTGCTCACGTGCTCGGCGATGAAGTCGGCGGCCTTCTCCTCGTTGTCGCCGCCGATCTCGCCGCACATCACGATCAGCTCGGTCTCGGGGTCGGCCTCGAACATCTCGATCACGTCGACGAAGTCGGTCCCCGGGACCGGGTCGCCGCCGATGCCGACGATCGAACTGTTACCAAAGCCGCTCTGCGCGAGCTCGTAGCCGACCTGGTAGGTGAGCGTGCCCGAACGCGACACGACGCCGACGTTGCCGGGCTTGAAGAACGCCGCCGGGATGATGCCGACCGAGGCCTTGCCGGGCGACAGGATGCCGGGACAGTTGGGCCCGATCAGGCGCGAGCGGCGGTTCTTCTTGAGCGTGTTGTAGACGCGCAGCTCATCGTGCGCGGGGATGCCCTCGGTGATCGCGATGATCAGCTCGATACCGGCATCCTCAGCCTCGAGGATCGAGTCCGCGGCAAACGCCGGCGGCACGAAGATCATCGCGGTGTTGGCGCCCTGCTCCTCGACCGCCTGGGCGAAGGTGTTGTAGACGGGGATCCCGTCGACGTCCTGCCCGCCCTTGCCGGGGGTGACGCCGGCGACCACGTTGGTGCCGTAGTCGCGGTTGCGCAGGGTGTGGAACTTGCCCTCACTGCCGGTGATGCCGGCGGTGACGAGCTTGGTGTTCTGATTGATCAGGATGCTCACTTGGCCAGCTCCACTACCTTCGCGGCGGCGCCGTCCATGGTCGCCTCGATGTACACGTTCGGGAGGTCCGCCTCGTTCAGCAGTGCGCGCCCCTCCTCCTGGTTGGTGCCGTCCAGCCGTACGACGAACGGGACCTGCGGGTTCAGCTGCTTGAACGCCTCGATCATGCCCTTGGCAACCTCGTCGCCGCGGGTGATGCCGCCGAAGATGTTGAACAGCACGGCCTTGACCTTGGGGTCGGAGAGGATCACCTCAACCGCGCTGGTGATCGCATCGGCCTTGGATCCGCCGCCGGCGTCGAGGAAGTTGGCGGGCTCGCCGCCGGCTCCCTTGACCACGTCCAGAGTCGACATCACAAGTCCGGCGCCGTTGCCGAGGATGCCGATGTTGCCGTCGAGCTTCACGTAGGTGAGACCACGCTCGACCGCCATCCGCTCCTGCGGATCCTCGGCTGAGAGGTCGCGCAGGTCGCTGTTCTCGGGGTGGCGGTAGAGCGCGTTGTTGTCAAGCGTGACCTTCGCGTCGAGCGCGCGCACCTTGCGCTCGGGGGTGATGATCAGCGGGTTGACCTCGGTCAGCAGGCATTCTTCCTCGACAAAGGTGTTGTAGAGCTGCTTGAGGAAGGCGCCGACCGGGCGCACGACGTCGGCATCGACACCGGCCTCGAACGCGAGCTTACGGCCGTGAAAGTCCTGGAAGCCGAGCAGCGGATCAACGTGCAGGTGCGCGATCGCGTCGGGGTCCTCGTCGGCTACCGCCTCGATGTCCATACCACCCTTGGTTGAGAGCATCACCAGCGGAGCTTTGGCAGAGCGGTCGAACACGACCGACGCGTAGTACTCGGACTCGATCTGTGAGGCACCTTCGATCCACAGTTCGTAGACCGTCAGACCCTTGATGTCCATCCCCAGGATCGCGCCGGCGTATTCGCGCGCCTCCTCGGAATTGTTGGCGATCTTGATGCCGCCGAGCTTCCCGCGGCCGCCGATCTGTACCTGTGCTTTGACCGCGCACGGGTAGCCGATCTCGTCCGCAGCTTCTACCGCCTCTTCGACGGTGCGCGCCGGCTTCCCGTCGGGAACCGGGATGCCGTGTCGCGCAAACAGTTGCTTGCCTTGATATTCGAGCAGATCCATTCCCTTGAGCCTATTGAAATCTGGGCGGTTTGGCGTTGGCCAGCGCGCGATCAGAGCGCTGTGTGACAACTGTCCGGTATGCGGTCCGATCCGCAGGGCGGCGAATTAGCAGCAAGTCACACAAAATGGCATCATTGAAAGTCCATGGCTATTCCCAAGACGATCACTTTTGTCACCTTTGACGTCTACGGCACCCTGATCGACTGGGATGCAGGCGTTACCGAAGCATTCACCAAGGAAGCGGAGAAGGACGGGTTCACAATCGACCCCGAAGAGCTCGTTCCAACGTTTCACGAGGTGGTGCGCGAGATCGAGGGCGGCTCGTACGAACTCTATGCCGAGGTGCTGCGCCGCACGGCGGTGCAGATCGCACAGCAGATCGGCTGGCCGCTGGAGCCCGCGCGCTCCGGCTTCCTGCCCGACTCGGTCCAACGCTGGCCCGCATTCAAGGAGACCAACGCCGCGCTGATCAAGGCCAAGAAGAAGTACAACATCGGCCTGATCTCGAATATCGACGACAAGCTGCTGGGTCAGACCCGGCGGCATCTGAAAACCCCGCTGGGTCAGCCGATCGACTTCGATCTGGTGGTGACCGCACAGCAGGTCCGCTCCTACAAGCCCGACACCGCGCATTTCACCGAGTGCGAGCGCCGAATGGGCGGTAAGAAGGGCTGGGTGCACATCGCCTCCAGCTACTACCACGATGTCGAGCCCTGCATCAAGCGCAAGACCCCGGTGATCTGGGTCAACCGCGAGGGCCACACGCTCGAGTCAGGCCAGAAGAAGCCCGACGCCGAGGTCAAGAACCTCAAAGAGGCGCTGAAGATCGTCGGGCTGTAGCGCGCATCCGGCTCGAGCGCTCATGCGGCGTTGGCGTTGATTGGGCGCGCGGCGCCTATCTGATCGACCAAGGCCAACGCCAAACGGGGATTTGCTGCCATGTACGCAGCAAATCCCCGTTTCATATGGTCGGCGCGCGTTTACTTGACCGTCACCGAACTGCTGGTGAGAGTTGCCATGTGGTAGCCGACCGCGGTCGCCGTCACCATCACCGACAGCTTCTTGCCCTTGAGCGCGGAACCGAGCTTCAGGCTCGCCTTGGTTGCGCCCTTGATCTTCTTGCCGTTCGCCATCCATGCGTACGAATCTGAGCCGCCTGATGCGCCCTTGACCTTGGCCATCACGGTGCTGCCGACGGACGCTTTGCCGTCGATCGTGACCTTGGTCGCGGCCGCCGGAACCGTGAACTTGCCGATTCCGCCCGAGGTGGTCCCGCCGCCGACGTTGATCAGCTCGCGAGTCGCGTACCCCATCGTCCCGGACTCATTCAGTACAACATCCGTCGGAGCCTCGCCGCTGAAGAGGCTGGTGCCTGCGAGCGTGGCGCTGTGGCCACCGCCACCGATCGCGAAGGTATTTATGTTCGAGCTCACGCCAGGCAGCCCTTCGGACCCGAGTTCAATTCCGAGGTAATTGAATGTCGTGTCATATAGCGTCCGCCCATCCGGCGACACGGCCACGTTAGACGCACCGTAAACCTCGGGCAACGCGGTCGTTGAGTGGGGCTTGCCGTTTCGCATCGCCGTCGCAGAGCCTGCTCCGACCACGTTCGCGGCATACAGCGTGTCGCCATTCGGGCTCAACGAGAGACCAGCGGGAAGGCCGATCTTGTTGCTGGTGTACATGCTGGTCAGAGTGCCCACGGTCGCGCTCGTCATTGAGACCGTGCCAAGCCCCGTGGTGATGGTTGGGGTGCCGCTGCCCTCGTCCTCAGTGAGCCCGCCGAGGTACAGTCGCTTGCCGTTTGACGATACGGCGACGGAGAGCGGTATCAGCGGTGTCGTTCCTGAGGGCGGCACGAGGGTGTTCACCACGGTGTCGTTCCCAGTGCCCCCGCCAACGTTCGCGACGAGCACACCGCTGGTTGACGAGCCGCCGGTGTCAGCGGCCGCGATGTACAGCGTCTTGCCGTTGGGCGACAGCGCAACCTGTTCGGAGCCGCTAATCGGACTTCCACCGTCCATGATCTGAACTGGTGATGCCGACGGATCGCTCAGGTTGATGCCGTACACGCCCCCACTGCCGCCGCCAAGTTCGCCGAGCAGGCCTCCGGTCGCAACATAGAGCATTTTGCCGTTCGGCGACAGCACTTCTGAGGTCATTCCCGGGGCCCCCGATGGAAGCGCGAGCGAATGCAGCGTCACCGGCGGCGCCATCGCGGCGCCCGCGGCCACGGCGAGGTGTCCCGCCTCGGCTCGCCTCATCGCCGCCACCTTGCCAATCGCAGCCTTCATGAAGGCGCTTTCATGGTTTGACCGGACTGCGGCGCTTGCGCTGCCTGCTCCGGCCACGGCGGCCAGCCCCAGCACCGCAGTGCCTGTCGCCGCCACACGTGACACCTGAAGTCGTCTGGACCTCATGTCTCTTTCTCCTTTGAAGTGGAGCTTGAGATGGCACGCGAGCACACACCCTGTCCCATCGTCGTCCTCCGATGTTTCGAGGCCACAGGGCCTCGCACTCACACAACCCGCACCGAACCATTCCGGCGCAGAGCCGAGGCTACCACCGCTGGCAACCCCGGCTCGTCGCTGAGAACTTCCTCACATCCGCGCGCGCGACCTAGTCCCGTCTCGGTCTAACTGACCTTCACCGCCTTGCTGGTCAGCATCGAACGGCAATACCCGACCGCGGTCGCGGTGACCTTGACCGTCAACTTCTTGCCCACCAGGCCCTTGGCGATCACGAGCTTGCCCTTGGTCGCGCCCTTGATCGCCTTGCCGTTCGCGAACCACGTATACGCGTCCGACCCGCTCGACGTCCCCGTCACCTTGGCAGTCACCGTCGAACCGGGCTTCGCCCGGCCCGAGATCGAGACGCGCGTTGCGGCGAGCGGAATCGCGAACTTGGAGATGCCGCCGACAGGGCTGCCGCTCACGTCAATGTTGGTGATGTATCCGGTGCGGCCGTTTGGCGCCAGCCCCATCCCGAGCACCGCGTTCGGGCTGGCGTCGTATGGTGTGCGTGCCAATTTCGACTTCAGCCCGCCGTTGGTCAAGGCGAATGTCTTCACCGCGGAGTTGAATTCATCTGGGTTTGAGGAATTTGGAAGCGTGGAGCTTCCATAGAGCGTGCGTCCATCGGCCGAGACCGCGAGGCCGAACACACCCTTTGTGCCGTTGAGCACTGTGTCGAACGACGAATTCAGTCCGGAGACCTTCAGCACGGCCACGGGTCCCTCGAACCAATTGCTCACGTACAGCAGCTTCCCGTTTGGTGACAAGGCCATCGAGAGGCCGTAGGACACCCCCGTCAGGCTCTTGGCCTCGACTACCTGCCCCGCATCCGCCGAAGTGAGCTGCGCAACTGCCAGCTGCCCGTTAGGGGTCCCGCCCCCGAGCGAGCTCACGTCGCCGATGTAGAGGTATTTGCCGTTAGCGGATACCGCGAGGCCGGCCGGGTTGTGGAGCAGCGAGTTCGGGTCTGAGATCTGTCCCACCACCTTGTCGTTGTTGGGATCTGAGCTCAGGCCGCTGACGTCGGCGATCTCAACGTCGCTTGCGGCACTGATGTAGAGCCGTTTGCCGTTTGGAGATAACGCCAAGCCGATGGCGCTGCTAAGCGGGTTGCCGCCGGCAGTGATCGCGACCGGTGTCGCCGATGGATGCGCCAGATTGAAGGCGAACACTCCAGTTAGATCGCCAACATAAAGCGTCTTGCCGTTGTGCGAAACCACAGCGGAATACGAATCGGTCAGCACTCCCGAAGCGATCGGCAACGCCTGCGGGTTGATCGGCGGCGCCCCCGCCGCGCTTGCTGTTGCGCCCGTAATCGCCACGAGCACGGCTGCCGCCAATCCGACGACTGCGGTGCGTATTGCCGCTGTTCTTGCTAGTGCGCCCATAAACTACCTCTCTGTGTTTCGTTACGGGGTCTACCGCCGCGTTAATCGCTGGCGACCGACCCCGTATTTCCGTCCGTCTAACTGACCTTGATGCCCTTGCTGCTGAGCATCGCGCGGCTGTACCCGACGGCGGTCGCGGTGACTTTCACCGTCAGCGTCTTACCGCGAACCGCGCTTGTCAGCGTGAGCTTGGATTTGCTCGCGCCCTTGATCGCCTTGCCGTTCGCATACCAGGCGTAGGCATCCGCGCTTCCGGCGGCACCGGTGACCTTGGCCATCACGTTCGACCCGACCTTGGCCGTTCCGGTGATCATGACCTTGCTTGCCGCCGCGGGAATCGCGAACTTGTCGACCGTCGAGTCGTAAACGTTGGTCCCGGCGCCTTCGGTTCCCTCCGTTGCCGAGAACCAATCGGCATATCCCTCGGTCCCGTTTGGCGACAGCTCGACGCCGGTCAGTACACCCGGGCCCGAGGCGATGTCTGCCTGCTGCAGCGTCGCTCCCAGTCCGTTACCGCTGATGGCATAGGTGTCGAGCTCGCTGCCACCGGTGCCCGTACCCTGCTCGATCTCGATGATGTTGCTGACGCTCGCGTAGAGCGTCTTGCCGTCCGGGGAGACGGCCACACCGAACGCACCGTCAAGTTCCGGGAGCCACGAAACGTCCGATATGCCCGTAGATCCCGCCCTCATCGAGGCTCCGGGGCCGAGCAGGTTGGCGGCGTAAAGCTCCTTTCCGTTCGGGCTCAGCGCCAGCCCGGTGTCGTAGACCAGCTTGGTGCTCTGGTCATTTGCAATCACCGTGCCTGCAGTTGGGCTGCTGAGCCGGATCGTCGAAACGCTGCCCTGAGGCACCGAGCCCGTGAGGCCGATCGCGCCCACGTACAGCGTCTTGCCGTTGGAAGCGAGTGCCAGGCCGGTCGGCTCACCGCCCAGCGTCGTGGTATTCCCGATCTGCGACACAACCGTGTTGTTGGTCGCGCCGCTGCCGCCGACATCTGCAACCAGGACCGCGAAACCGCCGCCGCTGGCCGATCCGGTGATGTAAAGATGCCGCCCGTCCGGTGATACCGCCAGTCCAAAGATGGCGGACAGCGGCGCACCGGCTTGGGTGATCGCGGTCCACGGCGACCCCGGGGCCTTCAAGTTGATGGCGAATAGACCCGTCTGGTCATCCGCCACGTACAGCGTCTTACCGTTCGGGGACGCTGCAACGGCGATCGGCTCTGTGGTTTCGCCGGACGGGATCCCGAGCGGGGCGAGTTTCGGCGTCGGTACCGTGGCAGCAGCGTCGAAGCTGGCTGCCGCTGTGATCAGCGCCGGTGACGGGGCTGTTGCGGCGGCCCTGTCCAGCGCCGCACGTAATGCAGTCGCTGACAGTGTCGTCGCGGACGCGCTGCCCACGCCCACCACTGCCGCTAGCCCCAATGCAGTAGCCCCTGCTGTGGCAGCCCGCAGCAGGGCACGTCTTCTGGTCCCAACCATCTTGTCTCCTTTGAGCACAATCTGAACCCGTGCACGCGCCGGCCGCACCAGCAGGATCCAATGGCCGTTCAGCCCACGCGCGGAGCGTACCACCGGACTGACGCGGCGAACAGAGCGTGAAGCACGAATGTTCTTGCGGTTTGGTGGGCCATAACGGCCCACCAACGACACGTTATTTGACCGTCACCGCCTTGCTCGTAACCGTCGCGCTGTGGTAACCGACAGCAGCGGCCGTGACCTTGACCGTGAGTTTCTTGCCCGCAAGTGATCCGCCGATCACGAGCTTGGACTTGGTGGCACCGCCGATCGCCTTGCCATTTGCGTACCAGGCGTAGCTGAGGCTGGCACCGGAAGCGCTCTTGACGGCGGCCGTGACCGCGTGACCGAGCTTCGCCGTTCCGGCGATCGTGACCGCGCTGGCTGCGGCTTTGATCGCAAACCGATCGACACCAGATGCGCCGGGGCCGCTGCCTGAACTGCTGTAGGTGAGCTGGGCCACATATCCAGCGGTTCCGTTTGACGACAGTGCGATCCCGAGCGGAACCATCAGACTCTTGAGCACTGTGCTGTTGCTCAAGTTCGCCGCGGTGCCATTTGCCGACAGTCCGAAGGTGTCGATCTCGGCCTTGGTGAACGTGACGGCCTGCTCCTGGATCGCAAGCAGATTGAACACAGTTGAGTACAGCGTGCGGCCGTCGGGTGAGACCGCGAGATCGTACGACCCGTAGACCTGAGGCAGCAACCGCGGCGAGCTCACCGAGGTCCCCGACACCTTCTCCACTGTTGCCGGACCGACGAAGTTGCTCGCGTACAGCAGCTTGCCGTTCGGACTGAGCGCCAGCCCAGTCACGAACCCGAGATCGGTGGCGCCGTAGCTCGATACCACGCTGCCAGAGGTGCTCGACAGCGTTGCGGAGTCGATCTCAAAAGTCTGAGTGGAGCCGGTTTCGACTTCCTCACCGACGTAGAGCGTTCTGCCGTTCGGGGAGACGGCCATTCCGGTCGCACTCTGACTCGGTGCGGCCGTGTCGGTTACCTGTCCCACAACCGTGTTGTTGGTTGCACCGGAGCCGCCGACGTCAGCGATGTAGGCCACCGTTGGGCTCCCGGAGCCGCCAATGTTGTCGTAGCCGATGTAGAGCTTCCTGCCGTTGGGGGAGATCGCAAGCCCTCCTCCGTCGGACAGCGGGCTGCCGCCATCGGTGATCTGCGTGGGCGTCGCGGATGGGTGGGCTAGGTTGATCGCGTAGACCCCTTCTCCGGATCCGAGCGCGCCGCCGGAGCTGATGTACAACGTCTTGCCGTTGGGCGAGACAACCTCTGACTGCACCAGCTGGTTGAAGCTCGAATTCAGCGGCACCTTAGTCAGGTTCACGTTAGGTGCGGCATCGGCCGCGAGTGCCGGACCGGCCACTCCAAGGGCCGCGCCAGCCACGCCGGCCAGCAGCCCGCCGCGGGCTGCCGACTTCTTGCTAAAAGCCTTCACTCTGGTCCCTCATTTCGATTACGGGCCGTGGCACACCAAGACCCGCGCCCGGTCACGGTGCCGTGACCCTAGGACCTAAAGGCTACATCAATTTCGGACCGCCAGCAGGGCTTATTGCGATCAGCTGATGACCGCGAGTTTGTCGCCGGCGGAGACCGAAGCCCCGACCTCGACTGCGAGTTCCTGGACCACGCCGGCCTTGTGGGCGGTGATCTCGTTCTCCATCTTCATCGCCTCGATCACGCAGATCAGCTGGCCCTCCTCAACGCTCGCGCCCTGCTCGACGTTGAGCTTGAAAATCGTTCCCTGCAGGGGTGATTCGAGCACGTCCCCGCCTGCACCGTGCGAGGACTTCTCGCGCGCGGCGCGCTTCGGGGCCTTGGTTGCGGCTCCACCACCCGCTGAAGCGGCGGCGCTGCCGCCGCCTGAGAATGCCGGACCAATCACCTTCACACCGAAACGCTTGCCGGAGACCTCGACCGTGTAGTCCTGCTCGGTCTTGGGTTCCTCGCCGTCGGCGGGCGCCTTTTCCTTCTTCGGGAAAGCCAGCGTCTTCAGCCACGCGCGGTCCTCGATCAAGTCGCGGCAGGTCTCGGCGTTCGCCCATTGCGGGGTTTGCAGGATCGCGGTATGGAACGGCAGCAACGTTTTCAGCTCACCGATCTCGTACTCACCCAATGCGCGGACCATGCGGCTCGTGGCCTGCTCGCGATCCGCGTCCCAAACGATCAGCTTCGCGACCATCGGGTCATACATCGGGCTGATCTCGCTGTTCGGACCGACCCCCGAGTCGACCCGTGTACCCGGACCGGTCGGCTCGCGGTAGTCACTGATCTTGCCCGGCGCCGGCGCGAAGTTCTTGGCCGCGTCCTCGGCGTTGATACGGCACTCGATCGCGTGGCCGCGGAGCACCACATCATCCTGCGTGTAGGCGAGTGGCTCGCCGGCGGCGACCTTGATGCCCTCCTTGACGATGTCGATCCCGGTAACCATCTCGGTCACGCAGTGCTCCACCTGCACACGCGTGTTCATCTCCAGGAAGTAATACTCGCCGTCCTGCAACAGGCCCTCGATCGTGCCCGCGCCCGAGTAGTTCACTGCGGCTGCGGCATCGGTACCGATCTTGCCGATCTGCTCGCGCAGCCCCGGGATCGCCTCGACCGCCGGCGCCGGAGCCTCCTCGATCAGCTTTTGATGGCGGCGCTGCAACGAACAGTCCCGCTCGCCGAGATGGATCACGTTGCCGTGCTTGTCGGCGAGGATCTGAACCTCGACATGCCTCGGGTCCGGGAGATACCGCTCCAGATAGACGGTCGCGTCGCCGAAGAACTTCTCGCCCTCGCGCGCAGCACCCTCAAACGCGTCCTGCAACTCATCGGCGGTCAGCGCGACGCGAAAGCCCTTGCCACCGCCGCCGCCTGCGGCTTTCACCGCCACCGGGAAACCGATCGTCTCATCGATCAGCTTCCGCGCGGCCTCAACGCTCTCGACCGGCTCGGTCGTGCCCGGAACAATCGGGACACCAGCCGCCTGCATCAACTCGCGCGCCTTGGTCTTAGACCCCATCGCATCGATCGCGAACGCGGACGGACCGATGAACACAATCCCGCGCTCCTCAAGCGCCGACGCGAAGCTCGCGTTCTCGGCCAAAAAGCCGTACCCCGGATGCACCGCCTCGGCACCCGACCGCTCGACCACCTCAAGGATCTTGTCGATGTTGAGATAGCTCTCCGCCGCCGGCCCGGGCCCGAGCAGAAAGGCCTCGTCCGCGCGCCGTACGTGGATCGCGTCGCGATCGAGCTCCGAATAAACCGCAACCGTCGCGATGCTGAGCTCTTCGCACGCGCGGATGATGCGGACCGCGATCTCCCCGCGGTTGGCAATCAAAATCTTCGAGAACATGTAGCGGCCGACTCTACCGGTACACAAGCGATCAGGTCTGCGTCAAAGGTCACGGATCCCCCGTTGCGGCCGGGCTCAGACCGCCGGTGGCGCTCGACGCTGCGACTAAACTCGCGGTGTGTCTGTTGCACCCCAAGTGCGCCTCAAACCCCAGCCGCACACCGGGAAGCTGGGACGCCTGTTCCCGCCGTGGGTCAGATACCCGCTGGCGGTGTACCTCGCCTCGCGAGTGCTGTTCCTGCTGATCGCGATTGTCGACGCGATCGTCCGCCACAACCACCTGGGCCAGGAGCTGCAGCAGTGGGACGGTTACTGGTACATCAGGACCACCTACCAGTGGTATCCGCACACGGTGCTGCCAACCACCGAGACCTATTCGACGCTCGGCTTCATGCCGCTGTATCCGATGTTGATGTGGGCCGTCTGGAAGCTGACCGCACTGAGCGTGTTCGGGTCGGGGCTGTTGATTTCGATGGTCTTTGGGGTCGTCGCGACGCTTGCAGTCAGCCGTCTGGTGCTCGAGTGGTGGGGCGAGACGCCGATGCGCCGCGCGGTCGTGTTCTGGTCGCTGTGGCCCGGCACGATCGTCTTCTCGATGGTCTACAGCGAAGGGATCACGGTCAGCCTGATTGCCGGGGCATTCCTGCTGATGGCGCGCAAACGTTGGATCCTGGCCGGCCTGCTGGCCGGCGCTGCGACCTGCGTTGAGCCGATTGCGCTGGCGGTGATTCCGGCGTGCATCGCCGCGTTCCTCTACGAGGCCCACCAGAACGGTTGGACCACTCGGGCGGAGCGGCGAGCGCTGATTAAGCCGGGCGTGATGGCGCTGCTGTCGGGTTGGGGAGCGGTCTCGTTCGCGATATTCCTGTGGCGCTGGACCGGCACGCCGCTGGCCTCATACCGAATTCAGCACGCTCGCTGGCAGGAGAGCACGAGCTTGCTGGCCATCCCCCACCGGGTCGGTTACATCATCAGCGACCTCTCAAACCACGTGAACATGCAGGGGCTCGGCCCGGGGTTCAACCTCAACGACCTGGTCGCGGTGCTGGGGGCGCTGTTCCTGCTCTACGGCCTCTGGCGGCTGTGGAAATGGCGCGACACGGTGCCGGTCTACGCGATCGTGTTCAGCGTGTTCGCGGCGCTGATGGTGTTCACATCCGGGGAGACCTCCCCCAACCCGCGCATGCTGGTCTGCATCTTTCCTGTGCTGGCGACGGTCGGCGCCGAGACCACGGGCGGTAAGCGCGTGGTGTTGTTGAGCGTGACCGTGGCGCTCACGCTGGTGATGAGCTGGCTCACGTTCGTGGGCTCGTGGATGCTGCCCTGACCCCCGGAGGTTCGACGCTGCCAGCCGCGCGGCGGCTCCGACACTCAGGTCGGCTTCGCCGCTCAGGGGGGCGCGACGGCGCGACCCGTTACCAGTGGTAGCGGTCAGCGATTTGACGATGTACGGCGGAGGTCGGGAACGGCAGCCAGCCGCCCTTGCGCTGATCGTTGCGGATGATCCCGTCGTGAGGACCTGACCTGAGTATCAGGCTCTGGGACTCGTTGGCCCAGCTCCACAGGTACTTGCGCTGGTCCGCGGGGATCACACGCGCGGGCGCGAGCATCTGACCGGGGTGCGCCCGGATCGCGTCGCGCACGCTGCCGGTGTAGCTGTGGAAGCCGATCGCGAACAGGATCGGGCTGACCATCGACAGCACGCAGAAGGCCAGCGCCAGCGGCAACAGCCGCTCTCCGCAGCGCGTGAACGCGGACGCAATCCGCGCACGCATCGCCGCTGCGATCAGCACGAGTTGCACCGCGATGATGAACACCGCCGGCCAGGACCGAGCCGTGTAGGCGACCGCCGGCTGGTTCCACAGCAACACCGAGTGGACCACCAGCAGCACGGCGGCGGCCGCGTACAGGACCATCGCCCAGCGCCGGCCCGAAGCTCCCCGATCCCAGACCATTGCGCCGACCA
Organism: uncultured Actinomycetota bacterium; assembly: GCA_963737115.1. Classification (GTDB taxonomy): domain Bacteria; phylum Actinomycetota; class Thermoleophilia; order Solirubrobacterales; family Solirubrobacteraceae; genus Palsa-465. Next base: position 138,559 of record CAVTRM010000010.1, read on the forward strand.
CGAGCAGGCAGGCGGCGACCACCTGCGTTCCTGCGGTATAGGGCTTGCCGATCAAACCCGAGCCGAAGCCCTCGGTATTGGGGCTGGTATGAAACAGCAGCGTGTAGGCGGCCAGCAGGATCGCCGCGCCTGCAAGCGCGGCGACGATCAGGCTGCAAGTGGCCATCCGCTGATCGCCCTGCCGTCGCCACTGACGACTGCGCAAGACCGCGAACCACAGCAGCAGCACGCCCCACACGACCATGAACTCGTAGGCCCATACCAGCACCGCCGCGGCGATCAGGCAGATCACCATGCGTCTGGTGCTCCAGACGCGGTCGTCCGCCAGCGAGACCACGACCAGCGCCAGCAGCGAGACGGTGAGGTTGAGCTCGTTGACGCTGAAGATCATGCAGGTCGCAAAGCCGCAGGCGGCGGCGAGCAGCACCAGGCTTGAAAGCCAAGCAGAGCGGCGGGCCGCCCACAGCGCGGCACACCAGACCAGTAGCGGTTCGACGATGAAGCCGAGCGACTGCAGCAGCGCCAGCGCGCGCACGTTGGTGATGCCGGCGCTCAGCCCCAGCCAGGCCGGCAGCTCCTTCAGGTAGTTGACCGCCTCGCGTCCGGCGATCGGCCACGGGTGCCCGAGACGGATGAGGCCGACCAGGTACCACGAGCCGTCGGCGAAGATTGAGGCGCTGGCCCAGACCAGCACCAGTGCGGTGATTGTCATCGCGCCCATCGCGATCCAAAGGAGGCGGTGAGAGCCCTGCTGCCGGGTCCTCGGTGGTGGATTGCTTATGACCGCGTCAGTCACGTTGTGAGCCTAGCGGCAGTGGTTCCGCCCAGCTATCGGCTGGGACGCCTCAGCTGCACGGGCCGCAGCTCCGGTAGAGCGATGCGTGCGGATCTTGAACGCTGCCTTGACTCGCTGAAAGCACGCGGTATGGTCGGGCGGTGGCCCGTAGCGCCACCGCCGTGATGACACCCGCGCCACGCGCGAAAAGGGACATTCATCGTGAATCGAGGGATCGGGATGCGCCATCTTGGTCGATATTGTTGGCTGCGCGGTTTCGCAGTCACTGCAGCGTTGGTAGCGGTGTTGGGTTTATACGGGACCGCGGTGACTGCCGTGGGCGCGCCGCTGGCCGCCGCGAAAGCACACTGGGTCCAGGTCAGGAGCCCGGACGCCGGCGTGATAAAGGGGTTGAGCTGTAGTTCACCGTCGTCGTGCCTTGCGGTCGGATTCGCGAACAATGGCGACTCAGAAGTGGCGGAAGCATGGAACGGCCACGCGTGGCGGTCCGTAACTCCCGCCGCTCCGGCCGGCTCGACTTTCGCACTGTTCGAAGGTGTCGACTGCACAAGCTCCCACATGTGCGTTGCGGTCGGCGGCTACGACCAGGGCAGCGACTTTCTGCCACTGGCCGAGAAGTGGAACGGCTCCTCGTGGAAGCGGCTGACGACTAGCAGCGTCGGCAGCTCCAGCGGCTTCAACGCGGTTTCGTGCCCGAACTCCAGCAGCTGCTGGGCGGTCGGTACCGCGAACAGCAAGCCGCTGGCGGAGCACTGGACCGGCCATTCATTCGCAACCGTGAGCATGGTGGCCAAGGGCCAGGATGACCAGGTCAACGGGATCAGTTGCCGTGCAGGCAGTTGCGTCGCGGTCGGCGGCGACACGCTCGGCACCCTGACCGAGCGCTCTACCGGCAAGGGCTTCTCGGTGATCACCGGCGGCAGCACACCGAGCAAGACGATTGGCGACCTGTGGGCGGTCTCGTGCGTGAGCGCCAAGCATTGCGTTGCCGCCGGAGAGAGCGACGCGAAGACCGGGGGCGCGATCCGTACGCTCACCGAGGTCTACAACGGCAAGCGCTTCAAGACCTTCGCTTCACCCGACCCAACGCATCTGAAAGTTCCCTACAACTCGCTGTATGGGATCAGTTGCACTTCGTCGACGAATTGCTGGGCCGCCGGCGAGGGCGGCGCGTACGCCTTTGGTGGTCCGAACCCGACCTCAAAGGACCGCTCCACCGACGCCGTGCATTGGAACGGCAAGCGCTGGTCGGTGGTCGGCAGCGCGAACCCGAACAACAAGCCGAGCGGGTTCCTGGCGATCTCCTGCAGCCGCGCGAGCAGCTGTATGGCGGGCGGACTATGGGAACCCACGGGTACTCAAGAAACACTGATCGAGAAGCTGAAGGGCTGAAATCGGTGGGCCGGGCCTGGGTTCAGGTGCGGCCCACCGAAGTCGCCGTCGGCGCTTGCCGACAACGCGCCCGCCGGCGCTCGGGGTGCCGCTCAGGTCTTGCCCGAGATGATGTCCCAGGCGCGTCGCAGCTTGTGGTGGCGGAACTCCGACGCGGACTCGGCCGGGTCGTCGCGCATGACCGCGGGGTTCTCGGTCGGCTCCGGCAGCTGCTCGCAGGCGGCGCGGTCGAGGTTCAGGATCACACCGCGCTCGTAGATGGCGTCGATGTCATCGGCGTCGGCGAAACGGTGCCCCGAACCGAAGGCATGTTCGCCGATGATGATTCCGTCGAACACATCTTCGGACTCGTCCGCGAGTACGTGCGTGACGGTGCCGATCTGCTGCTCGTCTGAGCTGTAGACCGCAGTCCGCTCCGCCAATGCTCGATATGCGATCGGGTCTCCGAGGTCCATCGAACGAGCATAACGCCGGCCGTCTCGGCCGGAGCGAAAAACTACCTGTGCGCGCGGCGCCAGACGGTCTCGGCGTCGTAGTCCTTGTTCGGCCCGCGCACCTGCCAGCGCTCCACAATCAGCTCGTCGGAGTGCAGCTCGAACGCGAGCCGATAGTCGTCGGCGTGGCACGGATGCAGAGCCTCGGCGTTGCCGCAGCTCAGATCGAGCTCGAAGAATGGACGTCCGTCGGCGAACCACACCGCGACCGCACCATCGGGAAGACGGGTCAGCTTCAAGGCCCGATGGCTGGGACCACTATGCGATCCGAATTCAACTCGTCCACACTCCTCGTACGCAGCCACGCTCGGATCCTCGGGATCCAAGATGACGGTTGCGACGCCCTCAAAGACCCCGCGGTGCCCGCTGATCCGGTCGTCGAGCTCGCGTCTCAGCGACCAGTTCCCAAGCAGCAGTGAAAACGTGTCGCTCACATCCATGAGCATGACGCAAACCAGCGATCAGGGCCGGTCCAGCCCGGCCTCAGAAAGACGACGAACTAGCGAGCTGAGCGAATCATGCCCGCGGCGACGGTGTCGCCGTTGGACTCGTCGATCAGGATGAAACTGCCGGTGGTGCGGTTGCGTGCGTACGGGTCGATCACCAGCGGGGTTGAGGTCCGCAGGTGCAGGCGCCCGATCTCGTTCAGCTGCAGCTCGGTCGCCTCCTGGTCACGGTCGAGCGTTTTCACGTCCACTACCCACTCGATCTTGTCGATGATCGCGCGGGCTGAGCGGGTCGTGTGCTTGATCGCGTAGCGGCCACCGACGCTCATCGGTGTTTCGCTCATCCAGCAAACCATTGCCTCGATTTCGCGGGCAACTGTCGGCGCCTCCTCGAGGTCGACGATCATGTCGCCGCGGGAGATGTCAATGTCGTCCTCGAGTCGGATCGCGACCGACATCGATGGGAACGCCACTTCGAGTTCTTCCTCAAAGGCGTCAATCGCCTTGATCTTGGTCTTGCGACCGCTCGGGAGCACCATCACGTCCTTGCCGGGGCGGATTTCCCCAGCGGAGATCTGACCGGCGTAACCGCGGTAGTCGTGATGCTCGTCGCTCATTGGACGGATCACCCACTGCACCGGGAAACGGATGTCGGTGAGGTTGCGGTCGGTGGCAATCACCACGTGCTCGAGGTGGTAGAGCAGCGACGGCCCCTGGTACCAGGGCATGTTGGCCGAGCGATCCACCACGTTGTCGCCGGCCAGCGCCGAGATCGGGATGAACACCACGTCCTGGATCGACAGCCGCGCGGCCCAGTCGGTCATCTCGTCGACGATCTCGTTGTAGATGTCCTCGCTGAAGTCGACCAGGTCCATCTTGTTGATCGCGACGACCATGTGCGGAATCCGCAAAAGCGAGTTGATGTACGCGTGTCTGCGGGTCTGCTCCACGACGCCGTTGCGGGCGTCGATCAGCACGATCGAGAGGTCGGCGGTAGAAGCGCCGGTGACCATGTTGCGCGTGTACTGCTCGTGGCCGGGGGTGTCGGCGATGATGAACTTGCGCCCCGGACGTGCGTCGTAGCCCGTGGGGGGAGCGGAGCCGTTGTTGCCGTTCGCGATCCCGGGGAAGTCCTTCACGCCGGCGGCTGAGCCGGTGTTGAAGTAGCGGTAGGCGACGTCGATCGTGATCCCCTGCTCGCGCTCGGCACGCAGGCCGTCGGTCAGCAGCGCCAGGTTCAGATAGCCGTCGCCGCGGCGCGCCGAGGTTTCCTGAACGGCCTCCAGCTGGTCCTGCGCGATCGACTTGGTGTCATACATGAGTCGCCCGATGAGGGTCGACTTGCCGTCATCTACGGAGCCGGCTGTCGCAATCCGCAGCAGCTCACTGGTACCACTCACTAGAAATAACCCTCGCGTTTGCGGTCTTCCATCGCAGCCTCGGAGACTCGATCGTCGGCGCGGGTCTCCCCGCGTTCGGTGATGCGCGTGGCGGCAATCTCGGTCACGACCTGCTCCAGGGTCGCTGCAGTTGAACGGACGGCGCCCGTGCAGGTCATGTCACCGACGGTGCGGTAGCGCACCGACTCGGTGAACGGCTCCTCGCCATCCATCAGCTCGATGTAGGGGTTCATCGCGTACAGCATGTTGTCGCGCTGGAACACCTCACGCTCGTGGCTGAAGTAGATGTGTGGCAGCTCCAGCTGCTCCTGGTCGATGTACTGCCAGACATCCATCTCGGTCCAGTTGGAGATCGGAAACGCCCGCACGCCCTCGCCCTTGCGGATCTGCCCGTTGTAGAGCGACCACAGCTCGGGGCGCTGCTTCTTTGGATCCCACTGACCAAAATCGTCGCGGAAGCTGAACACGCGCTCCTTGGCACGCGCCTTCTCCTCGTCGCGGCGGGCGCCGCCGAACGCGGCGTCGAACCCGTGCTCCGCGATCGCGTCGAGCAGCGTCGTGGTCTGCAGACGGTTGCGCGAAGCGCGCGGTCCGGTCTCTTCGCGTACACGACCGGCGTCGATCGAGTCCTGCACTGAGGCGACGATCAGGCGCTCCCCGAGCTGATCCACGAGCCGGTCGCGGAACTCGATCACCTCCGGGAAGTTGTGGCCGGTGTCGACGTGCATCACCGGGAACGGGAACTTGCCCGGGCGGAAGGCCTTCTCCGCGAGCCGCATCAGCACGATCGAGTCCTTGCCGCCACTGAACAGCAGCACCGGCCGCTCGAACTGTGCTGCGACCTCACGGAAGATGAAGATCGACTCCGCCTCGAGCGTCTGGAGGTGTGACAGCTCGTAATGCGTCGCTGCCGGATCGTCTACGGGGGTCATGGTTTCCTCGGTCGGCGGCCTAGATGTGCAGGCCGCACTCGGTTTTGTCCTCGCCCGCCCAGCGCCCTTCGCGCCCGGAGCCGGGCAGCGTGCAGGGAGCGCAGCCGATTGACTCGTAGCCCTGATCGTGGAGCGGGTTGTAGGGAAGATCGTGTTCGAAGATGTAGCGCCAGACTTCCTTGTCGGTCCAGTCGGCCAGCGGGTTCAGCTTCCAGATGCCGCGCTTCTCGTCCTGCTCGAACTTCTTCGCGTCGGCGCGAGTCGGCGACTGCTCACGGCGGATTCCGGTGACCCATGCCGACGCGTCGCTGAGCGCCTGCTCGAGTCCGTCCACCTTGGCCTGGCCGCAGCAGTTCTGCTTGGTCCAAGGAGCTCCCGGGCTGGATGCGTCGATCACCTGGATGTCGAGCCCGAAGCGGTCCTCGAACAGCTTCCAGGTCGCGAGCGTCTCCGGGAACAGCACGCCGGTGTCGATCACGAACAGCTTCGCGTCTGGGGTGATCTCGCTGAGCATGTGCGCGAGCACCGACTCCTCCTTCTGGAAGGAGCACGCGGTCTTCAGCTTCGGATGGAAATTCTCGACCCCGTAGCGCAGCACTTCCTGCGCGGTGGCCGACTCAAGATCATGGGATGCAGTCGTCACTGTTACCTCCAGCCTAGCGGGCGTGATAGAGGATGGTTTTCACGGCGTATGCCCTCCGTAAAGGGCGGCGTAAGACCTGCGTAAGGCCGTACTTTGCAGGGCTTTGCCGCTGCTACTGGCTTGCGGGCCAGTAGCAGCGAAAACAGGCCTCGATCAGACCGCGCACTCGCCTTCGCCGCGCTCGACCTGGAAGGGCACATTCTTGGTCCAGTCGATGAAGTAATTCATGTTTTCGAGGTTGAACTCGACCGGTATCGCAATGTCCTTGATCTGCTGCTCAAAGGCGCCGGTACCGACCCGCGCGGCAAACTCGTTGAACTCCTCACCGTCGGAGCGCTCGGCCTCGTAGTAGCGGACCCAACGCTCAACCGCATCCGGTACGCGCTTGGCGGGAAGCCGCACCTTCAGCCGCTGACCGAACTTCACGTCGCCGTTCTCGTAGGAGCCGGCAATGTGCGGGATGTAGGCCGGGATCGTATGCTCGCCAACCTTGATCGACGCGCCGTAGAAACCCATGTTCGCCAGATGATGCTGCGAGCAGCCGTTGGGGCAACCGCTCATCTTCACGTGGATCCGGCGCGTCAGCTCATCGTCGAGATCAAGACTGATCAGGCGCTCGCGCACGGCACGGTTGAGACCCATCGAGCTCGTGATCCCGAGCTTGCAGGAGTCAGTTCCGGGGCAGCTGACCACGTCGGTGATCTCGTTCACGCCGTGATCGGCGAGGCCGAGCGGCTGCAGCGCCTTCCAGACCTCGTAGACGGACTCGTCTCGGACCCAGCGCAGCACCAGATTCTGCTGAACGGTCGTGCGGGCCCAGCCGCCGCTGTATTCGCGCATGATCGCAGCCAGGGCACGCAGCTGCTCGGGCGTGAGATCGCCGCGGTCGACCTTGATCGCGACCGTCGAGAAGCCCTTCTGCTTCTGCGGCTGCACGTTGGTCGCCAGGAACTTGTCGAATTCGCGCTTGTCGCCGTTGGGCTCCGCCGAGCTGAGCGGCTTGACGGGCGCATTCGCCTGCTCGTCGATGATCATCAGCAGCGGCTCTGGGTCGAAGTCGCGCTCGTTGACCCAGTCCTGTGCGAGTTCGTCGTCGACGAGCTCACGGAACGCGTCCATGCCGATCTTGTCGACCAGCACCTTGATGCGGGCGCGGGCACGGTTCACGCGCAGGAAGTCTTGACGGTCAAAGATCCGGAAGACGGCCTCGGCCACCTTCAGGTAGTCGCCGTTGTCGAGCTCGACGAACTCGTAGAGCACGGGCGCCAGGCGCGGCATGATGCTGGTACCGCCGCCGACGCGGATCTCGACTCCGCGCACGCCCTGATCGTTGACGCGCGGCGTGAACGCGATGTCGTGAATCTGGGTGATCGCGTTGTCCTGATCAGTCGCGGTGAACGCGGTCTTGATCTTGCGTGGCATCAGCTGCGTGGTCGGGTGACGCACGAAGTAACGCACGTACGCGCCCGCGTACGGGGTGATGTCAAACAGTTCGTCTTCGAGCAGCCCGGCACGTGGATCGCCGGTCACGTTGCGCACGGTGTTGCCGCAGCCTTCGCGACTGGAGAGGCCGGACTCGGAGATCTCGCGCAGCATGTCCGTGACCTGATCCAGCGGGATGTGGTGAATCTGGAAGCACTGACGGGTGGTGATGTGGGCCTTGCGCAGTGGTGCGTAGGTCTCGGAGACGGATGCAAACGCTTCCAGTTGCTCCGGGGTGACGCCGCCCATCGGGAGCTTCACGCGCACCATCTGAACCCCGGGCTGACGCTGTCCGTAGACGCCCTGGCGCAACCGGAACTTGATGAACTCGTCCTCTTCGGTCTTGCCGTCGAGGAAGTCCTTGGCCTCGGTGCTGAAGTCGTCGAACTCGTGCTGGAGGATCGGGATGACATGTCCCGGTACGTTGACGAGAACTTCCGGATTCTCCAGCGAACCCTGCTTCGCGACCCTGCTGTGCTCCCCCGCCTGCATGCCCGAATCCTGGGTCCTGGTCTGGGTTTCGGTCTCTGTGTCGATCGGAGCCTGCGCCATAACGTTCCTCTACTAGCTGGTTGGGGCGGTTGGTTCGTTGGAAAAGTGGGGTTGCGTCGGACGCCTAAGGCGCCCTGTTTCGGCCGGGCTTCGAGCTGGGTCGAACTGGCCGAACCGTTAATCTACCAAAACCCGACCGGCTTATAGGAGTTTCAGGTTTACCGGCTGCCCAGGTCGACGGCCGACGCCAGTCGCGCGCCTGAACGGAGCGCGTTGCTGGGCGGCTCCAATGACGCGGTCGGCCTGGGGTGCTCGAGTGGCGCAGTCGGCTAGGGTGCTCGATTGGCGGCTGATGCCGGTGTCAGCGTTCCCAGGGCGCCGGAGGCTCCGGCTGGCGCGTCACGCCTTCATGCAGCGCGTATTGCTTCCACGTGTCCAGCTTCGGCTCCTCGACGACCGGAACCGGAGCCGTATCGCGCATGAACTGCTCGAGCGCGGCCACCACGGCCGCGGCTTCCTCGGGTGAGGCGCCGGGCGCGATCAGCTCGATTTGAGGACGGCGGTTCATCTCGGTGAGCGTACCGGGATGTTCAGCGGCGCGGTCAGCTGCGCCCGCCGACCGAGCTCAGCAGCGTCGGCTTGAGCGGACTCAGCCCGAGGTTCTGTTTCAGCGCCAGCACCGCGCGGGCGGCCTGCTGCACTCGGCTGGCGCCGAGCGATCCCGAGTTCACATCCGTGAGCAAAGCGCGATAGGTGCCGATCGCCTTCGACGTCGACCCCGGGTACATGAGCATGTCGACGCCGGCGGCGGCGGCGCGTCGTGCGGGGTGACTCCACGCGTTCAGGGCCCCGCTGTCGATCGCGTCGCTGACGGTCACCGCATCGATGCCGTCGGCCGGTATGACCGTGTTGTAGATCGTCGGTGACATGACCGCGGGCAGTGAGCCTGTGAGGTGCGAATACGACGCGCTCGAGACCATCACCAGCGAGGTCGGTCCGTGTCCGCAGCGGCGGTATGCGGCGTCGTCCTTGTAGATCGTCGAGCTTGATTGATTGATCGCAACGGGCTGCACGTCGGTGCTGTTGATCGCGTCTCCGAGGCCGGGAAAGTGCTTCAGCGTGTAGGCGACCCCGCCGCTCTTCAAACCGGCCGCGAAGGCACACGCGGCGTCCGCCACAGTCGTGGCGTTGCTGCCGAAGGTGCGCTGCTCCTGGGTCATGAAGCCGTCGACCGCGGACACATCGGAGACCGGGGCGAGATCAACGTTGACGCCGGCGCCCTTCAGCATCTCGCCGGTTTCGAGCCCCTGCAAACGCGCCACCATCGGGTTCGACATCTTGTCCGCGGGGTAAGCCGGCGGGCCCGGTAGACGCTCGACCTCGCCACCCTCTTGGTCGGTCATGATCAGCAGCCCGGGGTTTCCGCCTGCTCGCGCGGCGGCCTGCATCTTCGTCGCAGCGGCCTCCGTGACCGTGACGCTGCCGGCAGTGTTATCGCCCATCAAGATCACCGACCCGACTTGGCCCTGACGGATAGCGGTGAGCAGTGCCTGCGGCGGAGTCGGCCCCTCGTATCCGGCGATGATCATCTGTCCCACCGCCCGCGCGTTGGTCTGCGCCGGCGAGGGGCCGGAGGTCATCGCGGGCATGCCAAATGCGGTAGCCAGGATCGCCATGCCGACGGAAACCATCATCGCTTCACCATAGCCAGGGCCGTCCCAGCCCGGTGCATCCGGTCAGCGCTGAATGTGGTGGTCGCTGGAGCCCGTCGGGCAGCCGGGCCCTAGAGCGGGATGTTGCCGTGCTTGCGGCGGGGCCCCGGCTGGCGCTTGGTCTGCAGCATGTGCAGCGCGTCGATCACCTTGTGACGGGTCTCCGAGGGAATGATCACGTCGTCGATGTAGCCACGCTCAGCCGCGATATACGGGTTCGCGAAGTGCGCCTTGTAGTCGTCGATCAGTGCCGCGCGGCGCTCCTCCGGCGTCGGTGAAGCGGCGATGTCGCGGCGGTAGACGATGTTCACCGCGCCCTCGGCACCCATCACCGCTACCTCGGCCGTCGGCCAGGCGAAGTTCATGTCGGCACCGAGGTGCTTGGAGCCCATCACGTCGTAGGCGCCGCCGTAGGACTTGCGGGTGATGACGGTGATCTTCGGGACCGTCGCCTCCGCATAGGCGTAGAGCAACTTCGCGCCGTGGCGGATAATCCCCTCCCACTCCTGCGCGGTGCCGGGCAAAAACCCGGGGACGTCGCAGAAGGTCAGGATCGGAACATTGAACGCATCACACGTACGGATGAACCTGGCCGCCTTCTCCGAGGACTCGATATCGAGCACCCCGGCGAGCGCCGCGGGCTGGTTTCCGACCAGCCCGATCGAGTACCCATCCATGCGCGCGAACCCGCAGATGATGTTGCGCGCGTACAGCTCCTGAACCTCGAAGAACTCGCCGTCGTCGACGACATAGCGGATCACGTCACGCATGTCGTAAGGCTTGTTGGGGTTATCGGGAATGATCGCGTCAAGCTCCGGCGCCGCCCGCAACGGATCATCGCTCGGCGCGACGCGCGGCGGGATCTCAAGGTTGTTCTGCGGCAGGAAGCTCAGCAGGTAGCGCGCATCCTCAAGACAGTGGTCCTCATCCTCAGAGGCGAAGTGCGCGACTCCGGACTTGGCGTTATGCGCGATCGCGCCGCCGAGCTCTTCGAACCCGACATCCTCACCGGTGACAGTCTTGATCACCTCGGGGCCCGTGATGAACATGTGGCTGGTCTGCTTGACCATAAAGATGAAGTCGGTGATCGCCGGCGAGTACACCGCGCCACCCGCGCACGGGCCCATGATCAAACTGATCTGCGGGATCACTCCCGAGGCGCGCACGTTGCGCATGAACACCTCGCCGTAGCCGCCGAGCGCGACCACGCCCTCCTGGATACGAGCGCCACCCGAGTCGTTGATCCCGATCACCGGGCAGCCGATCTTCTCGGCCAGGTCCATGACCTTGCACATCTTCTCGCTCATGACCTCACCCAAAGACCCACCGAACACGGTGAAGTCCTGCGAGAAAACACACACTCGCCGACCATCGATCGTGCCGTGCCCGATCACGACAGCGTCGCCATAGGGGCGGTTCTTGTCCATCTCGAAGTCGGTCGTGCGGTGGCGCACAAACACATCGAGTTCCTGGAACGAACCGGGGTCCAACAGCTTCGCAATCCGCTCACGCGCCGTGAACTTGCCCTTAGCGTGCTGCTTATCAACCGCCGCCTGCCCCGCATTATGGATCGCGTGCTCGCGCAGATCCTCAAGCTGGGCCGCCCGCTCGGCGTAGGTCTCAGGTGCCTTTTCTCGCATAGACGGCCGAGTCTACGGATTGGATTCAAGACCGGTGTGACAGGCGCGACAGGTGGGACAGGTCACGGCTCGATCCGCACCGCGCCGCACGTGTTGCAAGGCCCTCCCAGGCAACGGTGCTGTGTGGATCGAGCCGCCCCGTGAGTAGAGGATTCGCCCGGCCTGGACCGGTTCCTGCGGGTGGGCGCCCGCGTGCACGCGCCGGCGCTTCGCGGTCGGGTGCGCGCCCGGATGGACGAGTGGGCGCGTCGGGATCGGGTGCGCGCCCGGGTGGACGAGTGGGCGCCCCCGCAGGTCGCTAGTTGACGGTCATCAAGAACGCGGTGACCAGCACGATCGCAGCCATCAGCATCGAAATCTGGTCGTAGCGGCCGCGGGCGCTCTTGTACTCCTGGCTCCACTTGACCTCGCCGCTGCCGGCTGCGTCAACGTCGCGCTGCGAGAGCTCGGCCAGATGCTTGGAGGAGCGGATGATTGACATTCCTTCAAGCGCTCCGAGAACCACCACTGCGGCGATGCCCCATTGCACGTAGAACTCGCTGAATTGATGCAGGTCGGCCGCCAGATAGATGCCCGCGGCAGCGACGACGAGCAGGCCGGGGTTCACCAGACTGCGGGCAATGATGATGCGCACGCGATGCAGCGCCGGGATCGTTCGTGGGTCCACGCGATCAGCGGCCAGCATGATTACGGGATAGGCGACAAGCACTCCGAAGCAGGCGATCACGACGAGGATGTGGATCGCAAGGACTACTTGCCAGAACATAATTGCGGGTAGAAGCATATGAGAGAGGAGATCGAGAGTTTGCAGCCCGAACCATAGACAGGGCCGCGAAATCAGGCGCTCTCACACCGGGCTTAACGACAACCGGGGTGGCGGCCGATGGCCGCCACCCCGGAAGAACTGCGCCCCTAAGGACTTGTTACTTAGTGTCCGCCTCCGGCGCTCGGATAGACATCTTCAACCAGCTCGTCCACCTTCGAGGTTGGGAGCCGCGTATGTACCGCCCAGTAGTAGATGACGAGCGCCCAGACCGCTCCGGCGGCGAGCGTGCCGCCAAGCGTCAGGTCGTCGTTACCACCCTGGCTGAGTACGTTCTTGAAGAACCCGATACCGCCGATGATGCCGCCGGCGCCGAAGGCGCCGAAGTACTGGATCACCAGCAGACCGAGGAAGTACCCAGCGATCCAGGGAGCCGAGCTCCAGTCCATCGCCTGTGCGTTCGGGTTCGCCTTGAACGCGTACGAGATCCAGATCAGCAGATAGCCGAGCAGCACCGCAACCATCAGCGTCGTATACGTCGACCACCCCGAGAACAAGATGATCATCGTCGCTCCGATGAACGCGAGCGGGGCGATCACATTCGCTGCCGGCACGCGGTACGGACGCGGCAACTCCGGCTTCTGCCGGCGCAGAGCCGCGAGCGCCAGCGGGGCCGCGGCGTACATCAGCACCGAAGCTGAGGTCACCACGTTCACCAGCGCTGCCCAGCTTGGGAACGGAAGCAGGAATAGGAGCCCCACCACCGCGGCCAGGATGACGCTTGCCACCGGCACCTTCGTCCGCGGGTTCACGCGCTCGAAGATCGAGGGAATGAAGCCGTTACGAGACAGGCCATAGCTCAGGCGCGAGCTGGACGTCGTGTACGTCAATCCCGTACCGCCTGGAGAGACGATCGCGTCCACTCGCAGAATTGACGCCAACCAACTGATGCCGGCCAGCGACGCCACTGCGAAGAACGGACCAGAGTTGACCTTCTGCACCCATGCCGCTGGGTTTGAGCTCTGCAGCGCAAGCCAGCCACGCTGTCCCTTGAACACTTCGGTGTACAGCAGATGCGGGTCCATCGCGCCGATGAAGGCGATCTGGATCAGGATGTAGAGCGTCGCACCGATGACCAGTGAGAGGATCACCGCGCGGGCAACGTCCCGCTGGGGGTTTGCTGCCTCACCGGCGAGCTGCACGGCCTGTTCGAACCCCAGCAGGGAGAAGACTATGCCTGCTGGGAGGGTTAACAATATTGTCTTTATCGGACTTGCGTGTACGAAGACGCCGCCGGCGCTGTTCCAGACGTAGTGAGACCAGAAGCCGCCGGCATGGGCCCCGAAGTTGTTGCTGTGGAAGTGCGCCGCGAGCAGGATGATCGACGGTGATCACCGGGATCGCGACCTTCCAGACCGTGATCACGTTGTTGATTCGCGCGAACCACGCGATACCCATCAGGTTCACGACCACGAAGAAGATCATCAGCGCGATCGCGATCAGAATTCCGTCAGTTGACAGGGTTCCCGGACCGGTGGTCTGGGACACATACCAGCCCTTGCCCCAGCTGAAGCTGGACATGTACTGAACCGTGGCCAAGACCTCGATCGGGGCAACCGTGGCCGCCTGCAGATATGAGGCCCAACCAAAGGTCGCTCCGGCGAAGCTGCCGAATGCGTAATGCGGGAAGCGGCTGGTACCGCCCGTAACAGGGAACAACCCGCCGAGTTCGGCGTGCACCAACGCCAGCAGGGCGATGATAATGGTGGCGAGAATCCAGCCGAAGATCGCCGACGGGCCTGCGATGAGCACCGCCGTGAGTGCGCCGAACAGCCAGCCAGAACCGATCAAAGACGTTTCTGACGACCACAGCAACCCGATGAAGCCGACCTTTCGGTCGAGTCCATCCACGTTCAGATCAACAGCTGGAGCGTTATTTGAAACGCTCAACTTTCCTCCCTCAAGGAATTCTGGAACAGAGCAGGTCGGGACACTAGCGATTGTCGGCGACCATATGTAAAAACTAAAGACATCGTCTCGTACAGACCGGACAACTGTAAGTTTGAGCTGAGCGGCAATAGTCCTCCAATAGCGAGATCCACAGCTCCGAACGCACCACTTCATGCAAACGACGATCAAAATCTTCGGCGGCCTGAAAACGCTCGCCGGCACCGACGAGGTCATTCTCGAGCTGCCGAATGGCGCCACCGTCGCCAAATTGCTGGAGGCGTTCCCATGGGTCGACGCGGACACGGCACTGGTGGTTGCCGTGAACCGTGAGTACGCCGACCGGTCCACGGTCGTTAATCCCGGTGACGAAGTCGCGCTGATTCCGCCGGTCTCGGGTGGTGGCGACGATGTTGCAGGCAGGCCGACGATCCGCGTCGAACTGACCCGCGAGCCACTCGACCAGGCGCAGCTGACGGAGTCAGTGATCGACCCTCGCGTCGGCGCCGTCGTGACCTTCATCGGAATCACGCGCGAGGTTCCGGCGCTCGAATACGAGGCATACACAGAGATGGCGCAGCAGGAGATCACCGAGATCGCGAAAGCGGCGGTGCTGCGTCACGGCCTCCTCAGAGTCGCGGTGATGCACCGCTACGGCACCGTCAAACTCTCTGAGGCCTCCGTGGTGATCGCTGTGTCCGCCGCGCATCGCGCCGAAGCCTTCGCCGGCGCCCGCGAGCTGATCGACGAACTGAAGACTCGCGCACCAATCTGGAAACGGGAAGAGGGCGAGTGGCTTGCCGGCCACCTGCCCTCACCACGGCCGTAGCGCCACACCTCGCTATGGTCCAGCGGGATATGCCGCCTACAGACCGTTTTGTAATCAGCTTCGCGGCCGAGCCGCCGCAGGATTCACTGCCCTACGGCCGCCGCGACGAGCTCTTGCGTGAGCACTTTGTCGAGGCCGCCGGCAAGATCGACGCGCCGGATGAAGACCTCGGCGAGGCCAATGACATCCGCTGGTTCCCGGACCGCACCTACTGCGGCCGCACATTCGTCCCGGCAACGGCGCGTACCAGCACAGGGTTTGAGCTGTATGGATACGTGTCCTATATCGACGGCGAGGAGCCGGGCGAGTTCCTGTCGTTCGCCGACTACACCGGCGACGTGGCCGAGAACAATCCCGACTGGAAGCTCGACCTCAACGAGGAGACGATCGACTACTGGCGCGGCGAGAACGGCAGTACCGCTGAGATGACGCTGATCTGGGGTACGCCGCTCGTCCCGGGCGGGGTGATCGTGACCGCCGAGCTCGCCGATCTCGCGGTCGACCAGTGCACGCTGGTCGAGGAGCGCTTCACGCTGATCGCGGCCGACAACTACCGTGAGGACTTCCTCGAGGTCAAGCTCTGGGGCGGACGCGGGAACCGGCTCGCGTCGGAATCGCTCTACGTCGAAGACGACGACTCCTGAGGCTCAGGGGTCGCGCCAGAATTACTGACGTCTTTGTCGGCGTCTGGACGCGGCTGGGTGCGCCCGCCTCGCGGCAGGTACACCAGGTACCTGCCTTGCGGGACGGTCTTCCCAGCCACGCCCAGCCACTCGCCAAATCCAGCCACTAATTCAGTCGCGCCCCCTTACGTCGTAGGCTGCGGCGGGTGGCGACGACCGCCTGCTGCCAGGACTCGAGCGTCTGCCGCAGCTCCGCAGAACGCAATACGTCGGGCTCCGCGAGCGCCGCATCGGTGATCAGGTCGGTAGCGTCACGACAGTCGACAACGCCGTCGATGAGGCCGTGCCGAGCGGCTCCGCGGCTCGGCGCAAGCCGAATCCGCGCAAGTGTGCGATGCATACTGAAGCTCGGCGACAGCTGCTCCAGCAGTGATACAGCGTGATCAAATCGCTCCCGCTCAGCTTGCAGTTGCTCGAGATCGACGCGCCGTGCCGCCGTTAGCCAGTCGGTGAGCGCTGCCAGTGCGTCGGCGAAGCGGCGGCGCAGCACGTCACCGCTCTTGACCGGGAGGATGAACCACGCACAGCCGACCGCGATCGCTGCGCCCAGCACGATCCCGGCGACGCGTTCGAGGATCAGGTGATTGCCGGTGACACCCAGATACCCGTACAGGAGCGAGAGCATCGCGGTGACGCCGGCGGCCCAGTAGGCGTAGCTGCGTTCGCGCAGCCAGACGGCCAACCCCATGATCGCGAAGATCAGCACCAGCGCCCAGTTGTCGCCTGGGCTGAAGCGACCGGCGACAAGCGTGGCGACGACGGCCCCGCCGACTGCTCCGGCGATGCGCAGGCCACTCTTGTGCAGCACGTCGCCGCGGCCGCGGTTTCCGCTGGCAACGATGTAGGCGGTCAGCACCACCCAGCTCCAGTGCAGCGGCCAGAGCTCGCGACCGAGGAAGAACGCGAGCCCGAGCCCGACCGCCATCTGTAGCGCCATTCTGGTGCTCGCGGGAAGCACTCCAGAGCGCGTCGGCCGCGCCCGCGGCTGGCGCAAGGGTGCGGTGGGCGCAGCGACGAACTCCAGCCGCTGGGCGACGTACTGGGTCACGTTGACGATCAGCACCACAACCCCGGAGATCACGATCGTCCAGATGGTGGTGTGAGCGGCGCTGTCGCCCAAGGGCGCTACCGGAGTCACAAGCACAGCGATGAACGGCAGCGCGATCAGCGATCCGATCCGTGACCAGCGCGGCCCGAACCGCCGCGCCCAGATCGCGCCCGACAGCGCCAACGTGAACAGCGTGTCCCCCACCCAGGGCGTCTCCCACATGAGCCGGCCGACCAGGCTCGCGAGTCCGGCGATGACAGCAAACAAGACCACCGTTTGGACGCGCTCACGGCCGTCCTGGCCGTAATGTCGTCGGGCATTGGTCAGCGCCACGGCCACCGCCATTACCATCACGCTGGCATCCAGTCCCGCGGCCTCCTTGATCGCCAACGCGACGAAGAAGCTCACGAGCACCGCCATCATCGTCACGATCGTGTTTCGCAGCGCCGTCATACGGCGTTCAAGTTACCCTGGTCTCTGCAGCAGACCACCCGGGTCCGCCGGCGCGGACCCCAAGCCCTCGTAGCTCAATGGATAGAGCACACGCCTCCTAAGCGTGGGATGTAGGTTCGATTCCTACCGGGGGCATCGTGTGATGTCTCGGGGCACCTGTCGCACATGTCTCGGGGCATGTGTCGCACATGTCTCGGTGCATCCTGGTCTCCGGTGAAGACATCGCTGGTGATTTACCGCCATAGCTGATGCGTGGCGAGCACCACAGCGGGCCGAGCCGGCACTACTCGGATGTCCGAGGTACGCCTCGGCTCTCATGGTTCGTTAGTGTCTACACAAAACTGGGTTTGCCAACCCATCACGCCCATGTCATGACGGATCTGGGAAGCGGCGTCTCGCGCTACGACCGCGGCTGCGGCTCGCAGAACGCAACCGGGGCGCTGGCGGCGAGCAGCCTGATTACCTCCGACGCGACGTTGAACTGTTCGACGAAGAAGAAGGAACACGAGCATGCCGGAAGTCCAATTGATCGCCCGCCACACGATGAAGCCGGGCACGGACGAGACTGTTCTCAGGCTCGTTGGGGAACTCGTGGCAGCCTCACGGCAGGAGGCAGGAAACCTTGCCTTTGAGGCGTTTCGCAGCGCTGACGACCCCAATCGCTACGTCCTGCTGGAGCGATACGTCTCACGCGAGGCGGTGGCTGCTCACAGGGCTACACCGCACTTCCAAACAATCGTCCTCGACCAGCTTGTGCCGCTGCTTGCCGAGCGCACCGTTGAGGAGCTGGACGTCCCGGAGCCCAGCCGATGACCACCGACAAATCAGGACGCCTGCGCGAACTAAGGCAGGGTCAGACAATTAGTTAAGGGTTTTGGCGAGTGGCTGGGCGTGGATGGGAAGACCGTTTCGCTAGGCAGGTACCTGGTGTACCTGCCGCGAGGCGGGCGCCCCCAGCCGCGTCCAGACGCCGACAAAACACCAAATAATTGGTTGACACTGCCTAATGGGGAACGAAACGTCATGACGAGCTTTTTAGACCTCCACCGGCCAGGCGAACCGTTGCTCTGCCCGAACCCGTGGGACATCGGATCGGCCCGCTTACTCGCCTCGCTCGGATTCTCAGCGCTGGCGACGACCAGCAGCGGTTTCGCAGCGAGCATCGGCCATCTGGACGGCACCGTTACCGCCGATCAAAATCTCGCCGCTGCGAGCGCGATCGCGCAAGCCGTGCGCGGTGCCTGTCACAGCCGACTTGGAGAACGGCTATGCGACGGATCCCGACGGCGTTGGTGCCAGCGTCACCGGCGCCATCGGCGCCGGGCTGGCAGGGTGTTCCATTGAGGACTGGGACGGCGAGCGTTTCTATTCGATCGATGTGGCTCAGGAACGCATCAGCTCAGCGGTCGCGGCGGCTGACGACGCGATCGTGTTGACCGCACGTGCCGACAACCACGTCCACGGTGTCACCGACCTCGCCGACACCATCAGCCGACTTCAGGCGTTTGATGACGCAGGAGCCCACGTTCTGTACGCCCCGGGGCTCGATCGCATCGATGACATCGCGGCGGTCGTGAAGTCCGTCTCACGACCAGTCAACGTGCTAATGCGCCCCACAGGACCCACCGTCTCAGAGCTGGCCGCGGTCGGGGTTGCCCGCATCACCGTCGGTGGGTCGTTCGCTTTCGCCGCGATGGGTGCGCTGGTGGAGGCGGCGACCGAACTGCGGGACGCGGGCACCACGGAGTACGCGCGCCTGAGCGCCGTCGGGCAGCAGGCCGTGGTTCGCGCCCTTGGGTCCGAGACGCCCTAGCCGGCGACGCGGTAGCTGCCCTGCTAGTGCCGCGGCGGGGCAGCTACGCAGCGAAGGAACGGACGTAGTCCAGCACTGAGTCCAGCGCCGCCTTGAGTGGCGTGCTGTCCCGCGCTGTCTGCCCGAGAAGCATTCCCCCCTGCAGTGCGGCCATGATCGCGTAGGTAAGCCTTTCGGGATCAGCATCCGCGCTCAGTTCGCCGCGGTCCTTCATCAGCGTAAGGCCGTGCCGGAAGAGCGCTTCCCAGCGGTCAAAGCCGGCAGCGAGATCGGTACGTATATCGGCGTCGCATTCCACCAGTTCGCCAGCGAGCGACCCGTAGCTGCAGCCGCCCTGGCAGTCGCGGCTTTCCAGACTCGCGATGTTCAGCTGTGCCCATAGCTCGAGAGCCTCGAAGCTATCCAGCTCCCCGAGTTCCTCGCTCCGATGAACCTCCACCACGGCCTCCGCCTGATGCTCGACAACGGCACGGATGAGGCTCTGCTTGTCGCCGAAGTAGTGCGTGAGCTGCGAACCGCTGACATTCGCGGCGCGACGAACGTCGAGCATGCCGACGGCCGCGACCCCGCGGTCCGTCATCAGCTGTGCAGCGGCGCTGACGATACGGTTCCGCGTCGCCTCGCCCCGTCTCGTGAGTCGCTCGGTACCGGTGCCAGGCCCCATGCTCATAGGCTTTCAGGATATCAACTGGGTTAGTCAACCCACTATTGCTAGGCTTGCTCCCGAAAGTGGGTTGTAAAACCCAGTTCACCAATCTGAGGAACTCTTCTAATGAGCCAGACAAAGCAATCAGTCCTAGTCACTGGGGCCCTTTCAGGCATCGGGCGTGCCACAGCCATTGCGTTCGCGCAGATCGGTGCGAACGTGGTCGTGTCCGGGCGTCGCCCCGAGGCTGGCGAGGCGCTCGCCGCTGAGCTGCAGCAGTACGGCGGTGATGTGCAGTTCATCGCCGCGGATGTCCGGCACGAGCCAGAAGTCCAGGGCCTCGTTGACGAAACCGTCGCGCGCTTCGGTCGCCTCGACATCGCCATCAATAACGCGGGAGCAGACGGGGACATGGTGCCATTCGCCGGTGTGACGCCGGAGAGCTACGCGGCCGTCTTTGACACCAACGTCCTCGGGACGCTGCTGGGCATCAAACACGAGCTTCGGGTAATGGAGCCCCAAGGCTTCGGCTCGATCGTCAATCTCAGCTCCATCTACGGACTGAAGGGCTTCGCGCTCAACGCACCCTATGTCGCCAGCAAGCACGCGATCATCGGCCCGACTAGAACAGCTGCGATTGAGGGCGGGCCGTTCGGCGTTCGGGTCAACGCCGTGGCACCCGGCCCCGTTCAGACGCCGATGTTTGATCGGGTCACAGGTGGCGATGATGAAGCCAAAGCCGCGTTCGTGTCGACGCTGCCGCTGGGTCGCGCCGGGGATCCGAACGAGATCGCGGACGCGATCGTCTTCATCACTTCCGACCGCGCCGGATTCCTCACGGGCGAAACCGTCGTGCTTGACGGCGGCGTGATGGCCACCTGACGCTGCCCATTCACGGCTGTTCCCCGGCCGAGCGCCAGCGGCGGAAAAGCACCCGCTGCGCTTAGCGTGAATTAACAATCACAGCGGATTCGCTTAGACTGCAGGCGCCCGCCGGACCGCGGGGGATAGTTGGCCGAACGCGAGACGCGTCAGGTCCAGCACAAAACCATCTAGGAGGATTTTGATGCCGGTTTTCGGCGCATTTACGTTTGGCGACGCACTGTTGACAATGCTCGAGTTCGCGCTCCTGATCATGTGGATCTGGGTTGCGATTTGGGTGCTGATGGACATCTTCCGCAGCCACGACATGGGCGGTTGGGCCAAGGCACTGTGGGTGCTGTTCATCATCATCCTGCCGCTGATTGGCGTACTGGTCTACCTGATCGCACGTGGCCACGGCATGCACGAGCGTCAGATCCAGTCCGCCGAGGCGCAGCAGAAGGCGATGGATCAGTACATCCGCACGACTGCCAGCAGCACCGCTGACGATCTCAGCAAGCTCGACGATCTGCGCAGCCGCGGCGTGATCACGCAGGAAGAGTTCGACGCGGCCAAGGCCAAGGCCCTGGCCAAGTAAGACGTTTGGGTTTGCGGCGGTCTAGCTGGACCGCCGCAAACTTCCACCAGCCAGCGACTCCCCCAACGGGGTCGCCGCGCTACAAACCAGCTCAGCCGATCGCGTTGACCAGCGCGACTTCGCGCTTCACCGAGAGATTCGACTCAACCGTAATCACGTGATGGGCGCCATCGGAGGCGCCGAAGATCACGGACTTACCGCCGGACTTCGTGTTCTCGTAGCAATACGCCTTGGTCCCGCTGATCTTGTGCAGCTTGGTCCCGTAGTTCTGTGCGGTCTTGGTCATGCGGGTCCAGAAGACCGACGACGACATGTGCGCGTAGCGGGTCGGCTGGGTGACGATGATCTGGCCCGTGTTTGTGTTCTCGTAGACACAGGCGAGATGACCGCCGGAGCGTGTCTGCTTCGCGGCGTTGACCTTGACCCCCGAAACCCTGGCAACCTTGCTCACGGAGGTACACGGCTTGGCTATCGTCGGGGCCGCGGCCTGCGCTGACGCCGCACCTGCGGCCAAGAGCCCAACACTGACGGCACCCGTCGCCGCCAACGCGCCGACACGGGCAGATAAACCAGACAATGAAGCTTCCTTTCTTAACGCACTACAAACATCCTTGCACTGTAAATCATACGGGATTTACGACGGCTTCTTTATGTTTGTTAAGCGACGGTTATCGCGGTCGCGAAGACCCGGCCTGAACGGCCGCCGATGACGGACAGCTCAAGCGCACTACTCCCGGCGGGTTGGCAACGTGTCGAGACCGCGCTGCTCAGCGCCCCGACCGAGGACCATCTGATCGTTCACTGGTTCGAGACGCCAGACGGCGCCGAGACCCACAGCGATGCTCATTGGCACGACCAGGCTCGGATCGAGAAATTCGTGCGGATCGTGATCCCGACGCTGGCCGAGCAGCTCAGGGCCTCATCGCTGACAGTCGCGGTCCCCTGGGACGTTGACGATGAGACCGCAACGCTGGCGCTGATCGCGGCTGCCAGCGGGCGCCCGAGCGCGATCGAAGCACGCGCGCTCACGCGCACGGCACTCGCGGACGCCGCCCCTTACTGGCGGCTCGGCTCAGAGCCGGTCGCGCCGCCCACAGCCCTGGCGGAGATCGCCGTCAAGCTCACGCTGTGAGCACCGCGGGTGGCCTCCAAGCCACCAGCGGTGACTAAGACCATCGTTTTTGGGCCAAACCACAGGAACCGGTGGTCTTCGCCCAAATGCTCAGCGGTCGGGGCGCTCGGGATAGACGTCGTCGATCGTGGTCAGCGGCACGTACGGCGCCTGCGCGGCTTCGCGGACCGCCTCGCCACCACCGGCCAGACGGTCGCAGACCGCGACCACACCGACGACCTCGAAGCCCTCGTCGCGGACGGCGTTCAGCGCCTTGATCGTGGAGCCTCCGGTGGTCACCACGTCCTCCACCAGCATGCATTTCTCGCCGGGCAGCAGCAACGGCCCTTCGATCCGGCGTGCGAGACCGTGGGCCTTCACTTCCTTGCGCACGAAGAACGCCTTCACGTCGGCCCCGCCGGCCAGCGCCGCGCACGCGATCGGGTCGGCGCCCATCGTCATGCCACCCACAGCGGTGGCACCCCATTCGGCGGCCTGCGCGGCGATCAGCTCGCCCAGCGCCATGAATCCGCTGCGCAGCAGGATCGCGCGCTTGGCGTCGATCAGGTATTGGGCGGTCGCGCCGCTGGTGAGCGTGACCTCGCCGATCACAAGCGCGTGTTCGCGCAGCTCACGCAGCAGCGTCTGCCTGGCCTCCGCAGCCGACACCCCTAGAGGTCCCCGAGGCCCCAGCTGAACGGTGCGTTGCCGTAGCTGTCGACCCAGTCACCCAGTGCGAGCCAGTTGAAGACTGGGATCGCGTCCGGGATCCAGAGCCGCATGCAGCCGTGGCTGGCGGGGTAGGTCGGGGACGGGTCGTAACCGTGAATTGCGTATCCGCGGATGAAGAAGTCCGAGTAGTACATCCCGTCGGGCAGGTAACCGGGCACACGCGAGTAGATGCGGTAAGAGCCGAGGATCGTCGGGGTTGACTCCTTGCCGGAGCTGATCGGAAAGATCGCCCATACCTTGCTGCCGTTGACGAGCGCCAGCAGCTGGTCGCTGAGGTCGCCCTCGGCGTGGCGGCCCTGGTTCGGGTAGCGGACGTGGAACACGCCCTTGCCGTCAAGCAGGTCGTTCACGACCGTTGAGTCCATCGTGAAGCCGCTTCCGCGGCCGACCAGACGGTGGTAGGCCTCCAGCGCGCGCTGCGTCTGAACATCGAACACGCCGTCCTGGTGGATGAAGATGTGCTGGATCGCGAGCCGCCGCTGGACCAGCTGGACGAGCATGCCGCGGGCACCGTAATTGGCGCTGCTGGCGAGCGCGAAGTAGTAGGCGTGGGTGTCGAATCCGCCCATCTCGTGGCTGCCGAGGTGCTGCACCGAGACCGTGACGTGCCCGAGCGTGGGAGCCGCGGCGTTGGCCGAAATCCAACCGTATTTGTTGCCCGGACCATGCTTGAGCTGGGTCGTGAACTTACGCGTAACACGACCGTTCACCGAGATCGTGACCCGCAGCCACTGTCCCGCAACAAACGGCGCGACCTGCGCGGTCATGTGC
>CAVTRM010000011.1:0-389739 GCA_963737115.1 uncultured Actinomycetota bacterium
GGTGGTAAGTGCGGCGACGAAGTTGCGCCCCGGAAAAGTTGACCTTGTGACCGCCGCGAATGTCATGGTCGCACAGGGCCGCGTCGCTGATCTCCATGATCGTCTGAAGCGCGTCGTCGAAGTTCACGCTGTGTGGAACCACTCGCTCTACTTGGAAACCCCTTTTAGAGAGCCGTCGTTCGAGGCCTTGAACGACGTCGTCCTCATCATCGAGAACGCTGATGCGTTTCGGGAGCCCAGCGAGAGCGCTCACGTCGCGACTGGAAGGCGTATGGTGAAGTGGGCGCCACCGAGTTCGCCGTTGGCCTGGGCGGCGACGGTGCCGCCCAGCTGGTTTGCCGAGTCGCGGACGATCGTGAGGCCGAGTCCGGTCCCTTCCGGGGTAGTGGTGGCACCTGGTACCCAGATCTCCTCGGTGTCCAGGTCTGAGATGCCCGGTCCGCTGTCGGCGACCTCCAAGACGTACTTGTCGCCGTCGGATGACGTACGCACAAGAAGTTGCCGCTCGCCCTCAGACTGTTTGTCGAGCGCGTGCACAGCGTTTATCAACAAATTGGCCAGGATCGCGTCCAAGAGCGCACTCGGACCCCGCAGCCGGACACCGTCTGCTCCGTGGGCTGGAAGAAGTTCGACCTGATGTCGTGTCATCAGCGGACTGAAGACCGCAACTGTGTCGGCGACGGCACGATCGGCCGGAAACACACGCATCCGCCGCTTTGGCTCAGCCAACAGAACGCGAGGTAGCCGCGCGTAGTCGCGCAGGCGCTTTGCAAGCGTCCCGATCTGCTCGACCGGCGGGCCGAGCGTGTCCCAATCCTCGTCTCTCAGCTCCTCAGTCGCGATTTCTTCGATCTCCTGTGCGAGGTCCATGATCGCGAGCGCCGGGTTGTAGGTCTCATGGGCGATCTGCGCTGAGGTAGTTCCAATCGTGGCGAGAGTTCGGTACAGCAATAGGTCTTGACGTAGCTGCTCGGCGTCCTGCTCCGCAGCTCGTTCGAAACGGCGCACCGCCGTTCGCATGGCCTGTTGTTGACGCGGTGGCAGCTTCTTGACTTCGTCGTCAAGCTTCTCTCGGGCGTGCTCACGGCGCTTGGGACCCTGATTCTTCTCGCGCTCTCTCAGATCGTCAGCAACTTTGGTGCGACGGCGACCGACCCACTCAAGTACGTCACGCCCGAACTCGCGTAGCTCGAGAAACCGTTCGTCCTCGATAAAGCCGGAGCGGTCCGTCTTCTGCACTAGCCGGCCGGCCGGGTCTTCGACGATCATCCGCCCCAGCGAGGTGTTGGTCGATGGCCGCTGTTCCGGGTTACGGGCACGCAGCAGGTTCATGTCCAGCCAGTCCGAACCCGGATCCCCGTAGGGAGCGACGCGAAGGCCTCGGTGATAGATGTGAACGCCACCGTACAGGTCGAGCCAACTCCTCAGTCCATCGAGAGTTGCTGCTGTTCCGGTGCTATGCAGCGCTTCGGCGCTCCGTAAGAAGCCGTGTAGCTCGAAAGTCGCCGGAAGAGCTGCGTAAGGCCTTCCATTCCGTGCGGAGTTTACCGCGACGATCTCGTCGTGGCCAATGTCGTCCTCTATCCCGAGACGCTTGTCGGAGAGCCAAAGCCGTGCCTTACCATGCTTGTCGATCTCGGCCCGAATCGCCGAGTGGCTGTTGTCGAAGTACGAGCCGGCAACGAGAGTCTCAAGGTCGGGGTGTTCTGGGCACACGAGCTCGATTTGGAAGCTGTCACGGGCATCTCCGAACGGATCTGAAAGGAGGAGCAAAGCCCGCGCGAGCCGCTTCACCTCGGGACGTGTCCATGCCCGATGTACCTCGAGGATCCGGATCTCGGTCCCGCATTCTGTGGCTGGAACATCAAGTGTCGCGACGTCTACGGGTACATCGTCGACTGTCTCGGCGCTGTCGAAGAGATGCCAGTCCAGCACCACTTTGTACTGGGTTGCGTGGTCTTCGCCCCGCGGCGGGGGCGCGGCCATGTGCGAAGTTCCGCAACGTCTCCTTGCCGAGGGCAGCAAGCCGCCCAAGGCCTTTCTGTCCCCACCTGTAACCGGCCGCCGTCAGTTCGCCGCGTCATCTTTTTTGAGGATCGGCCGAGAACCAGCCAGCCGTTGGTGACGCCGCGGCGCGATATGCCATCGCCCCAGTCTCGGATGATGATCGTGCCGCCTGGCTCGGAGATGTTGAGTAGCGAGATCGTGCATCGCGCCGCATCGGCGTCATATGCGTTGCGAACCAGCTCAAGGACCCCCTGATCGGGGTTGGGGTTTAGTTCCTCGCCCAGCCTTGCGAGAATCTGCGGCGCGAACCTGAGCTTCTCGATCTCAACGGCCGTTGCGGCAACGTCGGATCATGGGTCCCGGGAATTGCGACGGTACTAG
Source organism: uncultured Actinomycetota bacterium (assembly GCA_963737115.1). Lineage (GTDB taxonomy): Bacteria > Actinomycetota > Thermoleophilia > Solirubrobacterales > Solirubrobacteraceae > Palsa-465. The sequence continues at coordinate 2,389 of CAVTRM010000011.1, forward strand.
CCATACCACAAGTCTACGTTCAGCCGGTGCTGCGTCTGTGGCCGTCGGTTCCGCCCATGCCGATCGGAATCTCGCGGACCGAGGCAACCGTCAGATGACGGGTACGGATTCGGTCGTTCAGAAAGTCGGTTACTGGCTGCGTCTTGAGAAACGCTGAGAGTGCCCGGCAGTTGGCGAGCGTCGACTTTGCTGGCTTGAGGACGATCAAGTGATTCTCGACAGCCACCGGCTGGCGGCCGCGGATGATTACGGGACGCAGGCGCGGATCGTCGATCGTTGGCCTGGAGGTGCGGCGGATCACGATGAACGGAGGACGGACTACGCGCTTGGAGAACTGGCGCGTTCGAGTCGCATTCGCTTCTCCCCCCTGAGGAAGGTCGTGCGTGGTCACGTATGGAACCTGAGGTCCTTCATGCGGGTCACGAAGGTCAACCACCGACCCCACGGTGACGCTGGAGGTTCTCCAAGCGAGGCTCCGGAGGTCTTAGGCGTCGGCCACCCTTTGCGTAGCGAACCAGAACGCCGCCGGGCCACGAGAATGAACACATCAACATCCGTGTGGGCATCGAATTGGCCCTTGCTTCGCACCTCCAGCAGGTCCAGTTTGTCCCCAATCTCGGCGCGCCATTTCGCGTAGCGGCTGCCCGAGCGAAGAACGTCAGGAAGGACGGCAACAAGGATCGCGTCGTCCTGCATCGCGGCTGCCGTCCCGGATGTCCATAGTGCAGCATCGGTGACTAGCCCTGAGGCCCAACCGAGGCCCGCCGTCGCCGCCACCAGGCCATATGGTGGGTTCAAGACGACCGTGTCGGCGTTCCTCACAAATGAGTGGTTGCGCCCGTCCCCGACGACGATGTTGGGAAGCAGATCCCCCAGCGGCGGAAGACGGCCTTCTGCCACCCGCGCTCCGCGGCTGAGTGCGAGCAGCAGCAGCCGTTCCCGGGCGACTTCGACGAATTCGGGAACTCGGTCAACGCCCTGAAGAACCTTGCCCCACTCGAGAAGCGTCGACTCCAAATCACGGGACACTGGAAGCTGTCGCGCCACGGCTATAAGCAAGTCACCACAGCCACACGCGTGGTCGACCACGGTCCCGAGCGACGAACCCAGATTGAGGACGTGGCTGACGAACTGATCCGCGAGAACCTCACCCGTAAAGAAGGCGCCCATGCGTCGTAGGTCCGCGAGCGAGCCGCACGGCGGACCTCAACTCTCTGCCGACGCGCCCGTTCAGGTGACCGTGCGCCAGGTCGACGTGGGCGAGCGGAAGCCCGCCTGCGCTTACGGATCCACCGGTCAGAGTCCGAAGTTCACGAACGTACCGACGAAACGGGCTTGAAGAGACTGATGCTTCCACCCTCTCGTAGTTCCATAGCGCCCAGAGCAGACCTGCAGGTCGGCGCCCAATTTCGTCGACAGCACGACGCCTGAGAAGCAAGTGAGTCGTTTTCTATCTCAGGACGCAAAGGTGACGGCGAAGGCTCGAGGACGCCCGGATCCTCACGATCGCATTCGCAGCCCAGCCACCAATTGCCTAGCGATCGGATTGGCGACACAGCGATGGCAGGTTCTTCGCCCAGGGCTGCAGCCGTGTGCACTCGGTCGCCGCCAGACGGCGGGCCGCTCGCCCGGACGAGCGCCAGGGCGCTGCGCTGGCCCGCCCACGACACGAACGTCAGCCTGACGGCCCCTGAACCGCTGGCGCAACGGCAACTGCCGGGAGTGATCAGGATCGGCCCGTGACGACCTCCAGGCCCCAGCTAGGGCCATTTGGTACCCACGCGTGGTACCCATGAACCGACCCGCCAGCAACCCGTGAACCTCCGAAGCGACGAAACCCCAGCGCATGCCGGGACTTTCTGAAGTGGGCCGTGAAGGAATCGAACCTTCAACCTTGGGATTAAGAGTCCCCTGCTCTGCCAATTGAGCTAACGGCCCGAAGGCGAATCTGGATGGTAGCGGGCGCGGGCTGAAACTAGGGGCGCCGCACCGCTGGATGCTGGCTAGGCGGCGCTTTGGATCGTGCTGCAGTAAGTCAGCGCGTATTCGGCAGCCTGACTCTTGGACTTCTTTGATGCGGAGAGCGCGGAGTCCAGTGCGGTGACGCCGGCGAGGCTGGTCTTGGCCTTCTTGGCCATCGCCTTGGCCTGCGCGGCGGCGAGGTCACCGGTACTGGTCTGACCGTCTGCGTACGCGGTCACCGCAGCGCATTGATACGGCAGCACCAGCGCGCTCGGCTCGTTGGAGGGCGTGCCGGTAATCACGTACTGCCAGGTGCTGGTGGCGTTGGACCAGCCGGTCTTTGAGCCGGTCAGCGCAAGTGTGGCGTACATCTGCGCGGCCTGCCGTGCCTTGGTGCTGTCGGGCTTCTCGTGCGTGAGCTGCAGATACTTCTGCCAGCTGTTGGCTGCGCCGCCGAGCGCGACCACACCGCTCTTGGTGGGCTTGTTGGCGGTACCGGTGACGTTCGCGCCGGACAGCGCGTTGATCATCTGCGCCTGGAAGAGGTTGCCCCACGCGGCCGCGGAGTCGGGGTTCGCCTCGGTCTCCTTCTTTGCCTTCTGAACCTGGCTGGCGGTCTGCGAGTTACCGCTACCGGAACCGCTCCCAGAGTTCAGCAGACCACCGCCGCCACCACCGGTACCGATCCCGAACAGGATCAAGCCCCCGACCATGACCACGGCAAGGCCGCTGTAGATGATGCGGACGGCGGTACGGCGCTTACGGCTACGAAGGTCAAAGAGCATGGAAGTTGGTGGTGGTTAGACGAGTTGGCGCCGCTTGGAGCGATATTCGACGATGTGAAGAAGCAGGATACTCACTAGATATAAGGCGATCAGGGGCGCGGTCTCGAGCGCCATCGTGACCGGGTCAACTCCGGGCAGCGCGGCGGCGATGATCGCGATGATCACGGCCGCGTAGCGCCAGTTCACGGTCAGCGTCCTGGCGGTGATCAGCCCGACCTTCTGCAGCGCCAGCAGCAGCAGCGGAACCTCGAACACAACTCCCACACCGAGCAGCAGCAGGATCTCGAACTTGTAGTAACTCTTGGCCTGCGTCAGCACGATGAAGTGCTCGGAGTTGTAGCCCTGCAGGAAGTGGATCGCCGGCGGCAGGATCGCGAAATAGGTGAACACCACGCCGATCAGGAACAGCGCCGGCGCGGCCAGCATGATCGGAATCGCCAGCCGGCGCTCGCTGCGGCTCAGCGCCGGGATCACGAACGCGTAGAGCTGGTAGAGCAACACGGGGATCGTGACCATCAGTGCGAAGTAGCCGACGACCATCAGCGTGGTGGTAAACGACTCGCTGACGCCGATCGTGATCAGCTTCTCCTGGGCCGGGGGCGCCGCCGGCAGCGCCTTGGCGGTGCTGTGCGCGGCAGCTGCGAGCCGTTCGGCGGCCGTCGCCATCGCATTCGCGCTGCGGCAGAGCGCGGGGCCGCCGGGCTTGATCTGCAAACACGCGGACAGCATCGCTTGGGCCGCGTCGCCCAACGACTTCGCGGCATTTCCGATCCCTACAAAGCCGTGATGGATGGCGGCGTTCTGACGGCTCTGGTCGCCGATCCCGGTCTTGGCCGACGGCGGCAGCGCGCGGTTGAGCACACGCAACAGCGCAGCGTTCTGCCAGAACCCGACTCCAAATGCCACGAACAGCACCAGCACGCACACCCAGATGCGGCTGCGGAGCTCGTCCAGGTGGTCGATGATGCTCAGCCGGTCGTCATGACCGATCGGCCGGACCTTCATAGCGAACGCGTTCTCCTACCAGTAAAGGTGCGCCAACGCGCGCACCTCAGGCTGTGGTCTTGTCCGAGCCTGACTTCTCCGACTCACCCTTGGCGGAAGAGTCGGACGACATCTTGGAGCTCGTGTCCGCTGATTTGGCATCACCGTCGTCGCGGCGGAAGCCCGCCTTCAGCTCTTTGGCGCTCTCCCCGATCGAGCGGCTCAGCTTCGGGAGCTGCTTAGGCCCGATGAAGAGCAAGACGATGATGATTACAACTATGCCGACTCCGGTCGGACTGTCGAACATTGCGGCCGTTTCCTTTGATTGCCGTGAACTACAAGCGTATCGCCTGTGACTAAACCGAGCGGTGGATACCGGTCGGTTTGCTCCGTCCGATCACTGTACAGCGGTCAGGAGTATCTATCAACTACGCCGTCAGCGACCAGTTCCAGCGCCGCGCGCTGCGCATCAGGTAGCTGCTGCAGGCTTTGCTTGGCCTCGGCCACGACCGTGAGCGCGTGCTCGCGCGCCACCGCCAGGGCACCCGTTGCCTCGATCCGGTCGGACACGCGGCCGGCGTCATCGGCCGTGGTGACGGCGCGCAGATCAAGCGAATGCAGCGACCGATCGCGCGCCAGAGCCTCGATCAGCGGCAGCGTCACCGTGCCATCGAGCAGGTCGGCGCCGCGGGGCTTGCCGGTGCGCTCGGCCGGGCCGGTCACATCCAACACGTCATCCAGCAACTGGAACGCGACCCCGATACGTTCACCAAAGCCGCCCAGCAGCACCGCATCGCCGTCGCCGGCCAGCGCACCGAGCTCACAGGCGGCCTTGAACAGCACACCGGTCTTCAACCGGCAGCGCTCGAGATAGCGCTCGACCGACACGTCGGCGCGCCAGGCGTCCTGGCGCTGCATCAGCTCGCCGGCGGCCAGATCCGCGGCCGCCGCCGAAAGCACGCGTACCGCCTCGACGCTGCCCGCCTGCGCCAGCTCCGCGAACGCGCGTGAGAGCAGGAAGTCGCCGACCGTCAGCGCCATCAGGCGGCCACCGGCAGCGACCACCGTGGGCTCACCGCGGCGCAGGTCCGCGCCGTCGATCACGTCGTCGTGGACGAGCGTCGCCGCGTGCACCAGCTCGACCGCGCACGCTGCCCGCAGCAGCAGCTCGTTTGAGACCACCGGTACGCCGGAGGCGAGGCACACCAGCAGCGGCCGCAGGCGCTTGCCGCCGGCGGCGACGGTCGCCACCGCGAAACGCTCGAGCACCGGGCCGTGACCGGCCGCCAGCTCCAGCATTCGCGCTTCAACCTGCTGCATCACGACCCCGGTCTGCGGCCCGCCGGTGGCGGCCACGGCCTGGACCGCGGCAGCCGTCGACACCGGCCTTGAGCCTGTCGCCACCCCCACGGATCCAGAAGCCCCCGTCACCGGATCACGGCACCGTGCCTGCGTGCATCGCGATGATCCCTCCGGCGGTCAGTATGTAACTGATGTCGACCAGCCCGGCCGCGGACATCCGCGCCGCCAGCTCCGACGGAGGCGGGAACCGCCGCACCGAGCTGGGTAGGTAGGTGTAGGCGTCGCTGTCGCCGGCGAGGCGACCGAGCACGGGCACGATCTGGTCGAACCAGAGGCGGAAGAAGACCGACAGTGGTGGCCGCTGGGGCGTGGTCATCTCAAGGATCACGACCCGGCCTCCGGGTCGCACGACCCGGCGCAGCTCCCGCAGCCCCTGATCGAGGTCGGAGAAGTTGCGCACCCCGAAGCCCACCGTGGCGGCGTCGAACTCGCCACTTGCATGTGGCAGCAGCAGCGCGTTTGCCTGCTCAAAGATCACCGGTGCGGCATCCGCTCCGGCTGCGCCGGATCCGTACTTGACCCGCGCCACCTCGAGCATCTCGGCGGAGAAGTCGGTGGCCGTCACCTGCCCGCCAGAGCCGATCCGGCGTGCCAGAGCAAAGGCGAGATCTCCGGTTCCGGTGGCGACGTCAATCACGCGCGAGCCGGGGCCGACCGCCGCGAGGTCGACCGCGCGGCTGCGCCAGCGGTGGTGCAGCCCGGCGGTCATCACCGCGTTGAGCCGGTCATAGACGCCGGCGATGCGGTCAAACATCGCTTCCACCTGCGGCTCGCCGAGCGTGCCGGAGGCCGGATCCTCGGCGGATTGTTGTGTGGGATCAGGTTCGCTCATCAGATCGCGCCGATTCAAGATTTGTCTCCATAAATGCGCAGAGGCCCCGAAGGGCCTCCACTGACACTACTGGAGCATCGATAGGAACTCGACCAGATCCTCGAACTGCTTCGGGTTCGTCTGCGCCATGTGCGCGAACGAAGGCATCGGTGCAGTCGGGTTCCGCAGTGTTGCGGCGATCGCACCGGGCCCGCGAATCGAGCCGATATTGGTCAACGGCGGCCCGGGACCGTTATTGCCGTTGGAGCCTATCTCGTGGCAACCCAAACATCCGGACTCACCGACCGTGATCTCACCGGCCTTGAAGGTCGTCAGCTGCGCCGGGGTGAGCCCGGGCGGCGGCTGGATGTCAACCATGTTCGGCGATCCGGTCGAGGCACCCGCGTAGGTGAGGAACGCCATCACCGCGATCGTCGCGAGCCCTGAGGCCAGCGCGATCGGGCGCTTGGTGATCAGGCGCTCGGGGCTGCGGTCATAGAGCGGCAGCAAGAGCAGCAGGATCATGCAGATCGCGTCGACGCCGAAGGCCGCCAGCGGCGTGAACTTCGGCACGTTCTTCATCACGCGAAGAACCTCGAACAGGAAGAAGAAGTACCAGTCCGGGCGCGGAACGTACGTCGTCGTGGTCGGATTGACCTTGGGGCCGAGCTCGGCGCCGAACAGCAGCGCCAGCAGCATGATCATGACCATCACGATCAGGCCCATGATCGAGTCCTTGGCTACCGCATACGGGTAGAAGGGCTTGCCCTTGTTCTTCAGGATCGAGTACTCGCGGAGGTACTGCTCCTTTTCAGCCTGATTCATGCGCGTGCCCTCAGACTTCCACGTGGTCGATCGCTACTTCAGGCTCTTCGCCCTTCAGCCACGGCGGAGCGGAGATACCCATCTTCGTGACCAAGTAGATGTGGAAACCGATCAGGGCAGCCATGATCCCTGGCAACAACAACATGTGAATCGCGTAGAACCGCGGCAGCGTTGTCGCACCGAATTCCGGCCCGGCTCGCAGGAAGTCACCAACGTAGGGGCCGAGGAACGGCATCGTGTTGTTGATGTTCACGCCCACGATCGTGGCCCAGTAGGAGCGCTGATCAAACGGCAGCAGGTAGCCCGTGAAGCCCATCGCCAGCGTCAGCACGAGCAGCACCACGCCGATGATCCAGGTCAGCTCACGCGGGTACTTGTAGGCGCCGAAGAAGAACACGCGGCCCATGTGCAGGAAGATCAGGATGATCATCATCGACGCGCCCCACTTGTGCATCGCGTGCACAAACTGCCCGAGGAAGACGTTGTCGTTGATGTTGCGAATCGACTCGTAGGCGCCGCCCTGCACGCTCGGCGTGTAGTACATCGCCAGGAATACGCCGGTGACTGCCTGATTGAGGAACGCGATCAGGGTCGCGGAACCGAGCGTGTAGGCCCAGTTGATCCCCTTCGGGACCTTGCGGAACATGAGCCAGCGCAGGCCCGGGGACAGCTGCGTGCGCTCGTCAAGCCAGTCGACGACGGCGACTCCGGGAGGCCCGCTGGGCTGCTTCTGGAGCTCCGGGTCCACCGCCGGCATCTTGGATTCGGTCTGCTGAGTATCGGCCATGGAAGATCAGGTACCGGGGATCGGCGGCGGAGTCGGCAGCTGGCTGGTAGACGGACGCGAAGGCAGATCAAAGCGCGCCGGGTAGAGGATCTGGCCGATGCCGTCAAGCGGCTCGCCGGGATCGCGCGGCGAGAACGCCTGTAGCTGCGAGTTGACCGAGTAGCGCGACCCCAGGTAGACATATCCGTCGTGCACGAAGGTCCAGAAGCGGTCGAGCGGGCGCACCGGCGGGCCGCCGGCGACCTCACCGCGGAAGTTGTAGACGCCGCCGTGGCAGGGACAGATGAAGCGTTCCGCGGCCTCGACGTAACGGACCGGGCAACCCAGGTGCATGCACCGCGACGACAGCGCGATGTAGTTGTTGAACTCGTTGTGCGGCTCTTTGTCAATCGCCGGATCGCGCTTGCGCACGTAGGCGATCGACTTGCCGGCCTCGCCGATGCCGCTGACGATCGTGATCACCTTGGTCTCGTAGGTGAGCTCGCTGAAATCGGTCGTCCGCCCGACGATCTGCCAGGGAAGCTGATCGGGCTTGAAGATCGGGCCGAGCGCAAATCCCAGTGCGGGAAGCGCGAACGCCGCAACCGCGATACCACCGGCACCCTGCGCGACGAGGTTCATGAAGTTGCGGCGACTGACGGTCTCGCCCGGGAAGGCGCCCGGATAACCGAGGTCCTCTGTCAGTTGCTGTGATTTCTTGGTCTTCTCTTCAGCCATCTTGTTTCAGTAAAAGGTTCTAACTCTCGTCCTCACTGAGCGTGGTAAGCCTACAGTCAAACGGCTCCGAGCGGCACCGCCAACACCACGTGAAAGTTCTGAGCGGGGATTTTACGGATTCCGCCACCTGGCTTCGTTGCCGACCGCTGCTTCTACGCCGTACCCAGACGCCGGTCGTCGGCAGCCTGCAACAGCGCTTGCGCGGCTCCGGGGACCCCGTCGCGAGCGGCCTGTTTGGCCGCCTCAAGCGCTTCCGTCGGGCCCCAACCGACCGCGACCGCACCCGCGACCCAGACGCAATCGGCCAGCAGTTCGTCCCCCTGGGCGCGGGCCTGAGCGAGCAGTGAGATCAGATCGGCGAGCTGGATCGTGGCCTCGAGATCGCCCAGCTGCGCCAGCTGCATCAGCCCCGCGGCGTAGCTCTCGTCGCCCCTCAGCAGGTCCAGATCGGGGTCTCCGTTCGCGGCCTCGCCGGGCGCTTGGAGCGCGCCTCCGGGCGCGTAATGCAGCTCCGCGCCGCGGTAGATCGCGTCGAGGATCTGCTCGTATTCACTGGCGTGTTGTGCAGCTCGCGGCCCTGTGGCCGCAAGCTGCCCCGGCGTCAGCCGGTGCGCGGGAATCTGATCGCTCATACGCTGAGTCGGCTCTCAGGAGATCGCCTTGAACGCCTCGGCGGCGGCCTGCAGCGTGCGGTCGACGTCGTCCTCGGTGTGCGCCAGCGACGGGAACCAGGCCTCGAACTGCGACGGCGGCGGATACACACCACGCTGCAGCAGCTCGCGGCACCAGGCGCCGTAGGCCTGCTGGTCGGTCGCGGCCGCCGCGGCGAAGTTGGTGACCGCAGGCGCGGCCGTGAAGAACGGCGTGACCAGGCCGGTGACGGACTGCACCGTTAGGTCTCTGTTAGCCGCGCGCGCGGCCTGCTTCAAACCGGCCGCCAAACGTTCAGTGAGCGCGTCGAGCCGCGCGTAGGCGGCTTCGTCGAGCAGCCGCAAGGTCGCGATTCCGGCGGCCGCCGCGAGCGGGTTACCGGCCAGGGTCCCGGCCTGGTAGACGTCGCCGGCGGGAGCGATCCGCTCCATCAACGCACGTTTCCCGCCGTAGGCCGCGGCCGGGAGACCGCCGCCGATGATCTTGCCCATCACGGTGAGGTCGGGATCGAGCCCGTAGCGCGCCTGCGCGCCGCCGTGGGCCACACGGAACCCGGAGATCACCTCGTCCAGGATCAGCAGCGCCCCGTTGCTATTGGCACCCGCGGCCAGCTCGGTGAAGAACCCCTCTGCGGCAGGGACAACGCCCATGTTCGCGGGCACGCCCTCGACCAGCACCGCGGCGAACTCGTGCGCGTCAAACGCCTGGCGCAGGGCGTCGCCGTCGTTGAACGGGATCGTGATCGTGACCGCCGCCGCAGCCGCCGGAACGCCGGGGCTGCCGGGAATACCCTGAGTAGCGACGCCGGAGCCCGCCTCTGACAGCAGCCCGTCAACATGGCCGTGGTAGCCGCCGGCGAACTTCAGCAGCTTCTCGCGTCCGGTTGCGGCGCGCGCGAGCCGGATCGCGCTCATGCTGGCCTCGGTGCCGGAGGAGGTCATACGCACCATCTCCACGGCCGGCAGGCGTTCAACGATCTCCTGCGCGAGCTCCAGCTCAAGCTCGGTCGGGGCACCGTAGGAGGTGCCGTTGTCGGCCGCCAGCTTGATCGCGGCGATCACATCCGGATGTGTGTGGCCGGCGATCATCGGTCCCCAGGATGAGACCCAGTCGATGTACTGGTTGCCGTCGGCGTCGGTCAGCGTCGCGCCCTGCGCCGCGGCGATGAAGAGCGGGTCGCGGCCGATCGAGCGCATCGCGCGGACCGGTGAGTTGACGCCGCCCGGGATCAGCTTCCGGGCGCGGTCGTAGAGCTCGGAAGAACGGGTCGTGTCGGTCACGATTGGGGAACTCGCTGTCGGTCGGGGTGAGCAGCGCGGGCATCCAAGCCCGCGCTCGAAAACTAAGCCTCTGGCTTAGACGCCCGCGTACTGGCGTTCCCAGTTGCGGTAGTCGTCGGTGAAGTACAGCAGCCGGATCTTCTTGAACTCCGTTGAGCTGTAGAGCGTGGCGCGGTCGGTGATCCCGGTGGCCTCGGAGATCGAGTCCAGGATCGCGTCGCACTCCTCCTTGGAGCGCCCGTGCGCCATCGTGAACACCGAGTAGGGCCAGTCCTTGTACGTGGGTCGCTCGTAACAGTGCGAGATCCCGCGGAACGAGGCCATCTGCAGCCCGATCTCGAGGATTCTGTCCTCGGGAACCTTCCACACGCCCATGCCGTTGGCTGAGAAGCCGGCGCGGCGGTGGAACAGGATCGCGGCCACACGTCGCAGCAGGCGCCGCTCGACCATCCCCTCGAGGTGCTCCAGCAGCTGCTCCTGGGTGATGTTCAGCTCGGCGGCGGCCGCGGCGTAGGGCTCGGTCACAACCGGCAGATCGCCCTGAGTCGCGCGCACTACCGCCCTGTCGAACTCGTCGTAGGGCTGCGGCTCAGTTTCGGCGGGCGCGACAGCCTCGCCGACGGGCTGGGCGAGCGTTTCGGTGCCAGCCTCCATCTCGAGGTCCATGCGGATCTTGAACAGTTTCAGCGTCGGCAGCTCACGGATCGACTCGGCGCCGGCGGCCTTGCCCAGTACTTCGAGCGTCTTGTCGAGGCCGAGCGGGGAATCCGGCTCGGTCGCGATCGTGAACCAGATGTTGAACTCGTGGTTGCGCAGGTAGTTGTGCGAGACGCCGGGGTGCTCGTTAATGATGTTCGCGGCGCGCCAGGGGTTCTCCGGATCGACCTTGGCCGCGACCAGCATCGAGCTGTAGCCGAATGCGCGCGTGTCATAGATCGGCGTGACCTGGCGGATGATGCGCTCATCCAGCAGCCGCTGAATGCGCTTGAGCACTTCGTCCTCGGTGATCCCGGCCTGCGCCGCCACGTGCTGGTAGGGCCGTTTGGCGATCGGGAACTGTCCCTGCATCAGGTTCAGCAGGCGCTTGTCGGTGTCGTCCAGCGGGATCGCGGCTCCGTCCTTGCGGGAGCGGAGTTTCGGTCCAAAGCCGGTGCCCGAGGCGTCTTGGATTCCGTCTTCTACTGCAGCCATCGAGCGGCATCCTTTGCGTAGTAGGTGATGATGATGTCGGCGCCGGCACGTTTGATCGCGGTCAGCGCTTCGAGCGCCGATTCGCGCTCGTCAATCCAGCCGTTCTGGGCCGCGGCCTTCAGCATCGCGTACTCGCCGCCGACGCTGTAGGCGGCCAGCGGCAATCCGCTGGCCTGTTTGACGCGGTAGATCACATCGAGGTAGGAGAGCGCGGGTTTGACCATCAGGATGTCGGCGCCCTCGTCCATGTCCAGCAGCGACTCGCGCACCGCTTCGCTGCCGTTGGCGTAGTCCATCTGGTAGCCGCGGCGGTCGCCCGTTGCAGGCGCCGAGTCGGCCGCTTCGCGGAACGGGCCGAAGAACGCAGATGAGAACTTCGACGAGTAGGACATGATCGGCGTGTCCGCGAATCCGTCCTCGTCGAGTGCGCGGCGGATCGCGGCGACGCGGCCGTCCATCATGTCGCTCGGGGCGATGATGTCGGCTCCGGCCTGCGCCTGCGATACCGCGGTGCGCGCGAGCAGCTCGAGCGTCGGATCGTTATCAACCACGCCGTCGTCGCGCAACACGCCGCAATGGCCGTGATCGGTGTACTCGCACAGGCACAGGTCGGTGACGACCAGCAGCCGTGGGTGTGCGGCCTTGATCGCACGCGTGGCCTGCTGCACGATCCCGTCCTGGTCCCAGGCTCCGGAGCCGAGCGCGTCCTTGTCCTCCGGGATCCCGAACAGTACGACCCCCGGGATCCCCAGTTCCAGCAGCTCGCCGGCCTCGCTCACGGCCTCCTGCACGGACAGCCGGCTGATGCCGGGCATCGTCGAGATCGGCTGACGTCCCTCGATCCCTTCGGCGATGAACAGCGGGTACAACAGGTCGGCTGCAGTCAGACGTGTCTCACGCACAAGCCCGCGCAGCTCGGCGGAGGCGCGCAGCCGCCGCATACGAGTCTGGGGAAAAGCCATCAGCACCGAGAATATCGGCCTCGGCCGGGGTGTTTGGTTAGCACTGGACCGCGTGCACGTTGCGGACCTACTGTGAGCGGTCCTTAGGCACGCCTCCGCGGCCCGGTCGCGTGCTCGAGTGAAGCGGCCTTAGACGAGCTTCCAGGGCTCAATCGTGTGCTTGACGACCAGCTTTGCTTCAACGTAGGGGTCACCGGCAACGAACTCCTCAACGTGCTTGCGGTCGACGCCCCTAAAGCCAAAGGCGCCGCCGTCGGGTCCGTCTCCGTACGCGCCCGCGATCAGCAGATGGCCGGCGTCGCGCTCGGCGTGGATGCGGGCCAGGTGGCGCTCGCGGTGGGGAGTGCGCTTCTCTGCCATCCCGTCGACGTAGTCGTACAGAACGATCCAGGTGTTTTCGTCGTAAACCATGGGCTGGAGGCTAGTGGTGTGACTCGCGACTAGTACTGCGCGGCACAAGTCATCCACACGTCCTGTGCCGCCTTTTCGTTCTTCCCACAACACAAACTCGGCGCAAGACGCCTTGCGGTACGTCCCGCAGGCTATCGCTCGGCGAACCGCCGCAGCGCCAGACGCGCGAGGACGAGGTAGATCAGTGCCTCGACCACCAGATGCAGCAGCGGGAGCCAGACTGCCGGGCCCGAGCCAGTAAACCCGGAGGCGACGAGGTCCAGCGCGGGCGCGAACGGGAACAGGAACGAGATCACGTTCAGCAGGTCGGCGATCCCGCTCGCGACTGCGTTGGTTGGCACCAGCGCGATGAACGCCACCGGCAGCGACACCAGAAACGCCAGCAGTGAGGCGACTCCGACATCGCGCGCGCCGGCTCCGACCATTACGCCGAGGGCGCCAAAGGCGGCGCCCGCCACCAGCAGCGCCACCACCCAGATCTCTACCCGGCCCCACTCGAGCGGGACGAAGATCGAGATCAGCGCCGCCATCACGAACGTCATCACGGCCGCGCAGCCGGCTGCCAGCGTCCCCTTCTCGACCAGCAGTGTGGAAGGTGAGACGAGTCCGCGCGAGAGCCGCCGGTAGGTGTTCTCCGAACGCTCCAGCGCCAGCATTCCGGAGGCGATCACCAGCGCCACAAACATCAGCAAGAACACGATTGCGATCGAGATCGCGTAGGAGCCCGCGGGAGTGGTCGAGCCGGTGATCGAAGTCGTATGCACGGTCAGCGGCGTGCCGACGCCTCCGAGCTGTGGGCCTGCCACCGCCAGTCCCTCGATCGCAATGTTGGCGAAGTTCGCCACCTCTTGCAGCGCTGGTGTGAGCTGCGAATGCTTGCCGAGCGCAGCGACGGCGCTGGAGACGATCGCGCGTGTGTTCTTCAGCCCGAGCAGGTTCACCTCGCGCCCGAGGAAGCCCACCTGGCCGCCTGTGAGCACCTTCTGAAGGTCGCTGACGATCGTCGCGAGCAGCTGTTTTGAGACGGCGCTCTGGACCTGGTCCATGCGCGTTTGGATCGCCTCGTTGACAAGCGTTCGCTGTAGCGGGTTGCGGTCGTTGACGACGATTCGGATTGTCGGGTTGCCGACGCCGGTGCTGATCAGGCTCTGGATCTCACGGTCGATGTTGGAGGGGATGATCACCGCCGCCAGCGCCCTGCCGGAACGCACGTCATCCACCGCTGCCGACGCCGACGTGGCGTGAATCGGCTCTACCGAGCGGTAGAACTCGTCGGCGTAGTGCGCGAGGTTGATCCGCTGGTTTCCGAGCATCACCTTGCCGTGTCCGGGCTGGACGCCCGAGTAGATCGCGACCTTCGGCTTGCCCGCCGGACTCGATACGGCAAACCCGATCAGCAGCGCGATCACCAGCGGGTAGATGATCAGCGTCCCTACCAGCACCGGTGAGCGGCGCAGGATCTGCAGGTCCTTGACCAGCAGCCAGCGCACGCTCAGTAGCTCCAGTCCATCTGCTCGGCATTGCCGGTGAACACCAACCGGCCCTCGTCCAGCGCCAGTACCCGCCCGGAGTGGCGTCTGGCCTCGACCAGGTCGTGGGTCGAGTAGACGACGCTGGTGCCGCGTCCGGCGAGCGACACGATCAGCTCCCAGAGCCGCTCGCGCTGGCGTGGATCGAGCGCCGAAGATGGCTCGTCGAGCAGCAACACGGCCGGTGCGGAGAGCAGGCCGATGGCGATGTTCACGCGTTGCTGGTTGCCGCCCGAGAGCGAGCCGACCTGATCGTTCGCACGTTCCTGAAGCCCGATCTGCTCGAGCATCCTTGCGACCACCGCCTCGACGTCGTCGACCTGCTCCAGACGCGCGAACAGCCGCAGGTTCTCGGCCACCGTCAGCTTCGAATACAACGCCAGTTGTTGCGGGACCCAACCGACCGAGCCGGTGAGCTCGATCGTGCCGGCGGTCGGCTCAAGCGCGCCGGCCAGGATCGACAGCAAGGTCGTCTTACCGGCGCCATTGGGCCCGATCAGCGCCACCAGCTCACCCGGCGCGACCGTGACGCCGACCGCGTCGAGCGCGCGGCGGTCACCGAACTCGTGGGTCAGTCTGTCGGCGCTGAGCACCGCCGCCTCGCTGGCAAGTGGTGGCGGGCTACCTGGCCCGCCGCCACTTAGATCGGCGGGGTCGTGTTCCATTTCTCGAGCACCGTGTGGGCGCGCAAGTAGATGATCGTCTGACGGATCACGGTCGCGACCGGTAGCGCCAGCAGCGCGCCGGCGATCCCGAATAGCTGCTGGCCGATCAGCAGTGCCAGGATCACGAGGATCGGGTTGATCCGCAGCCCGATCCGGAACAGCTGGGGCGCGACCACGTGGCCCTCGAGCTGTTGCAGGGCCACGAACACAATCAGCAGCCACAGCGCCGCGATCGGGCGCGTGGCGAGTGCGACCAGCATCGGTGGGATCGCGCCGACGATCGGGCCGATGTAGGGGATCAACTCCATGAGCGCGTAGAACAGGCCGAAGAACACCGCGAAACGCTGGCCGTCGGGGAAGATTCCGATGACGCCCAGCAGCCACAGAATCGCGGCGCAGCTGGCACCCATGATGAGGCTGAACAGCAGCTGCGCGCGGACGTAGCCGGAGACGGCCTTCTGGACCAGTGTCGGGTAGTCGTCCGCGAGGCTGCCGTCGCCGGGCGGCATCCAGCGGCGGACAAGTTCGGCGATGTTGCTCGAGTAGGCCAGGAAGTAGATCGACAGCACGAACGTGAGGATGAAATCGATTGACAGCGACACGAGCCTTCCGAGCACATCGCTGGAGAACGAGATCACTGAGCCCGTGCTCTTCAGCAGGCGCTTCTCGATCGACTGCAGCGCGTTTTGACCCTGCCCCGCGATATGGACCTTGATCCCGTTGCGGTCGAGGAAGTTCTGCAGGTTCTGGAGCGTTTTGTTGGCCTTGTCGACCCAGAGCGGGAACTCGGAGGTGATGTGCGTGAGCTGGGTGGCGAGCGGTGCCGCCAGCGCCACGATCACCGCCGCCAGCAGCAGCCAGACAACCACCCATCCGAGCAGGATCGCCACGGCGATCGGCATGTGGCGCCGAAAGCGCTTGACCATCGGGTTGAGGATGATCGCGATCATGATCGCGGCGATCACGATCAGCAGCAGCGAGCCGGTGGCGCGGGCCAGTTCGAAGAGACCGACGATCGCCAGTGGCAGCAGCACCAGTTGGATCCAACGGGGGACGACCACCGGCTCGACCAGCGCCTGCTTGGCCTGCTGTTCCAGCCCTGGGTCGTGGGCGGTAGCGTCGGCGGGGTCGTGGGGGTTTCCGTGGCCGGTGTCGTGCGCGGTTGGCTCGGCGGGGTCGTATGTGGGGTCGTGCGCGGTTTGCGCGGTTTGCGCGTCCGACTCGGGGCTGGGTTGGCGTCCAGGTTCGGGGCCGTTCTCGGGCGCGGGAGCGTCGACCGCTTCCCGGTCAAGGCCCTGCTCGTCCTGAACCTCCTCGTCCGTCATCTACCTGAGAGTATGAAGACGTGCGGGGGCGTTACCGCTTTTGGGATAGCTTCTACGCGGATATGCAAGACACAGCAACGCAGCGTGCGGTGACGATTCTGTTTGTGGGAGACGTGGTCGGCCACGTCGGTCGTCGCACGCTGCAAACGGTGCTACCGCGCCTACGCGAGCGCGAGCCGATTGACTTCGTGATCGTCAACGGCGAGAACGCGGCTGGAGGCCACGGAATCACCTCGAAAATCGCGCGCGAGATGTTCGCGGCCGGCGTCGACGTGATCACCCTCGGTAACCACACCTACCGCCAGAACGAGGTCTACGGCTACCTCGACAACGAGGACCGCATCCTGCGGCCGGCCAACTTCCTGAAGAACCAGCCGGGACACGGGTACTGCGTGGTTGAGAACGACGGCGTGCGACTGGGTGTCGTGAACCTCTCGGGCAACCTCTACATGAATGCGGGGATGCCGGCGTTCGCCGAAGCCGACTCCTGCCTCTACGCGCTGCGCGGCCGCTGCGACCAGATCCTCGTCGACATGCACGCCGAGGCCACCAGCGAGAAGGTCGCGCTCGGCTGGTATCTCGACGGCCGCGTCACCGCCGTGGTTGGCACCCACACCCACGTCCCGACCGCCGACGCGCGCGTGCTACCTGGCGGGACCGCTTACATCACCGACGTCGGCATGACCGGGCCCCGCGGCGGCGTGATCGGAGTCAAGAAGGAGCAGGTGATCGACTCGATGCTGACGCACATGCCAGTGCGCTTCGAGGTCTCCGAGGACGACCCCTGGCTACAAGGGGTGTTGATCAAGACCGCCGCGTCGCCGCTGAAGGCTGCCTCGATCGTCGGAGTTCAGGAGCCTCGCTAGCGGCGCGGATGCGCGCCCATCGACGCAGAGAGATTTGCCCGCGCTCGTCGCGCTCGGCGTGGAAAGTGTCAGAAACTCGTCTGAGCCACGAGTTTCTGACACCAGTCCGGGCGCGGCGAGCGGCAGCGAGCAACCACCGACAACGATCACGCAGGAGCGATCGGTGCGACGGGAGTGAGCTTCACCAGCCGTGGCGGCTCATCAACCGTCTGAACGTTCTCACCGGCCATCGGATGCGCCAGCACCAGCGCGACGATCACGAACGGGAAGAACCAGACGACGTAGAGGTAGAACCAGTAGCTGATGCCGCACTGCAGGCAGATGATGATCGCGGCGCCGAGCGCGGCGACCTGCACCAGCGTGCGGTTCCCGCGGGGCCGGAACAGCGCCGTGATCGCGATCACGACCGCAACCCCAAGCACCGCCCGTTCGGGGATCCTGAGCACGTGCGTCGGGCCGCCCCACAGCCCCCAGACCGAGAACGGTGCTGGGCGTCCGGCTTGGTACGCGATTGAGTCGTGCCAGAACCAGTGCCAGTCGTGGCGCGCGAAAACGATGATCATCAACGCGGCGATTGTGAGGCCGTAGGCGACGCAGAACTTCACCACCTGCGCAGGTCGTGGTGGCGGTCCCAGCCCGCGCAGCAGCAGCGGCCCGAGCGCGAACGGCGCGAATTTGGTCATCGCAGCCAGCGCACCACCGATACCCCGTGCCACCGACCATCGCAGCACCAGCAGGCAGTACACGAGCAGACATGCGACCAGCGAGTCGTTCGAGTTCGAGCAGAGCACATAGGTCGTGAACGGGAATGCGGCCCACAGGTAGGCCAGCAGGATTCCGGTCGGCGGTCCGCGCATCGAGCGGCCCAGCAGGAACAGGCCGAGCATCGTCAGCAGGTCGAACAGGATGGCGGCTGCGTGCGCCGTCGGCAGGCCGTCCCACTGGCCGCTCCAGCCGAATACGAGGTAGGCCGGCACGTAGGCGAAGTAATTGAACGGCGCGTAGGTGTCGCCGTAATAGTTGCTGCTCGGCCAGTTGCCGTAGAGCGGCTGGTTGTGGACGATCTTGTCGGCGCCGATCACGCCCGCATAGCCGACGTCGATCACGTTCGAATTGACCACGTTGAGGCCGATCCGGAACCCGACCAGGAAGATCATGATCACGGTCAGCCAGCGGATCGGTAGCGTCAGCCGCAGCGGTTGAGAGGGCTTTCCCTTGCCGAAGAAGCCAAGCAAGACCATCCGCACCAGGAAATACAGCAGACCCGGATAGACCAGCGGGACCGAGATACCGATGTTGGCGCGGTTGAAGAACAGCAGCGAAACCGAGAACGACAGCAGCATCAGCAGGTCCAGATGCCAGAGCGTCGGTTTGCGTCGCCACGGGAAGAACGGCAGGAAGAACAGCAGACACAGCGGGACCCAGACCCACCAGGCGTTGATCATGCGGCCGAACGCGCCCGGGTAGCCGCGGGCCATCGACCAGGCAATCTGGTCGCCGGTCCACACCTGCGTGACCGCGCGCGAATCGTCGTTCACGTAGACGAGCACTACCTCCTTGCCCTGCGGCCCCTGCGAGTAGTAGCTGACCTGCCAGCTGGGGACGTCCAGGTAGTAGACGTCAGCGGTGACCTTGCCGTGGTATTCGCGCTTCACGGCGCGCACGGTGGGGTTGCGGTTGGCGACCGCCAGCACCTGATTGCCGGTCATGTGAAAGCCTGGCGGCGGCTGATTCATCGACTTCGGCGTGTTGGTCGAGCCGGCCGGCTGACCGGTGGGCTGAGGCTGCCCGGGCGGGTTACCGGCGGCCTGGGCGAGGCTCGGCGTCGCGAGCACGGCGACGAGCAGCATTGCCAGCAGGCTCGGCAGAATGCGGGCGAAGAACCGGCGACGGTTCATGACAGGCGGTCTCGGCTTCACGGCGATACGAGCAAGGATCGCACGCGACACCGACTACTGCCTGCGTGAATGTCGAGCAAGGCAGCGTACGTCGCGACGAGTGAAACGAACAGCGTCCGGGCTGAATCGCCCGGGTGTGGGGCTATGCCTTGAAGCTCCAGAGCTTCTGAAGCAGGAAGGAGATCGGCATCGCAACTGCCCAGGCGATGCCGTCGGCCAGGGTTTTGTGGGGCGCGGTGACGCCCTGAAGCAGCGCGTACATCCCGGCCGCGAACAGCGCCACCAGAACCGAAACCGCAAAGAACCGCACCGCCTGCCCCGCTGGGTGGTCCTCCTTCGCGCCGAAGGTCCAGTGCCGGCTCCACCAGAAGTTGTTGGTGCAGCTCAGCAGCCAGGCGACCACGAAGGCTGCCGCATCCGACATGCCGACCTGAATCGAGACCGTGAACAACACGAGGTTGAGGAAGTAACAACCGCCGCCAACCACAAGGAACTTGATCAGCTGCCTGTGGTTCTCGGGGTGATGAAGCTCGTACTTGAGTCTCTCCCACTTGGAGATCGCAGTTACTACGGCGTGCGAACCAGTGGGCAAGTCAAGGGTTGTACTCATCTCATCGGACACGATCCATAAAGGTACATGTTGTCCCCGTAAAGCGCCATAAAAAATCCTAAGCCTTCAGTAGGAATAGTCGCCCTGTGAGTACAGTGTTAGGGTTAGATTTCCTACTAAGTTGATAGGAAAGGCCCCGGCGCGGTATCGCGCTAGCGGAGGATTCGCAACCCGGCGTACTTGGCGTCTCCACGGTCCCGGCCACGGAAGATCAGCACCAGCGCCGCGATCAGCGCGATCACGCCGACCGGCGGTGCGAGCACCGAGAGAACGGCCGTCAGCAAGGCTGACCCCTCTGCAATCAGCGGGATTCCGACGGTCGCCGCCTCGGCGTCAAGTCGCGAGCGCATACGCGCCAGGAACGGACGCGACGCCAGCACCCCGATCACTGCGCAGATCGCACCGGCGATGAAGCCTGGCCATGCCGCGTGGTGTTCGCGGCAGAGGTTTGCACCGAAAAACAGTCCGCCGAGGATCACCGAACACAGCGCCAGCAGCCCGTCGGACCAGGTCCGCTTCTCCAGGTCGTTGTTGAACAGCCCGGCCTCATAGATCAGCACGCCGGAGCCCAGCACCGCCATCGCGAAGAAGAACGGGAGCTCCTGCAAGAAGGCGTATGAGGTGTGATCGAAGTGAATCTCCGCTCCCGCCAAGGCCAGGAGGCCGACGGCGAGACTCGGGAAGAAGGGTCGGATGCCGATAGCTACGGCGATCCCGATCCCCTGGAAAATGTCAAAGGCCATGTGCGCTGTCCTGTACCGTGAACTGTGGTGACTCTAACCCAGACGGCAACGGATCGGCACTCTCGGTGAGCTACAGCTCGCGCCCCCCGAAGCCGGCAGCGCACGAGATCGAGCGCTACGCCGCACTGTTTGCCGAGCGCACACGCGTGATGAAGTCCTCGGCGATGCGCGACCTGATGGCGCTCACCGATCGTCCCGAGGTGATCTCGCTGGCCGGTGGGCTGCCGGATACCAGCACCTTCCCGGCAGAGAACTTCGCCAAGCTGATGTCGCAGGTCGCGGCTACCAACGCCGCCCAGGCGCTCCAGTACGGGCCGACCGAGGGCCTGCCCGGAGTCAAGGAGGCGATCCTGAACGTGATGGCGGCCGAGGGCATGACCGCCGATCCGCGCGACATCCTGATCACAGCCGGCGGACAGCAGGTGATCGATCTGGTCTGCAAGACCCTGATCGACCCGGGTGACGTGGTGATCGCCGAGGCCCCGACCTACCCCGGCGCGGTTCCCACCTTCTGTTCGTACGAGGCCGACGTGGTGCAGATCACGATGGATCGCGACGGGATGCGGATTGACGAGCTCGAGCAGACGCTCGCGCGGCTCGACCGCGAGGGCCGGCGCCCCAAGTTCATCTACACGGTCCCGAACTTCCAGAACCCCGGCGGCGTCACCATGAGCCTCGAACGCCGCCGCCGGCTGGTGCAGATCGCCTCCGAGCGCGAGCTGCTGATCCTCGAGGACAACCCCTACGGGCTGCTGCGCTTCGACGGCGACCCGCTGCCGAGCCTCTACTCGCTCGACGACGAGTACGTGATGTATGCGTCGACGTTCTCCAAGATCCTCTCCCCCGGGATGCGACTCGGATGGGTCGTGGCACCGGCGCCGGTGATCGCCAAGCTGGCGCTGGGCAAGGGCGGCACCGACCTCTGTTGCTCCTCGATCTCGCAGTACTTCGTGACCGAATACTTCGGATCCGGGCCCTGGCAGGACTATGTGCGGAACCTGATCGAGATCTACCGCCGCCGCCGCGACGTGATGCTCGACGCACTCGCCGAGCACTTCCCGCGCGAAGCCAGCTGGACCCACCCCCACGGCGGGCTATTCATTTGGGCCACGCTTCCGGACTACATCGACACCACCGACCTGCTGGCCCGCACGCTGCGCGACAACGTCGCGTTCGTGCCCGGGCGCGCCGCCTACGTCGACGGCCGCGGCGGCTCGAACATGCGCCTGAACTTCTCGAGCGTGCCCGAGGATGAGATCCGCGAGGGCATCCGCCGCATCGGCGAGTGCGTGCGCGAGCAGGTGGCGATGTACAGCACGCTCACCGGCGAGTTCCCGGCGATCACCGAGAGTGATGTTTCCGGTTCCGGTCCGGGAAGACCAGAACCGTCACCCAACGGAACGGGCCGCACGCAGGCGGCTGGCCCCGGTGCGGAGCAGCGCGCCGACGACCAACGCGCGGAAGGCCAGCGCCATCACGATGGGCTCGCGCCGATCCTTCCGCTGTCCCGTAAACGCGCCGGATGAGTCACGTAGCGGTCCTGAAGGGCGGGCGTTCGCTTGAGCGCCAGGTCTCGCTGAAGTCGGGCATGCGGGTTGAGGACGCGCTGCTGCGGCTCGGGCATCAGGTCACCGGCGTGGACGTCGGACCGCAGCTGGTGAACGAGCTGGTCGAGCTGAACCCCGATTGCGTCTTCATCGCGCTGCACGGTGGCGACGGCGAAGACGGAACCGTCCAGGAACTGCTCGAGATTCTCGGTCTGGCCTACACCGGGTCGCGCCCCGCAGCCTGCCGACGCACGGCCGACAAGATCGCCGCGAAGTACGCGATGCGCGACGCCGGAATCCCAACGCCGAGCTTCTATACCGCCGACACCACCGCCTTCAAGGAGCTGGGCGCCGGCGCGGCGCTGCCGACGATCATCGCGCAGCTGAGCTTCCCGCTGGTCGTGAAGCCGTCGAACCAGGGATCGGCGCTTGGGATCAAGTTCGCCTCCAGTAGCGAGGACGTCCCGGCCGCGCTCGTATCCGCGTTCGCGTACGACGACGAGATCCTGTTCGAGCGCTACATCTCCGGGCGCGAACTCGCCGTCTCGGTACTCGACGACGACGCTGGCCCGGTCGCGCTGCCGGTGGTCGAGGCTGTGCCCGAGCGCGAGTTCTACTACGACTTCGAAGCTCGCTACGAAATCGGCAAGACCCGCTTCATCTGCCCGGCGATACTCGAACCCACGATCGAACAGCGCGCCCGCGAACTTGCCGTAGAGACCTACAAGCTGCTGGGCTGCAGCTCATTCGCGCGCGTCGACCTGATGCTCGAACACGGCACCGACGAGCTCTACGTGCTCGAGACCAACACGATTCCCGGCCTCACCGAGACCAGCCTGCTGCCGCTCGCCGCGGATGCCGCCGGGATCCCCTTCGATCGCCTGATCGACCGCATCCTGCAGGGCGCTGCGCGTTAGTTCCCCGCCCCTGGGTAGTTCGCAGCCGTCCGAGCTCCCCGCGCCGGGGGAGGTCGCAGCCACCCGAGTACCCCGGGTCGTCTTGCGTTACCTTTGTCACCGCCAGCAGTACAAAGGTAAGGCAAGACGATTGGCGGCCGCGCTAGGGCGTCGGTGTCACGTACTTCGGATACGGGTAGGGCGTCGACTTCGCCATCGCCTCGGTCAGCGACGGGTCGAACGGGTACGACTGGCCCTTCATCCACGGCCGCCCGAACCAGACATAGCCGTCGACGTATTCGTCTGCGAGCTTGGCGGCGGAGCCGAGAT
Source organism: uncultured Actinomycetota bacterium (assembly GCA_963737115.1). GTDB lineage: Bacteria > Actinomycetota > Thermoleophilia > Solirubrobacterales > Solirubrobacteraceae > Palsa-465. The sequence continues at coordinate 25,526 of CAVTRM010000011.1, forward strand.
GCCACTGGGAAAGCCCGACCTGCCAGGTCGGCGGGATCCCGAAGGTCTGGCAGAAGCGGACGTGCTTGCCCTTCACACACGCCGGCCGCGACGCCCACTGCTTGGGGTTGAACCCAGCCTTGGTGTACTGCTGGTGGGTGAACGGGTTGCCGTTCTCGGCGGTGTCGATGATGAAATGCTTACCGCGCACGCCGCGCGCCGACAGCGCCTTCACGATCTGGGCGCCGTAGCGGATCTCCTGCGCGGTGCTCGCGTAATGCGTCGCATCGAGCGCGAACCCGCGCGCGTCGCGGATCCCGGAGGCGATCAGCAGCTTCGCGTCGTCGGCGACGGTCAGCCAGTCCGAGGAGCCGGTGTCGATGTAGACCGTCGTGTACTTCAGGGCGTTGTACTTCTGCACCGCCCAGTTGACCTCGCTCTCGTACACCGCACGGCTGTGCGTGGTCATGCAGCCTGAGTAGGCGACCGCCAGGTCGGGCTGCATCATCATCAGCAGGCGCGAGTTACCGACGCCCTTCGCGGCCTTCGTATTCCAGTCCTTGAACGCCTTGATCTGCGACGAACTCGGAGTTACGCCACAGGCTTTGTTCTCCCAGGGAGACAGTGAGAAGTCCGAGATCTGGGAGAGCGCGGCTGAGTCTCCGTTGGTGCTGCTGCTGATGTAGCCGCTGATGTTCACCGTCGGGTACTTCCAGTTCTGGCCGAACCAATACGCCTCCGGACGCTGCGCCACCTCAGCCAGCAGCGTCTTGTCGGTACCGCGAGCGTGCTGGTAGGTGGGATAGATGAGGTCATCGCCGCCCGTGTAGACCCCCCATTGCATGTTCGCGATCGGGTTCGAGGTCGTTGCGGTTGGTAGCCCCGCGTTGGCGGTACCCGCGATCGCTGCGCTCGGCCCGGCGACGCTGAGGCCGATCACGACGGTCGCCGACGCGCACGCAGCGCTCAGCAGCTTGCTCGCGCCGCGTGGGCGACGCAACAGGCGAAAAGACATCCGATTATTCACTCCCCGCTGAAGTCTTCCGGCTTGACGTGGTCCAGAAAGTCCTTGAACTTCTCGACGACCTCTTCGGTGTCCTCGACCTCGTGCTGGAACTCGATAGCGGACTCGGCGATCACGTCGTCGGCAGCGAAGATCGGGGCGCCCGAGCGCACCGCCAGTGCCAGCGCGTCGCTCGGCCGCGAGTCGATCTCGAGGTCGCGTCCAGCCGCGCGCAGCGAAATCGACGCGTAGAAGGTGTTATCGCGCAGCTCGGTCACGGATACACGCACGCACTCGACCTCGAGCTCGCCGAGTACGTCGGCCAGCAGGTCGTGCGTCATCGGCCGCGGAGTTGAAGCGCTCTGCAGCTTCATCAGGATCGCGGCCGCTTCGGGGTGTCCGATCCAGATCGGGAGGAACTTGTTGCTCTCCGCAGTCTTGAGCAACACGATCGGCTGTTTGCCGACCATGTCAAAGCTCACGCCGTAAATGACCATCTCCTGCAACTGGCCGCTCCTGATCGGTGGTTGGAAGGCCGGCGCCCTGGTCCGTTTACCCCGCAAGCCCTGGGCCTGATCGGTTTCCGGTTAGGCGCCACCACGGAGTATATGGACATGCGAGTCGGCCCGGAAAGTGCCGCGTACCCGCCGCCAGACGGGAAGGCCCCGTGAACCTTTACCAGCCCGCTGGTAAAGGGCGTCCGGCCAGGCATGCTTTGCAGACAGGCTCTGAGCCGCCGGCAGGAGAGCGGGGACTCGACATCGAATTCCGGATGAATGGATCAGACGGCCGCGACGCCCCCGGGATCATCAGGTTCACAGCCCCCGGTTGATCCGCGCTATCGCGGCGAGTCGCACTGGCCGCCGATGTTGACCGTCCTTGCCGCGATCGTGCTGCAGTTCGTGGTGCCCCACCGCCTGAAGGTCGGCCCGGGCTGGTTGCTGCCCGTGGTCGAGGCAGTGCTGCTGTTGGTGCTGATCATCAAATCCCCGCAGAAGCTGACCGGCCCCCACTCCGGGCGCCACCGGCTCACGCTCGGAATCGTGGGCATCGCCTCGCTCGCGAACGGGATCTCGTTGGTGGAGTTGTGCGACCGGTTGCTGCGGCACAACGTCGTCAACGGCCATCAGCTGATCCTCGCGGGGTGCTTGATCTGGCTCACCAACGTGCTGATCTTCTCGCTCTGGTACTGGATGATGGACGCAGGTGGACCCGGGCGCCGCGCCGCCGGCGACAACGATCTGCCGGACTTCCTGTTCCCGCAGACAGGCGTGCCTGAAGCCCGGCCGGGATGGCGCTCACTGTTCCCGGACTATCTCTACCTCGCGCTCACCAACGCCACGGCCTTCAGCCCGACCGACGCGATGCCGCTCTCGATCACCGCCAAAATGGTCATGAGCCTGCAGTCGCTGATCTCGCTGGTGACGATGGGGCTCGTGATCTCGCGCGCCGTGAATATCCTCTGAGTTCACGCTGCGTTCATTCTGGGCCGCGGCGGACTTCGGTAGGCACGCGTTCCAACGCGAAACTACCTATTCCTGATCGGATTTCCTACTATTGTGCTCATGAGCAGCCCGTCTGGAACCCCTGAAAACCCGCTGCGGGTCGCTGTTGTCGGCTCCGGCCCCGCCGGTTTCTATGCCGCCGGGCAGCTGCTCTCGAGCAGCGATCCCGTCGTGACCGTCGACCTTTACGACCGCCTCTCCACTCCGTGGGGACTGGTGCGGTTCGGTGTCGCGCCGGATCATCCGAAGATCAAGTCGGTCACGCGCGTGTTCGAGAAGACCGCAAAGAAGCCCGGCTTCCGATTTCACGGCAACGTCGAGATCGGCACCGACGTCACCCACGAGCAACTGACCGCCGCCTACCACGCGGTGCTGTACGCGGTCGGAACTCCCTCGGACCGCAAGCTCGGGATCGACGGTGAGGAGCTCCCCGGCAGCGAGTCCGCGACCGAGTTCGTGGCCTGGTACAACGGCCATCCCGATTACGCGGACCGTGACTATGACCTTTCGTCCAAGCGTGCTGTGGTTGTCGGAAACGGCAACGTCGCGCTCGACGTCGCGCGGATGCTGCTGCTGTCGGTTGATGAGCTAGCGATCACGGACACCGCCGATCATGCGATCGAAGCGCTGCGCGGCTCCGAGGTCGAAGAGGTTGTTGTGCTCGGGCGGCGCGGGCCCGCGCAGGCTGCTTTCACCAACCCCGAACTGCGCGAACTCGCCGATCTACAGCTCGCGGACGTGATCGTCGACCCGCTCGATGTCGAGCTTGATCCGGCGTCCGAGGCATCGCTTGCCGCTGCGGACGAGACCACGCGCCGCAATGTCGAGCTGCTCAAGGGGTACGCGGCCACCGCTCCGTCAGGCAAACCGCGACGGATCGTGCTGCGGTTCCTGGAGTCACCCGTCAGGATCGACGGCAACGGCAAGGTTCAGACGATCACGATTGAACGCAACGAACTCGCCCCCGCCGATGACGGCGCGCTGCGGCCCAGACCGACCGGCGTCACCGAGACGATCGAGGCGGGGCTCGTGCTGAGATCGATCGGGTATGTCGGCACGCCTTTGCCGGGGGTGCCGTTCGATGAGCGCCGCAAGACGATCCTCAACACCGAGGGCCGAGTCCTCGATCCCGAGACCGGCAACGCGATCCCCGGTGTCTATGCCGCCGGCTGGGTCAAGCGCGGCCCTTCCGGCGTGATCGGCACCAACAAGAAGTGCGCGCAGGAAACGACGAGCCTGCTGCTCGACGACTTCCGCGAGGGCAGCCTGCCCGAACCGACCGCCGATCCCGACGAGCTACTCGACGATCTGCGCGCCGGCGGCCACCACGTCGTTGACTACAACGGCTGGGAAGCGATCGACGCGCATGAACGCGCGCTCGGCGAGCCCCAGGGACGCCCACGCGTGAAACTTGTCGACCGCGCACAGCTGCTGCACCACTCGAAGGGCGTCGGCGCCGACCTATGACCACCGCGACTGAGGCCCAGCCAGCGGCTGGTATCAGTCGCGGACTCGTCATCCTGCTGGCCGTGACCTGCGGGGCCGCGGTCGCGAACCTCTACTACGCGCAGCCGCTGCTGCACACGCTCGGGCATGACTTCCATGTGAGCAGCGCCACCACTGGCTTGATCGTGACGCTGGGGCAGATCGGCTACGTGATCGGGCTGGCGCTGCTGGTTCCGCTCGGTGACCTGCTGGAGCGTCGCCGATTGATTACGGTGACGCTCATCTGCTCCGGGCTGTCACTGGTGCTCGCGGCGGTCTCGCCGACGTTCGTGGTGTTCGGGGCGGCGATGCTGCTGACCGGCATCACCGCCTTCGTCGCGCAGGTAGTTGTGCCGATGTCCGCGCATCTGGCCGCCGACCACGAACGCGGCCGCGTCGTCGGCACGGTGATGAGCGGTCTGTTGATCGGGATCCTGCTCTCCCGCACAGCCAGCGGGCTGATTGCCGAATGGTTCGGCTGGCGCGTCGTGTTCGCCTGCGGCGCGGCGATGATGCTGGCCATGTGCATGGTCATGCGGGCCAAGCTCCCGACGGTCGCGCCCACCTCCAACGAGCGCTACGGAGCGGCGCTGAAATCCGTGCTGAAGCTGGTCGCAGAGGAACCGGTGCTGCGCCAGCGGATGTTGCTCGGCGCCTGCGGGATGGCGTGTTTCAGCGTGTTGTGGACGTCGGTCGCATTCCTGCTCTCCGGTGTGCACGGATCCAGCTACCACTACAGCAACGCGACGATCGGGCTTTTCGGTCTCGCCGGGGTCGCCGGCGCCGCGGCCGCGCAAGCGGTGGGACGGGCGGCGGACCGTGGCCATGCGAAGCAGGCGGCAACGATCTCGATCGTGGTGCTGCTGCTCAGTTGGGGCCTGTTGGCGCTGGGCGCGCACAGCGTCGTCGTGCTGATCCTCGCGATCATGGTGCTGGACTTCGGAGTCCAGGGGCTGCAGGTGTCCAACCAGAACGCGATCTACGCACGCCGCCCGGAGGCACGCAGCCGCATTACCACCGCGTACATGGTCGCCTATTTCACCGGCGGAGTGCTGTTCTCAGCCATGACCGGCGCGGTCTACGCCGCGGACGGGTGGTACGCGGTCTGTGTGCTCGGCGCGATCCCGGCCGCGGTCGCGCTTACGGCTTGGACTTCAATCGTTCTGCGATCTCGTCGAGCGCGTCCGCAAAGATCGAACTGAAGCTGTCATCGCTGTCGACGTAGCCGAGCTCCTCACGCGAGGGTTTGTCGCGCCGCACTGCGGCGGCGGCCCGCATGGCCGCCGCTCGCGCTGCCTCCCTGGCTGCTTCAGCCTGCTTGCGCGCAGCTTCCGCGGCCTGCCGCTGTTGCTCGGCGATCTCGCGCTCGATCGCGGCGATCCGCGCGTCCATCGACGAAGCTCCTGCCGCACGCGCTCCGGCCGCTCCGGCGTTGCCGGACGCTGATGGCCTTGAAGCGCCAGAGGCCGCTCCGGGCGGTGCGCCGGCGGCTCGCAGCTGCAAGACGCGCGCGTAAGCGGTCTGGACCTCCTCGAAGCGCGCCGCCGATTCTGCGGAACCGCCGTTGTGGTCCGGATGATGGCGCTTGACCAGCTCTCGATATGCGTGACGCAGTTCCGCGTCCGACGCTGCTGAGCTGACGCCCAGCGCTGAGTAGGGATCGGGAGCTGAAGCCATGGCTCATTATCTTCGACCAGGGCGGCGGCCGGCACGCGGCGTGATCGGATTATCTCAGTAGGCTCTCGCGCGGGAAATGCTGAGCTCACTACGGGGATATCGACGCGCCTGGTTCGGCGGCGACCTGACCGCCGCGCTGACGCTGCTGGCGATCGCGATCCCCGAGCAGTTGGCGACCTCGCGGCTGGCCGGAATGCCGCCGATCACCGGCTATTACGCGTTCATCGCGGCGGCCCTGGCGTTCGCGCTGTTCGGCTCGAACGCACGCATGTCGGTCGGCGCGGACTCCACGATCGCGCCGCTGGTCGCGGCCGGCTTGGCGCCATTGGCGGCGACCGCCAGCGGTCAGTATGTGGCGCTCGCGGGGCTGCTGGCGGTGATCGTCGGCGTGTTCCTGGTGCTGGTGTGGGCGCTGCGGCTCGGGTGGCTGGCGGAGTTTCTGTCGGTTCCGATCATCACCGGGTTCCTCGCCGGTGTCGCGATCGTGATCGTCGTGCATCAGCTCCCCGACCTCTTGGGTCTGCCGTCGGTCAGCGGTAACAACCTCAACCGGCTGATCGACACGATCGGCAATCTCGGTCAGACCAGCGTCGCCACGGCGACCGTGGGGATTGGCGTGATCGTGGTGATGATGAGCTGCTCCCGTGTGAACAGCCGGCTCCCTGGCGCACTGATCGCGGTGGTGCTCGCGACGCTGGCCGTAGCGATCTTCAACCTCCAGGACCACGGGGTCGCGATCCTCGGGACGGTCGCTAACGGCGCCCCCCACATCGGCCTGCCGGGCCTCTCCATCCATGCGCTCGGACAGCTCACGCCGCTCGCTGCCGTGATCGCGTTGGTGGTCGTCAGTCAGACCGCGGCGACGAGTCGGGCGTTTCCGGGGAAGGGCCTCGACCCCGCGGCAGGTGTCGGGCGCGATCTGCTCGGCGTAGGCGCCGGCAATGTGCTCGCCGGGTTCTGCGGAGCGTTCCCGGTCGACGCCAGTCCGCCACGCACCGCCGCCGCGGCTGATGCCGGCGGCCGCAGCCAGCTGGCAGGGCTGCTTGCGGCGTTGGCTCTGACCTGCGTGATCCCGGCGATGGGCCTGCTGAAGGACCTGCCGATCGCGGCCCTGGCCGGGGTACTGATGACGGTGGCGGCACGGATCTTCGACGTCCGCCAGCTCAAGGACATCGCCCGCTTTGACCGCTTCGAGTTCGTGCTCGCGATGATCACGCTGCTGACGGTCGCACTGATCGGGGTCGAAGAGGGGATCGGGATCGCGGTCGCGCTGGCAATCATCGACCGCGCGCGGATCACGGCGCGGCCCCGCCTGCACGTGCTCGGAAAGATCCCGGGATCGACCAGCTGGGCGCCGCTCGACGCGCCGCTGCACCCGCAGCCGCAACCGGGTGTACTCGTGGCGCTTTACGCAACACCGATCTGGTACGCCAACGCGGCTCGCTTCAGGTCCGAGCTGATGGAGGCGATCAGCGCCACCAAACCAACTCCGAACGCGGTCGTGCTCGACGCGATCGGCGCCGGCGACATCGATTACACGGGCACGCGCGAGCTCGCGGCGGTGCTCGATGACCTCGAACAACACCAAATGCGCGTCGCCGTCGCCAGGCTCAGCGACACCGCGCGGCGCAACCTGAGCGCTTCAGGACTGCTGCAGCGCCTCGGCGAGTCCAACATCTACCCGTCAGTCGACGAGGCCGTGCGCGCCGTCGCGTCTCAGCCGCGCGCCGGAGTTACCAAGCCGCTCTCGTAGGCGAACACGACGATCTGAACGCGATCGCGGAGGTCGAGCTTGGCCAGGATCCGCCCCACGTGCGACTTCACCGTGGCTTCGGATAGCACCAGCTTCTCGGCGATCTCGGCGTTGCTGAGGCTGCCGGCGACGAGCAGCAGCACCTCGAGCTCGCGCGCGGTCAGCTGGTCGAGCTTGGCGCGGGTCTGGTCATCTGGGCTGAGGCCGGCGTCGCTCTCGGGGATGCGGTGCGCGAACTTGTTCAGCAGCCGCCGCGTGATCGAGGGCGCGACCACGGCGTCCCCGCTCGCCACCGCGCGGATCGCCGTGAGCAGCTCCGCCGGCGGCGTGTCCTTCAGCAAAAAACCGCTGGCGCCGGCCCGCAGCGCGGCGTAGACATATTCGTCGAGGTCGAAGGTCGTGAGGATGATGATGCGACTCTGGAGGCCCGCGTTGATGATCCGGCCGGTGGCTTCGACGCCGTCCATCTGCGGCATCCGCACATCCATCAGAATCACGTCGGGGTGCAGGTCGCGCGCAGCCCGCGCGGCCTCGACCCCGTTGGCGGCCTCGCCCGCGACGCGCAGGTCGGGTTGGCTCTCGATCACCATGCGGAACGCCATCCGCATCAGCTCCTGATCGTCAGCCAAAAGCACGGAGGTGCTCATCGCCGGCCTCCTATCGTGTCGGGGTTCGTGGCCTGAGGTCGCTGTCGCTGAAAAGCGCAGCCGAGTCGCTTACTCATGTCATTGTGACGCGCAGCTCAGGCGTCCAGATGCAGGTGGACACGCCAGCCACCGTCCTCGGTGGGACCCAGTTCGAGCTCACCGCCGTAGGCAGTCGCCCGCTCGCGCATTCCGCGCAGACCGCGTCCGGCTCCGTCTGCGCCCCAGATCGCCGCCGCCTGCTCGCTGCCGCTGTTGGTGACCTCGAGGTCCACGTGCCCAGCGACGCACTTCAGGTCCAGGTGCGCGCTGGTTGGGCGCGCAGCGTGTTTGAGCGTGTTCGTCAGCGCCTCCTGCGCGACGCGGAAGACGGCGAGCTGCACCCCCGGCGCCAGTTCCTGCGGATCGCCTTCAAGCGCGAACGTGACCGGAACGCCTGCCTCCTGCACGCGCGCGACCAATTCGTCGAGGCGCTCAAGGCTCGGCTGCGGCTCCAGCGGTCGCTCGTCGGCATCGTCGCGCAGCACCCCTAGCAGCCGTCGCATCTCAAGCAGTGCCTGGCGCCCGGTCGAGGAGACCCGCTCGATCGCGCCCTGCGCGCGCTCCGGCGAGGACTCGAGCGCGTAGGAGGCGCCGTCGGCCAGCGCGATCATCACGGTCAGATTGTGGGAGACGATGTCATGCATCTCGCGCGCGATGCGGGCGCGTTCCGTGGCCGCGCCGAGCCGGCCCTGCTGATCACGTTCGATCTCGAGACGGGCGGCCTTCTCCTGCAGCGACGCGATCAGCACGCGCCGCTGCCGGACCATGATCCCGAGCGCCGCCGCGGCCACGATCAAGCCACTGACCCCGGCCCAGTACTTGAACCCCTGACCGTTCTCCCAGCCGGTGCCGACCAGGATCGCCCCAACCTCGCAGACGGCGAGCGCGACCACGATCTTGCGCAAACCGCATTCGAGCGTGACCCAGTAGAGCCCGAACAGCACGGCGACGTCGGCCAGCTGCGGCACCGACCAGATCCATTGCGCGAACGCCACCGCCGCGGCGGCGCAAAAGCATCCGAACGAGCTGCGGTGGCGCACCAGCATCGTCGCCGAGAGCGCCGCGCAGAACGCGAGCGTGCGCACCGAGATCGCCGCCTGGAACGAGAGCCCGACGACGCTGACGGCGGCGATGCAGAGCGCCAGCACGATGTCGGTCAGCAGCCGGTGACGCGCGCTGAACCCGGTGATCAGGTCGATCTGGGGGTTCAGCCAGACGAACAGCAGCTCATCCGAACTCTCGCGCATCCCTTCATCTTGGCGGTCCGGGGACGCGGGCGCCAGTCTCGGAAGCCGAGCAACGACGCGGGTGGAGTGCGAGCTGGTTGCGGTCACGGTCCCGAGCGGTGGTCAACCCAGCAGCGCGCGAAACGCTAGTCGGCGGCTCCGGCCGTGGCCAAACGGCCGTCCAGAGCGAGTTGGTCGGCCTGGATCCCGTGGCCGGACACGGTCTTGTAGCCGACCAGCATCACGAACACGAGCAGTGCCACCAGCGCGGTCTTGCCGTCGCCGAAGCCGAGCCCAGACTGACTTGCCGGCTTGCTGAACCAGTCGGCGAAGGATGCGCCCAGCGGGCGGGTATCGATGTAGGCGAACCAGAAGCAGAAGATCGCGTTCCAGCCAAGCTTCGACCAGCCGATCAGCGGGATCAGCATCACCGCACCGAATAGCAGGATCGAATCGAAGAAGCCGAGCCCGAGCTTGATCGCGGTCAGATCGCCGGCCGCGGTGCCGAACGCGAAGGTGCCGAGCACGGCCAGCCAGTAGTAGCGCTCACGCCGGACCGAGTCGATCGTGTGGATGTCGAGCGTTCCCTCGCGGCTCCACCAGCGCCAGAACACCAGGCCGGTGAACAGGCCGAACAGCGGCGTGGTCACGTCGTAACCGATCGCCGCGCCGTCGTGGATCGCATCGGCGACCATCGTCCCGAACACCGCCACCATCATCACCGTGAACCAGTAGTACGGAGCGCGGTAGCGGTCCTGCTTGAACTGCAGGTAGAACGCAAGCAGCATCCCGAAGAAGCCCACGGACCCGCCGATCGGAATCGAGTGCGAGCCGAGGAAGTCCGACATCGCCTCCCCCATACCCGTGGTCAGCAGCTTCAGGACCCAGAACAGGACCGTGATTTCGGGCGCTTTTGAGGCCAGGTATTTGAGGGTTTGCTTGCGCTCGGGCGACATCCCAATGATGGTACGTGCGCCCGCCCCGCGCGGGCTCGGCCGGTCGAGTGATTTTTCCCTGCTAAACGATGGGTCTGAGGTCTGAGGCGAGTACGACCTGAGTAGCACCCGCGACGGTCGTCTTCGGTACGGTCGGGAAGACCAGTACGGAAACCGGCGTGGCTAGCCCACGGGTAACGGGGTCTTGCCGACGTTCGCGGGAACGCTCTTCGGCAGCGACAGCGATGCGATGAATGCGACGACCACGAACGCGAACGCCCACCAGAAGGTGTGGCCGAAGCCGTTGGCCGCATGCGTTAGCAGCGCCAACTGCGCGGTCGGCCCAAGGTGCGCGAACTGTGTCTCGCTGATCGTGCCGACGAGGCCGACCGCCGAGGCCAGCAGCACCGACAGCACTGCGGTGCCGATCGAGGCCGCGGTCTGCTGGTTCACGTTCAGGATCGTCGAGGCACGCGCGACCAGCGGAGTCGGGACCGCCTGCATCGCGCCGGTGAAGATCGGCATCATCGTCAGGCCCATACCGACGCCGTTGAAGAACAGCACCACGCACAGCAGTACGTAGGAGGTATTGACGCCGACCTGGGTCAGGACCAGCATCGTGATCGCGATGATCGCCAGCCCGAACGGGGCGATGCGCCCAGATCCGGTCTTGTCGGCGAGGTTGCCGGCGATCGGCATCATCAGCATCGAACCGACCCCCTGCGGCGCCATCAGCACGCCCGACATCAGCGCCGTCTCACCGCGCACCTCCTGGAAATACAGGGGCAACAGCAGGAACGAGCCGAACACCGCGATCACCATCAACGCAAGCGTGATCGACGAGCTCGTGAACGCGCGGCTGCGGAACAGCCGCAGGTCAAGCAGCGGATGCTCGACGCGCAGTGCGTGCCATACGAACGCGCCGATCAGCGCGAGGCCAACCAGCAGCGGGATGATCACCTTGGCGTGACCGAAACCGTGCGCGGAGTCGGTCTCGGCGAGGCCGTAGATAAAGATCGCGAGCCCCGGAGAGAGCAGCAGGAAGTCGACGATGTCCAGCGGTTCACCCGGATTGCCCTTGTCCTTGGGCAGCACGCGGAAGGCGTAGATCACGGCGATGATGCCGATCGGCAGGTTGATGAAGAAGATCCAGCGCCAGTCGACGTCGGTGACCAGCCAGCCGCCGAGAATCGGCCCGAGGATCGGTCCGATCAGCATCGGAACACCGATGATCGCCATCACGCGGCCGATGCGGTGCGCGCCGGCGGCGCGCGTGAGGATCGTCATGCCGGTGGGCATGATCATGCCGCCGCCGAGGCCCTGGAGCACGCGAAAGACGATGATCGAGGTCGACGACCAAGCCAGCCCGGAGAGGCACGAGCCGAGCACGAACAGCGCGATCGAAGTGATGTACAGGCGCTTGGTCCCGTAGCGGTCGGCGATCCAGCCGCTCAGCGGGATCACCGCCGCCAGCGCCAGCGTGTAACCGGTCGCGACCCACTGAATCGTGGTCAGACTGGTGTGGAACTGCTGCGCGAGCGTGTGAATCGCGACGTTGACAACGGTCGTGTCGAGGATCGACATGATCGCCCCGAGGACCACTGCCCCGGCGACGATCAGCAGTGCGCGATCGACGTGATCGTCATCGTGCACTTCTTTTTGCAGGTCTGGTTCTTCGGTAAGCAAGCTGTCCGTGTCGCTCATGGCCCTTACCCTATCGACCTCCGGCGCCGCGCCTGACCCACGCGAATGCGAATTTCGCGTTGCGATGCGATGATCGCGAGCTTATGTCCGCACAAAAAAATCCCATTACAACCGCCCATGGGTGGAAAATGCGGACGTGCGTGCTCCGAAACCCGGGTACGCGCACCTGAAGCATGTACAAAATTGCTTTCAAACAGAAGTGGTCCCTCCGAGCACCCGACCTCGTGTGTTTGGCGACCAATCCATCCTGAGGAGGACGGCGCAGTGAATCTTTCCCATCGAATGCGGCGCTGGCTGGGCCTCGCATTGGCGTTGGGGCTGGCAGCAGCCCTGATCAGCGCCTGCGGTTCCAGCAGCACCAATACCGGTACTACAACCGGGGGTAGCGGTTCGACGACCCCGTCGACCGTGTCCGGGCTCCCCCAGACCGGCGTCGGCCTTACCGAGCCGACCAAGGGCACCGGCGCCAAGGTCAGCGGCGGCACGCTGACATTTGCCGAGGCTCCGGCCTCACCGCCTAACTACATCTTCCCGATGTATGCCCCGCAGTACTGCGGCACCAACAACATCGACATGCTCAACATGTTGCTGTATCGCCCGCTGTACTGGTTCGGCAACAACTACTCACCGACGGTCGACTACAACACCTCGATCGGCCAGAAGCCGGTGTACACCAACGGCGACAAGACCGTGACGATCCACCTGAACCACTACATGTGGTCCGATGGTGAGCAGGTCTCGGCTCGCGACCTCGTGTTCTGGATGAACGTGCTGGAGGCCAGCCCCGCCACCGAATGGTGCGGCTACGTTCCCGGCAAGACGTTCTTCCCGGGCAACGTCGTCAGCTACAAGGCGGTCAACACGACCACCTTCCAGATGACGTTCAACCGCTCCTACAACCCGACCTGGGTGCAGTACAACGTGCTCTCCCAGCTCTATCCGATGCCGATGGCATGGGACAAGACCCAGGCCTCGTCGTCGACCCCGAGCGCGAGTTCGACGTCGGCACCTGACCTCACCAAGTCCGGCGCCGCACGGGTCTACGCGTTCCTGAACGGCCAGAGCCTGAAGATCTCCAACTGGGCAAATTCCCCGCTCTGGAGCGTGGTTGACGGGCCTTGGAAGGTTTCGGCCACAACCAGCAACGGCGAAGTGACGTTCGTCCCGAACCCGAAGTACTCGGGTCCGGTGAAGGCGACGATCTCGAAGTTCGTCGAGGTTCCGTACACGTCAGAATCGGCACTGATCGACCAGATCAAGTCGCAGGGAACCAGCGCGTTGAACATCGCGTACCTCCCGGCCCAGTACCAGCCCCTGACCTCTCAGGTCAAGAGCGAGGGCTACGACGTGAACATGGCCGCGTACTACGGGATCAACTTCTTCCCGTTGAACTTCAACAACCCGACTGTCGGCCCGATCTTCCGGCAGCTGTACTTCCGTCAGGCGTTCCAGCATCTGATTGATCAGAGCGGCTGGATCAAGAGCTTCCTGCACGGAACAGCTGTTGAAACCTACGGGCCGGTGCCACTGGCACCACCGAGCAAGCTGGTCTCCGCCGGTAGCGGCGGCAACCCGTTTGCATTCTCGGTGTCAGACGCATCGTCGCTGCTGAAGAGCCACGGCTGGAAGGTCGTGCCAGGTGGTACCAGCACCTGCGAGAAGCCGGGCACCGCGAGCAACGAGTGCGGCGCCGGCGTGAAGATGGGCCAGCCGATCTCATTCAACCTCGACTACCTGTCTGACGTCACGGCAGCGGCCGAGGAGATGCAGGATCTGCAGTCCCAGGCCGGCAAGGTCGGTATCAAGATCCAGCTCACCACACATCCGTTCGACGACGTGTACTCGGCCGCCGTGCACTGCACGCCGAACGAGCCGAAGTGCAAGTGGGAGGCGGAGAACTGGGGTGCAGGCTGGATCTACGGCCCCGACTACTACCCGACCGGCGAGGATCTGTTCACCTCCGGAGCAGTTGCGAACTACTCGAACTACTCCGACCCGAAGATGGACAACCTCGTGAAGGCATCAATCACGGCCAACGCTTCGCAGGAGCCGGGCGCGATGTCCTCATTCGTGCACTACACCGAGACTCAGCTCCCGGTCGTGTTCGAGCCGACCTCGATCGGTACGTTCGGCGCCAGCGCCGGCACGCTGATCGACCACAAGATCGGCGGCTACACCGCCAACGCCCTCGGTTGGCTCAGCCCCGAGGACTGGTATCTGACCAAGTAGTGGCAGTAAGCAGTTAGTAGTTCCTTGGCGGGAAACGGTGAAGTCGGCCGTTTCCCGCCATTGCCTTTAAGCGGCCCCTATCCCTGCCTCTCATAGCTCGCGGCCGACTCGCGCATGACCGCCTGAGCCCCGGGTATGCTAAGCGCTCGTTAAGGGCCACCTGTGCCCCGGACGCCGACCAGACACTTTTGGGAGAGAGGGCATATGGCGACGGACCAAACGGACCAGATCCACGTGAGCGACGATCAACGGCTCGAGGAACTGGGCTATCAGCCGCAGCTGAACCGGGTGTTGGGGTTGTTCTCCAACTTCTCGGTCGCGTTCACCTATCTGTCCCCGATGGTGGGGATCTATTCGCTGTTCGTGCTCGGAGTCGGGACCGGTGGCCCCGCCTATCTGTGGCTGCTGATCATTCCCGTTGTTGGCATGCTGCTGGTCGCGCTCGTATTCGGCGAGCTTGCCAGCCACTACCCGGTAGCGGGGGCGCTGTACCAATACAGCAAGTTCTCGGTCGGGCCCAGATACGGGTGGATGGTCGGCTGGATCTACGGGCTCGCACTGCTGGTGACAGTCGCCTCGGTCGACAGCGGCATCGTCTCGTACGTCGCAGCGTTCACCCATAACCTGTTCGGCTGGAATCTGAATCCGCTCAGTCACGGCACGATCCTGATCGTCACGCTGATCCTGCTGTTCATCCAGACGGCGCTGAACATCGCCGGCACCGAGATCATGGCGCGGGTCGCGCAGTTCGGCGTGTACGTCGAGCTGATGGGCACCTTCGGGATCGCCGTGATCCTCGCGATCCACGGCTTCAACCACGGGCTCGGGTACCTGTTCACGACCCAGAAGGTCCAGTACGTGCAGCACAACCCCTACGCGCTTGACTTCCACGGTCACTGGTGGCTCGGCGCGGCGCTGGTAGCGGTGCTGGCTCCGGTCTACATCGTCTACGGGTTCGAGTCCGCCGGCGACATCTCCGAGGAGACCGTCGACGCTGGCCGCCAGGTCCCGCGTTCGATGCGGCTGGCCGTGATCTGGGGCGGGATCGCCTCGTTCGTACTCACCGCGGCGCTGCTGCTATCGATCCCGGAGGCGCACGGGATCTCCAGCAAGCTCACCGGCGGCGGCGTCGCCTACATCTTCGCCTCGCTGCCGGAAGGGGTTCAGGACATCCTGCTGTTGTTGGTGATGTTCGCGTTCTTCTCGTGCGGCACCTCGGTACAGGGCGCGGGCAGCCGCCTGATGTTCTCCTACGCGCGTGACAACGCGCTGCCGGCCGCGAAGTGGATCTCAACCGTGCACAAGCGCTTCAAGACTCCGGTCAACGCACTGCTGACCGGGGCTGTGATCAGCTCGCTGTTCATGCTGCTGGTGTTCCCCAACCCCAGCAAGGCGATCCACATCCTGTTCATCACCTATCCGCCGAATGTGAACGGGCTGACGGCGCTGGTCTCGTTCGGAGTCAGCGGCATCTACTTGTCGTTCCTGATGACCGTGATCGCGGCGATCGTCGCCCGCCGCCGCGGCTGGGTTCCGCAGGGGAGGTTCCAGCTGGGCAAATGGGCCTGGACGGTCACGATCCTGGCCGCGCTGTACCTGGGCCTGATGCTGCTGAACGTGGTCTTCCCATCCGGCATCACCAGCCCGCGCGCGATCTTCAACATCGACTGGATCACGCTCGTGGTGATGTTCATCATCGTGGCGGTCGGAGGGCTCTACCTGCTCTTCGGTCACCCCGATCGGCTGGTCGCCAAACACATCAGCGACAGCGAGGAAACGCCCGCCGCCAACAAGTAGCCCGCAGCGCCAACCGCCGCCCCACGTACAGGTGGGGCGCGCCCGCGGGGCGCCGGTACCGGGGTAGTGGCACCCAAGCCACTACCCCGGATCACGACCTAGGGATCGCGACCGCATGACCAGCCGTCAGTCATGCGGTCGCGGGCCGTCTACTTCGTCAGGTACCAGTTCTCCGGGTTGATGAATCCGAACGCGTTGGCGGTGAAGCCACCGAGCTTGTTGTCGACCAGCGTCCCGGCGGTGGGGAAGCCCCAGGCGCCGACCGAAGCCGGCATCCACAGCACCGGGACCTGGCGTTCGGTGAAGTTCACGTACTGCTGCATCGCCTGAGCTTCCTGCGACTGCGGCGCGGTGATCGTCGCCGCGATCTTGCGGTCCATCTCAGGGTTGTCGTAGCTGCCGTAGTTCGACACGGCCGTGCTCGCGAACAGGTTCTCACCGGTCGGGTAGTTGTAGTAGAGCCAGCCGCCGCCGTAGTTCTCGGCCGTCCACTTGCAGGCTGCCTGCGTGGGCGTGCATTTGGCCGCGGCCTGGGCGATCTCGTTGTAGGGGTGGGTGCTCAGATTGATCTTGATTCCGACCTTGCTGGCCTGTGACTGCAGGTCCTGCATCTCATTCGCGATCGCGACCACGCCGGAGACGAAGTCGAGGTTGAAGGAGATCTGCTGGCCCTGCTTGACACCTGCCCCGCACTCGCCCGCACCGCTGCCGGGTTTCACGCAGGAGCTGGCTCCGCCCGGTACGACCTTCCAGCCGTTGTCCTTCAGCAGCTTGGACGCGGCCGAAACCGAGAACGGGTAAGGGGCGCTGCCGGCGTCCACCTTCACCAACGGGCTTGACGGCGTCGGCGGCACCGGACCGAAGTTCGGGACCGCGGTGTTGTGCAGGATCGACTTGATCCAGCCGTTCTGATCGACCAGATGCTGCAGCGCCTGACGGAAGTACAGCTGCCGGAAGATCGGCCCCACCGTCGGGTTGTTCTGGTTCAGCGGGAAGTAGAACGTCTGGTAGGTCGAGGCCATGTTGACGTCGTAGCCCTGGCTCTTGAACGAGCTCGTGAGCGGCTGGTACTGCTGCGGGATGTAGCCGATCGTGAGCGAGCTCGGGCCCTGGGACTTGATCTGGTTGACAAGCGCCGACTCGGACGTGAACGGAACCTCGACAAACTTCGAGATCGTCGGTTTCACCGGTCCGGTGTAGTGCGTGTTGGGGATGAACGTCACACCACCGTTGCTGGTGGTGCTCTGAACCTTCCAGGGGCCGTCGACGATGCTCCACAGCGGTGATGAACCCCAGTCCGCGATCTTCTGACTCTGGGTGTTGAGGAAGTCATAGACGCGCGCTGCGCTCGACTTCACCAGGTCCGGAGCGTTGCTGGCGGACGGGCTCGGGGTCGTGCCCGCGAACGAGGTCTTGTCCCAGGCCAGCGGCATCGGATAGATCTCGGCCAGCTCGTTGTAGATCAGCCAGGTTGGGTTGTAGGCCTTGTTGAAGGTCAGCTGCACCGTGGTTGTGTTCAGCGCCTTGTAGCTGACCACGTTGTCCGGGAAGCGGCCCGGAGAGTAGAGGCACCACTCCTTGGCGGGGTCGGCCTTCAGCACATTCAGGTAGAACACGATGTCGCGCGCGCTGACCTGCTCGCCGTTGGACCACATGTAGTGGTTCAAGTGGATCGTGACCGTCTTGCCGGCGTTCGAGAAGGCCGGCTTCTGGCCCACCGAGACGTTGTAGTCGATCGTCGCCTTGTAGTTGTTGCCGAACCAGTAGAGCGGCCGATACAGCAGGTCGTTGAGGCCGACGCTGTTGCTGAGCCCGCAGTACTGGGCCGAGTACATCGGGAAGATGTAGTTGGGTGGCGCCGCCGGCGCCTCCGCGAAGGTCACGGTTCCGCCCTTCAGCTTGGACCCGCTCGGGCTGGTCGGTTCGGTCAGCCCGGGGCCGGTCTGCTTGAGGCCCGCAACCGACGGTGCTGTGGAGGTGCCGCCGCCTCCGCTGCCGCCTCCGGTGCTGCCGCCGCTCGAGCCGCAAGCTCCTACGAAAACAGCAACCAACGCCAACGCGACGGCAGCCAACAGGGCACGTCTGATCTTGCGAAACGAACTGTTCACGTTCATCTCTCCTTTGTGTTCCCTAGACAACGCTCAGCGCCCCTGCCGCCTTCACCCGCAGGCGGATCGCGGGGGTGGTCAGGTAGGTGAGCGGAATTTCCTCGATTGCCACGATCTCGACGGTGTCGGCCTTGGCGCCGGCGCGGATCGCCTGCTCGTGCGCCTGCGCGGTGGCTTCGTCGAGCGCCGCCTTGCGCCCGCCCGCACCGAGCTGGAAGATGCGATCGACCTGGGCCGAGACGGTCGCCACCGCTGCGCCCACGGCGTTCGCCACGTCATAGTTGTCGGGCCGCACCATCTCGCTGATCCCGGGCAGCGTCGCGGGCACCAGCACACCGCCGCCGCCGACGATGATCAACGGTGCGTCGCCCGGCGCGGTCTTGACCATGTCGATCGCCTCGGCCAGCCGCAGGTCGGCCTCCTGGAGTGCGTCGCGCAGCAGCGCGCTGTGTCCGTTGGACGGCCGCTCCGATCCGATCTCGGCGCGTCCGGCGTAGACGGCGGCGTCGGTCAGGGTCGGAACCTGGCCGCCGAAGACCAGCGCCTGCTCACGCAAATCATGGCCCACACTGCGCGGCCCGACCTCGATCCCGGCGCCGTTGCGCGAGAGGATGCTGCCGCCACCGAGCGCGATCGCGACCAGATCCGGCATCCGGAAGTTGGTCTTGATCCCGCCGATCTCGCCACCGGCGCTGGACTCACGCGGGAATCCGTTGACGAGCACGCCGACGTCGGAGGAGGTGCCGCCGACGTCGATCACGATCGCGTCGTCGAGCTTGCTCAAGTAGGCGGCGCCGCGGATCGAGTTGGCCGGACCCGAGCCGATCGTGAGTACCGGATAGCGCAGTGCGTAGTCGAGCGCCATCAGCGTGCCGTCGTTCTGCGCGAAGAAGGTCGCGGCCTTCAGACCGTGCGCGGTCAGCGCGCCATCGAGCGCGCCGGCGACGTGCGCGGCGACGCCCACCAGTGCCGAGTTCAGCACGGTCGCGTTCTCACGCTCGAGCAGCCCGATGCTGCCGATCTCGTGGCTCAGCGAGATGTGGACCGACTCGCCGAGTACCTCGCGGGCGACCCTTGCCGCCTCAAGCTCATGGCGGTCGGAGACCGACGCGAACACACTGGTGATCGCGACCCCGTCAATGTGGCCGGCCATCGGCTCCAGGAAGCGGGCTATCGCGTCGGTGTCAAGCGGCGCGATCTCGCGGCCGTTGAACTCGATCCCGCCACGCACGTTGATCTCCCCGGCGGAGACCACCTCACGGACCGCGTCCGGCCATTTGTAGAGCGGGCGAACCGCCGTGGTGGACGGTGCCCCGAGCCTCACCACGGCGACGCGATTCAGCCGCGTGCGTTCGAGCACGGCGTTGGTCGCGTGGGTGGTGCTGAGCATCACGTGCGTGACGCGTTCGCGATCGACCCCGGACTCGTTGAGGATCGCAGCCAGTGCGTTCTCAATGCCGGTGGTGACATCGCGGGTGGTGAACTGCTTGGTCTTGGCGACCACCGCACCGGTGGCGTCGATGATCGCCGCGTCGGTGTTGGTGCCGCCGACGTCGATCCCGATCCGCAGACTTGATTGCGCGCTCATCACGCGACCTCCTCAATCGGCACGTAGTCGATGTCGTAGCCGAACGCGCGCGGGCCGGCGAGCGCGAGCCCCTTGTCGGTCCGCCAGATCGGGTTGCAGGGCAGCCCGACGACGGTCACGCGTTGGCCGTAGCGCAGGCGCTCGGTGTGGATCGGCATGCCGGTGTGGCTGTCGAGCACGGTGATGATGTCCGGGACCATCGCCCGCACCGCGCCGTCCTCGATCACGACCAGGTTCTCGTTCTGGATCTCGATCCGGATCAGCCGACCTGCGTCGTCCTTCAAGCCTTCGACCAGGATCGTGCCACGGTAGAAGCCGTCGGTCATCTGATATTCGACGTCGACGATCTTGCCGGTCACCAGCCGCCTTGCGCCGACCTCCGCTTCGAGCGCACCGATCGGATCGTCAGACCCGAGCATCGCGCTGCCGATCTGGACGGCCAGGGTCGTAGTGCCGCGGGCCGTTGCCGTGCGCGCCTGCGCGACGGTCATGATGTAGTCGGCGGCCGCGAGGTTGCCGCCGAACGCCACCGCGAGAGCGCGGTCGATGCGCTCGGCCCAAGCGCCGTCGATGGCGTTGACGACCAGCCAGTTGCCACGCTCGTCGGCGACGATTCCGGGAGTCGCGGGGATGCCGGCGATCTCCATCGTCACCTGCGGGATCTCGGGGAATGCGCGGCCCATGCCGTCCGCGTCGGTGACCGGCAGACCCATCGACGCCGCCCAGGCGATCGGCCGCATGCCGTTTGAGCCGCCGATCTCCGAGGCCATGATCGCGGCGACTTTGCGCTCGTACCAGCGTTCGAGTCCGTCACGCAGCCGGTCGGCGCCGTCGGTGTTGCCGATCTTCTCGATCCCGACCATCGGCGAGCCGACGTTGCCGCAGGGCATGATCATGTCGTCATCGGGCAGCTCGTCGAGGTCAACCGCCTCCACAGGTCCGAACTCGGCTATCGCCTGTTGGCAGGCCATCAGCCCGTTTTCAGTGTCACCGCCCCCGCCTGCGCCGAGCAGCGAACATCCGATCGCAAGCGCAGGGAGAACATCTTGATCAATCAGCATGTGAACAAGTCTTGTCCTGCGCCGCGGTGAGCTCAATATGCCGTCGTAACAAATCAGTGTCCTAATTAGTGTGGTCGGCATAAACTCGGTGCATGTATCTCGATGAGCTGCTCGAGGCGAGCGGGTCCACGGGCGCTTCGCGTGGCCGCTGGCAGCGCCAACGCGCGCGCTGTGGAGCAGCTGCTGATCATCGACGAGCTTGGCGAGCTCGATGGCGCCGCGCCGGGGACGCTGGCGATCTTCTCGCGCAGCGCTTCGTCGCAGCTGGAGAGCTATGAGCTCGACCTCGCGCTGCGGCGCGCTGGCGACCGCGAGCTGGCCGCGGTAGCGGTCTACGAACCGATCCGGATCTCGATGTCGGCGGCGCGGCTGGCCGACCACGGGCGTGTGGCCGTGGTGACGATCGCGCCCGAACAGGACCTCTCCGAGCTGGCGTTCGCGCTGGACAGCAACCTGCGGCGCAGCGCCGATGCGCTCTTGCGGCGTGCGATAGCGGTGCTGGATGAGGTTCAGCAGCTTGGCGAGACGACGCTCGAAGACGTGCTGGCGCTGGCGTCGGGCGCGCTCGGAGAGCCGCTTCGCTATTCCGAGACGCCCGAGGCGGCGTGCGCGAGCCCGGTCTGGATCAACGGCCGCAGGTTCGGATATGTGTGCGCCGACAACGATGACTACGCCTCGCGGCTCGGCTGCCAGCTGGTGGCCGATGCCATCGCCCGCGTCCGGCTCTCGCTGAACGCTTCGCGCCAGGCCGCGCTGCACGCGCGTGCACAGGCGGTGACCGCGCTGATCCTGTGGCCCCACGCGACCGCACCCGCGGCCGAGCAGCATGCGCGGCTGCTGGACCTCCCGCTCGACGGGCATCACACGGTGATCGCGTTGCAGACCGGGGCAACCGAGCCCGCTGTACCGCCGCAGCCGCTGATCGAGCGCTGCCGCGCGCTGGCCGCACAGACCGAACCCGAATGGCACGTGGCGGTGCTCGAGCACACGTTGCTGCTGGTGCAGATGATCTCGTCGTCCGCGCCGCGTGAGGCGGCCGCGGGCGCTCCAAAGTTCGCGCAGCAGATGATCGACGAGCTCCGCGCCCACGCCAAGTCGATGACTGTCTACTGCGGCGTCAGCGGCGCGCGCGACGGCGTACCCGGCTTGCGCCTGGCGACCGACGAGGCGCTGGCGGCGCTGTCCACCGCCCGCGCTGAGGCGCGGATCAACACACCGCTGAGCATCGCCGCCTCGCCGCTGCGGCGGATGATGCTCGACCTGCTCTCCTCCGAGAGCACGCGCGAGTCCGCAACCTCATTGCTGGCGCCGCTCGACGCGACCGGCCCGTCCAAGAGCGAGACCGCAGTCCGTACCCTGCAGGTCTACCTCGACGAGCGCGGATCGCTGGTCGCGGCGGGCCGGCGGCTACATCTGCACCCGAACGCGGTCGGTTACCGGATCAAGCAGATCCGCGAGCGGATCGGCCTCGACCTCGATGACCCCGACATGCGGCTCGCGATCCAGGTCGCCTGCCGGGCGCGGCTGATCGACCTGGCCGCAACCAGGTCATTGATCACCCAACACCCGTAGGGACCGGCGTTTAGCTCGTTACCGCTTGCGAGGCGGCAGCCGGCGTCTGCAGCGGGAAGTGGCAGGCGGCCCGGTGCTCGCCGCCGAAGGAACGCAGCAGCGGCTCCTCCTCGGCGCAGATGTCCTTGGCGTAGGGGCAGCGCGTGCGGAAGCGGCAGCCGGAGGGTGGATTGATCGGCGAAGGCAGCTCACCCTTGATCGGTGAACCGTCCTTGACGGCCTGCTTGGCGAGCTCCGGTTCTGGTAGCGGAATCGCTTCCAGCAGGCCGGCGGTGTACGGGTGCGCCGGACGTTCATAGATGTCGTCCGAGCTGCCGGTCTCGACGATCTTGCCGAGGTACATCACGCCCAAGCGGTCGGCCATGTAACGCACGACCGAGAGGTCGTGGGAGATGATCATGTAGGTCAGCCCGTAGCTCTTCTGCACCCGCTTCATCAGGTTCAGCACCTGTGAGCGAACCGACACGTCAAGCGCCGAGACCGGCTCGTCGGCCACGATCACCGACGGGTTCAGTGCCATCGCGCGGGCAAGGCCCAGACGCTGACGCTGACCGCCGGAGAACTCGTGCGGATAGCGCGAGAGCGCGTCGGTGGGAAGCCCGACCTCGTTCATCAGCTCGCGCACGCGTTCCTCACGCTCGCTGGAGCTGCCGCGGCGGGCGACGACCAAGGGCTCGCCGACAATCTCCTGAACGCGCATACGCGGATCAAGCGAAGCGTACGGGTCCTGGAACATGAACTGGATGTCGCGGCGCTTCTCACGCAGCGCGCGACCGCTGAGCTTGGCCATGTCGGCGCCGTTGAACATGATTTCGCCACCGGTCGGACTCTCCAGCGCCGTACCCATGCGCCCGAGCGTGGTCTTGCCGCAGCCGGACTCGCCCACGAGCCCGAAGGTTTCGCCCTTGCGGATGTTCAGGTCGATGTTGCTGCAGGCGTGCAGCACCACGGGATTGCGTCCGAACAGCCCACTGGAGATTGGGAACTCCTTGGACACGTTCCTGAACTCGAGGATGTGTTCGGCGTCGGCAGTGGGAGCTGTGACCTCAACTACCGGGCCGGTCTCCTCGATGATCTTCAGCTCATCGCCGAACCTGGCGGTCAGCGCCTTGTTCTGCTCGGCTCGGGCGAGCAGCTCCTGGGCCGCCTTACCCATTTCCGACGCGGATGAGGCCCGCGGGAAGAAACACGCGAACTGGTGCCCGCCCTCAGGGCCTTCCAGGTGCGGTGTCTCGGTCCGGCACTTGTCAACGGCAAACGCGCAGCGTGCGGCGAAACGGCACGCCTTCGGCGGGTTGCGCAGATCCGGCGGGATCCCTGGAATCGAGTACAGCGCCTGATTCTTGTCGGAGTCAAGCTTCGGGATCGACGCCAACAGCGCCTCTGTGTAGGGATGCCGGACGTTGTTGAACAGCGAAATCGTCTCGGCGGTCTCGACCTTGTTGCCGGCATACATCACGACCACGCGATCGGCACGGCCGGCGATAACGCCCATGTCGTGCGTGATCAGCACGATGCCCATGTTCAGCTCGCGCTTGATGCGGTCCAGCAGCGAAAGGATCTGCGCCTGGATCGTCACATCGAGCGCCGTCGTCGGTTCGTCCGCGATCAGCAGCTTGGGATCGCAGGCCAGCGCCATCGCGATCATCACACGCTGACGCAGGCCGCCCGAGAGCTGATGCGGGTAGTCCTTCAGACGCTCCTGAGGACGCGGCAGACCGACCAGCTCAAGTACCTCTGCGGCGCGCGCGAGCCCCTCGGACCTGCTGACCCCACGGTGCAGGATTACCGACTCGGAGATCTGCTTGCCGATGGTCATGGTCGGATTCAGCGACGTCATCGGATCCTGGAAGATCATTCCGATCTCGTTGCCACGGACCTTGCGCATCCGCTCGTTGGAGACCTTGACCAGATCCTCGCCTTCGAAGATCACCTCGCCACCGGCGATGTGGCCGTTGCGCGGCAGCAGCTTCATGATCGACATCGCGGCCATTGTCTTGCCGCAGCCCGACTCGCCGACGATACCGACGGTCTCGCCGGGTTCGACCGAGAAGCTCAGCCCGTCGACCGCGTGCACGGT
The DNA here is from genome assembly GCA_963737115.1 of uncultured Actinomycetota bacterium. Lineage (GTDB taxonomy): Bacteria > Actinomycetota > Thermoleophilia > Solirubrobacterales > Solirubrobacteraceae > Palsa-465. Next base: position 49,914 of record CAVTRM010000011.1, read on the forward strand.
GGCCGTGCGGAGCGCGATCTCCGTGCGGAGGTCCTTTACATCAAGTAGCTTGGCCATTTAGCGCTCCTGTAGCCGTACGTCGAACGAATCCTGAAGCGCATCGCCGATGAAGTTGAAGGCGAGCACTGAGAGCACGACCAGGAACAGCACCGGCCAGAGCTGCCACCAATAGCCGAGCTGGATGTTGTTGGCTCCGTTCGCGAGCATCTCCCCCCAGTTGGGCACGTTCGGTGGTAGACCGAAGCCGAGGAACTGCAGGACCGTCATCGTCAGGATCGCATTGGCGACGCCGAACGTGACCGTGACCATGATCGTGCCGATCGTGTTGGGCACGAGATGCTTGAAGATGATGCGGGTCGAGCCGCCGCCCATACCACGCACCGCCTGCACATACTCGCGTGTTCGCAGTACCAGCGCTTCGCCACGTACGAGCCGCGCGGGCACCAGCCAGGAGACCACCGTCAGCAGCAGGATCAGAACCAGCACCGTGGGCGGGAACACGATCGAGAGGAAGATCGCGAGCACGACGATCGGGAGCGAGAGGCCAACGTCGATGAGACGCATCATCGACGAGTCGACCCAGCCGCCGAAGTAGCCCGAGATCGCTCCGTATACGACCCCGAACAGGGTCGAGACGATACCCACCGAGACGCCGACCTCAAGCGTCGGCTGGCCTCCGACCATGAGCCGGCCGAGCACGTCGTAGCCGACGGGATCGGTGCCCAGCGGGAAGCGCGAGCTCGGGGGCTGGTTCTGCAGCACGATGTTGGTCGTGGTCTGATCGGAGTGGTAGATCAGCGGGCCAATGAAGCTGAAGATGAACAGGAAGACGATGATTCCGACGCCGATCAGCGCGAGCTTGTTCTGCGCGAAGGTCCGCAGTACCAGCTGCCAGGGGCTGCCGGTCGCGGCTACCGCACCGCCTTCTGCGACCGGCCCCTGCTCGTCTTCGGGGGCCGTTGCAACTGCGTCTATTTCAGGAAAAGACATGGCTCCTTACACCGGCCTCTAGTAGCGGACGCGGGGGTCGAGGAATGCGTAGGCGACATCGGCCATCAGGTTGCCGAGGATCGTGATGAAACCGATCACAACGGTCAGCCCGAGCATCACCTCGAAGTCGTTGTTGGTCGAGGCGGTCACGTACTCGAGCCCGATACCGGGGATATTGAACATGTACTCGACGATCAATGCCCCAGTGACCAGGAACGGCACCGAGAGGCCGACGAGTGTGATGATCGTCAGCAGCGAATTCCGCAACAGGTGTCGCCGCAGAATCTTGTATTCCGACAAGCCCTTGGCGCGAGCCGTTCGAATGTAGTCCTGCGCCAGCGTGTCAAGCGCCGAGGAGCGCATGTATCTGCTGAACAGCGCGTAGTTGGCGAGCGTCAACGCCGCCACCGGCAACGCTATGTCGGAGGGGCTCGTGAGCAACTGCTGCCACGAGGCGCTGGCCGGGGCAACCGCCGGCACCACATGCAGCCACAGTGAGAACACCTGAACCAGAATCAGCGCGAGCGCGTAGACCGGGATCGAGTACATCACGAAGCTCACGCCGGTGCCGATGTAGTCGACCGCGGTGTTGCGCTTCACGGCCTGGGCGATGCCCAGCGGGATCGCGATCAGCAGTGAGATGATCAGCGCCGGGATGCTGAGCACGAGATCACGCGGAAGCTCGATCTTCAGCAACGAGACGGTGCTGCGGCTGTACTGGTAGGAAAAGCCCAGGTTTCCCTGAGCCAACTGCTTGAGGTAGTCCCAGTACTGCACCCACAAGGAACTGTAGAGGTGATTCTTCTCGTTGAACTGATGAATCGCCTTGGGTGTCGCGCGCCCGGTCAGGATCGAACGCGCGAGACCGCCATGCGTCTTCGTGTTGAAGAGATAGATCAGTAGGTAGGAGAGGAACGTGAGCCCGATAAGGACCACGAACGACTGCCCGATCCTACGGACAAGGAAACGGGTAATGGGGCTACCTCGCAGACAATTCGGACTTCAACACGCAAACCTCCCGACTACTTGGTCAGATACCAATCTTCGGGTGTAAGCACCCCGAAGGTGTTGATCGTAAACCCGCCAAGCTTGTTGTCGATCAGCGTACCAGCGTTGCCCGCGCCGTAGGCGCCGATTTGATCGGGCGTCCACATGTACGGAACCTGGTCCGCGGTGTACTTCGCGAACGTATCCATCGCCGCACGTTCATCGGCCGGCTTGGCGTAAACCGTCTTGTTCACCAACTCGTCCATCTTCTTGTTGCTGTAGTTGGTGAAGTTCGAGTAGGACGTGGAGTAGAACAGCACGTCGCCGCTCGGGTAGTAGCCGGGACCGTAGATCCAGCCGGCGCCGTAATTCTCGGCGTCCCAGTCACACAACGGCGTTCCATAGGCGCAGTGCTGAGCCGCACCGGCGACATCGTTGTACGGGTGGCTGGTGAGCGCGATCTTGATCCCGACCTTGGCAGCCTGGGACTGCAGGTCCTGCATCTCTTCGGCTACCGAGTTGACATCCGCCTCGTAATTGATCGTGAAGCTGAACGGCTGGCCGCTGACGACACCCTTGCCGCAGTCACCGGCCGCGGTGCCGGGTTTGATGCAGGTGCTCTGACCGTTCGGCACGACCTTCCAGCCGTTGGCCTTCAGCATCTTTGAGGCATCGGAGACCGAGAACGGGAACGGGTTGGTCTCGTTGCCGGCGGAGATCAGCGGGCTCGGCGGCGCCAACGGCACCGGACCGTAGGTCGGTACCGCGGTGTTGTGCAGGAAGGTCTTGATCCAGCCGTTCTGGTCGACCAGGTGCTGCAGCGCCTGCCGCGCATACAGCTGGCGGAAGATCACGCCGACCTTGGGCGCGTTCTGGTTGAGCGGAATGAAGTCGGTCTGGTAGCCCGATCCGAGACTCACCCTGTAACCCTGATTCTCGAACGACGAGGTCAACGGCTGGAACTGGGAGGGGATATAGGCGACCGTCAGCGAACTCGGCCCCTGCGACTTGATCTGGTTCACGAGCGCCGACTCAGAAGTGAACGGCACCTCGACGAACTTCGAGATCGTCGCCTTCGGCGACCCGGAGTAGGTCGCGTTCGGGACGAATGTAACGCCGCCGTTATTGGTCGTGCTCTGCACCTTCCAGGGCCCGTTCACGACGCTCCAGATCGGAGACGACCCCCAGCTGGAGATCTTCTGGCCCTGAGCGTTGAGGAAGTTCCAAACCGCCTCGGCCCCGGCCTTCGTGTGGTCCGGCAGGGTGCTTGGGTTGGTGGTCTCGGTCGGAGCCTTCTGTGACAGCGACGTGCGGTCCCATGCCAGCGGCATCGGCGTCAGCTGTGAGAGCTCGTTGTAGATCACCCAGGTCTCGTTGTAGGACTTGTCGAGCGTGAACTGGAAGGTCGTGGGGTTCACGGCCTTGTAGCTGGTCATGTTGTAGGGGAAGCGGCCCGGTGCGGTGTTGCACCAGTTCTTGGTCGCGTCGCCGTTCAGCACGTTCATCCAGAACACCAAGTCCTGCGCGGTGACCGGCTGTCCGTTGGACCACATGTAGTGGTTCAGGTGGATCGTGACGGTCTTGCCACCGTTGCTGAAGATCGGCTTCTCACCGATCGATGCGCTGTAGTCGATCGTCGGCGAGTAGTTGTTCCCGTACAGATACAACGGGCGATACAGCATCTCGTTCAGCTGCCCGGTGTTGTTCGGAAGGCAATATTCCGGCGAGTACATCGGGAAGATCTGATTCGGGGGCGCGCCGGGCGCCTCCGCGAACGTCACGGTGCCCCCGTGGATGCGGGTGCCGCTTCCACTGGTGGGGACGTTCAGCCCGGGACCTGTCTGTTTGATGTTGAGCGCGGAGCTCGCACCGGTGCTGGTGCCGCCACCACCGTTGGTGCCCGTTGAGCCACCTGAAGAACCGCAAGCGCTTACTACCGCTGCCACCAGCCCCACGGCCGCCGTGGCGCCCACTCGGCGCCAACGTTTGCCAGAAATCGTCACTGCAGCGCCCTCCTCAGGATGCCCTAGTACTTCCAATCAGAGGCAACACAGTACACCCTCGGCTGAGCCGCGGCTATGCCGGCGCATGAATCCCTACCTGGGGCTAACCGCGCACGACCTGTGAGCCACCGACCACGTGCTCGGTGCCGTCCGCGAGACGGATCCAGGCCTTGTTGGTGCCGTCGTAATCAGGCCCCCAAAGCAGCAGCGTCGCGGGCTCGCCGCGCACGCTCACCTGCTCGTTGAGCGGCTCTTCACCGGCCTCCCAGGCGGTCACGAACGGGTTGTTCGAGCGCTCCGCCGCGACCGTTGTCGGCTCACGATGGCCAGGGTGCAGCACCGTATCTGGCGCGTGCGCGAGGATCCGGTCAATCGACGCCCGCAGGTCCGCGAGGTCGCTGCCACCAGGTCCGCGAGTCCCGCCAACGGTCCCCGCGAAGATCACGTCCGAGGTGAACAGGTCGCTGCCGTCGACCAGAAACGCGATGTGGTCACGGGCATGGCCCGGCGTGTACAGCGCCTCGATCGTCATCCCGGCGGTTTGCAGCACATCACCGTCCGCGAGCGTGTGATCCACCGCGATCTCCGCGAGCCCACCCGTCTCCGGGTGCGCGTAAACGGGTGCGTCCAGCGATCGGTAGGCGTCGATCACGACGTGGTCGGCGTGATGATGGGTGAGCAGAACCGCGGTGATCTCGATGCCCTCATCCGCAATCCGCTCGAGCAACGGAGCGGGCACGTCGTTGCCGTCGATCAGCACTCCCTGCTTGGTGTCGGGGTTGACCAGCAGGTAGGCGTTTGAGAGCCAGCCCGGATGTTCTGTGCGGTGAATTTGAATCTCGGCCATGGTCAGCTGAACTCAATCACACTGCGGATCCCGTCCTGCGCATGCATCAGCTCAAACCCGTCGTTGACCTGCTCGAGCGTGATCCGATGCGAGATGAACGGATCGACATCGATCTCCCCCGCCATGTAGCGGTCGATCAGCTGCGGAACCTGATCGCGGCCCCTCACCCCACCAAACGACGAACCGGCAATGCGGCGCCCCTGGATCAGCCAGCGCGGGATCACGTCCAAGGTCTCGCCCTTCCCGGCGACGCCCGCGACCGTGCACTGGCCCCAGCCCATGCGCGCCGACTCAACCGCCTGTTGCATGACCTTCACCAGACCGGTCGCCTCGAAGGTGTAGTCCGCGCCGAAGCCCCCGGTCTCCTCCTGGATCCGCTGCACTGTGTGCTCGTCGGCGACCCAGGTCTCGGTGGCCCCCTGGCCGGCCGCAAGTTGCAGCCGGTCCTCCGACAGATCGACGCAGATGATCCGCTCGGCGCCCTGCAGGCGGCAGCCTGCCACCGCGCCCAGACCCACCATCCCGGCACCGAACACGACGCAGGTTGATCCGGGCTCGACCTTGGCGGTGTACATCGCCGCACCGAGTCCCGTCGACAGCCCGCACGCGAACAGCGCTGCTGCCTCGAGCGGCGCCTCGCGGTTCACGTTCGCGAGCGCGATCTCGGGCATCACCGTGTATTCGGCGAACGTCGATGTTCCCATGAAATGGCGGATCGGCTCCCCGTCGCGCGACAGCCGCGTGGTGCCGTCCGGCAGGTAGCCCTTGTTCTGCTGCTCACGGATCGCGAGGCAGAGGTTGGTCTTGCCGCTGAGACAGTGAATGCACTTGCCGCACTGCGGCGAGAACAGCGTCACCACATGGTCCCCCGGTTTCACCGAGCTCACATCGGGGCCGACCGCCTCGACCACGCCCGCGCCTTCGTGGCCGAGCACGGTCGGCGCGTACCCGGACGGGTCAACCCCCGACGCCGTGTACATGTCGGTGTGGCAGACCCCGCACGCGCACAACCGCACCAGCACCTCGCCGGCCCGCGGCTCGGCCAGATCAAGCTCCCGCACGACCAGTGGTTTGCCGAACTCCTCCAGCACTGCGGCCTGGATCTTCATCTTGTTCCTCTCACGTTGGTGGGGTCGTAAGTGTTGGTGCGTGCTTCGGTCCAGCCCGCCGGGCATTCAGCGCCGCGTTCTCGTGCGTCGCGCGCGTAGTTTCGTGTTCTGCAGCCGGCGATTCACGCTCTTACGCAATGACTATCAGGAGCTTGGTGAGCCTGCCACAACAGTCGGCATTGCCCGCTCCGGTCTGGATACCGGAGCAGGCACCATTGGTCGCGCAGCGCGGCGCTAGTAGGCGACGGTGAAGCGGGATCCCGTGTGCTTCGGATGCTCCAGCTCATCCACCAGCGCGATCGCAAAGTCCTCGCCACTGATCGTCATTCCGCCGTCAAGCAATACGTCCTGTCCGGTGCGGAATTTGCCGGTGCGTTCACCCGGGTTGTAGGAACCGAACTGCGGCGCCGGGCTGAGGTAGACCCACTCAGCGTCGGTGTCGGCGTTACGCAGCAACTCGAGAACCTCGGCGTGGGTCCCGGCCTCCCCCTTGAACTCGTCGGGGAATTCGGGGGTATCGATCAGGCGCGGGCCGTCCGGTGACACCAACAATGAACCGGCGCCGCCGATCACCGCGAGTTTCGCGTTGTTATCTGCCGCGGCCTGAAGCAGCCCCGGGACCAGCTCCGGCAGCAGCGGCTTGCCGTCAGCTTCGGCGTGCACCGCGATCACGATCACATCCGACTCCTGCGCCAGCGCGTTGACCAGGTCGGGGTCGGTGATCGAGCCGGTCCGCACTTCGAGGCCTTCGGGCGCGTCGGTCGGCTCGTGGCGGCTGACGCCGATCACCCGGTGTCCACGTTGCAGCGCCTCGCTGGCGACATGGCTGCCGGCGTATCCGGTTGCACCGATAACGGTGATGGTGCTCATTGAAACGCTCCTAAATCAGTTGACCACTCAAGTATGGCAGTTGATACCGCTACAACTGCCCGCGCCGACCGAGTTCTGTAACTACGGCCCGCTGAGCGTCAGGCGTGACCGGTGCGTTCGCGATGACTACAACCCGGCCAGCAGCACGGACGTCGCATCCCGTCCTCCAGCTCCTCGCGGGTGCGGCGCACGCGACGCTCTCGGGTCTTTGCCTGCTTGGCGTCTTCGACCCAGCAGATGAACTCGTTGCGCGCCAGCGGTGTGATGTCCTGCCACGCCGCGAGCGCGACACTGCTTGTCAGCAGCCCGTCACGCAAGTCGGCCGGGAGCTCGTGCACCACTCCACCCGGTAGCTCTTGAACGCTCACGGGCTGGATGCTACTCGCCGCCCGCGGACGTTTGGGGCCGCTTTCTTGCAGCGCTGCGACTGTCTTACAGAATCGTTGCATAATAGGCGGCTTTGCAGCACTTTTGTTGCATTTTCGGCGGCTCACGCGGCCGTTTTCGGGTTAGTGTCGATGGCGTCAAATGCCACGACGGACACGACGTTTGTTTGGGAGTTCCCTGCATCACCCAGCCTCGACGTCGATCCCACGAACGGAGGGTCGCATGCAACGCCACGCCGGAGATCGCAGGGTTCTGCTGCGCCACATCGCGAGAACAGGCGCGTTCGCCGTGGCACTCGCGAGCGGGTCGGTCCTCTTCGGCGCTGTGGCACCGGCCTACGCGAGCCCGCGACTGGCCGCGAGCGGCAGCGCCCAGATCTCCTGGTCGCGGGAAAACGCCACCGGCATCTACCACGATCCCGCAGGCGGGCTCGGCGCGTGTATAACGCCGGACGCCGCCCGCGCTGCCGGGCGCTATAGGCGGGCCGGTGTGGTTCATGGCGCGGCCGGTACCTGGGCATGGGAGTTCGTCATGGCGCGAGCAAACCCGGCGGGCGCCGTGTGGCCCCGCCCAGGCACCGACGTCGGGGGACCGCTGACGCGCCGTCGCGATTCGGGCAGTAACGCCGGGGCCTCGGTCGATCAGGCGGCGAACATCGTCGATCCGCGCGAGAACTATTACCACGTGAGCCAGCTCTACCACACCGGCCGCGTCGGTCCGGCGCTGGCCGCGTTCGCGCGTGACTATCCCGGCCCGTGGCGACTTCGTACGAGCGTTCGGCATCACGGACCGTTCTCAGTCGGCGAGAGCTACGCCGCGACGGTTGCGGTAGTGGCCCGCAACGGTCGGCTCGTTCCCGTCAGCGGCCTACCGGCGTCGCTGACCCATCGTCGCGGAGCGCAGGTCCAGCTCACTTCGCGGGTGACGCACCGGGGCGTGGTGCGCCTTCGGATCATGCCGACGCAGGCGGGCGGCTTCAGTGCTGCGGTCGCGGTCCGGGATCTGGCACCGGCGAGCGCGATGCTGATGATCCCGGACGGTGGCCACGCATCTGGGTACCAGTTCCTGCTCCGGGCCGGCGCGACACGATCGGCCAGCACCAACTTCAGCGGCCGCGCCGTGCCGCGCGGTTTCGAACTCTACGTGGAGAAGCTCAGCGCTGTCAGCGGCAAGCCTCTGGCCGGAGCGGTGCTGGAGGTCAAAGACCTGACCACCGGGCGCGAGCTCGGGCGGGTCGTAACAGCCGACGCCCCGCGCCCGTTGGTGGACCCGTTTACGCGATCGGGACGGCTTGATCCGTCACACCGCTACGAGCTGAGCGAGCTGAAAGCACCGGCGGGCTATTACGTCCCAGCCGATCACACGCGGATCTTCAGCGGCACAGCGCAACAACGAAAACTCACGCTCCGAGTTACGGACCCGCGACTTCCAACACCGTCGCTCTCGACCCAGCTGCAGCCGGCACCGAGCAGCCCCGGGTCGCAGGTGGTCCAGGCCGGCGACGCGATCGGCGACTCGGTGTCGGTGTCCGGGGACGACGGCGAGCAGGGAACACTCACCGCCAAGCTCGAGGCGGTGCCCGCCCCGCCCGACGGCGTCTGCGCACAGGCCTCGTTCGCGGCTGCGTCAACGCTTGCCACCCGAACCGTAACGGTAAACGGCGCTGTCGACGGCGGCAATCAGACCTACGCGGTACCGGCGGCGACCGTCTCTACCGGTGGTGAGTGCGTCAGCTGGATCGATGCGCTCACGCTGGAGCCGTCGGGCGTCCGCTACAGCACCCGCGCTGGTGTGCCGGCTGAGTCGGCGCTGGTGATCGCTCCCGCGATCCACACGAGCGTCTCAGTCCCGCTGGCGCTCGACGGAGCACGGGTCCATGATGATGTGACGGTCTCGGGTGACTACGGACAGCCGGCCAGGCTTTCGGGGTCGTTGCTCGGTCCGTTGCGCCCGATTCACGATTCGTGCCGGATGCTGGATTGGGCTCATGCGCGCGTCGCCCACGAGTTCGGCCCCGTCCGCGTCGGCGGCAACGGCATCTACCGCGTCGGGTCCTACCTGCTCGCGCCCGCGCTTGCCGGCTGTTACAGCTACGTCGACAACCTCAGGGCGACCACCAATGTCGCGGCACTGGGCGTCGTCCGCTCGTCGGCCGGTCAGGCGGCGGAAACGCTGCTGGCGATCCGGCCGTCGATGCGTACGGTCTCGTCACGACTGGCTCCCGACGGCAAGTTGCGCGACGCGATCACGGTCGCCGGACTCGACGGCCGACCCGCGGCGGTCACCGCGAGGCTGCTGCTGGCGCCGGCCACAGACGGCAGCTGCCGGGGCGTTGACTGGGGTCGCGCGCAAGTGCTGGGCACAACGGTCGTCCACACCAACGGCAGCGGTCGGTACTCCACGCGCTGGCTCGGCCCGGTCCACCTGATCCGCCGGCATGCGAGTTGCGCGAGCTTCGAGGAGACGATGCGCGTGCGCGACGTGACAGTCGCCAGGACCAGGCCCGGTCTCGCATCAGAGACGCGACTGCTGGCGGCTGCGGTTACGCGTGTGTTTCAGGTCGACAGCTGGCGAATAGCTACGCAAGCTTGTGCGGACCGCGTGTTCGCGAGCCTCAACCTGCCGCAGTTCCGCTACGGCTCGCTCGCGTGGGTGTACGACAGCGCCTATGGCCGCGCGTGCTTCACCGAGCACTGGCAGGTGGTGAGCGTGGAGCTCCCCGGCAACAGCCCGAAACTGACGTGGCTGCGCGCGATCAACCGCGCGGTCTACGCACGCGGCGTCGGACATATCCACCTGCTGGTCCCGATCCGCCACCTCGAGCCGGGCACGATCACGATCGCATGGAGCGTCGGTCCACGTGCGTGGCTGAAGAACCGTCCAGCGAGCGACCGGCGCCCGCAGCTGTACTTCGGCCGCTCTTAGTGACCGATGGATGAAAACGCGCATCCTGCCCGCTATCGGGCAAAAATCTCCGTAAGAGGCTCCGGATGCGTCAGACTGCGCGGATATGGAGTCGAGTGACCTGGCCCCTTTGATCGATCACCTGACGCTCACCGGTCTTTCGCGGGGCGATGCCGCGCGAATCGTGTCCGATGTGCTGGCCTACTTCTCGGAGTCCACCGAGGAGTTCGTGCGTCGCCGTCATCGGGAGCTGCAGCACTCCGGACTCCGGAACACAACGAGCTTCGAGCTCATCGCTCATGAACTGGCTAGTCGCCGGGTGAGCGCGCCTGACCTATCCGAGCGCCAGATCAGGCGCATCATCTACGGCTGAACTGGAGAACGTGCATGTGTGGAATCGTTGGATACGTAGGTCGACAGACCGCCGCCCCGGTGCTGGTTGAGGGCCTCGCCCAGCTCGAGTATCGAGGCTACGACTCGGCCGGGCTGGCGGTGGCTCGCAACGGCAAGCTCCAGGTGCACAAGCAGGCAGGCAAGGTCCGGGACCTGGCTGAGGCGCTGCCCAAGCGACTCAGCGGCACGGTCGGGATCGCCCACACACGCTGGGCGACGCACGGCGCTCCCACCGACGCCAACGCCCATCCGCAGCTGGACATGAGCGGGCGTGTGGCGGTTGTTCATAACGGGATGATCGAGGACGCGGCGCCGCTGCGTAGCCGGCTTCAGGCCGACGGGATCGAGTTCGTCAGCGAGACCGACACCGAAGTGCTCGCTCAGCTGATCGCACTGCAGGATGTCGATGACCTCGAGGAAGCGGTCCGGCGTGCATTGGGCCAGGTCCACGGTGCATACGGGATCGCCGTGCTCGACGCTAATCAGCCCGATCGCATCGTGCTGGCGCGCAACGGAAGCCCGGTGCTGATCGGCATCGGCGAGCACCAGATGCTGTGCGCATCGGACGTCGCGGCGCTGGTACGCCACGCACAGCAGCTGGTGCATCTCGACGACGGAGAAGTCGCGACCGTCACCAGCGATTCGTTCTCGACCTCGACGCTCGATGCCCAGCCGACGGTCAAGACCGCGGCCGACGTGGAGGTCGGCGCTCAGGACTACGACAAGGGCGCGTTTGAGCACTACATGCTCAAGGAGATCCACGAGCAGCCGGCCGCGATCGAATCAACCCTGCGCGGGAGGCTCGACACCCGCTTTGCGACGGCCAAGCTCGGCGGCCTGAACATCTCCGCGCGCGAGCTCCGCGAGCTGCGGCGGGTGCACGTGATCGCCGCGGGCTCGGCGCTCTACGCCGGGATGGTCGGGGCCGGGATGCTGGAGTCCCTGGCCAGGCTTCCCGCGATCGCCGAGTCTGCCGCCGAGTTCCGCTACCGCAACCCGGTGATCGAGCCCGACACGCTGTACATCGCGGTCAGCCAGTCAGGCGAGACCGCCGACACGTTGGCGGCGGTCGAGGAGGTCCGGCGTAAGGGCGGACGGGTCCTCGGGATCGTGAATGTGCCCGGCTCGAGCATCGCCCGCGCGGTGGACGGCGGTATCTATCTGCACGCCGGTCCGGAGGTGTCTGTCACCTCGACCAAGGCGTTTACATGCATGGGAGTTGCGTTCGCGCTGCTCGCGCTACACCTTGGGCGGCTGCGCGACCTCGGGGCGGGCGACGGGCAGCGGCTACTGGCGGCCCTGACTGAACTCCCCGCCCAGGCGTTCGAGACGCTCGCGCAGGAGGACAAGATCAAGGCGCTGGGCGAATGGATCAGTGGCGCGCAGAGCACGTTCTTCATCGGCCGCGTGCGCGGATACCCGGTTGCGGTGGAGGCCGCCCAGAAGCTGAAGGAGGTCTCCTACATCCACGCCGAGGCGTACCCGGCGTCCGAGCTCAAGCACGGTCCTCTGGCGCTGGTCGCACCTGACCTACCGACGGTCGCGATCGTTCCGGATGACGAGCTGATCGACAAGAACCGTTCCTCGCTGGAGCAGGTACGGTCGCGCGGCGGGCAGGTGCTGGCCGTTGCCCATCAGGACCTCGGCGACCTGGCCGATCACACGGTCATCGTGCCGCGCAGTGAACCCGAGCTCGATCCGCTGTTGCTCGGACTTCCGCTGCAGCTGCTCGCCTATCACGCGGCGGTGGCGCTGGGACGCGACGTCGACCAGCCGCGCAACCTCGCCAAGAGCGTCACGGTCGAGTAGCCTGCCCGGCGTCAGCAGCGCGCCCCGCTTCTGTACCTGTGCGCGGTTGCCTTGGCTGGCACGGTTCGGCCACCGGCAGCACGCGTACGGGGCCGGGCCCGTCCGCGTCGGGCACCGCTTTAGGCGGGTTCTGAATACCGATCAGCCCCACGATTCCGCCGAACGCGACCAGCACCGCGCAGACGATCACCGTCTCATGGAAGGCGTGCACCGAGCCGTTGTTGCGCCCGAACGTGTCCGAGCTGAGCGAGCCCGCGACGATGATCCCCATGATCGAAACGCCAACGAGGCTGGCGACTCTGGCGATTGCGTTGTTGACCGCCGATGCGATCCCGGCATCGCTCTCATCTGCACCGGCAAGGACGGTGGCGGTTAGCGGCGCAACCGTCATCGATAGTCCCACGGAGAAGACCAGCAGGCCGGGCAGCAGGTCGGCGACGTACGACGTGTGTTTGCCGGTACGCAACAACAGCAGGATGCCGGCGGCCGCGATCAGCGGGCCGGCTCCCATCAACGCCCGCGGTCCGATCCGATCGGCCAGCGCACCCATTCGACGCGAAAGCAGGAACATCGTCGCAGTGACCGGAAGCGTGGTGGTCCCGGCCGCGATCGCGCTGAACCCCGCAACCTCCTGGAGAAAAATCACGAGGAAGAAGAACAGGGTCCCGAGACCCGCATACATCGTCAGCGTTTCAAAGTTGCCGACCGAGAAGTTTCGTCGCGCGAACAGCTGCAGATCCAGCATCGGCTCCGGGGTGCGGTGTTCGTAGAACAGGAAGATGACGAACACCGCAGCTCCGCCCAGCAGCGGCACCAGAGTGAGGGGACTGCCCCAGCCGTAGTGCGGCTGCTCGATCAGCGCGAACACGACCCCGCCCAACCCCACTACGCACAGCAATGCGCCCAGGATGTCGACCTTGCGCCTGGCGCTTGGGGCGCTCTCCGGGACAGCTATCCAAATCAACACGACCGTTCCCACGACGAACGGGACGTTCACAGCGAATATCCAGCGCCACGAGGCGCTGTCGACGATCAGCCCGCCGGCCAGCGGACCGATGATCGTCGCGATCGCGCCCCAGGCGGTCCACGCCCCGATCGCAGCTCCGCGTATCTCCTTCTCAAACGCTGCCACGATCACCGCCAGCGCGCTGGGCGTGAGCAGCGCACCGGCCGCGCCCTGTAGCGCCCGGGCGGCGATCAAGAACCCGATCGAGGGCGCGGCTGCGCAGGCCAGTGACAGGACTCCGAATGCCGCGACCCCGATCGTGAAGACCCGCCGCTCACCAAAGATGTCGCCGAGCGAACCCCCGAGCAGAATCAGTGAACCGAGCGTCAGCAGGTAGGCGTTGGTGATCCACTGCTGAGCGGCGAGGCCGCCGCCGAGGTCGCGTTCGATCGACGGCAACGCAACGTTCACGATCGAACCGTCGATCGTGGCCACCCCCGACCCGGCTATCGCGGCGATCAGGGTCAGACGCTGACGACGGGTCATCAGCGTCAGCCGCGGTTGTGGTTGACGACCTCGATGTTGTTGCCGTCGGGATCGAGCACAAATGCCCCGTAATAACCCGGGTGGTAGATCGCGCGTTCGCCGGGGCCACCGTTATCCGTGTAGCCGGCCGCGATCGCCGCAGCATGAAACGCCCGCACCGTGGCGTCCTCGTCCGCAGAGAACGCGATGTGCACGTGCTGGGTGGGCGGTCGCTCGTCGGCGACAAGTGAAAGGCTGAAATCAGAACCGTTCAGCTGCACGCGGGTCGCATCCGCGTGCCTCAGTTCAAGTCCGGCGTAGGGAGCGATCGTCGCGTAGAACCGACGCGAAGCCTGCAGGTCCCCGACCCGGACCCAGAGGTGGTCGACGCAGCCATCTCCACCACGGCCGTGCCCGCCGTGGTGTACTGCCTCGACGCTATTACCGTCGGGATCGAGCAGGAAGGCGCCGTAATAGGTCGGTCCGTAACGCGTGCGCGGCCCGGGCGGGCCGCCGTCGCGGTATCCGGCGTTGATGCCCGCCTGCCAGAACGCGTCCACGCGCTCCTGGTCAATCGCGCGGAAGCCGACGTGAAGCCCGGTCGTTACCGCGTGATCGGCGTTGGTCGCCCCGACGTCCCAGTCGTCCCACTCGACCAACTCGGCGTCCGCGTGACCGGGTTCGAAGCCGAGCTCACGCAAAACGGTCCGGTAAAAGCGTTCAGAAGCGGCGAAATCGGAGGCGGCCACGCCAACGTGATCAAACACGCGGCGAACACTAGCGGCCATGGCACACGATGCTTAGCTGGGCTGCGGCAACGGCGCGATTACCGGCATCGGACCAACCGCGAACGGCAGCGATCTGGATCCAACCAACACCCCCACGAACGACCCGATGCGCGGGAACGATGCAGGCAGTGAGATCGTGTGGGTGCCGGGCTCGAGCGTTTCGTCGAGGATCAGTTCAGAGGTGCTGGTGGGCTCCGGCGGTTCGAACGACGTGACCCAAAAACCGGTCAGCCGAACTCGCTGCGCGGACTCGAGCGACAGCGTCAGTTGCCGTTGGTCGCTGTTGTAGCTGACATCTCCCGACTCTCTGGCGGCGCGCGGTGTGACCGCCTGGACCTGCGCCACGATCAGCCCAGGAATGCCGGCCAGGCCCTGTACGAACGTCAACTGCGGATTTGCGCTTCGAAGCCGAGTCCGAAGCCCTTCCTTGGTGTCAGGCGGCACCTGCCCCCCGAACACGACTATGTCGACCAGCCTCGGATCGAAGTTTGAGAGCACGTTGGCGTAATCATTCGTCGCTCCGACGCTGTAGCCATCCGCGCGCAGCAGCTCGGCTGTTTCGGCCAGGACGTTCTCACTGCGTCCGATGATGAGCACGGCTGTGGCCGGCGCCGGCGCGACCCTGTCCGCTGACTGATCGGTTCCAAGCGGGATTGTGAGCATGGTGTTTCAGCCTTTCTGAGCGGCCATGCCACGGCACTCGCAAGGGACAATGTCGCCCGATCGGCAGCTTGTTGGCATGATCAATAGTTGGTGTCACCAACATATCAGATCGTTGGTGACACCAATGACTGTTAGATTGCGTCTGAGATGGCCGACCATCAGCCGCAATCCGGCGAGCTCTCTCCCGCGCGCGTCGCGAACCAGGCGTCGTGGCTGATCAGCCGCGCCTACGCACGCTCCAACGCGTTACTGAACGCCGGCTTCGAGTTGCACGCCGACGGCCTGCGCAAATATCACTACCGACTGCTCGCTGCGCTCGAGCAATCCGGACCCACCAGCCAGGTCGAGCTGGGACGCGGAACGAGCGTCGATCGCAGCGATGTGGTCGCGGTCCTCGACGAGCTGCAGGCGCGCGGGCTCGTGAACCGCGCACCCGACCCGAACGACCGCCGGCGCAACATCGTCTCGATCACGGCCGCGGGCACAAAGCAGCTACAGGCCTTGGATCACATGATGGCCGAGATCCAGGCTGAGATCCTCGCCCCGATCCCGATGAAGGAGCGCGAGCGCTTCCTCACGATGCTGCAGGCGCTGGGCACGGCCTAAGCGCAGATCGGCACCGGGTCGATCCCGCGGGCCGTCACGCGATGCCAGCACTAGCCGCAGGCCTGGGACCGTCAAGCCTCGATCAATACCGCCCGAATCCTGCTGCAGGCTTCGAACAACCGATCGGCGTCCTGCGAGAAGTTGATCCGGAAGTTGGTGGGCCCATGCAACCCGAATTGATACCCGGGGTTGATCAGCACACCGCCTTGCTTGAGCGCGATCGCAAGCGCGTTGCCTCGCGGCGCCGGATTGGTTCTACCCCATGCCGTTCCCTCGGCGTTGGGGAACACGTAGGAACTACCCAGCGGCGGGGCCACGTTCAGACCGGGGATCGCGCGCAGACCGTCAAGCAGGCGATCACGCAGCTGCTGATGTGCGACGATCCGCTGCTCTAGCCACGCCTCGTCGTCGTCCAACCAGTGCCGCAGTGCCTGCTGCGCATATCCCGCGGTTCTCAGCGAGGCCATCGCCAAGACTCGTTCCATCGCGTCGATCACGCGCGCGGGACCGACGGCAACACCAACCCGGTAGCCGCTCATGGACTCGGTCTTGGAGGGCCCGATCAGGGTCACGGTGCGCTCGCGCATCCCCGCCAGCGCGCTCAGGTTCAGGAACTCGGCGCCTGTGAACAGCTGCCGCGCGTAGAGCTGGTCGACCACACAGACTCGGTCCCCTGCCTGCACCCACTCGGCCAGCGCCGCGACCGTCGCCTGCGCATAGACGCCACCGGTGGGGTTGTTCGGGTGTGAGAACAACAGCGCGGTCGAGTCGGCGGCGGATGACAGTGAGTCTTCTGTGATTGTCAGACGACCGTCATCGGCTATCTGGATCGGGATCCGCCGTGCCTCTGCGCCGAGAAAGCGCACGATGCGCTCGCTCATGAAGTAGTCGGGGTCGGGGATCGCGACGACATCGCCGGGACCGATCAACGCGGACAGCGCGGTGAACAGACCTCCCTGCGTGCCGGGTGTGACGATCAGCTCTGACCCGGCATCGACCGGGCGCTTCAGCACGCTTGCGAGCCGCGGAGCCAGCAGCGTCCGCAGCGACTTGCTTCCGCGGTAGTCGGTGTAGGCCTCGTCATTTCGCTCCAAACCCTCGATCACATCCGCCGCGGCAGCGTCCGGTGGCGTGAATGCGCGCGTGTCGCCGTGGGTGAGGTCGATCAGATCGGAGGGTCCGGGGCTGGCGGAAAGCTCGCGATCGAGGTCGAGTACAGACGCCCCATACAGCTCGGCGTAGCACCCCAGGGCGGCGGCGTCGAGCGCAGCCGGACGGTGGTCGTTGTGCATGCTCATCTGGGTCCCGCCGCGACGAGTGCTTTCAGTCGCTGGATCTCTGCCGCATCGCCGAGGTCGCGCTCCCACGGGGAGATTCGCGTCATGAACCAGGTGGCACCAGCACGCGCCCACGGGACCGGGTCTTCGCCCGGTGGAAAGTCGACCACTATCTCGAACGGTTTGTCCTGATCGCCGCGCAACTGCGCGACTTCGGCTACGACCGTGGCCAGTTGCGCCGGTTCGGAGAATCCGATCTCGAACAATCCGTCGTACTTGGCCGCTCGCCGCAACGGTTTGCGGTTGGGCCATCGCGCCGCGAGCCATAACGGGATACCCGATGTTCGGAACGGTCCTGGCTTGAAGGTGATGCCGTCGACCGTGTAGTGCTCACCGTGGTGTTGAACGGGCGTGCCCGAGAGCAGGCTGCTGAGCACTTCAAGCCCTTCGCTGAGCATCGCGCCTCGACGCCGCGCGTCTGCTTCCTCTCCGAATCGCGAAAGCTCGCCGCTGCGGCCGTCGTCGCCGAGCCCGAACCCGAGGATCAGCCGCCCGTTCGAGAGCTGATCAAGCGTAAGTGCTTGTCGCGCGAGCACGGCCGGACGTCGGCGCGCCAGCGGCGTCACCATCGGTCCGATGGTGATCGTTGAAGTCTGAGCGGCGATCGCCGCAAGTGCGATCCAGGGGTCCGCGATCGCCGTGACCGGTGCGGAGTAGAGCAGGTGATCCCAGATGAAGAATCCATCCCACCCGGCACGTTCGGCATCAACGGCAAGTTCCAGAAGCAGTTCGGGAGCAGCGAGCCTGTCAAACGGGGCTACGTACAGCCCACGCCGCACGGGCGCGCCGCTCATTCGCCCTCCTCGGGCACGACCGCATCGAGATAGTGAGCGTGAATCGCCTTGACGATCGCCGCGCGCCGCTTGGTCGCGATCACGTCTATGAGGTCGCGATGTCGCTGCACCGCCTCCTCAAAGTCGATGTGCTGGCGCTCGACTGATGTGCGCATCAGCGATCCCATCTGACCGTCGAGCCCATGCCAGAGCTCGACCACCTTGCGTCCCCCGCCGGCCTGCACGAGCACCCCATGCAGCCGTGTGTCGGCTTCGACCAGGGCCTCGAGGTCGGCGCGTTCAGCCGCGGCCTCCATACCGGCGAGCTCTTGCTCAAGGTCGTCGAGCAGCTGCTGGTCGATGCGAGCCTCGGTTGCAGCACCGGCTTCGAGCACGCAGCGCGCGAAGCAGATATCGCGGATATCGTCGGGGTCCATGCGCGCGACGAACGCACCGCGTCGCGGTTCGATCTCGACCAGACCGTCGTTCTTCAATTCCCGCAGCGCCGAGCGTAGGGTCGTGCGGCTGACGCTGAACTCGTCGGCGAGTTTGGTCTCCAGCAGGCGCGAGCCGGCCGGTAGCTCGTTGTTGATGATGCGGCGCCGGAGCGTAAGCCGGACGACGTCCGGAAGTGACAGGTGCTCCAGTGGTCTGTCGTCCGACTCCACCAATCCGATGCTGGGCCTATCACCTGTTGGCATTCGCCACCTCCATCAACCTTGACTCGGTCAGCCCACGATGGCCGATCGCATCCTCGCCGAGCTCGAACCTCGCTGCCGGTCCGGTCAGGATAGGAGTAATGCCGGGGCCGTGTCCTGGCAACGGGCTGCCGCCGTGCACCACCACTCCGAGTGTGACCCAGCCGCGGCGGTACCCGGCGTTGAAGCGAGCGTCGAGGTCCGCGACGGCCACCAGGTCGCCGAGCGTCAGCGCCGGTGCTGTGGATGGGTCGGGGGCCCTGGCGAGTGTCAGCTCAAGCGCCCACATCGAGGTCGGGCGCCCGATCCCGTTGCCGATGAACCTGCTCTGGTAGCTCGCGCGTACGCGCGCGTGAACGATGTCGTCGCGGGCCTCAATCTCGAGCGCCTCGAGTAATCCGGGTGCGGTGTTCAGCAGTGTCACTTCCGCCGCCGGAGGTTCGGATCCCTGACCTGTCCCGCGGATTGAGATCTGGTCGCCGGGCCGCAGCTTCGCGAGGTTTTGCTGCGTGAACGAGACGATCACACGATTACCTTCCCCGCGCTTGCCGACCACGGCGCCGATCGCGCCCGCCGCAGCGCCGGTCCGGATTTCGGCACGGTTACCGATGCAGGAGTAGGCGGACAGAGCATAGGCGGCCGCATCGTCGCGCCCGACGATGCAGACGCCCGGCGCGATGTGATCGGTTAGCAAACCGGTGGCGCTGTCACCGAGCCGCACTCCGAGCACGATGCCACCATCGCCGATCGGGACGTAGGGCTGTCCGTCGCGCGAGACGCGGTAGGGCTCGGAGCCGACCTCGGCCTGCTCGACGGTTCCGACCAAGTTGACGGCTACTAGCACGCTCATCGAATCTCCTCGGTGGTGAGTGCGTGTAGCGGCGCAAGGTTCGCGTCGCTGTCCGGCACCAGCTTGAATGCATCTGCGGGTCCGCTCAGGATCGACGACGGTCCTGGTCCGTGACCGAACAGCTGGCAGCTGCCGGTACTTATGACGCCGATCGTGAGCCAGCCTTCACGGTAGCCACGGCCGTACCGGTGATCCTGGTCGTGCAGCGCGACGATGTCGCCGATCCGTAGTGACTCGAGCCCGAGCGAGAGGTCGTCACCGAGACCCGCGTAGGCGCCCATCAGGTCGGTGTTGGCGTACTCGGAGATCATGCCGGCGCCGGCGCCGATCGCCTCGGGCGGGATTTCGGCCGCCACGTGAACTTCAAGCCGGCCGTCCGCAACCGTGCCGCCCCCAAGCAGCTCCAGCAGCTCCGGCGAGCAGTTCTTGACGCGTATCTGCGGGTGCTCGTCAAACGCCAGACCCTGCCCGCGCGCGAAAACGGTCACCTGATCACCGGTGGTGACACGGGCGAGTTGCGCTTCGGCCATGTCCACGAGCACGTACGCGTGTTGACCGATTGCGAACCCGGCCGATCCGGCGGCCGGGCCTGACGCCACCTCGACGCGGTTGCCGATGCAGGTCAGGTATTGCAGCGCGTAGTTCGGGTCAGCCTCGCGATGGCGCACCGAGAGCCCTGGCTCGACGTGATCTCCGGCGTGTCCGGTCGCTGGGTCCCCGCAGTGCACCCCGAGCGTCACTCCGCCCATACCGGGAAGCAGGAACGGTCGGCCGTCGGGGTCGACCCTGAAGCCGTGGCGGTCGGCCAGCGGCGGCCAGACCTCGCCGGCCAGTACCTGCGTCACCAGCGAGTCGACGTTGGATCTCACCTTCATCACTTCACCGCCTCTGCCGGGCGCGCCCCGAAGCGGAAACCGCGGACCCTGATCGCGGGCGCGGTCGCGCACCCGTTCCAGACATTCATCACGGGCTGGCTGATTAGCGCTTGGCCGATCGCGTCGGTGCGCTGCAGCGCGCCGATTACGCTCTCGGTGAAGCGCCCGCCCAGCACCGGGGTTGTCAGCTGACCGTCCTCGATCAGGTAGCACGCGTCGCGTGTCGTGCCAAGCACGGTTCCAGTTTCGGCATCGACCAGCCGGTTGTACCAGAGCCGCTGTATGTAGACGCCGCGTTCGATGCCGCCGATCAGCTCAGCTTCGGAGCTGCCGCCGGCTTCCATGACCAGGTTCGCTGCTTCAGGCTCTGGTGACTGTTCACGGGCGATGTGCGCGTGCCCCGTCGATTGCCCGCCGGTCGCCGCCGCGGTTGCGAGATCGCTGACCGCTCCGCCTACGCGCCCGGCATCGATCATCTTTACGCGTTGTTTGGCGACACCCTCAAGGTCGAACGGGAATGGCAGTCCAACGTCCGCGAGCGGGTCGTCCGCGACCGTCACCGCAGCGTCGGCAATCAGCGAGCCGGGCGCCTCGGCCACCTTTCCGATTCCAGAGAGAACCGCCGGCGCGGTGAACCCAAATGCGGGCACGAATCCGATCAGCTCGCCCGCGGCCAACCCTCCGAACACGACATCGGTGTTTCCGTCTGGGAGTGGAACCGGCTCGCCGGCGGCGGCGAGTTGCGCGAGCGCCGCGCTCGCGCGGGCACCGGCGTCGAGCCGATCAGCGTGACGAGAGAGATCGCCGATGTAGGAGGAGACGGGGCCGCGGCGCAGCGTCATTGAGAAACCGGCCTCGGTGGCCGCCGCGTGTGCGCGTGTACCAGAGCTGGACGCGACCGCGAGCTCCGTGACGGCCGCGACGAAGGTTCCGTTTGCGGTCCCGCCGATCGCGGCGGCATCCGCCATCACCTCCGCCGCCAGCTGTGAGCGGGCGGCTTCATCCCAGTCGACGGTGGCCTGGCTCCACAGCGACAAGCCCTGCTTGAAGGACTGTGGGCCGGCCGGCGCCGGTGGCGGCGTCGGAGAGAGTCCGTCACGAGCCTTCGCGATCTCGATTGCGCGGTCCACGGCAGCGTCCAGCAGCCGTACGTCCGACACGGCGACTCGGGCCGAGCCGGTGCCGACCGATGCTCTGACCATCAGCTGCAGCTCGTTGATCAGCTGCGCCTGATGGATGCGATCGATCGCGTACCGGGTGTGGTGTCCGGCGCGTGCGGTCATGAACACCTCGAGGTGATCGGCCGATGCTGCGCCGCGGTTAACCGCGGCGTCCAGGGTTCCGAGCGCCTGGTCGGGACCGAACCAGGGGGTCAGTGATGCCTCGCTCATGCGACTCCGATCCGGACGTCTCTTACCAGGGTTGGGGCCGCGCCATGCGACAAAAAGCTCCATTGTTTGGGCTCCCCCTTACCGCACGGCATCCCGAATGTCCGGAACGCTTCTGGCCCTGCCACGGCCTCCACTGAACCCCAGAATTGAGGGGTTATGCCGCCGTAGGAGAAGTCACGTACGAGCCGCGTCTTGCGGCCGTTGCGTACCTCCCACGCGACCTCAGTCCCGAATTGGAAACTGAGCCGCTGCGAATCGATCGACCAGCTCTTGTTGTCGTCAAGGTAGTAACCGTCGCCCATCCGTTCCAGCAGCTCCTCGGTGCTGCCCTCTCCGGGTTCGAGGAACACGTGAGTGGCGAAGCACAGCGGCAGAAAGCCCCATCCGTCTGAGCGTGCGGCTCCGGTCGAGCGCTGCCCGAGGCGCGCTGCGGAGTCGCGACTGGAGAGGAAGTTGGTGATCACCCCTTGCTTGATCAGCTCGGTCCTGCAGGCCGGGGTGCCTTCGTCGTCGAAGGCGAAGCTGCCGCGCGTCCCGCCGACCGTCGGATCGGCGGTGATGTTCACCGCCTGTGAGCCGTAGCGCAGGTTCCCGATCGCATCGGGTCCGATGAAGGAGCGGCCGGCGAAGTTGGCCTCATCGCCGAGGATGCGGTCCAGCTCGAGCGGGTGACCGGTGGACTCGTGCACCTGCAGCGCCATCTGCGCGGGCCCGATCACGAGCGACGCGGACCCGGAGGAAATCGTTGGTGCGCTCAGCAGCTGGATCGCCTCGTCGCGCACACGCGCGGCTTCGGAGACCAGATCGAGGTTGAGCACGTACTCCCAGCCGGCCGCCGCGGTGTTGCCGTGAAACGAATTTGGATAGCTGCGCCGCTGCACGACTCCGTCGGCTGCTGCTGCCACCAGCAGCATGCCGCCGCTCTCGATGAAGTGCTGTTCATTGCGCGAGCCCTCGCTGTTGGCGAAGTAGCGATGCTGGCGCTTGGCGTTGACGCCGGCCTGCGCGTGCACGATCTCGGGAGCGGCCGTCGCTTCCGCGAGCGTCATTTCGACGAGCCGCTCGCGCTCTGCTGCCGCGACCGCGAACGGATCGATATTGGCCTGCGTCTGGTAGAAGCCTGTGGCCGCTGGGCAGGGCGGCAGCTCGACCTTGGCGGCCGAGACGACCGCTGCGCGCGCCGAGGCGACTGCCAGGCGTGCTGCCCTGGCGGCGTCGTTGCTGCCTTCAAGCGGCAGCGACGCGAAGCCCCAGGCGCCGTCCACCAGCACGCGGACGCCGATCCCGGCATTGCCCTCGAGGCGCTCGTCCACGGGTCGGTTGGAGACCGCGTAGAGGCGCAGTTCCTCGGCCTCTGACAGGCGCACGTCGGCGTAGCTGGCACCGAGCGCTTCGGCCTCCCCGAGTGCGGCATCCAGCCATGGTCCGGCGGCATCCAAGCCGCCGGACAGCTCGCCCCAGAGATGGGCGCTCGCGAGCTCAGGCACTGACGAACTCCGGGACTTCGCTCATCGACACCCAGCGGCGTTCACGGAAGGACTGCTCGAACGCGTTGATCGTGCGCTGCACCAGCGCACCCTGAGCGAAGTCGCCCTGATTCTCCGGCCCGCCATCGAGAATCTCATCGGTGAAGTCCTTGACCAGGTTCGAATAGAACAGTGACGGCCAGAACTCCTCGCTCGTTCCATTGGTGGGGAAGTAACGCTCCGGGATCTCGCGCTCGACGAACTCCACCGAGTCCTTGGTGGCGGTCTTGATCGTCTGGCAGATACCTGCCTCCTCGACCAGCCGCACGATCACCGCGCCTTCAGATCCATAGATGCGGGCTTCGATACCGGGGAAGTTGCCGACGGTCACGTACGAGGACTGAATCGAGGCCACGGTTGGTGCCTCAAACTCGCAGATCCAGAGGTCACCGTCGTCGATGTTCATGCGCTGACGCTTGCCGGTGGCGCGCAGCACGCGTTCGGGCACGAAGTTGCGCATCGTTCCGACGACGTCGGTCATCGGACTGTCGACCCACCAGTGCATGATGTCGATGATCGGCGCTCCGTAGCCCTCGATCGAGGAGACCGCGATCTGTCCGTCGACGCTCGGCTCCTCCGCCTGACGCAGCGGCGTGTTCGGATCGATCCACTGGCTGTTCTGCTCGTAGCCGTTGAAGAAGTACGGCTCGCCGACGAAACCCTGGTCGATCAGGTCCTTGGCGTACTGGATCGCGGGCGCGTACCGGAAGGTAAACCCGAGCTTGGTCTTGACCCCTTGCGCGGCCGCAAGCGCAGCCGCGCGGCCGGTCTCCCGTGCGTCGTGGTTGACCGGCTTCTCGCAGAGCACGTTCTTGCCGGCCTCAAGCGCCGCCATCGAGAGCTCGAAGTGAGCGTCGTTCCCGGTGGCAACATCGAGCACGTCGATGCTCGGGTCGTCGAGAACCTCGCGAATATCGTCGGTCGCGTTGGCGATCCCGAAGTCGGCGGCCATCTTCTCGGCCAGTGCCCGGTCGACGTCGACCAGTGCGACCAGCTCGACGCGTGGGTCTCTCAGCCAGCCAGGGATGTGGGCGCGCTCGGACCAGCGCCCGGCGCCGGCGACGGCTACTTTCAGCTTCTCAGCTGGCATTGACTCGTTCCTCTCTGGGCCGCAGGACGGTGCGGCCTGATTTGCTTACGTCCCCGCCGTTCCCGGCGGCACTGAAGGCTTCGGTTCGGCGCATGCTCAGCGATGCCCCAACCTGACTCGTGGGTCGATCAGCGTGTAGGCGATGTCCACGACGAAGTTCATGACCACGATGAACACGGCCGCGACCAGCACCGTGCCGGTGATCATCGGGATGTCGAGCGTCCCGATCGCGTTGTAGGCGAGCTGCCCCACCCCCGGCAAGCCGAACACGCTCTCAATGATCAGCACCCCGCCGAGGAAGTAGCCGAGGTCCATCCCCAGCATCGTCACGATTGGGGTGAGCACGTGGCGCAGCCCGTGGCGCCAGATGATCGTGCGCTCGGGCATGCCCTTCAGCCGCGCAAACTCGACGAACGGGGAGTTCAGCACTCCGATCATCGTGGTTCTGACCATGCGGGCGTAGAACGCAGCGCCGCCGACCCCGAGCGTGAAGCTCGGCAGGATCAGATACCAGATCAGTGGGCTGCCGGTGCCGCTCAGCGGGAACAGCGAGAGCTTGTATGACAGGTAATAGAGCAGCATCAACCCAAGCCAGAACGGCGGCATTGAGAGGCCAACCAGCGCGAGGAAGTTCAGACTGCGATCGCGGGCGCTGCCGGGGCGGCGAGCGGCGATGATCCCGATCGGGATCCCGAGCACGATCTCCCAGAGCACGCCAAGCACCGCGAGCTCGATCGTGAGCGGCAGTCGCGACGCGATCTCACTGCCCACCGACCGCCCTTCAAGCGCGAATGAGGTGCCGAGATTGCCGTGCGCGAGCCGTGAGATGTATTGCCAGTACTGGCTGAGCACCGGTTGATCGAGCCCCAGCTGCCGCCTGATGTTGGCGACGGCTTGCGGGCTCGCGTTCGGTCCGGCCACCAGTCGGGCGGGGTCGCCCGGAACGATGTTCGAGAATAGAAACGCGAGCGTTACCACCCCCAGGATGACGATCAGCATCATCCCGAATCGGCGTACGAGCCACCAGGTCATCGGGCGTTCACCTCCGCAGCGGGGTCGAGTAGGTCGGTCAGCCATTCACCGGCGAGGTTGAACGCGAGCACGGTGATGATCAGGCAGATGCCGGGGGCAATCAGTAGCCACGGAGCGGTCTGGAAGTACTCCTGCCCGGTGGAGATCATCTGCCCCCACGACGCCTGCGGCAGCGGCACGCCGAGGCCGAGATAGGAGAGCGAGGCCTCGATCATGATCGAGGTTGCAATCCCGAGGGTCGCGTAGACGATCACCGCCGGCATCAGGTGCGGCAGGATGTGGCGTCGCAGGATCTTCATGTTCCCCACCCCGGTGGTCTTGGCAGCGGTTACGAACTCACGCTCTTTCAGTGAGAGCACAAGACTTCGGACTATTCGCGCCAGGTAGGTCCAGTAGCCGAACGCGATCACCAGCACGACGTTGCGGGTGCTGGGCCCGGTGACCGCCATGAGTGCGATGCAGAACAGCAGCAACGGGAAGGACAGCACCACGTCGGTGATCCGCATCAGCACCGAATCGAGCGCTCCGCCGGCGTATCCGGCAACGGTCCCGACGATCACCCCGATCAGCGACGCGAGGCCGGTGGCGACGACCCCGACGAGCAGCGACACGCGCGCTCCGTAGATGAGCCGCGAGAGCACATCGCGTCCGTTGTTGTCAGTTCCCAGCGCGAATCCGTCCTGGCCCGGCGACCTCGGAGCACCCTGGTTACTGAGACCGTTCGGGAATTCGTAGAGCGGGTTGTGCGGCGCGACCACTGGAGCCAGGACCGCGATCATCACCAGCAGAAAGACGACGATCAACGCAACCATGGCTGTCTTGTTCGCCAGCAGACTGCGACCTGCGCGGCGCCCGAAGCTGAGCTCTGTGTGGGCAACATGCTCGGCCAGCTCGACATCGAGCGTCGGCGTCGTCATCGGGGCGGTACCCATCAGTTCACCTCATTTGCTGAATCGGAGGAATCGGTCGCGTCCGCGGCCAGCAGGCAGGCCGCCTCGGCACCGCTGCGCTTGCGCACGAGCGGCGGCAGGGTTTCGCGACAGCGGTCTTCGGCGATCGGACAGCGCGGATGGAACGGACACCCGGACGGTGGAGCGGTCGGGTCCGGCGGCTCGCCGGCAAGCACCGGGCGCGGGCCTGTGGGGATCTCCACTTCGGGAACGGCGGCGATCAACGCACGGGTGTAGGGGTGCTGCGGATCTCCGAAGACCTCCGCGGAGGTGCCGTACTCGACGACGCGTCCGAGGTACATGATCGCCACGCGATCGGCAAGGAACCGCAGCGTCGAAAGATCGTGCGAGATGAACACATAGCTGATCGCCGAGCTCTGCTGAATGTCCTTCAGCAGATTCAGCACCTGCGCTCGGATCGAGACGTCGAGCGCCGCGACGGCCTCGTCGCAGACGATCACGTCAGGCTTGACCGCGAGCGCCCGCGCGATCGACACGCGCTGGCGTTGACCGCCCGAAAGCTGACCGGGGAAACGCGATAGCAGCGAGACCGGGAGGTTCACGCGCTCAAGCAATTCCGAGGCCTCGGCCCGATGTCGTGCACGCGCGACACCTCGAACCTCAAGCCCTTCGGTGATCGACTTGAGCACGCTCATGCGCGGATCGAGCGAGTCGTACGGGTCCTGGTAGACCATTTGCATGCGCCGCCTGTAGGCACGCAGCTCCTGGCCGCGAAGCCCGACGGCACTCTTGCCGCCAACGGTGATGTCGCCCGACGTCGGCTTGTTGATCTGAACGATCGTGCGAGCGACGGTGCTCTTTCCTGAGCCGGACTCACCGGCGATGCCGAGCGTCTCGCCCGGTGCGAGCGTGAATGAGAGGCCGTCCACGGCGCGCACGACCTTCGGCTTGCGGATGCCGCGACGGGGACGGAAATAGACCTTCAGGTCGGTGACCTGTACTGCCGGCGTCGGGGCGGCCGCCGGTGCCGCGGTACCACTCATTTGGCCTCCGAAGTGGTCATGGCGGCTTGCTTGCGCCAGTCGGGATCAGAGTTCGCGAGGCACGCGGCAAGGTGCCCAGGTTCGGGAAGCTGCTCGAGCTCCAATGCGGCGCTCCTGCAGATGTCGCGTGCGATCGGACAGCGGGGCGCAAACGCGCAGCCGATCTTCGGCGCGCCGCCGACCGGCGGGCTTCCAGGGATCGAGTGAAGCCGCTCCGGAAGCTCGCCGTTGATCGGCGGCACGGAAGCAAGCAGCGCGCGGGTATAGGGATGCGCGGGGTTGGAGATCAGCTGCTGGGTGGGTCCGGTCTCAACGATGCGCCCGGCGTACATGACCAGCAGTCGCTCGCAGAAGCCGGCGACCACACCGAGGTCGTGGCTGATCAGCAGCACGGCACTGCCCTTCTCGGTCGCCATGCGTTCGAGCAGCGTCAGGACCTGGGCCTGGATCGTCACGTCAAGCGCAGTGGTTGGTTCGTCCGCGATCAACAGTCGCGGATCGCAGCTGATCGCGATCGCCAAAGCAACGCGCTGGCGCATGCCACCGGACAGCACCGCGGGGAAGTATGCGAGCGTGCGTTCGGGGTCCGGGATGCCGACCGCAGCGAGCAGCTCCTTGGCACGCTCCTTCGCCGCCGAACGACTGATCTTGCGGTGGTGGCGAAGCATTTCCGTCATCTGACGGCTGATCTTCATCAGCGGGTTCAGGCTGGAAAGCGGATCCTGGGTGATCATCGCGATCGCGTCACCGCGCCACTGGGTCGGGTCGCGGAGCTCACCGGTGCCAAGCTGTTCGCCCTCGAACAGGACCTGGCCGTCGGCCTGACCTGGTTTGGGAATCAGTTGCATGATTGCCCGCGCCGTGAGTGATTTGCCCGATCCGGACTCGCCGACGAGTCCGACCCGTTCGCCGTGACCGATCACGAAGCTGACATCGCGAACGACCCGGGCGTCTCCCGGAAACGTGACGTTCAGCCCGTCGACGGTCACGACGGGCCCGCCCGAAGGCGGGCCCGGATTTGTGGTTGGTTGACTAGAGGCCACTGCTGGATGTGGATGTGCCACTGCCGCCCTTGGACAGCCAGTAGTGGTCGATCATCAGGTCCCAGATCGGGTTCGCGAAGAAGCCCTGCACGCGCGCTCCGCGCACCTCTGTGACCTGCCCGTAGTACAGCGGCACGATCGGGTTGTCGCCGAGCATCTTCTGCGCCGCCTGGGTGTAGTACTGCTGGGAATTGGCGGGGTCGGCCAACGCCTTGTTGACGAGGCCATCGACCTGCTTGTTGCAGTAGAACGAGTAGTTCTGGCCCCCACCGTTAGCTCCCGCACAGGACAGCAGCGCGTTGAAGAAGTCGCTGGCCTCGGGGTAGTCGGCGACCCAGAAGGTCAGCGTCATCGGCGCCTTGTTGGGAGTGGCCGCGAGCGTGAAGAAGGTGCTCTCCTGGATCGGATCGACCTTCAGCTTGATCCCGATCTGGCCCAGCTGCTGCTGGATCGTCGGGTCGAGGTTGGTCCACGGCTCGGTGTTCCAGCTGTACATCGTTGTGGTGAAGCCGTTCGGATAGCCGGCCTGCTTGAGCAGCTGCTTGGCCTTGGCGACGTCCTGCTGGTGCGTCAGCTGATCCGAGGTGAAGCCGCTCACGCCGCGCGGAATGAATGCGTTGGCCGGCTCACCCTGACCGTTGACGTCCTTCAGCAGCATCTTGCGATCGATCGCGTAGGACACCGCCTGGCGCACCAGCGGGTTGTTGAACGGCTTCATCTTCACGTTCATCGTCAGGTAGTACGTCGACAAGCTGACGCGGTGAACGACCTGCGGCTGCAGCGCCTTGTCGTTGACAACACTCAGATAGGACGAGTTCGGGAGCGGGTCGCCCATCAGGTCGATCTGCCCCTTCTCGAGCTCGAGCAGCTGCGTCTGCGGTGACACGCTGAGGTTTTCGGTGACCCCGTTGGTGTACGGAAGCGTCTTGTCCCAGTAGTGGGGGTTGCGCTTCAGGATGATCGAGTTGCCGGGGCTGAAGGAGACGAACTCGTACGGACCCGAGCCGAGCGGGTGCTTGGCTTGCTGCGGGCCGGTCCCAGTCGGAATGATCGAGGCCTGCGGCATCGCGAGCACGTACTTGAACGAGGCATCCGGCTGCGTGAGCGTGATCTGGACCGTGTGCGAGTTGACCGCCTTCAGGCCCGGAACCGTCCCTACCGGATGTTTCGCGAACGCCTGACATCCCTTGACCGGATCCCAGAAGCTCACCACCGGAGACTTCGTCGCCGGATTGCAGATCCGTGAGAACGTGTAGACGACATCGTCGGCTGTAACCGGCTTGCCGTTGGCGAAGGTCATCCCTGAACGAACCGGAATCGTGTAGACCAGACCGTTGCTCGAAACCTTGGGCATCGCGCTGGCCGCTTGCGCGATCAGGTTGGTGGTCGCCCCCTCGTAGTCATAGAGGCGGTTGAACAGCATCTCCATGTTGTCCCAGCAGGTCGCGTCGTAGCAGACCTGGGGGTCAAAGGTGTCCGGGTCGGACTGGAAGGCCATAGTCATGGTTCCGCCGTGGCGCGGCGTCCCAGATGAAGACGACGTGCTCCCGGTACTCGTACCCGACTTGGTCGAGCCGGTGGAACCGCCGCCGCCACACGCCGCCAGAGCCACGGCCACCAGCAATATGGCGGCCAGGACGCTGAACGTCCTTGTGAGCTTCACGTGAAATCCTCTCCTCAGTCTAAATGTCGATTGTCGACAAACGCCAGAATAAGTGGTCGTTCGTCGGTTGTCAATACCGCGATCTGAACTGCGTTCGTTAGTAACCGGCCGCGCGGTCGTACCTGTTCACCAGCGGCTCGCCGCTGAGATACCGGCCAAGGTTCTCGATGAAAAGCTCCGTCAGAGCAAGGTTCTCGTCCGCCAGCGTCGAAGCCGAGTGCGGGGAGACGATCACGTTGTCCATCCCCCACAGCGGACTGTCGCTCGGCAGTGGTTCGGTCTCAAAGACGTCGAGGCAGGCGCCGGACAGACGGTCCTCCTGGAGCGCCGCGGTCAGCGCTTGCTCGTCGATCACTGGGCCGCGCCCGATGTTGACGACGACCGCGCCCGCGGGAAGTGCGGCAATTTCCGCCCTGCCGATCAAGCCTCTGGTGATGTCGGTAAGCGGACAGGCGATCACGAGGATGTCCGTCTGCGTGAGCGCGTCGGACAGCTGCTCGCGTGTAATCGCGCGTTCAAGCCCGGGAATAGGTTTGGCCGGGCTGTTCCGAGCCATCCCCCATACCTCGACGCCGACTGCTGAGAACGAGGCGGCCACCTGCCGGCCAATTCCGCCCAGCCCGATCACGAGCGCGCGACGCCCGGCCAGGCGATGGGTGGCGTAGCGTTCCCAGTGGCGTTGCGCCTTCCAACGGTTTAGCTGATCGACGCCCTTGGTGAAGTAGAGCGCCCCCATCAACGCGAACTCGGCGAGCGGCACCGCATGGACGCCGGCGGCGGTCGCGACCTCGATGTCTGACTCGTTCAGACCGGTCCGCTCCATGAACCCGCCGATCCCCGCACTGGTCGCTTGGATGAACCGCAGCTTGGGGCTGCGCTCGGGCAGCGCCTCTGGCGCAAACCAGTCGAAGTCGAAGCAGACTTCGGCGCGAGCAAGAACCCGCGACCAGCGATCGAGCTCATCCGGGTCGAGCCGCGGCAGCGAACCGGTGTGATCGGCCGGATACCGCGGACTGGGAAGCAGCTCCGGCTGGTAGGTCACGTTCACCTCGGGGTGCGCCGCCGCGACCCGCTCCACCAGCTCGGGTTCGAGGTACGACGCGATCACGACTTCGGTACTTTTCAATTCATTGCCTCACTTTGCAGCTCTGCGAGTGTCCGGGCGGTCGATGGCGCTGAGTCCTTCGCCAGGTGTCGGGGCTCCTCTTGCTCGCGGATGACGGCGTGTATATGCCGCAGCGCCGACGTGAATGAGCGCTGGTCCGTCGTCGGGAGCTCGGTGACCGTACCGCTGGGCGTGCGGATCTCGAGCTCGTCCTCGGGACCAGGGTGGAACGGGTTGCTGAACCGGATCTCGCCCTCACTGCCCAGCACCCGGGTGAAGGTGTCAAACGGGCGGCGGAAGCCACAGCCGAGCACAAGCCGGCGCGTGCCGTGCTCGACGAAGCCGGCCGCCTCTACGTCGACCTCGCCTTCGATTCGAGCGCTTACTCCGGTCCTTCCCTGTGCGGGTCCGAAGAGCTCGTGCGCAAGCCGGATCGGGTAGCAACCGACGTCAGCCAGCGACCCGCCGCCAAGCTCGGCGGACATGCGGATGTTGTCCGGGCGCGTCAGCTTGAAGTGGAATGAGCTTTCGATCTGGGTGACGTCGCCGATCGCCCCGCTGTCGATCAACACCTGAAGGCGCTGATGCTGGGCTTGGAAGGGGAACACGAAGGCCTCCCACAGCGGCACGTCAGGGTACGCGCGCGCGGTCGCGATCACGCGCTCGGTCTCCTCAAGACGAGCGCAGAGCGGCTTTTCACAGAGCACCGGGATCCCGGCTTCGAGCGCTGCGACCGTCCACTCGGCGTGAAGTGAGTTGGGGAGCGGGATGTAGACCGCGTCGATACCGGCGTCGAGCGCGGCCTCGTAGCCGTCAACGACGCGCTCCACGTTCTCATCGGCGGCAAACTGCTCACCGCGCGAGCGATCGCGGCTGGCCACCACCTCCGCGACGCCCTCGCCGGTCTCACGCAAGCCAGGCAGGAACTGACCGCGAGCGATCGAGGCGGCGCCGAGGATGCCCCAGCGGATCGGTCGCGGCTCGCTCAGGCCCATTCGAGACCACCAGCCTGCAGCGCTAGGGCGTGAACTACCGACGCTCCTACAGCTGCCGCGCATACCATTACTGCCCGTACCACCGCGACCCGTACCGCCAGCGCGCGTTCCACAACCGTCCGCAGCAACCCCTCGGCACTACACCCCTCGGCACCACACCCCTCCGCACCGCAACCGTCCGCACCACAACCTCCGATGTCGACAATCGACACAAGGTATCAGCGAGCGCCCCCGTCTGTCCACAGGTAATACGCGACGCACAATCGTGTGGCCGGATGAGCCGACCGGAGCGGCCTACACGGCAGACGTGTTCGTGGATAGCCTGCAACCGTGATCGCAGACCGACTCCGCGCCCTTGGCATCGAACTACCGCCGCCGGTTCCGCCTGCCGGACGCTACATCGGGTGCATGGTCGATGGAGACCTTGTCTACGTGAGCGGCCACGGACGGATCGCCGACGCCCCCGAGCTTCGTGGCAAGGTCGGCGCGGACCTGACTCTCGAAGCCGCTCAGACCGCGGCGCGCCTGACCGGACTGCTGATCCTCGCGACGCTCAACGCCGAACTCGGCGACCTTGACCGCATTGAGCATTTCGTGAAGCTGTTTGGGATGGTCAACGTTGCCCCCGGCTTCAGCCAAATCTCGGCGGTGATCGACGGCTGCTCTGAGCTCTTGGTCGAGATCTTTGGTGACGCCGGCAAGCACGCGCGCAGCGCTGCTGGGATGGCCGAGCTGCCGCGTGACATCGCCGTTGAGATCGAACTTATCGCGCGCCTTCGGGCCTAGCGCGCGCCAGCCTGGGGGGTCGTCATGGGACGGTACCTCGCTCAGAGGTACGCTCACTGCGCGGCGACCTGTCTGGCGCGGACGGTCAGTTCGGTGAGCGCCTTGCGTAGCTGCGCAACCTGCTCGGAGCTGAGGTTCAGCGCGCTGTTGAACGCGTCGGCACGGCACGCGAGCCCGTGCAGCGTCTCGTTGCCGGACTCCGTCAACTGCAGCAACGGTGACGTGCGGTGATCCGGATTGGTGATCTGCTCGACCAGCCCGGCAGCAAGCAGATCGTTGGCGATCCGCTGAACATTCTGGCGGCTCACGCCGAGCCGTCGCGCGATAGCCGGAACGCTGCTGGGTGAATCCGCGATCACCGTGAGGGCGTGAAAGCGCGCATGCGTCTGGCCCTCGGCAGCGGCCGTTCTCTCCCCGGCCGCCCTGAGCACGGCGGCGCATTCGTAAACGTCGCCGATCAGCAGCGCGATCTCATCGGGTCTCTCCCAAGCCGGCTCGGTTGACATCGCTAGATCCTCGCAAGCGGCTTGACAATATGTTGTCGGTTCGACATGATGATGTCATGCTACAACGACACGCGGCTGGACGCCCACCGCAGCGACAGATCCGCACCAGCACAGGAGACCGCGATGAGCGCAGCAACCGATAATCTCGCCACGGCACAGCGTCGAGCGATGCGGATCAGGCCGGCAGTTGGCGGCTTTCCCGTGCTTGCCGAGGTACTGCGTCAGGCCGGCGTAACGCGCAACGTGTGGCAGCTGCCGTCAGCGCAAGCGATCTACCTCACAACACTGGGGCCAGTGATCGATCAGGGCCAGCCACTGGTCTCGGGCCTAGCCGACGTGCCTGCGTTTGAGCAGGACGCTCTGATCCGCGCGCTTCGGATCGATCAGCAGGGCCAGAGCAGTTTCCCCGAGTTTCTGCAGCACAGTTGGGACGCCGGTGTCATCTCATTCGACATCGACTTCATGGCCCGTCATGTCACCTACTGCGGCTCAAACGGCGAGTCCTACGTTGAGCAGTACCCAGCCGTCAAGATCTAGTCTGCTGTCTTCAACGGCCGCCCTTGAGAGCGCGACGAATCATCAGGGACGGGATGCCCGCCTGCCGTGGGCGGCACGCGGTGAGCCACCTATCACGTCGACCTGAACGGCCCGAACGTCGCGCCCTCTCGCTCGTCAACTCGGATGGTCAAAGGTGACGATGTTGTTTTCGGCGGTGCCTTCCAGAGCGACACAGTACGACTCGCTCGGACAGGAAACCTGCGTCAGCGCACCCTCACGGTCGATCGTGACGGGAGTGCTCCAGCTCTTGCCGTTGTAGCTGAACACGCGGCCGGCGGAATCAACCGCCACGCACCGGGTGCTCGAGGCGCAGCTGACCGACGTCGGCTGGTGACCTGGGTCGGGGTCTGAGTGCTTCCACGAATGTCCGTCGAATACGTACGCAATCCCACCACTGCCGACGGCTGCGCAGAACGTGGTCGAGGTACAGGACACCGAGTCCAAGCCGAGGCCGCTCGCACCGAGGACAACCCCCGGAGCCCAACTACCGCCAGAGTAGGTGTAGGCGTCCGAGTCGCTGTTCGACGTTCCGAGCGCCAAGCAGAAGCTATTGCTGGTGCATGAGACAGCGTTCAGCAGTCTCGCCGCGGGGAGCTGAGCGCTTGACCATGTGCCATTGCCGTAGGTGTAGTCCTCGCCCTGGGCTTGCTGGTCGCCGCCTACTGCCAGACAGAACGTCGCTGATGGGCAGGACATTGAGACGACAGAGTCGTTGGAGCTCTCGGCCATACGCAGGCTATGCCCCCATTTACCCGACGCGTAGGTATCCGCCTCTCCGCCCGAGGTCGACGCCATGCACCAGTTCGCGGTTGCGCAGGAAATCGCGTGCAATCCACCGGACGCGTTGGCAATGCCGGGACTCGCGATAGCCCGCCAGCTCGACCCGTCCTGCCGGTACTCGTTGCGTCCAGCTGCCGCAGTGACCACGCAGTGACCGGCTGAAGCGCACGAGATCGCATCCGAATAGTCATCTCGCCCCAGCACGTTCGCCGTCCCGAACTGCGTGCCGTTATAGACCACGGGTTCACCGTCCTCTGCCGTGAGGCAGAGCGTGGAAGAGGCGCACGTGAGGCCCGCGATCTCAGGCACGATTGACGCCGGTCCCCAGCGTCCACGGGTCTGTTTGATGATGAAGTCTGCCTCCCCGCGGGTGGTCTCACCGCGAGCTAACGCATAACAACTGCTGTCGTTCAAGCATGTGATCTGCGACAACACCACGTTGTCGATCAATTGTGGTGTATTCCAGCCACGCTTCGCCGTGTAGGTGAGCAGGTAACCGTTGCTGTCGATCGCGAAGCACTTCGCACCGCCGGGGGCGCAGGCGACAGAGTCAATCGACCCGGTGGACGGATTTGATGCGGCGGACCAGCTCAAGCCGTTGAACGAGCGCAGTCCTGAAGCGCCGGACGCCACGCACAGCGAGGAGCTGGCGCACGCGCCCTGCCCTACACCGAGATCCACGGTCTTGCCCCAACCACGCGTGCCACGGTAGACAACAACTCCGCCGTCTTTCGTGACGGCCATACAAAACTGCGACGAGGTGCAGGCGACGGCGCTCAAGCCATCCTTCCCGGACACGACCCGCACCGGCCTCCCCCACTTCGATCCGTCGTACCTGACGGCATCGCCCTCACTGTCAGCCAGCATGCAGAAGCGCGATGTCGCGCAGGAACTCGAGACGATCGACCGGTTGAGATCCACGATCACCGGTTTGCCCCACCTGCCGTCCGTGTAGGTGTAAGCATCCTCACCGCCGAAGGCGACACAGAACTTCGAGTTGGGAGCGCACGCCTGCTGCGTGTAGCCGACCACCGGCGCGCCGGCCATCTGCCCGACTTTCCAAGCCGAGGCGTCCGCAGGGTTGCTACTGCCGGCTGCGAGCGCCGTGGCCGTAAGTGCCAGCAACGTCAATACCGAGAACACCGCGGCCGCGGCCAGTCGGCGCCAGATCGTCATTTTGGTCAACATCATCCCTCCCCAGGTTTCCGGCGTAAGCCTACATCCACGCGCACAGCAGCGGCGCCCCATCGGGCCAACACACTCGACGACCCAGGACTCGAACCGGGAACGTCTTGCGCATCAGCCGTCGCCCGCTGGCGACGGCGCCTCCCAATCCGCACCGGTCTGGTGACGGAATGCCTCGACAGCCGCTTCGAGGGTTGGGTAGAAGTGGTTCTCATCGAGCGGCCCGATTAGCTCGTAGCGCTCGAGCTTCGCGCGTACCGGGTGCTTGAGTTCGGCGAACACCAGCGACGTCCCCGCCGCGTTCAGTTGCTCGTCGAGTTCCGCGAGCATGTCGGCAGCGGTGGTGTCGACGTCGGTAATCGGCTCGGCCGCGATCACGATCCAGCGGGGGCGCGGGTCGCGGGCGGCCAGTTCGCGAATTTGGTCACGGAAGGTCCTGGCGTTGGCGAAGAACAATGGTGCGTCAAACCGGTAGATGACCATGCCGTGAAGCTGTTCGGCGTCGGGGTGCAGTTCACTGTCGTGGTACCCGGGGACGCCAGGTACGCGACCGAGGACGGTCTGGTAAGGCCACCACGACCGCCTGAAGACGTTGAAGATCGACAATGCAACTGCGACCGCGATGCCCTCGAGGACACCCAGCAGCGCGACGCCGAGGAACGCCGTCATCGACAGCATGAACTCGACCCGCCGCTGATGCCAAAGCCGGACCGCCGCGGGTATGTCAGCGAGCGATAGCGACGCCGCAATTACTACCGCCGCCAGCGTGGGATTTGGAAGGTTCTTCAGTAGCCCCGGCACGAACACGAGCATCAACACGATCAGCGCCGCCCCCACGACACCGGTGAGCTGCGTCTTGGCCCCCGTCTGCTCGGCGACGGCCGTGCGCGACCCACTGGTGCTAACCGGGAACCCTTGGAAGAATCCGGCAGCAACGTTTGCAGCACCGATGCCAATCATCTCACCGTCACCGTTGACCTCTTGCCCAGTGCGCGCGGCGAACGCCGAGGCGGTGGAGATCGTGTCAGTGAGCGCGACCAGCGCGATCCCCAGCGCACCGGCCACCAGCAGCGGGAAGTCCGACACGGGGTGCGGCAGGGTCAGCGGTGGGAAGCCATTCGGGAGCGAGCCCACGAGTGACACTCCGTGGTTTTCCAGGCCGAAGACTGAGGTGGCGACTATTGCGAGCACTACCGAGACCAGCACGCCCGGTACTTTCGGCAGCCATCGTCCGAGCACCAGGATCACAATCAGGCTGAACAGGCCGACCATCACGGCGGCGGGGACGGCTTTCCCAGAAGCGACCCCTTGCACGAACTTGTGGGCCTCGTCGATCAGCCCGTTGGCGTCCACCGAGAAGCCGAACAGCTTTGGTAACTGCCCGATCAGAATCGTCAGCGCGAGCCCGTTCATGTATCCGACCTGCGTCGGCTTGGATAACAGGTCGGCGACGAAACCGAGCTTTGCGACCCCAGCAAAGATCATGATCGCGCCCACGATCAGTGCGAGCATCGAGGCCAGGGCGATGGCCCGAGCGGGGCTGCCGTCTGCTCCCAAGATCGGCAGGATTGTGGCCGCGATCATCGGTCCCAGCGACGAATCCGGGCCGAGCACGAGAATCCGTGACGGTCCGAACACCGCGTAGCCAACCAGGCAAAGGATCGTGGTGTAGAGACCGGTGATCGCGGGCAGGCCGGCCAGTTCTGCATAAGCCATCCCCTGCGGAACGAGCAGGGTTGTGAGCACAATCCCGGCCACCAGATCACTCCGCAACCAGGAACGTTGGTATCCGGACAGCGCATTCACGCCAGGCAGCGCTCGCAGCACCCCTGTGGCTTGCCGTTTCACTGCGTCAGCCAACGATCGCGCCCTCGGCGGCACTCGACGGCTTCGGGTCCGGCAACCGCATCATCCGGAACGAGCCTGCCAGGCCGAGCAGTCCCGCGATGATTGGGATCAGCAGGGCAACCTGTAGGCCGGTATGTCGCGCGTCGGTGTTGATGCGAAGGGTCTCGGCTTGGACATCCTTGGGTTGCCCGGCCAGCTGCTTTTCCAGCTGTGTGTTGCTGACAACCTGTGCGTCGTGCTCGAGCTCGTGGGAGACCTGCTGCTGCTGGGCCGGCGACAGTACCTTGCTCGCCTGCGCCTGGTTCGTAAATGCGATCGAGAACGTCGCCAGCAGCACCGCACCGCCAAACGCCAGGCCAAACGAAAGCCCGAACGAACCCCCCGCCGAGTTCACGCCGGCTGCCTCGCTGACGCGCTCCTCCGAGATCGGAGACAGCGTGAAATTGTTCAGCTGGGACACCAGTAGTCCCATCCCCGACCCGGTGATCATCAGTGGGACCACCAGATACCACCCGGAACTAGCCCGCGGCACGATCGGGAGCAGGATCAGCATCCCCAGGGTGAGCAGCGCAAATCCCGCTCTGATGATGCTCGCCGGCCGACGATTGCCTGCCTTCTTGCCCGCCAGCAGGGCCATCCCGAACATCGTGAGCGAGAGCGGCGCCAGCGAGAGACCCGCCTCCAGCGCGTTGTATTCGAGCACGATCTGAAGGTAGATCGGTAATGCGATCATCATCGCGCCCAGCGCTATCTGCTGCAGCAGCTGCCCCGAAATCCCGAGCCGATAGCCGGCCGACTTGAACAGATCCGGGTCCAGCAGCATCGGCGCTCCCTCGCGCTTGCGACGCAGCAGCCAATAGACCAGCCCGGCCATCGCGACCGCGCCGAGCGCGAGCAGCAGGCCCACGGACTCGCCGCCCTCCTGCCAGACCAGGATTCCGAGCACGATGCCGCCCATGCCCACAATCGACAGCGCCGCGCCGACGATGTCGACCCCGCGGGACCCGGTGTAGGGCACGTCGCGGATCAGCTTGACGCCGCTCAGCACGACGATGATCACCACGTCCTCGAGCACGAAAGCAACTCGCCACGACAGGAAGGTGGTGATCATGCCGCCCAGCAGCGGTCCCACTGCGGCGGCGATTGCCGCTGCAGCCCCGACGAGGGCGTAAGCCTTACGCTGGGCTTCGCCCTCAAAGTTCCCGTGGATCAACGACTGCATCGCCGGCAGCAGCAAAGACGCGCCGAGTCCGCCGATGATCGCCCAGAAGATCACGATCGCAGTCACGCTCTGAGCCAGGGCCATGGCGAGCGCGCCAATCGCGTACCCCAGCAGCCCCAACACGAAGGCTCGCTTGCGGCCGAATAGGTCGCCGATCTTGCTGCCGATCAGGATGAACGCAGCCGACACCAGCGCCTCGAGCGCTATTGCCGACTGCACGTGGCTGACGGTCGTGTGCAGATCGTGCACCACAGCCGAGATCGAGACGTTCATTACAGAGGTGTCCACGACCAGCACGAACATCGCCATTGACAGCAGGACGGCGAGCCGTCGATCGCCGGCGCCTCCGTCGGTCATGCGCGTGCCGCCTCATCACTGCCCCTGATCTGCATAGCCCTCGCCACCGACGTCGCCATCGGTGCACTCCTCGTTAGTCCCTCGACGCAGTCGCCGCCCTCAAATCGCCGGGGGAAACCTGACGGTAGGTGGTCGGTGCGGCCGACTCTACCAACCAGCCCCCGGGCAACAAGAGCATGCACCGCGGGATCCAACGGCGTGGCAGCGATTTAGCGACCTCACAGTGTCTGCACGGACCATCACGTATGGAGCGATGAAAAGTCGGTTCGGGTCGACATAACTGTGCAATGATGGCGTCGACGCACCCGAGACCAACGAGGTATGACATGTCAGAGTCCCATTCAAGGGCAGCTGAGGTCAGACAGGCGGCTGCGGCAGTATCCGCACTCGCTGCGCGCGTTGCTTACGATTCCAAGCTCGCAGCTGACCTCGTAGACGCACAGCATGCCCGCGATATCGACCGGATCCAGAGGCTGTTCGACGACACCGGGGTCCCCGTCAGGGCCGCACTCGTCGACGACGATGGGAAGCCGTCGGGAGGTGTAGCCCCGGATATCAGAGTCAGCGGAGGTATCACCATCACCCATGACGGCGACGGCTGGAGCGTGACAGTCACGCTCACCGTCAGTAAGTAGGGCGACCGACGGCGACTGACCCCTCGCGATCAGTCGCCGCCCTCCCCTGTTCCGTGATCGCTTTGGGCCAACGGCAACAGAAGAGCAACAAGACCCGCGTATGCGGCTCTCGGATCAATGGGCGGCCCAGGATTCGAACCTGGGATCTCTTCCTTATCAGGCTGGCTCACGGGGCGACCGTCTGTGTCGGTCTCG
This sequence comes from uncultured Actinomycetota bacterium, assembly GCA_963737115.1. Lineage (GTDB taxonomy): Bacteria > Actinomycetota > Thermoleophilia > Solirubrobacterales > Solirubrobacteraceae > Palsa-465. Next base: position 90,145 of record CAVTRM010000011.1, read on the forward strand.
TGTTGATCACCTCTCGCTCGGCGACACGCCGGCCGGTGTCTGGGTCGTGGGCGACGGCGTACACCGTGGGGGTGCTGCTCGCGAACGAGCGGATCCGCTCGAGTGTCGCCCGCGAGACCGCGTCGTCTGGCGAGACGCCGTCTATAGCGCCGCGGAGCATTAGTTCCTGGTTGTAGGACGCGTCCCCCGCGAGCAGCACGGTGTGATCACCGTCGTCGATGATTACGCCGATGTGTCCCGGCGTGTGGCCGGGCAGCGAAACGATCCTCACATCGCCTGCATGAGTCAGCGTGAGACTGTGCTGGAACGGTCCGAATGGCTCGGGATCCAGGTCAATGGCCAGCGGGGAAAACCACGTCGGCCAGCGCCGATTCGGATAGCCACGTAGCCGGCCCAATCTGCCCGAGGACAACGTCAGCTCAGTCCGTGACACGAGGATCTCACTGTGCGCGAAATGGTGCAGTCCGCCCGCGTGGTCTGTGTGCATGTGGGTCATCACGACCTTCGGAACGTCTTTGGGGGTTATCCCAAGCGCCAGCAGCTGCGGTCCGATCTCTTCCTCTGGATCGACCCACATCCGCACCCCGTAACGGTAGAACGGGTGCCAACGTGGGAAATACCGGGCTTCGGATGTTCTGGCGGTCTCGCCGGTGTCGACCACGATCACTCCCTCGGGGTGCTCGATCGCGTAAGCGTAGGTCGGCAGCGGCGCCGTCCACTCCCGGTCCAGCAGCATGTTCAGCTTGCGGCGAGTGCCGCCACCGATGCCCTCGACTTGGCGCGTCTTGACCGCGACGGTGCCCGTCTTGATGGTGTGGATTTTCATGGTGGTCCCGTTTCGCTTCTGATTAGATCGTAAGGCTTACGGAAGAAGCGTATGGCATACTATAGCTGGATGTCAAGCGAGGCCAACAAGCAGCAGCGAGCGCGGCGCCCGTGGGGCAGCCTGAGCAGGGACGACGTCGTCGAGGGCGCCCTTGAGATCGTCGACCGCGACGGCCTCGAGGCGCTCAGCATGCCGCGCCTCGCGCGGCACCTTGGGACCGGAGTGATGACGCTCTACGGCCACATCGACAACAAGGCCGACCTCGTCGACGCGCTCGCCGAGCGTGTACTCACCGGCATCGAACCCGTAGACACCAGCTCCGATGGCTGGCAGCCGTCGCTGGCCGCGTGGTTCTGCCATCTGCGCGAGGTGCTGCTCCAACACCCTGCCCTCGGAGCCGTACTCGCCGCCCGCGGGCTGACAACCCCCTCGGTATTCGCTCACCTGGAGGCCGGCCTGGGGCTCCTTCGCTCAGCAGCCGTCGACCCCCAAACCGCGGTTGAGATCCTCTACGCGCTACTCACATATACCCTCGGGTTCCTCGCTTGGGAGATTCCTCGCGTGCATCGTCAGTCGGCGGCCGCCTACGCGCAGCAGTGGCAGGACGCTCTGGCGTCGCTTCCCATCACTGAATACCCCACCCTCCACGGGCTGACTAAAGAGCTCAAACGGTCGGCCAGCGACTCCCAATTCGAGGCGGGCCTCCACGCCCTAATACACGGCTTCGAGGCACACACGACTTCCCCCGCGGAAAAGGCCGCAAAACGCCCGCGCCGGTAGGTCTGTCAGCCCCGCTCTCCGCATACAGAGGGCGTTCCACCGGACCCGACGCGCGTGAACAGCCTGCTCTCACAGATCTGCACCGAGCGAGGCTGATGCTTGCCGCACGGCGGTGATGACCGGGCACGTGCAGCTGTGGCTGACGGCGCAGCATCGGGCGTCAACCTCCTCATCAGAACCGAACTCGCGGTAGATCCGGTCAGCTGCCACGCGACAGCGCGGTTCACCATTTCTGGCCCCTCGATGGCCCTCTAGCGAGCCCTACTGCTCGAGCCCAGCCAGCGGACGCCCCGCTTTGCAGGAACTCCTGAGTGGGCGATCCAGGATTCGAACCTGGGACCTCTTCCTTATCAGAGAAGCGCTCTAACCGACTGAGCTAATCGCCCGAGGAACAGCAATAGTAGCGGGCTTTCACACCTGGCAGCTGAGCTTGGCGCGCGTGAAATCCCTCCCTCTTTGCCCTGCCCGCGCACGTCCATCGTAGCCTGACGGCGTTATGTCAAGTGCGGCGTTATGTAAACACAACCCCGTACAACCGGCGCTGCGCTGGCGCTATTCGCCGAGTCGCTCCGCGAGCTCCAGTGCCTCTTCCGCGCTCGCAAACTTCAGCTGGACGGTGTAGCCCTTTGCGGACGGGCGCACCTTTACATCCATCCCGAGGCTCTCCCCCAAAGCATCGGCAATCTGCTCGGCAGCTTCAGCCTGATCCGGATGCACCGCAGCGGCGACAGCACGGGGCGGCAGTGTCGACGTCCGGTCTGCCAAGCGGGCTCGATTTTCGAGGTCGCGTACCGACCATCCAGCAGCGGCTGCCTGCCGGGCAAGGGTCCGGCGCGCGGTGTTGTCGGACGTCAACAGCAACGCGCGACCGTGGCCTTCGGTGAGCTCCCGGCGCTCGAGCAATTCAAGCGCCTCATCGGGCAGGTCGAGCAACCGGATCAGGTTGGATACGGCGACCCTGCTCCTGCCCACACGCAGCCCCACCTCCTCACGCGTCAGGCCCAGCTCGTCGACGAGTCCGGAACAGGCGCGGGCTTCTTCTACCGGGTTCAGGTCCTCGCGCGCCATGTTTTCGATTACGGCAACTTCGAGCGAGGTCGAGTCGTCCTGTTGGCGCACTACCGCCGGAAGCATGCTCAGTTCAGCCAGCTTGGCAGCCCGCCAACGGCGCTCTCCGGCTACCAGCTCATAGTTGCCGCCCGGCAGCGGACGCACCAGCACGGGGCTGATCACCCCGCGGGTTTTGATCGAGTCAGCCAGGGCGACCAGTCCCTCTTCGTCGAATTGCCGCCGGGGCTGCCGTGGATTCGGCGAGATCATATCGATCGGGATCTGCCGCAGCTCCTCGGTCTCATCCTTGGGCGCCGCAGCCAAAATTGCTGCGAGCCCCCGCCCCATACCTTTGTTCTTCTCAGCCACGGGTAGCTACTTCCTTTGCGAGCTCGAAGTACGCAGCCGCACCGGTCGAGTGCGGATCATGATGAATTACCGGCTTTCCAAAGCTGGGCGCCTCGCCGATCCGCACATTGCGCGGAATCACGGTGTCAAATACGAGCTGAGGGAAGTGTTCGCGGATCTCGCGCTGCACGTCCTGAGCTAGGCGCGTGCGCGAGTCATACATCGTCACGACCATGCCGACGATCGTCAAGCGGGGGTTGAGCGTTCTCTGTACCAGCGTCAGCGTCTCGAGCAGCCCGGCCAGACCCTCCAGGGCGAAATATTCGGCCTGAACCGGGACCAGCACCCGGTCGGCCGCGACCAGCGCGTTTACGGTCAGCGGCCCGAGTGACGGCGGGCAATCGAGCATCGTAAAGCTGTACCGGTCCCTGACCGGCGCGAGCGCTTCTCTCAGCTTGGTGTCAGAGCCTGATATGCGCGGCAATTCGACGTTCGCGCCAGCAAGGTCGGGGCTTGCAGGCGCGACCGAGAGGTGCTCGATTTCGCTCGCCACGATTGCGTCTTCCATCGTCGCTTCGTCGCTGAGGACCTCGTAAACCGACGGGCGCAGGTCTTTTGACAACCCAACCCCGACGGTGGCGTTGCACTGGGGATCGATATCCACCAATAGCGCCTCGTAGCCGGCCTCGGCGATGCAGGCACAGAGATTAACGGCGGTGGTGGTCTTTCCAACGCCGCCCTTCTGGTTTGCGATTGCGTAAACGTGTCCCATGACTCAGCTGATGACGGTACTGCCAAGCGCAGCCGGAACACGCCCGGATCCCCGCAAAATGCTGGACGAATCTGCCGTCTGCTTGGCCGGGCTGGGCGACGACTTCAACGTTTCCCGAGCGGACGCTTGCGGGCGACACCATCGCGGCGCGGAAACCTGGACGGAGTCTGGCTGGTCTTGGTGTATACGTGCAGATAGCGGTTGGCGGCCCCTGCGTAGGGCGATACCTTCGCCGGCGCGTTCTCGCTGAGACCGAGTATCTCCGCCGCTCGACGCCCCGCAGCTTCGGCGTCCGGCTCTGGCTTTCCTCGCCATACGACCAGCGACCCGCCGAGAACAAGCAGCGGTGCAGCGTATTCCTCCACGATGTCGAGCGGCGCGAGCGCCCGCGCCGTGACCACATCGCACCTACCGACGCCCGACCGCCACGTCTCGGCTCGCTCGTGGAGAACCGTGACGTTGTCCAAGCCCATCGCTTCGACAGCGCGGCGCATGAACTCGCATTTGCGCGAGCTGCCATCGAGCAGGCTGAAACTGGTGTCGGGCAGCGCCGCAGCGAGGGGGAGACCGGGCACGCCAGCTCCCGCGCCCAGGTCGGCGATCTCGCCTGCTTCTCGGATCTGCGGCAGATCAAGCGCGACCAAGGCGTCTGCGAGATGATCGTCGCGCACGGCGTGTGGCTCACGTACGGTTGTCGGTGCGAGCTCGTCGTCGACCAGCATCCCGGCATAGGTCTCGAGGCTCTTCATAGCGTCACCCGAAAGGCCGAAGCGGGCTCGCAGCTCGTCCAGGGCTAACTCAAAGGCCATCGGCTATGCGCTCGCGCTCTCGAGCTATATACGCACCGTATTTGACCGTCATCTCGTGGAGGCGATCATAGGCGTGGCCGTCGAGGTCGGATGTGAGCCGCGCCTCCAACAGAGGGAGCACGTCTTCCACCAACACCCGTCCTCGCGCCATCCATTGGTAGTAGGACCGGCCGCCGTGCGTATACGGCCCGTACAACTTGCTCCGAGGGAAGAGGGTCATGATCTTTTCAAACAGGGCCTGGTGCCGCGTGTGCATTCGCAGCGTTACCTGCGGCTGTTTGCCGTCCCCACCGAAGGATCCTTCGCCGATGAGGACCCCCACGAACATGCCGGAATCAAAGTCGCTGGGCGGGGTCACAAGCTATTTATAGCCAATCAGCTTGTTTCACCGTCAATAAAAACGTGAAACACAAGCAGCTGGTTTACATAACGCTGCGAACAGACGGGTGCGACGTCGTGGCGGGTCGGGGGGCTCTATAGAAGGCCGTCGCATTCGCTCTCAGACCTGACGGCTCATCGCGGCCAACTGTACCGCGACACCGGGGCCGGGCCATCGTTGGCGGCTCGCGCTGTCGTCCGCTCCGCTGCCGGACTGGAAACAGGATCGAGGGCGGCCGACCAGACGCTGAACCGTGGGGGACCCCGCTCGTATCACGGCACCACCGACCCGCGACCGGTTCAATTACTCGACGACCGACACGTCACCGTCGACATACCGACCGCCCGGTAGCCTCCTAGACTGGCGGACCCGGAATGTCCGGAGCCATCCTCACCCGACCGGTCGGTACGTATCGGTGCGAGCCTGAAACCCCAAGACCTACGGGCTCATTCCGATGCCGCGGGCAGTCGCTACTGCAAACACCAGGATCATCGATCCGAGCTGCCTCTCACGCCCGACCCGTGCCTTCCGACCGGTCGGGTGTCGTTCCAATGCACCCCCGGCGACAGAGGGCGGACCCGAAATAAAAGGCCCGGCATCCAAGCCGGGCCTACGCTCAGCTAGCGAGCGGAGCTACGACCAGCCGGCGGTTCGGCTCTTGACCCTCGCTGAAGGTCTCGATGTCGGTACGCGTCTTCAGGTACTCGTGAACGACCTTGCGCTCCTGCGAGCTGAGCGGCTCCATGCGCACGTTGCGGCGATCGCGGACCGCACTCTCGGCGGCCTGATCCGCCAGCCCGCGCAGCTTCTGCTCGCGGCGCTCGCGGTAACCGGCAGCGTCCACGACCAGTGCCTTGCGCTCCCGCTCGCCCTGGAAGGCGATGCGGTGTGCCAGGTGCTGTATCGCGTCCAGCGTGGCGCCGTGGTGGCCAATCAGACTGGCGACGTCGTCACCGGTGTAGACGGCCGTGATCACGTCAGCGGTCTCGCTCACGCTGACGTCGGTCTCGACGTCGAGGGCGTCTGCGACCTCCTCAAGGATCTCCTGTACGTACTCAGCAGCTTCACTGGCCATTGCTCTACCTCTTGCGTCCCGAGCGCTTCTTCTTCTTACGTGCCGAGGGTGGGGGAGACCCCTTGCTGGCGCCTGCGGTCGTACCTCTGGCGCCAGTTCCTGTCTTCGCAGGCGTTGTACCGCGGCTACCGCCGCCGTTGCCGGAGTCGGCCTTGCCGCCGGAGCGGCCCTTGGCTCCGACAGCCGCCGCCTCCTTCTCCTCGCGGTTGGCTCGCGGCGTAAAGATCGCGCCTATTCGGCTGACCGCGGAAGACCCATTACCCCCTGAGTCTCCGCCGCTATCGGCGTCGATCACCTCCGGAACCATCGGCGCGCCCGCGACCTTCTTCAGCGTGAACTGCTGGCCCATCGTCCAAGCGTTGGTGGTGATCCAGTAGAGCAGCAGGCCCGCGGGGAAGCGGATGATGAAGAGCACGAAGATCAGCGGCAGGAAGGCCATGATCCGGCGCTGCGTCTTGTCCATCGTCGGAGCGGACATCAGCAGCGTCGAGGCCATCTGTGTGCCGACGTAGATCACGCACAGCAGGATCAGCTGCCAACCGTGCGCCTGGTTGGTGATGTCCTTGATGAACAGGAACCCGGCGCCGCCGTGGTAGTAGTGCGCGTAGCTGGGATTCGTGCAGTACGTGGTCTGTCCGACCGCTGCCGCGTGGCCATGGAGACTGGCCAACGTCTGCTGATAATGCCTTTGGACGCTCGGACAGATGTCGAAACGCAGGTTGTTGCGCAGCATGTAGTACAGCGAGATGAACACCGGCAGCTGCGCCACCAGCGGCAAACACGAAGCGAGCGGGTTGATGCCGTTCTCGCGGTAGAACTTCATCATCTCCTGCTGCTGGCGCTGCTTGTCGTTCTTGTACTTCTGCTGGATCGCCTTCATCTCCGGCTGGTGATGCTGCATGCGCCGCATCCCGCGGAACTGCGTCAACGCCAGCGGCAGCAGCACCAGCCGCACGCAGATCGTCAGAGCGATGATCGAGAAGCCCCACGTGAAACCCACGTGGTCGTGGAAGAACTGCAAAACCGACTGGAAGACGCTGATCAGCGGCTGAAAGATGTTTGCGTCAATGAACATGGTGATTAGGCCTTCGCCGCCGGCATCCGGGATTTGAACAGTCGCTGATTCTCAACGGGGTCAACACCGCCGAGGCTCCAAGGATTGCACCGCAGAAGCCGCCAGGTTGCCAACACAAGCCCGCGCAGTATGCCGAACTTTGTGATCGCCTGCAGGGCGTACTCGGAGCAGGACGGGTAGTACTTGCACCGCTCACCGAGCATCGGAGAGATCAAAAGCTGGTATCCGCGGATCAATTTCAGCATCAGCCACTTCAACGGATTCATGGCTTCAGCTTCCCGTCGGCGGGTTCAGCGGCCGCGACCTTATCGATCAAATCCCGCAGCGCCGCGTGAATTCCTGACAGGCCATCCTTCTCGGCGATCTCGCGCGCGCTCGGCCGCGCGATGACCACCGCGTCACTGCCTGCTGGCAGTCGCTGCGACTCCTGGGCAAAGGCCTCGCGGAGTAACCGTTTCACGCGGTTTCGGTCAACGGCCCCGCCTACGCGGCGCGAAACGGACATACCGAGGCGCGGCGGCTCGTCGCCACCGCGCGGAAATACGTAGAGAACGAGGTCGCGGCCAGCGTGAGACCGGCCGCTGCGCATCACGCGGTCAAAGTCGGCGCTTCTGGAGAGACGCCCACGGCGAGGCGATCGTGCCCCGGCCACGACGGACCTAGACCGTCAGGCTCTTACGGCCCTTGTCGCGGCGGCGCTTGAGGATCTCGCGGCCGGCGCGCGTCTGCATGCGGGCGCGGAACCCGTGAGTACGGGCGCGCTTGCGTTTTTTGGGCTGGTAGGTTCTCTTCATAACAAATCCTCCCGGTGACACCGGGGTGTTCAGCGCAGTATAGGAAGGCGCGCGACAACTGTTCGGAACGTCCCAGGTTAGCCGTCCGAGCCATGCTGTAGGGGCGCGGATTGTTTTTTCTCGCGTTTTGCGGGAGCCCCAGCAATTACAGTGGTTTTCGCCGTCACGCCACTGTTATATTCGCCACCCCGGCTCACCTGCGGGGGGACCAACGCAACACACGAGGACCAAGACGCTGATCGGCGCCGGGCCCGAGCGTCACAAGGAGATTCGTGGAGCTGTCCACGCAGCTAACGCCTGCCTGGCATCAGATGAGGAGCGATCTACGCGCGAGCGTAGGGGACTCCGCCTACGACCTCTGGCTCGAGCAACTGCATGTCAGCAACTGGGACGGCTCGGTCTTGGTGCTGCAGGGCAACGCCGGTACCGAAGCATGGGTGGCCGAGCGCTTTGGACGGCTGCTCGAGCGGTCCGCGCGACGGGCCTTTGGAACGACCGTGAAGATTGCCTTTGCCGGGGACCCGGCCACTGCCGCACGCGAGGCGCTGAACAGCGCCGATAACGCTGACCCGGCGTTCCAGCACGAGACGCTCAACAGCCGCTACAGCTTCGAGCAGTTCATCATCGGAGACGGTAACCGGCTGGCGCACGCGGCCGCGCTGGCCGTAGCCGAAGCACCGGGCCAGGCGTATAACCCATTGTTCCTACACGCTCCGCCCGGCCTCGGCAAGACGCATCTGCTGCACGCGATAGCCAACTACATCGGCGCCTACTCGCCGGCGACGAACGTCCGCTACACGACCGTTGAGGCGTTCACCAACGGCTTCATCTCCGCGCTTCAGGGCAAGGCGCTGGACCGCTTCAAACGGCTCTATCGCGAAGTCGACGTGCTGCTGATCGACGACGTTCAGTTCCTGGCCAGCAAAGCCAGGACCGAGGAGGAGTTCTTTCACACCTTCAACGCGCTCTACGAGTCCGGACGGCAGCTGGTGCTCACCGCAGACCGGCTTCCGAGCAAGTTGCTCGGGATCGAGCAGCGGCTGCGTGAGCGCTTCGAGTCCGGGCTGGTAGCAACGCTCACTGCCCCGGACCGCGCGACACGCATCGCAATACTGCGCAAACGTTGCGAGCTCGACGGGCTGACGATCGACGACCAAGCAGTCTTCGACCTGATCGCGGACCGCATCACCGACAACGTTCGCTCGCTCGAGGGAGCCTTGATCAAGGTCGTCGCCAGCCACTCGCTGACCGGACGGCCGATCGACGCGCAGCTGACACGCAAGATCCTCGATGAGATCCACCCCGAAGCCGCCGGCGCGGCGAGTGATCAGCTGACGGTTCTGAAGATCCAGGAGATCGTGGCCGACCATTTCAACATCACCGCCGATGAGCTGCGGTCTCCGAGCCGCGCCCAGGTGGTAGCGTGGCCGCGGCAGCTGGCGCTGCATCTCGCGCGCGAGCTCACTCAAGAGCCGCTGCAGAGGATCGGAAGTGAGTTCGGCGGACGCTCGCACGCGACTGTCATCAACGCCTGTAAACGTGTCAGTGATCGCGTATCAACTGACAATGAAGACGCCGCCGACCTCAGAGAACTGACGCAGCGGCTCACGGCCGCGGCAGGTCCTAACAGCACCGACCGCAGTTGCTGACAGACTCGACAAACGTTCGGCGGCGTAACTTTCCCGCTCTCAGCGCGCGAATCGCAACGAATCAAGACTTCTCAACAACTCTTCCAAGCTCTACTGCTTCTAAATTCTTTCAGAGGTATTCACGGTGAAAATCACGCTCGACAAAGACTCCTTGCTCACGCAGCTGCAGTCTGTGACGCGCGTGGCGTCGACACGCAGTGCAATTCAGGCGCTGTCCGGCGTCCAGCTCGTGGCCGGCAGCAGCGGGACCGAACTGCGCGCCACCGACACTGACGTGAGCCTGCGTGTCCCGCTCGACGCGGTCACCGAACGCGAAGGCGTGGTCGTGATTCCCGCGCGGCTGTTCCTCGACGTGGTGCGTTCGCTGCCGGCCAAGCAGGTTTCGCTCGAGTTCCGCTCAGCCGAGCAGGATGTACAGCTGACCAGCGGCAACGCGACCTTCAACCTCCGCACGCTGCACGCCGACGACTTCCCGCCGTTCCCGGAGCCTGATCCTGCCTCGGCGATCTCGGTCCCCGCTAGAGAGTTCGTCGACACCGCGCTGAAGGTGGCCGGTTCCGCGTCTCACGATGAGACGCGTCCGGTGCTGACCGGCATCAAGGTCTCGGCGAATGAGGACAAGGTGCGGATGGTCGCGACCGACTCCTACCGCCTCAGCGTCAAGGAGACGACGCTGCCATCCGCGCTCAGCTCGGGCTTTGAAGCGAACATTCCGGCGCGCGCTCTGCAGGAACTCGCGCGGCTCGCCACGCAGATCGAGGACGAGTCGCTGACCGTCAGCGTGCGTCAGAACCAGGTGATCTTCGTACTTGGTCAGGTCGTGCTGATCTCGCGGCTGATCGACGGGCAGTTCCCCAACGATCGTGGCCTGATCCCCGACGCGTTCGAGCACGAGCTCGCGATCTCCGCCGTGGAACTCCGCGACGTTGTGCGCCGCATCAGCCTGCTGGCACAGAAGAACTCTCCGCTGCGGCTCTCGTTCAACCCCGGTGAGCTGACCATCTCAGCGCAGACCCCGGACGTCGGCGAGGCGCGCGAATCGCTGCCGGTTTCGTTCCAGGGCGAGGCGTTCGAGATCGGCTTCAACCCCGAGTACCTGCGCGACGGACTCGACGCGATCGACGAGGGTGACGTACTGATGAAGCTGATCAGCCCATTGCGCCCAGGTCTGCTCGAGTCCGGCGACGGCAGCGGTTTCACCTACCTGATCATGCCGATCAGGCTCAACGTCTGAGCGGAGTCACCGTATGCGCGTCACCGCGGTGAACGTGCGCAATTTTCGATCCTATGAGCGTGCTGCCGCCCCTGTGGGCGGCAGCCTCACGGTCGTTCACGGACCCAACGGGGCCGGCAAGACCAACCTGCTCGAGGCCATCTACTTTGGCTGCACCGGACGCTCCTGCCGCACCTCCAATGAGCGCGAGGTGGTGCGCTTCGGCGCGGATACAACGCGCGTTGTCGTGACCGCTGAGGACCTCTACGGAACCCACGAGCTGAGCGTCGGCTTGACCCCGGGAGAGGCCAAGCGCATGGCGGTTGACGGGGCTGCGGTCGAACGGCTGCTCGACTTCGCGGGGCGGCCGCTGGTCAGCGTCTTCCTGCCCGATCGGCTGGAGTTGATCAAAGGCGTTCCCTCACTGCGGCGTGCGCACCTCGATCAGCTCGTCACCGGTCTATGGCCCTCCCGCAGCGCCAACCGCCGCTCCTACGCACAGGCCCTGGCGCAACGTAATGCGCTTCTCAGTCGCATCCGAGCCGGAACTGGCTCACGCTCCACAATCGAAACCTGGGACGCTCAGCTGGCCGCTCACGCGCTCGCGCTGATGCACGACCGCAGTGCCGCGATCGATGCCGTCAGCGACACGTTCGAGCGTGTTTGCGCACTGCTGAGTCTCGACGGCGACCTGAAGCTCAGCTACAGGCCTCGCTCCAAGGCGACAGACAGCGAGCAGTTGATGCGCGAGCTCGGCGAACGGCTCGATTCCGATATCGAGCGCGGTTTCACCGGCCACGGGCCCCACCGCGATGACTTCTCGATCAGCCGCGACGGCCGCGAGTTGAAGACCTACGGATCGCAGGGACAGCAACGGCTGGCGCTGCTGAGCCTGTTGCTGGCGGAGCGCGAGGTGATCGGAGAGATCCGCTCCAGCGCGCCACTGATGCTGCTCGACGACGTGATGAGCGAGATCGACGCCTCGCGACGCCAGGCGTTGGTAGCGCTGATCCAGAGCAGTCCCGGGCAGGCATTGATCACCACAACCGACATCGACCATGTTCCCGGCGCCGACGCCGACGATGTGACCCGTATCGATGTCCGAGCGGGCAGCGAGCTGCTGATCGAGCACGAAGGGGTGGTGGCCGGGTGAGCCTGCATAGGCGTGCTCCCAGACGGCTCAGCTCGGCGCTCAGCCAGCTGCAGGCGGACGTGGCGCCGCAGACCGCGATCGCGGAGGTCCAGCGCCTCTGGCCGGAGCTCGTAGGGGAGCTGATCGCGGCCGAGGCAAGGCCCGTTCACGAGCGTGCCGGAGTGCTCACCGTGAACTGCCGCGCGGCCGTCTGGGCAGCCGAACTCGACGGCGATTCGGAGCTGATTCTGACGCGCCTCAACGAGCGCCTGCAGGGTCCTGGATTGACGCGCTTGCGGTTCGTCGTCAGCGGCGATTAGCCCGGTCCCTTCGGTACCCTCCCCAATGGGGGTCTGAAGTTGTCACAAAACTGTGACATTTGCAGGCAAAATGCGGCGAGATTTGGGCCCAAAAGCGGGCCGCAATGTGCTATCTTTATGTATAGAAATTTTCGCGGCCCCGGAGCGTATTTCAGGATGCGCGTGACCGGGGCTTTCCAACGTCAATCGGAGGATCGTTGACGAACGACAACGACGCGCCGCAGCGGGCTGAGCAGCCCGCTAATTACGACGCAGAAAACATCCAGGTGCTCGAGGGCCTCGAGGCCGTCCGTAAGCGCCCAGGCATGTACATCGGGTCAACCGGTCCACGTGGCCTTCATCACCTCGTGTACGAGGTCGTCGACAACTCGGTCGACGAGGCTCTGGCGGGACGCAACGACACCGTCAAGGTCACCATCCACCCCGACAACTCGATCACGGTCGTAGACCACGGCGCCGGTATCCCGGTCGCGACGATGGAGAAGGAAGGCAAGTCCGCGCTTGAGGTCGTGCTGACCGTGCTCCACGCCGGCGGCAAGTTCGGCGAGGGGGGCGGCTACAAGGTTTCGGGCGGTCTGCACGGCGTCGGCGTGTCGGTCGTGAACGCGCTCTCCGAGTATCTGCTTGCGGAGGTGCGCCGTGACGGCTACGTCTGGACCCAGTCGTTCAAGCGCGGGATCCCGGACGGGCCGATCGAGAAGGGCGAGGCGACCAAGGACCACGGGACAGCGATCACGTTCCTGGCCGACGCCGACATCTTCGAGACGCTCGAATACGACTTCAAGGTGCTGGAAGAGCGCCTACGGGAGACCGCGTTCCTGACCAGGAACCTCGCGATCGAGATCACCGATGAGCGCGGCGAAGGGCATCACGCGGCCTTCCATTACGAGGGCGGGATCACCGACTTCGTCGCCTACCTGAACGAGAACAAGGAACCGATCCACAAGAAGGTCATCTCCTTCGAGGGCGAGTCCGACGAGGGCGCGGTCGAGGTTGCGATGCAGTGGAACGAGTCCTACAACGAGTCGGTCTTCAGCTTCGCCAACAACATCAATACGCATGAGGGTGGCTCGCACCTCTCCGGCTTCCGTTCAGCCCTCACTGGCGCGATCAACAAGTACGCGCGCGACAGTGGCGAGCTGAAGGACAAGGACGTGAACCTCACCGGTGAGGACATCCGCGAGGGACTGACCGCCGTGATCTCGGCCAAGCTCGCCGAGCCCCAGTTCGAAGGTCAGACCAAGACCAAGCTCGGCAACCCCGGCATGGCCGGGTTCGTGCAATCGGTCGTAAACGCGCGGCTGGCCGAGTGGCTCGAGGAGAACCCACAGGACGCACGCCGCGTGATCCGCAAGGCGGTTTCGGCTGCGCAGGCACGTGCGGCCGCGCGCAAGGCGCGTGACCTCACCCGCCGCAAGTCCTCGCTGGAGAACTCGACGCTGCCGGGCAAGCTTGCCGACTGCTCCGTCAAGGACCCGTCGCTGGCTGAGCTGTTCATCGTCGAGGGTGACTCCGCGGGCGGCTCCGCGGTCGACGCACGTGACCGCAACACGCAGGCGATCCTGCCGCTTCGAGGCAAGATCCTGAACGTTGAAAAGAGCCGTATCGACAAGGTCCTCGGCAACGCCGAGATCCAGGCCCTGATAACCGCGATCGGTACCGGCGTGCGCGACGAGTTCGACATCGAGCGGGCGCGCTACCACAAGATCGTGCTGCTGACCGACGCTGACGTCGACGGCGCGCACATCCGCACGCTTGCGCTGACGCTGCTGTTCCGTGAGATGCAGCCGCTGATCGAGGCCGGGTTCGTGTACATCGCCCGCCCGCCGCTCTACCGCCTCACCCGCGGCCAGAAGCACCGCTACATCGAGCGCGATACCGAGCTTGAGGAGATCCTGCTCGGCGACAAGTTCGAGAAGATCCAGGTGCTCGACTCAAACGGGAACGAGTTCAAGCTGACCGATACCCGCTGGACGCGGCTCAGCCGGCTTGTGAAGCAGTACGAGGGCTGGGCGCAGGCACTGCGCACCAATCACGGGCACGGAATCATCACCTTCGTGCAGCAGGCGCGCCTGCTGGAGGAGGGCATCACCGCTATCGACGGGCTGCGCGAGCACCTCGCCAAGGACGACTCCGAGCAGCCGTTCTCGACCGAGCTGATCTCCGAGGACCCGATCGAGCTGATTGTGCTGACGATCGAGACCAAGACCGGTCTTGCCACCACCCACACCGTGCGCCGCGCGGCACTGGAGGCGAGCGAGTACTCACGGCTGGCGGCGGTTCATGCCGACCTGTCGACACTCGCCGGCACTCCGCCGTTCACGGTCGCACTCGGCGATAACAGCGTCGATGCCGCCTCGTTCGAGGAGCTCCGCGCAGCGATCCTCGAGGTCGCGCAGAAGGGCGTCAACTACTACCGCTTCAAGGGCCTCGGTGAGATGGACCCCGAGGAACTGCGCGAGACCACGATGGACCCCTCCACGCGCACGCTGATTCAGGTGACGATGGAGGACGCCAGTGCGGCTGACCGCGTGTTCTCGATGCTGATGGGTGATGTGGTTGAACCACGACGGGCGTTCATCGAGGAGAACGCGCGGCTCGTCACCAACCTGGACATCTAAGAGAGGCAGCTGAATGGCAAGTATTGACACCATCGGCGGCGGCAACATCGAGCCCCGCGGGCTCGAGGAGGAGATGCGTTCCGCATACCTCGACTACGCCATGTCCGTGATCGTCGGGCGCGCGTTGCCGAGCGTCCAAGACGGTCTCAAGCCGGTTCACCGGCGTGTGCTGCACGTTATGAACGAGATGAACCTCGGTAGCGATCAGCGCAAACACGTGAAGTGCGCGCAGATCGTCGGCGAGGTCATGGGCAAGTACCACCCGCACGGTGACTCCGCCATCTACGACACGCTGGTGCGGATGGCGCAGAGCTTCTCGATGCGTTACGAGCTCGTCGACGGGCACGGCAACTTCGGCAACATCGACGGCTGGCCCGCCGCCGCGATGCGTTACACCGAGGCCAAGCTCGAGAAGCTCGCCACCGAGATGCTGCGCGACATCGACGAGGACACCGTCGACTTCGTACCCACCTACGACGGCTCCAACCAGGAGCCGGTCGTGCTGCCCGCGCGTTTCCCCAACCTGCTGGTCAACGGCAGCTCCGGGATTGCGGTCGGCATGGCTACAAACATCCCTCCGCACAACCTGCGCGAGGTCGTGGCCGCCACGATCGCCTACATCGACAATCCGGACATCGGTGTCGAAGGGCTGATGGAGCACATCAAGGGTCCCGACTTCCCGACCGCCGGCCTGATTCTCGGCCGTGAGGGAATCCGCGACGCGTACACCACCGGGCGCGGCCGCGTGCGCATGCAGGGCAAGGCCCACATCGAGCCGATCGGCCAGGGCAAGGAGGCGATCATCGTCACCGAGCTGCCCTATCAGGTACGTAAGGGCGGCGACGGCGGACTGCTGGTGAAGATCAAGGATCTGGTCAACGACAAGAAGATCCCTGAGATCACCGATCTGCGCGATGAGTCCGACCGCCGCGGCATGCGGGTCGTGATCGAGCTCAAGCGCGACGCGATCCCCAAGGTTGTGCTCAACAAGCTCTACAAGCACACGTCGCTGCAGACCACGTTCGGTGTGAACATGGTCGCGCTGGTCGACAACGTGCCCAAGACGCTGTCGCTGCGCGAAGTCGTCGGCCACTACGTCGACCATCAGCGCGAAGTGGTCGTGCGCCGCACCAAGTACCGGCTGCGCCGCGCCGAGGAACGCGCTCATGTGCTCGAGGGCCTGCTGGTCGCGCTCGAGAACCTCGACGAGGTCATCGCCCTGATCCGCGCCTCGAGCGATCCGGCCAGCGCCCGCATCGGGCTGGTTGAGCGCTTCGAGCTGTCCGTGATCCAGGCCGAGGCGATCCTGCAGATGACGCTGCGCCGCCTGACCGCGCTCGAGGCCGACAAGATCAAGATGGAGTACGCGGATCTGATGGAGCAGATCCGTGAGTTCCGCGAGATCCTCGGCGACGAGTCCCGCGTGATGGGGATCATCAAGGAGGAGCTGACCGAGGTCGTCGACCGCTACGGCGATGAGCGTCGCACCGAGATCACCTACGCCGAGGGGGAGATCGACATCGAGGATCTGATCGCAGATCAGCAGATGGTGATCTCAATCACGCACTCCGGCTACATCAAGTCGCTGCCGCTGGCCACCTACCGTCAGCAGCGACGCGGTGGCGTCGGTGTGAACGGTATGGACACCAAGGACGACGACTACATCGAGCATCTGTTCGTCACCTCCAGCCACGATTACCTGCTGTTCTTCACCAACCGCGGCAAGGTCTACCGCCAGAAGGTCTACGAGCTGCCCGAGCAGTCACGCACTGCGCGTGGCCGTGCGCTCGTGAACCTGCTGCCGCTGCGCGAGGGGGAGAAGGTCCGCTCGGTACTGTCCACACGCGACTTCACCGAGGGTAAGTACCTGGTCTTCGCGACCCGCAACGGGATCGTGAAGAAGACCGAGTTCATCGCCTACAACACGCCGATCAAGGCTGACGGCATCATCGCGATCAATATCCGCGATGACGACGAGCTGATCGCGGTTCGCCAAACCTCCGGCAGCGACGACATCATTATGGTCTCGCGCTCCGGTCAGGCGGCCCGCTTCCATGAGGATCAGGTCCGCGCGATGGGTCGCGACACCAGCGGCGTGCGCGGGATGAACGTCAAGCAGAAGGGCAACGCGCTGCTGGCGATGGACGTCGCGCGCGACGATCAGGAGCTGCTGGTCGTGACCGAGAACGGCTACGGCAAGCGCACCCCAATCTCCGAGTACCCGGTCAAGAACCGTGACACGATGGGCGTGAAGACGATTCAGCTGACCGAGAACAAGGGTGCCCTGGCCGGCGCGCTGGTGGTCCGCGAGCACCAGGAGCTGGTGTTCATCTCGACCGGCGGGATGGTCCAGCGCACCTCAGTCCGCGGCATCAACCGCTACGGCCGTGCCTCACAGGGCGTACGCGTGATGAACATCAAGGACGACGACCAGGTCAGCGCCGTGGCGCTGGTGGCCGAGTCCGATGCGCCCGCAGAGGTCGCGGACATCGTCGCCGAGATTCAGGCTCCGACCGAAGAGCCGGGCGACGCCGCCGAGTAGGTAGTGGACGGTGGTTGTGGCTTGGGGGCCACAACCACCGCCAGCAGTGCTGCTGACCGCCGGCGGTTCGGCGAACGGAACGCTTCGAGCGTCTCGATCAGCCCGCGAGCGTCAGGTCAGGCCGAGCATGTGTGGGTCAGGCCGCAAAGCGTCAGGTCAGGCCGAGCATGTGTGGGTCAGACCGAGCGTGTGGGTCAGGCCGCGAACCGCTTCTCGTAGGCGGCGCGGCGCTTTGCCGCCTCGACCTCACGGTCGCGCGGCGGGGCGCTGGTCTCAAGCTCCGCCAGCAGTCGTGTCGAGACCACCGCGATCTCCTTCACGGCCTGGTCAAACGCTTCCTGATTGGCCTGCGACGGCTTCTGGAACCCGCTGATCTTGCGGACGAACTGGAGCGCCGCCGCTTCGATCTCCGCGTCCGTGGCCGGAGGATCGAAGTTGTAGAGCGGCCGGATGTTTCGGCACATACCCACAGCCTACGGATGTGCGCCCGTGTCGTAGTCAGGCGGCGCCAATGGCGATGGCCAGGAGCCTTAAAAGAACGAGGGACGCCGTCGACAACGGCGCCCCTCGCCACTACGTTTGGTTGGCGTACTGCCCTGGAAAGACAAGCGCCGGAGGAACCACTCCCAGCACCAGAGCAGCGGTGTCTCGGTGAAAATCCGCCGAGGCGGGGTCAACCCTTCCGACCTAGCGGCCGGACACCTCCAGGGTTCCGAAAGTAC
Source organism: uncultured Actinomycetota bacterium (assembly GCA_963737115.1). Lineage (GTDB taxonomy): Bacteria > Actinomycetota > Thermoleophilia > Solirubrobacterales > Solirubrobacteraceae > Palsa-465. The sequence continues at coordinate 108,252 of CAVTRM010000011.1, forward strand.
TGTCAGACAAGATCCGGACCACCTCCTTTCTCTGGTAGCTGGAAAGCTACACCCTCGCGCGGCGGAAGCCAACCGGTGAACCTAAAAAGTTCCTTTGAGCTGGCGGCCGGCTCGCGTCAGGCGGTCATGTACGGCTGCCAGGTCGCCGGAATCGTGGGCGAGGCGACCTGGATGAAGACGTTCGGGTTCGGAATCCGCGGAGGATGCGTGAGCTCCATGCCGGCCTGGCGCGGCAGAGCGTCGCCTTTGCGACGGTTGCATGGGGCGCAGGCCGCAACGATGTTGTCCCACGTTGATGGGCCGCCCTTGGAGCGCGGGATCACGTGGTCGACGGTCAGCTGCTGGCGCGATCCGCAGTACTGGCAGGTCCAGTTGTCGCGCGCGAACACCGCGCGGCGGGTGATCTTGCGGCGGTGGGTGTCACGCGGCACTTTCACGTAGGAGATCAGACGGATCACCATCGGTCGTGTCATCGATTCATAAGCGGAGTGCAGCGTGCGCTCGGACTGCTCGATCATCTCGGCTTTTTCCTTCAACAGCAGCACTACCGCGCGCCGAACCGTGCAGACGTTGATCGGCTCGTAGGTCGCGTTCAGTACCAGCACCCTGCCACCAGCAGATCCGCGCCGAGGGTGCTCCGAGAGCGGCGCGGATCGAGGTGGGGCTGGTATTGCTGAGCCCATCGTGCGGTTAAGCATATCTGCCCTGCGGACGAGTCACTTTCCGGTAACAACCCGACATCAGGCACTTTGCGCGGCCCGCATTCTGGACCTGCGCCCCTCCGTACCTGCCGCTCTGTACCAGCCACTGTGGACCTGAGCGCCGGACCAGCCGCCGCGGACCTGCGCGCGCCTAGGCCGCTGGGAACGAGCCGAGCACGCGCAGCGTGTCGACGTCACGGCTCAGCGAGTCGAGCGCCTCGGCCACGTGCGGTTCGGTGTCGCGTCCCTCGATGTCGACGAAGAACATGTAGCGGCCGAGTCCCTGGCGCCGCGGTCGCGACTCGATCCTGGTCATGTTCACGTCGCGCGACGAAAGCTCGTTCAGGGCGCGCACCAACCAGCCGGGAGTCTCGGTGCCGCTGCCCCAGAACACCATCGATGTTTTCCAAGGCCCGCGCGGATCGACCACACCCGGAGCCCCAGCGTCCGATCCCTCCGGCGCGAGCCACACGAATCGCGTCTCGTTTCCGGGCATGTCCTCGATGCCCGCCCGCAGGATCGAGCAGCCGTACAGCTCGGCCGCCAGTCGCGTGCCGATCGCGGCCCAGGTGTGCCGGATCCGCTCGGACACGAGCCGGACCGCATCGGCGGTCGACGTGGCGGTCTGTATCTGCACGTGGGGGAGCCGGTCGCGGATGAAGCGCGCGCACTGTGCGGTTGCCACCGGATGCGAGATCACGACCTCGATCTCCTGCAGTTCGATCGGGTTCGAGGCGATCAGGCACTGCTCGATCGGCAGCACCACCTCGCCAACGATCGAGACCGAGTTGGTCTCAAACGCCAGCGCGTCGAGCACCGCTGTGACCGAACCCTCCTGCGAGTTTTCGATCGCCACCGCGGCCCGGTCGACGCGCCCTTCCTGAACCGCAACCACTACCTCAAAGTTGGTTGAAAGCGGAATCAGTTCGGCAGCGTCGGCGGCGGGTGCGGTCAGGACCGCGGCTTGTGAGAACGTCCCTTCCGGGCCGAGGTAACCGATGCGCATCGGCCCAGAGCCTACCTGAGCACGAGCCGCGAGCGCCTCCCGCCACTCCGCCCTCCGGCCTGTTGCGACGTGTCGCTCCCGCCTCTTGCGACGGATCGTTCCCGCGTCTTGCGACGTGTCGCGCCCGCGTCTCGAACTATCACCGCTCGCCGGGACCCCACAAACTCGCCACGCGCCTGCACCGCTCCATGCGCGTGGTTAGTAAGTGGGGTTATTTACGCGTAAATCGCCAGGCACGCACGCATCGATCCAGGCCTGGCGATTTTGTGGGGTTTGGGCTCGGGGGGGGGGGGGGGGGGGCTCGGGGAGGGAGCCCCGGGGTGGAGGGCCGTCAGCGTTACGAGTGGGACGAGGATCCGGACTCGAACTGCACCGGAGCGGGGTTCAAGGCGAGGCGGATCGCCTCTTCCTCCTCGGGTGAGAGCGCGCGCTGACCTTGGCCGCCGCTGACCTGCTTGACGTACATGCGAGCGCTGTCGCGGTGGCTGATGGTGGTGATCACGACGCCGTCGCGGTTGCGGTCGAGCAGCGCGAGCGTGGCCGATTGCTCGCCGGACATCTCTCCGTAGGCGTCGTAGTGAACCAGGGCGCGGTGGGCGATCGTGCCGTTCAGACGGGCTTCAACGCCCGACACACGACCCTCCATACTGGTGCCGACGTCCTCGACATATTGGGCCAGTGACTCGAACGACGATTGCAGCGTGGCGGCGTGTGCCACGAGGTCGGCGGAGCCATCTCCGAGGACCGCTTTCTGGGCTGATCTGACGCGGCGAAGCTGCATCATCAGCACCAGGCAGAAGAGCAGCGCCACCACCGCCACAACCCCGGCCGCGATGGCCACGATCCCGGCTGTGGTGTTCAAGTTACTCACGCGTCAAGCATATGAAGGGCATCCGCCGAGCACGGGTAGATGCCATGCAGATCGGACATAAAGATTCGTCAAGCGAGCGACGCCGAGCGGACCGAGCGAGTGACGAGACGCGAACGAGTGGCTACTGGAAGGTGACGCTGTAGGTGGCGGTGTTGTTCGTGTTCACGACTTCCTTGGGAACAGCGTCAACCCGCGCCACGAGCGTGTAGGTGCCGGCTGGGATCTTGGATGGCATCGCCACCGTGCAGGTGCCACTCTTGCCGGGCTCGAGCGTGCCGGGTCCCTGCTTCGAGGTAGCGTTCGCGACGGTGGCAGTGCTGCTCGAGATCTTGACCGAGCACGACGGATCCTCGGGCCAGTGCCCGTTGTTGGTGATGGTCATCGTGACCTTGGGCGCGCCGCTCTGGGTGATGGTGGTCGTTGAGCCGTAGGTCAGCTGGGTGCCGTCGATCGACGTGCCGCTGGTACTGACCTCGTCGCTGTGGAGACCGGCCTGGGTGCCATTAACGCCGCTGGATGGAGATCCGAGCTTGGCGGCGATGTAGCTCGGGCTCAGCCACGAGAGGCTCGGCACGATCTGGCCGGTGTTGATCGCGACACTACCGTTGGCGCAGGTGGCCCCGGTGCCAGGTGGGCAGACGGTGATCCCGTCGCCGTTGAGCGCCTTCGCGATCTGGCGTGTCACGTAGTTCTTGTAGATCACATCCGACGAATAGAGCAGCGACGTTCCGATCGCCAGCTCGTTGACGCCGTCCTTGCTGGTGCTCTTGCTGAGCGCCGAGGCGATGTTGGCCGCCATCTGGTGGATGCCGTCCTGCCGTTGGGTCATCACCGCCAGCAGGTTCTGCTGGGCGTCAGACATCTGACCCGGGACGCTGAGGTTCTGTGCCTGCGTGAGCTGGTTGCGGGCGGTCTTCAGCTGCTGGTCGAGGTTGTTGCTGAGCGTCGTGCCCTTGTCGTTTGAGAGCGTGAGAAACACCCTGGAGCCGTTCAGATCCGAGTTGCTGATCAGGGCGGAGACGTCATTGCTGTAGGTCTTCAGCGAGTTGGTCGTCTGGTTGGCCTCGCAGCCGCGGATCAACAGCGCCAGGATGATCACCACAACAATGACCGCGCCGATCGCGATCAGGCGCCGGTTCTGGATATTGGGCTGACCACCGCCCGAAGACCTGCCGCCGCCGCTGCCGCGCCCGCGGGGTGGGCGCGATGTCGTACGTGGACGTCTTGGCGGCGTCCTCGGACTCGGTTGCGGTTCGTCTTCGGCGTCGTCAAAAAACGACAAGCTTCCAGCTCCTTGCGGGGATTTTGGCGTACAACCAGATGACTGACGACCACGTCAGGCGGTTACTTGGTCCTGGGCCCTTTGTACCCTGATTTGATAGCGACTACTACCCATCTACGGCAAGTTCGCAAGTAGATGTGCAAACACTAGCGCCGTGACAGGCGGCAACGGTCGGGACCCAACCACGCAGATGACCGCCCGCACTGTTACTTGCGCGCGCAGGGACGGGCGCAAGTGCCCCGAACTCAGTAGGCGACCTGGTTCGCCTCAACCACAGCCACAGACCGCAAGTCCAAAGCCTTTTCAGCAACGCGCCACACATGTCAATCAGGATCCGCGACGACAGACCCGAGCCGCCCGGTGGCCCATTCGGCCATGAGGGCATAACCCAATACGTGGTCGACACCGAGTACGGGGACCCGACCACGAATCGTGGCGGGCGTGCGTCCAAAGACGACGATTACGGCGAAGACGAGCGTTTGCTCGGCCGCTACACGCTGAAGAAGCAGCTCGGCAGCGGCGCCTTCGGGACCGTGTGGCTCGCGCGGGACGAGCGGCTTGATCGCGACGTCGCGGTGAAGTCACTGCCGCGCGACCACGTTGTACATCAGCGCTTTGAGCGCGAGGCGCGGGCCGCAGCGCGGCTGCAGCATCCGGCGATCGTGACCCTTTATGAGGCCGCGGTCGACGACGACGGCGCCTACCTCGTCTCCGAGCTGGTTCGCGGCAAGACCCTGGCGGCGCAGCTCGACGCGGGAAAGCTCAGCGATCGCGACATCGTTGAGATCGGAATGACGCTCGCGCAGGCGCTTGAGCACGCGCACGAACGGGGTGTCATCCACCGCGACGTGAAGCCCTCGAACATCCTCATCCCGAATCGCGTCGGTACCGGCAGCCGCGCCAAGCTCACCGACTTCGGCGTCGCGCAGGTGGTCGGCAGCGGCTCGGTGACACGCACGGGCGACGTGATCGGCACGCTCGCTTACATGTCGCCCGAACAAACCGAGGGGCGCGAGGTGACGGAGGCAACCGATCTCTATGCGCTCGCCGTGGTGCTCTACGAGGCACTGACCGGGCTCAACCCGCTGCACCAGCGCAACCTCTATGGGCGCAATCGTCTGCGTACACCGTTCATCCCTCCGATCAGGCGCCAGCGCCGCGATCTGCCCAGGCAACTCGGTGCCGGGATCGACCGGGCACTCAGTCCCCGTCCTGAAGACCGTGGCACGCTCCACGAGCTTCACGACGCGCTGGCGGTGTCGCTCCCAGAGGTGCAGGACATCGCCGGCGTGGTAGCCCCCGGATGGCACGCTGCCGATCAGCAGACTGAGCTGCAGCCACCTGAGCTCGGAGCGGAGTGGCATGAGCCCCGTACCGAGCGGCGCGGCGGAGGCGCACCCGCAGAGCCCGCGACCCTATACATGGGCGACCGCGGCGCACCCGGCGCCGATGCAGGTGCCGATGCACGCTCCGATTACGACGCCGAGCCGAACCGCCGGCTCTACCGCCGCCCGCGCGTCACCCGCGAATCGCTCCCGGAGTGGCTGCCGCGCGCGACCAGCGCTGGCGCCGCAGGCGTGGCCGCGGCGTTGCTCAGCACCCATCTTCTGAAGACCACGCCGCTCGCGCCCGCGAGCTTCGGTCTGCTGGCGGCCGCGGCGGCGCTGCTGTTCCCGCGTGTGGGCGCAGCTGCGGTGGTGCTGGCGTTTACCGGCCTCGCGGTCTCACAGGGCCACACCGGTGACGGACTGCTGTTGGCAGCCGTGGCGCTGCCGCCGTTGATGTTGCTGTGGTTCAAGGGCGAAGTCCTGGCCTTGCCCGCGCTCGCGCCGTTGCTCGCACTGATCGGTCTGGCCGGCGCGTTTCCGGCGATCGCCGGGCGCCGATCCTTCACCTGGTACCAGCGTGCGGTGCTGGGCGCGACCGGGTTTGTCTGGACCTTGTACGCGTCGACGCTCGCTCAGCAGGCGTTGTACTGGTGGCCGGCGCATGTGAGCGGCCGTGAAGCGCAGGCGGCGATGGTCGGCCACGCGGCCGGTACCCCGCCGCCGCTCGATTCCTGGATCGGGTCCGCGCACGCGACCTATTACGTGCTGATCTCACCACTGATCCATTCACCCGGGCTCGCCGGTGCCGCGGTGTGGGCCGCAGCCGCTGCGGTGCTGCCGTTGATCCAGACACGCCGCTGGCCGCTGCTGGATCTTGTGAGCACCTTGATCTGGTCGATCCTGACGCTGGAAATCATCGAGATCATCGCCAAACACAGCATCCACCACGCTGTTTTCGGGGCTGCCGCAGGGTTCGTGATCGCCGCCTGGCCGGCGTTTGTTTCGATCACGCGTGGTTTGCGTTACGGCACCGAACCGCAGCCTTCAGCTGCTTAGCCAAACCCCTAGCATTTGAGCTGAATCTTGAGAAGCTGGCCAACATCCCCGCCGCGAAGCGAGCCCCGATGAGCGTTTTGAGAAACCTAGAGGACAGGATTGCGGGTGCCTTTGAAGGCACCTTCAGCCGCATCTTCCGCTCGGCCGTCCGCCCGATCGAGATCGCACGCAAGCTCGCGCGCGAGATGGACGACCATCAGCATCCGGCGCTGCAGCACACCTACGTGCCGAACGAGTACCGCGTGTGGTTGTCTCCGAAGGACCGCGAACGCTTCGCCTCCTATGAGGACGCGCTCGCCACCGAGCTCGGCTCCTACCTGCTTGAGCACGCCCGGCGTGAGCGCTTCACGCTGCTTTCGGCGCCGTTGATCGAATTCGAGACCGACGAACGCCTGGGCCTCGGACAGTTCGGGATTCAGACCCGCACGGTGGCGCCCGAGGATCCGATCGGGCCTGGCCCCTCGCCGGTGGCTCCGCCGGCCCCGCTCAGCGCCGACCATGAGCGCGCGCGAGTGGAAAGCGGTAAGACGATGGTGTTCTCCACCGCGGAGCGGATCGCGCGGCCGCTGTCGGCCTCCGCGACGGTCCGCCAACAGCGGCCCGTGCTGCTCTACGACGGACGCCGCCTGGTGATCCCCTCAGAAGGCGCAACCCTTGGCCGCAGTCGCGAGAGCGACATCGTGCTCGACGACTCGGGCGCGTCGCGACGCCATGCCGAGCTGCGACCCCGCGGCGGCGCCTGGGTGATCACCGACCTGCATTCCACCAACGGCACCAAGCTCAACGGGCGCCGCGTCGAGCACCCAGAAGTCATCCAGCCGGGGGACGAGATCAAGATCGGTTCCTCGACGATTACGTTCACGCTCGAGTAGCGCCCCCGCGCTACCAGCCGAACCCGAGCGATCACGAATGCTGCAACCAGTCTCAGAAGGCCTCAAGTTTGGGTTCCTGATTGTGCTTTATCTGTTCCTGTTCTGGGTCGCGACCAGCTCGCTGTTCGACCTGCGCCGTGGAACCGGCCGCAGCGGAGGCTGGCGCCGAAACCGCTCCGAGAATCCGGCCCCGGTCGCCGACGAGCCCGCTCTCGGTGCGCCCGGTCAGGCCACCGGGCTGCACCAGAGCGTGAACCCACTGGACGCGCTCGATCAGCCGTTTGAGCCGCGGCTGGTGGTCGACAACGCCCAGGGACACCAGTCCGGGATCGCGTACGACCTCGCGGAGGGCGCGATCCTCGGCCGCGGCGACGTCGAGATCCAGCTGCAGGACCCGTTCGCTTCGTCGCATCACGCCAAGATCCGCCGTCAAGGTCGTACGCTCGTGGTGGAAGACCTCGGCTCGACCAACGGCACATACCTGAACGGCGAGCTGCTGACCGGACCGCAGCCCCTCCACGGTGGCGACGTGATCAAGATCGGCGACTCCGAGTTCACCTACCTGCAGTAAGCAGAAACGCCCTGAAGATGCTCAAAGTCGCCCAGTCAATCGTTCGCACCGATCCCGGCCGCCAGCGCCGGGACAATGAGGACGCGGCCTACGCTGCCGATCCGGTGTTCGTGCTCGCGGACGGGATGGGCGGCGCCCAGGCCGGCGAGGTCGCCTCTGCGATCGTCGCGCGCACCTTCGAGCAGGGCGTGCCCGACGCGGGGACCCCGGAGGAGCGCCTGTCAGTGCTGGTGCAGCGGGCCAACCGCGAAATCTTCGACCGCTCGCAGGCCGACGCTGACACAGCCGGCATGGGAACCACGGTCACCGCCGCCTACCTCGACGGCAACATGGTCTCGCTGGCGCACGTCGGAGACAGCCGCGGCTACCTGTTCCGCGACGGTGAACTGGTGATGCTGACCGCCGACCACTCGCTCGTCGGCGAGCTGCTGCGTGAAGGCAAGCTCACCGATCAGGAGGCGTTCGAGCACCCGCAGCGCTCGATCATCACCCGCGCGCTGGGGCAGGAGCCGGTCGTCGAGATTGACACCTGGACCTATCCGCTGAAGCCCGGCGATGTGATCCTGCTCTGCTCCGATGGCCTCACCGACATGATCACCGAGCCGCAGGTTCAGGCCACGATCGCGCAGGCCCCGGACCTCGCGAGCGCCGCCGATAACCTGATCGCGGCCGCGAACGCGGCGGGCGGGCGCGACAACATCACGGTCGTGTTGTTCCGGGTCGAGGACGCGGACACGAACGGGGCTGAGCAGCCGACCCAGGTTGGGATGAGCCCGGTGGGCGATCCTTCCGGGGCTGGTCCCGGTAGACCAGCCCCGTCATCCGACGCCACGAAGCCGGCGCCGAAACCTAGCGGGCGTGCCAAGAAGGCCCCGCTCGCGCGACTGCAGGGATGGACCGCGCAGGTGCCCTCCGGGTTCACGCAGCCGGCGCCGAAACGACGTCATTTCGGGCGCCTGGGCAAGACCGTTGCCGCGCTCGCGGCGATCGGCGCGGTGCTGCTCGTGGTCGGCGGCGGTGGCTACCTCGCCAGCCGACAGCTGTACTTCTTGGGGACGAACAAGCAGGGCACGGTCGTGGTCTACCGCGGCTTCCCTTACGACCTGCCGTTTGGGGTTCCCATGTATGAGACGTTCTACGTCTCCGGGGTGGCTGCGCAGACGATTCCGCCGGCGCGGCGCAAGGAGTTGTTGAACCACTCGATCCGGGACGAGAGCAACGCCATTCGGCTGATCAACGACCTGGAACTCGGCAAGATCGCCCGATGAGGGCGCGCAACAGAGAGCTCTTCGGTCTGGTCCCAGCGGCGCTGCTGCTGACGGCAGGGCTGGCGGCGGTGTTCATCGTGCGCTCGCATGAGCTCACCACCGGATCGCTGGTCTACGGTGCGCTGTTCCTGGGACTCTGCATCGCGGCCAACATCTTCATCCGCTTTACGCTGCCGCACGCGGACCCGTACATCTTCCCGATTGTGGCGGTGCTGGCCTGCTTCGGGCTGGTGATGATCTTCCGCATCGGCGGCGCCGCGCAGGCGCGTCAGCAGGCGCAGTGGTTCGTGATCGGTCTGATCTTCTTTGCCGGCACGATCCTGCTGTTCCGCGACTACCGCAAGCTCGAGAACTACCGCTACCTGATCGCAATCGCCTCGCTGGCGATGCTGATCCTGCCGCGTGTGCCGGGGCTGTCGTATCCGATCAACGGGGCCTACCTCGAGATCCACATCGGCTCGATCACGTTCCAGCCGACCGAATTCGCGAAGGTCGGAATGATCGTGTTCCTGGCCTCGTATCTGCGCGACTACCGCCAGTCGCTTGCAGCCGGTGGCGGCCGCAAGATCCTCGGCTTTAGCTTCCCGCCGCTGAAGTACCTGATGCCGATCCTGGTGATGTGGGGCCTTGCGATGCTGCTGCTGATCCTGCTGCACGACATCGGCTCGTCGCTGATGTTCTACGGCGGCCTCCTGGCGGTGTTGTACGTCGCGACCGAGCGGGTCTCGTTCGTGATCGTGGGGTTACTGGCGTTCTGTCTCGGCGCCTACTACCTGGCGACCCACGTGGCCCACATCGATTCGCGCGTCCAAGCCTGGCTGCACCCGTTCGACCCCAAGCTCTACTACGCGGCCGGCGGCAGCTATCAGCTCGCCAACGCCCAGTTCGCGATGGCCGCCGGAGGCCTGTTCGGGCAGGGTTTCGGCAAGGCGCTGCTGATCGTCCCGGGCAGCCACAACCCGGTGATCCAGATTGTTCCGGTCGCGTCCACCGACATGATCTACTCGGTGATCACTTCGGAGGTCGGGCTGTTCGGCGCCGCCGGGCTGCTGATCGCCTACCTGATGTTCGTCGCGCGCGGTTTCAAGACCGCGATCCTGGCCCGCGATTCGTTCTCAAAGTTGATGGCCGCCGGGCTCACGTTCATCGTGGTCCTGCAGATTTTTGTGATCGTGGGAGGGGTCACGCGGGTGATCCCGCTGACGGGCGTGACGCTGCCGTTCGTCTCCTACGGCGGCTCGTCGATCCTCGCCAACTTCGTGTTGGTGGCGCTGCTCCTGCTGGTCTCCGACCGTGCCCGCAATCCGGAGTTAGCCGGATGACACGGGTACCCGCCTGTGGCCTGTCGACGGTACTGGCATCCAAGCCAGTACCGGAGCTGACGCCATGAACATGAACCGTGCGATCCAGCGGCTGTTTGTCGTCTCGATCGTCGTGATCGCGGTGCTGATCGGGTTCACCTCGCGCTGGACGGTGCTCAGCGCGCAGTCGCTCGACAACAACCCGCTGAATCGGCTGAACCTCTACGCGTCATTGAAGATCAAGCGCGGCGAGCTGATCGCGCAGGGCGGCACGGTGCTGGCCAAGTCCACCAAGGCTGGGGGCGGCACCTGGGGTCGCGCGTACCCGCAGGGGCCGCTGTTCGCGCAGCCGGTCGGATACCTACTCCCCAACGATCCCAGCGTCGCCGCCGGAATCGAGGAGTACCGCGAGGCCCAGTTCCGCGGTCAGAAGACCGGGCTGCAGTCGATCTTCGGCGACTTCAGCACCGGCAATCAGGTCGGAAACAACATCTACAGCTTCCTCGACCCGACCGCGCAGAGCCAGGCGCGGACGCTGCTCGCCAACCGCGTGGGTTCGGTGGTCGCGATCGTGCCGCAGACGGGCGCGGTGAAGGTCATGTACTCGAACCCGACGTACAACAACAATGACCCGAGCGCCTACTACAAGCGTTACCGCTGCATCAACGGGCAGCCCACCTGCTCGCAGGGCCAGCAGGTCGGCGCGACCCAGAACCTGGCCACCCAGGTAGGGCTGCCGCCCGGCTCGACCTTCAAGGTCGTCACCACCGCGGCGGCGCTCAACAGCGGCAAATACACGCCGAACTCGGTGATCAACGGCAACTCGCCGATCATGGTCTCGGGGGTGCCGCTGCACAACGACGGCAACCAGTCCTGGGGCGACATCTCGCTCAGCACCGCGCTGACGAACTCGGTGAACACCGTCTACGCGCAGGTCGGGGAGTCGCTGGGACCGCGCACGATGCAGGACTACATGAAACGCTTCGGGTTCTACGCCCTGCCCCCGCTCGACTACCCGTCGAGCCAGATGATCGCGAGCGGCGAGTACAACTACGCGACCGGGAGCCTGTTCGTGCCCACCCGCTGCAACGGCCACGGCAAGAATCGCGTGTGTCCGGACATCGGACGCATGTCGATCGGTCAGGACAAGCTCAGCGTGACGCCGTTGCAGATGGCGATGGTCGCGTCGACGATCGCCGACAACGGCACGCTGATGACGCCGCGTATGACCTACAAGGCGGTCAATCAGGATGGACAGACGGTGGCGTCATGGCCCGCGAAGGTCTATCACCATGTTGTGAGCGTGAATGTGGCCAAGGAAATGCAGACGATGATGACCAACGTGGTCGAAGAGGGAACCGGCCAGTCGGCCAACCTCGGCGGTCTTGACGCGGCCGGCAAGACCGGCACCGCCACCACCGGGCAGTGCACCACCGGCGTGTTGCTCTCCGACGGCAACTGCAGTGGTGGCGGACAACCCTATGACGACGCCTGGTTCATCGGCTTCGCGCCGGCCACCGACCCGAAGATCGCCGTGGCGGTCGAGCTGAACAGCATCCCCAACGGCTACGGCGGCACCTATGCCGCGCCGATCGCGGCTCAGATCATGAAGACGCTCCTGCGGGAGGGCCAATGATGGCCACGCCCAGCCACTCGCCATGTGTGTTGTCGCGCAGGAGTTTGCCGGGCGGGCATGAACGGGGTCTAGTGTGATGAGTGAATATCGGACCGGAGTTGTCGTTGACGGGCGCTACCGCGTGATCTCGCGGATCGGCACCGGTGGCATGGCCGACGTGTATCTCGCCGAGGACATGCAGCTGGGCCGCAACGTTGCCCTGAAGCTGCTGCACCGTCGCTTCGCGGAGGACCCCGGGTTCGTCGAGCGCTTCCGGCGCGAGGCGCGCGCCGCGGCCGGCCTGCAACACCCCAACGTGGTTTCTGTGTTCGACCGCGGCAGCTTCGATGACACCTACTACATCGCGATGGAATACCTCGACGGGCGCACGCTCAAGGAGCTGATCAAGAGCGAGGCGCCGGTCGATCCCAAGCGTGCGATCGAGATCACGATCCAGATCCTGAAGGCGGCGCGGTTCGCCCACCGTCACGGCGTGATCCACCGTGACCTGAAGCCGCACAACGTGATGATCGACTCGACCGATCACGTGAAGGTCACCGATTTCGGCATCGCCCGCGCGGGCGCCTCGGACATGACCGAGACCGGCTCGATCATGGGGACCGCGCAGTATCTCTCGCCCGAGCAGGCGCAGGGGCACCCGGTCAGCGCCCCTTCCGACCTCTACTCGATCGCAGTCGTTTTGTATGAAATGCTGACCGGCAGGCTGCCGTTCGACGGCGAGTCGGCGGTGACGATCGCCTTGAAGCACGTGTCCGAGCCGCCGGTCCCTCCCTCGCGCTGGAACCCAGGGGTACCGCCGGCATTGGAGGCGGTGGTGTTATGGGCGCTGAACAAGAACGTCGCCGACCGCCCGGCCAACGCCGACGAGTTCATCGAGGCGCTGCAGCAGGCGCGCGAGGTGTTGAACGCTCCGCCCACCGAGCAGACGGCGATGATGCGGGCTGTCGGGCCTGCGGCAGCTGTGGCGGCCGGTGCCGGTTTGGCCGGTCTTGCCGGTGGCGCCGCCGCTGCGCAGGCCGCGGGTGGGCCGCCCACGCAGATGATGCAGACCCAGCCGGGGACCTCGGTGATGCGCCCCACCGGGACCGGCTTTGAGCCCGTTCCCGAGCAGCAACCCGCCGGCAGCGGTGACGACGACGAGCCGGAGAAGAAGAAGGGCTGGGCCAAATGGTGGCCGTGGCTGGCCGCGCTGCTGGCACTGCTGCTGATCGGTGGGCTGGTCGCGTTTCTGCTGACGCGCCCGAGCGACGTGAAGGTTCCGGCATTGACGGGCCAAACACTCAGCTCCGCTGAATCGCGCCTACACAGTCTGGGACTGAAGTCGGGGTCGGTCTCGCAGTACAGCAACACCGCGCCACCGAACACGGTGCTCGCGCAGAGTATCGACCCGGGCCGAGAGGTCGCCCCGGGCACCAAGGTGGTACTCGCGATCTCACGCGGGCGCGCGCCCGTGAACGTACCCGGTGTCGCCGGGAAGTCGCTGGCCAGCGCCAAGACGGCGCTCGAGCACGCCGGTTTGAAGGTCGGCAAGGTGTTTACGCAGCCTTCCAAGTCGACCTCGATCGGCAACGTGATCAAGACCTCACCGCAGGCCGGTTACGGAGTTCAGCGGGGCCGGGCGGTGAATATCTATGTGAGCCGCGGCGTGCTGATTCCATCGGTCGCGGACGAGTCGTCGACCGCTGCACAGGCGACTCTCGGTAGCGACGGCTTCCGGCCGGTCGTGGTGAAGGTGCTGGGTTCCGGTATCCCCGTCGGCCAGGTGATCAGCACCTCTCCGCGCGGGGGCAGCTATGCCAACTTCGGGACGACGGTCACGCTCTACGTCGCCAAGAAGCCGCCGTCGAATACCGCGCGCGTGCCGGACGTGCTGACCTACACCAAGTCCGACGCGACCAACACGCTCACAAGTGCCGGATTCAAGGTCATCTACAAGACCACCCACGTAAGCGTTCAGAACCTGCAGGGCACCGTGATCAATCAGAGCCCGACCGGTGGCACACGCGCCAAGAAGGGGTCCACGGTCACGCTTTGGATCGGCAAGTACAAGGGGTCCACGACCACCACCACGAATACCGGTACGACCACGACCGGCACCGGGACCACCGGAACCAGCACCAACCCCAAGAAACACAAATGAGCACTGACGTTTCGCGTATAGCCGTGCTCGGCGGCGGCCGTTCCTCCGAGCATGAGGTTTCAATCGCGTCCGCCGCCTCCGTAGCCGCCGGCTTACGCGAGGCCGGATTCGAGGTTCTGCCGGTCGACATCTCGCACGACGGGGTTTGGCGGCATGCCGGGGAGGAACTGGCGCTGTTTCCCGGCCGCGGGTTCCCCGGCGCAGACCTGGTATTCCCGGTCCTGCACGGGCCGTTCGGAGAGGACGGCACGGTCCAGGGTCTGCTCGAGACGCTTGACGTCCCCTACGTCGGCGCGGGCGTGCTGGCGAGCGCAGTGTGCATGGACAAGGTCGTGTTCAAGGACCTGATGGCTTCGGCCGGGGTCGCCCAGGTCGCGTACCGCTCGGTGATCGAGGACCAGTGGAAGCTGAACCCGGACGATGTCCTGCGTGAACTTGGTGCTCTGGGACTGCCGGCATTCGTGAAGCCGGCGCGCCTCGGTTCGTCGGTGGGAATCGCGCGTGTGCTTGAGCCGGCGGAGATGGCGGCCGCGCTGGACGCGGCCTTCGCCCATGACTCGCTGGTGGTCGTTGAAGCCGGCGCCAGCGGGATCGAGGTTGAATGCTCGGTGCTCGGCAACGACGATCCGATCGTCTCGGTTGCGGGTGAGATCATGCTCGCCGCGGGCGAGTCGGGGTGGTACGACTATGAGGCCAAATACACCCCGGGCGGCATGGAACTGATGGTTCCAGCCCGGATCTCCGACAGCGCCGCCGCGCGCGTGAAGGAACTCGCGGCCAAGGCGTTCGTGCGCTCCGGATGCTCTGGGCTGGCGCGCGCCGACTTCTTCGTCGACGGTGAGACCGTGCTCGTGAACGAGCTGAACACGATGCCTGGCTTCACGCCGACCAGCGTCTACGGAACGCTCTGGGACCGCAGCGGACTTCCCTACCCGGAGCTGCTCAGCAGGCTGGTCGAGCTGGCCGTGGCTCGCTACCAGCGCGAGCGCGTTCACGAGTTCTAGCCGAGCTGCGCTGCCGTCCGCTGGGTGCGGGGCGGGCGCTGAAGGGCCTTGCGCCGTTCAGGCCGTGAGGACCGTCTGGGTGGCCGTTCAGGCCGTGTAGTAGAGCTTGATCTCGTTGATCGAGGCGTAGGCCTGGCCGGGCAGCGTGGTGATCCACACGAGCACGTACTTGTACTTGGTGAGGCCGGGGAAGAGCGGGATCGGCGTGCTGTTGCGTACGCCGTTCGATGAACCCAGCTGGTGCCAGCCGAGCGAGCCTGGGTTCGGATCGGTCACCGCGTTGGCCGCCTTGCTGGTGGGCGCGGTGTTGGTCCCGTAGATCGTCACATCGAATCCGGGAGTCGAGGTGTTGAGCTGCAGCCGACCGACCCGCTCGGGGTTGGCGGTCCAAACGTAGAGGCCGACGCCGGGCTTGCTGAGCGTCGCGCCATCGTAGGTCTGGGTTCTCCAGAAGCTGCTCGGGTTGCCGTCGATCGCGTTGCCGGCCGTGGAGTTGTTCTGCGACGTTTGCCCGTTGTAGCCGTATGGGTTGTAGGCGTTGGCGCCGACCAGCTTGAACTCGGTGCCGGGCTTCAGCGTGTGCTGCTGGCTGGTGCGGCCCGGGCCCTGCTTGGTGTGGAACACCAGGAACGCTCCGACGGCGATCGCGGCGATCATCAGCAACGTGAAAAACAGCAGCGTGTATCGGCGCCGCCGGATCGTGATCGGGACCTTTGAGCGGGTCTCCGCGGGCAGCGACTCGAACACTGATGTGACCGGCTCGGAGACCTCACCGGCACGGCTGGCTTCAAGCGCCAGCACCTCCTCGAGGTCGCTGATCAGTTCGTGATCGTCGCTGTAGCGCTCGTCCGGATCCTTGGCCGTCGCGCGGTCGACGATCGCCGCCAGCGTCGCCGACACCTCAGGCCGATCCGCGCGCACGTCGGGCATCGGCTCGCGGACGTGTTTCATCGCCACCGCGACCTGACCCTCGCCTCTGTAGGGAAGCTCGCCGGTCAGCATCTCGTAGAGCACGATGCCGAGCGAATAAAGATCGGACCGACCGGTGACGTCGCGGCCCATGGCCTGCTCCGGGGCGACGTAGTCGGTGGTACCGATCACTCGGCCGTCGGAGGTCAGACCGTCCTCCTCCAAAGTCCGGGCGATGCCGAAGTCCGTCACCTTCGCGGCCCCCGACTCGGCGTCGATCAGCACGTTCTGTGGCTTTACGTCACGGTGGACGATGTGGTGCTCGTGAGCGGCTTGCAACGCGCGAGCGATTTCAATCGCGTAGGCCACCGCCTCGGGAATCGGCAATTGCCCCTCACGCTGGATCCGCTGCTTCAGCGTCTCGCCGTCGACGTACTCGAAGACGATGTAGGGGTGGCCGGCATCCTCACCGGTGTCGATCACGCCAACGACGTTCACGTGGCTGAGCCGCGCAACCGCGCGCGCCTCCCGCCGGAAGCGCTCAAGCTGCTCGGAGTCGGTCGCGACCTCCTGGTTCATGACCTTGATCGCGACCCGGCGTTCCAGCTTCTCGTCGGTCGCCAGGCACACGGTGGACATACCGCCGACGCCGATCTTGCGCTCCAGCCGGTAACGCTGGCTGAGCGTGGTACCCACCAGCGTGCTCATCTGTTAGTCCCGATTCCAGCAGTCGACGTCGCCATCCTGGTCTCTATTGTGAGCTACGGAGGGGCGAATTCGGACCGACGCAAAGGAACCTTCACACAATTCTGCGTTTGAAGGCCTCACCCTCGAGTGAGCCTAGGGGTGAAGGCGAGGGTGAGTCTTCGGGCTCAGGCTAAACCTCGTGTCCGCCTCACGTGAGGCGCAGGCACCGGATGTCGGCCGCGGAGAGAGCTCCATCGGTCCAGCATGCGCTCGCGCGGCGGCGAACGCAAGAATCTGTCTGAATCGT
This sequence comes from uncultured Actinomycetota bacterium, assembly GCA_963737115.1. Taxonomy (GTDB): domain Bacteria; phylum Actinomycetota; class Thermoleophilia; order Solirubrobacterales; family Solirubrobacteraceae; genus Palsa-465. Next base: position 125,191 of record CAVTRM010000011.1, read on the forward strand.
TAGACGTTCAGCAGCTTCTCGTCCTGAGCGCCCGCGCGGACGCCGAACGAGGGGATGTCGACGACGCGGTCGTCCTCGGTGATCGAGCCGATCACGCGGGCGCCGGGGTGGAAGTCGGTGAGCAGGTCGACGGCCGCGTCGGCCTGGTCGGCGGGGACCATCACGACGAAGCCGCAGCCCATGTTGAAGACCTCCCACATGTCGGCAGCTGAGACCCCGGCGCTTGAGGCGATCAGGTCAAACACGGGTGGCACCGCAAGCGGTTCGGTCACCGCGTAGCCGACGCCACGCCCGATTCGGCGCAGGTTGAGGAGGCCGCCGCCGGTGATGTGCGCGTAGCCGTGTACGTCCACGTCTGAGCGCAGCAGCGCCAGCGCTGCCCGCACGTAGATCACGGTGGGCTCAAGCAGCACGTCGGCGATCGAGTCGCCGCCCAGTGACGCCGGTTTGTCCGCGAAGCCGAAGCCGCCGTCGTCGAGCAGTGCGCGGCGCGCAAGCGTGACGCCGTTGGAATGGATCCCGGAAGCCGGAAGACCGATCATCACGTCACCGGCGACCGTTTCGGTTCCATCGAGTATCGCGTCGAGTGCCACCGCGCCAAAGGCCGACCCGACGAGGTCGAAGCCGTAGGGGGAGGGGTGACCCTGGAGTACCTCAGGCACCTGGCAGATCTCCCCGCCCGGAATCTCGACCCCGGCGTCCGCTGCACCGACGGCCAGTCCGCGGCCGATCTCTGCCAGCATCGCCGGGGCGGCTTCCTCAACGGCGATGTAGTCGAGCAGCGCGATCGGCTCGGCACCGACACAGACGAGGTCATTCACGTTCATCGCGACGCAGTCGATCCCGATCGTGTCGAAGCGCGCAGTCTGCTCGGCGACGATCACCTTCGAGCCGACGCTGTCGGTGGCGAGGGCGATCCCGGCGTTGGGGGCGAGCCCGCCGGGAAATTTCATCACCGACGCGTAGTGGCCCGGAAGTGGAACGGTCAGGGATGGGCGGCCGGTCTCGATCGTGCGCAGTACGTCGACGATCGAGGCAACGCCTTGGTCTGCCTTTGAGGTGTCGACCCCGGCGGCTGCGTATGCGTCACTCACGCCTTCAAGGCTAGTGGGTTCAGGCCCGGATCGAACCTGCGCCGCGTGCCCAGTTCGAGTACGCGCTGCGACTGCACGCGATCGACTAGCTGGACCGGTGCTTGCGATCCTTGCGCAGGCGCCGCAGGACCGTCGCGCCGAGCCCGATGCGGTAGGCGGAGATCGGAGCCAGCGAGCGGTCCGACTCCATAAACGTGATCAGACGCGTCGAGGCCAGCGTCGAGGCAAATGAAGCTGTCACCCCGATCGCAAACGGTGCCGCGGAGCCCGCGGGGAGTCCGCGTTGGGCGAGACGTACGCACTTCAGCAGGCTGGCTCCGGCGATCACCGGCAGCGCCACGTGCCGCGACAGCCGCTCGGCGTCGGCGCGCTTGAACTTCAGTAGTCGCGCTGCGGTCAGTGTCGAACCGTTGCGGGACAGACCTGGGAAGAGCGCGCAGGCCTGGCCGATGCCGAGCCAGAATCCGTCCACCGGTCCAGCCTGCTCGTGGCTGCGTTCCTGCGGTGAGCGGTCCGCCCACGCCATCGCGGCTCCGCCGACGATCATTCCGACCGCGATTGTTCGCGGCGTGCCCAGGTACTTCTCGATCGGGCGCTCGAGTCCGAAGCCGATCACCGCCGGGGGGATCGTCGCCAGTGCGACGACGGCAGCCAGCCGTGGCGAAGCGTTTTTCATCGACTCCGCCACCTCTCCGCGCAGGACGATCAGCAGTGCTGCCGCCGTGCCAGCGTGGAGCGCGACTTCGAACGCCTTCTGCATCTCGTCGTCGCCGTCCTGCTTCCAGCGCAACAGATACGGGATCAGCGTGATGTGCCCGGACGAGGAGATCGGAAGCAGTTCCGCGGGCCCGTGCATCGCGCCCAGCGCGAGTGCGTGGGCGAGCGCGCGCGTGCGGATGTCGGAGCCCGTAGGAGCGGTGTCCGAACGGTGGCCAGCGGTCGTCGGGTCGCTGGCGGCGTCGCGCTTGGGGAGTTCGTGAGTCAAATCGCCGGTGAGGTTACCCGCAGTGAGTAAACGGACGCTCTGCCGCGGGTTGCGTGCACGTGCTCATTCACGACCTCTGCGATGAGCGAGACGCGTTGGGATAATGGCGGCACAACAGGTACGGGGAGGGTTTATGCGTTGTGACGTGATCGTCGTGGGAGCCGGGCTCGCGGGTCTCTCGGCGGCGAGGGATCTCGCGGCCGGTGGAGCAGACGTGGTCGTGCTTGAGGCGCGCGGGCGCGTCGGCGGGCGGGTCGAGCAGTTGACGCTGGCCGACGGACGCAAGGTTCAGCTCGGCGGCGAGGTCGTCGGCCAGTTCCACAGTGCCTATCTGAAACTGGTGGAGGAACTGGGTCTCACGATCACACAGGCGTTCGCGCATCTTCCGGGGGCCAGCACCTGGGTGATGGCCGACCAAACGGTGATCGGCGATCCGCATCCGTGGATGGACGAACGCGACCAGGCCAGCTACGACCGGGTCGAGGCGGAGTTCCGGCGTCTGGCGCGCACGGTCGACCCCGATGACCCGTGGTCGCATCCGGACGCCGCACGCCTTGACTCGCTGTCGGTCGCGCAGTGGATGCGGGCCGAGGGAGCGACCCCGAACGCGGTGCGAGCACGCGATGTCGCGATGCTTGCCTTGGCTGCCGAGTCGGTCGAGCGCACCTCGTTGCTTGCGGACCTGCGCAAGGAGGCCGCCGCCGGCGCGCCCGGTTTCTACGACTACGACGTGTGGGAGGAGCTGCGCGTCGCGGAGGGATCGGCAACGGTGGCGCTGACAATGGCGGCCGAACTCGGTTCGCGGATCCGAACCGGAACGCCTGTGGAACGAATCCAGCGCAACGGTTCCGGTTGCACGACGATCACGGCTGCGGGCGAACGCTTTGAGTCGGACGCGGTCGTGATCAGCGTCCCGCCGGGGCCGCTGCGGCGGATCGGAGTTGAAGGGATCTCGAGCGCGCGTTTGCAATCGCTGCGCCGCCAACGGCATGCGCTGGCGGTGAAGGCCGTCTATGTCTACGAGCGTTCGTTCTGGCTTGACGCAGGACAGAACGGCTCGGCGTATTTCGAGACCGCGCTTCAGGGCGGCACCTGGGAGCAGCGCGACGGGATCATGTCGGCGCTGGTTCCGACCGAACGGCTGGGCCCGATGCTCGCAACTGACCCAGAAAACCTGCAGGCCGAACTTGTCGCGGAGATGGTCGAAGCGTTCGGGCCTGCAGCGGCTGCTCCGGACGAGGTGTATCTGCGACGTTGGGCCGTCGAACCGTGGACCGAGGGCTACATCACCGCATGGCGGCCCGGTGACGTGATGGCCGTTGGGCCGCTGCACGGCACGCATGACCCGCCGTTCTACATCTGCGGCTCGGACCAGTGGGTCTGCGGCTATATGGAGGGAGCGGTCCGCACCGGGCGCGCCGCCGCGCAGGCGGCACTCACCGGAACGCTGAAACGCGCGGTCAGCGAGCGCGACTGACAGCAGTCGGCGAGCTGGCAGCAGTCGGCGGGCTGGGAGCGCCGCGAATCAGGCCGCTGTCGAGGCCAGGCGCTCGGTGACGATCCGCGCCGCCCGGGTACCGGAAAACACGGCCCCGTTCATCGTCGCCGCGTACGGGCCGGCGGTATGTTCGCCTGCGAATACCAGGGTTCCGTGCGGGATCGTCCAGGCTTGATCGGCGCTGTCTCTGCGGCCGATGCCCGGGGCCGAGTAGGAGCCGCGGGTCCAGCGCTCGCTGCCCCAATGGGTGACCAGTGGCTCCCCGTCCAGCGCGACGTCTGGACGCAGCGCGAGAGCCTCGGCGGCCCACTGTTCCGCGCCGCGCCGGGCGCCGACCGCATCGATCGCCTCCGGCCCGCCGGCGAAGCCGGATAGGGCCGGAGCTCCGGAGTTCCCATCTGCGGCAGCCGAAACCCAGCACCACCACAGCGCCTCCGGGGAGGCGATCCCGCCGACACGGGCCGCTGCCGCCAGCGGGAGGTGAAGTTTTGCGGCATCGCCAAACCGCGTGTGTGCGGCTGCGTCAAGGATCTCGACCGGCAGTTCAGGCGTGATCGTCAGTTCAATCAGAAGCGGGAGCGGGAGTGCGAGCACGACCGCTGAGCCGATCACAGAATCGCCGGCCTCGGTGTGGACCGCCGCTCCAGAGCCGAGCTGCTCGACTGCCACCACCGGAGTTCCCAGCTGGACACGATCTCCGAGGCGACTGGCGAGTTCGCGTGCGACCGCATCGTTGCCGTCGCGGACGCGGTCGGCGGGATCGTGATGTTCGCTCCCGTCGCCGAAGGTGCGCCGTGCGCTGGCTTCGGAGAGCGGCGCGGATAGCGAGGTCGCGATCCGTCGGATGATGCTCTGCTGCGCCGCGCTGAACGCGCCATCCGGGGGCAGGATCGACGCAGCCGACTGATCGACAACCAGACCGTCAACGCGCTCGCGCATGTAGTTCTCGACGACAGAGAAGTCCTCGTCGGTCGGTATGGGCACCGACGGGGGAGTGCGACGGTCGAAGGAGAAGCCGTGCGGCGTCAGCACAAGCCCAAGTTCGGTGCACAGTTCGCGGATGTGCGTTTCGCCTGCGGCGATGAACTCGCCGCCGCGCTCAACCCTCGCGCCGTTCGGCAGCGTCGCGGACCAGGTGCGCCCGCCGACCCGGTCGCGCGCCTCGAGCACGAGCACGTCCACGCCGGCGCCAGCCAGGCGCCAGGCCGCGCTGAGGCCGGCGAGACCGGCGCCGACGACAACAACTGGAGCGTCGCTACCTGAGCTCATCAGTGGCAGAAAACCGCGGCGTAAGTGGTGAACGGTTGGCGCCGCTACGGCTTGTTGAAGGTCACCTTGGGCTTGCGACCCTGGTAGAGCTTCCAGCCCCACCAGCCGATCAGACCCACGATGATCACGGCGGCGATGTAGTCGATGATGTCCAGGTGGCTCTTCCACTGCGGCCATTGGCTGCCGACGCCCTTGCCGATCAGCGCGAAGCCGGTGACCCAGACGATCGAACCGATCGCACAAAGGCCGATGAACTTCGGGTAGTTCATCCGCACCACACCAGCTGCGTAGGGCGGAGCCGAACGGAACACCGGGATCAGACGGCTGACCGGAACCGCCCAGTCACCCCAGCGCTCAAACCAGCCATTGACACGGTCGAGCTTCTTCTGGTCCACGTGCAGAACCCCCTTGCGGTGGAGCACCTCATGCAGTCCCGAATAACCGATGTAGTAGGCGATCGAGGCTCCCAGCAGGTCGCCGATAGTGCCGGCGATGATGATCCCGATCAGCGAGAAGTGACCGGTGTCGACGCCGAAGCCGGAGAACAGCATCGTGGCCTCGGTACCGGGGACGATGATCACCTGCGATACCGCCATCATCAGCACGATGCCGAGGTATCCGAGGTCATTGACTACATGGGTGGCAATGTTGACCAGCCCGGCGGTTATGGAAGCGTCGATAAGCACGGGGTGAGTGTACGGTGGGGGACAGTGACTGTTCAGCTATTTGACACCGAAACGCCGCTTTCCCCCCTGCGGGACGAAATTCTTCAGCGGATCCAGACCGTGGTTGCGGGCGGGCGCTTCATCCTTGGTCCGGAGGTAGCCGCCTTCGAGTCGGAGTTGGCCTCATACCTTGGTGTGAGACACGTGATTGGCGTAGGCAACGGCACCGATGCGCTGACGATCGCGCTACGCGCCGCCGGGGTCGAACCGGGGGACGAGGTGATCGTCCCATCGCTCACGTTTTATGCGACCGCGGAAGCGGTCGCTGCCTTTGGAGGCCGGCCGCGGTTCGCTGACGTGGACCCGTTCACGCGCAACCTCAGCGTCGAGACGATCGCCAACGCGATCACCCCGAACACCAAGGCGATCGTTCCCGTCGATCTGTTCGGGCTTCCGGCGCCGGTGCACCAGATCAGGGAAGCGTTTGATCTGCCGGTGGTCGAGGACGCCGCGCAGGCCATCGGGGCACGGGTCGACGGCGTCAACGTCGGCGCTCAGGCCGACGCCGCCACGTTCTCGTTCTACCCCTCCAAGAACCTCGGCGCGTTTGGCGACGGCGGGGCGATCGCGACCGACGACGACGCGATTGCCGAGCTCGCGCGGGCGCTGCGTTTCCACGGCTCCAAGGACAAGCAGAACTTCGAATACATCGGCTACAACAGCCGTCTGGATGAGATTCAGGCGGCCGTGCTGCGGGTGTTGCTGCCGCACGTCGACGCCTGGGGCGACGGCCGCCGCGCCGCCGCGCAGGCCTACATCGATGCCGGTCTCGGCGACGTGCTCAGCCTCCCGCACGTGCCCGAAGGTGTCGAGCCTGCCTGGCACCTCTACGTCGCCCAGCACGAGCAAGCCGACGCCAAGATCGAGCAGCTGAACGCGGCCGGTGTGCAGGCTCGCGCCTACTACCGCACGCCGCTACACCGCCAGCAAGCGATGGCGCCTTACAGCAACGCCCTCGAATTGCCGATCACCGATGAGCTGGCACGCACGATCGTCGCGCTGCCGATCAGCCCGGTGTTCAGCCGCGCGCAGGCGGACGAAGTAGTGGCGGCATTGACAACGCCGTGAGAGTCTGGGTCGACTTCACAAACTCGCCGCACGTGCTTGTGCTGGCGCCGATCATCCGGCGCCTGCAGGAGCAGGGTCACGACGTCCAGGTCACCGCCCGCGACTTTGCGCAGACTCTGCAGCTGGCCGAGCGGCTGAAGATCGAGCACACCGCGATTGGCCACCACCGCGGCGGGTCGCTGGTGGAGAAGGGCAGGGGCCTCGTCGATCGCTCATACGAGCTCACCAAGTGGGCGCGCAAGCGCAACTTCGATATTTCCTTCGGGCACGGCTCCAACGACGTCTCGGTGGCCTCGAAGCTGCTGCGGATCCCGTGTTCGACGATGTTCGACTACGAGTACGCGACCGTCCAGCACAACGTCAACTGCAGGCTTGCCCAGGGCGTGGTCGTGCCCGACGCGATCCCGGTCGAGCGCCTGGCCCGCTACGGCGCGACCAAGAAGCTGCACCGCTACCCGGGGCTGAAAGAGGAGTACTACCTCTACGACTTTGAGCCGGACGCCGCGGTGCTGGATGAGCTGCAGCTCGACCGCGAGCAGCCGATTGCGGTGGTCCGCACCCCGCCCGCGGTCAGTCTCTACCACCGCTTCGAAAACGACCTCTTCGCCGAGGTGCTGGAGAAGCTCCGGGGCGCCCAAACGGTCGTGCTGCCACGCACCGACGAACAGCGCGCGGAGCTAGCCAAGGCCGGCGGTTTCAAGATCCCCGAGCAGGCGATCGACGCGCAGTCGCTGATCGCCTACGCGGACCTGGTCGTGTCCGCCGGCGGGACCATGAATCGCGAGGCCGTAGCGCTCGGAACGCCGGTGTTCACTGTCTTCGAGGGACGCATGGGAGCCGTCGACGAGCGCCTCATCGCCGAGGGGCGACTGCGGAAACTGACCAGCGCCGACGAGGTCGTGCTCAGCAAGCGCTCTGCCGGTACCACTGGCCAGCAAGCCAGTGGTACCGAACCTCGCATCAGGCGGGACCCGCAATTGCTCGTTGATTTTTTGCTTGCACCGGCGGCACCCTCACCAAACCTTTAGACACGCGGGAATAAAATCGGCCTGATGCGCCGACGGACCACATCCGCGGGTTGGCCGATCCATAGACACTCGCTGCTGCAGCTGATTGCGGACGGCGCGCTGGTCGCCATCTCCTATGTGCTCGCCTTTGAGCTGCGCTTCGCGGGCGATTTCTCGCACAAGGATCGCCGTTACGAGACGCTGATGACGCACACGATCTGGTGGGTGGTGCCGCTGGTGCTGTTCGTGCTCGCGTGTTTCGGCGTGTACGAGCGGATGTGGACCTACGTCGGGCAGCGTGATTTCGAGTCGATCTTCAAGGCGCTGGTGCTGGCGACGCTCGTGGTCGTCGGCGTGATCGCTTTCGTGCACCCGGTCAAGTACCAGCACGGGGCCGGGGTCACGCTCCCGGCCGGGGTGATCGTGTCGTTCTTCCTGCTGAGCCTGGCTCTGCTCTGCGGAGTGCGGTTTGCGGTGCGGCTGGTCGCGGACGGACGCCTGACTTCGTTCCGGACGCCCAAGGGCACGCGTGACGTGCTAGTGGTCGGTGCCGGCGAGGGCGGACGCATCGTCGTGCGCGAGCTGATGCGCAATCCCGAGCTGAAGCTGCGGCCGATCGGGTTCATCGACGATGACCCACGCAAACGCCGGCTCCGCGACGAATACGGGCTGCGGGTGCTCGGTACCACCGCCGAAGCCGATCTCAAGCGAGTACTCGACGAGTTCAAGCCCGACGAGGTGCTGATCGCGATCCCGTCGGCGCCCGGGAGCGTGCGCGGCGCGGTAGTGACCGCCTGTCGCCAGCGCGGGATCCCGGTGCGGACCACCCCGACCGTGTTCGAATTGCTGCAGGACGGCGGCGACGGGCTGCGCGTCACCCGCCAGCTGCGTGACGTGCGCGTCGAGGACATCCTCGGCCGCGAGCCGGTGCGGATGGACATCGACCGCGTGGGTGCTTACCTGCACGGCCGCACCGTGATGGTGACCGGCGCCGGTGGCTCGATCGGCTCCGAGTTGTGCCGTCAGATCTCGCGAGTCGGGCCGCGTCGGCTGATCCTCGTCGACCACGCCGAGGACAACCTTTTCGAGATTTACCGCGAGCTCTCCGAGGAGCGTCACGTGAACGTGGCCGTTCCCGTCCTAGCCGATTGCAAGGAGGAGGAGCGCCTGCGTGATGTGCTCGGCGAGCATCGGCCCGCGGTCGTGTTCCACGCCGCCGCCTACAAGCATGTCGCGATGATGGAGGCCAACCCGGTCGAGGCGATCCGCAACAACTCGCTGGCCACACGTCTGATGGCGCGCGTCTCAGGCGAGACCGGGGTCGAGATGTTCGTGCTGGTTTCCACCGACAAGGCGGTCACGCCCACGACCGTGATGGGTGCCTCCAAGGCGCTCGCCGAATGGGCGATCGAGGCCGCCGCCTCCGAGTTCCCGAAGACCTGTTACTCGGCGGTGCGATTCGGGAACGTGCTCGGCTCCTCCGGTTCGGTGGTGCCGATCTTCCGCCGCCAGATCGCGGCCGGTGGACCCGTGACCGTCACCGACGAGCGCATGAGCCGCTACTTCATGACGATCCCGGAAGCCGTGCAACTGGTCATCCGCGCCGGGTCGCTCAGCTCCGAGCGCGGCGAGATCTACGTGCTCGAGATGGGCGAGCCGGTGAAGATCATCGACCTCGCCCGCGACATGATCCGCCTCTCCGGACTCGAGCCCGGACGCGACATCGCGGTCGAGGTTGTGGGCTCACGGCCCGGGGAGAAGTTCGACGAGGTCCTGTTCAACCCGTACGAGCGGCCGATCGAAACGCCCGCTCAGAAGATCCTCCGTGCCGACCGTGAGCCGCTCGATCCGAGATGGGTCCGCGAGACCTTTGACCGCATCAACCTGCTGGTGCTCGAAGAGGACGCTGCAGCATTAGCTCAACATGTGTCTACGCTAGACGCGGCCAGGATCGCCGCTGAGCCAGAGCACGGGGTCGGCTCCGACGAGGGTCGAACCAGTGCTGGCGACAGCGCCCAAAGCAGCAGCGCCCGACCGCCAACGTAGACTCCGCCTTCATCTGACATGACGATTCCGTTCGCCCTCTCGATCCATAACTTCATCCACAACGTTGGGAGCGATGCCGGCTTTGCCGCGATCATCGGCCTCGCGCTCGTGGTGATCCTGTTCTTCGCGCACGCGCGCGAGACCTCCAACCTGCGCGACCAGCTGGACGCAGCACAGGAGCGGATCGACTCGCTCGAACGGCAGGCCCAGCAGCTCAGCTACCAACAGCAGCGCGCCACCGCCGCCGCTGCCGCACCGGCTGCAGCCGTCGACCCCGCGACCGGGGTGATGATCGCGCCGCGCCCGGTGGGTATGCGTACCGCGGCCGCGACCGCCGTAGGCGCTGGTGCTGTAACCGCGGTGGCACCGCGCCCCGCTGGAATTCGGCGCACAGCCGCCTCAATTCCCGTAGCCCAAGAGGGAGTTGGCGCCCCGAGCCTCGGTTCCGCGACCAGACTGATCCCCGACCCGGACCTTCCCGAGGCTGTTACCGGCGGCGTCGCCGCGGGCGCTGTTCCTGGTGCTGTCGCCACCGCCCCGAACGGGTCCGCTGCTGGCCCCGCCGCTCCCAACGGGTCGGGCGGCACGGCTGCCCGCACCGTTCCTGCGGCCGGTGGCTACAGCGGCTCGATGCTGAACGAGCCGCCGCGTCGCCGCGGCTGGCTGATAGCCATCGGCGGCGCACTCGTAGCCGCGGTCGTCGTGATCGCGCTGGTCGTCGTGCTCGGCTCCAGCGGCGGCAACTCGGCTACTCACACCGGTACCGGCGCGCAGCACCAGACCGACACCAAGAAGGACAAGGCACCGGTGGTGGATCCGTCTCAGTATCGCGTCGCGGTGCTGAACGGGACCGCAGTGCAGGGACTTGCTGCCGACGTGTTCAAGGTCATCGGCGCCAAGGGCTTCCATCAGGGTGCGATCACCAACGCCGCGACGCAGACTGAGACCCAGACCATGGTCTACTACGTAAAGAGCAGTGATAAGGCCGCCGCCGAAAAGGTCGCCCAGACGCTCGGGCTGCCGGACTCGCGGGTGCACGCCGCCACCGCGCCGGTGATCCAAAGCTGCGCGACCAACACCGCAAACGTGAAGACCAGCTGCAACGCAAGCGTTGTGGTCAGCGTTGGGTCTGATCAGAGCAAGCTCGCGAGTTCCGGCGGAACAAACAGCGTCACCGTAGGCTGACGCCTGCGATGGGCGGCACGCAACCAGGCGCCGGAGCAGCTGATCGCTTGAGCTCGACGCTGCCCGGAATTCTGTTGGCGCGGCACGGTCAGACCGACGACAACATCGAGCCGATCCGTGCCCAGGGCTTTTCCGATACACCGCTGAACGCGGTCGGACGTGAACAGGCGCAGGAGCTCGCGGCCCGCGTCGCCGAACAGTTCGAGGTCGCGTCGTTGTGGACCTCGGATCTCTCGCGCGCGGTGGACACCGCGCTGGCCGTGGGCGGCCGCATCGACCTCACGCCGACCGCCGATCCGCGGCTGCGCGAGGGTGACCGCGGCGCCTGGGAAGGCCGGCTGTTCATCGACATCGAACGCGACGACCCATCCGGCTACTCCGCCTGGATGCGCGGCGGCGCCGATTTTCGCTTCCCCGGCGGCGAGTCATTGCAGGAGCACGCGGACCGTGTGTGGGCGGCGCTCACCGACATTCACAGCTCGGCGGAGTTGCCGGCGCTGGTCGTCTGCCATCGCGGCTCGATACGCACGGTGCTGTGCCGCGATGATCCGCGCGGGCTCGACGCGTTCCACGAGTACGACGTACCGAACACCGGAGTGATCGCGTTGTGAGCGACGGCGGTGGGACTTTGAGCGGTCCTCCGGGCCTGCCAGTCGGCGGCGCCGGGTCGGGCGCGGAGCGCAGTGTGCTGATCCGGCGCCTGCCGCTGATCGCGTTTCTGGTCTTCGGGGTCATGAGCGTCGGCGCGTTCTTCATCGTGCAGCGGCTGAAGACCGCGAACCCCGTGGTCTGGCATAACCCGCATCCGCGCCCCTCGGTGTTCGACCCGGTCGCGGGCGCGATCTGCAAGGTCGACGGACACCTGGTGAACTTCCGCCACACCTACCTCGAACTGTCGCCCAGCAGCAGCGGCCGGATCGCGGTGTATGTGTACCCGCAGAGCGGCTCGCAGCCGGTGGCCACGATCTCAAGCGGTCTCTACATGCACGCGGTCCCCGAACCTGGCGCCACCACCGGGTACCACCGCTTCTTCTGGAATGGGCGCGAATCCAACGGCAAACTGGCCCCGGCCGGCAATTACGTCTTTCGCTTCGTGCTGCTTGACCTCGACAACCACGCGGTCGATCTGACCGACCATCCGGTGCAGCTGGTCACGTCTGCCAACCCGCCCCACGGCGGCTGCTTTCCGGTCTCCGCCGCCAACAGCTAGCGACGGGATCTCGCTCTCATGGGAGCTCAACTCAAGAAGCTAGCCAGCGCCTTGGGCGCCTACCAGCTGGCCAACGTCTTCTCCAAGATCATGGCCGTGCTGCTGCTGCCGGTGTATACCGGCAAGATCCCGCCGAGCGGCTACGGGATAGTGGAGACGCTCGCCACATTCGTGATCTTCGCGTCGATCGTGGTCAGGTTCGGATTCATCGAAGCGTTCCTGCGTTACTACTTCGTCGACGACGACAAACAGCGGCGCGACGCGCTGATCCGTCGTACCACGCTGTTCATGCTGGTGTCGACGACGATCTGCTGCGTCGCGTTGGCGATCCCGGCGGGGCCGCTCAGCCGCTTGATCACCAGCGAGTACGTGCCCGGAGCGTTCCGCATCGCCGTACTCGGTATCTGGGCGTTCACGAACCTCGAGCTGGCGCAGGCAGTGCTGCGCGTAGACATGCGGATCCGCGCCTATGCGACCGTCACGCTGCTGAACGCAGCCGGGACGATCGCGCTGAGCCTGATTCTCGTGGTCGGGCTCGACAAGGGCTGGCAGGGTTTGCTGTTCGCCAACTACGCGGTCTCGACAGTGGTGCTGTTCGGGCTGTGGTTCACGATGCGCGAGCGCTTCTTCGGCGGCCGCGGTAGCACCGGCGTCGACTCGTGGCGCGAGCTGCTGCGGTTCGGGCTGCCGACGGTCCCGGCCGAGGCCTCGGTCTACGCACTCAGCGTGATTGACCGGCAGTACATCATCCACCAGCAGGGACCCGCCGCCGCCGGCCGCTACGCGATCGCGTTCAAGGTCGCCAGTGCGATCACCTTCATCGTGATTGCGTTCCAGTACGCATGGCCGCCGTTGGCGTATTCGATCACCGACGACAAACAAGCCGCGCGGCTGTACAGCGCCGTCACCACCTACTACGTGCTGCTCACCGGCTGGGTAGTGGCCGCGTTGACGCTGGAGGCGCGTTACATCATCCGTTTTTTGGCGCCGCACCCCGGCTACTACGAGGCCTTCCGGGCGATCCCGTGGGTGTCATTGGGCTGGGCGCTGTATGGACTGTGGGTGGTGCTGCTGGTCATCGCCGGACGCGCCAAGGTCACGCGTCGTAACTTCCCGGCGGCGCTTGTCGGGCTCGTTTGCAACGTGCTGCTGCTGTTGCTGCTGGTACCGCGCTACGGCATCGCTGGTGCCGGTGTTGCACTGGTCGGGGCCTATGTTGCAATGCTGACTGTGATGCATCTTCTGGTCAGGCGCGCGTTTGAGGTCGGATTTGAGTGGCGGCGCCTCACTCAGCTGGTCGTGGTGATCGGCGGACTGACGGTCGCGGGAGAGCTGCTGTTGCCAACGTCGGGCTTCCTGGGCCTGGTGCTCCGCGCCCTGGTGGTCGTGCTGATCGGACCGGTGCTGTGGGCGACCGGGTTCCTGCACAAGGCCGAGATCGATCAGGCGCTCGATATGATCCGCCGCGCTCGCCGACGGGTGAAGGCGGCATCGGCGTGACTCCCCCCACACGGCTCTGGATGAAGGCGGCCCCCGCATGACTCGCCCCGCGATCAGTGTTGTGATCCCATTCGCGGGGTCGGCAGTCGAGGCGCGGGTCGTGCTCAGACGCTTTGGCCAGCTCGCGTTGCGGGACGGCGATCAGCTGATCATTTCGGACAACAGCGGCACCGTCAGACACCCGCGGGCGAAGTCCCGGACCGCGACCGGGTCAGCGGTGAAAAGCACCGTGGTGCGAGCCGCCGGCGAGGCCTCGGCATCGCGTGCACGCAACGTCGGAGCCGGCGCTGCGAACAACGACTGGATCCTGTTCCTGGACGCCGACGTCTATCCGCCCGCGGATTTGGTCGACGCGTTCTTCGCGCAGCCGATCGCGGACAACGTCGGGGCGGTAACCGGCGACATTTACGGGATTCCCGACTCCTCAACGCTTGCGGCGCGCTACGGGACTGCACGCAACTTCCTGGGCCAGCGCTCGCACGTGATGAACCCCTACCGACCACGAGCTTCGAGCGCCAACCTGCTGGTCCGGCGCGCAGCGTTCGAGCAGATCGGCGGCTACACCGAGGGAATCTGGGCCGGGGAAGACACCGACTTCACCTGGCGCCTACAGGAGGCCGGCTGGACGCTCGGCTTCAATGAACACGCGGTGGTCGAACACGAATACCGCAAGACGCTGCGGGCGCTGGGCAAACAGTGGCGTGGCTACGCCGCCGGCGCGGCCTGGCTGGCACGGCGCTACCCCGACTTCGAACCGGACCCGGGTCTCAACCGGCTGGGGCGGATCCTGCTGCACAAGGTCGGCATCGGTAAGGGGGTGGCCTTCCGCGCGGACGGGCGCGCGAGTGCGTCCTCGGCCCGCCTCAGCGAGCTTGAGCGGTTGCAGTTCTTTTTGATCAACTGTTACCTCGGCGTTGAGGAACAGATCGGACTGCGGATGTCCAATGACGTGAAACGCGACGCTGCCCGTTCTTCCGTGGGAGGTGGATGAGCTTGCGAGTCGATCTGCTCGATCCGCCGGCCTACTCGAGGCCCTACGACCACGCGCTGGCAAGTGCGCTGGCACACGAAGGCGCCGAGGTGCAGTTGCTGACCAGCCGCTTCGCCTACGGCGAGGTGCCCGCGCCCGAGGGATACGCCGTGCGCGAGGTCTTCTACCGGCACGCGGTCGGACCGGCCGGATCGAAGCTACGCGGCCTCAGCAAGCTTGCGCTGGACGTTCCGCAGATGCGCCGTTACGCGGACGTGGCCCGATCGGCTGCCGGTGAAGGCCCAGACGTCGTCCACGTCCAGTGGCTGACGGTCCCCTGGCTTGATTTGCGGCTTCTGCCAAAAGCCGTGCCCACCGTGCTTACCGTGCACGACCCGCTGGCGCGCGGTCCGCTGCCCGGGCCCGCCCCGGACCTGAGCGGTCTCGACGCTGTGGTGGTGCATTCCGATTTCGCGCGTTCCGCGGTGATCGCCAAGCACTCACTTGACCCCGAGCGGGTGCATGTGATCCGCCACGGGGTACTCGGCGGTGCCCGGGCGGGGGAGCTGCCGCCGGAAGTCGGGAGCACCGCTCTGCCGGTAGTGCTCTGCTTCGGACTGATCCGCCCCTACAAGGGCCTCGAGGTACTGCTCGAGGCCTGGAACGGGATCACCGACGCCGAGCTCTGGATTGTGGGCAGGCCGATGATGGACATATCCGCGCTGCAGGCCTCGGCGCCCGCAAACGTGCGCTTCGTGCCGCGCTTCGTCACCGCGGCCGAGGAAGCGGCGCTGTATGAGCGTGCCGACGTTGCGGTGCTGCCCTACGAGCGTTCGGACCGCTTCGGTTTTTCCGGTGTGCTCGCGACCGCGCTCGGGCTTGGAAAGGCGATCGTGCTCTCGGAGGTCGGCGGGCTCGCGGAGGTCGCTTCGCTGGGCGCCGCACGCGGTGTGCCGCCATCAGACGCGGTGGCGTTGCACACGGCGCTGGCGGAACTGGTGAACGATCGCGGGGCGCGTGCACGGCTTGCCGCCGGCGCCGCCGATGCGGCGCGCGAGGTCTACTCCTGGCAGGCCGCCGCTCGCGCGACGCTGGCACTCTACGAAAGCATCGCGACCGGATGATCGTTGTAGCAATCATCTTCTGGCTCAGCGTGCTGCTGCTGATCTACACCCAGATCGGTTACGGACTGTTGCTGGCGTTGATGGACCGCATCAAGCGCGCCCGCTCGCCTGGACCGGGCAGCTTTCCTGCAGCCGCCCGCGGAGAGCTGGTGCCGAAGGTGTCGGTGATCGTCGCCGCCTACCGTGAGCAGCAGGTGATCGCCGACAAGGTCACGAACCTGCGCGAGCTCGGCTATCCGCAGGAGCTCGTTGAGGTGATCGTCGCGGTGGACGGCGGCGCCGATGCCGACGCCGACGCAACCGCCGCGCGGGCCAGGGAGGCCGGCGCCGACATCGTGCTCGAGCTACCGCGCGGCGGCAAGGTCGTGGCCCAGGACGCCGCCGCCCGCGCCGCGACCGGGGACATCCTTGCGTTCTCCGACGCCAACTCCAAATGGCATCCGACCGCGCTGCACATGCTCGTGTTCCCGATCATCCACGAGGAGCGGGTCGGCTACGTATGCGGCAACGTCAACTTCACCGCGGAGGACGGCGCCGACAACCAAGAGGGCGTCTACTGGCGCTACGAGATGTTCATGCGCGCACGCGAGTCCGACCTGTCGTCGATCACCGCCGGCAATGGCGCCATCTATGCCGTACATCGCGACGCGTACATGGAGCTCGGACCGATCATGAGCCATGACATCGCGTTCCCGTTCACGATGGTCAAGCGCGGTTGGAAGGCGCTCTACGCGCCGGCGGCGCGGGCCAGCGAAAAGATGGCGCCCACGATCGACGGCGAGTTCCGCCGCAAGCGGCGCATGGCTGCGCGTTCGTGGGCTGTGATCGTGAACGGCCACATGTTCTCGCCGCGCGGATACTCGGCGCTGTACGCACTGATGATCTTCTCGCACAGGTTCCTGCGCTACCTGACGCCGCTGCTGCACGTCGTTGCGCTGATCGCAAACCTCGTGCTGATCGGTCAGGGCTGGGTCTACATCGTCTGCCTGTTGCTGCAACTGGCGGTGCTGCTCGCGGCCGTTGCTGCTCCCCTGTTCACTCACCTTGGAGCGGGGGGTGGGACGCGCGCGATGCCGCTGCGGGTGATCGCCAAAGTCGCGCTGATCTGCCGCTACTACGTGGTCACCAACGCTTCATTGGCGCTTGGGTTCTGGGACCTCCTGCGCGGGCGTCAGCGTGTGACCTGGGAGCCGGTGGAGGGCACGCGATGATCGCACTGGAAGCGGGTGGAGGGCACACGACGATCGGACTGGGAGCCGGTGGAGGGCACACGACGATCGGACTGGAAGCGGGTCGAGCGCCTGCGCCGATCAGGACGGAAGTCGGTGGCGCGCATATAGCGATCGGACTCGGGGGACATGGTCCCTCTTGCCTTACCTTTGTCACGCCTACGCGTACAAAGGTGCGTCAAGACGCGGGCCGGGGCCCAAAGCGCCCGAGGAACCCAGGGAGCCCAGGGAGCCCGAGGAGCCTAAGGGGCCCAGGGAGCCCAGGGAACCCGAGGAGCCCAAGCACATGACCCGTCGCGTGCTTGATTTGCTGATAGCCGTGCCCGCCACGATCTTGTCGGCGCCGCTGATCGCCGTGATCGCGGTGTTGATCCGGCTCGAATCGCGCGGCCCTGCGATCTATCGCCAGACCCGCAGCGGCCTGAACGGCGAGACGTTTGAGATCTGCAAGCTGAGGACGATGGTCCAGGGCGCCGAGTTCAAGGGGGCGGGCCTCGCGGTGACCGCCGGTGACGCTCGCATCACTCGCGTGGGGGCGGTGCTGCGGCGCTACTCATTGGATGAGCTGCCGAACCTCTGGAACGTGCTCCGCGGTGAGATGGCGATCGTTGGACCGCGCCCGACGGTGCCGTCCCAAGTCGAGCGGTACACGCCGCACCAGCGTCGGCGGCTCGAGGTCCTGCCGGGACTGACCGGGTGGGTGCAGGTCAACGGCCGCACCTCGTTGCCCTGGTCACAACGGATCGAAATGGACATCTGGTATGTCGACCACCGCAGCCTGCGGCTCGACCTGCAGATCATCCTCCAGACCGCCCGGCAGGTGCTGACCGGCCACGGCCTCTACCACGAGCACGTCAGCGGCGGGGTTGACCTCGGCGCCGACACCGAAACCGACGGCGACGACGACGACAGCGGCAGCGGCAGCGATGCGGTCGAGGGCGGCGGCGAAGGTGTGGCGGATGCTGGGACCGGCTCGTCGCAAGATCGAGACCGCATCGCCGATCGGCCCGGTCCGGCGAGTAGGATCGGCCCGTGCTCGACACACACAGACTGCTGATCTTCGGTGCCGGCGGGTCCGGGCGAGAGATCGCCGCATGGGCCTCGTCCGCGAGCTGGGAGGGCAAACGCTTCGGGCTGCTCGGACTGATCGACGACCATCGAGCGGATGTCGGCCATCCCGTCTACACGCTGGCCGAAGCTGCCGCGCGACACCCGGACGCCTGTGTGGTCGTGGCAGTCGGCGACCCGCGGCTGCGGGAGCGGCTGGCCGGCGCAGTGATGGCCGCTGGGTTAGCGGCCGCGCCGCCGCTCGTGCACCCCTCGGTTGAGCTCGCACCGGGTTTAGTGCAGCTCGGCGAAGGCGTGGTCATCTGTCCCGGCTCGATCGTCACCGTAAACGTCGAGATCGGCCCGCACGTGCAGGTGAACGTCCACTCCTCGGTGATGCACGACGCGCGCATCGGCGCCTACGCGACGCTGTCGCCGGCAACCCGGATCAACGGCAACGTCCACGTCGGCGAGCGCGCATTCCTCGGGTCGGGCGCGGTGACCGTCAACGGTCACCCGGGGAGGCCACTGGTGATCGGCGCCGACGCCGTGGTCGGCGCCGGCGCGGTGGTGACCAAGGACGTCGCGCCCGGAACCACGGTCACGGGCGTGCCCGCCCGCGAGCGATAGCCCGCATAGTCAAGCTAGCCGCATAGTCGACCGACACGGGCCGGCGCGCATGCTCGAACTAGGCGTAGACCTCGGTCTGCAGCCATTCCCAGGTGCCCCTGAGACCGTCGGCGATGTCGACCGTCGGCCTATAGCCGATCAATTCGGTGGCCAGCGCGTAGGTGGCGGCGTTACGGCCGACCTCACCGGTGCGGCCGGGACGGTGTTCGATCGGGTGGTCAGGCGCCCCCGCGACCTCGCGACAGAGTGCGGCCAAGGTGCCGACGCTGGTCTCGACGCCTGAAGCGATGTGCATCACGGAACCGCCGGGAACGTCTGATTCCAGCGCCAGCTGCAGCCCGTTGGAGATGTCGTCCACGTGCACGTAGTCGCGCGAAGCGCTGCCGTCGCCGTAGATGATCATCGGGGTGCCGTCGTGGATCGCCTGGAAGAACGCGTTGACGGCGCCCTTCTTGTGTGAACTCCAGGGGCCGTAGACGTTTCCAAAGCGAAGCGCGACTGTGCCGAGCCCATAGCTCTTGGCGAACGCGTGCGCGTAGCCTTCGCCCGCGAGCTTGCTGGCGCCGTAGGGCGAGATCGGCTTCGGAAGCGAGAGCTCGTTCACCGGCGGTACCGCATCGCCGATCAGCGCGCCACCGGTGGAGGCCTGGACGATGCGTTGGACGTCGGCCTTGCGGGCCGCGTTCAGGACGGAGAACGTGCCCAACACGTTGTTCTCGAAGTTGCTGACCGGATCTTCGATCGACTTCACGACCGAACCGGCCGCAGCCAGATGGATCACGGAGTCGACGCCATCAAGTGCGCCGGCGACCTCGGCTTCGTTGCGGATGTCGCCTTCAACGATCTCCGCGGAGGTTCCATGCAGGTGCCCGTGATCACCGGTGGTGAAGTTGTCGAGCACTCGTACCTGATAGCCGCTTGAGATCAGTCGGCGCACCAAAGTCGCGCCAACAAAGCCAGCTCCTCCTGTGACGAGGACGGTAGAGGGGGAGTTCATCAGCGGGAAAGTAGCAGGGGCTGTGTAAGGTCCGCCTTGGGTTGCGTCGTCCGTGCGAGAGCAGCGCAAAGGCGCCGGGCTCTGGGCCTCAGAGCGGTTATCGGGGGCCGCAGTCGCGCCGCAGCCCCTCGTCCACTTCAGCTCAGCGGCCGTAGCGCGCCGACATCTCGGCGACCTCGGTCCGCAGCTCCTCTGGGCTGAGGTCGGGGATCTCGAAGGTGGCATCACCGTGCTGGGTGCGGACCAGGAGCCGTGAGCCGCCCTTGTTGCCGCCGAACAGCCGCCCCTTGGGACCACTGACCTCAAGCCGGCCGATGTCCGACCACTGCAGCCGTCCGAGGATCTCTTCATTGGCCTGGAGGATGTCGAGGCCAGCCTCGGAGATGCGCACGTCGAGCGGCTCCCCGCGGGTCGGGAGGTTGGCGACGCCGCCGAGGTGAATGGCGGGCACGCGCAGTTCGTCGTCGTACTCGTCGTCGTCGGGATACGGTGTCGGCTCCGGATCACGCTTGGGGACCGGTCGCACCGGCGCGCCCGGTCGACGCGGCGGCACCGATGAATCGGGCCGTGAGGGACCGCGCACGACGGTCGCGTCTGGGTCGGCTTCGACGTCGGGGCGCGCGGTCGGCGGAATCGGCCGCACCGGAGCATCGGGCCTGCGGGCAGCGCTGGTGGCCGCAGGCACCTCGGTTGCGGGCTCATCCGCGGGCTTGGCCGCAGGGGCCTGGCCGGCGCCCTGCGTTCCGACACGGTCCTGAGCCGCGAATTCGGCAGCCATGTCGTGCACCTGGGTGGCGTGCGGGTCGATCACGGGCTTGGCCTTCGCGAGACCGGCGAGCGGGCTCGGGGCAGCGTCCTCTTCCTCCTCATCGCCAGAGCCACCTTCGCCGGAGGCATCATCGTCGCCGGAGGTACCGGCGCCGAAAGCATCATCAGCGCCTGAGGTCCCTTCCGAGTCTGAGGCGTCGTCAGCGTCCTCGCTCACTTCAGCATCCGAGGCGTCTTCATCGTCCGGGGCCTCTTCAGCAGCGTCAGAAGCCTCGTCACCGGCATCGGCCGTCGCCGCCTGATAGGTCTGGGTGGGGGCGTTGGCCTGCGCCACCTCTTCCTCGGTGAACCGAGCCGCAGCCTCTTGCTCAGCGGGAACGTAGGTCGCTTCCTCAGGCTCGTCGCCGGTTCCTTCGGCTTCTGGCTGCTTGTCCTCCGCGACCTGTCCGTCGACCTTGTCAGCCTCGGCAGCGGCCGCCGGTTCAGCTGCCGCAGGTTCGGTTGTGGGCTGCGACGCGGAAACGCTCGACATCGCGTCGCTGAGACTCTTTTCGTAAGACGGTGCGCCGGCCAGCTGCTGGGCCTGGGCTACCGCCGGATGTGACATCGCGTCGACGACGCTGATCCCGAGCTGCTCGGAGGCCGCCGACGCCAGCGCCCGGCGCCACTGCAGACCGTCGGCGTTGTCAACCGCTCGCTGGACCAGCGAATCGATGCGGGCCGGGTCGAGTGAGACCACGTCCGCGTGTGTCAGCGCGGCATCGGCATAGGCGGCTCGCAGCTGCTCCGCCAGCACCTCACGTCCCTGCGCGGCCAGTTGCTCAGTGAGCTGCCCGACGTCCCCCGAATCACTCATCTGCTGCTCCTTCAAGCTGGATCTTGACCTCATGCAAAAACGCGGTGGCCAGCGCTCCGTAAAGGATGCGATGGTCGGCCGCAAGAATTATCTCGACCGTCCGGCGCGCAGCCACCTGACCGTCCGCCAAGACCGGCACCGAGCGGATCGGCCCTGCGGTGACGACCGCGGCTTGGCCGCCGGTGATGATCGGCGAAGCGATGGTGACGTCGTGACCGGTCGGGGCGATGACCGTGAAGGTCGCACCGGCGAACACCGACGGGTGCAGCTCACCGTCGCGGATCACCTCGCGATATCCGGCCAACTCATCCGCGATCTGGTCCGCTGATTTGCGGTCCGCATCCATCACCGTGGGGGTCACGTAGCTGTCGTCCTCAGCCAAGGTGACGCCGACGTTGACGCGCCCGTATTGCTCATAACGGGCGTCGCGGTAGGCGGCGTTGGCGCGCGGGTGCGAGCTCAGCGCCGCGGCGGTGGCCGCGACCAGCAGCGGCGTCAGTGAGCCGTATCGCTCGATCTGCTGCTGCAGGCCGTCGACATCGACTTCGGCGGTGTACTCGACCGATGGCACGGTTGCGCGGCTCTCGGCGCTGCGCCGCGCGATGGTGCGCGCGAAGCGGTCCGGCTCGATAACGGTGACCTCACCTTTGAGGCCCTGCTCGGTAGTCGTGGCGACGTCACTCATGACGTTCCAGTTTGGCAGGCGATCCCCCGGAATGAAGCCGTGCGTAGCGAAACTTTCAGGCGCGGTCACCGGAGCGTTTCAAAGTTGGGGGCGGTCCGGCAAGACCACCCCCAACTGCAAAGCGATTGTTAGCCGTGGATGAGCCAGCCGTCGAGTGCGCGGGCGGTCTCCATCACGGCCTCGGCAAAGGTCGGATGGCCGTGGATGATCCGCGAGACCTCCTGGTAGCCGCCCTCCAGCGCCTTGGCATTGACCAGCTCCTGGATCAGGTCGGTCGCCTTGGCGCCGACGATATGGGCGCCGAGCAACTCGCCGTACTGCTTGTCGGCAACGATCTTCACGATCCCGGTCCGGTCTCCGTAGACCAGCGGGGCGCCGACCGCGCCGTACGGCACCTTCTTGACCACGACGTCGTAGCCGGCGTCCTTGGCCTGTGCCTCGGTGAGTCCGAACGACGCGATGTTGGGGGTGCAGAAGGTCGCGCGGGGGATATCGATGTAGCTGATCGGATGCGTCTGTAGCCCGGCGGCGTTCTCCATCGCGATCACGCCCTCGTCGCTGGATTTGTGCGCCAGCGCCGGGCCCGGGACCAGGTCGCCGATCGCGTAGACGTTCGGGACGCTGGTACGCATCGCGCCGTCAACCTTGATCAGACCCTGCTCGTCCAGCGCGATCCCGGCCGCGTCGAGTCCGAGGCCCTCGATATCAGGCCCGCGGCCGGCGGCGATCACCAGGTATTCGGCCTCGCCGCTCTCATCCCCGTACTTGTAGGTGACCGAGTTCTCGCCGGACACGATGTCGGTGACAAAGGTCGCGGTATGAACGTCGATCCCCTGTTTCTTGAAGCCACGGTCAGCGAGCCGCGAGATATCGGCATCCTCGGTCGGGACCACGCGGTCGAGTGCCTCGAACAACTTCACCTCCGAGCCCAGGCGCGCGTAGGCCGATGCGATCTCCGAACCGGACGCGCCGGAGCCGACCACGACCAGCGACTTGGGGAGCTCACGCAGCGCCCACGCCTCTTCGGTCCCGATCACACGGCCGCCGAACGACGCGCCCGGGATCGCGCGCTTGACCGAACCGGTCGCCAGCACCACGAACTTGGCGGCGTAGCTCTGACCGTCAACCGTGACGCCCTTGCCATCCGCGTTCAGGCTCGCGATTCCGTCGATCACGTCGACCTTGTTCTTGGACAGCAGCCCGCCGACGCCGCCGGTCAGCGTGGCCACGACCTTGTCGCGGCGGTCCATCACCGCGCCGAAGTTGACCTTCGGGTCGGGAACGTCGATGCCGAACTCCTCGGCCTCACTGATTTCGTAGGCGACGTCAGCAGAACGCAGCACCGCTTTGGCGGGGATACAGGCGTAGTTCAGGCACCGCCCGCCGATCTTGTCCTTCTCGACGACGGCGGTTTTGAAGCCCAGCTGGGAGGCCCGAATGGCGGTGACGTAGCCGCCGGGGCCTGACCCGATAACAATGACGTCATAAGCAGATTCAGGCACACATCCAGCGTATCGGCTGGTTGCCGAGGACGCCCCCCGCTGGCTACGCCCCGGGTTGCTCGGCCGCGTGGCTGGCTGAGCTGACGGACGGCGACCGCGGCCGACTCAGCTGACGCGGCGTTCGGGCTTGACCGGCGCCTGGATCCGGCCTGCCACTCGCACGAGCTTCCAGAGCAGCGTGCCGCCGCCGAAACAGACCACGACCCCGACCAGCAGCCCGAGCAGATTGCTGGCTTCGATCAAAAACAGGGCGAACAGCACCACGATCACCGAGAGCACTGCCATGAACAGCAGCACCGCCTGGTAGATCCGCCGCCACATCCCATATGCGAGCGCGAAGGCGACGACCGCGAAGATCACGATCGTGGCGGTGCTCGGACGCGTTCCCTCAACCTTCAGCCCGGCGCTGAACGCCACCAGGTTCACGATTGCGCCGATCACGCACAACGCAATACTCACGAGCAACGCGGGCGGGCGCTCCCCCGGAGCGAGCGGCGTCAGCTGCGCGCGTGCGGCGGCGTTCTGGGATTCGGTGCGGGCGCGGTAGCGGTCGAGAAAGTCGGTGGGGTGGATGATCTCGTCGCGGATGAACTCGGCGGCGCGGTCGGGCGCGTGCGAGTCGAGGATCGCGCTGCTCACCACGACGCGCTGTGCCCCGGCCGCGGCGATCGCGCCCGTATTGTCGACCTGGACGCCACCGGCGGCGAAGAACGGCAGATCAACGTTGCGCGAGGCGTAGGTCAGCAGCTTGGTGCCGATCGCGGGCCTTTCCGGCGCGTACCAGGTCGGATGCACCGGTCCGATCGAGATGTAGTCGACACCGGCCCAGACCGAGGCGTCGATCTGCTCCTGAGTGTGGGTCGAGAGCCCGATGATGCGATCCGGTCCCACCTGCGCGCGGGCAGCCTCGACGTCGTCGCCCTGACCGATATGGACACCGTCGGCTCCGGCAGCGGCAACCAGGTCTGCGCGTGCGCT
The DNA here is from genome assembly GCA_963737115.1 of uncultured Actinomycetota bacterium. GTDB lineage: Bacteria > Actinomycetota > Thermoleophilia > Solirubrobacterales > Solirubrobacteraceae > Palsa-465. Next base: position 149,564 of record CAVTRM010000011.1, read on the forward strand.
GAGCAGCAGCGGCACTCCATGGCGCTCACACACCGGCTGGAGGTTGCGGGCTAGCTCGAGGATCTCGCGGTCAGACTTGCCATCCGTGAGGATCTCGGCCATATCGACGCCGCCCCGCAAGGCGGCGTCCAGGACCAGATCGTCGATCTCGCTGAAGACCAGGAACAGCCGCGCCAGCTCGAGCTTCTCGCGCACGCTGGTCGCGTTCGCGCGGGCCGCCTCCTCCGGGTTGGAGGGCTGCACCGGTGCCGTGTGATGCGGCGGTTCCGGGTGCAGATGCTCGGGCTCGGTTTTTGCCGGCTCACTGGTACTCACCCTGCCAAGGGTACGATCCGCGAGTGATGAGTGGAGAGCTGGATCGCAGCCGTCCCAACCTTGACCAGCTGTTCGACTCGTGGGAGGCGGCCTGGTCTGGTGCTGACGGCAGCACTACAAGGACCGCGACCGAGGCTTCGTTCGCCGCCATTTGCACGACCGACGTGCAGTACGAGGACCCGACGACCGCAGAGCCGCTGTACGGACCTGCGGCGCTCGCGCAGCATGCCGGGCGCCTGCGCATGGGGTTCCCCAACGTGCACGTCGAGCCACTTGGCCCGCGGCTCGGCGACGGCCGCATGGCGGCGGCGCCGGTGCGGATCAGCGGCGTGCATCGTGGCCCGCTGGGACCGATCCCCGCGAGCGAGCGGCCGCTGAAGCTCCCGGTCGTCTTCTACTGCGAGCTGCGGGGCACCAGAATTCATCGGGCCCGCGCGTTCTTCGACCTCTACGACGCCGCTGTCCAGCTGGGTGTACTTCCGGGCCGCGGATCGCTTGGCGAGAAGGCGATGATGGTGGCTCGCGGGTTCGGGTGGCGACGTTCATGACCGACAGAAAGGCAGCGATGTGCAGCCACGAACACGAGACCTGCGACGGGTGGCGACGGTGAGCCGCACGGTCAAAGCCGCGGTCTTCGAAGGGCCGGGAACCGAGCTCGAGATCCGTGAGCTTCAGCTGCAGGAGCCGCAGTCCGGCGAGGTCGAGATCAAAGTTGAAGCGGCAGGCGTATGCCACTCCGACCTGCATGTTGTGAACGGCGACTGGGACGTGCCGGTGCCGCTGGTGCTCGGGCACGAGGGAGCCGGAGTTGTGACCGCCTTGGGCGCAGGCGTAAAGGATCTTCAGATCGGAGATCACGTCGTGGTCTCGTGGGTTCCAAGCTGCGGTGAGTGCCGCCAATGCCTGGCCCAACGCCCGTGGCAGTGCGAGCGCTCCGCGGACGTGATCGCCGGGCAGGGCTTGCTGTTCGATGGCAGCAGCCGCTGGCGCGATGGCGAGCGGGCGCTGCACCACTATCTCGGCGCCTCGACCTTCGCGGAGCGGATCGTGGTTCCCGAATCTGGGGCGATCAGGATCCGTGCTGATGCACCGCTTGATGTCGCGGCAATAGTCGGCTGCGCGGTTGCGACCGGCGTTGGCGCGGTCCAGAACACGGCGGGCGTGCAGCCCGGTTCAACCGTGGCCGTGATCGGCTGCGGCGGGGTCGGGCTCTCGTGTATCCAGGGAGCGCGGATCGCCGGGGCGCAACGGATCGTCGCGGTCGACGTGAACCCGGCAAAGCTGACGGTCGCGGTCGAGGTCGGAGCGACCGACTCGGTCCTCGTGGGCGATGACCCGGTCGCACAGCTGCGGGAGCTGGTGCCCGAAGGGCTCGACTACGTGTTCGACGCGATCGGCCGCACAAGCACGACCGAGCAGGCGATCCGGGCACTGGGCGCCGGCGGCGCCGCGGTGATCGTGGGATTGCCGCCGACAGGCAGCTCAGCGCGCTTCGATCCGCTGGTGCTGGCCGAATTCAACCAGAAGATCCTCGGCTCCAACTACGGCTCGGTTGACGCCCAACAGGACATCCCGCGGCTCGTGGACCTCTACATGGAGGGACAGCTGAACCTCGAGGCGCTGATCTCCGGACGGCGTCCGCTGGACGAGGCCGCGGCGGCGCTCGACGACCTCGCCGCGGGACGCACGCTGCGCACCCTGCTGACGATGTAGGTGCTGGTACCGGTACACCAAGACCGGTACCAGCAATGTGCCTATCTCAGTAGAGCCGCCCGCAGGTCGCTGACGAGTGGACCCTGAACTAGTGGCGGCCCGAAACCAGGTCCGCGAACTTCGCCAGTCCGCTGGTCTTCTCGAGACCGCCGGACTCCTTGCTGTCGGCCGCGTAGTAGAGCTTGTAGATGCCCTGCGCGCCCAGCCAGCGGAACGGCTCGGGCTCCCATTTGCGTGGCTGGCGCCCAACCCACGGTAGGTAGGTGAGCGGGGTCGTCTCGCCGAGCACGAGGTCGCGCAGGGTGCGGCCCGCGAGGTTGGTCGCGGCGACGCCCACGCCGACGTAGCCTCCGGCCCATCCGAGTCCGGTGGTCGGGTCCAGGTTCACGGTCGCGCACCAGTCGCGCGGAACGCCGAGTACGCCGCACCAGGCGTGGTCGATCTCGACCTCCGGGATCTGCGGGAAGAAGTCACGCAGCAGCGCCTCGAGCATCGCGATCGTCTTGGGCTGGGTGGCGCCGTCCTTGTCGTGCCCGGAGCCGTAGCGGTAGGGAACTCCGCGGCCGCCGAACGCGATCCGCCCGTCGGCGGTGCGCTGCGCGTACATGTATGCGTGGGCGAAGTCCCCCAGTAGCTCGCAGCCCTCCCAACCGATCCGGCCCCACTGCTCGTCGGTGAGCGGCGCGGTCGCGATCATCGCAGAGTTCATCGGCAGCCAGGTGCGGTGCTCACCCTCGAGGTCGGAGGTGAAGCCCTCGAGGCAACGGATCACGAAGTCCGCTCGCACCGTTCCCTGGTTGGTGATCGCGGCGTGCGGATGGATCGCCTTCACTTCGGTGTGCTCGTAGATCGTCACGCCGTGCTGCTCGGCGACGTCGGCGAGCCCGCGCACCAGCTTCGCCGGGTGAACACGGGCGCAATGCGGGCTCCAGAAGCCGAGCTCGGCGTTGTTGATCTTGATGCGTTCGTCCAGTTGCGGCTGCTCGAGTACCACCAGCGCGTCGCCGTCGGTACCCCAGGACTGCTCGCCTGCGAGCGCGGCCCGCAGGCGCTTGGCCTGCGCGTCGGAACGGGCGACCTCGATCACGCCGTGTTTGACGATGTCGGCGTAGATCTGCTCACGCTTGGCGACATTGACGACCTCATCGACGGTCTGCTCCATCGCCCGCTCAAACGCATGCATCGCAGGTTCACCGCGATCCTTCACCAGCAGCCGGCGGTTCCCCGGGACGGCTGCGGTGATCCAGCCGCCGTTACGGCCGGAGGCGCCGTAACCGACCTGATGCTTCTCCAGTAGCGCGATGTTCAACTCCGGTCTGGCCTGTTTGAGGTAGTAGGCGGTCCACAGTCCCGTGAAGCCGCCGCCGACGATGCAGACGTCGACGGTCTCACTGCCGCTTAGGGCCGGGCGCTGCTTCTGCTTCCCGAGTTGCCATTGCCAGAACGAGATTTCACCGTTACGCATAGGCGAAGAATACGGTGCACGCCGCGGCGCGGAGGCGCTCACAGACGCGTAGACTGCGGCACTTGCCAGAGCGCCCCTCAGATTTCCTCACCGGTGAAGAGCTGGACCACGATCAGCTCACCGAGCTGATCGAACGCGCGGTCTGGATGAAGCAGAACCCCTACGGATCCGACGTGCTCGCGCGCAGGACGGTGGCGCTGATCTTCCAGCGGCCGTCGACCCGCACGCGCGTCAGCTTTGAGACCGGGATCGCGGAGCTGGGCGGCCATCCGATGGTGCTGCGCACCGATGACACGCAGCTCGCGCGCGGAGAGTCGATTCGTGACACCGCTTACGTGCTCTCGCGCAATGTCGCCGCGATCGGGATCCGCACTGGACCCGACGCCTTGGTGCGGGAGATGGCCGAGCACGCGAGCGTGCCGGTGATCAACATGCTCACCGAGCTGCATCACCCGATCCAGGTGCTGGCCGACCTACTGACGATGCGCGAGGAGTTCGGCTCGCTGGACGGGCTCAAGCTGGCCTACGTGGGTGACGGCAACAATGTCGCGCGCTCGCTTGCGATCGTCTGCGCGATCGCCGGAGTGTCGGTGTCGGTGGCCGCGCCCGACGGCTATCAGCTGGAGCCCGTCGCAGGTGCTGAGCTGACCGCCGACCCCGCGCAGGCGGTCAGCGGCGCGAACGCGGTCTACACCGATGTGTGGGTCTCGATGAATGATTCGCAGGAGACCGCGGCCGCGCGCAAAGCCGCGCTGAAGGACTACCAGCTCAACGATCAGCTGCTGGCGCAGGCAGCGCCGGGCGCGATCGCGCTGCACTGCCTGCCGGCTCACCCGGGCGAGGAGATCACAGCGTCGGTGCTCTACGGCGAGCGGCAACGCATCTGGGATCAGGCCGAGAACCGCCGCCACGGCCAGAAGGCGCTGCTCGAGCTGCTCTGCGCCGCGCCGTAGGGCTGTACGGCGCGGCGCCGACCTGACGCCTACTCGACCAGCGCGCGCGTGAGCTGAATGATCGTCACGAATGTCTGGTAGACGCGCAGCGGATCGGAGTCGGTGTAGCTGACCGTCCGCGGCGCGACTCGTTCCACCTCGTGCAGCCACGCGGCCATCTCCGCCATGTCCGCGGTGAGGAACGTGATCTCAATCGTGGCGGGCAGTTCGATCGTCGGTAGCGAGCGCTCAGCGACCCGTCCCATCGCCCGTTCCGCCCCGACTCGGATCAATTCGCAAGCCAGGCGCGGATGGATGCTCTCAGCTGCGAAGCGGCTCACGGAGCGCTTCACCACGACGCCCTCGAGATCAGGCAGAAACGGTGCCGCCTCCTCCATCGTCGCCGCGTCGCCCGTGATCAGCACCACCGGTACCCGGTGATGCAGGGCCACGAGTGCGTTCAGTGCGCTCTCACCGACGGCGACACCGTTGAGTTTCACCTCCCACACCGCGCGCGGGTTGTAGGTGTGCGAGAGGATCGCGTGCTCGGCGCTGATCCCGCCGTGGTAGGCGACCATGAAGACGGCATCGAAGCTCGAGTCGAGTCCCTCCATCATGTACAGCGGCTTGTGCTTTCCGGACAGGTAGGAGGCGTCGTGGTGCAGATCCGCGGGTCGCAGGTTCTGCATCGTCGAGTGCGAGTCGTTCACAAGAATCTCGGTCGCCCCCGCCTCCACGGCGCCGTCGATCGCGGCGTTGACCTCGTTCATCAACAGCTGCCGACCGATTTCGTACTCCGGGCTCGGGCCGCGCACCTGCTCCCAGTCGACGATTCCGGCCGTGCCTTCGATATCGGATGAGATGTAGAGCTTCACGATCTTGACGCCTCGCGTTGTTGGCTGTGTGTCGGTGTCATCGGGCTGCGAGCTCCTGCTCGGCGTAGATCGCGGTCTGCGGCGGCTCGGTGCCGACCGCCACGCCGCGATACATGCCCTGAGAGTTCATTGGAAGTGCGATGTTGCCCGCCGCGTCCACCGCGATCAGGCCGCCGTCGCCGCCGTCGGTCGCGAGCTCGGCGACCACCGTGTCGGCGGCTGTCTGCAGGCTCTGTCCGGCGAGCCGAATGCGAGCCGCGATCTCGTGCGCGGCGCCATGGCGGATGAAGACCTCACCGGTGCCGGTGGCCGAAACCGCGCAGACACCGTTCTGCGCCCAGGTGCCGGCGCCGATTACCGGGGTGTCGCCGATGCGTCCGGGCGGTTTGGCGGTCATCCCGCCGGTCGAGGTCGCCGCCGCCAGGTTGCCGTCGCGGTCGCGTGCAACAGCACCGACGGTGCCATGACGGTCCGCGTCATCGCGGTCATCCTCGCCGCCGCGAGCGCGCCGTTCAAGCTCCTTCTGCAACGCCTCCCAACGGCGTTCGGAACGGAAGTACGATGCCGGCGCGAACTCGACGTCCGCGTCACGGCAGAACTCCAGCGCGCCGGCGCCTGCCAGCAGCACCGCCTCTGAGTCCGCTGCGACCGCGCGCGCCGCGCGGACTGGATTGCGCGGGCCCAACACTCCGGCCACCGCGCCCGCGGATCGGTCACGGCCGTCCATCACCGCCGCGTCCATCTCGAGTTCACCGGCGGCCGTGAAAACGGCGCCCCGGCCGGCGTTGAAGAGCGGGTCGTTCTCCAGCGCCACAACGGCTTCGGTGACCGCGTCCAGCGCGCTCCCACCGGCGGCCAGTACCCGCTGCCCGGCTTCGAGCGCGGCGCGCAGGCCAGCGTGGTAGCCGGCCTCAAGCTCCGCGGTCAAATCTGAGCGGCGGATCGTGCCCGCACCACCGTGAACCGCCAGCACGAACTGCTCGGCCATACGCCCACTCTCCTATATCTCTCGGGTCGCCCCGTTATTCGTCAGATGCCAGTGCTCGGGCGACAGCGGGCCACCGGCACCGGCCCACCGAAGCGCCCCCGCAGCTGCCCTGATTCCCTAGCGCGAGGCCGCATCCCAAATCTATCCGGCGCGAATATACGGGTTGCGCCTACGGTACGAGCCAGTTCCCGCAACAGCCCGCAATTCGTCCGCGGGCAGGGGTATCCATCACTGCTTGCAGGCACCCGGCGGCTACCCTCAAGTCCCTATGGATACGCCTGCCTCCAGCCGCCCACGACGTGGCGATGAGCTGACTTTGAAGATTGACTCGCTCGCGCACGGAGGCGCCGGTGTAGCCCGGCTTGACGGATACGTGCTGTTCGTGCAGGGAGGGATCCCCGGTGACACGGTCAAGGCCGTGGTCGGCAAGTCCAAGCGCGCCTACGCGGAGGCGCGCGCGGTTGAGGTCCTGACCCCAAGCCCACACCGTGTGGAGCCGTTCGCCGACCACCCTGGCGCTCCCTGGCAGGTGATCCCCTACGCGCAGCAGCTCGAGATCAAGCAGCAGCAGGTCGACGACGCGCTGCGGCGGATCGGCAAGCTCGACGGCTTCAAGCTGGAGCCAATCGTCCCCGCCGTCGAGCAGTGGCGCTATCGCAACAAGGTCGAGTACTCGTTCGGGACTGATCCGGCAGACGCCGACAAGCCCGTCGCCGAGCGGCGTGTGATCTGCGGTTTCCACGCCCCCGGGCGCTGGGAGGACATCGTTGAGATCAGCGACTGCAAGCTGGTCTCGGAGGCCAGCAACAAGGTCCGCGACGAGGTCGTCGAATGGTGCCGCGAGCAGGGTTTCAGCGCCTACGATCGCCGCTCCTCCGAGGGTTTCCTACGCAACCTCGTGATTCGTGAGGGCCGCCGAACCGGCGAGCTGCAGGTGCGGCTTGTGAGCTCCAGCGGCAAGCTCGATGCGCAGTCGTTCGTCGCCGCGGTGCCCAGCGCGACCTCGCTGCTGTGGACGCAGATTGACTCGCTCGGCGAGACCACGATGGGAGGCCGCTCGGAACTCGTGTCAGGCCCGGACCAGATCGACGAGGAGATCGGCGGAATGACCGTCGGCATCTCCGCCGAGGCGTTCTTCCAGACCAATACGGAGATGGCTGAGCAGCTCTACGCGCTGGCCGTCGAGTACGCCGAACTCAGCGGCTTCGATCGTCTCTACGACCTCTATTGCGGCATCGGCACGATCGGACTGCTGATGGCACCGCGGGCCGCCGAGGTCTGGGGTCTTGAGATCATCGAGGATGCGATCGCCGACGCGATCAAGAACGCTCGCCGCAACGAGATCGACAACGCCCAGTTCTTCGCCGGCGACGTGCGTCTGGTGATGCGCGAGCTGGTCGAGCGTGCCGGCCGTCCGGACGTGCTCGTCGTTGACCCGCCGCGCGCCGGGCTCTCGCAGAAGGTCGTGCGCCGGATCATCGAAGCCGCGTCCAAGCGCATCGTGTACGTGTCCTGCAATCCCACGACGCTCGCTCCGAACGCGGCGCAGCTGGTCGAGGCCGGCTATGAGCTGGTGAAGGTGCGGCCGGTCGATATGTTCCCGCAAACGCCGCACGTCGAGGCTGTTGCGCAGTTCGAGCGACGGAGCTGATCGCGGGTCGCCAGCGGTGCGCGGTGCAGCGCGGCCGGACGCAGGCCGCTAGCCTCAGGACACTTGATGCGAGCCGTAACGATTCGAGACAGAGTGCTGTCGGTGCAGGACCATCCCGATCCGACACTTGGCCAGGGAGAAGTGTTGGTGGCCGTGGCGGCCGCTGGCGTCAACGGCGCCGACATGATGCAGCGCAAGGGCCAGTACCCGGCCCCTCCCGGCGCCCCGCCGGACATCCCCGGCCTTGAGTTCTCGGGCCTGGTCGCCGCACTCGGACCTGGCTCCGCTCGCTTCCAGGTCGGCGACCCGGTGATGGGAATCGTCAGCGGTGGAGGCCAGGCGCAACTCGTTGTCCAGCACGAACGGATCCTGATGCCAGTACCCGACGGCGTCGACCTGATCAGCGCCGGCGGGATCCCCGAAGTCTTTACCACCGCCAATGATGCGCTGTTCACGCAAGCCGGTCTGATGAGCGGGGAGCGGCTGCTCGTGCACGGTGCCGCCGGTGGCGTCGGCAGCGCCGCGGTCCAGCTCGGACGCGTAGCGGGGGCGCAGGTCACTGCGACCGTGCGCTCCGCGGAAAATCGGCAGGCGGTAGCCGAGCTGGGAGCTACCGTGATCAGCCCCGAACAGTTCGCCGATGCCGCGGTCCCGTCCGCCAAGGGGCCGGAAGCACTTGAGGCGATCGGCGGTCCGTTTGACGTAATCCTCGAACTCGTCGGCGCCGGGAACCTCAACGACAACCTGATGTCGCTGGCGATCGGTGGACGCATCTGCGTGATCGGTACCGGCGGCGGCGCCAAGGGCGAGATCAACCTCGGGCTGCTGATGATGAAGCGCGTACGCATGTACGGCTCGACGCTGCGCGCGCGGCCGCTGGAGAGTAAGGCGCTCACCGCCCGCGCGATGGAGCGCGGCGTGCTGCCGCACTTCGCGTCGGGAGCGCTACAGGTCCCGATCGCGCAGACCTTCCCGCTTGAAGACGCGATCGGTGCCTACGATCGCTTCGCGCTCGGCGGGAAGTTCGGCAAGATCATCCTCACCAACTGAGACCGACACCGGCGCGCGGCCACGAGTTCAGCGTGAGGCTCGGCGCCAGCCGGCGGCTAGTAAGGCGGCAGGTTGTCCCACCACAACCCGACCGATTTGAAGGCTGTCCAGAACTCGCGTTTGGCCGCATCGTCATCGAGCGAGTCGTCGATGTTGGGGACGTAGATCGCCTCGATCGACGGGGTCCAGCGCTGAAGCTCGCCCTCGCGCTCGGACAACGGAAGGCTCAGCGGCACGTCGAGATCGTTCACGACGGCCAGCGCCTCGGGGCCCATCACCACCATCAGCTTCGGCGAGACGATCGCGATCTCCTCGGCCACGCGCGCAACGCACTCAGGGTCGGCCATCACCGGATCCAGCACCGGGCATTTCACGCAGAGCGTTCCGTAGACGGCCAGCGGGTCGATGTTCAGGCGCTTCAGCGATTTCATCAGCGCGTTGCCGGAGCGGCCGTAGAACGCGACCCCCTCCTCGATCTCAGAAGGCCGGGGGGTGTGTTTGACCATGAAGATCTCGGCCTGGGGGTGGCCGGATCCCAGCACCGGCATCAGGTGCCCGCGAGAGCACTCGCTGCAGTCCTGAAGTTCATGGGAAAGGCGGTTCAGTTCTCGGATGGCCCGCTCGAGGTATTTCTCGCGGATCTCGTCATCAGTAGCGGGCATGTGCAGTTTGATTGGACGTCTTAGCCGTTGATCCTCTGATCTGCACAGGCAGTTGCGCGATGCAGGACTCGTTGCGGGTCGGGCGCCTCGTCGCGATCTTTGCAGGAGTCCGGCGGAGTGCCGTTACCAGGCTGCTCAACCGGGCCTGGTCGCCCGTCGTACGCGCCGCTCGCGGGAGGCCTTGCGTGCCGGCGCAGGCATCGCCTTGGTCTGCAGAAACTTGAGCGCCTGCACATAGAACAGCGATGCCGGGTTGCGGATGATGTCGGCGTCGCGCAGCGACTCGATGAACTCGTCGGGGCCGTCAAAGTCGCGCATCCGGATCCGCACCGAGCCCAGCCCCTGCGGAACGTGCGCATCCGAGCCCGCCCCCGCGATCATGCGGTATTTGGCGGCGAACCGCACCGCCTCCTCGTTGAACTCAGGGATCGCGACGCGCGGGTTGAAGACTTCGATCACGTCGATGTCGTCAACCACCTCGAGCAGGTTCTTGTAGTCGGGGACCGAGTGCATACGGTCAAACGGATGCGGCACGTAGACGATTCCGCCCTGGCGTTTGATTTCCGCGATCGTCTCCTCGAGGCTCATTCCGCGCGGGATCTTCTCCTTGATGAAGAGCCCGATCACCTCACCCTGCGAGGCGGTCTTGACCTCCTCGCCGACGATCACCTTGATCCCCTCGGCCTTGGCCGCGGCCTCAAGCGCACCCGAAATCTCGTTGTGCTCGGTCACCGCGATCGCCCCGAGCCCGCGCGTCTTGGCCACCGACAGCAGCACCTCGACCGGGGTCGCGCAGTCGTAGGAGTGATCGGTGTGCATATGCAGGTCGACGTCGATCAGCTCACGCTCGGCCACCGCCTTGCGGGCGACCTGGTTGTGCGGCCGCAGGTCGTGGCGGCGCGCGACGAGCCCACCGTAGATCTCTTCGAGTTCGTCCACCAAGCGCGTGACCGTCAGCCTCGAGCGCAGCTCCGCAGCGCCCTCATGGAGCTTCTGTGCAAACGCCGGGTCCGCGGCCAGATGCGTGAGGTGAGCGCCGAGCGTGACCGCGTCGCCGGGCTGGAATACGAGTCCGATTCCACCCTCGGACAGCAGCTCGAGATAGACCGACAGCCCCGACGCGACTGGCACGATGCCCGACGCGACCGCCTTCAGCAGCACCTCCGGGGTCGGCGTCTGCCCCTCCGAGGCGAGCACCGCGGCCGACGCGCGGGCGAGCGCCTCGTCGGCGGTCATCATCGTCGCGTCGACGAACCGCACGCGATCGCGGACCTTGCGTGGGATCGTCGCGGGCGGCGCGACTGGACGCGGCGACCAGATCGTCGCGTGCCAATCGAGCTCGCTGGGAAGATGCCGCAGTGCCTTCAGCAGCGTGCGCATCGCCGCCCGTTCCTCGGTGGCGATCAGAACTATCTCAAAGGAGCGGTCTGCCGGGCCGGCGCTGGCCGGCGCAGGCCCGGCGTCGTGGGCGGTACCGGGTTCCAGTACGAGCGGCTTAGCCGACGGAAGCACGACCCGGTAGTCGCCCGGGAAGTAGGTTGCCATCAACGCGCGCGTGGTCTCGTACGACGCCAGCCGTGCGTCCAAGCGACTGAACAGCAGCTGGCTCAGCGGTCGCGCCAGCTGAGTTGAGAGCACCCGTTCGGTGGGGGCGTGAAAGGTTCCGACGGTGAGCGAGCGCGAGGTCCGCAGCGCCGCCGACGGCGCGCTTGGCGCGAATGGCTCATGCACGTGGACGATGTCCAGCGGCACGGTCTGCAGCGCCTCTTCGATCGTCTTCGCGACATCCACCGGGATCGTTGCGGCGCGGGTACGGCGGCGACCCGGCGTCACCGGCAGCACCTCGCCGACTCCGAGTACGAGCGGTTTGCCCTGGGCTTGCGCCAGCAGCGCCTCGGAATCTCCGGCCAGCCTGCGGCGTGTCTCCTTTACGACCGCGCTCGAGCGCGACGGAGCGATCACCAGCACGCGGTGCCCGCGCGCGGCCAACTCGTCCGAGACTGCCGCGACGTGGTCACCAACTTCGGTGCTGGTCTCCCATGCGAACGGAGAGACTTGCGCGATCGCGAGCGGCTGCGAGGTCACGGCTGCAAGTCTAGGGGTTCAGCCGCCGACTCAGAGACTGCGACCCTTCAGGTAACGGGCCGCCATCCGATTTTCGTGCAAACGCAAGCGGCCGGCCTGCTGCGAGTCGAAGATGATCGTGCTGTTCGCGAGTTGGAAGCTGTGGTGGTTGGAGACCCTGCGGCCGTGGGCGGACACGAACGCAGCGGTTGCCGTCACGGTCACTTTCTTGACCTTGGAGAACAGCTTGCGTCCTGCTTGATTGAGCTTCAGACGCTGCTTCCAGGTGCCTACGGCTGGTGCGCTGCCGCTGAAGCTTCCGATCAGGATGCGGTGGCCGTGCAACTTGGTGTACCAGGCGCCGCTCACCTTGCCGCGCTCGGCCGCGGTGAAGCGATAGGTGTAGCCGCCGGATCTTTTGACGTTCTGTAGCACCGAGCCTGGGCCGGCCGGCAGCAGCACGCTCAACAACGAGTTCAGCAGCTCGGTGTGGGTGATTTTGGTCGGCAGCTTGATCGTGGCGGCGTCGTTGAAGTTCCCGTCGGTTTCGGTCGCAAGGTACGCGACCGTCTGGCCCGGGAGGTTGGTGTAGTAGCCGCCGACGGTGCAGCTTCCCGCAGCAACACAGCTATCTGTAATTGCTGCATTTGCCTGTAGGTGCGCGTGGCCAGCCGGCAATATCGGATTGCTTCCCGGCGCCCAGCTGCCGTCGCTCTGCGCCACGACAAAGCTGGTGCGTGGTCGCAGCGTGCCCGCGTAGTTGTAGGAGCCGGTCGCCAGGCAGTCGCCCGCGCCCGCGCAGGAGATGCCGGTCATACGCACGAACTGGCCATTCAGGGTGCGCTTGTAGGGTGAGGGAAGCATCGCTGATTCCGCCTGCCAGCTTCCGCTCGCCTCCCTGAGCAGCAAGCCCTGTCGGTTGTGGTTGGAGTCGAGGAACGAGCCGACCGCGGTGCAGCTGCCCCCGGTGCTGCAATCGATCGCGTTCAGCTGGGTCTGCTCGTAGCCGGCCACGTCGGGTGCAGCGGCCGGCAGCGGCAGCTCAATGGACGGTCCCCAGGTTCGGGTCAGCCCTCCGTTGCTCGCGTTCTCGCTAAGCGTGAACGGCAGCTCCTCCAAGCGATGATTCTGATATTCCCCGACCGCCGTGCAAGCACCATCGGCAGGGCAGCTCACCGCGGTCAGCAGGGCTCCGCCGGCGAAACCGTTCGGGCGCGGTGCGATCTCAGCGTTGGCCGGAAGTTTGGCCAGCTGCGCGGACCAGCTGCTCCCCGACGGCGACTGCGTGAAGCGCAGCGGCAATAGCTGCCCGTGCGGGGTTAAGTACATGCCTACAGCAACGCACTGTCCCGCGGTGCGGCATGCCAGTGATGTTGGTACCGCGAACTCCCCGTGCTTGCTGAGGCCGGCTCCGGGCGTCGCAGCCTCGTAGCGCCAGCGCGGGCTGCCGCCGGCGGTGGCGGGGGCCCGCTCCTGTGCGAACACCGGCACCGCGGTTCCGTTGGCGAGCCACCCGTCGCCGGCCGCCACGCATGCATCCGCACTCGGGCAGCTCAGCTGATCGGGCACAAGGTCAAATGGGCCGCGGCGACTCCCGCGTTGTGGCCCGACGACGACTGGGGCGGAGCTCCAGCTGCCGTCCACCTCGCTGTAGCTCAGGCCCTGCTCGTACCCGTACTTGTCGGTGAAGCTGCCCAGCGCTGTGCAGTAGCCCGGCGCCGAGCATTCGACGCGGCTGAGCCCGGGAGCGGAGCTAAGCGCCTGGAACAGCGCCTGCAGCGGCCCGGGCTGCTGCCGCTGCGTGGGGTCAGACGGCGCGAAGGGCTCGCTGAACGAGTCTGTCGGTAGCTTTGGGCTCTGTGCGCGAGCCCAGTGACCGTTGGTTTCGGTGAGCAGCAGCGTTTCGCCGACGCCGATCGAGTCGTCGTAGTTGGCTATCGCGCTGCAGTCTCCGGGCGCGGTGCAGGAGATCGATGAGATCGCGGCGTTCGGGTTGGCGGCGGCCGCGAGCGCGGATGGCGCGCATACCCCGATTAGTGCGATCGCCGCCGCTGCGACACCGCCCCCGATGAACTTGCGGTAACGCTGCACGCCCGCCCCCTATCGTCGTTAGAGATGTCGCCGTTCCGCCGCGTGCAGGAGCTCTGTCCGCAGCTTGCTCATGTGCACGGCGTTGATCACGATGACGCCGCTGCTCCCCCCGTGCCGATGTTTGGCAACGCTCAGCGTGAACGTCGTGCGCGCATCGACCGCCCCGTAATGCGGCGCCTTGAAGCTCGCGTCCGCAACGATCTTCAGCCGCTTTGAGCCAGCGAACAGCTTGCGTCCGGCGGCCGTCAGCGTCAGCCTGACCTTGTCGATGCCCTGACCGGCCACGCCGGTGTCGAGCGCTGCGACGGTCGGACGACCATGCGTGTCCGCATGCCAGGTCACACCCAGCCGGCCGCGGGTGGGGGCGGTGAAGTCGAAGGTGTACCCGCCGTGCTCGTGGATCGATGTCAACGAGGCGCCGAGCGGCTGCAGCACCGAGAACAGTGAGTTGGCCAGCTCCTGTCGGTTCAGGCCCGGGAAGCGCAGTTGGCTTGCGTGGGTGAACTCGCCGCCGGTCCCGGAGGCGGCGTAGCCCTGCCAGTTGGCGGGGATGTCGGTGTAGTTGCCGATCAGCGTGCAATCGCCGAGGCTCACCCCTGGGGCGCAGCTGACGGCGCCAGCGTCATTGGCCTGTACGTGCGCGTGATTACCAGGCAGCGCGGCGTTCGCGCCCTTGGACCAGACGCCGTTCTGCTCTGTGTCCACGAGACTCATCAGCGGTTCGATAAGTCCGCCGTAGTAGTAGGAGCCGGTGGCAACGCAGTTGCCCGCGCTGGCGCAGGACAGTCCGCCGAAGATCACCTGCTGAGCGTCGACGCCGCGGCCGAACGGCGCAGGAAGCGCTGCGTGCAAGCTGGGTGCCCAGCGGGCGTTGTGCTCGGTCAGCAGCAGGCCCTGGAGGTTGTCGTCGGTATCCACGTACGAGCCTGCACCGGAGCACTCACTAGCCGACTGGCAGACCAGCTGGTCGATCTCGGCGCTCTGCGTCTGCGCCGTGATGGTGGCGCCGGCCGGCGGCTTCAGCGGGAACGCGCGCGTAAAGCCGTTGACGGTCTGGTGAGCCACGAACATCTGGTACTGATCGCGGGTGGTCTCGTAGCTGCCGGAGATCGTGCAGGCGCCGACGTGGGGGCAGCTGATGGACGTCGTCACCGAGCCGGCGAACATCGTGGTCTGGCTGTTGGTCGGCAACTTGACCTTGGTCACGCTCCAGTGCCCGGGCCTCTGAGTGAAGAGCAGCGGGACGTAGGCGAACTCGCGATTGGTCTGCTGACCTACGGCCGTGCAATGGCCGGCCGCGGGGCAGGAGATGCTGGTGATGACGGCCAAGCCGAAAGAGTGCTTGGTCGAGTGGATCGGCGCGATGCCCGCGCTCCAGTGACCATTGTGCTCGGTGAACATCAGCACGTTCGTCTCCCGGTCCGTGTTGAACGTGCCGGCAGCGGTGCAGTTGCCGACCGAGGTGCACGCGAGTGCGTTCACCAGCACGTTCGGGTGCTTGCCGGCGACCGCTGTCAGTGAACTCGGCAGCTTGGCCTCGATGCCGCGCTGCCAATGGCCGTCGGTCTCATCCAGGAACGTTGCCTCCACCTTTCCACGGTTCGTGACGTAGTTGCCGATCGCGGTACAGTCGCCGACCTTCGGGCAGCTCACCGCCAGCAGTCCCAGAGCGCCGTTCAGAGCCTTGGCAACCGGGGTGCTTGGTCCGTTGAAGAAGTCCAAGCCCGGCATCGGGTCGGGGGAGGCGTCCTGCGGCAGCCGCGGTGCGACGCCACGGCTCCAACTGCCGTTCTTCTCGCTCAACAACAGTCCGTGGCCGAAGTCGATCCCGTCGTCATACGCCCCAACCGCAGTGCAGTCCGCGGCCGTTGCGCACGAGACCGACGAAAGCATTGTGTTCGGGTTGGCCGTCGTGGCCATCGCCGAAGACGCGAACAGCGCCATTGCCCCCACCACCACCGCGGTGGCCGAACCTACAAACCTGCGATGCATCCCAACTCCCCTGAATCGACTAGGCGGCAAGCATAGGCGCTGCAAGCCGCAGAAGGGGTACTTCTAACACGTCGGAAACATGCGCGCGAGCAAAAGGGGCCGCCCCCAAAGGCGGCCCCTCAAAAAAGCTTGAGCGTTGACGCTCGAGCTTACGTCTCTGATCCGATCGTCCTAGGCGACGGGGATTTTGTCGGCGTCGGCCACCGGCGTCTGGACGCGCGAGTACTTCGCGATGAAGCTCTCGGTGTCCTCGCGCGCCTGGTCGTCCGGGCGCTGGTTCTTCGGTGACTTCATCAGGTAGCTGCAAGGACCGTCCAGCTGGCCGCCGATCCCGTGGTTCAGCGCGAGCTTGCAGCAACGCACCGCGTCGGTGATCACGCCGGCCGAGTTGGGGGAGTCCCAGACCTCGAGCTTGGCCTCGATCGTCAGCGGCACGTCGCCGTAGGACTGGCCTTCGAGGCGGATGTGCGCCCACTTGCGGTCGGTCAGCCACGGCACATAGTCGGACGGGCCGATGTAAACATCATCCTTGGGCAGCTCGTGACCCATGATGCTGGTCACGGCCTGGGTCTTGGAGATCTTCTTCGACTCCAGGCGCTCACGCTCGAGCATGTTGTAGAAGTCCATGTTTCCGCCGACGTTCAGCTGGCTGGTGCGCAGCAGCTTCACGCCGCGGTCGTGGAACAGACGCGCGAGCGTGCGGTGCACGATCGTCGCTCCGACCTGAGACTTGATGTCGTCACCGACGATCGGCAGGCCGGCCTTGACGAAACGATCGTTCCAGTAGTCGGTGCCGGCGATGAACACCGGGATGCAGTTCACGAACCCGCAGCCGGCCTCGAGCACCTGCTCGACATACCACTTGGTGGCCTGCTCAGAGCCGACCGGAAGGTAGGAGACGACAACGTCGGTCTTGGTGTCCTTCAGGATCTGGACGATGTCAGCGGTCTGACCCGGTGCCTTGGTGATCTTTTCCTTGAGGTACTTGCCGAGACCATCGTGGGTCATCCCGCGGTGCACCGGCACGTTCAGGTTCGGCACGTCGACGTCGAACTTGATCGTGTTGTTCTGGCCCGAGAAGATCGCCTCGGAGAGATCCTTGCCGACCTTCTCGGAATCGATGTCAAAGGCGGCCGAAAACTCGATGTCGCGGACGTGGTAGCCGCCGAGCTCCACGTGCATGAGACCAGGAACGTCCTCGCCGGCCTTGGCGTTCTGGTAGTAGTGGACGCCCTGAACGAACGAGCTGGCGCAGTTGCCGACGCCGACGATCGCGACGCGGACCTTCTCGTGCTGGTAGCGCGCGGTGCCGTTGGAGGCGCCGTTTGCCGAGAGTGCTTCGGTGGACACTGAAAGTTCCCTTCTGGCCTGCCGCCGGTGCTCTCGCGCGGCGGAAATTAGGTACTTACGACGGCGCCCGGCGGAATTCGTGACTCCTCCCGGCCCGTCCCTACGCGTACTTACGCGGTGATCGAGTGCAGGTTACACCGATCGGTACCCGTTGCATAAAGATCAGTTCAACTCTTTGAGGAGAAGTAAACCGATCGGTTCCTCACCGCGAAGAGACGTGTCAGTCGATCGCGCTGCGCAGGATCGCGGCGGCCAGCGCGTAGGCGTCGTCGACCACGACCGCGGGGTCGTCCAGCATCGCCCGTGCGGCGGCACCGTTGTAGAGCGCCGCCAGCTGCCGCCCGACCTTCTCGGGGTCACGTGCCCCAGCGGCCCGGGCCAGCTCCGCCAGCCGGTTACTGAAACGCTGGCCGTAGGTCACTGCAGCACGGTGGATCGGGTGCTCGGGATCCGGGAACTCGATCGCGGCCGCCACGAACGGGTCGGGCGCGAGCGGTCGCGGGTGCTCCGCGAGCGTGGTGAACAGCTCCAGCAGCCGGCTTCGGGGAGCAAGCTCAGCGCGGCTCAGCACCGCATGGGCGGCGCCAGTGCGTTCGCTCTGGTCCAGGTAGGCCAGGATCAGCTCGTCCTTGGAGTCGAACTGCTGGTAGAGCGTGCGCTTGGAGACTCGTGACTGCGCTCGCAGCTCATTGATGCTGGTGGCGTTGAAACCCTGACGTCCGAACAGCACCACGGCGGCCTGCAGGATGCGGCTGCGCGCGCCGCGTCCGAGTGATCGTTGCTGGCCGCTGCCGCCGGTGTCGTTAGTCATGTGCCGCCGTCGCTATCGCCAGACCGGGGCGCAGGCCGCTAGCGACTGCCGGTGCTCGCAGCCAGCTCGCGATACACGTGCCAGATGCGCTGGAGCGTAGTTAGCAACGCCAGCCCGGCCAGCACGTAAATCGCCGGCGCCAGCAGCGAGAAGTTGCCGAGCGAGGCCCCGCGCGCGAACACCAGGCCGATCGCGATGATCACGACTCGCACCGGCCGCGTCGCGAGTCCCACCTTGCACTCGATGCCGAGCGCCTCGGCACGGGCGCGCGTGTAGGAGACCATCAGGCTGAACAGCACCGCCGCGACCGTGGCGGCGGTGGCGGCCTGGTTGTGCTCCTGCGCGAAGTAGGCGCCGACGGCAATCAGCACGATCCCCTCCTCGAGCCGATCGAGCGTTGAATCCAGGAATGCACCGAACTTCGTGCCCTTGCCCGACATGCGGCTGTAACGCCCGTCGAGCGTGTCCATCACCGAGCCGATGATGAATGCCAACCCCGCGAGGAAGAACAGCTTCCCGAAGACCAGGGCGGCCGCAGCCAGATTCAGTGCGAATCCGGCCAGCGAAATCATGTTCGGGGTCAGTGGCAGATCAATCAGCCACTGCTTCCAGCCGGGCAGCTGCTCGGGGGGTTTTGGACTCTCGTCGCTTATCGGTCGTGGTTTCGTTGACGTCGGTGCCATCGGGCTATCGCAAGACTACGCATGCTGGCGGTAGAACGGCGCTTAGGTTTAGCAGCGTGTTAGTGGATGGCGAGTGATTGCGTTAGCGCCCCCGCCCGCCAGCAAGCCGATTAGCAGGGGTTAAGCATCAGTGACGAAAGTTACAAAGCCGACCGGGGGGGTCGACAACACGGATGAATGGAGCGGGGCATGAGACGCCTGAGACTGGTTGGGACAGCTGCGATCGTTGTGGGGGCACTGCTCTCCGCCGTCGCAAGCACGCCGGCGGGAGCTACCCCGGCCGCTAACCGAACGCTGTCGTCGCAGGCATCGAGCGGTTCATCACCGCTGGTGTGGACGCAGGCGCTCAACCCCTGGCGCGCCGATGCCCGCGCGGTTTCCGGACTATCCCCGACTCACCCCGCGAATCTCAATGGAGTCTCCTGCCCAACCACCGGTTTCTGCGCCGCGATCGACGGCTGGCACGGGGATGTCCTCACCTCGAGCGACCCGCAGGCCGGCGCCTCAAGCTTCTCGCTGACCACGCTGCGGGGAGCCCCATGGGGTGACCAACTGCAGGCGATCTCCTGCCCCAGCGCCCAGCTGTGTGTGATCGGCAGCCACGAGGGGCACCTTTGGGTGAGCACCAAGCCTGCCGGCGGATATCGCAGCTGGCAGCGGCGCGTGGCGCCGGCTCACAGTGCCGGCAATGTCGATGGCGTCGTCTGTCTCAGCAACCAGTTCTGTGTGGCCAGCGACTACAAGGGCAATGTCTGGGCGACGACCAACCCATCCGGCGGTAGCAGCGCCTGGCACCGCAGCAAGGTCCCAGCTGGTTCCAATTTTGTCGCTAACGCGATCAACTGCAACTCGACGGCGCTCTGCTGGATCACGATGACGAACGGGGTCACGACCTCGGTCTGGGAGACGAGCACCCCGCTCAGCGGCGGCTGGCACGCGGTCTCCGGACCGGCTCCCGGACCGGCGAGCGGCGGGAGGACGAGCTGCCCGACGGCCGGCTTCTGTGTGAAGGTCGGACAGGCCGGTGCGGTCGCGACCGCGCAGTCCTCGGCGGGACCCTGGACGACAGGCCAGATCCAGGGCTGGAATCCGCTATCGGGCGTGGCGTGCTTCGGTCACGGCTCGTGCGTGGCGACCGATACCGCCGGCAACCTGCTGCGCGGCAGCGACCTCGGCAGCCACCCGACTTGGGCCGCCACCCACGTCAGCGGAAGCACATTCCTGGGCGCGCCCGCCTGCCCTTCCGCGCATCTCTGTCTGATCGGTGACCACGGCGGCCTGCTGGTTTCGCGGACTCCCGGCGGGGCGTTCAGCAGCTGGCGCTCGATCACCATCCCGGCGCTTCACGATCGCACCGTGACCACCGTCGCGTGCGCCTCGGTGCAGCGCTGTGTGCTGACCACCGCGCACGGTCAGCTGCTTGCGAGTACCGACCCTGGCGGGCCGGGGTCGTCGTGGAAGCTGGAGCGGCAGCTCTCGACGGGTCAGCAGGGTCAGTTCCCGCAGTACTTCAGCTTCAGCACCTGTACCAGCCGTGGCGTCTGCTTCGCCGGCGCGTCCCAGATCGTCGAGCCGGAAGGCAGCCTTGGCATCGGGATCCTGCTGAGCTCGAACGACCCGATCCGCCCCGCCAGCTGGAGCGGCGGCTACCCGAAGAGCGCGGGCTTCAACGGGGTCAGCTGCCCGACCGCGGAGCTCTGCTTCGGCGCCCGCGATTCGCGTACCGACACGATCTCGGTCACGCACAACCCCGCCGGCGGACTCAGCGCCTGGAGGTCGCTCTCATTCCCCCGCCTGCAGCAGGATCCGCTCTATGCCGATGAACCAGCTGACGCGATCTCCTGCGCCAGCGCCCAGCTGTGCGTGATGACCGGCCAGGATTCGGCCGCCAGCGACGCCGGCGCGGTTGCGGTCTCCACCGACCCGACCCGCGCCAGTTCATGGAAGCTGCAGGACCTCAGCGGGAGCCCGCTCGAGGGCGTGCGCTGCAGCAGCTACGGGCAGTGCGTCGCGTGGAACGCGACCGGGCAGCTGTTCGTCGCAAAGCGTCGCTGAGCGTTTGGGAACGGTGTCCGGCTTGGGGGCTCGGACACCGTTGCCGTCGGCCACAGTGGCGCGCCGACCACACACATCGCACCCGCGTCTGCCGCCGCTAGAGTCCGCGCGATGGCCGTCAGGGAACGCCACCAGATCACGCCCGCCGACCGCCGCCACGTGCGCGCGATCCGCGACCGCCTACGCGTCGTCTACGGGATCCCGCTGTTCAAGCCGCACCATGACGGGATCGCCGAACTGATCCTGACGGTGCTGAGCCAATCGACCAACGACCGCAACCGCGACATCGCCTACTTCGGGCTGACAGACCGCTTCCCCAGCTGGGAGCAGGTGCGCGACGCGCCCGTGGACGAGGTCGAGCAGGCGATCAGGCGCGGCGGGATCTCGAAGGTGAAGTCGGCACGGATCAAGGCGATCCTCGAGGCGATCACGCTCACGGCTGCTGAAGCTGCAGCCGGCGCCGGGCTCGCGGCCGATGCCCGGCCCGCACCCGGTGAGCTCACGATCGACTGGCTACAGCAGCTGTCGGTGGCGGACGCGCAGGAGTACCTCTGCTCGCTGCCCGGGGTCGGACGCAAGACCGCTGCCTGCGTGCTGCTGTTCTCCTACGGCATGGCGGACGTGCCGGTGGACACCCACGTGAGCCGCGTCGGGACGCGGCTCGGAATCTTCCCCGAGAAGGCGACGCTGCTGGCGATGCACGACCTGATGCTCGAGCTCACCCCCAAAGATCAGGAGTGGGAACTGCACCTGAACCTGCTGCGCCACGGGCGCCGAATCTGCGCCGCCCGCAAACCGCTCTGCGATCAATGCGCGCTTGCGCGGATGTGCCCCAGCGCGGGGCTCTTCGACGCCCTCTGAGCGCTCCGCGCCGCGAGTTCAGCAGCGTGATTTCCGCGCAGCAGCCGATATAGCCGGCGGCTGCGCGCAAAGCGGCCGCGACACGGCCTGGCGGGTACGCCGCGAATCACGCGGCCGCTGTGAGAATCGACTCCACACCGGACTACAAATCTGCTACGATCCGGCTTAGATTTTTTCAATCGAATTGTGGTTATCCGAAAGCGTCACGCACAGGAGCACAACCGGGCGAGGCGATCGCTCGCTTAACAGCGAACCGCGTCTCGGCTGAATGCAGGACGTTTTCGGATAGCCACGAGCCAGAGCATCCACAAAGGAGCCGAGAGAAATATGGGTAAGACAATCGGGATTGACCTCGGGACTACCAACAGCTGTATGGCTGTGCTCGAGGGCGGCGATCCGACCGTCATTGAGAACGCAGAGGGCGGCCGCACGACCCCGTCCGTAGTCGCGTTCACGCAGGGTGGCGAGCGCCTTGTAGGCACTGTCGCCAAGCGCCAGGCCGTCACCAACCCCCAGAACACGATCTTCTCGATCAAGCGCTTCATGGGCCGCAAAGAGGCCGAGGTTCGCGAGGAAGAGGCGATCGTTCCTTACAAGGTCGTTGCCGGACCCGGCGGCGACGCGCGCGTCGAGGCTGAGGGCAAGCAGTACTCCCCGCCGGAGATCAGCGCGATGATCTTGGGCAAGCTCAAGGCTGACGCCGAGGCCTACCTCGGTGAGACCGTCGACAGCGCCGTGATCACGGTACCGGCGTACTTCAACGACGATCAGCGGCAGGCCACCAAGGACGCCGGCACGATCGCCGGACTTGAGGTCAAGCGCATCATCAACGAGCCGACCGCCGCATCGCTGGCCTACGGTCTCGACAAGGAGAGCGACCAGACGATCCTCGTCTTCGACCTCGGTGGCGGCACCTTCGACGTGTCCGTGCTCGAGATCGGTGACGGCGTCTTCGAGGTGAAGTCCACCGCCGGTGACAACCACCTCGGCGGAGACAACTTCGACAAGGCGATCGTCGACTGGCTCGTGTCCGAGTTCAAGAAGAGCCAGGGCATCGACCTCGCGGCCGACCCGATGGCGCTGCAGCGCCTCTACGAGGCCGCTGAGAAGGCCAAGATCGAGCTCTCCACCACACAGGAGACACAGATCAACCTGCCGTTCATCACGGCCGACGCGTCCGGCCCCAAGCACCTCGACACGCGTCTCACCCGCGCCAAGCTGAACGAGCTCACCGCGGACCTGATCGACCGCACCGTGGCGCCCGTGCGTCAGGCGCTGGACGACGCCAAGGAAAAGGGCGCAGCCAGCATCGATCACGTTGTGATGGTCGGCGGCATGACCCGCATGCCCGCCGTGCAGGATAAGGTCAAGGAGCTGACCGGCAAGGAGCCGCATCGTGGTGTGAACCCCGATGAGGTCGTCGCCGTCGGCGCCGCGATCCAGGCTGGCGTGCTGGCCGGCGACGTCAAGGACGTGCTGCTGCTGGACGTCACCCCGCTGACGCTCGGAATCGAGACCAAGGGCGGCGTGATGACCAAGCTGATCGAGCGCAACACCACGATCCCGACTCGCAAGTCCGAGGTCTTCTCGACCGCTGAGGACAACCAGCCGAGCGTTGAGATCCACGTGCTGCAGGGCGAGCGCGAGATGGCCTCCTACAACAAGTCACTGGGCAAGTTCCAGCTGACCGGAATCCCACCGGCGCCGCGTGGCGTGCCGCAGATCGAGGTCGCCTTCGACATCGACGCCAACGGCATCCTCAACGTGTCCGCCAAGGATCTCGGCACAGGCAAGGAACAGAAGATCGAGATCCGCTCCGGATCCGGCCTCTCCGACGACGAGATCAAGAAGATGGTCTCCGACGCCGAGGCGCACGCCGACGACGACAAGAAGCAGCGTGAGCTGGCCGAAGCGCGTAACGAGGCCGAGCACGCCGCCTACCAGGCCGAGCGTCAGCTCAAGGAGCTGGGCGAGAACATCGACGAGAGCTCCAAGACCGAGATCGAGGACAAGATCAAGGCGGTGCGGGAGTCGCTCACGGGCGATGATCCGGCAGAGATCAACAGCCGCAAGGACGCGCTCAACGAGGCCTTCCACCAGGTCTCCGAGGCGATGTACCAGAAGGCTCAGGAGTCGGCCGCAGGCGCTGCCGACGCAACCAGCGACGGCGCCGGCGCGTCCGACGACGATGACGTCGTCGACGCCGAGGTCGTCGACGAGGGTCACTGACAATGAGCGACGGGTCAGAGTTCGACATGCGCGACAACCCGGAGGCAGCGGCCGCGGCTGCTCCCTCCGGGGACGAGCCCGAGACCGGGTTCGAGGCTGAGCCCGGAGCACCCGAGGCAGACGCCGACGGCGAGGGTCTCGAGCCCGAGCCCGATCTCGTGACGACCGACGCCGAGCGCGCCGGCGAGTACCTGGCGCTGGCACAGCGCACCCAGGCTGACTTCGAGAACTACCGCAGGCGGGCCGCGCGTGACGCGAAGCTCGCGCAGGACCGCGGTATCGCAAAGCTGGCAAAGGAGCTGCTGCCGGCGATCGACAACCTCGAGCGTGCGATCCAGGCCGCCGAGGCGGCGAACGACCCGCTGATCGACGGTGTGCGACTGGTACAGACCGAGATGCTGAACGCGCTGGCGCGCGTCGGGATCGAGCCGTTCTCGCCGGTCGGCGATGTGTTTGACCCGCAGCATCACGAAGCCGTAGCGCAGGCCCCGATCCCCGGCGCCGAATCCGGCACCGTGGTCGAGGTCTACCAGCAGGGCTTCCGGCAGGGTGAGACGGTGCTGCGCCCGGCACGGGTCCTGGTCGCGGCATAGACGGATAGACGCAGAGCGAGGCGGTACCCATGGCTGCAAGGCCCGATTACTACAAGACCCTCGGGGTAAGCAAGACAGCTTCTGAGGACGAGATCAAGAAGGCGTACCGCAAGCTCGCGCGCAAGTATCACCCTGACGCGAACCCCGGCGACAAGAACGCCGAGGAGAAGTTCAAGCAGGTCTCGCAGGCGCACGATGTGCTGTCGGACCCGGACAAGCGCAAGGACTACGACCGCGGCGGAGCGTTCGCCGGATTCGGCGGCTCGCAAGGCTTCGATCCGTCGGCGTTCACCGGCGCCTTCAGCAGCGGCGGCGGTGGGCTCGGAGACATCTTCAGCGGTCTGTTCGGTGGTGGTGCCGGCGCCGGCGCTGGCGGTGGAAGTGGTTCCACCCGCAGAAACCGTCCCCCGGCCAAGGGACCCGATCTCGAGACCGAGGTCGCGCTCACGTTCGACCAGGCGATCAACGGCACCCAGGTGCAGATCACGGTCCCGACTTCGAGCCCGTGCCCGACCTGCCACGGTTCGGGCGCCAAGCCCGGCACCTCGCCGAAGGTCTGCCCGGTCTGCAGCGGTCGCGGCACCGAGCCCCAGAACGAGGGGCTGTTCTCGATCAGCCAGCCGTGCTCGCGCTGCAAGGGCTCGGGGACGATCATTGAAGACCCGTGCCCGACCTGTAAGGGCAGCGGCACCCAGCGCGGTTCGAAGAAGGTGC
The DNA here is from genome assembly GCA_963737115.1 of uncultured Actinomycetota bacterium. GTDB lineage: Bacteria > Actinomycetota > Thermoleophilia > Solirubrobacterales > Solirubrobacteraceae > Palsa-465. Next base: position 174,658 of record CAVTRM010000011.1, read on the forward strand.
GCGCCAACATCCCCGCCGGAGTGCGCGAGGGCAGCCGCATCAAGCTTGCGGGCAAGGGCGATCCGGGCGTGCGCGGGATGCAGCCCGGGGACCTGTTCGTGGTCACGCGGGTTCACCCCTCGAGGGTCTTCAAGTGGAGCGGTGACAACCTCGAGGCCGAGGTTCCGCTGACCGTCGCCGAGGCGATCCACGGCGGCATCATCGAGGTTCCCACGCTCGACGGCCGCAAACGCCTGAAGGTGCCGGCCGGCACCACTCATGGAACCGTGCAGCGGCTACGTGGGGAAGGGCCGTCGCGACTGCGCGGCAAGGGCCGCGGAGACCTGCGCTATCGCTTTGTGATCGACGTGCCAAAGCACCTCACCGAGGAACAGAACCAGCTCGTCGAGCGGCTTGCACAAACCTTCGACGGCGACATCCGTGCGGGCCTGTTCGCCGGTGCCGGTGCCACGGGGCAGGACTGATGGGCACGGTCCGCACCACGCGCGTGGAGGTCACGGCCCGCAAGGACGGGTTCATGATCTCGGTCGCGGCCGAGCTCGCGGGGATGCACCCGCAGACGTTGCGGATGTACGAGGCCAAGGGCGTAATCGAACCCAAGCGCAGCCCCAAGGGCACCCGTCTGTATTCCAAGGCCGACGTCCAGCGGCTGAAGCGCATCCAGGCGATGACCACCGAGTCAAAGATGTCGTTGCAGGGTGCGATGCGGGTGATCGAACTCGAGGATCGGCTCGAGCGGATGACGACCAAGGTGTCGGCGCTGGAAGCCCGCGCCAAGGAGCTCACCGCCGAAGTCGCGCGGCTCGAGCAGCTGAGGCGTGATCTGCGCGCTGAGATCGTCCCCTACGTTCCTCCGGGCGCACTCGTGGTCACGCCGCGCAAGAACTGAACGTCCAAGACGCACCAAGTCCCGCTCACGCCCAATAAGAGCTAACACCCGACACAGCTGCAGCCAACACGCGCTTCGGACGCAGATTCGTGACCGGTGTCAATTCAGCGGGTAGGCTGTGCCTTGGTAATGGCAGGGAAGCCGGCTGATTGGAGGCACATGGTGCGAGGGTTGTTTGGTATTGGCACGGCGGCGACAGCCGCAATTGCCGTCGCGGTTGGGGGGCCGCTGGCACAGGCCGGGAGCGCGCCGGCTGCCGCCAACGCGCGCCCTGGGCACGTGGTCGCGGCCGACGGCGCCGCGGTGCCCTCCAGCTCCCAGGCCGCGACGCAGCGGCTGCAGCTGGTCCTGCCGCTGAAGGCAAACGACGCGGGGCTCGCGAAGCTCACGCAAGCGATCAGCAGCCCGTCTTCATCGCAATACCGGCACTACCGCTCGATCGGTTGGCTGTCGAACCACTACGGCGCAAGTGCCGCGCAGCGCGCAAAGGTCGTCGGATATCTGCGCAGGCAGGGTGCCACGCATGTCCGTGTCGACGTGACCGGCATGTTCGTCGACGCCGATCTGTCGGCGGCCAAGGCGGCTCAGCTCTTCAGCACCAATATCGTCAGCCACGGCGCGCCTGCGGCGGAGCCGTTCACGACCGCCGCCAAGACGCCAACGATCCCGGCCGCGCTGCAGGGAGCAGTCACCGGAGTCGTCGGTCTCAGCACCAAGCCACTGACGCTCAACTCCGACGCCAGCCAAGCCTCTGCATCCGCCGGCTCGGCACCGTTGAAGCTGCTCAGCTCATCGGTGGCCACCGGCGCGCGTGTCAACTCCGATGCGAGCAAGGACAGTGCGACCGGTACGGCCTACACGCAGCCGACCGGAACTCCGAGCGCCTGCTCGGCCGCGAAGAATATGCAGGGCGGCCTTGAGAGCACGGGCTTTGCGCCCAACCAGTACCTGTCCGCCTACAACTACACCAAGCTGCACAACAGTGGCTACAAGGGCCAGGGCGAGCGCGTCGCGCTGATCGAGATCGACGGCTTCAAGGTCGGCAACATCAACACCTTCGCGTCCTGCTTCGGCCTCTACCGGCCGCCGATCGACACCTGGGGTGTGGGGATCTCCAAACCGCTCGCGGCAGGTGGTGAAAGCACGCTCGACCTCGAGGTGCTCGACGCCGCGGCGCCGCGGCTGAAGGAGATCGACGTCTACGAGTCCAAGTCGGCGCCGTCGAGCGTGCTGAAAGCGATGACCGCCGCGATGCAGAACAAGGGCCACGTGCCGCAGGTCATTTCGGCCTCGCTGGGACTGTGCGAGCCGGCGATGCGCCAAGCCGTCGGCACCTCGGGGATCCGCGCCGCGGATGCGGCCTTTGAGGTCGCCGCCTCGCACGGGATCAGCGTCGTGGCTGCCAGCGGCGATGACGGTTCCAGTGACTGCGTGGGCACCAACGGGCTGCCGAAGCAGAGCCTGGCGGTCAACTACCCGGCCTCGTCGAAGTGGGTCACCTCAGTCGGTGGCACGCAGCTCGAGCTGAACACGAACAATTCGATCAAGCAGCAGTTCGTCTGGAACGACGGTAACCAGCTGGCCAACTACCAGCAATACGGTGGCGGTGGCGGCGGCAGCTCGATCCTCGGTGGCGGGCTTCCGTGGTACCAGAAGGGCACCGTCAGCGGCAAACACCGCCAGGTCCCTGATCTTGCGCTGCTGGCTGACGTGCTTCCGGGCTACGACGTCTACTGCACGGCCAAGGACTGTGGCTCGGCCGGCTGGGAGCCGGTCGGTGGAACCAGCGCCGCGACGCCGCTGTTCGCAGCGGGCCTGGCACTGATCGACCAGGATCTGCGGCTGCACCACAAGAAGCAGCTCGGGTTCCCGAATCCGCTGCTCTACAAGCTCGGTCGCAGCAGTAATCGCGGGAAGGTCTTCTACGACATGCCCGCGATGAACAACGTCGGCGGCAACGACGACGTCAGCCTCTACATGCCGCATCCGAAGAACCTGCACTGCTGCAGCTCCAAGACCGGCTACGACAACGCCACCGGTTGGGGCGGGATCGACCTCACCAACCTCGCCGGTTACGCGCTCAAATAGCACCCGACCGACAGCTGCCGCCTAGCGCGCGTCGCTGGGCGGCTTGCTGGCGCGCGTCCCCAGGGCGAGCCCGGAAAGCAAAGCTCAGAGTGACGCGGCTCCTGGATTCGGGAGCCGCGTCCGCTTCTGTAGCGACTATTGGCCCGGCGACTACTGTTCCCGCTGAGCGGACTATTCGTCCTTGTCCGCGAACGAGCCCGTCCGCTCCGAGGTCGAGACCGTACGGGTCTCGTTGTCGAAGCTGCCCACCTCGTGCGTGTGCTTTTCTTCGTCGTCAGCCGGCGGCGCCGTGTCCGTGTCCGGACCGTCCTCTTCGCCGTCGCGCGACTCGCTGTCAGCGAACGATCCAACAGGCTTGGACGACGTGACCGTTTCGGGTCCCTCGCCGTCGGTCTCCGCGAATGAACCTACCTCCACGGTGTAGCCCTCTTCGTCCTCATCGTGCGTCTTACGGGGCTGGTCGTCAGCTGGAGTGTCGTTGCTCATGGAGGACTCCTTGATGTCTTTGACCGAGTCTCTGACGATAACAGCATCACGCCGAGCGTTTGCCACTTATGGGCTGCGTCAGCGGTGTGACGGTCGTCACGCTATTAGATCGCCTCGAGCTATTTACAAATCACTCTGGATCTGAGATAATCTAAGTCAACATCACTTAGATTTTTACCAAAGCTCTGACCGTCTTGCATCTGCCCGGAATCCGGGTGTCCGTGTGCATCGGTTGGACCACAAACTTTGAGGAGCCCAATCGATGCAGGCTGAACGCTTCACGATTAAGTCCCAGGAGGCTCTCCAGGCCGCGCAGAGGCTGGCTGAAGAGCGTCACAACCCCCAAACTCGACCCGAGCATCTGCTCGCCGTGCTGCTTGAGCAGGACGGCGGCGTCGTCGTTCCGGTGCTGCGCAAGGTCGGTGTGGATCCGAATGCGGTACGCCAGGCGCTGGGCCCGGTGCTCGATTCACTTCCGCGTGTCACCGGCGAGCCGGGGCAGGTCGGCGGCTCAAACGAGCTTATCCACGTGCTGCAGATGGCCGAGACGCAGATGCGCGAGCTCGGCGATCAGTACATCTCCACCGAGCACTTGCTGTTGGCGCTGGCCGCCGATGAGGGCGACTCGGGGCACGTACTGAGGTCGCAGGGCGCGACCCATGAGGCGCTCACCAAGGCGATCTCCGAGGTCCGTGGGTCCCAGCGCGTCACCGACCAGAACCCGGAGGACAAGTTCCAGGCGCTGGAGAAGTACGGCCGCGACCTCACCGAGGCTGCGGCAGAGGGCAAGCTGGACCCGGTGATCGGCCGCGACGACGAGATCCGCCGCGTCGTTCAGGTGCTTTCAAGGCGTACCAAGAACAACCCGGTGCTGATTGGCGAGCCCGGTGTCGGCAAGACGGCGATCGCCGAAGGACTGGCCCAACGAATCGTGCAGGGTGACGTGCCCGAAACGCTGCGTGACCGCAAGGTCATCAGCCTCGACGTCGGTGCGCTGATCGCAGGCGCCAAGTACCGCGGCGAGTTCGAGGACCGGCTCAAGGCCGTGCTGCAGGAGATCAAGGACGCCGGCGGACAGATAGTGCTGTTCATCGACGAGCTGCACACGATTGTCGGCGCCGGCGCCTCCGAAGGCGCGGTCGATGCCGCGAATCTGCTGAAGCCGATGCTGGCGCGCGGCGAGTTGCGCGCGGTCGGCGCAACCACGCTCGACGAGTACCGCAAGTACATCGAGAAGGATCCGGCGCTGGAGCGGCGCTTCCAGCCGGTGTTCGTGGAGGAGCCGAGTGTCGAGGACACGATCGCGATCCTGCGTGGGCTGAAGGCTCGTTATGAGGTCCATCACAAGGTCCGCATCCAGGACTCCGCGCTGGTTGCCGCGGCAACGCTGTCAGACCGTTACATCACCGACCGTTTCCTGCCCGACAAGGCGATCGACCTGGTCGACGAAGCCGCCGCGCAGATCCGCACCGAGATCGACTCAAAGCCGACCGAGATCGACGAAGTCGATCGCCACATCCTGCAGCTCGAGATCGAACTGCAGTCGCTCGGGGGCGATGCCTCCGACGATGCCGGCACTCAGGCACGCCGCGAGCAGCTTCAGCAGACCCTGGCTGCTGAGCGCGAAACCTCGGCTGCAATGCACGCCGAATGGCAGCGCGAGAAGTCGACGATCGACGATGCGGCTGAGCTGCAGGACAAGCTCGAGCAGGCCCAGGTGTCGCTCGAACAGGCGCAACGCGCCGGCGACCTTGAGCGCGCGGGTGAGTTGCTCTACAGCGAGATCCCGGCGCTGAAGGCGGCGATCGACGCCGCCATGCTGGCCGTTGACGAAGCCACCGATAGCGGTCCCAACAAGTACTTCAAGGACGAGGTCGATGCCGAGGACATCGCCGAGGTGGTCTCGCGCTGGACGCGCGTCCCGGTCACCCGTCTGCTGGAGGGTGAGATCGAGAAGCTTGTGCACATGGAAGAGCGTCTGCATCAACGCGTGATCGGCCAGGACGAGGCGGTTAATGCGGTCTCCGCCGCGATACGCCGTTCGCGTGCAGGTCTGCAGGACCCCGATCGCCCGATCGGTTCGTTCCTGTTCCTCGGGCCGACCGGCGTCGGCAAGACCGAGCTCGCGCGTGCGCTCGCCGAGTTCATGTTCGACTCCTCTGACGCGATGATCCGCATCGACATGTCCGAGTACATGGAGCGGCACTCGGTCTCACGGCTGGTGGGCGCGCCCCCCGGATACGTCGGCTACGAAGAAGGCGGCCAACTCACCGAGCCGGTGCGCCGCAGGCCCTATTCGGTGGTGCTGCTGGACGAGGTCGAAAAGGCACACGTGGACGTTTTCAACACGCTGCTGCAGGTAATGGACGACGGCAGGTTGACGGACGGTCAGGGGCGCACGGTCTCGTTCAAGAACGTGCTGCTGATCATGACCTCCAACATTCCCGGAGGTCGCGCCGGCGCGGAGGCTCATTTCCGCCCGGAGTTCATCAACCGGCTCGACGACATCGTCGAGTTCGAACCGCTCAGCCGCGAACAGCTGGGTGAGGTTGTCGATATCCAGACCGAGCGTGTGATCCACCGCGTCGCCGAGCGCGGGATCACGCTCGAGCTCACCGACGAAGCCAGGACGCTGTTGGGCAATATGGGCTACGACCCGACCTACGGGGCGCGGCCACTGAAGCGCGTGATCCAGAAGCGCCTGATCGACCCGCTGGCGCTGGCCATCCTGCAGGGCCAGTTCGTCAGCGGCGACACCATCCGCGTCGAGGCGCGCGAGGGTGAAGTGGTGCTTGAAAAGCAGGCGCCTGTAGCCGCCTGATCGGCCTGACGCGAGAGGTTCGGCGTGCCGATGCGCCGGACCTCTGATCGCGTTGGCGTCGTCAACGTCACCGCTCGCTGCTGCAAGATTTCCGGGGCTAAGACACTCTTTGCCCGTCAACACTTGACTTTGCGCCGCAAACCTTGATAGGTTTGTGGCGCAAACTTTGATTGTCTCCAAGGAGGCGGTGATGACTGGGACCGGTGATGGGCACGGGCTGCCCACGAATGCTGAGGCGCCGTTCGATCCGCTGCAGGCGCAGCGTTTGATCGTCGATGCGGAGGGCGCGGTTGCGAAGCGGGTGCGGTTTGACCCGCCGTGGCTCTCGCTGTTCGGTGCGGTCGGGGTTCTGCTGGCGTACGGGGCGTTGTACATGTCCACGCGCGACGAACACCCATATAAAGGCCCGCACGGCTTGTGGCTGATTGCGGTGCCGGTGGTCGTGCTCACCGCGATCACGCTCAACGTGACCGTGTTCAAGCGCGTCACGAACACGGTCAGCGGACCGACCGCGAGGCGCCGCAAAGGCTTTGCGTGGGTGATCGTGGTGGCGCTGGTCTGCGTCTACACGCTCAACGCCGCGCTGCACCAGGCGGGCGCGAGCGATTCGATCGTGTATGGCGTTTTTGATGCTGCCGGGCCGCTGGTCGTGCTCGGTTGTGTTGGCGCGGCCGACGCCAACCAGCGCGATGATCACCTGACGATGTGGGCCTGTCTCGCGATCGCGATGGTCGCCACCGGAGCAGCATTCGCGGGACCGCACGGTGTCTGGGGCGTGATTGCGATCGGCGGCTTTCTGGTGCTGCTGGCCCGTTTTGCGGCCAAGATCGCCTGGGATCGAGGTTGGCGCCCGGACTTCAGCGCCGCCTTCAGCGGACCGGGCGCGCGCCTCTGATGGCGCTGGTCGACACCGAGCTGAATCCGCTGATTCACGTTCCGGCGAGGCTGCGGCTGATGGTCAGCCTCGCCGCGGTCGATGTGGGCGACGCGATTCTGTTTCCGCAATTGCGCGAGCTGACCGGCCTGACCGCCGGCAACCTGATCACGCACCTGCGCAAGCTCGAGGAGGCAGGCTACGTGTCGACGACGAAGACGGGGGAGGGGCAGACCTCGCGCACGCTGGTGGAGATCACGAACTCCGGCCGCGCTGCGCTCGACTCCTACCGCGCGGCGCTCTCGAAGCTGCTTGGCGGGGTGTAGAAGCGGTTCACCCGACCGGCGCAGAAAGCGGTTGCCAGTCGGGTTCGCTGCCTGCCGTCAGCTTTGCGGGCCTGTCGATCACAACGGGGCTAGTCGGCTGCGCATAGATCGTCGGACCGCCGTTGCCGTCGCGCACATACGCGATCTCGGTGCCGTCCGGCGAGTACACCGCCTGATAGGCGCCGGGATGGCTGAGGCTCGAAGTGATCTTCAGCCGCAGCCCGCTGGGCGTGCAGTGTCCGCTCGGACAGGAAGCCCAGCTGGTGAGTGCGTCGGTGTCGAACTGAGGTGCGTTTGGGAACCAGTCGGGGTCGGTGATCCGGTGTGGCAACAGCGCGCTGTCCTCGCCGCTCGGGAAGCCGTTGCGGTAGCGGTTCTGCGCTGGGAATCCGAGCGCGTCGAGGCATGAGCGTGCGGCCTGGCAGAACGAGCCGGCGCCGTCGAACAGGATGAACGAGCCGTAGCTCCCGCCGGTGAGGGCCCAGCCCCACGCGACCGCGTCGGGCAGCGCGGTCACCTTGACCTGGCGCGCGGTCGGGTTCTCTGAGTGGTAAGGGGTGCTGAACGTGACCTGCGCTCTGGTGGCGAGGTCATAGCGGGTCAGATAGCCGTAGTCGCGATGTCGCGCAGTTTTCACAAACGCCAGGTAATCGCCGTCCGGAGCCCACGAGGGGCGGGAGTCGCTGAACCGCGGCGCGGCGTTCGTCAGCCGCGTCTTGTGCGAACCGTTGGCGTGCATCGTCCACAGGTCGCCGCCACAGACGAACGCGATCCGCGTTCCGTTCGGTGACCAGCGCGGGCTTGAGCAGTCTCCGTGGTGCGTGAGGCGCTGCAGCTGGGTTCCGCTGTCGCTGATCGTGTAGATGCTGTGGTTGCGGACAAACGCGATGCGGCCGTTGTGGCCGGGATAGGCGGCCGACGCCGTAGCGCAGAAGGCGCTCAAGACGGTAAACGCGGCGACGGCCGCTGCGAGCGCCAGTCGGGCGCGTCGCGGCGCCTGCTTGGTGAGTCCGGGCACGGGATAACTCCTTGGGTTGCCAGCGGTATCGGCAACCCTACTCCTGAACTGAGTGGTCGTAGGATTAACGGTTCGAGCGGGACCGTCCCGGTCCGGCGTGAGCAGACTGGAGAAGACGATGCCGACGTACATCATGCTGACCACGCTGACGCCCGAGGGCGTCCAGACGATCAAGAACAACCCGGCTCGCGTCAAAGAAGTGAACCGTGAGGTCGAGCAGCTCGGCGCGAAGGTGATCGCGCAGTGGGCGACGCTCGGCCAGTTCGACTTTGTGAACGTGATCGAGGCGCCGGACGAGCAGACGATCACTCGTGTCTCGGTCGAGCTCACCTCGCGCGGAACCGGCAAATACGAGACCCTGTTGGCGCTTCCGATCGACGAGTTCACCGGCCTGTTCTAGTCCGCGATGGCGGACGCGGCTGGGGCTGCTGGTCAGCGGGCAAAGCTGCCGGTCTGCGGGCAAAAGCCGAATCGGACGCGGATTCGCCGCGCGGCCCACACAGCTCGCGATAGGAGCTTGGCGGGGACTGGCCCGGCAGGCGGCCTGGAAGGGCCGAAGCCCTCCCAGGCCTGTCTCGTAGTTGCGCCTAGCGCTCTGTCGGTGCCTTAGGCCTGTACGCGGTAAACCAGTCCAGCGCCGTTGCCGGTGACGACCCCGAAGTAGAGGTAGCCGTCGTTGGAACCGAGGCCGATCAGCGAGTCGCCCGTGGGCAGGTCGTCGACCACAGTCTTGGTCGCCTTGCTGCCGCTGACTGCCATCGACACGATCTTCGCTGTGCGCAGCGGCGCCGCGAACCCGAACTCTCCCAGGTACAGCGTCTTGCCGATGATCGTCACGCCGCCGGGATCGGTGTGCGGCGCGAACGTCTTGTATGGCACGGCGGCACCGCTGCAGGAGCTGCCCGTGGTCCAGTTGCACTTCGGGAAGTCGTAGTCCTGTCCCTTTGTGACTCGCAACAGGAAGTCGGGCGGGTTGGTGGCGCCCGAGTCCTGACCGAGATCGGAGACGTAGGGCGAGTTCGATCCGGCCGGGAATGCCAGCTGCCAGGGCTGGCGGATGCCCGACGCGAACACCGACACCGATTGGCCGGTCGAGGACATCGAGAGGATGTCGTACAGCAACGGGTATTGATTAGCCGGTCCGTCGTCGTTGCCGTCGAGTAGTCCGACGTCATCGCCAACGTACAGCCGACCATTGGCGCCAAAGGCGAGGCCGTTGAAACCCTGGAAACCGCTCGGGGCCTCGTAGATCACCTTCTGGCTGGCGAACCTCGCCCCATTCCACCTGCTCAGCGCCATGATCACACAGCGCGGTCCAATGTGCGTCTCCCGCACGCCGGTCACGTAGAGCATTCCCTTATGGAAGTCGACGCCTCCGACGAACACCAGCTTCGGGCTCGTTGCCACGTGCACCGCTGTGCCGTTCTTGAGCACAAACAGGCCGCCTGCCGGGGTGTTGTTGGTGTTGCTGCCGCCGTCTCCGGCGAACACAGCGTGATCGCCAAACGCGAACGCGGTGGGGACCTTCATGCCGGTCGCAACCAGTTGAACCTTATGGCCGTTCGTGGCCACCGGCCCGGCGGCAGTCGTACTGCCAACGGCGCCGGTTGTGATCGCCAACGACGCTCCGAGCGCTGCGGCTACCAGCGCGCAGCGTGATTTCCATTGCATCTGTTTCTCGCCTTAGTGCAGATTTGCGCCGGAGACCGCTGGGTCGTCCGGCCGTGGGAGGCAAGCTAGCGCCGCTCCGTCACACTAACGTCACACTACAGCAGTAAATAGCGTCGGTTTGCGGAACCTTCCTGGCCGCGGCGGTCCTGGCGGCCCCTCAAAGGATGTGGGCGAGGCGCCAGCCCAGCCCAGGCGCTGGCAGTGCAGTCGCGGCATTCACACTGGTGGTGGCGGCGCCACCACGCGGGATCGGCAGCGGGCCGCTGAGCGTCACGGCGCCGAGTCGCTGTCCCTTATTCAGGCTCGTTGAGACCTTCGCGTGGGTGATCGCGAGCTGCTCGCTGCGGCCGCCCCAGCTGATCACTCGCAGCGCGTCCGTCGTCACCCCGCTCACCTTGTCTCCGCTTGCACTCGTGGCTTCGATCACCTTCGCGCCGGCCGCAAGCACCGTTCTCGTCCGGATCGACGGTGTCACCGAGTCGGCCAGCGCCTGGGACGCGTCGCCGGCGGCGCCCAGAATCACTGACGTGTCGGACCCGGCGCCCTGACCCATCACCACACCGACTTCGGTGATCCGGCGGCCGGCGACAGTCACGTAGTGGTAGAACGCGAGGCAGCCCTCGGCCGCGGAGTCCGAGCCAGTCTTGCCGTAATAGCCGTAATCGACCAGCGGGTTGTAGTTGGTGACCGTGCCGGCGACCGGCAGGGTCGCGCTCGGCATCTCCACGACCTCACGGAACACGCGATAGCGGATCGCGCGTTCGAACACCTTCATCTGGTCGCTCGCGGTCGACACCGTGCTCGGATCAAAGCCGCTGGGGTCGGTGTAGGTCGTGTGGCGCATGCCCAGCGCCCGCGCGGTGCGGTTCATCTTGGTGACGAACGCCGCCACGCTGCCGGCATCGTAGGCACCGAGGATCCGGGCGATGTTGTCCCCCGACGGGATCAGCAGCGCCTCCAGCATCTGTCGCTCCGTCAGCTTTTCGCCCGCCGCGACCGCGACGACCGACTGGTCCTCGGCAAGGTCTTGTTTTTCGGCCGCAGCTTCCTGCTTTGTGATCGTCACCGTGAACCCCTGCCGGTTCCCGCTGAGCGGGTGTTGCCTGAGGATCACGTAGGCCGTCATTACCTTCGCCAGGCTTGCGGTCGGGATTGGCGTGTCGCCTCCTGAGGAGCCGAGCGAACCGAGCTGCAGCACCTTGAAGGCGGCCTGGCCCTCCAGCGGCCAAGCCGGCTTGGGAGCGTGGCCCGACAGCTTGACGGTCGTGGGCGCGCTCGTGCGCAGCGCCGCGTTCGCCGGCGTGACCGTAGCCACCCGGACGATCACCAGCACCACGACCACCAGGATGCCAATACCGATCTGCAGCGCCGGCGTGATCTTGCGCTGCTTCTCAAGCTCCAGACTGCTCGGCATTCGCGCGTTCACGATAGCGGCCGGGTCGCGCCCGACCTGCTCGGTGCCGGCAGTTCGCACGCGATTCTTATGCAGGTCTGTCGGCGCTGCGGCCGCGTGAGTGGGCGACAGGTCGTGACTCGGGCCTCCGGTGTCAGCCCTTCCAGGTGCAATGACTGGCTAGATTCCAGGGGGTGAGTAGACCCAAAGTTCTAGTAGTCGGGGCCGGGGCTCGTGAACACGCACTCGTGGACGCGTTGGCTCGTTCCCCGCAGCAGCCGGAGCTGATCAGTGCTCCGGGCAATGCCGGTATCGAGCAGGTTGCGCGCGTTTTCCCGGTGAAGGCCGATGACGTCGACGGGCTGGTGCGACTGGCGCAGGACGAACGCGTTGACCTGGTCGTGGTGGGGCCGGAAATACCGCTCGTGGCCGGGCTCGCGGATGCGCTCATCGAGGCTGACATAGCCTGCTTCGGGCCGACCAAGGCGGGCGCCGAACTCGAAGGTTCGAAGGCGTTCTGCAAGGAGGTGATGGAGTCGGTCGAGGTCCCGACAGCGGCCTATCGCGTTGTCACCACGGTCGATGAGGGCCTCGCCGCCATCGCCGAGGTCCAGGGAAACCGCTGGCCCGCCGTGATCAAGGCCGACGGCCTCGCAGCCGGCAAGGGCGTGATCATCGCGCAGAACGAGGACGCTGCCCGCGAGGCTCTGCAGGCCCTGCTGGTGGATCACAAGTTCGCCACCGAACAGGTGGTCGTCGAGGAGTTCATGACCGGCGAGGAATGTTCGCTGCTGGCTATCTGCGACGGCAGCACGGCGATCCCGCTCGTCTCCGCGCAGGACTACAAACGCATCTTCGACGGCGACAAGGGTCCGAACACCGGCGGCATGGGCAGCTACTCACCGCTGCCTGCGATCGACGCTGCGCAGGCCGAGCAGATCGTCGCACGCATCCATCAGCCCGTGCTCGACGAGCTCAAACGCCGCGGCATCGAATTCCGCGGCGTGCTCTACGCGGGACTGATGCTCACCGACGAGGGCGTCAAGGTGGTTGAGTTCAACGCTCGCTTCGGCGACCCCGAGACGCAGGTAATCCTCCCGCGCCTGAAGTCGGATCTGCTCGAGCTGCTGCACGACGCGGCCACCGCCGACCTCAGCGACACCAAACTCGAGTGGGATCCGCGGCCCGGTGTGACGGTCGTGCTGGCAAGCGCCGGTTACCCCGAGAGCTCGTCCTCCGGAGACGTGATCACGGGCGTCGAAAACGTAGGACCCGAGACCCCTGTGATGCACGCCGGAACCGCCCGCGATGCCGACGGTAAGCTCGTCACTGCGGGCGGTCGTGTGCTCTGCGTAACAGCGCTCGGCGAGAGCTTCTCCGAGGCCCGAGACAGCGCCTATGCTGCGGTAGACAAGATCCAGTTTCCCGGCCGTCAACTGCGACGGGATATCGCACAGAAAGTGGTGGATGCATGAGCGCAACGCCTGTAGTCGGAATCATCATGGGCTCCCAGAGCGATCTGCCGTTGATGGAGAAGGCCCAGAAGGAGCTGACCGAACGCGGCATCGCGTCCGACGTGACGGTCGCCTCGGCCCACCGCAACCCGGACGTCGTCGCGGAATACGCCAAGACCGCGCGAGAGCGTGGACTGAAGGTGATTATCGCCGGCGCCGGCCTCGCCGCTGCGCTGCCGGGCGTGGTCGCCGCGCACACCGACCTGCCGGTCATCGGCGTTCCGCTCACCAGCTCGATGTCGGTTGCTGGTGGACTCGACGCACTGCTCTCGATCGCACAGATGCCGCCCGGCGTGCCGGTCGCAACCGTCGGAGTCGACAACGCCAAGAACGCCGCGGTGCTCGCCGAGCGGATCCTGAACGCGTGATCGAGCGTTACACCCGCAAGGAGCTGGGCGAGATCTGGTCGGATCACGCCCGCTTCGAAGCGCTGCGCAGGGTTGAGGTCGCCGCCTGTGAGGAGATGACCGGACCGACCGCCGCCGACCTGATCGCGATCCGCTCCGCGACATTCACGGTCGAGGCGATCAACGAGCGCGAGCGTGTCACCGACCACGACGTGGCCGCGTTTGTCGACGTGCTCTCGGAATCCGCCGGTGCTCCGGGACGCTGGATCCACTACGGACTCACCTCCAGCGACGTGCTCGACACGGGCCTCGCGTTGCAGATCAAGGCTGCCGCGGAGCTGATCCTGCCCGACGCGCGGGAACTCGTTGAGGCGCTGATCGAGAAGGCGCGCGAATACGAGCAGACGCTGTGCGTGGGGCGCACGCACGGGATTCATGCCGAGCCGACGACCTTCGGCATCAAGCTGGCCGGGTTCGCGTTCGAGGCTTACCGCAACTATGAGCGGCTCTCGCGCGCATTCGCCCAGGCGGCCTACGGGGCGCTCAGCGGAGCGGTCGGCACCTACGCCGCGACCTCTCCGGAGTTCGAGGCCAGGGTGCTGGCGCGCCTCCAGCTATACGTCGAGCCGGTTTCGACGCAGGTGATCCCGCGCGACCGCCACGCGGAGCTGCTTGAGGCGATCGCGCTGGCCGGTGCCGGGCTCGAGCGCCTCGCGACCGAGATCCGGCACCTGGCCCGCACCGAGGTCTCAGAGGCACGTGAGCCGTTCCGTGAGGGCCAGAAGGGGTCCAGCGCGATGCCGCACAAGCGCAACCCGATCAAGTCCGAGCAGATCACAGGCCTTGCGCGGGTGCTGCGCGGCAACGCCCAGGCGGGGCTCGAGAACGTCGCGCTCTGGCATGAGCGCGACATCTCCCACTCCAGCGTGGAGCGCATCATCCTTCCCGACTCCACGATCCTGCTCGACCACATGCAGCGTCGCATGCTCGGGCTCGTGCGTGGACTGGTCGTCGATACCGACCGCATGCGCGAGAACCTCGACCTGACCTGCGGGGCACTGTTCAGCCAGCGGCTGCTGCTGGCAATCGTGAACCGTGGTTACAGCCGCGACGACGCCTACCGCATCACCCAACGGCTGGCCCAGAAGGCGCTTGACGAACGCACGCAGCTCCGCGATCTGCTGGCCGGCGGCGCGGCCGCCGGTCTGACCGAGTCCGAGGTGGAGGCCACCGCGGGCCTTGATCTCGACGCGATCTTCGACTTCGTTCCCTACATCCGCTACGCGCACGAGATCGTCGGCCGGCTGGACGCGATCGAGCTTGCGCCGACGTCCTCCAACTCCTCAACTCGCTGAACCGCACCTTCCTCCCGACACCGACCACCTCGAACCCGGAGCCACGTAGTCCCTCGGAGACCGCGGACGGGACCGCCGGGCTTCAAGCGCTTGCCCCGGCCCCGTCCGAGCCTTGACAGTCGATTTTCGAGCTTGCACGTCAACCCGCTTGGCCTCGCGGCGGGCAGCGACCGGATGGGTGTACGGTCCCAACAGATAACTACCAGCTGAGGGGAGCGAGTTGTGGCGAACGATCAGGAGCAGGGGCTTAGCAGTGGGCCCACCGGGTTCAATCGCTTGACGCCGCAGGATGTACTGCCATTCGCTCCCACGCGATCGGCGAGCCGCGCTGGACGCACGATGCAGGAGTCCACGTACAAGAACCGTGTGCAGCCGCGACGGCTGCCTGATGACGCACCCAACGTGCTCATCGTGCTCATCGATGACGCGGGTCCAGCCCTGCCCGACACGTTCGGCGGAGAAGTGCGGACCGACACCCTCAGCAAAATCCATGGTGAGGGCATCGGTTTCAACCGCTTTCACACAACCGCGATGTGTTCGCCTACTCGCGCCTCGTTACTGACTGGCCGTAACCATCACCGCATCGGTAACGGACAGATCGCTGAGCTCGCCAACGACTGGGACGGCTACGCCGGGGAGATTCCGAAGAGCAGCGCGCTCGGCGCCGAAGTCCTCAAGCAGTATGGGTACGCGACCGCAGCGTTCGGGAAGTGGCACAACACGCCGGCCGTTGAGACAACTCCAGCGGGTCCGTTTCACAACTGGCCGTCTGAGATCGGGTTCGAGTACTTCTACGGATTCCTCGCAGGCGAAGCCTCGCAGTACGACCCAAATCTAGTTCGCAACACCACCAGCGTGCTGCCCCCGAAAACTCCTGAGGAGGGCTATCACCTCAGCGAGGACCTGGCCGATGACGCGATCGGATGGCTGCAGCGTCATCAGGCGTTTGAGCCAGACAAACCGTTCTTTATGTACTGGGCCAGCGGCTGCCTGCACGGTCCGCATCACGTCGCCAATGAGTGGGCTGACAAGTACAAGGGCAAGTTCGATGACGGCTGGGATGCTTACCGTGAGCGTACGTTCGCAGGTGCGAAGGAAAAGGGATGGATTCCCGACGACGCCGAGCTGACCCCCAGAGACCCGCAGCTTCCCGCCTGGGATGACATCCCTGAGTCTGAGCGTCCGTTTCAGCGGCGCCTGATGGAGGTCGCTGCTGGTTACGCCGAGCACGCCGACGTGCAGGTCGGCCGGGTCGTGGACGAGATCGAGCGCCTGGGCTTGGATGAGAACACGCTGATCTTCTACCTATGGGGCGATAACGGCTCTTCTGGCGAGGGCCAGAACGGGACGATCAGCGAGCTGCTCGCTCAGAACGGCATCCCGACCACGACTGACATGCACATCAAGACACTCGAAGCGATGGGCGGCCTCGACCTGCTCGGAACTCCGAAAGTCGACAACATGTACCACGCCGGTTGGGCCTGGGCGGGAAGTACCCCTTACTCGGGAATGAAGCTGATGGCTTCAGATCTCGGAGGCACCCGCAATCCGCTCGCGGTTCGCTGGCCGGCGAAGATCAAGCCCGATGGCAAGGCCCGCACGCAGTTTCATCACTGCAACGACATCGTCCCGACGATTTACGAAGCAATCGGAATCACCCCGCCGAGAATGGTCAACGGCATTCAGCAGGACCCGATCGACGGCACCAGTTTCGCCTACGCGTTTGAAGATCCTGACGCTGACGGCAGGCTGATCACGCAGTACTTCGAGATCATGGGCAGCCGCGCGATCTACCACGACGGCTGGATGGCGTCAGCGACTGGCCCGCGGCTGCCCTGGGTGCCGGGTCTGCCAGCTGGTATTGCCGACTGGACGCCGGACCACGACCAGTGGCGGCTGTACAACCTCGACGAGGACTGGTCGCAGGCAAACGACTTGGCGGACGAAATGCCGGAGAAGGTCGCGCAGCTGAAGGAGGTTTTCGCCATTGAGGCGGCCCGCAACAGCGTGTATCCGGTCGGTGGTGGGCTCTGGGTTCTGGTCTATCACCCCGAACTGCGCATCTCGACGCCCTACCGCGAGTGGAACTTTGGACCCAGCATTACGCGCATGCCTGAGTTCTGCGCGCCGGCGCTCGGCAACCGCGGGAATCTCGTGACGATCGATGCTGACGTGCCGGACCAGGCAAGCGGTGTGCTCTACGCGCTCGGTAGTTCAAGCGGTGGGCTAACAGCCTATGTGGACGACGGGTACCTCTGTTACGAGTACAACCTGTTCATCATCCAGCGGACAAAGATCCGTTCGCAGAGGCGGTTGCCGACAGGCCGGCTGAAGATCGAGATCGCGACCGAGTACGCAGACCTCAAGCCTGGCGGTCCGCTGAACGTCACCATGAAGGTCAACGGTGAGGAGTTCGCGACTGGGACCGTGCCGATCAGCGCTCCGCTGCTATTCACAGCGAACGACTGCCTCGACATCGGTACCTGCCTCGGCGGACGCGTCTCGCTCGACTACTGGGACCGTGCTCCGTTTCCGTTTACGGGAACGATCGAGAACGTCAACGTGCGCTACACGTCCTAGGGATCGTCAGTCGAGCGCTCGCTGTCCGTCGTTCAGCAGCATCTGAGGACGGCTTGGTCAGCGGCTTGGATGTCATCGAGATAGGCTCCGGAGATATGAGCTTGATTCACACGTGTTATCGCATCGGAGACATCGACCGATCAGTGAAGTTCTACGAAGCGCTCGGCTTCGAGGAAGTTCGCCGCATGCCGATCCGCGAAGAGGCGATCAACGTCTTCATGAACCTCCCCGAGGACGGCGACGAGCCCCGCCTTGAGCTGACCTACAACTTCGGTGTCGATGAATACGAGATCGGTACCGGCTACGGCCACATCGCGATCACGACCCAGAACCTCGACGCGATGCTGGCGGCGCTTGCCGAGCAGGGCATCGAGCCGGAGCGGCCGCCCTACTCACTGCGCGAGGGCGGTTCGCGGATCTGCTTCGTGCGCGACCCTGACGGCTATCGCATTGAGATCATCGAAAAGGGAACCTCGGCGGTTTAGAGCCCGGGCCTCCCATCGGGGCGTCCTATCGGGGCGTTCTGTAGCGACGCTCGACGACAACGGCGTCGCTACAGGAAACCCCTATCGCCCACCTGTGCTCGATCCGCTCTCGTTATGGGCAACACAACAGACCCACTTGATGCTTTGTCGGGTGATCGCGCGGAAGGTCCAGTTGATGCGTTTTCGGGTGACCGCGCGGAGGATTCGCTTGACGCGTTTGAAGGCGATCGCGAGGAAGCGGACGCGGAAGCGGCGCTGAAGAAGCTGCAACGCGACCGTCGCACCACCAGCGCCCAGGAGTTCGTCTCAAACCGCGACGCGCTCGAGGACGCCTGGGCGCAGGATGACGGCGACGCCGATCGCGACGAGGGCTGGTAGCGCCACCGCCGTGCGGCGCTCGGGCTGCCGACTCGCGTCTTGCGTTACCTTTGTACCGCTCAGGCTGACAAAGGTAAGGCAAGACGAGCGGACCGCGCGGGGCACGGCGGTGGCGCGGTCGCCTGGGCGCGCCTGCGAGCGAAGCGCGAAAGCGTCCCCGGCAAGCTTCCCTGGAAACCGCCCCCGCAAAGCTCCCCCGGAAACCGCCCTCGACGTCTAAACAGCGCTGAACGACCCCGCCCAGCTGAGGAACTCGTCGGCGGGCAGCGGCGTGGAGAAGTAGTGACCCTGGGCGCGGTCACAGCCCAGCGCTCCGAGAACCTCGAAGGTCTCGCGCTGCTCGACCCCCTCGGCCACGACCAGCAGCCCCAGCGCGTGCCCGAGTTCAATCGTGGAGCGGACGATCACCATGTCGCTCGACTCCTGCAGCATCGGCGTCACGAATGAGCGGTCGATCTTCAGCTCGTCGACGGGCAGCAGGCGCAGGTTCGCCAAGGAGGCGTGGCCGGTTCCGAAGTCGTCGACGGCCAGCCGTACCCCGAGCTTGCGCAGCTCACGCGATGTGGTCAGGACGCGGGGGAGATCGGCGACGAACATCGACTCGGTGATTTCCAGCTTCAGCCGCTGCGCCGGCAGGCCGTGGCGGTCCAGCGTCTCTTGTACCAACGCGGCCAGCGAGTTGTCGTAGAGGTTGCGGACTGAGAGGTTCACCGACACGCTCAGCTCCAGGCCCTCGCGCTCCCAGCGGACCGCGTCGCTTATCGCACGGTCGAGCACCGTGGCGGTGAGTGGGCCGATCAGCTCGGTGTGTTCGACCGGCTCCATGAACGCGGCCGGGGTCAACATCCCGAGTTCTGGATGATGCCAGCGCACCAGCGCTTCGGCGCCGCCCAGGCGGCCGCCGGCGACATCCACGATCGGGTGGTAGACCAGCACGATCTGGTCTGGGGACTCAAGCGCATCACGGAAGTCTCCGAGCAGCGACAGCCGTAGTGCCGAGTGATGGTCGCGTTCGGGGTCGTAGAAGTTGTGGGTGTCGCGCTGCTGCTTGGCGTCGTGCATGGCGATGTCGACACGCCGCAGCAGGGTCGTGGCGTCGGTTCCGTCCTGCGGGTAGCAGGCGATCCCGATGCTGGCGTTCACTGAGATCGTGACCTCGCCGACGGTGAGCGGCTCGCGCACCGACGCGCGCAGCTCATTTGCAATCACATCCAGTTCCGCCGGATCAGCGGTCCTGACCGCGGGCACCACCACGAAGCTGTCGCCCGCGAAGCGCGCGAGCACGGCGCCTTCGCCGGCGTGCTCGGCCAGGCGCGGCGCAAGCTGCTGAAGCAGCTGGTTGCCGTACTCGTGCCCGAGCGTGTCGTTCACGTCCTTGAAGTGGTCAAGGTTGAGCAACAACACCGCGAATTGCTGGTGCTTTGCGGCCGCCTCGGCGATCTCCAGCTGCAGCAAATCAAGGAAGTGGGCGTAATTGAACAGCCCCGTGAGCATGTCGGTCGTGGCCTGGATCCGCAGCACCTCGGCGCGGGCACGGGATTTGAGCAGCTCACCGACGAGGTACTGGAACAGCCCGAGCACCAGCCCAGCGAGGATCAGCGCGGTGGGACCGACGTTCAGCACCAGGTATGCGCAGATCAGGGTCAGCACCGCCGTGGCCAGCTCCGGCGCGATGATCGGCTGCAGCCCCGCGAGGCTTTCCCGCCAGGGCTCGCGTAGCGCGAAGATCACGTAGGCGTGGGTCAGCGCGAGGTTCACAGCCAGGCCGACCAGGAACGTCAGCATCACCAGCAGGTAGTAGTCGGCGTTGTCCGGTGGTTTGTCGCCCGTCGCCTGCACCAGCGCATGCAGCACTAGTCCGGCTATCAGCGGGAACAGCGCGTAGTTGGCGAGGTTATGCAGCAGCTTGTAGGAGGCCTCGCGTGAGCGCAGCCAGCCGACCCCGATCGTGATCACGCCGACGATCGCGCCCGGCGTTCCCCCGAGCACGACCGCGGCCAGCATCACTCCAAGGAAGCTGCCGGACACGAACACCTGGCTCTCCGAAACCCAAACCGCCAGCAGCTCGCTGCCAACCGCCAGCGCGATGATGATCGCCAGAAGGGTGAGGTCCCAGTTCGCCTGATCACTGATCCTGATCGCAATTACCACCGCGACGGCGAGCAGCAACGTGTCCGCTACGGCGGCGTAGAGCAGCCTGCGATCGCTCCACCAGGGCGCGATCCGAACGTCTGGGTCGGAGCTCGTGGAAGGTTCTGTCATCGGTCCCTCCCCCGGAGCGTGCGGGGGTGGTCTACGAACTCTCGCATACCTCGACATACCGATCAGCACGCACGCGCCCACAATTACGATCGCGACGCCGATCGCGGACACCGCATACGCGTCACGTGCATCGCCGAGCGCGGCCACGGCGCCGCCTACGACGAAGCCCAGCGCCGGCGCGGCCTGGTTGATCGTCTCGAACACCGCCATCACCACGCTTTGGGCGGTCAGCGGGATCGCTTGCTGAATTGCGGTGATCGCGGTGATTCCGCCGATGCCGTTGCCGATCCCGCCGAGCACCGAGAACGCACACGCCGCCAGCAGGGTGTCCGACACGGCAAGGCCCCCATACCCGGCCGCGTTCAGCATCGCCGCGGCCAGCAGCAGCGTCACGTTGTTGATGCGGCTGGCGCCGGCGTAGATCACGCCGCCGATGATCATGCCGACCCCCCAGGAGCCGAGCATAAATCCGTAGCCACGATCGCCGGCATGCAGGATCTGCTTTGCGAAGATCACCTCGACGGGCACTGCGACCGAGAACAGGAACAGCACCACCCCGAACGCCACCAGCAGCCACTTCAGCGTCGGGTTCTCCGATATCACGGTGAGGCCGGACCGCAGGCGACCACCGGCGCCCGCCTCGTGATCGCTCTCCACATGTAGGCCGGTGGCGGTGAAGATGATCAATGCTGCGACGCCGAAGGTGACCGCGTCAACCGCCAGCGCGATGCCCGCGCCCTTCCACGCCAAGAGCGCACCGGCCAGCGCCGGGCCGAGTGCGCTGGCGATCATGAAGCCCATGTTCAGGATTGCGTTGCCTTCGCGCAGCAGGTCTCGCTTCAGCAGTTCGTTCGCGTTGGCGCTGCGGGTCAGCGCCTTGGCGACGATCGCCACCGCTCCATCCAGCGCGGTGAGCAACAGCACGACCGGCAACCAGAAGTGCGAAGCGAGGATCGCGATCGCGGCATAGAGCACCGCCTCGAGCAGATACAGCGCCGGCAGCAGCAGGTGCGGCTTCATCGTCTCCACCCAGCTGGTGGCCAGCGGGGCTACCAGTGATGGCAGGAAGCGCAACGCCAGGAACAAGCCTGCGGTTGCCAGCGCGCTTCCGGTGCGATCGAAGACGAGGACCGCGAGCGCGAGCTCGCCGATCCAGGTTCCGAACTCGTTGATTAGGTAGGCGGCCGCGAGGCGGCGGAACGTCGGTGATCTGAGCGGACGGAGATCAAACAAAGTCAACTGGACCTGACTTAGCTAGAGAAAACGGGTGCACACACGCCTGACAATCGTAAAGGTCCTAACCCCTGGTTATGCCCGTCATGTCGAATCAACGTCTACCGGAAACAGCCCGCGTGGATCATTCTGTATGACAGGAACCGGCGCTTGGTCGCCGGTTGCAAGCGTCAAAACCACTTTTGAAGGGATCCCAAAATGGGCACCAAGGTTGGCTGAATCGAAATTTAGAGGGCCGTGCGGCGGCCCCGGTAAGGAGATCCGAGCCTCTCGGTAACCGCGCCAAAGCCGCGACAAGCATCAAATCGACTTCGAAAGGAATTTCCAAATGGGCACCAAGGTTGGCTGAAAGATGAAAGTTCACAAGGGCATTTAGAAGCCCAGTACCGGCAATCCGAGCGTCTCGGAAGCCGCGATAAGAATCAAAACGAGTTTGAAAGGAATTTCCAAAATGGGCACCAAGGTTGGCTGAAAATCAAGAGTTTCAACGGGGGATTTGGCATCCCCGGTCCGGCAATCCGAAACTCTCGGATCCCGCACCAAAATCAAGCCTCGCTCCGGTGGCGCCGCCGTATCTGCTAGTCAAGGTGCCGTAACGCGACCGGATCTGTAGGTCCCGGCGAACATTCGATAGCGCTTTCCGCGTCCTTCTCGTTTACGCTCACGCTGTGACGGAACGGGAGAGTGTGTACGTCCCTATGCGTGAGCCCGAGCTTTCGGAGCTTCGCTCCTTTTGCTTGGCAGCCCAGCTTGGCTCCATTGGAGAAGCTGCTCGTGTGATGCACATGAGTCAGCCGGCAATGTCCAAGCGCCTCCGCATGCTGGAGGCAATTACCGGCTCCGAACTGCTGAATCGCACCCCTCGCGGGGTCACCCTCACGCCGACCGGTGAGCAGCTCTACAACGCCGCCCAGCGCGTGCTGGCCAGCGCCGACACCGTCAACGACCTGATCACCTCGCCAGCCGCGGCTTCTGCATTGCGTGGCTCCGTCGCGCGGCTCGGATGTACGTCGCTGGTCGCCGACGTGCGGCTGACGGAGATTCTCGTCGACCTCTCAAACAGCGATCCGTGGCTGTCAGTGGAGGTGCTGACCGCCAACTCGCGCGTCGTTCGCAGGCTGATTCCCGAGGGACGCGTAGACATCGGCATCGTCGCCACCGACACGCTCACCCCCAGTGCCGACGAGTTGAACGAGCGACCGCTGTGGGACGACGAGCTGGTGCTCGCGGTTCCTCCGGGACACGAGTGGGAACGCTACGACGAGGTGCCGCTGCGCGAGTTCCGCGCCGCGGAACTGATCGAGCGCGATCCCTGGGAGCACAGCTCACGCATGCTCGCCGTAGCCATGGAGCACCACGGCATCCGCCACCGCCCAACTCCACGCGCGCGCCTCGGTACAACGCAGGCGATGCTCGAGGTCTCAGCCGCGCTGGGTATTCCAGCGCTGGCGTCGATCAGCGCGGTTCCGAGCGAGTTCTCGGTGCGGCGCCTGGAAGATATCCGGCTCGAGCGCCAGATCTCAATGGTTTGGGCCGGTACCTTGGCCAGCCTGCCGCGGCCGGCGCAGCTGCTCTCGGAACGTTTGACCCGGCTCAGCGACTTCTGAGCCTCTGACGAAGTTCGGCCAGCTCTGAGCCGATCGCGCCGACTCAGTGGGCCCTCGCCCAGCGACTAGTTACCGGTGGTGCCGGTGGTGAGCTTCTGCGCGGCCTTGTTGGCCGCGGCCGTGATCGCCGCCTCGGCCTTCTTCTCCTCGTTGCCGCATGCGCCCTTGAGCGCCTTGTTCACGGCGCCGCTGTTCGCGGAGGTCGGAGAGAAGTGCGTGGTCAGCTCATTCACCACGCACTCTTTGACCGCGTTGAGGTCGGCCTTCAGCGGACCGTCGAGCTTTCCGGCGGCTGCGTGCAGCTCCCCGCCGATCACGTTCTCAAGTTTTTGCTTCTGTGCGGCTGACCAGCCGCCACCGGAGCTGCTGGAACCACCGCAGCCCGCCAATATGAGTGCCGCGATGATCGCGATCAGCAGCAGCGTGAGCCGCGTAGGTCGGCCAATGACCTTGGTCATCAAGTCTCCATTCTCATCGGTGGCAGGCGGAAGCTTCCCGCACCCGCCGCTGAGCTTTACAGGTAAGTCGTTAACCTAGCGGCCCACAGGCGCACCGCCTGGGACAAACTGACCGAACCGCCAAGCCCGCCAGCAACGGGACGATGCCTGACGCCCCGCTAGCATCGGAGCCATGGCAGCGCTCACCGATCTCAAGCTGATCGCGTCCGGCAAGGTTCGCGATATCTACGACCTTGGCGATGAGCTGCTGCTCGTCGCCTCCGACCGCACCTCGACCTACGACGTGGTGCATCCGAACCCGATCCCGGACAAGGGCGCGGTTCTGACCGGCATCTCCTACTTCTGGTTCACACAGACCCAGGACCTGATCCCGAACCATGTGGTTTCGGTCACCGACGGCGTACCGGACGAGGTCCGGGGTCGCGCGATGGTCGTCAAGAAGCTGAAGATGCTGCCGGTCGAAGCGATCGTCCGCGGCTACATCACCGGCTCGGGCTGGAAGGACTACCAGAAGACCGGCACCGTCTCCGGGATCAAGCTTCCCGCGGGCCTGATCGAGTCCGACAAGATCCCCGAGCCGATCTACACGCCCTCGACGAAGGCCGAAGAGGGCCACGACGAGACGATCAACTTCGAGCAGACGGTCGAGTTGATCGGCGATCGCGCGATGGCCGAACAGCTGCGCGACGCCGCACTCGGCGTCTACAAGTTCGCAGCCGACCACGCACGCGAACGCGGTGTGATCCTCGCCGACACCAAGTTCGAGATGGGCCTCGACGCAGACGGCAAGCTGACGCTCGGCGACGAGGTCTGCACCCCCGACTCCTCGCGCTTCTGGCCCGCCGACGATTACGAGCCGGGACGCGGACAGGCGAGCTTCGACAAGCAGATCGTGCGCGACTGGGCTACCTCAACCGGCTGGGACAAGACTGCGCCCGCGCCGGAGATCCCCGCCGACGTCGTCGCCAAGACCCGCGCCAAGTACATCGAGGCCTACGAGCGGATCACCGGCCAGAGCTTCGATCAGTGGCTTTCCTTGACTGGTGCTCTAGCGGGAGCACCAGTCGGCGACGACAGCGACTCCGGGTCCTGATGCGCGCGCGTGTGCTGATCAGGCCCAAGGCCGGGATCCTCGATCCCCAGGGCCAGGCGGTTGAGCGCGCGTTGCCGGCACTCGGCTTCAGCGGCGTCTCGAACGTGCACATCGGGCGGTTGGTGGAACTCGACGTGGACGACCCCTCACAGCTTCCCGCGATGTGTGAGCGGCTGCTGGTGAACCCGTTGATCGAGGACTACGAGATCGTCGAAGGCGTCGAGCACTAAATGGCGCCGACCGGTCTCGTTCAAGCACACGACACATCACAACCAGCATGAAATTCGGCGTCATCCGCTTCCCCGGAACCTGCGACGACGTTGACGCACAGCTCGCTGCCGCCCGCGTCGGCGAGGCCGAGCTGCTCTGGCACGGCGACACCGACCTGCACGGCGTCGACGCGGTCGTGGTCCCCGGCGGGTTCTCCTACGGCGACTACCTGCGTGCGGGCGCGATCGCACGGTTCGCGCCGGTCATGGGTTCGGTGATCGAGTTCGCACGCGAGGGCGGGCTCGTGTTCGGGATCTGCAACGGCTTCCAGATCCTCTGCGAGGCCGGGCTCCTGCCCGGAGCGCTGCTGGTCAACGACCACCTCAAGTTTGTCTTCCGCCAGGTTGAGCTCGACGTCGTCACAACCGACACCGCCTTCACCTCGCAATGCCCGCCGCGGCTGTCGATCCCGGTCAAGCACACCACCGGGCGCTACCACTCACCGACGCCGGTAGAGCCGCTGCTGAAGTACGCACCCGGCCACAACCCCAACGGCTCGCAGGACAACATCGCCGGCGTCATCAACGAGCAGGGCAACGTGTTCGGGATGATGCCCCACCCCGAGCACGCGGTCGACGCGCTCACCGGCTCCACCGACGGCCTGCGCATCTTCGAGTCGATCGCCGCATCCGTGGGAGTCACGACATGACCGCAATTACCGCGAGGTGGACGAATTTCGGACGTCCAGCGTCCGAAATTCGTCCAGCTCACCCAGCACAGGAGCGCGTATGAGCGAGCCGACATACCGCGAGCTCGGGCTCACCGACAGCGAATACGCGCTGATCGTCGAAGGGCTCGGGCGCGAACCCAACACCGTCGAGCTGGCGATGCTCTCACTGATGTGGTCGGAGCACTGCTCCTACAAGCACTCCAAGAAGCTGCTGCGGCGGCTTCCGACCGAGGGCGAGCATGTGCTCGTCGGTCCCGGCGAGAACGCCGGAGCGGTCGACGTCGGCGACGGGATCGCGATCGCATTCAAGGTCGAATCCCACAACCACCCCTCCGCGGTCGAGCCGTTCCAGGGCGCCGCCACCGGCGTCGGCGGAATCCTGCGCGACATCTTCGCGGTCGGCGCGCGGCCGATCGCGGTACTCGACTCGCTGCGCTTCGGGGAGATCGCGGACTCGCCGCGCTCGCGCTTCCTGCTCGAACACGCAGTCGCCGGAATCGGCCACTACGGCAACTCGATCGGCGTTCCCACCGTCGGCGGCGAAATCTACTTCGAGCCGAGCTACGAGCAGAACTGCCTGGTCAATGCGATGGCCGTAGGGATCGCTCCGCACGCGCGACTGACCTCAAGCGCCGCCGCCGGGATCGGCAACGTGGTGCTGCTGTTCGGCGCGCTCACCGGGCGTGACGGTATCGGCGGCGCGTCGGTGCTCGCCTCCGCCGAGCTGACCGACCAGGACGACTCCAAGCGTCCGACCGTGCAGATCGGCGACCCCTTCACCGAGAAGAAGGTGATGGAGTGCTGCATGGAGCTGCTCGACCGCGAGCTGCTCGCCTCACTGCAGGATCTGGGTGCGGCCGGACTGACCTCGTCCGCGTCGGAAATGGCCTCCAAGGGCGGTGTCGGGCTCGAGATCGACGTCGCCAAGGTACCGCTGCGCGAGCCCGACATGGAGCCGTTCGAGATCATGGTCTCCGAATCGCAGGAGCGGATGCTGTGCGTGGTCGAGCCGCAAAAACTCGATCAGGTGCTGGCCGTCTGCCAGAAGTGGGAGACCCCTGCGACCGCCATCGGGACCGTGACCGACAGTGGCGTGTTCCGCATCTACAAGGGTGAGCAGCTGGTCGGGGAACTGCCGGTGCCGCTGCTGGTCGACGATTGTCCGCTCTACGACATCTACCCCGAGCAGCCCGCCGAGCCGATCTACGCCGCCTCCCCGCGACGCCTCGACCCCGATGCCGATGCGGCATCGAGTTTGAAGGAGCTGCTGGCCTCGTCCAACATCGCATCGCGACGCGCGGTGTTCGAGCAATACGACCCGGTTGTGCAGTCGCGCACCGTGCGCCGCCCCGAGCAGGCCGACGCTGCTGTGCTCGCGCTGCCGGTGCTGTCCAAGCAGTCCGACGAGCGGGACGCGCCGATCCCGGCGATCGCGATTTCAATCGACGGCAGCGGACGCCGGGTGGCGGTGAGCCCGCGACAGGGGGCGGCAGAGGCCGTGTATGAATGCGCCGCCAACCTCGCCTGTGCCGGGGCCGAGCCGCTCGGCCTCACCAACTGCCTGAACTTCGGCAACCCCGAGAAGCCGCACGTCGCCTGGCAGCTGTCGGAGGCGATCGACGGGCTCGCGCAGGCCTGCCGTGAGCTCGACGTACCGGTGGTCGGCGGCAACGTCAGCCTCTACAACGAGTCGCCCGACGGCCCGATCCTCCCGACCCCGGTGGTCGGCATGGTCGGCAAGCTGCCCGACGCCCGCCGCGCCGGCACGCTCGGCTTCAAACAGCCGGGGGAGATGATCGCGCTGATCGGCGACTTCAACCCGAGCCGTGACGGGTCTGAGATCGCGAAGCTCCAAGGCAGTGCGCCACAGGGCGCGCTGCCCGAAAAGGACATCGTCACGCTGCGCGAGACCCACGCAGCGGTCCGTGACGGGGTTCGCTGCGGGCGCTTGCGCAGCGCCCACGACATCGCCGAGGGCGGGTTCGCGGTCGCGCTCGCGGAGGCCTGCATCGCGGGCGGCAACGGCGCCACCGTAGACCTGCCGGAAGGGCTTGACCCGTTCGGCGAGGACTTCGGTACAGGCTTTCTGGTGACCGGCTCCGAGGACGAGCTGCAAGAGCTCTCGGCACAGGCGTCGGTCACGGTTGTCGGTGAGGTCGGAGGCGACGCACTGCACATACGGGACCTGCTTGAGGTCCCAGTTTCCGAGCTTTTGGCCGCCCACACCGACGGAATCCCGGAGCTGCTCCGCTAAGCTGCGGGCAGAGTCACACGATGGCAACGTCTGACGATCATCGCGACGGCCCGCGCGACGAGTGCGGCGTGTTTGGTATCTACGCGCCCGGCTCGGACGTGGCCAGGCTCGCGTACTTCGCGCTCTACGCGCTTCAGCATCGCGGCCAGGAATCGGCCGGGATCGCGACCGCACCGGCCGGTGGCTCGATCCTCGCGATCCGCGAACAGGGGCTCGTATCGCAGGTCTTTGACGAGCACATGCTGCGATCGCTGATCGGCGACCTCGCGATCGGCCACACGCGCTACTCGACGACCGGCTCGTCGGCCTGGGAGAACACTCAGCCGATCGTCCGCGACGACCACCGCACGATCGCGCTGGCGCACAACGGCAACCTCATCAACGCGGTCGCGCTGCACGCGCAGATGCGCGCTGAGGGCGTCCCGTTCCGCTCCACCTCGGACTCGGAGATCATCGCCGCGCTGCTGGCCACGCATCCGTCCGACGACCTCGAGGATGCGGTCGCGGACGTGCTGCCGCGGCTGAAGGGCGCGTTCTCGACGGTCGTGATGACCGGCAGCAAAGTGGTCGCGTTCCGCGACCCGCAGGGCCTGCGGCCGCTATCGATCGGCAAGATGCCGAGCGAGGACGGCAAGCGCGAGGTGTACTGCGTCGCCTCCGAGACCTGCGCCTTCGACCTGATCGGAGCCACCCACGTGCGGCCGGTCGAGCCGGGGGAGATGGTGACCCTGGACCAGAACGGGATGCACTCGCGGGTGGTGCTCGGCGGTCAGCGCAAAGCCTTCTGCGTGTTCGAGCACATCTACTTCGCGCGTCCTGACTCGGTGATGGGCGGCCAGCGCCTGCAGGTCAGCCGCGCACGGATGGGCGAGATCCTGTGGCGTGAGTCGCCGGTCGACGCGGACCTGGTGATCCCGGTGCCCGACTCCGGAAACGCCGCGGCCCGCGGCGTCGCGCGCGCATCCGGGCTGCCAACCGACGACGGCTTCATCAAGAACCGCTACGTCGCCCGCACCTTCATCCAGCCCGGGCAGCAGCTGCGCAAGCACGGGCTGCGGCTGAAGTTCAACCCGCTGCCCGAGGTCGTGGGCGGCAAGCGTCTGGTGGTCGTCGACGATTCGATCGTGCGCGGCAACACCACCCGCCAGATCGTGCAGATGCTGCGCGACGCCGGCGCCGCCGAGGTGCATCTGCGGATCACCGCGCCGCCGATCAAGCACCCCTGTTACTACGGGATCGACATGTCCACGCGCGAGGAGATGATCGCTCACAACCGTACCCCCGCCGAGGTCGCGGCCGAGGTCGGCGCCGACTCGCTGAACTACCTCAGCATCGAGGGCGTGTACGAGGCGATCAAGGGCGCTCCCACCGAACACTGCGACGCCTGCTTCACCGGCAACTACCCGCTCAGCGGCAGCGAGGACTCAGGCGGCAAGTTCGCGCTCGAGCACGAACTGCCGATGGTCCCCACGGGTGCCTGAGCTTCAGGTCGCGGTGCTGGCCTCCGGCACCGGCACCAACCTGCAGGCGCTGATCGACCAACTGCACGGCCGCGACGGCGTGCGGATCGTCGCTGTCGGCTCCGACAAACCCGACGCGCAGGCGCTCGAGCGCGCCCGTCGGGCCGGAATTGCGGTGAACGTGTTCCCGGCCTCGCAGTACGGGGACGACCGCAGCGCCCGTGACAGCGCGATGGCCGACTGGCTACTCGAGCAGGGCGCTCAGCTGGTGGTCCTGGCCGGGTACATGCAGATCCTGAAGCCCGTGTTCCTGGAGCGCTTCCCGCGCGGCGTGATCAACGTGCACCCCTCGCTGCTGCCCGCGTTCCCGGGGCTCGACGCGGTCGGGCAGGCGCTCGCCTACGGGGTCAAGGTGTTCGGCGTCACCGTCCACTTCGTCGACGAGGGCGTCGACACCGGCCCGATCATCATGCAGCGCGCGATCGAGCTGCCACACGCCAGCAGCAGCGACGATGTACTTCCGCAACTACACGCGATCGAACACGAGCTGCTGCCCGCGGCCGTGAGGCAGATCGCCGCAGCTCGATAGCCGCAGTTGCTTGCGGCGGCGTCCGCGACCCACACCTGATCTCCGGATGCTGCGCTGCCGGCCGGCGAGCCACAGTCAGCACAGCCGGCCCCGAACGCCCGTATGGTCGCGGCGTGTAGCGCCGTTCCGCACGCCGGGGACCCAAAACGACATCCGCGCGCCAATCGAGCCTCGCGCCGCCATCGATTGGCGCCGCAGCGCTATATAACGACGTTTGCGCACCAGCTGAGGTGGCGGCGGCGGTTGAGTGGCGCGCAATTGTCGTGGATCGCGACGCTGACTTCACGCCGGAGCCGAGAAGGCCGATAAAGTCGGCGCCATGAGTTCCGAGATCGCATCCGACAAGACGCTGCAGGCCGCTGATCCGGGCGAGGTGAGGGTCGCTCGGGCGTTGCTTTCGGTCTCCGACAAGACCGGAATCGTGGAGTTCGCGCGTGGCTTGGTGGAACTCGGCGTGGAGCTGGTCTCGACCGGCGGAACCCAGAAGGCGCTGACCGACGCCGGGATTCCGGTGCGTGGGATCACCGACCTCACCGGCTTCCCGGAGATCATGGACGGGCGCGTAAAGACGCTCAACCCGAAGCTCTACGCGGGGCTGCTGGCGGTGCGTTCGGACCCCGCGCACGTGGCCGCCGCCGCAGACAACGAGGTCGAGCCGGTCGACCTCGTGTGCGTGAACCTCTATCCGTTCGAGCAGACCGTCGCGCGTCAGGGTGTCTCCGACGCCGAAGTGATCGAGAACATCGACATCGGCGGCCCGACGATGATCCGCGCCGCGGCGAAGAACTATCTGTACGCGGCACCGGTGGTGTCGCCCGAGCGCTACGAGGAGATTCTCGAGGAGCTGCGGGGCACGGCAGGCAAGCTCTCAATCGAGACACGGGAATCGCTCGCACGTGACGCGTTCGTCTACACCGCCCGCTACGACAGCTCGATCTCACAGTGGTTCCAGCTCAGCGGCGGCAAGCACCCGCCGGTCCGCACCGTCAGCTATGAGCAGGACCGCGAGCTCTCCTACGGTGAGAACCCGCACCAGTCAGCGGCCTACTACACGCGCATCGGCGCCAGGGCGCACCTGCTCTCCAACGTTGAGCAGCTGCACGGCAAGCAGCTGTCGTTCAACAACCTGCTCGACCTCGACTCGGCGCGACTGGTGCTGAGCGAGTTCAGCGAGCCCGCGTGCGTGATCGTCAAGCACAACAACCCCTGCGGGGTGGCGCTCGGAAGCACGGCCGTGGAGGCCTACCAGCGCGCGTTCGCCGGGGACCCGACGTCAGCGTTCGGCGGTGTGATCGTGCTGAACCGGCGCGTTGACAAGGCTGCGGCCGAGGCGATCGTGGGGCAGTTCCTGGAGCTGCTGCTCGCTCCCGGATTCGATGACGACGCGCTTGAGGTGCTGAAGGTGAAGCCGAACCTGCGGATCCTCGACGACCGCGAGACACGGCTCGCACAGGCCATCTGCGAACCGGCGATGCGTCAGGTGATCGGCGGCATGCTGGTCCAGGATCGCGACCTGTCCGCCGAGGACCGCGCGACGATGACGGTCGCCTCCGAGCGCCAGCCGACCGAGGCTGAGTGGGCCGAGCTGCTGTTCGCCTGGAAGGTCTGCAAGCACGTGAAGTCCAACGCGATCGTGCTGTCCAAGGACAATGCCACCGTCGGGCTCGGCGCCGGGCAGATGAGCCGCGTGGATTCGGTCCGCATCGCGGTCGAGAAGTCGGTGGTTGACGTTTCCGGCACGGTGCTCGCCTCGGACGCGTACTTCCCCTTCCCGGACGGCCCCCAGCTCGCGCTGGACGCGGGCGTGGCAGCGCTGATCCAGCCCGGCGGATCGATCCGTGACGAGCTCACGATCGACGCCGTCAACGCCGCCGGCGCGACGATGGTGTTCACCGGGCATCGCCACTTCCGCCACTGATTGAGCAGGGGGCAGTAGTGTGTCGGGATGTCTGAAATGCCTGAAATCAGGCGGCTCGCCGGTGACCCGCCGTCGCCCTATGAGCTCGAGTTCTCGTTCAGCCGCGTGGTCGAGGCGGGCCCGTTCGTCCAGATCGGCGGAACTACTTCAGTAGATCGGTCCGGGTGCGTCATCGGGATGACCCCCTACGAACAAGCGATCGAGATCTTCCGCAAGCTGCTGGCTGAGCTCGCGCGCACCGGGCTCGGTATCGAGCATGTGACCGAGACCCGCGCGTACGTCACCGACATCTCGCGCGCGGCCGAGGTTGGGCGCGCGCATGGCGAGGTCTTCGGGCAGGTGCGGCCGCTGTTCACGATGGTCGAGGTCTCCGGGTTGATCGATCCACGGATGCTGGTGGAGATCGAACTCACCGCCTACCGCGGCTGACCGGCTGCCGCGCTATCGCGGGTGCAGATGCGTTTCGGCCGACGGCTGCTGTCCGAGCGCGGGTTCAGGTGCGTTTCGGCTGACCTGCTGCTGCCCTAACGCGGGCTCAGGTGCGATCCGACGACCGCGGCGATCTCGTCCGCGATCATCGCTTGTTCGGGTCGCATCAGGCACATCCGTAGGGTCGTGACGTCGTCACTGTCGACCTCGATCTCGGGATACCTGGCTGCGAGCCAGTCCGAGTCGACCCGGAACTTCGCGGTGTGCCATCCGTCCACTGCGAGGGTGTCGAAGGCGCGCTCGCTCGCGGCTGTGATCTCGGAGGTGCGCGTGTGTGCCGCGAACGGACAAATGATGTCGATATCGGGCTCGACCACGAGTTTCAGATCGGTCCTCGCGTTCATTGCAGCCGCGACCTTCAGGGCCGCCTCGCGCGCGCCGGCGACGTAGCCTCCCAGTCCGTCACGGGTCAGCGGCAGCGCCTGCAGCGTGGTCCACAGCGCGGCCGCTGCCGCCCCGGCGCGGC
The DNA here is from genome assembly GCA_963737115.1 of uncultured Actinomycetota bacterium. Lineage (GTDB taxonomy): Bacteria > Actinomycetota > Thermoleophilia > Solirubrobacterales > Solirubrobacteraceae > Palsa-465. The sequence goes on from CAVTRM010000011.1 coordinate 207,652, forward strand.
TGCACTCGAGGCTGATCTCACCCAGATGCAGATCAGACGAGGTGAAGTAGGTGTAGGGGGAGTCGTGCGCGTAGAAACGCCCGACCTTGGGGTCCGAGAACAGCACGCAGCCGCAACCGTAGGGCTGCAGGCCGTGCTTGTGGGGATCGACGACGATCGAATCGGCGCCGGCCACGGCCTTGAACGGCTCGGGCCTGACGCCGGGCGACAGTCCGTCGGCGATGATCGAAAAGAAGCCGCCGTAGGCCGCATCCACATGCAGCCGTGCGCCGTACTCGCGGCACAGCGTGAGGATCTCATCGACCGGCTCAACCGTGCCCAGCCCGGTGGTGCCGAGGGTCGCGACCACGGTGCCGACGCCGCCCTGCGCCAGCCGCCGCTCGAGGTATTCGAGGCTCATCGCTCCGCGCTGGTCCTGCGGCACCGTTTCGTGCTCGACGCCAAGCACCTCGCACATGCGAGCGTGCGTGTAGTGCGCGTTGGCGCCGGACAGCGTCACCTGTCCCGGACGCGACTCGCGGCCAACCCACAGCGCCTCCAGGTTCGCGATCGTGCCCGACGAGGTGAGGTGTCCGAGATGCGTCTGGAAGCCGAACATGGTCGCGATCTGATCGACTGCCTCGCGCTCCATCGCGGCCGTCGCCGGGCCGCCGTCGAGCGCGTGATTGTTGGGGTTCAGCAGCATCGTGGTCGCATACGCAGCCCACGCGACCGGATGCGGCGGCTTCAGCATTTGCCCGATGTAGTGCGGATCACCGTAGGGGTAGGTGTTCCTCAGCCGTTCCGTCATCCGCACAAGCGCCTGCTGTGCGCGCTCGTCCAACGGCAGCTCAGCGCTGTTCACCGAGCCGAGCGGCGCCAGCTCACGGCTGCGCTCCACCAGCGTCTCGTACGCGGCATCGTCGAGCCGCACGTCTCTGGCTTCCATCCGCGCATCCTACGGAACTATCATCGGTACCCGCGCCGGCATAGCTCAGTTGGTAGAGCAGCGGACTTTTAATCCGAAGCGCGCAGGTTCGAGCCCTGCTGCCGGCATTGCTGCAAGCGACACACGCGGCTGCGCGCGCGTGGTTGTTTGCGTGAAAAGTGCAGCACCCCGCGAACATCCGCGGGTGAGAGATGACAGCAACCGGAGTTTGGGGGCGCGCTATCACCGAGCATCGAGAACTGGGGGCGGTGCTGACCACGGAGCTGCTGGCGCGACTCTCACCGCGTGGTTGGTCGATGATCGATGCCGCGCATCGTGATCATGAGGTGTTCGTCGCACTCACGCGGACCCTGGACTCGGGGTTCGAGGCGACGGTGGCGATCCACGGCTGGTACATGATCTTCGGGAACAAACTCGCGATTCGAGGCATGGAAGTCGGCGTCGGGTCTGAACTCGTGCGCGAACTCGCACCACTCACCTGTCGTTACGACCTGGCGATGACGAGCTCCCCCCTCGCTCCTGACGGTACGCTCGACATCGATCGCGACCCGACTGGGGTCGACGATGTTTGGAACGATCAGGACGACGATGAGTCGAACCGTGCGGGTGACAGCTACAACCTACTTGTGGGAAACCGCACGGATGCCGTGGAGGTGGCGCGCCAACTAGCGGATCTCGTCATCCGCCACGGCTGCCGTATCGCCGAACGCTATGCCAGCGCCGATCACTTCGTCGAAATTCGTGGCGGCCTCGCCGCGGCCGCGCTGCTAACCGCGAACGGGCGCCTCCGAGAGGCCTCTGAAATGCTCGAAGCCGCCCAGGACTCCGACGTGATCGATCAGCGGTCCGCGCGCCGATGCGCCTACCAGCTGCGGCGTCTGATCGACAACGGCGGGGATCGTACCCTGATTCCGGCAGTCGCTCCTCCACCGTCCATGAGAGGTTCAGGTCATCTACCGGGGATGACGACCCTTCTACGCAAGTTCGGCCGCGTCGTATTGGGTCGCAGAGCGGCCGCAAAAGCGGCCCGCAACCGAGGTTGCGGCCGATCGGTTGAGGAGCAGCGAGCGATTCTGGCTGAGGAGCTGGCGGGTCGCGGCATGTCGTACACCGCGATCACCGTGGCGATGGAGGTCGAGCACCTATGGGACTCGCCTGCCAAGCGGGGTCTGATCGGCGGTAGGGACTGGGCCCGTATCGGCAGCCTCGGTCTGAAGGGGTTCCGCGCTTATCGGGGTAATGAGGCCCTTGCCGACGAGTTTCGGCAGCGGATTGGTGTGATGGACGAGAGGCGCCTCGTCGAGGCTCCGGATCCAGCCTTTTTTCAGGTGCCAACTGAGCCGGGGCGGTACCTGACCGCCACGCTCGCTCCCGGCATGGAAGGACGGGTCAGATCGATCTTTGACGTCGCCATGTGGAAAGAGGCCGGGTACGCGCCCGTACTAGAGGCATGGCTAACTCGCTCCGATGGCGGACCGGTGTGCGTCCACCTTGGCGACGTGGAGATCGGTACGATCCCGCCGGCTGAAGCTGGTTTCTTCGAGCAGGCGCTTGAAGCCGCCGAGTTCCGTGGAGAATATGTGGCGGTAGAAGGACGGATGGCCCGATTCAGTTCGCCCCCGCATTACATCGTCGAAGTCGCGAAGCCACGTTGTTGGTGACGATTGGCGCTCGCATCTCAACCCGCCCGCTGTTATTCGGTGTTCGCCAGAGCCGCCGTTGACTCACCGCTTGAGCGGGCGGCGAGCCTCAGCGCATTGTTATCGGGGGCCGAGATTCGTTGCGTTCCTGTCGCCGCCTCAGTCCGTGGCTTGGAGGACGCTGACGACCGCGCGGCGCCTGTGCTCGATTCGGCGTCGGCGTTGAGTCCTGGAGCGCAGGGCGTCGCCCGGGTCGGAGTAAAGTGGCTTTTGAAAGCCATTTCAACTCGGATGGCTTTTCGTATCCGCTGATGTCTGATTGATCGCGACGACACGTTCCCATTCCTCCAGGGAGACGTCCTCGACCGATCCCGGTGATGCGATGCCGGCGTTGTTGACGAGCACGGTGACCGGCCCCCAGGACTCATCGACGCCCTCGAGCACCGTGCGCCAGTCGTCCTGCGAGGCGACGTTGAGGTGCTGGTATCGGATCTGCAGGCCTGCGCCGGCGAGGTGGTCGACGACAACCCAAGGCCCTAGCCTCGACTGAGCACCAAGTACCGCTCGTCCGCGATCTCACCGCCCCATAGAACCGGGTCGGCGAGGCCGGTAAAGGCGCCGACGCGCCCGACCGCCGCTAGCAGTGCACGCATATCGGCAGCCGCGAGTCCGGCACCGGTATGCCATCTGCCCTCTATCAGCACGAGCCGTCCCGTTGGCAGCAGAAGCGATCCCCAGTTTCTGAGAGCTGCTGCCGGATCGGCGAGCGCCCACAGCACATGCCTGGACAGCACGGCATCAAAGCTTTCCGGTGGCAGAGAGGGGACTGCTGCGTCTCCAAGATGGAACGCGATTTCTGCGCGCCCGCTTGCCTTGTTCCTCGCCCGAGCCAACATTGCGGGCGAGAAGTCCAGCGCGTCCAACTGATAGCCCATGTCGGCAAGGAGTATTGACAGCGTGCCCGTACCGCAGCCGATGTCTGCGATTCTGGCCGGAGCTGGAGGCAACGCCGCCGCCAGCATTTGACGCCAACGCGCCCGCGTTTCCGGGTTCAGCAGCCCGTGGTCAGGCTCCTCGTCAAAGCTGTCTGCCTCGGCATCCCATTGCTCAACGAGTTCCCAGTCCATTGCTAAATCTTGCAGCCTCGTGACATCGGGCTAAGGGTTGATATCACAGCGTTCCTCGACGGAAAAACCGTCCGGCCGGTCGCACACATTACGTGCACCTCTTGGGCGCCGAACAAGCGTCATCGCCGAGAACGATACGCAGCGAGGTGGGCAGGAGCTGTGCCGGTAGGTGGCGACTGGCCATAGACGGCGCCTTATAGGCGCGGATGCAGCCGGCTGGTGATCCGAGCGAGGCTGCGGAGCGTATACGGATATGTGTCAAGTAGCGTGCGTGGTGAAACGGTGCAAGGATGAAACCATCGAGTGATCGTCAGATCCGGGCTAAAGGCGGGTGACCGTGGGCGTTTCTGCGCGCTGGCGCTACGCCCGTATGTCCGATGAGGACCTGATGGGCCAAGCAACCGCTGGCGATGCCCGTGCGTTTGCGGCCGTTTTCGACCGTCACTCGAACGTCGCGTTCTCGCTCGCGTACCGGATGTGCGGGCGCAAAGCGATGGCGGAGGACATCGTTCAGGAAGCGTTTCTGTCGGTATGGCGCTCGAGCGCGCGGTATGACAGCCGTCGCGGCACTGTTCGCGCCTGGATTCTTTCGGTGGTTCACAATCGTGCGGTTGACGCATTCCGGCGTGAGCAGGCTAAGTCGTCCCGATCTGTAAACGATGAGGGTCTAGCGGAGCAGCTCGAGGGGCCGGACCGGACCGACCGGGAGGCAGAGCGTCGGGACGAGGCGCGCAGGATCCGCCAGGCGCTCCGGGATCTGCCCAAGGCTCAACGGCGAGTGATCGAACTCGCGTATTTCGGCGGCTTCAGCCAGACGGAGATCAGTGAGATGCTTGGGCTGCCGATAGGGACAGTGAAGGGCCGGATGCGTCTGGGGATGGGCAAGCTAAGAGTGTCGCTGGCAGAGGTGCCCCCGGTCATATCATGAGAACGGGATTCGAATATGTCTGACACCCACGACTGCGCAGGCGAAGCCGCCCCATATGTGCTCGGCGCACTCGAGCCTGAAGAGGCGAGCCGCTTTGAGCAACATCTGCTGACTTGCGCCGTGTGCCAGGAGGAGGTCGCGTCGATGCGAGAGCTGACCGACTCGTTGGCGCTCTCGGTGCCGCAGATGCGGTCACCACGTCGAGTGCGGCGCCATGTCATGCGACAGGTGCGAGCCGACGCGTCGACCCGGCAGCAGCCCTCGGCCCGAGTGCAGCGCTCACGGCTGAGGCTGGGCGCAGGCGCAACGGCGCTGGCTGCGGTCGCCGCGGTGGTGGTGATCCTGATCACCGCCGCCGGCAGCTCCACGCAGATCTATCCGGCCTCGGTCGGTCAGGCTCAGGTTCGTGTCACCGACAAGCATGCCGAGCTCGTGGTGCATCACCTCAAGCATCTGGGAACCGGCCGTGTTTACGAGGTGTGGCTTCGCGACGGTACCGGTGCCCCGCAGCCCACGAGCGCGTTGTTCGACGTGTCGTCTCGCGGTGACGGCGCGGTCCGGATCCCGGGTACCTTCGAGCACGTTGACGAGGTTCTGGTCACCGCCGAACCGGCCGGTGGGTCCGCGGTGCCGACCACCACGCCCGTAGTGGTCGCTCGGACCAGTTGATCCGAATGTCGTCCCGCTGCGAATGAGCAGTAGACGACAACCGCAAAGGATGTGCAGATATGGGACTCGACAATCCAATCCATCTGGTAGTAGTGCTCGTAGTCATGCTGCTGGTGTTCGGCGCCAAGCGGCTTCCGGAGATGGGACGTTCACTAGGTGACGGGCTGCGCGGCTTCAAGGACGCCGTGAGTGACCAAACCGTCCACTCCCAGTCGGCCACGGAGACGTTGACGCCAGCGCCGGATGCTGATGCGACACCGCTGGCGGCCGTGAAATCCGACACGCTCGACGCATAAGTCCGTGACGCAACTCCGGACCGCGTTGGCCACCGCGTTTGGCAGCGTCAACCACGAGGAACAGCTTTCTGTAGTTGATCACCTCGACGAGCTGCGGACGCGTCTCATAGTCGCGCTGTCAGTGATCGCCGTGGCCTTCGGTCTCTGCTTCTGGCAGAACCACCTGCTGATCTCACTGATCAACGCTCCGCTCAATCATCAGACGCAGCAGCAGGCGCGGTCCGGACAGGGCGCGCTCGGCGCGTCCTACCGCGTGCAGATACAGGCACGGAACGTGGCGCGTGAGACGGAGGCGCTCACAAGCGTCCTCGCACGTCACCAGTCCGCGGCGGTGCGCACACAGTTGGTGACCATCGAAAACGCGCTTGCCGCCGACGCCAAGCGGCTTTCCGCGCCGCCACGCGGAAACCAGCCGGTGACACTCGGAATCGGAGAGCCGCTAACCACTACCGCTGGCGTATCGCTGCTGTTCGCGCTGATCCTCTCGCTCCCGGTGATCCTGATGCAGGTGTACGGGTTCTTCATGCCTGCCTTGAGCGGCGAGCAGCGACGGCGCGTCCGACCAGTGCTCGCAAGCGCGCCAGCTTTGTTCATCGTCGGCGTGCTGTTCGGGTACGAGATCGTGCTGCCCGCCGCGGTCCACTTCCTGCAGAACTTCAACAGCAGCCAGTTTGACGTGCTCGTCCAGGCCAGCCAGTACTACCACTTTGCCGCGACCACGCTGCTGACAATGGGGCTCGTATTTGAAGTGCCGCTGCTGGTCGTGGGGCTCTCGCAGGCCGGGGTGCTCACACCGCAGCAGCTACGGCGGGGGCGCAAGCTTGCGCTTGTGGCAAGCGTCGCGGTCGCCGCGTTCCTGCCGGGCGATGCGCTGACGATGCTGCTCGAGGCGGCACCAATCTACGTGCTGTATGAGGTGGGCCTGCTGCTCGCGTCGCTGCTGGCACGTCGCACCGCCCAGAAGCAGTGATCCACTGGTAGCGGTTGCCCGTCATGCGCCCTCATACCCGATAGCGGCCTACTGTTTGACCACGATCGAGGCGATCATGAAAGCGTGGAACAGGCAGTGGTATCGGTCGGTTCCGAGCTTGCGCAGCACCACCGTGACGCTTTGATCCGGTTTGATCGTGCCTGTATCAAAGGCACCGTTCAGTGCCGTGGCAGTGTGTGAAGTCTGGTCCTCGTTGTGGAAGGTCACCTTCGTACCCGGCGTCACCGTCAGGTGCATCGGGTGGTACATGAAGTCGCGGATCTCGATCGTGGTGTGACCCGAGACCGGCTTCGGTTGCTGGGCCGCCGTCCCTGTGTGAGCGCTCGTGGTTTTCATGGTGGTGGCGGTTCCGCCACATGCGCTCAGCAGCACGCACGTCGCGCCCGCCAGCAAGGGATAGATCGGTTTCTTGTGCATGTTCGGTTAACGGCTTCGCACGGGGTTCGGATCAGTCACGGGACAGCTTGCGGGCGCGATCGACGACTCCCGGTTCGATCGGTGGTTGATCTGATCGGGCCTGTGACACGTAGAGAGAGCAGACCCCGGACACGCTCCGGGACGCGACCAAGGGGAAACGAATGCCCGACATCACCACACCACCAGGCCAGAATCAGCCTGCACCAGATCAAGCAGACGGGATCGTCAGGCAGCTGGCCCGCGACGACGTAGAGCGCAAGCGGTTCCTGCGGATGGCCGGCAAGGGAATCGGGTCCGCTGCCGCAGCGACCGGTCTGGCAGCGTTCATCGCCGCCTGCGGCGGCAGCTCGACGACGACCACGCACAAACCCCCGGCCAAGACAACACCGACCTCAACCTCGTCTGACACGGACCTTGAGATCGTCAACTACGCGCTCACGCTCGAGTATCTCGAGGACCAGTTCTACTCGAAGGTCGTAGCAAGCGGCCTCTTCAACGGTTCGACGCTGTCACTGCTGAAAACCTTTGGCCAGCAGGAAGCGGAGCACGTCGCGGCCCTCAAGGTCGTCGCCGGCAAGCTCGGTAAGCCCGCCGCCAAACCGACCGGAAAGTTCCCGATCAAGACTGCAGCGGGCGTTGCGACGCTCGCGGCCACGGTAGAGAACCTCGGTGCTGCAGCCTACCTCGGCCAGGCACCGCGGATCCAGAGCGCGGAGATCCTTGCCGCCGCGCTCGCCATCCACACCGTGGAAGCCCGGCACGCGGCGACACTCAACACGCTGACCAAGAAGTCACCGACACCCGAAGGGGCATTCGGCAAACCGATGTCGATGGCCCAGGTGCTGGCAGTGGTCAAGCCGTTCATCGCCTAACCCAACCCGGACCCTAGGAAGAGCGCAGAGATGAAACATATGCAGACAAATCAGACAGATCCACAGCTCGGTGCAGTTGAAGTCCAAGGCCTGACCCGGAGCAGCTTCATCCTCCGCGGCGCGCTGGCCACGGGCGCTGTGATCGGTGCCGGGGCGGTGGGACCGTTTGTGTCAACCGCACTCGCAGACGATGGCACCAGCGACCTTGACATCCTCAACTTCGCGCTCACGCTCGAATATCTCGAGGCGAACTTCTACAACGTGAAGGGCAAGAGCGTCAACCTCAGCGGCGCCGCGAAGACGACCGCCGCGTCGTTCGGCGCCGAGGAGACGGCACACGTCGACGCTCTCACCGCAGCAATCAAAGCCGGTGGTGGCAAACCGGTCAAGATGCCGACCTTCAGCTTCCCGGTCCACGACGAGTCGAGCTTCCTGAAGCTCGCCTACACGCTCGAAAATGTCGGCGTCGGCGCATACAACGGTGCAGGCCCCGCGCTGAAGAGCAAGGAACTGCTGGCCGCCGCCGGATCGATCGTCCAGGTCGAAGCCCGGCACGCCGCAGCAATCGGGCTGATGACGGGTCAATCGGTCGTGCCAAACGGTGCCTTTGACAAGCCGCTTGACAAGGCACAGGTGCTGAAGGCCGCCGGACCACTGATCAAATCCTGAGCCGCGCCCAGGACCACACAACCGCCAGCGACGGTCAACCTTGCCAGCGTGGCGCTCCCGCGAACGGCACAGCCGAGTCCTGGTTCCTAAACACCGTTGTTGCCCCGTCGGCGTGGCTCCAGGTGACTGTGCTTACTGTGGGGAGCGCGGTTCCGTAGACCGTAAGGGCGAGGACCGCGAGGTTGCCGTGGACCGGCACTGTCACCGATGCCGTCGTCGAAGGAAGCTGACAGGTGCTTCCGGCTGGCGCCTGCTTGCAGGTGAAGTGCCACCGCACGCTCCGGATACCATCCGGGACGACGCTGAGATATGCCTGCGGCTGAGACGTGCCGTCTTGGGTGCCGTTCCCGATCACCGTCGGGAAGATCAGGTAGTTACCGCCCGTCCAGGCATTACCTTGATCGGCGATAACGTTCATTGCGTAGGCGACTACAGGTCCGGAAGCACCGTGCTTGAAGACTGGGTAGATGACGAAATACACGTGTACGCCATCGACGACGCCCGCCTGTCGCACGTACTCGGGGACATCGGGTTGTTTGCCAGTCGGGTCGGTGAAGGTCGCGAGCATCGCATGCTCGTGCGCGGTGGCAGGGCGTCTGAAAATCGCGAAGTGCGCCTGTATCTCGCGCAGTGTCGGTCCGATGTGTCGCTGCACGGACAGATCCAGGCGCGCATGCGGCGGCGACTTCAGCGAAAGGGTCCTACTGTGAGTTCCGAAGACAAGCACGCCGGCCCCGAACGCGAACGCCCCTGCACACAACACCGCGGCCGCAACGCGCAGCCCTCGCCGAAATGAGCGTTGACCATTCACTGACGCGATCCTACACACGCAACCCGGCGCGGCGCCCCCCCGACGCCGACCGTCCGATGCTGCTTGACCATGACTACTTCGAGGCGGCGGCGTTTGCCGATGAGCTGCCTGCGAGTCTGGCATTGACGCTGGGCTACGAACCGAACGCTTAGCCGCTACGCCCGATCCCGGGCTGCGAGGGTCTCCAGCAAACGCAGCCAGACTTCGCTGACCGTCGGATACGCCGGAACCGCATGCCAGAGCGTTTCGACCGGTACCTTGCCGATGATCGCGATGGTGGCGGATTGCAGCAGCTCGGCCACGTCGTAGCCGACGAACGTCGCGCCCACCACTGTGTCGTCCGCGCGGTTCAGCACCAGCTTCGCGCGGCCGGTGTAGTCGTCACGCAGCAGGTGGGCGCCCGCGACCGATGCGAGGTCGAACTCGACGGTCTCAACGTCAATGCCGAGGCCGGTCGCGGCCGCCTCGGTGAGCCCGACGTATGCGACCTGGGGATCCGAGAAGATCACTCCGGGTACGGCGCGATCGTCGGCGAGGTCGGTATATCGCGGTCCGCTCAGCGCACGCCCCTCGGCCCGTGCCGCGATCACCGTCCCGGCGATTCGCGCCTGATACTTGCCCATGTGCGTGAGCAGCGCGCGGCCGTTGATGTCGCCGACTGCATACAGCCACTGCCCAGTGGTGAGGACGCACATGTGCTCGTCGGTACGTACGTAGCCGTCGGTTCCGTCCGTCGTGAGGCCGACGGATTCAACACCGATGTCATCTGAAGCGGGGTCGCGTCCCGCCGCGACCAAGACCTCGTCGACCTCCAGCCGGCCGCCGCTGGTCTGGACGGTTACCGGGCCGCCGTGCACGCGGCCGATGCCGGTGTCACGCGTATCGGGACGGGAGACCTGTTGAACCTCGGTGCTGAGCCTGACATCCACGCCGCGGTCTGAGAACTCGTCGGCCAGGATCTTCCCGGCAAGCGGCTCCTGACGACTGAGCAGGCGCTCACAGCGGACCACGATTGCGACCTCTTCAGCACCAAGTCCCTTCAGCCAGGTGGCCGCCTCACAGGCGACCACTCCGCCACCGATGATCGCGACCCGGCGGGGAATCTCAACGAGGTTGGTGGCGTCGCGTGAGGTCCACGGGAGCGCGTCTCTCAGACCCGGGATCGGCGGGATCGCCGCGGTCGATCCGGTCGCCAGCACAACTGCATGCCTTGCTTCGAGCAGCCTGACGGCGCCGTTCGAACCGGTGACTTCCACCTTCCTGACACCCGCGAGCCGCGCGTGACCGCGGACAACGTCGATCCCGACGCCGTCGGCCCATTCGATCTGGCCGGCGTCATCGCGGTTGTGGGTGAATCTGTCGCGCCGATCCAGGATGATCTGGATTGCGGCGGGGCTTGGTCGGGCCTGCGTTCCGAGCACCGCTTCGGACAGGTCCGCCACCTCGACCCCCCGCAGCAGCGCCTTGCTTGGCATGCATGCCCAGTACGAGCATTCGCCGCCGACCAGCTCTGCCTCGACGATCACAGCGGTGCGGTCACTGCCGCTGATTGCGTATTGGGCGGCGTTCTCCCCGGATGGGCCACCGCCGATCACCACGACGTCCCATATCCCGTCGGGAGTCCGGTCAGGGTTATCAGTCATGGCTATGCCTCCTTGCTCGCGCTGGACACACCAATCATCACATCCTTAGCCGTGCGACGGCGGCAACGGAACGCGAGCGCCGCACCGGCGAACGTGGCTGGGTGAGTCCCTGCAAAATCGCCGAGGAAGGCCGCACCTGACAATGAAATCGACTTTGCGGTCACGCCAGCCGGCCCAGATCCCCAAGGCCACCAACGCCAGCAGAAGGCGGAGAACAGCAAGGGGATGGGGTCGCCCATCGCAGAAGGCTACGGCATAGGATTTGGGACAGGTGTTGACTTCAACAAGGAGCTCGCCATGAGTGAGGACCTCGACCTGACCGCCTACAGAGCGCTGAGTTTCGACTGCTACGGCACGTTGATCGATTGGGAGGCGGGGATTGCCGCCGTGCTGTCACCGTGGGCGAACGAGCAGGGACTGGAGCTCAGCGACGAGCAGCTGCTGCTCGCCTATGCCGACAATGAGGCCGCGGTTGAGCGCGAGACGCCGACGGCGCTCTACCCCGAGGTGCTGGCGGAGTCGTTTCGGCGCACTGGTAGCGCGCTCGGTCGCGCGGTAAGCGACGAGTGGGCCGGTCGGCTGGCTGACTCAGTCCCCTCCTGGCCGGCCTTCCCCGACTCGGCCGAAGCGCTGGCACGGCTCGCCGCGCACTACCAGCTGATCATCGTTTCCAACGTCCACCGCGCTGGCTTCGACGGCAGCAACCAACGACTCAGGGGCGACTTCGCAGCGATCATCACCGCTGAGGACGTCGGCGGCTACAAGCCCGCCGAGAATCACTTCCGCGCCCTGGAGGCAACGCTGCCAACGCTCGGCGTGGCCCGCAGCGAGCTGCTGCACGTGGCCCAGAGCCTGTTCCACGACCACGTGCCCGCCAAGCGCGAAGGGCTGCCGTCGGTGTGGATAAACCGCCGTCACGACCAAAGCGGGTGGGGTGCCACCCCCGAGCCGGAAGACGGGTTCTCATATGACCTCGAATTCCACTCGATGCGAGAGTTCGCGGACGCCGTCGACAGCGCATTCTCAGCACGGAGCGCGGCTGCGGATCAACCCTAGGCGCGTCTCAGACCTCCGTCCAATGCTCAGTCCACACCTGCTTAGCTGAAGCGCGTACCGAGTTCAGCAACGCGTTGCGAGCGGTGCTCGGGTCGCATGCGACCGGCGCGTTCAAGCAGGCTGATCCCGTGTAACGCTCCCCAGAAGACCTCGGTTTTGGTGCCATCGCCGGGGTCGCTTACGGCGTCGGCGAGCGCGGCGAAGCCGGCACGCAGTTCGGGCGCGGTCTCGTCGCTGGCGAAGACGGTGTCGATCGGCTGTTGGAACATGGCCTCGTAGAGGGCTGGGTGGGCGGCGGCATAGTCGAGGTAAGCGGTGGCGACAGCCTCGACCATCTCGCGACCGTCGGTGCCTGAGGCGGCGGCGCGGCACTGCTCGGTGAGCTCGACGAACCCCTCAAACGCGAGCGCCCGCATGATCTCGGTCTTGCCGTTGGGAAAGTGGCCGTACAGCACCGGCTGCGTGTAGCCGATCGCGTCTGCCAGGTGGCGGGTGGTGACCGCCGCCCAGCCGTCTGCGTCGGCGCGCTCCCGCGCGGCATCGAGGATGCGTCGGCGGCGCTCCTCGTTGCGTCGCTCACGGGCGGTCTGCTCGGTCATCACTCAATCCCTTCCATCTCGAAATCCGCTGTGCTATCTTAGCACCGCTAGAAAATCTAGCACTGCTAACCACGGAAGGAAATGAGCCATGACCTCGGTCCTATGTGTTGTCACCGCCACCGTCTTCGGCGTAATGGTCGGAGTCGAGTTCTCGGTGGCATTTGTAATCAACCCGATCATGCTGCGTCTGCCCGACGGGCAGTTGCTGGAAGCCCGCGCGGACGGCGGCCGCATGCTCGGCCGCGCAATGCCGCCCTGGTACATCGGATCGCTGATGCTGATGGTGGCGCTGGCCGTTGCGACGTGGGGGACGACAACCGCGGTTCTCACCCTGGTCGCGGCCGTGCTGCTCGGAATCACGGTTGTGATGTCGCTCGCCTGGCTGGTCCCGATCAACAATCGCTCGTCCACCTGGACCGCTGACGAGCATCCGGCCGACTGGCGCGAACAGATGCGGCGTTGGGACAGCCTCCACTACCTCCGCGTGGCGATCATCGTCGCTGCTTTCGTGCTCCTGGCCGCCGCTGTCGTCGCCTATTGATCGGCTCCGAGACGATCGGGCAGGTTTAGTATTGAAACCGATGACCGAGAAAATCGTGCTGGAACCATCCGAGGATCATCCGATTTCGATCGAGCCCGTGGGCGGCCACGTGAGGGTCCAGCTCGGTGATCGGACAATCGCCGAAACTGACGCCGCGGTCAGCCTCAATGAGGCCCGCTATGCGGCTGTCCTCTACGTGCCGCTCGAGGATGTCGATCCCGCTGAACTGGTCGCGACCGATCACTACAGCTACTGCCCCTACAAAGGTGACGCCAGCTACTACAGCCTGCCCGCGCTGGGGGACCGTGGCGAGAACGCTGTGTGGGAGTACCGCGATCCGCTCCCGGCCGTTGCCGAGATCAAGGGCAAGGTGGCGTTTTACGCCGACCGTGTCGAGATCTCTGTCCGCTGACAGCACCCCCTAAGGCCCACAGCCACCGCAGGCCCGCGGCAGGCCCCGGCCGCGGCGCGCGGCGCTCCCCCACAACGCCGCCGCTGATCGCACAATGGTCCGAGAGATGACCATCGCTGTGAATCAGGTCGATCCGCCGGAACTTGTCGGTGTGACAGCGCAAATGCGGGAATGGCAGCTGGACGGCAGCCCGATGCAGCTGCACCCTGGCGACATCGGCTGGCACTGGCGCTTCGGGACGGCGCGGACCGCTGCAATGCTGCGGACCTGGAGCAGTGACGGTCGGCTGGTGGCGGTCGGGATGCTCGACAGTGGTGAGCTGCGCCTGGCGATCGCTCCCAAGTTCCAGCAGGACGAGCAGCTTGCTCGCGAGATGGCGCGTGACATCACCGACCCGGGCCGGGGAGTACTGCCGGAAGGCAGCGCTTCAGTCGAAGCTCCGGACGGGGCATTGCTGCGCCAGGTCCTGGTCGGCGCCGGCTGGGAAGCCGCCGCGCCCTGGACCCAGCTGCGCCGAGAGCTCGTCACCCCGGTCGATGACCCCGGCGTTCACTACGAGCTCGTAGGCGACGAGCTTGCCGAGGTGCGCGCGGCGCTACAGGTTGCCGCGTTCGCGAACTCGACATTCACGGCTGAGCGCTGGCGCACGATGGCGGCGGCGCCGACGTACCGGGCCGGACGCTGCCTGGTCGCGTTCGACGACGCGCACACGCCGGTCGCGGCGGTGACCGTCTGGTCCGCCGGCCCGGGGCGGCCGGGTTTGCTGGAGCCGATGGGCGTCCACCACGACCACCGTGGCCACGGCTACGGCAGGGCGATCACGCTCGCCGCGGCCGCGACCCTCCGCCAGCTCGGAGCCTCGAGCGCGACCGTGTGCACGTCCAGCTCCAACGTCGCCGCGGTCGCCACCTACAAGTCCGCAGGCCTCGCGCAGGTGCGTGAGGTCCCGGACCTGCATCGCGCCTAGCCGACCGCGCACGCCCACGCCCGCGAGTCCCCTACCCAGGCCGGCGAGTCCCCTAGAGAAACGCGCGCAGCTCAAGCCGGCGGTTACAGGCGCGCGAAGCCAGCTCGGCGAGCTCGCGGGCCTGATCGAGGTCATCGGCCTCGATCACCCAGAGACCGCCCACGTACTCTTTGGTCTCGGCGAACGGTCCCTGCGTGATTAGCGGCTTGGCGCCGCGGTTATCGATCACCTGCGCCGAGTCCGGCGCGGCCAGCCCGCCCGCCAACACCCAGTGGCCTTCACCCTTGAGCTTGGTCGTGTTGAACTCTCTGATCGCATCCATCTCCTCGGCGGTCGCCGAGCCTGTGGTCTCATCGAGTACGGAAATCATGAACTGCGGCATCGTGATCAGCTCCTGTGGTTTGGGTCGATGTAACCAAGCGACGAATGTCACCCGCGCGATCAGACATTTCGCCGGGCCGCTCCGCAGGTCTTGCGCCGAGTTTGTGTTGTGGGAGAACGAAAAGGCGGCTCAAGACGTTTACTAGCCGCTACTAGCCGCCACCAAGCTCGCGCAGTCGCCGCATCAGCAGCTGCCGCTCCGGTGCGGTCTGCGCCAGCTCGAGCGCCAGCCGGAACGCTTCGATGGCCTCATCCTCGCGACCGAGCCTGCGCAGCAGCTCGCCCCTTGTCGACTGCAGATAGCGATATCCCTCGAGCTCCAGCGAGTCCACGATCGTCAGCGCCCGCGCGGGGTCACCGGCCTGTGCGATCGCGACCGCGTGGTTCAGCGTCACCACCGGCGAACCGGTCAGCCGCTCGAGCTGCTGATACAGCAGCACCACCTCGTCCCAGTCGATATCGGCCTCGGCCTGCAGCGAGGCGATCGCCGCCTGCACCACGTACGGCCCGATGCCCTCGCGCAGCGTCAGCGCGCGTGCCAGCGCCGCCCGGCCACGGTCGACCTTGGTCTGGTCATAGCGCTCGCGGTCCTGCTCGGCCAGCGGCACCAGCTCACCCCCGACTATGCGTGCGTCGCGACGCGAGTCGTGCAGCAGTATCAGCGCCAGCAGCCCATAGGCCTCAGGCGCGTCTGTCATCAGATCAGCGACGAGCCCGCCCAGCCGGATCGCCTCGCTCGCCAACTCGTCGCGGTCTCCGTAGCCCTGATTGAAGATCAGGTAGATCACCGCGAGCACCGCCGCCAGGCGATCTGGCAACACGTGGTCGGCCGGCAGCGCGAACGGAATCCCCGTGGCCTTGATCTTCGTCTTGGCGCGCGTCAGCCGGCGCTTCATCGTCTCGTCGGAGACCAGGAACGCGCGCGCGATCTCCTCGGTCGTGAGTCCGCCGAGCGTGCGCAGCGTGAGCGCGACCTGCGCGTCGGTGGCCAGCGCCGGGTGGCAGCACATGAAAATCAGCTCGAGCCGTTCGTCGGGGATCGTACTGTCGCCGAGATCGTGCTCGTCCATGGTGCTCGTCTGAAGCTCGCTCTCAAGTAGCCGGGTTTTACTGCGCAGCGTCTGTTCGCGGCGCAGGCGGTCGATCGCGCGGTTGCGTCCGGTCGCGACCAGCCAGGCGACCGGCTGTCGCGGCGTTCCGTGCACGGGCCAGCGCTCGGCCGCGATCGCAAACGCCTCCTGCGCAGCTTCCTCGGCGAGGTCGAGATCGCCGAGGAAGCCGACCAGGGCCGCCAACACGCGGCCCCATTCGCGCCGGAAGACTTCGTCGATCAGAAGCCCGCCTCCACGGGAATATCGACCAGCGGCCTGACCTCGACCGCTCCGCCGATCCGCACCGCCGGAATCCGGCCGGCGAACTCGAGCGCCTCGTCGATGTCTGCGGCTTCGACGATGAAGTACCCGCCCAGCACCTCCTTGGTGTCGGCGTACGGGCCGTCGGTGACCAGCGCCTGGCCAGCGCCGCCGTGACGCACCGTGGTCGCGGTCTCACCCGACTGCAGGTGACCGCCACCGAGGCAGCGCGGATCATCGCGGAAGGCCATGTATTCGGCGGTAAGCGCCGCGGCCGCGTCGGGGTCTTCGAGGTTGTGGCTTACGGGATCGGGATAGATCAGCATTGCGTACTTCATGGTTGCCTCCTCGGCAGGTTCGTCTTGCAGGATTGAGACGAGCGGACGGCGCTCCAGGGGACAGCAACTGCAGATTTTCCATTAGACGCTTGGGCGGGTCCAGTAGCAGGTAGGTTCTATTGGAGGCCGCCGCTGAGGCGACCTCCAAAGATCAACGCCGTCTCACCGCCACGGAGGAAGCTGATGAGCACACCACTGCCCGACATTGTCGACGCCGAAACCTGGCAGCGCGAGCTCGACGCGCTGAGGGTGCGCGAGAAGGCCGCGACCCGTGAGCTCGACGCGATCGCCGCGCAGCGCCGGCGTCTGCCGATGGTGAAGATGCCCGACTACATCCTCGAAGGCGAGAACGGCCCGGTGCCACTGGCGGACGTGTTTGAGGGCGCCTCGCAGCTGATCGTCTACAGCCACATGTGGTTCGAGGGGCAGGAGTGGCATTGTCCCGGCTGCACCGGCTTCACCTCCCAGTTCACAAGGCTTGAGTTCCTCGAGCCCTACGACGCCAGGTTCGTGATCGTCACCCAGGGCCCGATCGACGAAGCGCTTGAATATAAGCGCCGCGTCGGCAACCGCATGACCTGGTACTCCACCGCCAACAGCCCCTTCGGTGCTGACACCGGGGCCCCGCCCGACGGCGGCTACGCGGTCAACGTGTTCCTGCGTGATGGCGACACGGTCTACCGCACCTGGCACACCGACGGCCGCGGGACCGAACAGATGACGCACACGTTCGGGCTCATCGACCTGCTCCCCTACGGCCGCCGCGAGGCTTGGCAGGACTCACCCGCAGGCTGGCCCGAAGGCCCGACCGGCAGCGGTTGGCTCTCAGCTCAGGGGGTCGCGGCCGCTTACGGCGAAGCGGTCTCCAGCTAGTCCCGGTCGTACCAGGCTCCGACCCCGCGAAAGTCGGAGCCGGGCAGGATTCGTGCCGCTGAGGCATCGGCGGCTGCGTTGGCCTCAAGCGATCGGTAGCGCGGCTGATCGCGCGAACCGAACACCACGAAGTTGCCGCTACGCCGCGCGGCGGTTGCGATCCCCGCCACGTGCGGGTAGACCTCGCTGAGACCGGCGACGATCGCACGTGCACCGGGCAACGCCGCGCTGTCGACGACGTTCACGACGGTCAGCGGCGCGACCCGGGCGCACTGTGTCAGCGCCTCGACCGTGACCAGGTGGCGCGGAACACGCGCGCCGACGAAGGCGTCGATCACGATCGCGTCAACGCTGCCGTCGGCGCGATCGGCGATCGTCGCGCGGCCGTCTGCGACTCGCAGCCGCAACCCTGGCTGGCGCCTTAGGCCCAGGTGCGCACGCGCCAGCTCGAACACCTGCCCGTCGACCTCCACCACCTCGTGGCGGGACTCGCGATCCTCTGCCAGCAGCGCCCGCGCGAGGCTGCAGGCGCCGCCGCCGATGTGTAGAACCCGCTTCGTCTCGAACGCCCGAAGCACCAAACGGATCCAGCGCAGGTAGCTGAACTCCAGGTGCCGCGCGTCGCCGAGGTCGACGTATGAGGCGTCCATGTCGTCTTGCCGCAGCAACCGCCCAGAGCTGCGATCGGGGTCGCGCTCGATGCTCAGGCCGTCGACCTTCGCGATCGTGAGCGTTCGTTTGCGCGCCATCGCACCAATGTACGGTCGCCGCCCCTACATCGTGAGCAGCCGCACCGCTGTGAACAGCATCAGCCCGGCAACGAACAGATCAAGTACCTGGCCGGCGCGCGGGTGACGCAGCCACGGTCCCAGCAGTCGCGCCGCGTAGCCGAGGCCCACGAACCAGATGCTGCTGGCGAGCATCGCGCCAGCCGCGAACCACCACTGCCTGCCCGGATGCGCGTTGGCGACCGAGCCCAGCAGCACCACGGTGTCGAGATACACCCACGGGTTCAGCCAGGTGAACGCGAGGCCGGCGCTGATCACCGCCGCGCGATTGGCGGGGCGGTCTCCAGTCCAACCGCCGCCGGCTACCTGCCCCGAACGGAACTGCGCCTGCATCTTCCACGCCCGGCGGGAAGCCAGTGCTGCGTACCCGAGAATGAAGGCGGCGCCGGCCACACGTGCCACCGTGAGCAGCCACTGATTGCTCTGAATCAACGCTCCGGCGCCCGCGGTGCCGGCCGCGATCAGGATGATGTCCGCGGACAGGCACAGCAGCACCACGGTTGTGACGTAACGGCCGGCAGCTCCCTGCTGCAGGATGTAAGCGTTCTGCGGGCCGATGCTGACGATCAGCGAGAGGCCGAAGATCAGGCCGGTGACGGACGCGGTGAGCATGCAGCTCAAATTACGTGTGTGAGCACCGAAAGCCAAACGAATGATTCTTGTGGATCATTAGAATCGCTAACTATGGAACTGGACCTCGATCAACTTCAGGCGCTGGCAGCTGCGGTCAGCGAGGGGACGTTTGAGGCCGCCGCCGCCAGATTGCATGTCACACCGTCGGCTATCAGTCAGCGGATCAAGGCGCTCGAATCGACGGTCGGGCGAGCGCTGCTGGTGCGCTCAAAGCCGATCCGACCCACGGCCTCCGGTGAGGGCGTGCTGCGCGCCGCCCGCCAGATCCAGGCGATCGCCGACGATCTGGCCGCCGAGCTGGGCGATCCAGCCGCCGCCGATCAAACGCTGAGCGGTAGTCCGGTCGTGATCCCGCTAGCGGCCAACGCTGACAGTCTCGATACCTGGCTGCTGCCCGCGCTGGCGTCGGTCGGCGGCGCGATCGTGTTCGACATCGTCCGCGACGACGAGGGCCGGACCGCAGAGTTCCTGCGCCAGGGCGAGGTGATGGCCGCGGTCACCGCCACATCCAGGCCGATCCCCGGCTGTACGGTCGTGCGGCTCGGTGACATGCGCTACCGCGCCAAGGCCACGCCGCAGTTCGTGGAACGCTGGTTCGCGGATGGGCCCACGCCGGCGGCGCTGAGCGCCGCGCCGGTGGTCGTGTATGACCGCAACGACCAGCTTCAGGATCGCTACCTGCGTCGTCGCGCGCACCGCGAGCTCGAGCCACCGCGTCAATACGTGCCTGGGTCACACGCCTTCTATCGGGCGGTCACACTGGGGCTCGGCTGGGGGATGATTCCCGACCTGCAGGAAGACCCCACGCGCAGCGGCCTGGTGGAGTTCGATCCGCGCGGAAGCGCCGCGGTGACGCTCTACTGGCAACAGTGGCGACTTGGGTCGCGCTCGCTCGACCTGGTCGCGCAGGCGGTACGCGACGCCGCCGCCGAGGCGATGCAGTGAACCGCGCTAGCGGCTTTGAAAGAGACGGATGAGCGCGGCGGTGCACTCTCCGGCCAGGGCCTGCGTGCCCGGGCCAACTGCCACCGCCTGAAGTGGGCTCAGCGGACGGGCATCTGCGTCGCCCAGCAGCTCGGCGCTGCCGTCGAGCAGCACCAGCAGCGCGGTGTCGGCGGTGCCGCGCTCGAGTGCTGGCTCAAACCCGGAGACGATCTCGACGGTTGCACTGGCGCTGCCGCGCCGGGTCATCACGTTCAGCGCGAGCGCCGGACCGCGGGCGCTGCATGAGACCTCATCCTCGCCGCTGAACGCGACCGGTGACGCGAACGGGACCGGCCGCTGCTGATGGTTGATCGTCAGCTGGATCGTGTCGGGGCTGGCAAGCGTGAATACCCGGTCGATGCCGGGCAGCGGTGAGAACGGTCCGTTGTTGTCGATCTCGGCGAGGCTCACGCGCCACTGGAACTCGCCGTCTGCGGGCTCGCGCGCGACCTCCCAACTGGTGCCGCCGCCGTTGGCCCACGGCATCGCTGCATACCCGAGGTCCTGTAGCTGCGCAGCGCGAGCTTGCATTGGCGATGCGCGCTAGAGCCGATGGCCGCCGCGCGCGACCCACGCGTCGATCAGCACGCGTGCGATTGAGACCTCGTCGGGCAGCCGTAGCTGTCCCGGGCGGGCAGGCCCGAACCAGTCGGCCGCGGCTTTGATCTCGTCGAGGCTGAACCAGCGGACCTCTTCCATCTCGCGCGGCTGCGGCACCGGCGCCCCGCCTACCGAACTGGCCTCGTAACCGAGCATCAGCGAGGACGGGAACGGCCACGGCTGGGAGGTCACGTACTTAGGGGAGGTGGCGACGATCCCCGACTCCTCCTCAACCTCGCGGATGACCGCCTCCTCGGGCGTCTCGCCCGGCGACACGAAGCCGGCCAGGATCGAGAACCTGCCCGCCGGCCATCCACTCCGGCGCCCGAGCAGCACGTGGCCCTCGTGCTCGACGAGCATGATCACGACCGGATCGGTGCGCGGAAAGTGCTGTGACTTGCAGGACACGCAGCGGCGTGAGAACCCGGCTTCGGAGACCTTGGTCTTGCCACCGCAGACCGCGCAGAACTGATGCCTGCGATGCCAGTTCAGCAAGGCCATCAGGTAGGCGGCGAGCCCGCTCTCGGTGGCGGGCAGTGCCAGACCGGCCTCGCGCAGCGTCATCAGCCGCCCGTTGCCGGACTCCTCCAGCTGCTGCTGCGCATCGGCGTCGTCGAGGTCGGCGGCGAACAATGGCCGTCCGTTCTCGACGCCGAGCAGAATCGGCTGGTAGGGGTTAGCGCGGCCGTCCAGCGGCCGGCGCATGAGCTTCGGTGTCGGTTCGTCGGTAACCAGCACCGAGTCGGCGCTGGCGCCGAGCACGACCGCACGGGGGTCCTCGAGTAGGCGCTGGACGGCCGCGCGGTCGTCGCGCATGTCGGCCAGGCGGTCAAGCGAGGCGCCGGTGAGCGGTACTTGCAAGGACATCACGTTCACTGTAGGGCGCAGGCGTCAAAAGGGGCGCGGCCACAGGGCCGCGACCTGAGGCTGCGCGAAGCTACAACTTGATTTCGTGCCCGTGCGAGTGGCCGCTGCTCGGCGTGAGTGTTTGACCGTCCGCGTACCTGCCGGGGTTGGCGGCGAAGCTTGTGCGGCAGCCCTCGCTGCAGAAGTAGGTGGTATGTCCATCGTGGTTGTATGCCAGCGCCTTGCCGCGATCGACCTTCATCCCGCAGACCGGGTCGCTCACGCCGCGTCGCTGCGTGAGCGCGATCAGCACCACGAAGGCCGCCACCGCGATCACGTTCAATACCAGCTTGTAGTCAACCTGGATCGGCGCGAACATCTGCGAGACGCTCGGTCGCGGGCCGCTCGGGATCAGTCCCAGCAGGTGGAAGAGGCCCTCGACAATCAGCGCCGCGATCACCATCGTCACCAGCATCAGCGCAACGATCCGGGCTGTATACGAGCCCCCGTAGTACTTGCGGTAGACGAGGATGATCGGCACGATCACCAGGTCTCCGAAGATGAACGCGATCACGCCGGCGAAGCTCAGCCCGCCGCTCCAGAGCACGCCCGCGAGCGGGATGTTGCCTACCGAACAGACGAACGTCAGCATCGCGATCACGGGGCCGATCACCGCGCCCCACAGCGCCTGAACCAGGCCGGACGAGCCGGTCAGAAACAGCGTGTGGAAGACGCTCGGGTGCAGCTGCGCCACGAATCCGGAGATCAACAGACCGGCCCCGATCTCCTTCCACATCATCTGCACGTCGCCGCGGAAGTTGTGGGCCACGTCGGACCAGGCGTCTGCCGAGGTAACGCGTTGGCGCAGCGGTAGCTGCGAGCCGGCCATGTGGTGCATGTGGCCGGTGTCCGCTTTGAGCGCGTGCTCGCGCGCGAGCGCCTCGGCGCGGCGTGAGACGAACAGCCGCAGCATCAGTGCCATCACGATGATCATCACGATCCCGCCGACGTACTCCGCGAGCGTGAACTGCCAGCCGAGCAGCACCCACAGCACCAGTCCCAGCTCCCACACCAGGTTCGTGGACGCGAACTGGAATGACAGCGACGAGACCGCCGAGGCGCCCTTCTGAAACAGCGACTTCGCGATCGCGACCGCGGCGTAGGAGCAGGAAGACGAGGCCGCACCGAGGGCGGTTGCCAGCGCGATCGGCTTGCCGCCGCCGCCGGATAGCGAGTGCTCAACCTTCTCGCGCGGAACCCACGCCTGCACGATCGCCGAGATCAGGAACCCAAGAACGAGTGCCCAGAGCACCTCCCAGCCCATCAGCAGCGAATCGCGGATGCCGTGCCAGATCACGTTCAGGACGCTCATGTGCACTCAGTATATACCCCCAGGGGGTATCTGGTAGAATCGCTTTTATGGAACGCGGTTACTCGGCTACTAAAGAACAACTGATCAAGCGCCTGCGTCGCGTTGAAGGACAGGTGGCGGGGATCGAGCGGATGGTCGAGGACGACCGCTACTGCATCGACGTGCTCACCCAGATCTCGGCGGTGCAGGCTGCGCTCGACAAGGTCGCGCTGGGCCTGCTCGACGACCACGCCCATCACTGCGTGATCGGTGCGGCCGACGACGAGCAAGAGGCCAAGACCGAGGAGCTGATGGCGGCGGTCGGGCGGCTCATGCGCCGCGGCTGAACGCTCCTGCAAGCGCGGTCGCTCACGGTTTCCCGCGTCCTCCATACAATGAGGATTCCTGCCCCCATGGTCTAGCGGTTAGGACGCCTCCCTTTCACGGAGGAGATCGCCGGTTCGAACCCGGCTGGGGGTACTAGGTGGATCCGCGCAATCAGTCGTCAGCTTCGATCCCGAGTAGCCTCTATCGGACCGCTGCACCCTTGTCGCCGAAACGCGCCCTCGGCTAATCCGGCAGCATCGTGGAGAGGCCGTCAAGCAACCGCTCCAGACCAATATCGAAATCTCGTCCAAGGCGGTTCGGGTCGTGCGGCGCCCGGGCGTGGATGACAACCTGCGTCAGCAGCGGGTACCGGCCGCTTTCAATTAGCCGCTCAATGTGGGGCGCCTGCGTGTCCATCCACTGGTCCTGATTCAGCCCGGAGCGACGGATCGCCTCCCGCTCGGCGATCTCAACCAGCGCGCGGCCGCGGACGAATGCGTTGACCGTTTCGATCATCACGAGCATGTCATCAATGGTCAGCCCGAGGTCCCCGAGCATGCTGAGCCCCTGCTCATAGCGCTCTGCGGTGTTCGGCCCAATGCTGGTACGGCCAGCGCCCGCGGCGGCGATCCACGGATGCCGCAATGTCATGTCGCGCGCCGCCCGGGCATACCCGCGCATGTCGTCACGCCAATAGCCGCTGACCTCAAAGGCCAAGTCGCTGCCCATGACCGCGTCGACCATCAGGTCGACGAGCTGGTCCTTGCGAGCTACATAGCGGTACAGCGACGCAGCACCAACACCCAGTTCTGCGGCGAGCGCGCGCATGGACGTCTGATCCATGCCCTGCTCGTCGGCCAGGGCGACGGCCACCGCGGCGATCCGCTCGCGGGTGAGGGTAGGGGCCGGGCCCCGGCTTGACCGCTCCGGGCGGTCCCAGATAACTCCCTGGCCAGCTGCCATTGCGAACAGTGTACTCAGTCTGCTAGGGTCAGTGATATTACTGCGAACGCTGTACTCAGTTATTTCCCTGCGGCCGGTAAGGAGCCACGATATGTCTGAAACTCTTGTCAGCCCGTCAGCCAATTCAATGACCCAACCAACGGCGCGCAATTCGGTGCGTTGGTATGTGTTCGCGGTGGTGATCGCAGCGAACATCATGGACCTGATGGATGCCACCATCGTCAACGTCGCCGGACCGTCGATCCGACGGGCGCTGGGCGGCAGCGCCGCGACGTTGCAATGGCTGCCGGCCGCATACACGCTCGCGTTCGCGGTCTTCCTGATCGCAGCGGCCCGCCTGGGCGACATGTTTGGTCGCAGGCGTCTGTTCCTGATCGGTTCGGCTGGGTTCACGCTGATGTCAGCGGCTTGCGCGGTGGCGCCGACCATGACCACGCTCATCGTGTTCCGCGTGCTCCAGGGGTCGTTCGGCGCCCTGATGATTCCCCAGGGTTTCGGCATGATCAAAGAGGTCTTTGACGAGCAGGAGATGACGAAGGTGTTCGGCGCCTTCGGGCCGATGATGGGCCTGTCCGTCCTCGCCGCCCCGATCCTCGCGGGCGTGCTCGTGCAGGCGAACCTGTGGGGCGTCGGATGGCGCCTCGTATTCCTGATCAACGTGCCCGTCGGCATCGCCGCGTTCGCTGGCGCGCTCCGCGTTCTACCCAGGACGATCCCGCACGCGGGGCTCAAGCTTGACCGGGTCGGCGTCGTCCTGATCGGTTTCGCGTTGACTGCGATCATCTACCCGCTGATCCAGGGGCGGACGTCGGGCTGGCCCGCATGGACATTTGTAACGCTCGGCGCGGGAGTGGTTCTCCTTGTCGCCTTCCTGTTCCGGGATCGCAGCCGCCGGGGCGACTCGCTCATCGAACCGACTCTGCTGTCCAATCGAACGTATATCAGCGGGATCCTGGTCGCGCTGGCATTCTTCGGCGCGTTCGGCGGGCTCATTTTGTGCGTGTCCCTGTTCGGCCAGCTCGGCGAGGGTTGGTCACCGATCCATGCGGGCCTGAGTCTGATGCCCATGGTTGTGGGCATGATCATCGGCATGGGCGCCGCGATCGTGCTGGTTCCGCGACTCGGCCGCCATCTCCTCCACCTGGGCATCGCCATCGTGGCCGCCGGAACCGCCGTCCTCGCTCTCGTCGCAGGCGCAACCAGCAGCGCGTCCACGCTGGAACTCGCCCCCGGACTCTTTCTCATCGGTCTCGGGGCGGGCGCGGCCATGGGGCAGTTGTTCGACTTTATTCTCGCGGGGGTCAACATGGAGGAGGTCGGCTCCGCTTCCGGGGTGCTGGAAGCGGTTCAGCAGCTCTCCAGCGCGCTCGGCGTCGCCGTCTGCGGGACTATTTTCTTCTCCGCCTTCGGCGACGGACTGCCGACCCATGCGCTCGCCACCGCTGCGTGGGTGTGCCTGATTCCGATCGCCGCGACTTTCGTGCTCATCTTCAAACTGCCCATGCGAGCCCGGGAGCAGGAGGCCTGAGACGCCCGGGGCGCTGCGCAGGAAGCGAGCGTCCTAGCGACCGGGCCGGGGCGACGCAGCCCAGACGATGCGGCCGGGGCGGTCCTTGAATGGTGCCGCGGCCGGCCGGTTGGTTCTCAGCTGGTTATCCCGTGGGTGCGGGCGACCACGTAAAGGCGATCGAGCGTCCGTTGGGGAGAACGCGAGATCGTTCGCGCGCGCCTCACCCGGCTGTTTGACGATTACCTGTGCGCCGCCGCCATTCGGGTCGATCACAAACACTGCGTTCCTCGGCAGCTGCTGGGATGCTCGTGATGAGTAGGGCTGCGCGCTTCGCTTCACAGGTTGGGCCTTGGCACGGTTATGGGGGCTCCGCGACGATCTCAGCATCGGGCTCGGCCTCCTGAAGTTGGGTCTTGCCCGAGAAACCCACGAGTTGCGGGAGCTGATGTTTCGGATGTCTGACGTCATTGCGGTTCGCGAGTTCTGCGATCTACCTGTGTTCTCGGAGATCGATGACCCCCATTTCGGCGAGGATCTGGCGGCGACGGCCCAGGATCTGTTCTCCAGGCCGTACCAAGGCCTGATGCGCACAAGCGCCGGCGGCTACACCGACGGCAGCGCGTTCGTGTATCGAAACGGGGACCTCAAGGCGCTCGTCGCGTGCCCAGAACTCGGCAACCAGCCGATTGAGGCATATGCATGTCCGTACTCCGCCCACAGCGAGGTGGAGCCGAACGGATTTCACCAGCTGATGGTCAACAACCTGTTCACGAAGCAGCCGCCCGACCATAACCCGGCCAAGCAGCTGGTTTCCAAGCGGCTGACGACGAACAGCGTGGCGCGCTTTGCTGAGCCGATGACGGTGCTCGCCCATGAGCTGGTCGATCGCGCGGCAACGGGCGCGACGATCGATTTTCGGCAAATGGTTGCCGACCCGATGATGACCGGGTTCTGGCAGGTCGCGCTGGGTTGGACCGAATCCGAGGCGAACGAGATCTGCGGACTGGCAGCGGACTCGCAGCTCAGCAACCTGCTCAACCCGAACGCCGCTCAGCGCCGGAAGATTGACGCGGCGAGTCTCGAACTGCTCCAACGCGCGTCCGGGGCCATCGCTCGCGAGCTCGACAGCGGCAACCAACAGTTACTCAACGAGTTGGCTGATGACTATGCCGCGATGGCTCCCGATTCCCCGGGACGTCCGGACGTGCTGGCAGATCTGTTCGGTGCGTCGCTGCTGGATGGCCTTCACTCGCTGGGAGCAGTGATCGCGAGCGTCGTCCACGGCATCCTTGAGGCTCCCGGAATCCTAGCCGCGTTGCGCCGCGATCCTGATCTGGTCGGATCCGCGTTCCTTGAGGCGATTCGCCTTCATCCGGCGGTCACATTCACACAGCGCAGCGCACTGAAAGATCTGAGCATTGCCGGGGTCCTGGTCCCACGAGGTACTCCCGTGACGATGGCGTGGTCGATGGGCAATCGTGATCCCTCGGTGTTCCCGGAGCCGAACGTCTTTCGACTCGATCGTACATCTCGCGCCCAGACGACCTTTGGTGGGGGGTTCTACATATGCCCGGGCCGTAACCTCGTGCGCTTTCTTTGCGAGATCGTGCTGAGGGAGCTGGCCACGGCTTCGATCGAACTGAAGCCAGCTGGACGCGCTGAATGGGTCGCCGGCACTGCGCTGCACGAATTGCGGACGATGCCGGTTTCTATTCGCCGAACCTGACTCTCGATCATTGCGATCAAGCAGAATTGCCAGTGATCGCCGTCGATCCTGGATACTGCGGATGTGGATCTGCGCCAGCTCCGCTATTTCCTCGCGGTGGTCGATGAGCTGCACTTCACACGTGCGGCCCAGAAGATGCACGTCGCGCAGCCCGCCCTCAGCGCCCAGATCCGCAGCCTCGAGCGCGAGATCGGCGGAGAGCTGTTCGTCCGAAGTACACGCAACGTTACGCTGACCAAGACCGGCGAGGTACTCGCTCCCCAGGCGGCCGAGATCGTGGCTGCGGCTGACCGGGCATTGGCCGAGGCCCGCTCGGAAGCGCGCCGCCAGGCCATGCATCTTGCGGTCGGCTGCCTCGGAGCTCCGGGAGAGGTTGTCCCACACGCGCTCGACGAGCTCGCGGAGAAGGTGGCCAACGCCCAGGTCGACGTCCGCACCTTCGACTTCGTCGAATTGTGGGATGCGCTCGCTGACGGAACGATCGATCTCGCCTTCGCCTATCTACCGGCGAACTGGGAGACATTCACGCATCTTTTCGGGAGAGGAGACCTTGAGGTCATCCCGGTGATGGACGAACCCCGCGTCGTGGTCCTGTCCTCGACGCATCCGCTCGCAGTGCGCGAGACGATCGCTCCCGCTGATCTGGCCGCCGAGACGTTCGTGACTCACCCAGACTCGGTGCCACAGGCCTGGCGCGACTTTTGGCTGCTCGCCGACGAGCTCGACGGCGAGCGTACGCTCTGCGAGACCCGGGCCCGAGATGTCGAGCAGTGGCTGCACCTCATCGAGCGCGGTCAGGGGATCGACACCTGCCCCGCCTACGTCGCGCGTTACTACTCGTGGCCGGGACTCTCGTACGTTCCGCTTGAAGGCGCCCCGCAGTGCACGTTCGCGGTACTGCGGCGGGTCGGCAATCGCTCGCCGCTGGGTACGGCCTTGCTCGATAGCAGCCTGGTAGCCGCCGAACACCTTTGATCGCGTGTTTTGGCAGTGGCGAACACAAATTGAGCGCGTATTCGTATTGGAAGCTTCTCGGCGCCGGCTCTAGCGTGCCCACACGGAGTCGAGAGGAGACACAGTGGAGAATGAAGGTTCGACGGGCCAGCTTGGCCAGCGCCAGCTGACGTCCGTACATGCGATCGGTCAATCGCTCGCGATTGGCCCGATGTTTTCGGCAGGACTACTAACCGGCTTGATCGCCGGGGTCGCGGGATTCAGCTCGCCGTTGGCGGTTGTGCTGGGGTCGATCGGGGCGCTGTGCCTGGCCTACGTGGTGTCGTTCTATGCGCGGCGGTTCTCGGGCGCGGGGGCGATGTACGAATACCTCGTGCACGGCGCCCATCCTCGCGTGGGAGTGTTCTGCGCGGGCCTGTACGTGACCGGCGTGCTTTGTCTGATGGGGGTATTCATCGCGATCGGCTTCGAGGCCCAGAGTTTCTTCGCCGCTCACGTCTCGCTCAACATCAGCTGGTGGGTGTGGGGTGCACTCGGCCTCGTGGTCGCTGCGGGTCTCAACTACTTCGGGGTACGCCTCGCAGTTCGCGGCGTGCTCGTGCTCGCCGGCATCTCCGCCATCCCGTTCCTGATCCTGGCCGTCACGATCATCGCCAAGGGCGGGGTTGCCGGCAACACGCTGTCGGTGTTCACGACCTCGCACAGCTCGCTCAACGACGTCTTCAATGGGATCTTGTTCGCGGTCACATTGTTCGTCGGCTTCGAAGCCTCAGCCGCGATCGCGGAGGAGTGCCACGACCCGCACAAATCGGTACCTATCGCGCTGCTCGGGAGCGTCACGATCGCCGCACTGTTCTTCATTCTCGTGACCTATGCCGCAGCGATCGGCTTCGGCGTTCACGGTTCGCAGACGCTGTGGCCCGCAGACCCAGCGCCGATGGGCACGCTGGCCCAGCACTACGTCGGCAAGGGGCTGGCGACGCTGATCGACCTCGTGGTGCTGCTCGACTCGATCTCTGTCGCGATTGCATTCGTCGTCGCCGGCTCGCGGGTGCTGTTTGCGCTGGCCCGTGACGGTCTGCTGCCGCGTGCCGTCGCAAGCCGGAGCAAGCACGGTACGCCGCTGGGCGGGACCGTCGTCCTGGCCGTGGCCGGGATCGGTGGCCTGATCTTCGCCGGCGTCACGAACTACGGAGCGGCGGCAAAGATCCCGAACGTGATTGAGGCCTTCTCGTTGGCGACGGCGTCAGGTTCGTTCCTGATCGAGGCGGTTTACGCGGTGCTCGCGTTGTTCGCTCTGCGTCTGATCTGGAAGGCCGGTACACGGGCACGGTACTGGCGGATCCCGGTCGCGATCGTGGGCCTCGCGACCCCCGTTCTCGCCTACAAGGGATCGCTCGATCCCTGGCCGAGCTTCCCCAACGACCGCGGGATCATCTTCGCGCTGATCTGGTTCGCGATCGTCCTTGTGTGGTGCGTCTACCTTTCGGTCCGGCATCCTGAGCGTGTGTCCGGTGCCGCCTCGCACGCGACGAAGGCCGAGGGCGCTGGGACGTCGACGCCGACTGGCGACCCGGTCGTGAGCGGGTCACCGGCATGAGTGCTGGAGCACCAGCCATGATCTCGGAGGTCACGGTTGCCCAGCTGGACGACGATCCCTACCCGCTCTACGCGCAGTGGCGGCAGGAGTCGCCGGTCATATACGTGCGGGCGGTCGACCTCTGGTTCGTGACCCGCTGGGAGGATGCCGAGACCGTCTGCACCAGCCCCGATCTGTTCGCCGCGGCGGTGAAACCGTCGCCGCTCGACCGCACCTTCGGCGGCGAGAACATCCTCACGATCGACGGTCCCCGTCACAAACAGATGCGCGACACGCTGCTGCCGTCGTTCCGCCCGTCGGTGGTCGAGGAGCATCTGCGGTCGATGCTCGAGCCGATCGTGGCCGAGCAGTTCGACGCACTTCTCGCGGTTCAGTCGAGCAGCGTCGAGCTGATGGATCAGTACTTCGAACCGATCTCAGTGAAGATGCTTGCGTCGGTGCTTGGACTCGGAGAGGTCGATGCGGATACGCTCAGGCGCTGGTTCCAGCTACTCGCGGACGGGGCCACCAACTTCGAGCAGGATCCTGAGAAGCAGGCGCGAGCCGATAGGGGCGCCGCCGAGATCGACGAAACCCTGCAGCCGATCCTTGAGCGCATGCTCCGGACCCCGGACGGCAGCGTCGTCAGCACGATGCTGCAGGCCGCCTCCGGCACGCTTCCCGAGCGGATGGCGAAGCTGATGCCGACACTCAAGGTGATCCTACTCGGCGGCATGCAGGAGCCGGGGCATGGTGCCGGCGGAACGCTGCTCGGGATGCTGACTCACGCGGGCCAGTGGGATGCGCTCACCGAGGATCCCGACGGCCGCATCCGCGCGGCCGTCAACGAGGGACTGCGCTGGCTCTCACCGATCGGCGCCCAGGAACGTCATGCGACCGTTGGCGCCGAACTCGCGGGCGTGCAGATCCCGCCCGGGGCAAACGTCGCGGCGATCATCGCCTCCGCGAATCGCGACAGCTCGGTATGGGGTGAGAACGCCGACGCTTTCGATCTCTTCCGGCCTGAGCGACGCTCCGCCGCGTTCGGCTTCGGGCGCCACTTCTGCGTCGGCCACAGCCTCTCTCGGGTCGCTCTCGAGCTGATGCTGAAGCCACTCGCGACCAGGTTCCCCGGACTTGCGCTTGACCCATACTCGCCGCCGACCGTCACCGGATGGGAGTTTCGCGCACCACGCAGCTTGCGGGTACTGCTCAACGGCCCAGGGTGACCCTGGGCCTCGCCGGCTCGACCGGGGGTGGGCGATCGCGACAGGGGGACACGCTCCGTAACAACCGTGAGGTTCCCAATTCACGCTTCGTGTCTTGTTCGCGGTCTCCCCGCCAGCCGAGAATGCGGACATGGATCAGCGTGGAGGCTTTGACTACATAGTGATCGGGGCGGGCTCAGCCGGCTGCGCGGTTGCCGGACGGCTGGCGGCAGATCCCGATGTGAAGGTTGCGATCGTGGAGGCCGGACCGCCCGCGAAGGGGCGACTGTTCGAGGTGCCCGGGCTATTTCCGCTCCAGATGAAGTCTTCGTACGACTGGGACTTCCACACCGAGCCCGAGCTGGAGCTCGGCGGGCGTCGGACGTATCTACCCCGTGGCAGGGTCGTCGGCGGAACCAGCTCGATGAACTCGATGCTCTACGTCCGCGGCAATCGCGCCGACTACGACGGGTGGGGCCTCGAGGGATGGGCCTACGAGGACGTGCTGCCATTCTTCCGTCGCTCGGAGGACAACGAGCGCGGCGAGAACGAGTTCCACGGAGTCGGCGGGCCACTGCGTGTGAGCGACGCGCGCTCGGTCGATCCGATGCTCGAGGCATGGGTGCAGGCCGCGATTGACGCCGGATATCCAGCGAACCCTGACTTCAACGGCGCGACCCAGGAGGGTGTAGGGCTCTACCAGCTCACGCAGCGCGATGGTCTTCGCTGCAGCAGCGCCAAGGCGTTCCTTGAGCCGCTGGTAGCCCGCGGGAATCTCACCGTGATCCACTCGACCCTGGCTTTGGGGGTGGTGTGGGATGGCGACCGCGCCGTCGGCGTCAAGGTCGACCACGATGGAGAGACCGAGACCCTGCGCGCAGCGGAGGAGATCATCGTTTCCGCAGGCGCCTACCTATCTCCGCAGTTGCTGATGCTGTCAGGCATCGGCCCCGCCGATGAACTCCGGGCGGCAGGCATCGATGTCGTGGTTGACCTTCCGCAAGTCGGGCAAAACCTCCAGGATCACTGCGGGTCGCTACTGGCGCTACCGGCACGTAGCGGTCAGGTGCTGCTCGCGGGCGACAGCTCCGCCGCTGAGGCGGAGCTTTACGAGACCGGGTACGGAAACGCCACCTGGGTCGAAGCGGGTGCGTTTATCCGCTCGACCCCTGAACTCGACGCGGTCGACCTGCAGTTCCACGCGACGCTCGGTCTGACCTTTGACGAGGGACTCGGGGTCACCGACCGACCGGGTCTCTCGTTCGGGCCCTACGTCGGTCGACCCGAAAGCCGCGGATGGGTGAAACTGCGCACCGCGGAGCCGCACTCGAAGCCGCGCATCTGGCACAACTTCCTGGGTGCTCAGAGCGACCGGGTGACGATGCGGGAAGGCCTGCGCAGGGCATTGGAAATCGCCGAACAGGACGCGCTCGCAGAACATCTGGTGGGACTGGCAGAGGCACAGGATCAAGGGCTTGCGCCACGGTCGGCAAGCGATGCTGACCTCGATGAGTTCCTGACGCGCACCGCGTTTGCCTTCTACCACCCCGTCGGCACCTGCGCGCTCGGCACGGTCACCGATCGGACGCTGCGGGTTCGCGGCGTTGAGGGGTTGCGGGTGGCGGATGCTTCGGTGATACCCAACGAGGTGACCGGCAACACCAACGCGCCCTCGATCATGATCGGCGAGCGCGCCGCGGACCTGATCCGGCGCGGCTTGACCGAAGCGGATCTCAACCTGCACCAGGGCTCACTGGCGTGACTGGGCAAGCCGTGCAACGTGGCCAGAACGCCTTCGCACCGTGTGCCTTGTTCGCCGCTTCCACCTACCCGACACTCGCCCAACACCCTCTCCCTGAGGCGGATCTCAAATGAGCAGTTATCTAAAAAGCGCTAGCCGAGGCCCCGTCGTCACCGACCCGCAGGTCACAGGTACGGTCGCCGAGATCATCGCCGACGTTGAACGTGACGGGGTCGCGGCGGTACGTGCGTACTCGGAGCGCCTTGACAAGTGGTCGCCGGAACGGTTCACGGTCGATCCGGATGTCGTCAGCAAGGCCGGCGAGTCGATCCCAGACGAACTGCGCGAGCACATCGATATTGCCGCCGCGCAGATCCGGCGCTTCGCCGCGGCCCAGCGCGAGATGTTCACGGACCTTGAGATCGGGACCCTCCCGGGAGTGGTGTTGGGTCACAAACACATACCGGTCGGATCCGTTGGCGCCTACGTGCCCGGAGGCCGCTACCCGTTGATAGCGTCGGCGCTGATGACCACGATTGTCGCCTCCGAAGCAGGAGTCGAACGGATCGTTGCCTGCGCGCCGCCGCATGACGAGAACGGCATCGATCAGGCGATGCTCTATGCAATGCACATCGGCGGTGCGAACACCGTCATCAGCGCCGGCGGTGCGCACGGCTTGGCGGCGCTCGTGTTCGGGATCGAAGATGTTGAGCCGGTCGACATGATCGTCGGAGCCGGCAACGCGTACGTCGCGGAGGCCAAACGCCAGCTGTTCGGCCGCGTCGGGATCGACCTACTCGCCGGCCCGACCGAAATCCTCGTGATCGCCGACCAGACCGCCGATCCGGAGCTCGTAGCGGCTGACATCGTCGGCCAACTCGAGCACGGGCCGACCTCGGTCGGTTGGCTGGTCTCGACATCACGGCAGCTCGGTGAGCAGGCAAGGATCGCGATCGAGCGCCGGATTCAGGAACTCCCGACCAGCCAGGTCGCGTCAGAGGCGTGGGACGCGTACGGTGAGATCATCATCTGCGACAGCGATGAGGAAGCGCTTGCGATCTCTGACAAGCTCGCCGCCGAGCATGTTGAGGTGCATACCGCCGATCCGGACTGGTACCTGGCGAATCTGCGTAACTACGGCTCGCTGTTCCTCGGCGATCTCACGACAGTGCCATACGGCGACAAGGGCATCGGCACCAACCACGTGCTGCCGACTGCCGGGTCGGCGCGCTACACCGGCGGACTGTGGGTCGGGAAGTTCCTGAAGACGCTCACCTACCAGCGCGCTGACGAGCAGGGATCGGCCGCAATCGCGCCGACGATCGTCGCGATTTGTGAGGCCGAGCAACTGCCTGGCCACGCTCAGAGCGCCAGGGAACGTCTCAACCGGCTCACACAGGCGGCCTGACATGCGCGTGCTTCATCTCGACCACGTCTCGTTCACTGTCGAGGACCCTCAGCGCAGTGCGCAGTTCTATCAGCGGTTTGGGTTTGAACCGTTCAAGGAATACTTCGCCGCAGGTCCGGACGTCGACGAGGGGACGGACACGGTCGACGCCGACATGAACATCGTCTGGCTGCGACGGCCGGGCGAGCACACCATGCTCGAACTGATCCAGTACGTGAATCACGGCGGCGGACCGGCTGCCCTCAACTCGAAGGTCGGCGCGGCGCACCTGTGTTTCCAGGTTGAGGATGTCGATGCCTCCTACGCGGAACTGCGAGCCGAGGGTATTCGCTTCCTCTCGGCGCCGCACGAGGACAAGTTTGGGGTGCACTGGGTCTACATGCGCGATCCGGACGGGAACACCGTCGAGATGCTGCAACTCCCCGATTCCCCGACTGCGGACTGAGCGCCGGAAATTCGCAAACGCCATGGAGGTTGCTCGATGACACGCGCGTTGTATTTGTACGGAGGGTGGCCCGGTCACTTTCCTCGGGAGGTCGCCGAGTGGGCGATTCCGCTGATGGAGGACGACCTCGGGTTCGATGTCGATCCGATCGAGGACCCGCACCTGCTCGACCAGGACCTGCGCAAGTACGACCTGATCGTGATCGGTTGGACACAGGCGATGACGACCGAGGACCTAACCGACGCAGCCGAGCGCCGACTCCACGAAGCCGTGCTTGCGGGGACCGGACTCGCCGGATGGCACGGCATGGCGGCGGCGTTCCGTTCGAGCCTGCAGTTCTCGTTGATCGCGGGAGCGTCGTTCCTCGAACATCCCGGGGGCGAGGGGGTGCCCGTCCCGTACACGATCGACATCGTAGATCGCACGCACCCCGTGACCGAGGGTGTAGACGACATTGAGATCGCGTCTGAGCAGTACTACATGCACATCGACCCCTCAGCGCATGTCCTGGCGACGACCACGTTCAGCGGTGAGCACTTCCCCTGGGTTGAGGGCGTGACGATGCCGGCAGCGTACGTACGGCAATGGGGGGCGGGGCGCGTGTTCTACGCGTCACCCGGCCACGTTCCCGCTGAGCTGCAGATCCCTGGGGTCGAGCGATTGGTCCGCCAGGGCCTCAGCTGGGCCGCGCGCTCCTGAACTTTGACTTCATCAACCGGATTGAGGACATATGACACTTTCTGAAACAGATACGGCCCACACCTCAGCTTCCGCGTCTGATGCACGCGAGAAGCTGACCGGCGGCGAAATCATCGGACGTACGCTGCGCAGCTACGGGGTTGAACTCGCGGCCGGCATCCCCGGTCACGGAGCGTGGGGGATGCTCGACGGGCTGATGCAACCGGGCGCCGAGGTTCCGTTCATCCAGGTCTTCCACGAGCAGTCGGCTATCCATCTGGCCGACGGCTATTACCGCGCCAGCGGTCGCCCGATGGCAGCGTTCACCTCGGTCGGGCCGGGCGCCGCCAACACCGTGATGGGGCTGGCCACCGCGTTCGCTGACTCCACCAGCCTGATCTATTTCGGCGGTGCGCCGCCCACGCATATGAGTGGGCACGGCACCATGCAGGAACTCGACCGCCACCACGCCAATGACTTCACCTCGGTAACGCGGCCCGTAACTAAGCGGCAGTTCAGCGTTGATCGAGTCGAGCAGCTGCCGCACACGATCCACCGCGCGTTCAACGCGATGCTGACCGGCCGTCCAGGTCCGGTGCACATCGAAGTGCCGATGGACGTTCAGGCAGAGGCGGCCGAGGTTGAGATTCACGAGCTCGCGCAACGGCTGCCGGTCGGCGTGGCCTACCCGGACCCGACCGCGATCGAGCGCGGGGCCGAGCTGCTGCTGAACGCGCGGCGCCCGGTGATCGTTCTCGGAGGCGGTGCCGTCACCGCGGATGCGGCACCGCAGATCCTCACGCTGGCCGAGGCACTACAGATCCCGGTCGTGACCACATGGAACGGCAAGGGCGCATTCCCTGAGGACCATCGACTGTTTGCCGGGGCTGTGGGTCAAACCGGCACGATTCCGGGGAATGCGATCGCGGCATCGGCGGATGTCGTGCTCTCGATCGGCTGCAAGTTCACTGACTGGTCGGCCTCGAGCTACCGGCGCGGCGTGTCGTTCTCGATCCCCGACGCGAAGCTCATCCACATCGACGTTGATCCGTTCGAGATCGGCAAGAACTACGCCACCGAAGTCGGGATCGTCGCCGACGCGGCCGCCGCCACCGCTGCTCTCTGTGAGGCGATCGGCGAGACTCCACGGATCCCGGCAGAGCGCGAGGCGTTTCTCGCCGAGCTCGATCGCGCGATGGGTGAATGGCGGGCCAAGGAAGCCGTGCGACTCAACAGCGACGCGTTCCCGTTCACCTCGCAGCGGCCCTTGCGTGACCTGCGGCGGGTGCTGCCCAGAGACGGAATCGTGGTCGTCGGCTCCGGCAACCCGCAGGGTGCGGTGAAGCAGAGCTTCCCCGTGTATGAGCCGCGCACACACCTCGGTTCCGGCAGCTACTCGTCGATGGGGTGGGCGCTGCCAGCGTCGATCGGCGCGAAGCTCGCACAGCCCGAGCGCAAGGTTGCTTGCGTGCTCGGAGACGGCGACTTCCTGATGACGATTCAGGAGATGGCGATCTGCGCCGCGAACGACATCCCGGTCGTGATCGTCGTGCAGAACAACTCGGGCTACATGTCGATCCGGGGCGGTCAGCGCAAGATCTTCGATCGTCACATCGGCAGCGAGTTCACCCGCCGCGACGGGAGCCCGTACTCGCCCGATTTCACCGCGGCGGCGGCTTCATTCGGGATCACCAGCCACCGCGTGGATGATCCGGCCGCACTCGAGCCGACGCTCAAGCGCGCGCTTGACAGCGATGAGCCAGTGCTCGTGGAAGTACCGACCTCGCGCGACGCCGCGGGGCCGTGGGTACCCGGCTGGTGGGACTTCCCGGTGCCGAACTACATCCAGGACGAGCGTCAGTCCGACTACTGGTCAGAGCGCGCCGAGGAGCAGCACACGTGAGTCACGCACCCGGGCCGTTCACGGCCCGGGAAGAGCACGACCTGCTCGGATCCCGGCTGGTGCCCGAGGCAGCGTATTACGGCGTCCACACGCTGCGGGCGACCGAGAACTTCGCGATCACCGGCATCCCAATCGGTCAATATGAGGCATTAGTGAGAGCGTTGGCCGCGACCAAACAGGCCGCGGCCAACGCGAATCTTGAAACGGGGCGGCTCGCGAGCGACAAAGCGGCGGCGATCATCGCCGCCTGTGAGGAAATCCGCGCCGGCATGCTGCACGACCAGTTCACGGTCGACGTGATCCAGGGCGGCGCCGGTACCTCCAGCAACATGAACGCGAACGAAGTGATCGCGAACCGCGCGCTGGAACTGCTCGGCTACCCGCGCGGAGCCTACGAACACCTGCACCCGCTGGAAGACGTGAACCTCGGCCAGAGCACCAACGACGTCTACCCGACGGCGCTGCGCCTGGCACTGCACGAACTCTGCGATCAGCTGCAGCACGCCATGAACGCGCTGCGGCTGGCGTGTGCTGAGAAGGGGCGTGAGCTGGGTGACGTGATCACGCTTGGGCGCACCCAGCTGCAAGACGCGGTGCCGATGACACTCGGGCAGACGTTCACTGCGTTCGCGGTCACGATCGAGGAGGATCAACAGCGCCTGAGTGAGGCGGCGGCGCTCCTGCGTGAGATCAATCTTGGTGGCACGGCGATCGGCACCGGGCTCAACAGCCATCCTGAATACGCCGAGCGGGCCCGCGCCGAACTCTCCCGAATCACGGGTCTTGAGTTGGTCACAGCGCCTGACCTGATTGAGGCGACGCAGGACACGGGCGCGTTCGTTCAGCTCTCAGGTGTACTGCGCCGGATCGCGATCAAGGTGTCGAAGATCTGCAACGACCTCCGGCTGCTCGCCTCGGGACCGCAAGCCGGCTTCCGCGAGCTCCAGCTGCCGGCTGTCCAGGCCGGGTCAAGCATCATGCCGGGCAAGGTCAACCCGGTAATCCCAGAGGCCGTGAACCAGGTGGCGTTCGCCGTGATCGGTAACGACGTCACCGTGAGCTTTGCGGCTGAGGGCGGGCAGCTGCAGCTGAACGCATTTGAGCCGATCATCGCGTTCCGGCTATTCGAGAGCATCTCAATGCTCGACGCGGCGCTCACAACGCTGGCTGAGCGGTGCATCGTGGGCATCAGCGTAGACCGGGCACAGCTACAGCGAAACGTCGAGCAGTCGGTAGGACTGGCGACCGTGCTCAGTCCCGTGATCGGCTATGGCCGAGCCACAGAGATCGTGCGCGACGCGTTGACAGAACGCCGCAGCATTGCAGCCATCGCCATCGAACGCGGATACCTCACGCGTGAGCAGCTGCAGCAGCTGCTGGATGCCCAGTCAGCCATCCAGCTTGATTAGGTCGCCCTTGCTTTCAAATCCCAGGCCCTTGGGCGCACAGGAATAGAACCCGACTCCGACCGGCCCTGGCAGATACAGGGTGCGGTAGTTGCGCCAGCCTCCTGGGTTCTCGACGAAGACTTCGATCGTGCTGTCACGGCGAACCGCGCGCAAGTGGACCTCCGGGACTGCCCAGCTCTCGCGGGACCAGTCCGACTGCTCACGGGTGTGGACCGCTGACAGCCACAGGCCGCCGTCGTTCTCCACGCCCGTCTTCACCCATCGAAGCTCGGAGGACACGACCATCAACCCCGTCTGGTCGTAGCGATCGGCAAACACCGCGCTGACGAACGCCTCAATCTCAAAGTCGCCTTCAACCAGCGTCAGCAGCGAGCATCCGTCGTGGGCGGGCGCAACGCCCTCGGTTGTGCGCCAGAAGTCGGTGCCGCCGGGGCAGGTCCAAGTGACCGTGCGTTCGGATGTGCTGTGAGCGACTGGTTCCCGGTTCCACGCCCAGACGCGGTCCGTCACGCCATCGATTGCCTGTGACGGGCCCGTGGTGGTCGGTGCGCCCGGACCGGTAAGTGACGAATCCATTGCGTTCTCCTTTGAGCGTGACGACGGCGGTCTGAGGCACGGGCCTCATTCCTCGCAGCGAGTATCGGCAGTGGTGCTGATCGGCTCAAGACACAGGGCGCGCGGTCAGGCGGGGCCTGCTGCACAGTCCGAGTGCCGACGCGGACTGTGGTACACACCCGACCCCTTGTATGCGCGTGCGACAGCACCTAGCGTGCGCGAGACCCAGGCGGGGCTGCTCGAGACCCGCCGCCGAACCCAACGAGTAGGAGCGTCCGTGGAGCTCTGTTTGATGATCGAAGGCCAGGAGGATGTCAGCTGGCCCCAGTGGGCCGCACTGGCGCAGGCGTGTGAGCGCTCCAACGTACCGGCGTTGTTTCGCTCCGATCACTACATGAACCTATCCGGCCATCCGGAGCGCGGATCAACCGACGCCTGGGGCACGATCTGTGCCCTCAGCGCCATCACCTCCACGCTGCGGCTGGGGACGATGGTGAGCCCGGCGACCTATCGGCATCCGTCAGTGCTCGCCAAACTCGTGGCCACCGCCGACCAGATCAGCGGTGGAAGGGTTGAACTCGGGATTGGGGCCGGATGGCACGAGCGGGAGCACGCAGCCTACGGGATCCCATTCCACACCCCGAAGGTACGCACGGACATGCTCGAGGAACAGCTTCAGATCATCACCGGGACCTGGACCGAGGCGCCCTTCTCGTACTCCGGCGAGCACTATCGGCTCGATCGTCTGCGAGCACTCCCGCAGCCGCTCCAGCGGCCCCATCCGATCATCCTGGGCGGAAGCGCCGCACCACGAGGCGCTCGGCTTGCCGCCAGATACGCCACCGAGTACAACACGCCGTTGCCGACGATCGACGAGGTCATCGAGCGCCGGGCCCGCATCGAGGGGGCGTGCCGAGAGGCTGGACGTGAGGCGATTTCGTTTTCGATCATGACGCCGGTTGTCACCGCGGCGACCGCCAGCGAACTCGACCGCAGGATCGTACGGATCGCCGACAAGCTTGGGATGGACCCGGGCCAGATCCGTTCGAACCGTCCACACGGATGGGTGCTCGGGACGCTGGACGAGGTCGCCGGAGAACTTCGCGAGCTTGCCGACGCCGGGGTCGCTCGGGTGATGTGCCAGCAGGTCCTGCAGGACGATCTGGACGCCGTGGAGTTGCTCGGAACCGCGCTTCCGGCGCTGCTCGAGCGCGCTTAGTTGACGCGGCGGCTTGCGCCGGCCCCAGGCGGATCTCATAGCGCGCACCGGGCAGAGGAACGGTTCTCACACTGAGCCTTGAGCGCCCGAGCACGCGCAGAAACGATGTCCGCATGCCATTCACACCAGAGCAGAAACTCCCGGCTCGCGCCGACGTCGTGGTCATCGGCGGAGGTGCGGCCGGTGCCGCCGCAGCGGGGACAATCCTCGAGCACTCCAGCGCATCTGTAGTCGTCGTTGAGGCCGGACCCGACTACGGACCCAAGGACAGCGGCTCGTGGCCGGAGTCGCTGCTTGACCCCGCGATCCAGACCTTCGACTGGGATTGGGGTTATCGCGGGCAGGTCAACGGACGCTCGGTCAACTTCCCTCGCGCGCGAGTGCTGGGCGGCTGCGCGGCGATCAACGGCGCGGCAGTTGTTCACGGCAGTCGCACCGACTACTCGGGCTGGGTCGCTGCCGGCAACGATGGCTGGTCAGCGGACGAACTCGATCCGATATTCGAGTCCGCGTGGACGCACCTTCAAGTGCGGCAGGTCCCGCGCGAGGAACTGACGCCATTTCAGAGCGCCTGTCTGGATGCGCTGGTGGCAACGGGCATCCCCGAAGTCTCCGACCTCAACGACCTCGACCAGACGACCGGTGTCGCAGCGTTCCCGACGAACACCGACGCGGGCGGTGTGCGGATGAACACCGCATTCGGTTACCTGGATCCGCAGCGCGGAAAGGGCCGGCTGACGGTGGTCGGCAACGCCCCCGCGATCAAGGTGCTGATCGAGGACGGCGCGGCTACCGGTGTTGTCGTAAGTCAGGACGGCGAAGAGCGTCTGATCCACGCGCGCCGGGTGCTCATCAGCGGCGGCGCCTACGGCAGTCCCGCGGTGCTGCAGCGGTCCGGGATCGGACCGGCGCAGGTACTGGCCGATGCGGGGATTGCGGTCGTCAAGGAACTCGCCGGCGTCGGCCGCAACCTGCACGATCAGCCGACCGTGCAGGTCGACTACACCGGGACCGTCGAGCTGGCGCAGGCGATGCGCAGCTTCTCTCACACCGGTCGCAGACGCGACGAGCAGGTGATCGCCAAGTTCCCCTCGAGCGGCTGCGAAGACGGTTTCGATCTGCATATCTTTCCAATCGGAGGACCCCGCGACGATCCGGACTCCGCCGGTCGCGAGATCGGCTTCACGATCGGCGGTGCCGTGCTGTCGCCGCTGTCGCGAGGATTTGTGGAGGTGACTGGCCCCGATCTTGACGACCAGCTACTGATCGACCACTGCTATCTGAGCGACGCTGACGGCAGTGACCTCGCGCGCCTGGTCGAGGTTGTCGAGCGGATCCGCGAGATGGCGGCGGCGCCGCCGCTGAACGCGCTAATCGGTACCGAGGTCAGTCCCGGGCCGGGCCTGGTTGGTGCAGCTCTCTCGGACAGCATCGCGGAGACGGTCGTCCACTACTACCACCCGGCCGGAAGTTGCAAGATGGGGCCGGCGAGCGATCCTCACGCGGTGATCGACGCCCGCGGCGCGGTTCACGGCGTAGAAGGGCTGTACGTCGCCGACGCGTCCGTAATGCCGAAGGTGGTGTCCGGCAACACCAACATGCCGACGATCGTGATCGGCGCAAAGATCGGACGCGCGATCGCAGAGACCGTCTA
Organism: uncultured Actinomycetota bacterium; assembly: GCA_963737115.1. Taxonomy (GTDB): domain Bacteria; phylum Actinomycetota; class Thermoleophilia; order Solirubrobacterales; family Solirubrobacteraceae; genus Palsa-465. The sequence goes on from CAVTRM010000011.1 coordinate 249,643, forward strand.
GGCGTTGGCTTTGGGGCCGTGCCCTTTGAGGGCAAGGCACGGCCCCAAACTCTGTTACGCGGTGGAACTCTTGGGCCAGGGGACCGGGAGCATCGCCGTCTGCCCGCCGTCGACCGACAGGATCGAGCCGGTGGTGTAGCGGTTCTGCGGATCGAGCAGGCCGAGCACAGCATGTGCGACATCGCTCGGTTCCCCAACACGCCCCATCGGGTTCAGCATCTGATCCTCGAGGTGCACAAGCTCGTCGGCCGACATTGGTGTTCTGACCCATCCCGGCGCCACGGCGTTGACCGTGATGCCATCCGCCGCTAGTTCGACCGCGCTGGCACGCATGAGCCCGTGAACAGCAGCTTTCGACGTGTCGTAGTCGACTGCGCCGGTCTGCGACAGCAGCGCGTTTGCCGATGAGATCAAAACGATCCGTCCCTCGCTTGCGCGCTCGCGCATCGATCGGGCGGCAAGCCGGACACAGTTGAACATCCCCCCAACGTTGATGTTCAGCGTGCGCATGAACTCCTCGGGGGTCACGTCAGTCAGCGGGCGCGTTCCCGGATAGACGCCGTGCGCGCAAATGAGCATGTCGACGCCGCCCGTGTGTTGTTCGATGTCAGCGAAGAGCTCGGCGACCTGAGCCGGGTCGGCGACGTCGCAACGGCGCGCGTACAGCGCGTCGCCGCCGACAAGCTGATCGGCTGCGGAGTCGAGATCCGCCTGGGTTCGCGAGGCGATCGTCACTCGCGCTCCGGCGGCCAACAGCAGATCCGCCAGCCCGAGCCCGATGCCGCGGGCTCCCCCGGTCACCAGCACCGAGGAGCCGCTGAGGTCAATTGGTGGCAACGGCACGAGCTGCACGCTCCCCTTCATGAACGGCATCCATCATCGTGCGTGGAGCGGTGGCGTCACCGATCCGCTCGATGCTGATTCCGGCCTGTTTGAGTTCGAAATATCGGTCGGTGACAGGCTCATGCCAGCCCGCCAGAATCACGCTGTCGAGGCCGCTGATCTCAACGTCGCGTCCGCGTTCGCTGATCGTCGCGGTGCTGCCGTCGAACGCGACCAGCGACGAGAACGGATGCAGTTTGATGTCGGTTGCGAACAGTCGTTGGGTTGCCAGTTGCCCACTGAACGGACCGAGTTTGGCCGCGGCGTGGGGCAGAGCTGTCACAAACTCAACGTCGTGCTCGTCGGCCAGCCCGAGCGCCAACCCGACGCTCTTCCATCCACCCTCGCCGTCGTCGACGATCAGTACGCGTGGGCCGACGGGGAGCTCGTGCTCGAGCACGTCCCAGATCGAGAGCACGTTCTCTTCGTCGAGACCGGCCACCGGGGCCATTCCACGCGCGCGGTTGCCGATGATCCGCGACGGTGGCTCGGACCCGGTGGCTGCGATCACATGCGTCGGCTCGAGTGCGAGGATCTCGTCCGCGGACAAATCGGTCCCGAGCCGGATATCTACGTCGAGCTGTTGCAGCTGCTGGTCGAGGTGGTCGACCACACCGGCGATCTCGCTCCGACCCGGGATGCGCGCCGCGATTCTCAGCTGCCCGCCTGTACGGTCGCGGCGTTCCAGCAGGGTCACCTTCATGCCGCGTCGTGCGGCGACTTCCGCGGCCTTCATGCCTGCCGGGCCGGCTCCAATCACGACCAAGTGTTCTGGGCCTTTCGCCGGCTTGAGTGTTCCCTCGCCGAGCTCCAGCTCGTACCCCGCCGCCGGGTTGTGCACGCATGACGAATGCTGGACGTCAAACAGCCGGTCGATGCAGCCCTGGTTGCATCCGATGCAGGGGCGGATATCGCGCAGCTTTCCGCTTGCTGCCTTGGTCACAGTGAACGGATCGGCGATCTGTTGACGCGTCAGCGCGACCATGTCGGCGTCACCCCTGCGCAGAACGTCGGCGGCCATTCCCGGCTGATTGATGCGTCCGACCGCGATCACCGGAATGTCCACCACCTGCTTGACCGCTGCGGCGAGCGAGGTCCAGATCGCGGTTGGGTGCTGCATGTCAGGAACGTTGAGGTGGGCCTCGTAGTAGGTCGCGGCTTTGACCACGATGTAGTCGAGCTCGCCGTCGGCGGTGAGTGCAGACGCGATCTTCTGGGCATCGGCAGGCTCGAGTCCTCCCGGGCTGTAATCGTGACCCTGCAGATTGATGCCAACGATGCAGTCGTCGCCGACCTCCCGGCGAACCGCGCGGATCGTTCGCTGGACGATCCGCATACGGTTCTCCAGCGTGCCGCCGTACTCGTCCTCGCGCTCGTTGGAGAACGCGGACAGGAACGACGCAAGTAGGTAGCCGCCGTAGCCGGAGTGAATCTCAACGCCGTCCATCCCTGCGGCCTTCGCGTGCCTGGCGCCGAGCACGTGCCCGTCGATGATCTCCTCGATGTCCTCGGCTTCCATCGCTTTCGGCATTTCGAGGTTGAACGGGCATGGGATCGCGGACGGCGCCCACAACGCGCGTTCCGTGAAAGTCGAATGACCCTGGCGGCCGCCGTGTCCAAGTTGCATCACCATCCGCGCCCCGTGCTGGTGCACGGCATCGACGATCCGGGCGAGACCCGGGACGACCGCGGGGTCGTATGCGCGTGGCTCGCCTGGGACGTCCTGGGAAGTTGGATGGATCTGAGGGAACGCCATCCCGATCAGACCGGTCCCGCCGCGCGCGCGCTCGCGGTAGTAGGCGACGTGCTGCTCGGTCGGCAGATAGTCGCGAGCCATTCCGGTTCCGTGGCCGGTCATCACGACACGGTTGCGGATCTCCGTGTTGCGTAACGTGATCGGCTCAAACAGCGGGAGGAGCTCCTCCGGAGTATTGGCGGTGACCTGGCTCATGATTGGTCCTCCCACGGCGGGCGATGCGTTGGACATTGGTTGCGACATCAGCCGCGGTGGCGCCAAAGTGTTGGCGGCCGCTGGGGTCGGCGCAATAGACAAGCTGAGAAAAGCGGGGGCTCCGCTTGCACGGCAGGTGCGTTCCGTCGCGATACGCAGTCTGTGCACCGCTGCATCTGAGCTTTGCCTAGTGTGATCCTTGAGAACCGCGTGGCCGTCAGCGAGCATCCGCGGTCAGAGTCGGGCCAGAACACGCGCCGTCGACTGCCGGCGCGAGCGACGGACTCGGCCGGCGGCGGGCGCGGCAGCCGAGTCCGTCATCACGCGATAGCAAAGGATTGAACCGGCAATGGGAAGAGTGAGCTTCGGCGCAAACATCGAGTTCGTGCGACATGCCGACAAGTCGTTCGAATGGGGCATGGAGAAGGCCGCCGAGCTCGGCTATGAGTACGTCGAACCAATGGTGCACACCGGACGCCAGCTGCTGTCGGAGGCGGGCTACTTCCACAGCATCTCGCTGCTCGACGACCCGTTCCGCGTCCGCGATGCCGCCGAGGCAAATGGCTTGAAGGTATCGGCGTTGTCGGCCCACGCGCCGCTATGTCTGCCCGAAATCAGCACCGACTACCTGCGCCAGGCGATTCGCTTCGCGGCGGAATGCGGCGCGCCGATCGTCGTCACCGACGACGGCACCCGCAGGCCGAGCTGGGCCAGTGATGCCGAGAATCAGACGCTGATGCGCTACGTGCTCGAGGCCGCGACCGATACGACGGTCGGACGCGACGTGACGCTCGCGCTCGAAACCCACGGTGAGTACACCTCCAGCCCCGAAAAGCTCGAGCGCACGATTTCGCTTGTGCACGACAAGCAGATCGGCATCAACTTTGACACCGGCAACGCATTCCTGAACGGCAATGACCCGTATGAGTGGCTCGAGTCCGTGATCGACCGTGTCGTGCACGTACACGCCAAGGACATATCCGAGGAAAACGCGCGACTGTATCGCGGCAAGGTCCACGGCATGCTCGGCTGCGCCTGCGGTGACGGCGTGCTCGACTGGCAGCGCATCGTCGCGATCTGCGAGAGTTCGCCGCGTGACCTCGTGCTCTCCGTGGAGTGCGACACGATCGACGACGCGGCCCGTAGTCTCGAATACCTCAGTGCCGTGCGGAGCAGCGTATGAGAGCCTTGCGGCTCCACGCGATCGACGATCTCCGACTCGAGGATCTGCCTGAGCCGCCTGCTCCCGGACGCGGGCAGGTGTTGCTGCGTAACCGGCTGTGCGGGATCTGCGGCACGGACCTGCACGAATACCACGACGGGCCGAAGCTGGTCACGGCTTCGCCGCACCCGCTGACGGGTACGTCGCTGCCACAGATCCTCGGGCACGAATTCTGCGCAGAAGTCGTTGCTGTCGGCGACGCTGTCAGGGGCGTCGCGGTCGCCGACCGCGTCGCGGTGATGCCGTTGTTCTACTGCGGGCAGTGCTCGTCCTGCCTCGAAGGTCGTCAGGAGTGCTGCACGCGGCTTGGTGCCGTGGGTTACAACTGGCAGTGGGGCGGAATGGGGGAGTACGCGCTTGTCGCGGAACATCAGGTGGCGGTGCTCCCGCCCGGAATGACCGACGCCCAGGGCGCGATGGTCGAGCCGACGGCCGTTGCCGTGCACGCGGTTCGCAGCGCTCCGGTTCGTGTCGGTGATTCGGTACTCGTGACCGGCGGCGGCCCGATCGGCCAACTCGTCGCACTCGCGGCGATCGCCGCTGGGGCGACATCCGTCTATATCTCAGAACCGAACCCCCGCCGTCGCTCCCGCGCCGCAGCCCTGGAGCTACTGACAGACGTGCTGGATCCGGTGGAAGAAGACGTTGTCGCGGTGCTCAAGCAACACCACCCGGACGGCCTCGACGTGGCCATCGAGTGTGCCGGCAACGAGCGCGCGCTGGCGACCTGCATCGACGCCGTCAGGCCCGGCGCCTGCGTGGTGCAGACGGCGCTGCACCCGCGGCCCGCGAGCATCGACCCGATGCGGCTGACGCTCCGAGACGTGTCGCTGAAAGGCGTCAACTGCTTCCCGGTGAGCAGTTGGCCGCGGGTGATCGCTTTGATCGCTTCCGGCAAGCTGCCCGCCGAACGCGTCATTACCGGCCAGGTGCCGCTTGCCGACAGCATCGACGGCTTCGGTGCGCTGCTGGACCCTGCCGGCGACCAGATCAAGCTTCTGATTGAGCTCTAGCAACCTGGAGGAACGAGCATGACGGCGGCACCTGTGGGCGAGTCATCGCCGCTCTGGCGGCCCGGTCGCATCGGGCGGCTTGAAGTTCCCAACCGCGTGTTGATGGCCCCGATGGAGAAGAACCTCTGCACGGCTGGGGGCGTCATCACCGACAGATACATCGATTATCTGGTGGCTCGCGCCCGCGGTGACGTTGCACTGCTGCGGGTTGAGGCGACCTACGTGGACCCGGTCGGCCAGGGTCGCCCGTTCCAGGTCGGCGCCCACAACGACGCGACGATCGAGGGACTCGCGCGGCTCGCGGACGCAGTCCATGCGGCCGGCGGTCGGCTGTCAGTCGAGCTCGCGCATTGTGGGCGTCAAACCGATGCGCGTGTCACGGGCAGACAGCCGGTCGCGCCGAGCGCCGTACCCTGCGAGGCCAGCGGCGGCTACCTACCGCGGGCGCTCTCACGCGACGAAATCGCGGAGATCGTCGCGCGGTTCGCGGCCGCCGCGCTGCGAGTCCAGCAGGCTGGCCTGGACGCCGTCGAGATTCACGGAGCCAGTGGCTACCTGCTGAACGCATTCACGTCGCCCTACACGAACCTGCGCGATGACGAGTACGGCGGCACGCCTGAGCATCGCCGCCGGTTTCCGCTGGAGGTCGTCGCGGCGGTGCGCGACGCAATCGGGTCAGAGATGCCGTTGCTCTACCGGATGTCCGCCGATGACTGCGTCCCGGGAGGCATCACCCCGGCAGAATCTGGACCGCTCGCGGCCGAGCTGGAGCGCGGCGGGGTCGATCTGATCGATGTGAGTGCCGGTACCTACGAGTCGATCCTGGCGACGCAGCCGCCGATGGAGGCGGCAGCCGGTGGCCTGCTGGCGACCGCGGCTGTGATCAAGCAGCACGTGACGATCCCGGTCGCGACCGCCGGCAAACTCGTCGACCTGGAGGTGGCCGAGCGGGCACTCACACAGTCGGGACTTGACTTTGTGACGATCGGGCGCGGACTGCACGCGGATCCCGAGCTGCTGCGCAAGGTTCGCAGCGGACGATCGTCAGAAGTTCGGCGCTGCATTGCCTGCGCCGAGTGCGTGGCTTTTCTGGGTTACGGACCTGCCTACTGCGCCGTGAATCCGCTCACTGCCCGAGAACGTCAGCTGTCACCGGCGGCCGCTCGTGAGTCGCGTCGCGTGGTCGTGATCGGCGGTGGCCCAGCCGGAATGGAGGCCGCCCGCACGGCCGCGATCCGGGGTCACGAGGTCACGCTGTACGAGCGTGGGAACCGGCTCGGTGGGCAGGTACTGCTCGGCTCGCTTGTCAACGGCCGCGCTGCGTTTGCGGAACCCGTCCGCTACCTCGAGCGTGAGCTCGAACGCGTCGGCGTGTCTGTGCAGCTCGGCAGCGAACTCGACGCGCCCCGCGTCGCCGGGCTGCAGGCGGATGATGTGATCGTCGCGACCGGTGCGGATTGGGGACCGTCCAACCGCACCCACGGTGGTCACGCGGCCGTAGTCGCGGCCCCAGACTTTCTCGCCGCCGAACTTGAGGCGGGCGCCGGAAACACGCGGCCGGCACAGCTGACTGGCGTCAGCACCGCGCTGGTGGCGGGCGGAGACTGGGTCGCGTGTCACGTCGCCGCGCTGCTGCTGGAACATGGGATCGACGTATCGGTCGTGCATCCCGGCGCCGCCCTCGCTTCTGACATCGGCGCGCAGCAGGGTGCAGTGCTCCGAAATCGGATCGCGGCCCATGCCGCTATCTATCTCGGGCACACGCTCGAACAGCTCGCGCCCGGTCAGGCAGTGATCTGGGACTCCGAGCACGATCGCAGCAGCACGGTCGCGGCAGATCTCGTGGTGGAGGTCACTCGGCGTCAGCCGACCGGCGATTTGATGCGCGAGCTAAAGCGCGGCGACAATCGCTTCAGCGTCTGGGCAATTGGCGACTGCGCGACGCCCGCCAAGCTCCAGGACGCGCTGCTCGCGGGGGCGGCGCTGGGTGCGTTGATCTAGGCTGCGACGCGCCTCTGGTCGGTCGATCAATGGCCCTCTGGAGCAGCGTTCGGCCCGATGGCGCTGCCACTGGGACCACTGCGCCGCAACCTGTGCAGTGTTGAGTTTGCGTTTGTCTCAGTGTGTGCCTTGAGCGCTTTGTCTCAAGGGGAGAGACTAGCCCCACTTGTAGCCGGGTCGGTTCTGAACCGCCGGTGCCGAGAGGCCATCTGCCGTGGGTGCTGGCGAGGCTTACCGCAGTTGGGGACAGGGCCGCAGTAACGAACAGGAGGAGCATGAGTACCACCGAACAGGCATCCGGCAGTTCATCGGCGTTTGTACGCCAATCCTCGGGATTGGTGAAGACGGGCACGCCGTTCCGAACGGCTGCGATGGTCATCTTCAACAATGGCCTGGGCGTCTTCATGGCGTTCTTCTACGTCACGAACCCAGGCGTGTTTCCCAAGACCAACCTGGTCTTGGCGTTCATCATCGCGGGCATCCTCGCGACGTCGTTCAACACCGCTTACGGCATGCTTGCCGGGGCCTACGCGCGTTCGGGAGGTGAATATCTCTACTGCAGCCGCACGCTGAATCCATTGCTCGGGTTCGTCGCGGGCGTCTCGAGTTTCTGGCTGGGAATCTTCTTCACCTCGTTCGTGCCATATCTGGCATTCCAGCAGGCGATAGCGCCCGCGTTGAAGGCTTACTGGGCGCAAACGGGTGCCGGCTGGGCGCTTTCGGTCGGCAACTGGATCGCGGTGCCCTGGCATTCGTTCTGGGTGACCACCGCGTTCATGGTCGGCTTCGCGATCCTGATGAGCTTCGGCCTCAACGCGTACTGGAAGCTTCAGCGCCTCGTGATTGTGTTCGGCGGGCTGGCGATGCTGTTGATCATCGCGATCATGCTGTTCAGCTCCCACACCGACTTCGTGCATGGCATTAACCACTACGGAAACCTCACCGGGTTCAAGAACGGTTATGCCAAGACGATCGCCGCAGCGCACGCGAATGGGCTCCCGCACGGACACAGCTTAAGTGACACGTTAGGCATGCTGCCGATCTGCCTTACAACGTTCGTGCTCGCCGGCTACATGGGCGGAGAACTGCGAACACCGCGCAAGACGCAGTTGTTCACCACGCTGGGCGGATCGACGTTCTTCTACATCATCCTGATCATCATCGCACTGTTGATCGGCAAGACGATCTCATACGAGTTCAACACCTCGGCAGCGTACCTGTCGACGCAGTTCCCGCACGCGTACGGCTTCAACCAGTCACCGATCTACACGTTCTACGCCTTCCTGCTCACAAGCAGCCCTGTATTGCTGCTGCTGATGGGCCTCGGACTGGCGTTGATGGGCCTCTCAAACGGCCCACAGCAGATCATCTGGGGCAGCCGCATCCTGTTCGCATGGAGCTTGGACCGGATCGTCCCGGCAAAGCTTTCCTGGGTCTGGGAGAGAACGGCCGCACCCGTGGTGGCGATCGTGGTGACGGTGATCTGCGGAGAGATCGTGCTGTACCTCTATGTGAAGGGCACGTTGACCTACTTCGCTCCGATCATCATCTTCTGGGCGGATTACACGCTGGTGTCGATAACCGCGATCGTGATCCCGTTCATGAAGAAGACCAAGACGTTCTGGGAACGATCCGGGAACAACTACAAGCTCGGGCCGGTTCCCGTCATCTCGATCCTCGGCGTGGTGTCGCTGTTCTACTGGAGCTACGTCATGTACAAGGGGATGACGGTGGACCTGCTCGGTGCCAACACCACCAGCAACATCGAGCTCTCCGCCGGCGTGCTGCTGGCAGGCATCCTGTACTTCATCGGCGTGTGGTTCTACCGCAAGCGTGAAGGCATGGATCTGTCCCGCACCTACTCACAATTGCCGCCCGACTAATCGAGTGATGACCCATAATTGGAAGCAGTCGGCTGACCGTATGCAGTTGGCCAGACCAGGAGGTAGATGATGTTCTCGCGGAAGCCCAAAGAGAAAATGGTGACGCTGTTCTACGTTACGGATCTCCACGGATCGCAGGTAGCCTTCCGCAAATTCCTGAACGCAGCCAAAGCCTATGGAGTGGATGCGCTGATCTGCGGCGGGGACGTTGCCGGCAAACAGATGTACCCGATCGTCCCCGACGCCTCCGGCGTCAAGACGGTCCAGATGGACGGGCGAACCGTCCGTCTGGACTCGGACGCTGCGATGGAGGAGGCCATAGCAGCAATCGGTAGCCGCGGCGGCTACGACGTTGAACTCAGCCGCGAGGAGGCTGACGCCCTGGCAAAGGATGAAGCTGGACGAGACGCGCTGTTCACGCGGCTCGTCCAGGAGCGGCTGAGGGAATGGATCGCTGTCGCCGAGGAGCGCCTCGGCGACAGCGACATCAAGGTCTACGTGACCGGAGGCAACGACGACAGCGTCGAGATGCTCCAGCCGCTGGTCGACGCCGAGTCCGATGTGATCATCGCCTCGGAAGACCGCGTCGTCGATGTGTGCGGATATCCGATGGTGAGCCTCGGATGGAGCAATGAGACACCTTGGAAGACTCCCCGTGAGACCGATGAGGCGACGCTCGCGAAGATGCTCGAGGAGACCACCGACCGGCTCCCCGACACATCCCGGGCGATCTACAACTTCCATGTGCCGCCAAAGGACTCGTCGCTCGACACCTGCGCGGTCCTGGATACGACCAAGTGGCCGCCGGAGCCCGTATTTGTAGGCGGTGAGCCGCAGACGTTCGGAGCCGGATCGACTTCTGTGGACGCGATCATTCGCGAGCGCCAGCCGCTGCTCGGGTTACACGGACACATCCACGAGTCCGCCGGTGTAAAGAAGATCGGGCGTACCACCTGCATTAACCCCGGCAGCGACTACGTCGATGGGAGCCTTCGCGGTGCCGTTATCGCGCTCCGCGGCGACACCGTCAAGGGCGTACAGCGCACCAACGGCTGATCGCGATGACCGCAATCAGCAAGCCACTGAATACTGATGGGAGATGGTGAAAGATGGACATGATCGCGGAGGGCAAGGGGCTCGTGGAGGCGGCCGGCGGTCGTGATGTAACTGTGCGCCTGCTCGGCGGCGTAGCCATTGCGCTCCGCTGCCCGACGGCGTTGACCCCGGCGTTCCAGCGCCAATACAGCGATCTGGATGCCGTGGTTCCGAGTTCGGATCGCTCGCGCATGGACGACGTGGCAGCAGCTGTAGGACTCGAAGGTGATCGCGCGTTCAACGCGCAGCGAGGCAACGAACGCCGCTGCTACCACCGCTCAGACGGGCTCAAGCTCGATGTGTTCGTGGAGACGTTTTCGATGTGCCACGACGTTCCGATCGGCGCTCAGCGCGCGGGGGTCGATCAGCTCACGGTGCCGCTGGCGGAACTGCTGCTTACCAAGGCGCAGATCGTCGAACTGAACGACAAGGACGCCGGCGACCTGTTTGTGCTGATGCACGACCACGACCTCAGCGACGACGACAGCGGAATCAACGCCAACCACATAGCGCAGCTGGGCGCGCAGGACTGGGGTCTATGGCGGACGGTGAGCGGCACGCTGCGCCAGCTTGAGCAGGCGGTCGGTCATCTCGACACGTCCGACCGCGAGCGCGACCTTGTCCGCGAGCGCATCGAGCGTCTGCTGAAGCGCATGGATGACGAGCCTAAGTCACGAAAGTGGAAGATGCGCGCCAAGATCGGCGACCGCAAACAGTGGTACGTGCTACCTGAGGAGCCCAATGAAGCTGTGGATCTGCGGGCCCTGTAGATGAGCGCACCAAGCATTGGCGTCGTATTCCCAGCCGACGCGCCCGCGGCGGTACTGCCTGAATTCGCTCGCAAGGTTGAAGCACTCGGCTATTCCGAACTCTGGGTTATCGAGGACTGCTTCCTCTCGGGCGGGCTGACGCTGGCCGCCACCGCGCTGACGGCGACAAAGACGCTGCGGGTCGGTGTCGGGCTGCTACCCGCAGCGGTTCGCAACGCGGCGATCGTGTCGATGGAAATCGCCACCCTGGCGGCGATTCATCCAGGTCGTCTGACCGTTGCATTCGGTCACGGAGTCGACTCGTGGATGCGCCAGATTGGGGCCCGGCCCCGTAACCGCGTCGTCGCCCTCCAGGAGATGGTCTCGACCGTGAAGACGTTGCTGGCAGGCGGTCTGGTGACGTGCTCCGGCGAGCTGGTAAGCCTCGAAGCGGTAAAGCTCGACAACGTCCCCGAGGTCACCCCGCCGATCCTCGTCGGCACCACCGGCCCACAGGGGCTGCGGGTCGCCCGCGAGAGCTCCGACGGCGTGCTGCTGCCTGAGGGCTGCGGCGCCGGATTCATCGAAACCGTTGCGGGTCAGCTCGGAGCCGGTGATGCCGACGGTGCTGAATCGCTGGAGGTCGTCGCCTACGCGTGGCTGCGGTTCGGCGAGGACGGTCCCGACCATCCCGCCCTGGCCGCAGCTGTGAGCAACTGGCGGAACATGGGTTTGTTCCCGACCGCGGTCCACGAGGCCGGGATCAGCGAGGCTTCCGACGATGCCGAGGCGACCCGCAAAGCCGCGCAACAGCTCGCCGTCACCGGCCCCGCGGTGCAATGCGCCGGGTCCGCTCAGCGGCTGCTCGACGCCGGACTGTCGCGGCTCATCCTGGCCGCCGTCGGCGCAGACTACGTGGAGCAATACGAACTGTTCGCTGAACACGCGATGCCACTGTTGACGAGCGAGCTCGCCGAACGATGAGTGAGCTCGGATGGGGGTTTGTCGGGGCCAGCACCTGGGCCCGCCGATGGCTCATACCTGCGGTGCGTGCGACGCACGGAGGCGTACCCGTGGCAGTCTTCTCAACCTCTCCGGAGCGCGGCGAAGAGCTCGCCCGAGAGTGCGGGCTGCGGCGATCGTATTCGGAGCTCGACGAGCTGTTGGCGGATCCTGAGATCGACGGCGTCTACATCTCGACACGTAATGAACTGCACGCCGCTCAGGCGCTCGCGGCAGCACGTGCAGGCAAGCACGTGCTGTGTGAAAAGCCGCTGGCGCTCTCGCTCGCGGACGCGCGCGAAGTTCAACTCGAGTGTGATCGCGCCGGTGTCGTCCTGGCTGTCGATCATCACTTGCGCGTGTCGGCACCACTGGCGCGTATGCACGAGCTGATCGCAGAAGGGGCGGTAGGCAAGGTTGTGGCGGCACGCGTCTTTCATGCGCGCTCGCTGCTGCCTGAACTGCGAACCTGGAGGATCGACCGCGATCAACCCGGGGGAGGCGTGGTGCTTGACGTCACCGTCCACGATGCCGATCTGGTGCGCTTCCTGCTCGATGATGAGATCGCGGAAGTGACGGCGCTGACATCAACCGGTGAGCTCAGTGACGGCGGCGCGGTGTCCGATTCGGTTATGGGCGTGATGCGCATGCGCCGCGGTGCGTTGGTTTCGTTCCATGACTCGTTTGTCGTCGCTCACGCGGCGACCGGCGTCGAGGTCCACGGCACCGATGCCTCGTTGATCGCGACAGATGTACTGCTGCCGACGCCCACAGGTCAGCTGTACCTGCAGCGCGGTGACGAACGCGAACTGGTGGACGTTCCCGACCGACCACCGATCTATGAGTCGGTGGTCGAGCGTTTCACCGCTGCGGTGAACCGCAAGGGAGCGGTTGTCGCCGACGGTGAGGACGGAATCAGATCCTTGGCGGTTGCGTTGGCGGCGGTCGAGTCCGCGGACTCGGGCGGCACCGTCCAGCCGCTGACCTGAGCGTCCAGTCCGGTCCTTGGCCCGGACTGTTCAGTCGCCGATGTCGTCACCGCGGGGCGTGCTCGTCAGGACTTCACGAGCCCGTAGCGCGAGGTACAGGCGCATGCGGTGGTCCGCCGGTTCGAGCGAGCGATCGAGTAGCTCCTCGATCCGCGTGAGCCGGTAGTAAACCGAGCGCCGCTGCAGATACAGCGCGTCGGCCGTGGCGGCCTTGTTGCCGTTGCTCTGCAGAAAGGCGTCGAGCGTATTGAGCAGGTTGGTGCCGTGCTCCTCGTCATACGCGATCAGGTCACCGAGCTCGCTCTCGACGAAATTTGCGAGCTGCGGACCGGCGCTCGCGAGCGGCGTCAGCACCCGGTGAAGGACCAAGTCGTCGTAGTGGTGCACCGACTCCGTCGACATCGCCGGTCCGAGATCGAACGCGGTCTGAGCCTCCGTGTAGGCGCGGCGCAGCTGCGAGGCCTTTGCCGCCCGGCTGATCCCCAGCCGATGGCGCAGCCCCTGTTCGCTCAGGTTGGCAGACATCACCGAGATCTGCGTACGCAGGCCCCCGGGCGGCTCCGCGGTTGCAACCGCCACCACCTGACCTGAGAGCCGGCCGACGACGCTCGGCCACTTCAACAGTCGAAACTGTTCACGTACGCTCTGCTCGAGTGCCTTCAACGCATCCTCATTGTCGGATCGGGCGTCGGGCGTGAGCTGCGAGAACGTGACCATCACCAGATCCTCGCCGAAGTCAATGCCAAGACCGGTAGCGCGGGCGAGGAACTCCTCGCCGCTGAAGTTGGAGCGTCTGGCAGCGTCGTTCACCAGCGACCGCTCGGCAGTCTCGCTCAGGTAGGCGTCACGCTCGGCGAGCAGATACAGCGCGATGTTCGACGCGGCTCGGCCGAGTGCAAGCCGTGCCACCGAATCGATCGGTGACCCAACCTCAAGCACGTGCAGACGGCCCCAGATCTCGCCGCGCAACGCGACGCTGGTCCAGACGCACGGAGGCTCGCTGTCGGCCGCCTGAACCCCGACCATATGGCCGTGATGTCCGCGTCGTGAGTGACGGTGCCAGCCACGCAGCAACGGCGCGACCTGTTGGTCGCCGGCGCCGTAGGCGACCACTCTGCGCATCCCGTCTTCGAGCACCACCGGATTGCCCAGTCGACGCGCGAGCAGATCGAGCATCTCAGGCACGTGCGCACCCTCCAGCACCAAACGACTGAAGTCGTCGCCGATCTCGGTCGCGCGTTCCTGAGCTTGGTGCTGCTCGTTCAGAATCGCGGTGTGCACGAGGCGCGTTACGCCAGCGAACGGGACCTCATCCTCTAGCACTGCGATCACCAGCCCGCGTTGCTCAGCCTCGTCGGCCATGTCCGCCGGCAGCTCTGTGAATGCACGACCGAGTTCGACGATCAGCGCCGCAGCTCCGGCGCTCGCAAGATCGCGGACGTAGCCACGCCGATCGACGTCCGGCGCACTCAGGCCGGTGGCGGCGGTGAGCAGCACCTCGCCGCCGCTGAGGAACTTTGCGATGTCTGCAATCTCGCCCGAATGGACCCAACGGACCGGAACGTCGAGCCGATCAGCGCCGACGATCACTCGCAGGCCGGCGCTCTGCAGTACATCCAGCTCAAGGACATCCGCAAGCTTCATCGAGGCAATGTAACAAAACGTGCAATTCCCGCTGCGTTGCTTTCGTAAAGCGTGGATTGCGTTGGCTTGTTCGCTGCCGGAAACTCGAAGCGGTGGAGTTGTCGACCGCTGGCTCCAACACCATCAACATTCGACCAGCGTCACGAGAGAGAGGCGGATCGCATGAACCTCACCGATCCATTTGGACAGGACGGGCCCAGCGTCATCACCGAACCGCCGCGGCGCCTCGAATGTGACGTTGCGATCATCGGCTCCGGGGTGGGGGGCGGCACGATGGCCTGGGCGCTGCGTGACTCCGGGGCGCGGGTGCTGCTGATTGAGCAGGGGGACTTTCTGCCACGCGAATGGCAGAACTGGTCGGCGCGCGCGATCCACCAGGAGTCCCATTACCGCAACTCCGACCCTTGGGTGGGACCCGACGGCGTGTCCGCCGTGCCCGGCAACTATCACTACGTCGGCGGCTCGTCAAAGCTCTACGGGGCCACGATGCCGCGACTGCGTCCACAGGACTTCGGCGAGCTGCAAACCGCCGACGGGCTCTCACCGGCATGGCCGCTGACCTATGACGAGCTCGAGCCGTACTACCAGCGAGCCGAGGAGCTCTTCTGGGTCCACGGCGACAACGACGACACGGCGGTGCCACGCTCGCAGCCGTATCCGTACCCGCCGCTACCGCACGAGCCCGCGATCCAGCGCCTGGTCAAGGGCCTATCCCGCCAGGGCCTGCACCCGTTCCATCTGCCTCAAGCGGTCGATTGGCGCGACGGCGGCGCCTGTGTGCTGTGCCGAACCTGCGACTCGTACGCATGCATGCTCGACGCCAAAGGCGAGGCCGACGTGTGCGCGGTGAGACCGGCGCTGCAGTCGCCGACTGTTCGCCTGCTGACGAACGCGGCGGTGCGTAGGGTGGTCACCAACGATGGCGGCGATTCGGTCACGGGCCTGGAGGTCGCTCACAAGCGCGGAGCCGTGAGCGTCACCGCCAGCAAATACGTGCTCGCCGCCGGGGCCGTGAACTCCGCTGCGTTGTTGCTGCGGTCGCGCGGACCGCACGCCCCCGAGGGTGTCGCCAACGGTTCGGGCATGGTCGGCCGCAACTACATGGCGCATCCGTCGAGCTTCGTTGTCGGTGTGCGCCCGACGAGGGAGAACCGCCTCGTGTATGAGAAGACCGTTGGATTCAACGACTGGTATTTCGCGGGGCCGACCACACCCCACCCGCTCGGTCATGTTCAGGCACTCGGCAAGCTTCAGGGACGCACGATCGCCTCGGCTCGGCGTTGGGTGCCCGAGCCGATCCTCGAGTGGATGACGCAGCGCAGCGTCGAGCTGATCGCGATGACCGAGGACATACCAAGCCCGGACAGCCGCGTCACGGTCGACGCGGAGGGTCGTATCCACCTCGACTGGAAGGTCACCAACCTGGCCGCGCATGAAGAGCTGGTCAAGCGCACCGCGCGTGCGATGCGACGCAGCGGGTATCCGCTCGTGTTCACGCAGCGCCTGCCGTGGTTCGCTACCTCACACCAGTGTGGAACCGCGACGATGGGCGCGGACCCGTCAGCCAGCGTCGTCGACCCCCAGTGCAAATCCCACGACGTCGACAACCTTTGGATCGCGGATTCGTCCGTGTTCCCGTCCTCGGCTGCGGTGAACCCGGCGCTGACGATCGCCGCCAACGTGCTGCGGATTTCGGCGGGAGTAGCCGGCGTCGATGCACTCGCAGAGGCCGGCCGGAGCACGACCAGCACACCGGCCGAGTGACGGGGACGCTCGATGTGCAACGGCCCGCGGTCCGGTTCACGTTATGGGCCTTGCAGCGCCGCGGAGCGCTCCGCAACATAGCCTCACCACAAGCGTCCAAGACCAACTCTTGATCGACGCAGCGTTAGCCAACAAGAGGGGAATCAAGTCGATGCAGCGGACCGGCGGACAGATGATCGCTGAATACCTGATCTCGGAAGGGGTCAAATATGTCTTTGCCGTGCCGGGGCACGGCAACACCGCGCTGATCGACGCCTTTGTCGACTACCGGGACCAGATCACGGTGCTGCCGGCGATGCACGAGCAGGGGGCCGCGCACATGGCGGACGCCTACTACCGCTCCTCCGGTGAGATCGCCGCGGTGATCACCTCGATGGGCCCGGGCGCGACCAACTCGCTGACCGGGGTAACCACCGCGTTCGCGGATTCGATCCCGTTCCTACTGATCACGGGCGGCACCCATACGTATCTCGAGAATCGCGGGCTGCTGCAGGAGATCGATAGACCGCACGGCAACAACTTCCCAGCGATGGCCGCGCCAGTCGTCAAGCGCTGGTGGCAGCCCGGGCGACTCGAGCAGCTCCCGACGGTGCTGCACCAAGCGTTCAACGCGATGCTCGAAGGGCGTCGCGGGCCGGTGCTGATCGAGATCGCCCAGGACCTGCAGGCCGAACTCGGGGATTGGGATCCGCCGGAACCGACAAAGCGTCGATCCCACCGCCGTCCGGCCGGAGATACCGCGGAACTGACGCGTGCCGCCGAGCTGCTGCTGTCCGCCGAACGTCCGGTGCTGTTGGCCGGCGGCGGTGTGATCCAATCCGGCGGGGCCGACGCGTTCGTGAAGATCGCCGAGCACCTCGGAGCTCCGGTGACGACCACCTTCAACGGCAAGGGTGTGATTGCCGAAGACCACGATCTGTTCGCGTGGCCATGCGGTGATAACGGATCGATCTCCGGTAACCAGATGACCAAGAAGGCGGACGTGATCCTAGCGGTGGGATGCCGCTTCTCGGACCGTGTCACCTCGTCCTATCGCCCGGGCGTCACGTTCAACATCGGGACCAGCACCAAGCTCGTTCAGATCGACATCGACGGCTTTGAGATCGGGAAGAATTATCCGGTTGAGGTCGGCGTCAACGGTGATGCCAGGGCCTCGCTTGAGGTGCTGCTGGCCGAACTGCAGCGGCTCCGCGAAGCGCGCGACTACCGCGAAAGCGACTATTTCGCGGAGCTGCAGGACCTGAAGGACCAATGGGCCGCGCGGCTGCGGCCGATGCAGGAGACCGATCATCGCCCGATGACGCTCTCACGAGCGATGGTCGAGGTTCGCAAGGCACTGCCGCGTAACGGGATCGTGGTCACCGACTCGAGCAGCCCGCAGGCTCACACGATGAACGAGTTCCCGGTCTACGAGCCCAAGACGCACATCACCGACGGATGCATGCAGGGCATCGGCTTCGGCGTCCCGGCGGCGTTCGGGGCACAGCTTGGCGCCCCAGATCGGCCGGTGCTGGGGATCGTCGGTGACGGCAGTTTCCTGATGACCGGGACCGAGCTGGCGACTGCCGTGATGCTCGGCCTGCCGACGGTGATCCTGGTCTTCAACAACGGCGCATGGGGCGCGATCGCCAACTTGCAGACGTCGCTGTTCGGGGAGGGGCGTGAGATCAACACGAAGTTCCGGCTTCCATCCGGTGAGCGCTATTACCCGGGAATCGCGGAGATGGCCAGGGGACTCGGCGCCTATGCCGAGCGCATCGAGGACCCAGCCGAACTCGCGGCGGCGATCCAGCGCGGCCTCGAGGTCGAGGGGCCGGCCGTGATCGAAGCGATGACCGACGCGGAACTGCCATGGAGCGCGATCCATGCGGTCGGGCAATGGGACATCACCGTGCCGGCCTACGTTGACGGCCGCGCCGCATACGTGGAAGCTCGAGGGTTCTAAGACGCCATGTCTGAGGTAACTACCTTCCAAGTTCCTGCCACGCTGATCGCCGGACCGGCAGCCAGCGCCGAGGTCGGCGCCCAAGCCGTCCGGCTCGGCGCCAGCAAGGCGCTGATCGTCACCGACGCGTTCATGGTGTCGAGCGGCATCGCGGAGCAGGTCGCAGGCCATCTGAGCGGCGCCGGCGTCGATGTCACGGTCTTTGACGGAGTGCAGCCAGACCCCACCGATCGCAACGTCGAGGACGGACTCGAGCAGCTGCTCGACTGCGAGGCCGACGTTGTGGTGGCGCTCGGCGGAGGCAGCTCACTGGACGCCGCCAAGATGATCGCGATCCGCAAGAACAACGCGGGACCGATCAGCGCCTTCATGGGCTATCACCGGATCCCCAACGCCGGAATACCACTGATCGCAATCCCCACAACCGCCGGCACCGGCAGCGAGGCGACGCGCGTCACCGTGATCACCGACTCGCAAGCGCACACCAAGATGATGATCCTGGACGGCAAGCTCGTCCCGACGGTGGCGCTGATCGACTTCGAGTTGACGATGACGATGCCGCCGGCGCTGACCGCGCACGTGGGGATCGACACGCTCACGCACGGCATCGAGGCATACGTCTCCGCATTGGCCAACGACCTCACCGACCCGCTTGCGCTTTCGTGCGTGAGCCTGGTTGGCCGCAGTCTGAGCGCCGCCTGGTCCAACCCTGACGATCGCGACGCGCGCGCGGCCATGTCGGTCGCCGCCTGCCACGGCGGGATGGCGTTTGCCAACAGCAGCGTCTGCCTCGTCCACGGTATGAGCAGACCGCTGGGCGCGGTCTTTGGCGTGCCCCACGGACTGTCAAACGCGGTGCTGCTGCCCACCGTCACCGCATATTCGCTGAGCGGCGCGCCGCAACGTTACGCCCACGTCGCCCGCAGTCTGGGAGTGGCAGGCGCGGATGACAGCGACGCCGACGCCGGTCAGCTGCTGCTCGAGGCGCTCGAGCAGCTGAACCGGGACCTCGAGATACCGCGACTGCGTGAGCTGCGCGGGATGGATCGCGAGCGTTTTGACGCGAACCTTCCGAAGATGGCGCAGGACGCACTCGCGTCGGGTAGCCCGGCACGCAATCCGGTGGTCCCGACCGCCGAGGCAATCGAAGAGCTCTACCGGCTGGCCTGGTAGCGGCGCTCCGCCCTCGTGCGAGGCGGCCCGCCCTGCGGCACGCCCCGCCTGACAGCGCCCCACGACGCCCCGCCTGACAGCGGCGCCGCGACCAACCGAGAGCGCTGGGGCGGTCACCGGGACGAGGACGCCGGTGACGCCCAGCGCCCTCGCCCCAGGACGAAAGCGCGCCAGCCGACTTCGAGGGAGAGGAGATCCAGTACGGGTGACGCCCAATAAGTGTCAACCGCCTGGCGCGGATCGGCAATGGCCACGGTGTGCGTCAAGCCGTAATCAGCTTCACGACCTGTGTCTTTGCTTGCGGGTGTCCGCACCTGAAACTTCAGAGGATCGCCCCAAGCCCGGCATGACCGCCGCTGCCACCACTTGCACTGGTGCCGGCGAGCACAGCAAACCGTCACAGACACCGAGGAGCCCCGTTCAACATGACCACCGGCACAGTTACGATCACCCATCGGATCGGTGGCGAAGTCACATCTGGGGCGAGCACGCGTCGCGCACCGATCTGGGACCCGGCGACCGGCGACGTCCAGTCGGAGGTTCTGCTTGCCGAGGTGAACGACGTTGACCTTGCGGTACAGGCTGCGCAGGCGGCGTTCGAGCTCTGGAGCGACGTCTCATTGGCGCGCCGGGCGCGAGTCATGTTCAAGTTCCGCGATCTGCTCGTCGCCCACACCGACGAGCTTGCGCGTCTGATCACGAGCGAACACGGAAAGGTGATCGACGACGCCAAGGGTGAGATCGCACGCGGAATCGAAGTCGTCGAATACGTGTGCGGAATCCAGGAGTTGCTCAAAGGCGAGCATTCGGACCAGGTCTCAACCGGGGTCGACTCGCACTCGCTGCGCCAGCCGCTCGGAGTTTGCGCCGGGATCACGCCGTTCAACTTCCCCGCGATGGTGCCGCTCTGGATGCATCCGGTAGCGATCGCCACCGGAAACGCGTTCATCCTCAAGCCGTCCGAGCGTGATCCGTCAGCGTCGAACCTGGTCGCCGAGCTGTACGCCGAAGCCGGGCTGCCCGACGGCGTCTTCAACGTCGTTCACGGCGACAAAGTGGCGGTGGACGCGCTGCTGGACCACCCCGGCGTCGCGGCCGTGTCGTTCGTGGGATCGACGCCGATCGCGCGTTACGTGCATGAGCGCGCAACCGCCGCCGGGAAGCGTGTACAGGCGCTCGGCGGCGCCAAGAACCACGCGGTGGTGATGCCCGACGCGAATCTCGACTTCACCGCAGATCAGCTGATCGGCGCAGGCTTTGGATCGGCGGGACAGCGTTGTATGGCGATATCGGTGGTCGTCGCGGTCGGGAACACCGCCGACGCGCTCGTCGACAAGCTCGCGCAGAAGGCGCGGGAGATCCGTGTGGGGCCGGGCTCCGATGCGGCATCGGAGATGGGGCCGCTGATCACGCCGGCCGCTCGCGACCGCGTCCGCGACTACGTCGCCCAAGGAGAAAGCGCCGGCGCCAGCCTCGTGGTCGATGGCCGCGAGCTCGAACTCGACAGCTCCGGCTTCTTCGTCGGTCCGACCCTGATCGACCACGTGCGGGCCGACATGTCGGTCTACCGCGACGAGATCTTCGGCCCGGTGCTGTCGGTGGTACGGGTTCCGACGCTGGATGATGCAATCGCGCTGATCAACTCCAATTCGTTCGCCAACGGAACCGCGATCTTCACGGCCAGCGGCCTGTCCGCGCGTCGCTTCGAGCGCGAAATCAAAGTCGGAATGATTGGCGTCAACGTCGCGATCCCGGTCCCGATGGCGTTCTATTCGTTCGGTGGCTGGAAGGACTCGTTGTTCGGAGACCACCACATGCACGGCCCCGAGGGTGTCCGGTTCTACACCCAGGCCAAAGCGGTCACGACCCGCTGGCCGGCCGAAACCGGTACCGCTGACGAGCTCAGCAGCTTGCACTTCCCGACCTCTGGGTGACAGATCTCGACGGTCGCCAGCAACTCGCGGGTCCTGCGCCGCGCTACCCGTGCCGTCGCCGGCAGCCTGCTGCTGCTGGGTGCCGGCTCGGCGAGCTGGGTGACGCGGCTGCCGTCGATTCGCGCGCATCTGCAGCTCGGGACAGGCCTGCTCGGGTTGGCGCTCGTCGGAGCGCCGATCGGTTACGCGCTCGCAGTTGTGCTTACGCCGCGCGCGATCCGGCGTTGGTCGAGCTACGCGGTGACGCGAGCAGCGGTGACGCTCGCGATGCTCACGAACATCCTGCCCGCGATTGCTACTGACTTCGCGACGCTGGTTGCCGGGTTCGTGATCCTCGGCTCTGTCTTCGCCGTCGCTGAGATTGCGATCAACGTTCAGGCGGTGGCGGTCGAGCGGGGTGTCGATCGACCGTTGATGTCGGGGCTGCACGCGCGTTGGAGCATCGGACTGATCCTGGGTTCGCTCGGGAGCGCAGTCGCGGCGGCAGCCGGGGTGGGTCCCGCCACCCAGCTGGTTGTTGTCGGGGTTGTCCTGTGTGTCGCTGCAGCGCTCAACTCTCGAGGGCTGCTGTCCGCTGATTACGAGCGCCGCTTGCCTGTACCTGCGAGCGAGCCGCGGGCTGGAGGCGGGCGTCACTGGTCGCCGGTGGTCGCGTTGCTGGGAACGATCGCGTTCTGCTCGTACCTGACGGAGGGTTCGGTCTCTGACTGGAGCGGTATCTACCTTCACGGTTCGCAGAACGCCTCCTTGGGGGTCGCAGCACTCGCGGTGTTCGTCTACAGCGCAGGGGCGACCGGCGCACGGCTGGCCGGCAACTCGGTGGTCGCCACGCTTGGCAGGACGCCGACGCTTTGGCGAGCGGCCGGCCTCGCGTCGGTCGGCATGATCATCGCGGTGGTCGCGCCCGGTCCTGCTATCGCGCTCGTCGGCTACGCGATCCTCGGGGTCGGCGTCGCCGTGATCGTCCCGGTGTGCTTCAGCATCGGAGGAATGACGAGCGGTGTCGCGCCCGAATCGACGATGGCGCGGGTTTCGGGGATGGGGTACGGGGGCTCGTTTGTCGGGCCGGTGGTGATTGGACTGGTGGCGAGCGTGACCGGCCTCGGTGCCGCGCTTGTAATTCCGGCAGCGATGCTGCTGTTGATCATTCCGTTGACGTTGCGGCTGCGTAAGGCGCTCTCGCCAAGCGAACTGGAGCTCGTGGATCAGCGGAGATAATCCTCGACCGCGATCGCGTCGGCCGCAAGCGCAGCGGCGGTCGAAGCGTCCACATCGGCCCAGAGCTTCAGCGCTACCCGCCCCTTGGGCAGCGTCCAGGTACCGGCGGCACGGCCGTCGATCAGCGCCAGCGCCTTGATGATCCCGTTCGCGGTGATCATTGTTTGCGGGGTGCCGGCTTCGACAGCGTCGAGCAGCTGGTCGCGCGAGGACCAGCCCAGCAGCAGCGGATCGAATGGGCCGAGCAGCCGCGGCGGCGGCCAGACCTCCGATACGGCACGGCGGTCTTTGAGATCGACCAGTCCGCCAGGGTATTCGTCCAGCTTGTCGGCGATCGCGCTGAGCCCGGCGCGGGTGTCGCGCAGCGGCAACCCTGCCCACTTGGACAGGTCGCGTGCGTCGGCCGGTCCATGCCCGCGCAGGTAGCGCAGCGCCAGCTCAGCCAGCGCACGCTCGCGGTCGATCTGGGGGCGTGGCCCGAGCCAGTCCTCGCGCAGCACGAAGGCGTGATCACCATCAACCATCGGGCCGCGTATCAGCAGCCCGTCAAGCGTGGCCCGAAACAGAATGTGGATAAACGCCTGCCCGCGCGTGGGAACGCCGGCACTGTCCAGCAGCCCGCGCAGTTGCGCTCGCGTCTGCGGGCCCTCATCGCCGAGCGCGCGAACGATGGTGGCGATGCCCAGCTCCAGCGCCGCCGGAGTGACGCCCTCCTGGCTGAGTCTGCGATCGCTGCCGCTGCGCAGCTGCGGGGTGGTGAGCGCGTGCAGCAGTGGCTCGTCTTCGGATGCGATCAGGTGCAGCGTTCCGCGGTTGACCCAAGTGATGATCAGCGAGCGGTCCTGCGTCAGCGCGCGCTCGACGTCGGAGCTGTGGACGCCGGTGGTGCGCACGCGGATTGCGAGGCGAGCCGCACGCGGATCCTGGCCCTGGACGGCCAACAGCCGGCGGGTCGCCTCGACCGCATCTACGGCCGGCGGGCCGGTCAGACCCTGAGAGGAAAGGCGTGCGTGCAGGAGATCCATCCCGGGCACGCACGATACCCGCCCCGCGGCAGCTTCCCCTGCCGAGCGACGCGGCCTGCGGACCCGATCCCGCGGCCGCGTCCTCAGTGCTCGCTGACCGCGATCCTGAAACCGACGTTGCCGGCCGAGCTGTCGGGCGCGTTGCCGCTGCGCGCGGCTACCCGATAGCGCAGGCAGTAGGACGCGTGGCACAGATAGGAACCGCCGCGCATCGCGCGTCCGTCACCGCCGACGGGCCCCTGCGGATCCTGCACCGGGCTGTGCCGGTAGTAGAGCGGTGAGAACCAGTCGGCGCACCACTCCCAGACGTTCCCGGTCATGTTGTAGGTGCCGTATCCGTTGGGCTGGAACGCATCCACCGGCGCCGTTCCGATCCATCCGTCCGCTCCGCTGTCCTGGGCCGGGAACGTGCCCTGAAAGACGTTCATCCTGTGTTCACCCCCGGGCTCGAGCTCGTCGCCCCACGGAAAGATCGCTCCGCTCAACCCGCCACGCGCCGCATGCTCCCACTCTGCCTCGGTCGGAAGGCGCGCGCCGCGCCACTCGCAGTACGCAACCGCGTCATTCCAGGACACGTGCACCACCGGGTGGCTTGCGCGTGCGGACACGTCGGACTGCGGACCCTCCGGATGCTGCCAGTTGGCACCGTAGACCTGACGCCACCACGGCGCCTGCGCGACCGCGCGGGTCGGCTCGAACTCGTCTGGCAGCAGCCCGGAGAACACGAACGACCAGCCGTAGCGGTCGGCGTCGGTCTGATACCCGGTCGCGGAGATGAACTCGGCGAACGCGGCATTGGTCACGCAAACGCTCGCGATTCGGTAGGGACTCAGCGCAACCCTGTGGACCGGCCCCTCACCGTCATTGGGGTAGGCCCCGACGCCCTCCTCACCCATCGAATACTCACCGCTGGGGATCGCGACCAAGCTGGCATCGTCACGCTCACCGCCCGCGGGCTGCACGGTTAGCGGTTCACGCGCAAGCGTCGGGTCGGGCTCGCGCCCCGGCGTGCAGCAGCCGCTCATTGACCTAACTTTACGGATCGAACGAGGATTACGGCTGGCTTGCTTCGACGTAGACCGGGGTCCCGACCGGCACGTGCCCGGCGAGCCAGCTGACCGGCGAGTTGTCGATCCGGATGCAGCCGTGCGAGGCCGCGCTGCCGAGCGGATCGAGCAGGCTGGCGCCGTCGCGTCCGTGGATCGCGACCCGTCCGGGACCGCCCTCGAAGGTCCGCAGCGCATTGGAAAGCAGCGAGGTCGGCAGCGCCCAGGGACCTAGGAACCCGGTCGGATCGGGCTGCGAGTCCTTCTCGTAGATGTAGGCAAGCCCGGTCGGAGTCGGGGTGGAGGGCTTGCCGACGACCGCCTCGTAGCGCTGAATCAGTTTGGCCCGGTCGAACACCCAAACCTGACGCAGGCCAAGATCGACGCGAATCCAATACTGGGTCGTGGACAGCGCCACGTTGGCGCGCGGAAACCAGCCGCTGGAGCCGTCGGGACGGATCGGCAGCAGCAGCCTCAGCCACTCGCGGCCGTTGACGGTCCTCGAACCCAGCACCAGCAGCGATTGCGCATGGTGAGACATGCTGGTGGCCGGCCCGATGTACCAGCCTTTCTTGCCATTCCCCGGAGCCGAGCGGCTGTGCGCGCCGATGACGATCCGCGCAATCATCGCGCCACCGGTACGGCTTGGCGGCGCGACCGCGACCGGGCTCGAATTTGCGGGCCATGAACGCTGCACGAGGTCCGGCTTCAGCGATTTCGCGGCGGCGGCCCTGGGTGGGGCAGCCTCCGCGCCGGCAGCGATCACGGCTGTGACCAGTGCCACGGCCCCAATCCGTGTTCCGATTGATCGCCATCCGTGCATTTCGCCCACCGACAGTATCGCGGCCGCTGGCGCCGCGGTCCGCTCTGCTGACGCCAAAAATTTAACATTCTCATAGGCTTTCGGCGATGTAGGGTCTCGCCAGGACTGATCAGCCGCGGCACCACGGAAGTTGTGCGCGGCTTACATACCGTTGGAATATTGGAGGCAGGGATGAGGAAGCTCAGCTGGGGCCGCTTACGACGGCCAAAGAGCCGACGTGCCACGGTGACGGTGGTATCGGCGATGGCCAGCGCATTACTGGCTGTTGTCGCGGTATTCGCGGTCACCGCGCAGGCCGGAGTCAACAACGCGTTCACGCGCGTGCAGCGGGCGGCGCCCGCACCGGTCGGAGGCCACATGCTTGCGGCCCCGAGCGCAACCGCCGCCCAGAGTGGCTACGTGGTGCTGAAACCACGTAATGAGGCCGCGCTGAAGAACTTCATCGCAGGCGTTACCAACCACAAGTCAGCCAGCTTCCACCACTACCTCAAGGCCGGCCAGTTCGCGTCGCGCTTCGGCCCCACCGAGGCCACCATCGCGGCTGTGAAGACGCAGCTGGTGAAGGACGGGCTGAAGGTCGGCACGGTCTCCAAGGACGGGCTCATGATCCCGTTCCACGGCACGACCAATCAGGTCCAGAGGACCTTCAACACCACGCTTCGGCGCTTCCGTACGGAAGCCGGCCGGGTCGGCCAGTTGGCCACCAAGACCGTGAAGCTGCCGGCCAGCATCGCGCCGGACGTGACCGCCGTGCTCGGACTCAATACGGTGATTCACCCGGAGTCCGATCTGGTACGCGCGCCGCGCTCGGCCTACAAGGGCCGCCGCAAGGCCACGAAGGGCCACGTCACCCGCAACGCGAGCGTGATCGCCCCGGACCCCGGAGCCCACACCAGCGCCAACGCGGCCTGCAAGGCCCCGGACGGCGGCAACGCTGTAGAGGAGGACGCCAACAATTACGGCGGCCTCACCGACGATCAGATCGCAAACGCGTACGGGGCCTTCGGTCTCTACAACGCCAACGATGACGGTGCCGGCGTACACGTCGCGCTGTACGAGCTCGAGCCGTTCTCGCTGAGCGACCTGAAGACCTTCGATCAATGCTACTTCGGCACTTCCCAGGCGAAGACCATGATCGGGAACGTAGCTGTCCACTCGGTCGACGGCGGCCAGCCCACAGGGCCCGGCTCCGGCGAGTCGATCCTGGACATCGAGGATGTCTCAGCGATGGCACCCGGCGCCAACATCGACGTCTATGAGGCGCCCAACACCACCGCTGGCGGGATCGACAACTACGCCCAGATCATCAGCGCCGACCAGGACCAGATCATCTCCTCCAGCTGGGGCGAGTGCGAGCAGGACGAGGCGACTTACGATCCAGGTGCGCAGGAGGCTGAGAACTACATCTTCCAGCAGGCCGCGGCACAGGGCCAGACAGTGCTGAGCGCCGCCGGCGATACCGGTGACGACACCTGCAACGAGATCCGTCAGGTACCACCCCCCACCGACCAGAACCCGTTGTCGGTGATGGACCCGGGCAGCAACCCGTACGTGATGGCGGTCGGCGGCACCACGCTGGACGACGCCAACCCCAACAACCTCACCGAGACCGTCTGGAACGACGGCGCCAACTGGGGCGGCGGCGGTGGCGGCATCTCCCAGACCTGGACGATGCCCTCATGGCAGGCCGATGCGCAGGTCCCTGGGATCAGTGACGCAATGCCCGGCGGTACCGACTGGAACAACGCCAATACGGTCGAAGCCAACGCCGCCAAGCTGGGAATCAGCAATGCTGCGTGGCCCACCGGGTTCTGCCAGAACACGGCAGCGGGAGCCAACACCAATACACCATGCCGGGCGCTCCCGGACGTGTCGGCTCAGGCCGATGAGTTCACCGGTGGCGTGACTATCTACAGCACCGAGTTCCAGAACACCAGCGCTCCCAGCAGCGGCTGGATCACGATCGGCGGAACCTCGTCGGCTACACCGATCTGGGCCGCGATGCTGGCGCTCACCGACGAGTCGTCCGCCTGCTCGGCCGTTGCACCCAGCAACGGCGGCAACGGAATCGGACTCGCGACCCCGCTGTTGTATGCGGTGGCCTCAAACCCGACCGAGTACGCGGCCTCGTTCCACGACATCACAGTCGGTAATAACGATGTCTACGGATTCCAGAGCGGAACGGTGTTCCCGGCCCGCACCGGATACGACATGGCCAGCGGCCTCGGTTCGCCGATGCTGACGAGCCCGAGCGGTGGCGCAGGACTGGCCGCCAACCTTTGCGGGATGGTGACCGCGGCTACGCCAGCGGTGACGGTAACCGGGCTCAGCCCGACCAGCGGCCCTGTCGCCGGCGGAAACACGGTGACGGTTTCGGGCACCGGCTTTGAGTCGGGCGGTGCCTCGGACGTGAGCTCCGTGCAGGTCGGCGGCGCAACCGTCCCGGCGGCTGACATCACTGTCAGCTCGAACACCTCGCTGACGATCAACTCGATGCCCACCGGCGCGGCTGCGGGTGCACCGATGAACGGCGGCGGAGCGACCGGCACCCAGGACGGTGCCGGCCAGGCCAACGTCGTGGTCACCACCACCGCCGGCGCCTCGAGCCCGATGAACAGCACCAGCGCCTACCAGTACGTCGACACCAACGGTGGCGGGCAGACAGTGCCGATGGTCTCATCGGTAAGCCCCTACGCCGAGGCGGACGCTGGCGGCACCGTGACGATTCACGGGGCCGGCTTTGACAACAGCGACACCGTCACGATCGGCGGCGTCGCCGCCACCAACGTGACCTACGTGAACCCGAACGAGCTCACGGCGACGGCGCCGCAGTACGCGTCGGGCAACACCGACTGTGTGACGTCGGCAGCGCTCACGGCCGAGACCGCCGCGCTCGGCGTGAACGGCGGTGCCGGTGACACCAACCCTGCGGCAGATGACATCTGCCAGACGCAGGTTGTGGTCACCAACGGCAACGGTTCATCGCAAACGGCAACCATCAACCCAACCTATGAGGGCCCGGCGCTACCGACCGACCAGGACGGCATCCCGCTGGTTCCGCAGGGCTACGAGATCGCTCCGCAGACCACGGAGTTCGATTACATCCCGACCCCGACGATCACCTCCGTGTCCACGGACCCGAGCAGCTGGAGCTCGCTCGCCAGTGAGGCCGGTGGCACAGTGATCACGATCAAGGGCACTGGCCTGAACGACCAGACCCTGAACTGGTTCGACGTTGGAGATCCGACGCAGGCATCGTCGGAGGCCTACACCTACGCGTACTACAGCGGCACTGAGGTGCAGCTCGTAGCGCCGGCGCAGGCGCCGACCGTGGACGCGTCGAACGTGTCGATTTACCCCGACACGATGGCCAACGCGGCAAACGTCGGCGCCACCACGCCGGGTACCGTGGTTTACGGCGGTGTTCCGGACGTGACCGCAGTGTCGACCGGCACCGTGAGCAAGGCGTATGGGCTCCCGGTCGCGCCGGCGTTCACCAGCGGTACACCGCTGACGGTGACCGGCGACGGGTTCTCGGACGCGAGCAACATGCTCCTGTTCACCGACGTTGACAGCCCCTTCTCGGAGTCCACGAGCTATCAGAACACCGCAAGCTCGGATACAACGATCACCGGTACCACGCCGAATTCAAATCCGGCGATCGACGATGTTCTGGTCTGTACCGTGACCACGTGCTCGACGCCCACTTCGACGTTGAAGAAGGGCCAGAAGGCGGACGAGATGTTGTTCTACCCGCCCGGCAACCCGAAGATCAACAAGCTCAGCATTCTTGCTGGGCCTGCCTCGGGCGGTCAGACGGTGACCATCTCCGGAGAGAACCTGGGCTGCGCGACGAGCGTCATGTTCGGTGGTAACGCCGCGCGGATCGAGCCGAGCAGCGCGTTGCTCGATTGCGGCTCGACCTCGTCCGTCACGGTTGTGGCGCCTCCCGGCAAGCTCGGGAGTGCGGTCACCGTGAAGCTCACGACGGTCGAATCGGACGCTACAGGCGCCGCCGCGGCGGTCAGCCAGCAGCACTTCCGGTACACGGCTGATCCGAGGCTGTCGACCTCGAGCCTGCAGTTCGGGTCGGCCAGGCTCAAACGCACCGGCACCACCCGCAGTCTGTCGGTGATCAACCCGGCCGGCACCGCTCCGGTGACGGTCGGCAAGATCTCGATCACGGGAGCCGCCAAGGGTTCGTTCTCGCTCGTGAAGAACGGGTGCAAGAACGCGACCCTGGGAGCCGGGCAGAGCTGCAAGGTGATGGTGCTGTTCCTCCCGAACGCTCTCGGCAAGCGCACCGCCAGCCTGCAGGTGCCGTATGACCAGGCATCGGCTCCGCTGACCGCTTCGCTGATGGGAACCGGTAAGAGCTAGCCCAGCCAAAACACGACGGAAGTATCGGTGGGGCGGCGTTTACGCCGCCCCATCTGTTTCTGCGGCAGACGAGGCGATCTGTTTCTGCAACAGCCGTCCTGTTAGATGCAACAGCCGCCGCCTCGAGCTGAGATGATCGCTGGATGACCGCCCAAAACCGCGTCACCCCGCTCGGCGAGATCGAGGCGTTCCCGCTGCGGGGAGCGTTCACCGGAAACCGCGGGCGGCTGCACGAGGGGCGCGAGATCCGGCGCTTTCACGCCGGTGACCTCTGGATCATTTGCGCGCTGCGGTTCCACGATCGCTGGAACCAACAGTGGCTGGCGCGCCACTTCACCTGGCTGTTCTTCCACGACGAGGCGGTGGCGTTCGCCGCCGGGCACAGGCCCTGCGGCGAATGCCGTCACGCCAGCTATATCGCCTACCGGGATGCCTGGGCGCAGGCCAACCCGCAGGCACCGCTGCCCACTGCGCAGGTGATGAACCGCCAGCTGCACGGCGAACGGATCGTCCGCGGCACCCACCGGCGCCGACTTCATGCGGCCCCCTGGCGGGAGCTGCCGGACGGCTGTTTCGTGCTCGCGCAGGACGGCGTTCCGCAGTTGGTGCACGGCTCGCAGCTCGTCGACTGGTCGCGGGTCGGGTACGGCGCGCGACACCGACGCCCGATCCGCGGAGAGGCGATGGTGATCACACCGCCGTCGACGTTGGCGGTGCTGAGCGTCGGCTATCCGCTCCAGATCGACGCCGCGGCGCTGTGAGTTTGGCGGTGTACGGTTCGGCTATGGACCAGCCATTCGTGATCAATCTGACCGATGCACCCGCAATCGGCGGCGCCAAAGGGTCGACGCTGCTGAAGCTCGAGCCCGACGGAGTGTTCTGGGGCGATACCGGCGTGAACGTCCAGGTGATGGAGCCGGGGCAGCCGAACGGGCGCTACCACTCAGAACCGGTGCAGGAGGACTTCCTCGTGCTGCAGGGAGAATGTCTCGCGATCATCGAGGATCAGGAGCACCGGCTGCGCCAGTGGGATTTCATTCACTGCCCAGCCGGGACCGAGCACATCTTTGTCGGAGCCGGGGATGGTCCCTGCGCGGTGCTGATGATCGGCTGCCGGCGTGAGGACGCGTGTCACTACGCGGTCAACGCGAAGGCCGCGAAGTACGACGCGTCGGTCAGCACAGAGACCGATGACCCTGACGAGGCATATGCGGATTGGCGGGCGCTGGGGCCGGATACGCCGGTCGTTAATCCGTGGCCGCTCAAGGCAACCTAACGTCACCGGGGCCGCCGACATACCCAGCGTCGGCAGCCGCGTCCAGCGAGCAACGGGCGGCGCATCGAGTCGATCGGAACGCATTACGACACTCGGTGGAGGTTGCTGCGCGCACTCGTGCTATTCGGCGCGCTGGCTGTGGTCGTGGTTTGCGCGGCTACTGCAACTGCCACCACGCTCGTCGGGCCTCAGCTTGCCAAGATCACCGGCAAGATCGTTATCGCGCCAACCACTCCGGCCCCAGTCCCAAGCGGCACCCCGACCAACTACACGATCAACTTCAACTGCTCAGCGGTGGGCGCAACCAGCTGTGGCGACGACCCCACGATCACGATCCCGATCAGCGACGTGAGCCCAGCCAGCGCCGACCCGGACAGCTGGACCTACAGCGCATCAAGCGGCGTCAACGGTCTGATCCTGAGCCAGGAATACGATCCGGCGACCAACAGTTATGTGATCCACCTCGACCCCGACAAGGTCCATCCAGGGGTCTCGTACACAATCAACTTCAGCGTCACGCAGCCCAACAACGTCACCCCGGACGGCACCACGTGGAGCATCGACCCGAGCTTCAAGACCAGTGACCTGCTGCCGACGCACGCCGACACACCGGCGACCGGCGAGGCCACTGCGGAGGCCAAGATCGCGGTCTCCAAGGACACCAACGACGGCGGCTCGGTTTACGTGGTCGGCAACCAGGTGATCTACAACATCACCGCGCGGTGCAATGCCGGCGGTGCCAGCGGCAACCTGTACCTGACCAAGGGCAGCCTCGTAGACACGCTGCCGCCGAACGAAACGTTCGTATCGGCGACCCCGACGCCGACCTCGGTCGATACCGGCAGCACTCCGAACACGGTGACCTGGGACTACCCGGATTCACAGTCGCTACCCGCCGGATGCTCCGCGGACGGCACCGGCACCACCACCTACCAGCTGGTAGTGGAGCTCGACCCGAATACACCGAACAACAGCAGCGTCGACAACTCGGTGACATTCAGCGGCACCCCGATCCACACCGTGGTCCCCAAGCAGACCACCGCCGACAAGATCATCACCGCGATCACGAAGTCGCCGTCCAGCCCCGGGAACGGTTTCATCGGCAAGAGCGCGCTGGGGCCGCTGAACATCCCCAACTACGGCTTCGTCGGGACCTATGCGGGCCACTGGATCACGCCCGCCAACCCGCGTCCGGCGAACGCACCGGGATCGGCAGAGGGCGAATACCGCGTGACGATCTCATACCCGGCTTCGCGCGCGTTCGAGACCGCGATCGCCGACCCTGTGCCGTGCCTCGACAACAAATCGGGCGTCGTGTACTCATCCAACACCCCCAGCGGCGACATCGGCGACCCGGCCTCGGTCGACAACCTCTGTCAGAACCCGGCTTTCAATCCGACCGTCGTGCAGGTCAACTCGGCCAGCCTGCCACAGGCCGCAGCCGGCGGCTGGACGCCGACCGGGATCCGGCCCGATGGCAGCAGCTTCCAACTCACGCTGAACGGAACGGCAGGCAC
Organism: uncultured Actinomycetota bacterium; assembly: GCA_963737115.1. GTDB lineage: Bacteria > Actinomycetota > Thermoleophilia > Solirubrobacterales > Solirubrobacteraceae > Palsa-465. Next base: position 282,175 of record CAVTRM010000011.1, read on the forward strand.
CAGCGCCTACTACGAGGTGCCCAGCGCCGACGTTGGACAGGTGGCAGCGATCCTGCTGCCGGCCAACTCCTCGTTGACAGACGTGAGGATGTCGATGTACGTCTTCGGCTATGCCGACAAGACGCTTGTCGGCGGTGACGTTCTGCACAACATCGCTACCGCCAGCGCCTACCCGGTGGACCCCAGCGCCGGTAACGCGGGCCCATTCACGCAGAGCTACGCCGCTGACCTCTACATCGAGGCTGAGACGCCACAGCTGGGCGTGTACAAGTCCTTCGGGACGCTGCGCGCCGGGCCTGGCGGCACCACCGCGCTGAACATCACCGGTCACCTGAGTGCGGCTCATCCGCTGCCGGGTCCCGTGATCATCTCCGACCTGTTGCCCTATGCGATGACCTGGTCGAACCCGGCCACGACCGTGAAGGCCACGATCAAGGACTCGGCCGGAGCCAGCACGACCGTGGACGCGAAGGTCGACGACATCACCAACTACAACAACAGCGGACGTGAACTGATCCGCATCGAGGTCCCGTCCGACGCGATCGTCTCCGGCTTCTACACGATCACGTTCCCTAGCGGGTTCGTCTACGTGAGCGTCCCGACCGGGGCGCAAACCTACAACAACTTCGTCGACGAGTTCGTGAAGGGCGTTGGCCAGAACACTCAGTCCGACTGCGGACAGGGCACCGGCACCACCGCTTCCACGTTCGAGTCCTCGGATCCGCTGGACCTCTCCGGGATCGGCGTGAAGGACATCAACTACTGCGAATGGGGCGCGTCGCTGAAGGTCCCGCCACCGAGCGGGCCCGCCTACGCGCTGCAGAAGACCGTTCAGGGAAGCAACGATCCGGCGCCCGTCTACCCGCTCGGAATCGGCAACACAACCCAAGCGCACCCCTCGGATCGCCACGCGCGACTCGGCGACCCAGATTCAGGGCGGCGACGCCGTGCACGACACGATCACGCTCACCCGCACCGGCGGCGGCGCAGGCACGATCCACTGGAAGCTGCTCGGCCCGCTTGAGCCCAAGTCCGACGGCGGTTGTTCGGGTCTCGACTGGACCGGTGCGCCGGTGGTCGATGAGGGCACGATCGACACACTCGGAAACGGGTCCTATACGACCACCGACTCACACCCGACCGATCAGGGCTGCTACGGCTACTGGACCGAGCTGAACGGCGACGTGTTCGCGCACCCGGTGTTCAGTCTCCCCGGCCGCCAGGACAGCGAGGTGCTGCTGGTTGCCGATCAGTCACACCTGCTGATCACGAAGGTCCCGGACCATGACGAGATCGCGCTTGGCCAACCGGTCACCTACAAGATCGTGGTCCGCAACGTCGGCGACCACGATGCTTACGGCGTGAGCGTCAGCGACTCCCCAAAGAGCCCGATGACGTTCATCTCGGCCAAGCCCAGCCAGGGCCGCTGCAGTAAGGGCTTCCCGCTCACCTGCGAAGTCGGGACGATCAAGGCACACGAAAAGGCGACGATCGAGGTGACCGCCAAGCCGACCGAGACCGGGGACGCCCGCAACGAAGCGACAGAGCGCTCCGTGAACCCGGGGGTGCCGCATCACTGGGACGCGAACGTGGTCGTCGTGGATGGACTGAAGATCGTGAAGAAGGCGTTGTCACCGACTGTGAAGGCAGGGCGCTTCGTCCGCTTCCGTGTCGTCGTCAGCAACCCCTATCGGGTGCCGTTCAGGAACGTCACCGCCTGCGATCAGATGCCCGCCGGACTCGAGTTCGTGCACAGCAGCAGGCCCACACACCTGCAGAACGGCAACATCTGCTGGACCTTCAGCATCCGCGCGCACAGCAGTGTCACCAACACGATCACGACCAAGGCGCTCAGCGGCGATGCGTGTACGCGGATCACCAACACCGCCACCGTGAGCGGCCGCAAGATCGAGCGGCGCAAAGCCAAGGCCAGCGTGAAGGTGATCTGCCGTAAGAAGCCGCCGACCCACGTCACTGGATGAGCGCGGTCGGCGTGAGATCGTCGTTGCCGCTTGTAACCACCGACTTGCGACCCCGGTCGATGCCCGACCGGGGTCGGCTATCGTTGGTCGATCGCTGAACCAGCCTCACCCGGAAGTGTTCTGGCCCTGATTCGCTCGGGGGCTGCGGTCACACGCAACGAGCTAGCGGAACTGCTCGGGGTGGCGCGCTCGACGATCGTCCAGCGGCTCGGCGTGCTGAGCGACGCCGGTCTGGTGAAGCTCGCAGGCGACGCGCAGTCCAGCGGTGGACGCCCGGCCTCGATCTTCGCGTTCGACGAGGACGCGGGAGTGGTGGTGGTCGGCGACCTCGGCCAGACCGGCTGTCACCTGGCCGTCTGCGACCTCGCCGCGCGACCGCTCACAGAGCTGACCGCGCCGATCGACATTTCGGCCGGACCTGAGACCGTGATCGGCTGGGTGAAGGAGCAATTCACGCGCCTGCTGGGCGAAGTTGACCGCAGCTGGGATGACGTGCTCGGGCTCGGGATCGGACTGCCCGGACCGGTCGACTTCAAGACCGGGCGGCCGGTCAGCCCACCGGCGATGCCGGGCTGGGACGGCGCCGACGTCGCCTCGCTGTTCGCGGACCTCACCGACAGTCCCGTGCTGGTCGACAACGATGCACGGATCATGGCGCTGGGGGAGCATTTCGACGCCCGCAGCCAAGAGCAGAACATGATCTTCGTGAAGATCGGCAGCGGCGTCGCCGCGGGCCTGATCGCAGATGGTCACATCGTTCGTGGAGACCGCGGCGCGGCCGGTGACATCGGCCACATCGTGGTTGACGCAGCATCCGGCACCACCTGCAGCTGCGGCAACGTCGGCTGCCTCGATGCGGTCGCCGGCGGCTGGGCGATCGCCCGCCGCATGGGCGATATTGCCCCGACGCCGCCCGATGTTGTCAGGCTTGCGCGCGCGGGTCACCCCGAGGCGACCGCGGAAGTGCGACGTAGCGGGCGCCTCGTCGGGTCGGCCGTCGCGCACGCTGTGAACCTGCTGAACCCGACCTCGGTGGTGATCGGCGGGAAACTCGCCGAGGCCGACGAGCAGGTGTTCGCCGCCGTACGCGAGGTGCTCTACCAGCAGGCCACACCGGTGGCCTCCCGCCACCTCGAGATCACGCTCTCAGAGCTCGGCCACATGGCCGGCGTGGTCGGGGCCGCGCACATGGTGATCGATCACGTGCTAGATCCCGATCGCGTCGAAGTGCTGATCGAGCGCAAACTCGGTCGCTCCGTCAGCTGACGCGCGCCAGCGGCGGACGGACGCCACGCGACCCGCGGACTTGTGACGCGCGCGGCCGGCTTCGACCCAAGCTCCGCTGAAGAAATTTCTTCCGGTCCGGGTCGCGGCTCTATAGGGTCCAATCAGGAGCGATAGACTTCCGTGCCGCCCAGTCCGGCCGGGACGTCAGCGTAGAAATTGGAGGAAGGCATGAACGAGTCCCATTGGGGTCGTTTTAAGAAACGGAACGGCCGTGGACCTGTCGCAGCTGCAGTGCTGTCGCTGGCTGCGGGCGTGTTATTGGCAGTTGTGGCGGTCTTTGCAGTCGCCGCACAGGCCGGAGTCGACAATCAATTCGCGCGTGTCGAGCGTGCGGCTCCGACGCCCGCCGGAGCAAAACTGCTGGCAGCGCCGGCAGCCTCGGCCGCCCAGAGCGGCTACGTAGTGCTCAAGCCGCGCGACGAGTCAGCGCTTCAGCACTTCATCGCCGGAGTCACAAACACACATTCGGCGAGCTACCACCATTATCTGAAAGCGGGGCAGTTCCGCGCCAAGTTCGGTCCCACCAGCGCAACCGTCGACGCGGTCAAGGCGCAGTTGGTGAAGGACGGCTTGACGGTCGGCTCGGTCAGCCGCAACGGACTCATGATCCGTTTCAGCGGAACCACGACGCGCGTACAGTCGGCCTTCGACACCAAGCTGCAGCGCATGCGCACGGCGGCCGGGACCACCGGCCAGCTCGCGACCAAGGCCGTGAAGCTGCCAGCCAGCATCGCGCCGGACGTGAGCGCGGTGTTGGGCCTCAACACCCTGGTTCATCCCCAAGCGCAGGACATCATCAAGCCGCCCGCGTCAGCCTATGTCGGGCGGACCAAGGCCAAGACCGGAACGATCACCCGCAAGGCCAACGTGATCGCCCCGAACCCTGGCGCGCATACCAGCGCAGGGCCGGCGTGCAAGGCCGCTGATGGCGGCAACGCCGTTGAAGAGGACGCTAGTCAGTACGGCGGGCTCACCGACGATCAGATCGCCAACGCCTATGGCGCAACCTCGCTCTACAACGCCGGCGACGACGGAGCAGGCGTGCACATCGGGCTCTACGAGCTCGAACCGTTCCTGATGAGCGACCTGCAATCGTTTGACCAGTGTTACTTCGGTGACGCCCAGGCCAAGACCATGATCGACAAGCAGGTGAAGGTGATCCCCGTCGATGGTGGCAACCCGACCGGTCCCGGTTCGGGCGAGGCGATCCTCGACATCGAGGACATCTCCGCAATGGCGCCTGGCGCCGATATCGACGTCTACTCGGGCGCGAACTCGGTCGCCGGGGCGATCGACGTCTATTCGCAGATGATCAGCGACGACCAGGACCAGATCATCACCTCGAGCTGGGGCTTCTGCGAGCAGGACGAGCAGCTCTATGAGCCCGGCGCGCAGGAGGCTGAGAACTACATCTTCCAGCAGGCAGCGGCGCAGGGTCAGACCGTGCTGAACGCCACCGGTGACACCGGTGACGACGGCTGCAACGAGGTCCGCACGGTGCCGCCGCCGACCGACCAGAACCCGTTGTCGATCGGCGACGCCGCCAGCCAGCCCTATGTGCTGGCGGTCGGCGGAACCACGATCCAGGACGCAAACCCGAAGAACTACGACGAGACCGCGTGGAACGACGGCGCCAACTGGGGCGGCGGCAACGGCGGCATCTCCCAGTCATGGGCGATGCCGTCCTGGCAGCAGGACTCGCTGGTTCCGGGAATCAGCGACGTGAAGCCCGGTGGAGTGGACTGGGATAACGCCAACTACCTGGAGGCCAATGCCCAGAACCTGGGGATCAGTGACCAGGCGTGGCCGACCGGGTTCTGTCAAAACACGGTTGTCGGCGCGTCGTCCGGTACCCCATGCCGGGCGACTCCCGACGTGTCCGCGGACGCCGACGAATTCACCGGCGCGGTGACGATCTACAGCGCCTCGTTCCAGAACACCAGCAACCCGAGCAGTGGTTGGGTCACGATCGGTGGCACCTCATCGGCATCGCCTATCTGGGCTGCGATGCTGGCGCTGGTGGACCAGTCGTCGGCCTGCACCGCGATCGCCCCGAGCAAGGGCGGCACCGGCGTTGGCTTCGTGCCGCCGCTGCTGTACGCGCTGGCGTCAAACCCGAGCGAGTACGCACAGTCGTTCCACGACATCACGGTCGGCAACAACGACACCTTCGGGTTTGACAGCGGCAAGCTGTTCCCGGCGCGCAAGGGATTCGATATGGCGACCGGCCTCGGTTCGCCGATGCTCACAAGTCCGACCGGCGGTACCGGCCTTGCGGCCGATCTCTGCGGTCTTGCCATGAGCACTACCGCAGTGCCATCGGTGACGACGCTCAATCCGACTACCGGGAGCGTCAACGGTGGAAACACGTTGACCGTGACCGGCACTGGGTTTGAGTCGGGCGGCAGCTCGGACGTGAGCTCAGTGCAGGTTGGCGGCGCGACGATTCCAGGTTCGGACGTGACGGTCACGTCGAACACCTCGCTGTCGTTCGCGATGCCGGCCGCTACAGCGGCGGCCGCGCCTCCCGGCACGCAGCAGACCGACGGGAACACCGGGGTCACCTACTACACGGGTGGCTCGACGGGCACCCAGGACGGTGCCGGCCCAGCCGACATCGTCGTCACCACAACGGCTGGAGCGTCCAGCCCGATCGGAGTAACGAACCTCTACGAATACGTCGACCAGTCCAGCCCGTCTCACGCCATTCCGACGGTCACCGGCCTGCAGCCGTACGCAGCGCTGGAGAGCGACCCGGGTACCGTGAACATCTACGGTTCCGGCTTCGCGGCCGGTGACGCCGTCAAGATCGGTGGCGTTGCGGCCACCAACGTGACGGTCGTGAGCCCGTACCACCTCACGGTCACGCCGCCGGACTATTCGTCGGCGCACAGTGACTGCGTGACCTCGGCTGCACTGACGACGGAGACCGGTGACAGCAACCCGGCCGCCGACGACATCTGCCAGACAGAGGTGGTCGTGACCGGCGCTAACGGGCCATCGAGCCAGACGCCGCTCGAGCCGACCTACGAAGGCCCGGCGGTGGCGGAAACGATGGACGGACTCAACGAGGTTCCGGTGGGCTACGAGCTCACACCGCAGCCGACCGAGTTCGACTACGTGCCGACCCCGTCGATCACCTCGGTCTCGACCAGCGCCTCCTCACCGAGCTCGTTGGCCAGTGAGGGCGGCACCACGACCGTCACCGTGAAGGGCACCGGGCTCAACGAGCAGACGCTGAACTGGCTCGCGCTCGGCGACCCGACGAGCGATCCGGGACAGGTCTTCGCGTACTCGTTCTACAGCGGAACGGAGCTGCAGTTCAAAGCTCCGGCCGTGGCCCCGAGCGTGAACGCACAGACCGTTCCGATCTATGCGGACACGCTGGGCGACGGGTCGAACGTGTCCAGCAGCCAGTCCGGGAACGTTGTCTACGCCGGAATCCCGGTGGTCAAGTCGGTAGCGGTTGATGCAACCAGCAAGAACCCGAAGGGGACCGTCGTCGACGGTCTGCCGGTTGCTCCGGACCAGGGCGGTGACGCCGCCAACACGGCACTGACCGTGACCGGGTCCGGGTTCTCCGATGCCGACGGTCCATTGCTGTTCACCGACATCGACAGCCCGTTCTCGGAGTCGACCTCATACGGTGAAACGGCGAACTCCAACACGCAGATCACGGGCACCACGCCGAACTCAAACCCGGCCGTGGATGACACCCAGGTCTGCACGGTGTCCGGCTGCTCGGCTGCGAGCTCACAGTCGAAGTCGACCGCTGACGAGGTGCTGTTCTATCCGCCCGGCAAGCCGGTCATCTCCAAGCTCAGCGTGAGCAAGGGACCGGCGGCGGGCGGTCAGTCGGTGACGATCACCGGTGAGAACCTCGGATGCACCACCGGCGTCATGTTCGGCACCAAGGCGGCGCTGAGCATCACCCCGACCCCGGCGCTGCTGGACTGCGGCGCAACCGGGTCGGTGACGGCGGTGGCACCGCCCGGAACCAAGGGCAGCTCGGTGACTGTGAAGTTGACCACGGTGGAGTCACAGGCCACCGGTGGGTCGGCGGCAGTCAGCCCGACCAAGTTCACCTACACGGCCAACCCGACCGCGACGCCGACCAGCGTGCAGTTCGGGAATGCGATCCTCGGCAAGACCGGGGCGACCAGGACCGTGAGCGTGAAGAACCCATCGGGAGCCGCTGCGCTGAGCATCGGCAAGGTGACGGTCGGAGGTTCGGCCAAGGCCGACTTCAAGGTCGTCAGCAACGGCTGCCTGAAGGCGACGCTGAATGCCGGCAAGTCCTGCGCGGTGAAGGTCCGCTTCGCAGCGATGAAGCTCGGCAGCCGCACGGCCACGCTGATGGTGCCGTTTGATCAGGCACCGAAACCGCTGTCGGTGTCGCTGCACGGCACCGGCAAGAACTAAGACAGGTAGTGGGGCGGCCACAGTGGCCGCCCCATCCTGGCTTGTCAGCCAGGACAATTCCCCGATCGACTGGTTAGCGGTCGGCGCGCTCAGCCGCTGGCGACGGCGTTGTCCGCGAGGACTTGACTCGAGTCTGCGAGTCCGCGAATCGTGTCCCACGCGCCGGCCGCGATCGCGTCGGACGGGAGCATCCAGGTGCCGCCGACGCAGACCACGTTCGGCAGCGCCAGGTAGTCACAGGCGTTGTCCGGTGAGACTCCGCCGGTGGGGCAGAACCTCACCTGCGGGAACGGCCCCGCCAGCGCCTTCAGCGCCGCGACGCCTCCGTTGGCGGCAGCCGGGAAGAACTTCATCGTCGTGATGCCGGCGTCCAGCAGCCGCATCACCTCTGAAGGTGTCACGGCTCCGGGCAGGAATACGGGACGATCAGCGCTGGAATTGCCGAGGGCGGCATCGAGCAGCGCGTCGGTGCAGCCGGGCGAGACGACGAACCGCGCGCCGGCCGCGGCCGCGTCGTCAAACTGCGGTGCGGTCACAACCGTACCCGCACCGACCACTGCGCCGTCCACCTCGGCAGCGATCCGCGCGATCGACTCAAGCGCCGCCGGAGTACGGAGCGTGACCTCGAGCAGCGACAGCCCGCCAGCTACGAGCGCCCGCGCCAGCGGCACCGCCGACTCGACGTCGGCGATACTGATCACGGGTATGACCCGTACCGGGCCAAGCAATTCTTCGAAGCTGGCGTTCATCTAAACGGCGGTCGTGATCGGCGGCTGAACCGCGATCATAGGCGTCGACGGGTCAGCTTGGGTGCGGGCATGTCCCGCCCTCCGAGCCGGTGGCCTTGCCGGGCCACCGGCAGCATCAGCCCAGGCGAAGATCGTGGCGCCGGCGTCGGCGCGGTTCACCGAGTCGCGGAACAGGCTGAACAGCCCGCGGCCGGTGTCCAGCGCTTCGCTCGCTGAGATGGTGACGGGCTCGCGCTCGCTGAGGTCGACCCCGACCACGTCAAAGCTGCCGCGGGTCGTGTCGATGTGGATCAGGTCGCCGTCCCTGACGCGTGAGAGCGGCCCCGCATCCGCGGCCTCCGGGGTGCAGTGGATCACCGCGGGGGTCTTGCCCGACGCTCCCGACATGCGGCCGTCGGTCACCAGCGCGACCTTCAGCCCGCGGCCCTGAAGCACACCCAGCGCGGGCGTGAGCTTGTGCAGCTCGGGCATGCCGTTCGCCTTCGGCCCCTGGAAGCGGACCACGGCCACCATGTCGCTATCGAACTCGTCGTCGGCAAAGGCCGCCAGGAACTGCTGCTGGTCGTCGAACACCCGCGCCGGCGCCTGGATCACGCGGTGTTCGGCCGCGATCGCCGACACCTTGGCGACGCCCCGGCCCAGCGAACCGTCGAGCACGCGGATGCCGCCGTCGGCCGCGAACGGGTGCTTCGCCGAGCGCAGGACCGCGGCGTCGATGCTGCCCGCGGGTGCGGCGTCCTGCCAGCTGAGCTCACCGTCCTCGAGCACCGGCGCCTGCGTATAGCGCTGCAGCCCGGCGCCGGCCACGGTGATCACGTCCTCGTGCAGCAGCCCCACCTCGAGCAGCGCCGAGAACAGGCTTGCGGTGCCGCCCGCGGCCTGGAACTGGTTGATGTCAGCCGGGCCGTTGGGGTAGATCCGCGCCAGCAGCGGGACCACCGCTGAGAGGTCGGCGAAGTCCTGCCAGGTCAGCTCGATTCCCGCCGCGGCGGCCATCGCGACCAGGTGCATTGTGTGGTTGGTCGAGCCGCCGGTCGCCAGCAGCGCAACGATCGCGTTCACCAGCGAGCGCTCGTTCACCACGTAGCCGATCGGGGTGTGCTGCTCGGCGCTGGTCAGCTCGATCACGCGGCGCCCAGCGGCGGCGGTGAGGTCGCGGCGCAGCGGCGTTCCGGCGGTGACGAAGCTCGCGCCGGGCAGATGCAGCCCCAGCGCCTCCATCACCAGCTGATTGGTGTTGGCGGTGCCGTAGAAGGTGCAGGTGCCGGGTGAGTGGTAGGAGCGCAGCTCGGACTCGAGCAGCTCGGCCTTGTCGATCTGGCCCTGGGCGTGGAGCTCACGCACGCGCGCCTTCTCGGAGTTCGTAATCCCGGACGGCATCGGCCCGCCAGGGACGAAGATGCAGGGCAGGTGGCCGAACTGCAGCGCGCCGATCACGAGCCCGGGGACGATCTTGTCGCAGACCCCGAGCAGCAGCGCCGCGTCGAACATGTCGTGCGCGAGCGCGACCGCGGTCGAGAGCGCCACCACATCGCGACTGAACAGCGACAGTTCCATGCCCGCGCGACCCTGGGTAATGCCGTCGCACATAGCCGGGACGCCGCCGGCGACCTGCGCAACCCCGCCGGCCTTCAGGATCTCCTTCTTCAGCAGCGTCGGGTAGCGCTCCAGCACCTGGTGCGCGGAAAGCATGTCGTTGTAGGCGGTGACGATCGCGACATTCGGGACCTGCTTGCGCGCGAGCAGGTCGGTCTCCTCGGCCCCGCACGCGGCAACGCCGTGGGCCAGATTCGCGCAGCCGGACTGCAGCCGGGGGCGACCCTCAAGCTGTTCGCGCTCGATTCGGCGCTTGATGTCGTCCAGGTAGGCACGGCGTGAGTGACGACTGCGACGGGCGATGCGATCGGTGACCTCGGCGATCGCGAGATGAACGTTGCGCGGCGATCCGGCGCCACGGGAGTGGCTGAGGGGTGGCTGCTCGTTTTGCATGCCAGAAGATATATCGAGCCAGACTTATGTTTGTCAAATAACAAAAGTCGATCTTGATTTAGCGACGAATGGTGTTAGTCTTTTTGTGGCGATGAGCACTAAGGTCGAGGACGAAGCACGGTTTCTGGAAGGCGATTGCGCAGAGATAGTGATCGCCAGCTTCTCGTGCCGGATCTGTTTGGCCAACCCCGACCTGATCGTGTTGGCCGGCCGCCCGGGCGAGCGGCTCGCGACCTCGGTTTGCCCTCACTGCCAAGCGGTGAACAAAGTCACGATGAGTGACTCGCAGGCGTTCCAGCTGTGGACACTGCAGCGCGGGAACACGTTCGTGCACTTCGCGCCCGAGTACTGGTAGCGGCGCTTAGACCTTCGCGGTCGAGCCGTCAGACGACTTGCCGTCGGACGACTTGCTGCCTGACTTACCGCCGGATTTGTCGCCGGACGTGGTGCTGCCTGAGTTGCCGCTCGCTGAGTTGCCGTGCGCTGAATTGCCTGCGGGCGAGTGCGCGCCGCTCGCGGGCGCGTGGCGGTGCTGACGGTTCGCGTTGTGAGTGGGCGGCGGGCGGTGGGGTGGGAACTGCGCCAGCGTGTCCTTGATCAGCCGCACGAACGCGAGGATCCCGGCGTCATCGGGATGCACGCCATCGTTGAACCAGCCGTTCTCGTTGCCGCTGAGCGCGGCCCAGTCGGCCACCTTCAGCCCCGGCCACCAGGCCTTGGCGCCACGGATCGTCGCCGCCGACTCCGGCCCCCAGGAATCGGGTACGCGCGGGGTCACGATCACAACCTGGGTGCCGTGAGGGATGACCGACTTCAGGTACTTCAGCATCTGGCCGGTCACGAGTCCGTTGTCGCCGAGCGAGATCACCACACGTTTGGGCAGCTCACCGGCCTGAACGGTGTCCGCGACCGCCGCGATCGTGTCCTGCGGCTGGCGGCCGACCGCCGCGTTGAAGGTCGTATCCGGCCCGAGCGCGGTGGTCAGCGAGGCCTCGGTTCCGAGCACCACCGAGTCACCGAACACCGCCGTTGGCTCGGGCTCATAGCGATACACGACCGCCGGCTTGTGGTGGTGCGCCGCCTGCTTGGTGTGCTTGCTCGAGGCGAGCTCGGTGATGATCTGCTGCCTGCTCGGCTGCGCCGGGAAGCGGTCCTTGGGCGCGGACGCGCGCGCGAACACACCGGCGCCGAGACCGCCCACGACCACGACCACAGCCATGCCCGCGGCCGCGAGCGGCGCCAGCCGTCGCGTCAACGACCAGACCGGCGCCTGCTCCGAGTCCCCGCGTGCGAACGGCGTCGCCGCCTTCAGCTTCAGCATGTCCCACCAGCCGCGCAGGCCGAGTTGGCGGATCGGGCGCTCGACCGCCGTATAAGAGGCCGCTGCCAGCGCGACCGTGATCGCGACCTGCAGCGCAGCGAGCCCGATCGACTCGCCGAACAGCGAGTTCGGGTTGCGCGTCATCACGATCACCGGCCAGTGCCACAGGTAGATGCCGTAGCTGCGCTCGCCGAGCCACACCATCACGCGGCGGCTGAGAACGTAGCTGAGCACACCGCGCGCATCGGTGGCCGAAACGATCAGGCCCACTGACAGAACCGCGGCTACCAGCAGCCCGGGCGCGAGCCCTGACGCGGTGTCCTGCGTGAGGCTCATCATCAGATACAGCAGACCACCCGCGCACAGCAGTCCAATGGCGTCGATCGCTACCGCCGGAACCCTCTTGGCCAGCGCGCGCATCCGCTGCGGCGACCACCACATCGCTGCGATCGCGCCGAGCAGCAGCGTGCTCGCGCGCGTGTCGGTGCCCTCGTAGACGCGGGTCACGCTGGCCGAGCCGCTCAGCAGCAGCAGGTCGGCCGCGGACAGAACAGCCAGCACAACCGCCGCCTGCAGCACGCGTTTCTCACCGCCGTGCGTGTAGGCGAGCAGCATGATCGGCGGCCAGAACAGGTAGAACTGTTCCTCCAGTGACAGTGACCAGAGATGGCGGAGCAGCGGCGGGCGCCCGAACTCACTGAAGTACGAGACGTGCCCGAAGATCTGGTGCCAGTTGGCGAAGTAGAAGAGCCCGGAGATCGCGTTCCAGCGCAGTGAGGAGAGCTGCGGGAGACCGGCGATCCCCGCGACCAGCATGACTGCCGCGATCAGCACGACCACGGCCGGCAGCAGCCGCCGCGCCCGTCGCAGCCAGAAAGCGGGGAGCTTGATGCCGCCGGTGCGACGACATTCGCTGAGCAGTATCGAGGTGATCAGGAACCCCGACAGCGCGAAGAACATATCGACGCCGAGGAACCCGCCGGGCAGCCAGCCAGCGCCCGCATGGTAGGCGAATACGGCCGCCACCGCGACCGTGCGGATGCCGTCGAGGGCAGGGATCCGCGGCAACGCCCCCCGTTTGCTTTTGCCAGTCACTGGCGCGTGCGCTTAGAACAGCGCTGTAGTTGGACCCTTACACACACGTATGAGTATGCCCCGGACTCGGGGATCTGTGACCTAATGCAGGATGCGTTTCACCAAAACTTCAAGCTTCGGTGCCGGCTTGGGGACGTCGCCGTCGCCCGTCGGTCTCTACGAGGAGCTGAAGACCGCGTCCGGGTCGGGTGCCGCTTCGGTTTCGATCAGCTCCTGCGCGATCAGCTTGCGTGACAGCAGGTAGTAGAGCCCGCCGCCGACCAACACCCCGGCGAAGACCGAGAAATCGGCGCCGTTGGTGGCGTTGGTGACGGGCGATTCCCAGGCTGGGTAGGCGTTCAGGCAGAGCGCGGCGGCGACCATCCCGCAGCCCTGCGCGACGATCGCGTTCCAGCGCACCCCGTCTTTGCCGAAGTACAGGCCCTTGCCGGTCTCAAGCAGCGAGACCGAGTCGTACTTCTGACGGCGCATGAAGAAGTCCAGCAGGTAGATCGCCACCCAGGGGGCGAGCCAGATCAGTACGAACAGCACGAAGTCGTTGATGAAGTTGTTGAAGCCCGCGTCGAACACCGCCCAAGCGGTCAGCAGCCCGGCGATCACGGTATCGAGCAGCACGCACTGCCAGCGCTTGATCCGCGGCACGATCGACTGCAGCGTGAGTCCCGAGGTGTAGAGGTCGAGCGAGTTGATCGCCAGTACCTGCACGATCGCGAAGATCAGGTATGGCCAGGCGAACCAGCCGGAGAAGGCGGAGGTCATGGTCGTCACTCCGGACGCGCCCTTGACGCCGGTGGCGAGCGCGGCTCCGAGCAGCATCAGTAGCGCCGTGGGGATACATCCGCCGAGCGCGACCGCCCACACGATCCGGGTCTGGTTGGTGTCCTTAGGCAGATAGCGGCTGAAGTCGCTGGCGTTGGTGACCCAGCTGAAGCCGCCGGAGGAGAGCACGAACGCGAGCGCTGCCAGCATCGTCGCCCAGCTGCCGTTGGTGCCGGCCCCGAGCTGTGCCTTGCCGATCGTGAGGATCGTCAGCACGATGAAGATCACGATGAACGGGGCGACCATCCAGCGCAGCACCTGCAGCATCATGCGGTGCCCGAACAGCGGCAGCATCAGCTGCAGCGCCGCCGCAACCACCACCAGCGCTACGGTGACGCCGTCATCGACGTGCACTCCGACCTTCGTGAGCAGCGCCTTGCCGCACTCGACGATGATCACCAGCCCGATGATTTCGTAGCCGACCTGGGTGCACCAGTTGAAAGCGGACAGCAGGTTCGCGCCGCGCGGACCGAACGCCGCACGGTTGATCGCGAACCCTGCGGTTCCGGCCTGGGGTCCGAGCAGTGACGCGATGCCGGTGATCAGGTAGGAGAGGTTGCCGACCAGGATCACGACGGCGACCTGCCAGAAGCGCAGCCCGAAGCCGATCAGCAGCGCTCCATAGACGACGAACTCGATGTTGAACAGTCCGCCCGCCCACATCCATGCCAGATCAGACGGCTTCCCGCGCCGCTCCGAAGCGGGGATGTAATCGATGCCTCGGCTCTCAAAGGCCGGTTCGTCCGCGACTGAGCCGCCGCCATGGTCGTCAAGTTCGGGAGCGACGGTCACGTTCACGCAAGTACCTCCAAGGATTTTCGGCCCGCTGCAGTCGGGCCCCTAAATGAATCTTGAAGAACGCGGCGGCGGCATGCATCTTTGGCGGGCCCTAAACCCTGGAATTTGCGGGCAGTTGCTCGCTCGCGCGTCGTGTCGGCGTGGCCCGCGCACGCTGCCAACGTCGGCTGGCGCGGCCAGCGTCGGCTGGCGCGGATTCAAGTCCGGCTAACCCGCAACCACGCGCCAGCAGCGGCCAGGTGGACGACTACCGGACGCATACCGTCCAACTTTCGTCCACCTGGGCGAATGTCGCATGCCGTCCAACTTTCGTCCACCTGGCCGAACACCGGATGCCGAGAGTCCGTCGCTCAATGGTTGTGGGTGGTCATGGCTGGGGAAGGGGACGCAGCCGGTGGCTGCGTCGGTGTTTCTCTCCGACGGTGACCGGCGCGCTGTGCGCGCCTTCACCCAGTCGTTTTAGTGGGCCGGGACGGCGTGGGAGGGGCCGAACCGTCCGCTCATGGATGTGGCGCCCACTGGAGTCGTCGGTTGAGTCCGAGAGCTCGGTCAGTCGAGTTCGACGGGGACGTACTCGAAGCGGTCGACGTCGACGAGGCCGCCGTCGGTGATGCGTAGCTGCGGGATCACTGACAGCGCGATGAAGCTGAGCTGCATGAACGGCTCGTCCACGGTGGTGCCGAGCTGGCTCACGGTCGCGTGCTGGAGCTCGATCAGTTGCTCGGCGACGACCTGCGCCGGCTGGTCACTCATCAGGCCGGCGAGGGCCAGCGGGACCTCACCGATGACCGCGCCGTCGAGCACCGCCAACTGTCCGCCGCCGGTCTCGGTCAGGCGCTCGACGGCCACGGCCATGTCCGCGGCGCTCGCGCCGATCACAACGATGTTGTGCGCGTCATGGGCGACCGTCGAAGCGATCGCGCCGCGTTTCAGTCCGAATCCGGTGGCGTAGGCGCGGCCGATGCGACCGCTGCCGCGGTGGCGCTCGACCACCGCCGCGTAGGCGATGTCGTCGCCGCGCGAGCTGAGGTTTTCCGCTTCTCCGAGCGTGACCTCGCGACGCAATGTTGTGAGGCTGTTGCTCTCGACGCCGACCGCCCGGACCCTGGTGCCCGGGGCCAGCGCAAGTGTGAGCTGAGCGGCCGTTGGCAGCGCGCCGACGTTCACGGTGTTGCGATACGAAGCCGGAGCAGCGACAGGCGCGACCGCGTCGGGCGTGAGCTTGCCGTGACTCGCGACCAGCTTGCCGCGCTGCCAGACGTTGGTCGGCTGCCAGCTACCGAGCTCGTCAAACGCGAGGATGTCGGCCTGGTAGCCCGGACCGAGATTCCCGAGGTGATTCAGGTTGTGGTAGCGGGCGGGATTGGTGGAGGCGAGCAGGATCGCGTCGGTTTCGCTGATGCCGTGCTGGGTCGCGAGCCGGGCGCAGTCGTTGATGTGGCCGACGCTGAGCAGCGTGTCGGGTTCGCGGTCGTCAGTGCAGAAGGCAGCCATGTCGGTCCCGTGCATCACGATCGTTGGCGCGAGCTCAACCAGGTTCTGGCTGGCCGAGCCCTGACGCAGAAACAACCACATCCCCTTGCGTCGCTTCTCAATCGCCTCCTCGAGCTCAGTCGCTTCATGATCGGACTCAGGACCGGCGGCGAGATAGGCGTCGAGCTGGAAGCCGCGGACTCCGGGCGCATGACCGTCGACGCGGCGCCATCCGGCGGTGCGGATCCGCGCCAGCATCTCCGGGTCCGCGGCGATCACACCCGGGTAGTTCATGACTTCGGCGACGCCCTGCGCGTGGTTGGTGTTCACCAGCGCGTCGATGTCGGCGGCCAGCAGCTCAGCTCCAGAGCTCTCGAACGGCGAGGCCGGAACGCAACTGGGGGCGTAGACCGCAAACGTGAACGGCACCGCTGTGGCGGCCTCCATCAGCGCGATGATCCCGTCGCGACCGAGCACGTTGGCGAGCTCATGCGGGTCGGCGGCGATCGCCGTCGTGCCATGCGGAAGGACCGCACCGACGAACGCATCGATCCAGAGCTTGGTCGACTCCAGGTGCATGTGCGCGTCGATAAAACCGGGCGTCAGCGCCGCTCCGTCGACGTCGACGATCTCGTGCGCCTCGCGGTCACCCCAGCCCGCGATGAAACCGTCCGCGACCGCTAGCGAGGTGTCGATCCACTCGCGGGTCGCGGCGCTGAACACGCGGCCGCCCGTGATCAGCAGGTCGGCGGGTTCGTCGCCGCGGGCGACGGCGATCGCGCGAGTTGTGGCCTGAGGGCGTGACATGGCGCAAACCTAGCGGAGCGGGGCGCCCGTAAGTGCCCCGCTGCCGTCTCAGACCTTCAGCTCGAAGTAGTCCTCGGTGATGACCCGCTCAAACCCGAGCGACTGATAGAGCCCGAGGGCGTTGTCGTTGTCGGTTGCGACCTCGAGGTCGACCTGACCGGCGCCGTGATGGCGCAGGTCCAGGCATGCGCGGCGTAGAACGTCGCGACCGATCCCCTGGCCGCGACGGTCGGCGGCGACCACGAAGCCGTAGATGCTGCCGCGGCCGGCGGCCAGCTTCACGTTCAGGCAGCCGACGACCTCATCTTCCTGCTCGGCTACCAGCTGGCGCTGGTGCTCGGTATCGAGCCTGATGTCGGAGACGACCACCGCGTGGCCGAACCCTTCCTCCAGGAGTTCGGCAATCCGCGGGATGTCGGCGCCGGTGGCGACCCGCAGCGTGACGTCCGGCCTGGCGTTGCCCGCTGTCGGCTCGCCGCGCAGCAGCATCGCATGTTCGGAGTGCTCCAGACGGCCGCCGTGCCTGGCCACGAACTCGCTGCCACCGGCACCGTTGCGCGGGGTCACAACCAGCACGCGGCGGTGGCCCTGGCGGCCGGATTCGGCTGCGGCCGCGTCGAGCAGTGCGGTGCCGATCCCCTGACGTCGATATTCGGGATCGACCATCCCCGCCAGCTCGGGCGTTGACTGGCCGAATACGTAGGACCCGGCGAAGCCGAGCAGCTGCGATCGGTCCGGGGACCAGTAGAGGAAATCCCGGATCTGTTCTGAAGAACGTCCGCGAAGGACGTCCCATTCGAGCTTCAGACGCCCGCCGTCGGCCGAGACCACACGGGACTCGAGCGCGGCGAGCGCCTCAAGCTGACTTACTGTGAGCCCACGCGTGCCGGTGACCATCCGCTGATGATCCCACGCCGGCGTCGTGGGGTTGGGGCCGGCTACCAACGCCGGCCCCTTGAAACGTGGTCGAACCGGTGCGTGTTCTCTTCACGCGCGCGGGTCATACGCTGCTCCAGCAGCGCCGACCGATGATTCATCTCTGACAGACGCGCAACTACGCCTTCGCTGGACGGGAGCCGCAGCGTGCTGCGGACGGTGCCCAGCTTGGGCAGAGCGCTCGTCATGAGTGACCGAGCTTGCATCGCTCGTGCTCCTTTTTTGGGTAGGGGTAATCGCAACCCTTGACAGGGTCTTTCAGCTCAGTGACAGGTGAAACCTGTCACTGAATTCGGCAGCGTCAGTTACCCGTTAATGGGCAGGCCAAGGCCAACCCGCACGGGTGACGCTGCGCAACTATTGGTCAGTTACAACCGGCTGGTTATACGTGTCGGAACGGATTCATCGTCTGGACTCCTGGGTTCGTGGAAGGTTTGGATGTGGGCCCTGGTCTGGCCTTGGGCAACAAAAAAGGGCGGTCCCTTGCGGGATCCGCCCTTGCCGTGAAGGTCTGTATGTGCGCTGAACTATCAGCGCACGAGCCTTCTTCGGGCAAGGGACGGGTCGATCTCGTTGGCACCACCGGCACCGCGCAGGCACTCACGCAGCGCGAACGCGCTACGGGGATCTGCGGCGATGGTGAGTTTGTGTGGGTTAGTGCGAATCATTGAGAATCAACCTCCCGAGTAGGACCGCTCGGGTAATAGGACGGCGGTCCTCGCGAACCACCGTGCGTGCACCATAGCGGCCCGATTTACCATTTACAACCCCAATTGGTGAATTTTTTGTGACACTCGCTAAATCGCGCCGATCGGTACCCGTGTCGACGCGATTCTCATGGCGGCTTGATTCGTGCGAGACTGGGGGCGTGAAAGTTCTCGCGATTGTTCACGACGACGACAGCGGCCCCGGAGTCTTCCTTGACGTGGTCTCGGAAGAGGGCGTGACGCTCGACACCTGGGTTCCCACCAAAGATGCTCAGGCACCCGCCGACCTCTCCGGGTATGACGCGCTGATGATCTTCGGTGGCGCCGCGCACCCGTCGCAGATCAAGGATCTGTCCTGGATGGCGGCGGAGGTGGCGCTGCTCAAGCGCGCCCTCAAGCAGCGTAAACCGATGCTCGGTGTGTGCCTCGGGGCACAGCTGATCGCCGAAGCCGCCGGAACGCGCACCCGGCGGGCGGCGATCCCGGAGATCGGCTGGTATGAGGTGAAGCTCACCAAGGCCGCCGAGACGGACCCGCTGTTCGCAGACCTGCCGGCCGAGCTGATCAGCGCGCGCCGCGCCGACTCGTTCGCGGTCAAGCGTTCGTTCGAGGCGCTCGAGTGGCATACCTACGAAGTCCCGTTGCCGGCCAGTGCGACGGCGCTGGCGCAGAGCGACACGTGCTTGCAGGCCTATCGCCTGGGCGCGAACGTCTGGGGTGTGCAGTCACATCCGGAAGTCACCCCCGAGGACTACACCCACTGGCTCAGCTCCGGTGAGACCGATCCCAGCTGGTTGCTGCTGGGGCTCGATCGCGATGATCTGCAGCACGAGGCCGACGAGAAACTCGAGCGCTTCAACGAGCTCGGACGCACGCTGGCGCGACGGTTCCTGCACGCTGCGGCCAACCAGAACTGACTCGCCGCGCGCGGCGCAGCGGAGTGCGGCGGGCACCCGGTAGCCTCACCGGGAGTGCTCTATCGCGCATTTTTCAAGACGGTGCTGCAGCGCCTGTCGCCCGAGACCGCGCATGACATTGCAGCCACGTCGCTGAAGACGGTCGCTTATCTGCCGGCCGCGCGTGGACGGCTGCGCCGACTCACGATCCCCGATGACGAGCTGATTCGCGTGCATGCCCTGGGGCAGACGTTCCCGAGTCCGTTGGGGGTCGCGGCCGGGCTCGACAAGAACGCAGAGTGGTTCGACGCGCTCGGAGCGATCGGCTTCGGCTTCGTCGAGGTCGGAACGATCACGCCGCGTGGGCAGGAGGGCAACCCCGAGCCGACGGTGATCCGCATCCTCAAGGACAGGGCGCTGCTGAATCGCATGGGCTTCCCCAACAACGGTGCGGTCCAAGCTGCCGCCAAGCTCGAGCGGCGCAGCGGCGAGACGATCGTCGGCGCGAACATCGGCAAGAACCGCGCGACCGCCCTGGACGACTCCGCGAGCGATTACCGCGCGGTCACCGCCAAGGTGGCGCAATACGCCGACTACCTGGTAATGAACGTGTCCTCGCCGAACACCCCGGGCTTGCGCGACCTGCAAACCGTTAGCAACCTGAGGCCGCTGATCGAGGCGGTTCAGGACGAGCTGACTAAAGAACAGATCGAGATTCCGCTGTTGGTGAAGATCAGCCCCGACATGTCCGACGACGATGTCGACGCGGTGGCCGATCTGGCGCTGGAGCTGAAACTCGACGGGATCGTGGCCACCAACACCACCGTCACCCGCAGCGGCATGCGCACCAGCGAGCAGGAGCTCGAGTGGTTCAACGGAGGCGGCGTTTCGGGGCCCCCGTTGAAAGCCCGCTCGCTCGAGGTGCTGCGGCGCCTCTACAAACGCACCACCGGCCGACTCACGCTGATCTCCGTCGGCGGGATCGAGTCGGCAGACGACGTCTGGGACCGGATAACGGCGGGCGCGACACTGGTGCAGGCATACACAGGATTCGTCTACGGCGGCCCCGCCTGGCCGCGTAAGGTGAATATCGAACTTGCCGCCAGGGTCTGGGCATCGGGCGCGAGCTCGATCGAGGACCTGATCGGAACTTCAAACTAGACAGGAGGCGCAGCAATGCAGCTGGCAATGGTTGGACTCGGCCGGATGGGCGCGAATATGGTCAGGCGCCTGATCGGCGGCGGGCATGAACTCTTCGTCTACGACGTGAACCCAGACGCGGTCACCGCGCTGGCCCAAGAAACCGGCGCGACACCGGCCGCCTCGCTGGAGGACCTGGTCGCGAAGATGACGGCGCCACGGGCGATCTGGACGATGGTGCCGGCGGCATTCACCGAGGACACGATCGAGAAGCTGGCGGCGCTGGTCGATAAGGGCGACATCCTGATCGATGGCGGCAACAGCTACTACCGCGACGACATCAGCCGCGCCGAGAAGCTCGAGCCGCAGGGGATCCACTATGTAGACGTCGGCACCAGTGGCGGTGTGTTCGGGCTCGAGCGCGGCTACTGCCTGATGATCGGCGGCACCGACGAGGCGGTCGATCGCCTCGACCCAATCTTCAAAACGCTGGCCCCTGGAATCGGCGAGACCGTACGCACACCGGGCCGCAGCGGCGAAGCTTCGAGCTCAGAACAGGGCTACCTGCACACCGGTCCCGCGGGCGCCGGCCACTTCGTGAAGATGGTCCACAACGGAATCGAATACGGGTTGATGGCCGCCTACGCGGAGGGATTGAACATCCTGCATCACGCAAACTTCGGCACCCAGCAGCAGGAGCATGACGCCGAGACCGCCCCGGTGCCGGGTGCGGAGCGCAACTACGCCTACGACATCAACATCCCCGAGGTCGCCGAGGTCTGGCGGCGCGGCAGCGTGGTCGCCTCATGGTTGCTCGACCTGACCGCGGCGGCGCTGGTCGAGTCGCCCGACATGAGCGAGTTTGGTGGTCGCGTGTCGGACTCCGGCGAGGGTCGCTGGACAATCGCGGCGGCGATCGACGAGGCGGTGCCCGCCGATGTTCTCTCCGCGGCGCTGTTCTCGCGCTTCAGCTCACGCGGCCAGGATGAGTACGCGGACAAGCTGCTGTCGGCGATGCGTAAGCAGTTCGGCGGCCACGACGAGAAGCCGTCGAGCTAGCGGAATAGCCGCGAAAAAGGCGGCGGTCATCCCAGACCGCCGCCCGTCTGAGGATCTCTAGCCGCCCTGCGCGTAGCGGAGCGAGCCCGGGGTGTCGAGCAGCTCGCCCGTCTCGAGCAGCGTCTTCAGCCCCGAGAGGATCATCGGCCAGCCGCCGTAGAGCTCGGAGTTCGCGTCGGCGGGAAGCTGGTCGTGGGTGACGGTCAGCCGGCAGGAGCTGCCGACCGGCTCGATCTCCCAGGTCACCCGTGTCGTGCCCTGCGCCTTGACGTCGTCGCTCCAGAGCGCGTTGAAGCTCTGGACCAGCAACCGTGGCGGATCGACCGTCACGTTTTCACCGGAGGCGATATCGACCACACCCGGTATGCCGGAGCTGTAGCCGGAGCCCTCGGTCCAGTCCGAATCAACGGCCACACCGAAGCTGTATTTCGCGCGCTCCTGCGGGTCCGTGATCGCCTTCCAGAGGCGCTCGGGAGTGGTCTTGATGAACACCTCGAACACAGCTGTTCCGTCCGCGACCGGGGCTGTTCCCTGCGCCCACGAGACCGTCTTTACTGCTGACATCGTTTCGTCCTCCAGGTCTGTTTTCAGAGCACTGAGCGCTGCCGCCCAGGGCTCGGCGTACTTGCTCACCCAACGGTCGTGGACGAGCCGGATTGGGACGGGGTTCAGAAAGTGGAGCTTTTCGCGCCCTCGGCGTTGAGTCGTGACCAGGCCCGCGCGCTCCAGCACCGCAAGGTGCTTCATCACGCCAAACCGTGTCATCCCGATACGGGCCTCGAGCGCGCTCAGCGTCTGCCCGTCCTGCTTGAACAGCTCGTCGAGCAGACCGCGGCGGGTCGGATCGGCGAGCGCTTTGAAGACCTCATCCACGAACAAGATCATAGGTGACCAAAAGGTCACATGTCAAGCGACTTCGGAGAAAGTCCTCAAACGAACCGCGCTCACGTCTCTATCCTGTTGTGCCGCAGCGCCCCCGGGCGATTAGCTCAGTTGGTAGAGCGCCTGCTTTACACGCAGGATGTCGGCGGTTCGAGCCCGTCATCGCCCATCGTTGTAAGGCCTTGAGTGGCCTAAAGAAACCGGATAGGGGTGCGCCGGCTGTCAGAGCCGAAGCGAGTCACGGAGTCGGTTTCCTCGGAATCGCGATCGATGAGCCGCTGAACGTCTCGACAACCAACGACCGTGACATCAGCAGACCGGGTCACCAGCCAGGACCTTGGCGGTTGCGGCGCGCGAAGACATCGAGATCGCAAGGCAAGTTCGCGAGCTTCGGGGCAGCGCGCCCACCGCGTAAGCGGCTTCAAACGGATTGGGCAGCCAGCTCGGACACGACGGCTTCGTCGAGCTTCCCGTCGTGCAACTCAAGAACCCGGTCGAAACGTTCGAGTCCCTCTTGGCGATGTGTGACAACGATCAGACCCCGTTGCTTGGCAGCCATGTCGATTGACTGCATCAGTTCGCTCGCCGTTTCGGTGTCGAGCTGAGCGGTCGGCTCGTCAAGCACGATGAAGTCAGCGTCGGAAACGAATGCCCGAGCCAACGTCAGCCGCTGACGCTGACCGCCGGAGCTGAATTCGCCCTCCTCGCCAACGAGCGTGTCGAGCCCGTCCGGCAGCGAGCGCACCCACTGCTCGAGCTGGACCGCTGCCAGTGCCTGCCACAACTCCTGTTCGGTGGCCTCGCGCCTGGCCAGCAGCAGGTTTTCACGGACCGTCGTGTTAAACACATGCGCGTCCTGTGCGATCAGAACCACCGTCTTGCGAACCTCGTCAAGCGCCAGCTCGCGCGCGTCGATGCCCCCGATGCAGACCCGCCCGCGAGTCGGATCCATGAAGCGCACCAGCAGCAGCATCAGTGTGGACTTCCCGACTCCGCTTGCGCCTGTGACCGCCATCCGACACCCAGGCTCGAAACGAAGATTGAGGTCTTCCACCAGCCACGGTTCGTGCTGCCCGTATCGCAGCCAGACGTTCTGCATGCAAATGCTCGCAGCCGCGCCCGCGGGGAGCGTGCGCGGCCGCTCGGGATCGCGCACAGCAGGAGCGCCAGCCGACAGCTCGTTGAGCCTGCGCGCCGACTCAGCACAATTGCGCAGCGTGCGTGCGGCGGTAGGCAGCGGCACCAGCCCCTCGAACGCGCCGAGCGCGAGCAGGACGAGCGCGGCAAGTAGGACCGCATTGAGCTGACCGGCGTGCACGGCCGGAATCGCCACCAGCAGCAGCAGAATCACGGTCAGTCCCGACATCAGCGATCCGAGGGTTGTGCCAAGCGCCGCGGCTACAGCATCGCGCGCGGAGATTTGCTGCATCTCCAGACTGAGGCGGTGTAGTCGCCCGACTCGATCCTCAGAGCGACCAGCGACGGCGAGCTCGACACTTCCTCTGAGTGACTCGACGAGCTCACTGGCAAGCGCCGCCCGCACAGGCGCTTGACGGCGACCAGCGCTGGCGGCGATCAGGGCGGCCGTGGCAGGAACCACTATCGCGGTGACCAGCAAACATGCAGCGAGAACTGCGCCGCAGGCTGGCAGCATCAGCCAGGCGCCGATCGCGACCGCCGCAATCATCAAGGCTGCGACGAGTGGCGGCGCGAGCGCTCGCAGATATAGATCCTGTAGCGAGTCGACGTCCGCGACAAACCGCGAGAGTAACTCCCCACGGCGATGCCGTGCCAGCGCAGCAGCGCCCAGCGGCGCCACCGCCGCGTAAAAGCTCACGCGAAGACGCGCCAGCACACGCAGCGCAAGATCGTGCGACGCGAGCCGCTCCAGGTAACGCAGGACCGCCCTCGTGAGCCCGAGCCCGCGGATCACGGTGATCGTTGCACTGAGTGCGAGGATGTTGGGGCGCTCCGCAGCTCGCGATATCAGGTACCCGGAGCTCGCCAGCAGGGCGGTCGCTGCAAGCACTGCGCCGAGTGCGAGCAGCACCGAGATTCCGAGCCGGCCGCGTTCGCCCGCCCGGAGCCGAGCGGCACCAATCAGAGCAGGCCAAGCCGAAGTATGGCCACCGGCCTGCTGTGTCTGCTGGATCGTGCTCACGCCGCCACCGCAAACAGATCCATACGCGGCGGTGTGATTGCGCCGTCGCCGAGCTCGAGCACCTGATCGGCGCGCCCGGCGAGTTCACGGTCATGGGTGATCAGCAGCATCATGCGGCCCCTGGAAAGCTCGAGGATCGAGTTACCGAGGGACCGCGCTGTCGCCGGGTCAAGGTTCGCGGTCGGTTCATCGAGCACGACCAGCGCCGCATCAGCTAGAAATGCACGGGCAAGCGCGATCCGCTGGCGTTGCCCGGCTGAAAGCTGCCTGCCGCCCTCGCCGACCGCCGTGCCAAGGCCATCTGGCAGAGCAC
The DNA here is from genome assembly GCA_963737115.1 of uncultured Actinomycetota bacterium. GTDB lineage: Bacteria > Actinomycetota > Thermoleophilia > Solirubrobacterales > Solirubrobacteraceae > Palsa-465. The sequence goes on from CAVTRM010000011.1 coordinate 307,011, forward strand.
TGACGAGCTCGGATAGGCCGGCGCTCGCGGCCGCACGCAGGATCTGCTGCGGCGTTGCGCGGGGCTGCGCCAGCGCGATGTTCTCAGCCAGAGTGCCTGTAAACAGCGTTGTTGTTTGCGGCACCCACGCGGTCTGGCTTCGCCACGCGCTTACCGGGACCTCGCGCAGATCTCGGTCGCCGCAGCTGACGGTGCCGGCTGTTGGATCGGCGAGCCGCAGTGCCAGCGCCGCGACTGTGCTCTTGCCGGCCCCGCTGCGTCCAACGAGCGCCACCGTTTGTGCCGGCGCAAAGGTAAACGTGACGTCGTGCAGGACCTCGGCGGCGTCGCCCGCCGATGTTGCGGACGGGCCATCCGGGTAAGCAAAGTTGACATTCTCGAGCCGAAGCGGCTCCTGTCTGGGGTCGGGGACAGGGCCTGTTGCAGATCCGCTTGGCAGCACGGCCGCGTCGATCAGCCCTGGCCCGTCGAGGACGTTCAGCATGCGTTCGGCGGCGGCCAGGCCATCGGCACTGGCGTGAAATTGTTGGCCGACCTGTCGCAGCGGTGCGTACATCTCGGGCGCGAGCAGCAGTACCGTCAAGCCGGCCGTAAGCGTGAGATCTCCCTCGGTCAGCTGGATTCCGATCGTGGCTGCAACTAGTGCCGTTCCGATCATCGCGCAGAGTTCGAGCACCAGCGCCGATAGGAATGCGAGCCGCAAGGTGTTCATCGTTTCGCGCCGGTAGTTCTCCCCGACCGTCCGCAAGGTTTCGGCTTGGGCGCTCTCACGGCGGTGGGCTCTCAATGTTTCGAGGCCCGCCACGACATCCAGAAAGTGACTTGAGAGCAGCGTCAGTGTCCGCCAGCGTCGCTGGGTAACGCTTTGCGCCCTCAGCCCGATCAGGATCATGAAGGTGATCAGGATCGGGATCGTCAGCGCGAGGATCAACGCGGTGACCAGATCAATCCTTACGACCCAGATCAGAACCGCGATCGGAACGGTGACTGCCAGAGCAAGAGACGGCAGGTAACCGGAAAAGTAACCGTCGAGCGCGTCAACTCCCTGGATTGCGGTGGCTGCCAGCTCGCCGGTGCGCTCACCCGGTGCTCGTCCGGGGCGACGGATCAGCAGCTTGTCGGCGAGACGACCACGAAGCTCGGCCATCACGCGGCTGGCCGCGAGCTTTCCCGACAGTTCGAATCCGCCCGACAGCAGAGCGCGTAGCGCCAGCACAGCCGCGAGTGCGACTATCGAGCCGCGCAGATCGGCAACGGTCGCGTGCCCGAACGCCGCCGAGGCGATGATGTGCGCAAGCAACGCCGCTTGGGCAACAATCACGCAAGCGGTGAGTGTTGCCAGACCCCCGGCGATGATGAAATGCGGGCGTGCAGCCGTCGTTTCGCACGCCAGCCGGCGGTCGGTTCGGTCAGCGCGAGAGCTCACGATTCGTCGGCCTTGGTGAACTCATGCTCGAAGACTGCGATCGGATTGGCTGGCCCGTCATAGTCGTCACGGCCGAGACGATGCCGGAAGACCCAGTAGGTCCAGGCCTGGTAGGTGAGCACGATCGGCAGCATCACGATCGCGACGACCGTCATGACCACGAGCGTGTAGTGAGCTGAAGCCGCATCGACGAGGGTGAGATCAAAGCGAGACGAGGTCGTTGACGGCAGCGCATTGGGGAAAAGGGCGACGAAATAGGTCGCGGTCAGAAGCAGAATCGTGGCGGCGCTGGCGACGAACGCGAGCATCTCTGAGTGCTTGCGAACAGCGATCGTTATCGCCGCAGCCAGCATTGTGAGGACCCCGAGAATTGCCACTCCGGCGCTCCAGGAGTCGTCGGCCATCGTCCAGATCAGGAAGGCCGCGAGCAGGACCGCCGCGACGGGCTGAGCGGACTCGGCAATTCTGCTCGCTCGGCGCTGCAGCTCGCCCTTGACGCGGAGCGAGAGAAAGGCCGCGCCATGTCCAAAGAACCAGGAAAGTGTCACGAGGCCGCCCAACAGCGCGTAGGGATGCAGCACATCCAGAAGCGAGGCGTGGACCACATGACCTGGACCCATCGGCACGCCATGAATGAAATTGGCCCAGGCGACCCCGAACAGCAACGCCGCACCGCCACTTGAGATTGCGGTCGCCCATTCCCAAACAGACCGCCATCGCGGGTCGGCGACCTTACCCCAGAACTCGAACGCGACCCCGCGGACGATCAGGCATGCCAGGACCAAAAACAGCGCAAGGTAGAAACCGGAGAAGGCGCTGGCATACCACGACGGGAACGCCGCAAATGTCGCGCCGCCTGCGCACAAGAGCCAAACCTCGTTTCCGTCCCAGACGGGCCCGATGCTGTGGATGATCATCCGCCGCTCGGTCTCGTCACGGCCCAGTGCCTTCACGAGCATCCCGACGCCGAAATCGAATCCTTCGAGAACGAAGTAGCCCGCCCAAAGAACACCGATCAGAACGAACCAGAGGTCCTGCAGGAATGTGGGTGAAGTGGTCATCCGAGCTTCCTAGTAGGCGAGAATCAGGTCCGAGTTGCCGCCACCGGGACGGTGTTTGTGCTCTGTGTCGTCATCTTCGCTTCCAGGGTCTGGGTCAGGACCGTGCTTGGCCTCCTTGAGCATCAACCATCCACCGACCACGATCAGCGTTCCGTACAGCAGGATGTACCCCGCGAGCGTGATCACCAAGTAGACGCTGCTGACGTTCTGAGAGTTCGACTGCGCGGTTTTCAGCAATCCAAAGACCGCCCATGGCTGACGTCCGACCTCTGTGAAAATCCACCCTGACCAGTTGGCGATGATCGGCAGTACCACCCCGAGCAACGCGAATCTCTGGAACCACCTGCTGCGCTCAAGCACACCCGGCCTGCGCCCTCGCCACCAACCGACCAAGGCGATCAGCAGCATCAGCGTCCCAGCGCCGATCATCCAGCGGAACGTCCAGTACTCCACCCCAATGATCGGGATGTAGTTCCCCGGCCCGTATTTGGCCACTTCGGCGTGCTGGATGTTGTCGACACCTTTGATCGTGGAATTCCACGAGAAGTCCTCGATTAGCGACAGCAGATGCGGAATCCGGACGCTGCTGATATGCCCATGCGAGCTGCAAGGACTCGGAGTACCGATCGAGAACAGCGAGAAGCCGTTGGTCGCGCTGCCGCCGGTGTGACACACGGCTTCGGCGGCAGCCATCTTCATCGGCTGCTGGTGCTCCATCAACCGGCCTTGGCCGTCGCCGAACAGCATCGTGACCAAAACGGTGATGACCACGAATGGCAGCGCCATACGCAGCGAGCGTGAGATCACCTCGTTGGCCTTGCCACGCAACATCATGAACCCGCAGACCGCGACGACCAGCATCCCGCCGGTGGCGAACGCGCCGAGTACGGTGTGCGGGAAGGCCAGCAACACCGTCGAGTTGAACAACACCGAGAAAATATCCGTCAGCACGGCCTGATGTGTGTGGTGGTCGATGGCGTAGCCGACCGGGTGCTGCATCCAGGAGTTGGCAGCGAGGATGAAATACGCCGATAACGCGGTGCCGAAGGCGACCAACCAGATCGTCAGCAGGTGAACGCGCCTGGAGAGCCGACCCCAACCGAAAATCCACAGCCCTATGAAGGTCGACTCCAAGAAGAATGCAGCTAGCCCCTCCATCGCAAGCGGCGCGCCGAAGATGTTGCCGACGTAGCGCGAATACTGAGCCCAGTTCATCCCGAACTGGAACTCCTGCACGATCCCGGTGACGACACCGATCGCCATCGAGATCAAAAGGAACTTGCCCCAGAATTTCGTGGCGCGCAACCACACCTCATCGCCTGTGCGATACCAACGCGTTTGGCAGATCGCGACGAACAGCGCAAGTCCGATCGACATCGGAACGAAGATGAAATGGAACAGCGTCGTCGTGGCGAACTGAAGCCGCGCCAGTTCAAGGGTGGTCATGCCTACGCAAACTACGGCCGCAGGACAGTGCCCAAATCAGGGGTACGGCCGCACGATTTGCGGACAAGTACGCATCCTTCCTCGCGAATGTCGGTTCGCTCGTCGCCTGCGAGCTTTCTGGAGCTCAGTTCAGTACGACCTACGGTGGCAATCAAGCCGCGCGGCCTGACGATTGCATCAGCAGGCGATCCGGGCACCAAGACCGTTCGAGTAGTCGTGGTGGAATCTGGACCCACGATGGGTTACGATCGCGGCGTGCTTCGTCTCAGCACCATTATCGCCACCTAGTACCTGCGTACCCCGCAGGCCCAGTGACCGCACGGTCACCGGCGCCTGTGGGCATCGGAGGCGGTGCGGTCGGAAAGGAAGCCCGATGCAAACCGCAACCGTCGCCGCTCAGCTGGTCCTCAGAGACGGACCGCATTCACTGGGGCGGCTACTGGCGCGCTGTCACCTTCGTGGATGGGCCCCAAGCTTCGTACACAGCGAGTCCGATGGCGTCCACTGTCAGGTCGAACTCGAGCTGAGGGTGCCGAATGACCGACGCGGATCCGCTCAGCAGGTGCAGTCCCAGCTGTCGCGTCTGCTTGATGTTCACTCGGTCCGCGTCCTGGCAACCGAACCCGACGACATGGGCGCGGGTCTGACCGCCTGCTCGCGAGCTTGGTCGAGCTCTGCCTAGCGAACCCTGCGCGCTGGGCCGGCGTCTGGGGTGCCGTCGTCTTGCTGGCGATCCCGCCGGGTCGATGCTCTCGCGATCAGCTTCGAGGGAATGATCTGGTGGGGTTCAGCCAGGGCGCGACCCTCGACCAGTTCCACCAGCATTTCAGCCGCGGTGGTGCCGAGCATGTCGGGCTGGAGGTTCAGCACGGTCAACGATGGCAGCGCCCAGCGCGCAGCCTCGCTATCCGTAGCGCCCACGATGCGGAAGTCGTTCGGCACTTCGAGCCCTCGATGCTGCGCCTCTCGGAGTGTTGCCAGGGCGAGCCGATCAAGCGTCGCGAACACGGCGTCGCAGTCCGGGTAGCTGTCAAACAGGCGCTTCGCCGCGTCGGCGGCGACGTCCTCGCTGAGATCCGGGCGTACACGAACGATTATCGGTTCGAGCTGGTGGTCGGCGCACCAACGTTCGTATGAACTCTCCACGTCGTGCGCGAACGAAGTCTGGGGTTGAGTGATCATCAGTCCCGGGCGACTGGCACCCTGGCGACGTAGGTGGCTCAGGACCAGCCGCGCCTCGGCCCTGTGGTCATTGTCAACCCAGGGTCCCTGTTCCCAGCCGGGAACTCGGCCGGTCGTAACGACGGGGGTGTTTGCGCCGCGCAACTCACGGACGACGTCGTCGTCTTCGACGGGGTCGATCACAATCGCGCCGTCGATCTGCACCCGCTCGAATGGCGACGTGCCGTCGGCTGCTGCGGTTGCGACCACCAGCGCGTAGCCACAGTCCATCGCCGTGCGTGTTGCTGACGAGGTCAGCTGGACAAAGTAGTCGACATCGGTCGTTTGAAACGCGACCACGGACGCCGACGGCACCGCCAGCCCGAGTAGGCCGGTCCTGCCTTCCTGCAGGTTGCGAGCCGTTGCGCTCGGTCTATACCCGAGATCCTGGGCGATCTGGCGGATGCGGGTGCGCGTTTCCTCCGGCAGTCGACCCTTGCCGTTGAGCGCATGGCTGACCGTTGTCGGAGACACACCGGCTGCCTCCGCTACTTGCTTGATTCCGACTCGACGCGGGCTCACCGACGTGACTTTAGATGTTGTGGGCTTGACATGCAAAATCGTTTTCCCTAAGGTTGGTTCCCGAACGAAAAAACGTTTTTGCAAAGGGAGAGTCGAAGATGACCGATGTAGTTGAGAATGTCGATCCGACGATGTGGACGAGCCTGCTCCACGCAGGGCTCGCGGGGTCTTTCCTACGCCTACCTCACGTTCCGCCGAAGGCCGACGCGCTTCGCGCCAGTGACGCTCGCGCGGCGGTCTACGGCATCCCATTCGACGCCACGAACATCAGCCGCACCGGCGCCAACTTCGGGCCGCGAGGGATTCGTGACGTCTCCTGCCAGTTCCTGACCTACAACGCGACCCTCGACTTCGACGTCGTTGCTGCGCTCGCGCCGGTCGACTGCGGCGACTGTGACATCGCCCTTGCCAACCCTCAGCGTACGTTTGAACGGGCTCAGGCCGACATCGGCGAAATCCTGGCCGCGGGTGCGCTTCCGGTCACCTTCGGAGGCGACCATTCGGTCACCATTCCGGCGGTGCGCGCGGTCCGCGCGCATGTCCAGGATCCGGGGCTTGTCTTGATCGACATGCACCTCGATACCGCCGAGGACGTCGGCGGTGAGCAGCTGAACCACTGTTGTCCGATCACGCGCGCGGTCGACGCCGGCTTCGATCCGGCGAAGATCGCCTTGGTCGGGATTTCGGGGTGGATGAACCCGCGGACTGAGATCAACTATTGCCGTGAACGCGGGATCAAGGTCGTTTGGCTGGAGGACATCTGGGAACACGGGACCGCGTGGGCGGTCGAGCAGGCGCTGAGCGTCGCCGGCGCCGGCGACGGGGTGTACCTGTCATTTGATGTTGACTCTCTCGACGGTGCCTATGCACCCGGGACCTGCTGTCCCAGCCCGGGCGGACTTACGAGCCGCGAGGCGATCGAGCTCGTCCGAGGTGTTTCGGGCGGCGGGCTGATCGGCGTGGACGTGGTCGAAACCGCTCCGACGCTCGACCCGACCCAGACGACCTCTTTGATGGCGGGCCGGATCGCGCTTGAGGCGATGGCGTTCCATGCCGGGGCGCGACGCTAACAATGCATCCATGTGTCGCAGTTGAGGAGATGGAGACGAAATGACCACGACCCAGCCACCGGGCGGATCAGCCGCGCCGGGGCTATTCACACGTAAGGCGACCGGACTGGTCCGAGAGGGTCGAACGCGCGATGCGCTGTTCTACAACCTGCTTTGGTCCAGCGTCGCGTTGACGTTCGCTTTCTACTGGCTGTTCGCCGCGTCGTATCCGGGGTCCGAGCCGCTGCTCTCCTTCCTGATCGCGGCCGCGATCGGATTGCCCGGCGCGTTCCTGTACGCGATGCTGTCGCAGCTCATGCCAAGAACGGGGGGCGACTACGTCTTCAACAGTCGCGCTCTGCATCCATCGCTGGGATTCGCGGGCAACTTCTCCTACTCGTTCTGGCTATGCGTTGTGATCGGCGTTTACACGACGTACATCGCATCCTACGGGCTCGGGGCATTCGGACGCATGATGGCCGGCTACGGAGCCGGCGCCGGATGGCTTAGCTTCGGCAACTGGTTCTCAACCCATTGGGGTCTGTTCATCACAGGCACCGTGGTGCTGATTGTCTCCGCCGGGATCTTCGCCGCCGGCGGCGTTCGGCTGTTCTTCAAGATCCAGGCGGTTTGCTTTGGGCTTTACGTATTGGGCGCGTTTCTGATCCCGGTGATCGTCGGGCTGGTCACCAGTCACGGCACCTTTGTGGGCAACTTCAACAACTACGGCGCGCATCTCGGTGTGAACCACGCGAGCGCGGCAATGGCAGCGTCCGCCGCGAAGGCCGGCTACGTGCATTCGGGCTTCAGCTGGAAGTACACGTTGCGCGCTGTCTCGGTTTTCTGGTTCATCTTCGGGTTCATCTTCTCGAGCAACTACTTCGCCGGTGAAATCCGCCTGCGCAAACGCACCCACATCTATTCGATGCCGGGCGCCGTCGCGTTGGCCGTGATCGTGCTGCTCCTGCTCGTCCCAACGTTTTCACATGTCGTCGGCGTCGACTTCGCAACCCGGCTCGGGTTTGCCAGCCCGAGCGCCTACGGCTTCGATGCCGGAGCTCCCGCCTATCCCGAGCTGATCGGGATCGCTTCCGGGACGCCGGTGATCGGCGTGATCGTGCTGATCGGATTCACGATCGGCCTGGTGGTTTGGATCCCGCAGACGATCATGCTCGTCAGCCGGAACATGTTCGCCTGGTCGTTTGACCGGGTCGTGCCTGAGAAGCTGTCCTATGTCGATCCGCGTTCACGCTCGCCGATCTACGCGATCCTGTTGATGCTGCTGCTCAGCATCGCCAGCACCGCAATCTATGCGTTCACCACACTGCTGTCGTCGCTGTCGGCGCTGCTGGGCCTGACGCTGCCGCTGCTGATCACGGCAATCTCCGGGATCCTGTTGCCCTACCGGCAGCGCGCTCTGGTTGAGAACTCACCCTACTCGCGCCGCGTGTTCGGAATTCCGATCCTCAGCCTTGTCGGGTCGTTGGCTCTGCTTGGTTTCATCTGCGCTGTGGCGGTGCTGCTGTGGGACCCAGGTTCGGGAGCAAGTCTCTCGCAGAATCCGGGCGTACTGGAACTTGCGATCGGCGTGTACCTCGTTGGGGTCGTGATCTGGTTCATATCGCGCGCAGTCCGCAGGCGGCAGGGGATCGATCTCGACCTCGCATATCGCGAGCTCCCGGCTGCGTGATCGTGATGTTCGGGCGAGAGCGCAGGCAAAAGGAGGATGTCCGGCGGGTGTACTACGCGTCGGACATCCACGGCTCGGAAGTGCTGTGGCGGAAATTCCTCAACGCCGCGGAGGTTTACCGGACTGAGACCCTGATCATGGGCGGCGACGTCACAGGCAAGGTGGTGGTGCCGTTTGTCCGACGTGCGGATGGCCTTCACGTCGAGCTCTTCGGAGAACTCCACGTAGTCACCGAGGACGACGCGGAGGAGTGGGCCAACAAGGTAAGGGCGAACGGCATGTATCCGCACGTGATGACGCCCGAGGAGGTCGAGCACGTGGCCAAGATTTCGGTTGACGAGAAGGAGGCGTGGTTCGCCGATGTCATGCGGGAGACGTTTGATCGCTGGCTTGAGCTGGCCGACGAACGTCTCAAGCAGTCGACGCGTTGTTTCGTGATGCCCGGAAACGACGACCCGGCCGGGGTCGATGCCGCGATCGAAGACGCCGCGAAGGTCGAGAGCTGCGATGGCCGGATTGTGGAGTTCGACGGTTACACGATGATCTCGCTCGGCTATGCGAACCGAACTCCATTCGACTCACCACGTGAGCTCGATGAGGATGAGATCTATCGTCGCGTGGCGGCGCTGGCCGATCAAATTGATGATCGCTCCCGCAGCATCTTCAATCTCCATGTGCCGCCGTACGACTCGTCGCTCGACACCGCGGCGCAGCTCACAGAGGACCTGGAGGTGGTGATGTCTGGGTCGGCGCCGAAGATGATTCCCGCCGGTTCCACCGCGGTCCGGCAGCTGATCGAGGACTACCAGCCGATGCTCTCACTGCATGGCCATATCCATGAGAGTCCCGGGGCGATCAAGATCGGCCGCACACTGTCCATCAACCCGGGCAGCGACTACCACACGGGTCGCATCAACGGCTGTCTGGTGCAGCTGCGAGGCGATGTGGCCAAGCACCAGTTCGTCACAGGATGACCACGGTGAGCCGACTGCCCTTCAACGACCGGCTGCAGGACGAAGGCAGGGAACTGGTTACGCAGGCGCTCGATGCTGACATCTCTGTGCGGCTGATGGGGGGTATGGCCATTCGCCTTCTGTTGGGCGACAGTTACCCACCGACGCTGGAGCGCAGCTACGGTGACCTCGACCTAATCGTCAGCCGACGAGACGCACGCGAGCTCGAGCAGCTGCTGATCTCGCGCGGATGGGCGTCTGCGGTCGAGTTCAACGCGCTCAATGGAGCCCGCCGGATGCTATTCCAGGACCCTGCAAGTGATGCCCAGATCGACGTTTTCGTCGAGGCATTCGAGATGTGTCACAAGCTCCCGCTCGCGGACAGCCTGCGAGGCCCGCGGCAGATCACGCTGCCCGCAGCCGACCTGCTCATGAGCAAGCTTCAGATCGTGCGTTTGAACGCCAAGGACCGTAACGACTCCTATGCGCTACTGATCGGATGCGACGGCGCGAGCGATGGTGCGCGGCAGCTCGATCCCGGGCGTATAAGCGCGATCACCCGCGGCGACTGGGGTATCCACCACACCTTCGAGCTCAACCTCGCCGTCTTGGATCGGCATGTGGATACGGTCGGCCTTGACGCCGGACAGCAGGCTGCTGTGCAGCGCGGCATCGGTGTCATCCAAAGCGCGATGGAGTCAGCGTCGAAGACCAGTGGTTGGAAACTACGTGCACGCGTGGGCGAGCGGCGCCGGTGGTTTGAGGAGCCGGAGGAAGTCGATCGAGACGGCCCGCAGTAGATCGGTTCTGGTCCGCCGGGTTAGCCGCCGGCTAGCCCTCCGAAGGGCGGATGATGCGCAGGAACACGGGACGCCGCGCGCGCTTCATCGCCGCGGCGATGATCTCTGCCTGGCTGTCTTCGACCTGCTCGGCGGCGCCGACCACGATCACCAGCGGGTCGCCGCCGGCTTCGGCGTGACGTAGGACCTTGCTGAACTCGTCTGCCTGACGTTCCAGTTCAAGCAACGATGGAACCGTCAGAACGACGTCGCCGCCCAGCGCTTCGAGGTTCCCGAGGTCGTCCGTCGGGCCTGTTTGAACCAGCACGTTGTCGCCGGCGAGCGCGGCCGGACGAGCTTCACGGAGCTGCCGTTCGATCGCGCTGCCGCGAGGAACTTGGAGGATGAGGCTGGGATTGTCGGTCACGCACCCAGACTATCCACGCGCGAGGCTGGCCGGGCCAGTGGGGCACGCGGTCCGTCGGGCAGGGGTCAGTCGAGCGCAATCGGCTCTACGGAGAACTCGGGCATATGGCAGCGCAGCTCGCCGTGGACTCTGACCATCACGATCACGACCTCGCCGCAGCTGTTGCAGCGCGCGATCCAGCCGGGCGCACGGTTGTAGACGCGTAGCTCTGCCATCTGGCCGCCCGCTCCGCAGTGGCCGCAGCGACCGCTATGAGTCGTCATCTCGACGCCGAAGTACTCAAATAGCGTGCCCGCCATGGCGTTGCCGTCGAGTGCCTCTACTGCTAGCTCGCTCGCCATCATGCTCCTGTCGGTCCAAAGCGTTCGGTTCGGATACGCGCCGGCTCATGGCCTGCGTCTACCAGCGCCTGCGCCACCACCTCGACGAACGCGGTCGGGCCGCAGACGTAGATCTGCGGCCGCTGCGCGACCGGCCAGGCCAATTCAGCGAGCAGCTCCGCGTCTACGCGGCCGCGGTGCCCCTGCCAGTCTTCTGGCCACTCGCGCGTCAGCGCCAGATGAACGTCAGCCGGCGTCTGCTCGAGTTCACGGCGGTAGATGACGTCCGCGAGCGACCGCGAGGAGTACAGCAGTCGTGCCGGGATCGCCTGGTCTCCGGCCTCCCAGTGGCGCAGCATCGCCCGCAACGGCACGATGCCCGAGCCGCCGGCAACCATGAACAGTGGCCCGCCGAGCGCCTCCTCCCAGACGAAGTAGCCGCCGATTGGCCCGCGTATCTCGAGCCCGTCGCCCGGCTCCAGAACATCGGTCAGGTACGGCGACACCTCACCGTCGTCGATTCGCTCGACGGTGAGCATCAACTGTGGGTCATTCGGAGCAGATGCGATCGAGTAACTGCGCTCGACCTGGTAGCCGTCCTCGGCGGTGAGACGGATGTCGACGTGCTGGCCGGCCCGGTGACCCTGCCAGTCCGCGAGCTCCAGCGTCAGGCTCTTGCAGTGCGGGGTCTCATCGATGACCCCGGTAACCCGAGCCTGTTGCCAGGCTAGTCGCCTTGGTACCGCTGTTCTTTCCACGGGTCACCGTGATTGTGGTAGCCATATGACTCCCAGAAACCGGGCTTGTCCTCGCGCGTCAACGTCAGTCCGCGCACCCACTTCGCGCTCTTCCAGAAGTACAGGTGTGGCACCAACAGTCGCGCCGGACCACCGTGTTCGGCGGGCAACGGCGAGCCGTCGTAGTCGTAAACAACCCACGCTTTGCCGCCGGTGACGTCGTCCAGCGCGAGGTTGGTGGTGTAGCCGCCATCGCACCAGGCGGTGACGAAGCCGGCCTTGGTATCGACGGCCGCCAGCAGCGTGTCCACGGAGACGCCATGCCACTTGCTGTCGAGCTTGGTCCACTTGGTCACGCAGTGGATATCGACGGTGAAATCTTCGGCCGGAAGCGCGGTGAACTCCCTCCACGGCCATGAGATCGGCTCGGCCACCTCACCATCGATCAAGAAGCTCCACTCGTCGAGCGGCGTATGCGGCGTGGGGCCGGCCGACAGGACCGGGAAATCAGTTGTCACGTACTGCCCAGGAGGTACGCGGGTCGGGTCGGCTGTGGGCCGGCGCCGACCGGTGAATCCTCGACTGATAAAGGACATCAGCAGCTCCTGTTGCTTCGGAGTCGATGGATCATTGCCCCAGTAAACCGCAACGACAGGCTGGCGCGAAGCGGCTCGTAGACCGGTCGGCCGGTAATCTCGCCATTCCGGCGCATGACGAACACCGAGGTAGCCATGGATTACAGCGCGGTTGTGACTATTGATCCGTCCACTGGAGAACGGCTAGAGAGCTATCCCGCGACGACCCAGGCGCAGATCGATGCGACTCTGGATCAGGCACACCTGACGGCACAGGCGTGGCGTGACACGCCCGTCGCGGCCAGGGCGATTGGCCTGACCCGCATCGCCAGTTCGCTGCGCCGCCACCGTCAGGAGCTGGCGATCCTCGCGACGCGTGAGATGGGCAAGCCGCTGGCCGACAGCCTCGCCGAGGTTGAGAAGTGTGCCTGGACCTGTGATTGGTACGCGCATCACGGGCCCGCGCTGCTGCAGTCGCAGGAGGTCGAGACCGGCGCCGTGCGGTCTGTTGTGACGTTCGCGCCGTTGGGGGTGCTGTTCGCGATCATGCCCTGGAACTTCCCCTATTGGCAGGTCGTGCGCGCGTTGGCGCCGGCGGTAATGGCGGGCAATGTGGTTGTGCTCAAGCACGCTCCGTCGACCACCGGCTGCGCGCTCGAGCTGCAGAAGGTCGTCGCCTCCGCGGGAGTGCCCGAGCATCTGCTTTCCGTGATCGTGGCCGGAGTCGAGGACACGCCCGAGGTCAGCCGGCACGTGATCACCGACCCGCGCGTCGCCGCGGTGACGCTCACCGGCTCGACCGGTGCCGGTCGCGCCGTCGCCGCAATCGCCGGCGGCGCGCTGAAGAAGACCGTGCTCGAGCTCGGAGGCAGTGATCCATTCATCGTGCTCGCGGACGCCGACCTTGAAGCCGCCGCGAAGTTCGCGGCGCGCAGCCGCTTCCAGAACGCAGGACAGTCATGCATCGCTGCTAAGCGGATCATCGTCGAGGCCTCGGTTGAGGAGCGATTCGTTGAGCTGCTGCTCGCCGAGGTCGCCGAGCTTCAGGTGGGCGACCCGATGCAAGACGAGACCACGATCGGTCCGCTCGCTCGCGAGGACCTTCGCGACGCGGTCGCGCGGCAGGTTCGCGAATCGGTGGAGCAAGGGGCGGTGGTGCTTGCCGGCGGCAAGCCGCTCGACCGTCCCGGCTTCTTCATGGAACCGACCGTGCTCGGCGGCGTCACGGAGACGATGCCGGTGCTGGCCGAGGAGGTGTTCGGTCCCGCGGTTCCGATCCTGACCGCAGCCGACGCCGAGGCCGCCGTCAAGCTCGCGAACGAATCACCGTTCGGGCTCGGCAGCTCGCTCTGGACCGGTGATCTCGAGCGCGGTTGGGAACTGGCGACGCGCATCGACGCGGGAACGACCGCGGTGAACGGCATGGTCGCGTCCGACGCGCGGATGCCATTCGGCGGGATCAAAGACTCAGGCTACGGACGCGAACTCAGCAGCTACGGCCTGCATGAGTTCGTGAATGTGCACTCGATCATCGTCGAAGGTCCCAGCGGGCCAGCGGTTGGCCCAGCGCGCGTCGAATAGCGCGACTGGGCAACTGACGCGACACCGAAACCGACGGCCGATGATCAAAGAGTTCGACGCCAAGCTGCAAAAGGGCGAGAACCCCGGCGCCTGGACCTGCGTGTTGGTGGACGACGTGCCCGAGCTGTTCGGAACGCGCGGGCTGGTAAAGGTCCGTGGTGAAATCGACGGCGAGCCGTTCGCCGGCGCATTCATGGCGCAGGGGGACGGCATGCACAGGCTGCCGGTCAAAGCCGAGCTGCGCCGCAAGATCGGCAAGCACGCCGGCGACACCGTTCACGTTCGCATCGACGAGCGCATCGGCTAATCCGCTCGCGTTCGGAGCTACGCGGCAGCGCTGGCCGCGAAGCCCGAGTAACGCGCCGGCAGCGCTGACGTAACGCCGGTCCAGTACGTTTTCACAAGATGCCTCCAGCCGGTCCAGCTCCCGAGACATACGACGTGGTTGTGGTCGGCGGCGGCAGCGGTGGTGTCGGCGCCGCGATCGGTGCCGCCCACACCGGTGCCAGGGTGCACCTGATCGAGCGCTACCCGTTTCTCGGCGGAGCCGCCACCGCCAGCTCGGTTCTGAGCTACTGCGGGTTCTTCGATCAGCGCCGTGAGCTGGTGGTCGCGGGGGTCGGCGCCGACCTGCTCCAGCGCCTGCGCGACGGCGGCGCCTATGAGGAGAAGACCTTCCGCTGGTCGGGCAACACGGTCGTGCTGATCGATCCCGAATACACCAAGCTGGCGCTCGACCGCATGGTCGCGGAGGCGGGCGTGAACCTGAGCCTGCACAGCTACCTCACCGACGCTCACGCCGTCGACGGACGCATCCTCGAGGTCGGCGCCACGACCGCGGGCGTGCAGCGCCAGATCGTCGCCTCGGCGTTTGTCGATGCCAGCGGCGACGGCAATCTCGCCCACATGTCCGGCGCGAGCGTCGGCGCCTCACCGCTGCAGGAGCGCCAGGCCGCGACCCTGAGCATGCGCATCGGCGGGATCACACCCGACGCCGTGATCAGCTCCGATGCGATGCGCGAAGCGGTAGCCGCCCACAACGCCTCCAGCGACCGCCAGCTCGGCCGCGACCACGGCCCGGCCGCACGGCTGCCGCTCACCGGCGAGCTGACGATGCAGATCGTCGATCAGACCGTGGACGCGCTCGACGCTCACGACATCACCCGCGCCGAGCAACAGGCACGCGAGCAGGCCTGGGACTACCTCGGCGCCTTCCGCAAATCGATCCCCGGCTGGGAGCACGCCTACCTGGTGGCGACCGGACCGCAGATCGGCGTGCGCGAGTCACGCCACGTGATCGGCCGCTACGCGGTCACAGGCGAGGACGTGCTCTCCGCCAGACGCCGCCCCGACGACGGCATCGCCCGCTGCGGCTGGCCGATCGAAGACCACCAGGGGGTCGGCTCGACCACCTATTCAGCGATCGAGGGCAAGGCGTTCTACGACATCCCGCTGGAGGCGCTGCACTCGATCGACCGCGACAACCTCTGGACCGCCGGACGGCTCGTCAGCTGCGACCCGCGCGCCTACTGCTCGCTGCGGGTGATGGGCACCGCGTTCGCGACCGGGCAGGCCGCAGGGGTCGCAGCTGCGCTACAGGCGCAGACCGGTCAAGATCCCGCTCCAGCCACGGTTCGCGCTGAGCTTGAGCGTCAGGGTGCGCTCATCTGAGTGCCGGATCTGGCACCGTTGTGGGATGCGTCCGCAGCCGACCAATGAACTCGTACCGCCGCGCGTAGGCGGACGCGAGTACACACTTCACTTCTGGCCCGGGCTGGCCGACTGCGCGCCGTCCGGGCGCATGCGGCTCGACGCGATCGCCCGCTGGCTGCAGGACATCGCATACCGCGATGTCGAGGACGCGGGGCTCGCCGAGTCCGCCGTCTGGGTGCTGCGCCGCACCCGCATCAACGCGATGCGCTTCCCGCAGTTCGATGAGCTCTGCAAGGTCACCACCTGGTGCAGCGGGGTCGGTCGCATGTGGGCGGAACGCCGCACCCGCATTTCACTTGCCGCTGTCACCGGCCATGAAGCCGGTGACAGCGAAGAGCCGCTGATCGAAGCCGCAGCGGTCTGGGTTCACCTCGACCCCGAGACGCTGATGCCGTTCCGGATCCTGCCCGAGGAGCGTGCCGTCTACGGCAGCGCCATCGGCGACCGTGAGATCCACGCGCGGCTGCGGCATCCGAAGCCACCTGAGGACGCCACCGGGTACGCCTGGAACTTCCGCTACACCGACGTCGATATCGCCGATCACGTGAACAACGCCGCCTACTGGGAGACGATCGAGGAGCAGATCGTTGCCACCGGTGAGGTCGAGCCGAAGATGCTCGACGTCGAGCTCGAGCACCGACTGCCGGCACAGCCGGGCCCGCATGTGCTTCTGCGCGGCGAGCACTACGGGTGGCTGACCACACCCGACCGTGCCGAGGTGCTGTCCTCAGCCGCGTTTCTGGCCCGCGGCTGAGCCGCTCGCGCCGCGCGGCGACTGCCGCAACGTGTGCCTGGCGGGTCGCGCCTGAATCCGATACGTTCGGCCCGTGACTGCTGACGGAGGGGAGACGCGCGGAGGCTGGCCGGTGGTGGTCGCCTACGCGATGGTGGTGGCCGCCACCCAGATGCTGTGGCTGACATTCGCGCCGATCGACACCGACGTGGCGCACGATTTCGGGGTCTCCCAAAACGCCGTCGGCTGGCTCGCGCAGGTGTTCCCGCTGTTCTACGTGGTGCTGGCGCTGCCCGCCGGGATCGCGCTCGACCGCTGGTTCCGCGGCGCGCTCACGGCCGGCGCGTTGCTGACTGCGTTGGGGGGAGTGCTGCGGCTGGTCAACCAGAACTTCGCCTGGGCTCTGATCGGCCAGATAGTGGTCGCGTGCGCGCAGCCGCTGGTGTTGAACGCGCTAACCAAGACCGCCACCGGCTACCTGCCTGTGCGTCAGCGCCCGGCCGGAATCGCCGTCGGCTCCGCCGGCCAGTTCGTGGGCGCGGTGGTGGCACTGCTGATGGGGCCGCTGCTCGAGGCCAAGCATGACCTCGGCCCGCTGCTGCCCGCGCAGGCGGTGCTCGCCTGCCTCGCGGCGTTGCTGCTGGTGGTCGCGCTGCGGCGCCCGCCCGCCGATGACGCGCCGCCGGCTGCGATCGGACGCGCCGAGATCCGGCAGGTATGGGCTGTGCCGCTGATGCGCACGCTCACGCAGCTGGCGTTCCTGGGAGTGGGCGTATTCGTGGCGCTCTCTACCTGGCTTCAGCCGATCCTGCACCGCGATCAGATCTCCTCGACCGACGCCGGGATCATGCTCGCGGCGATGCTGGTCGCGGGCATCGCCGGTTGCGGCCTGGTGCCGCCGAAGATCGCACGCGAGGGCCGCGAGCGCCAGTACCTGATGTTCGCGGTCACCTGGGTCGGCATCGGGTGTCTGCTGATGGCCGTGCTGCACGCCGTGGTCATCGCCGACTTCGTGCTGATCTCAGCGATCGGCTTCGTATTGCTGGCAGCGCTGCCGGTGATGCTTGAGCTGACCGAGCGGCAGATGGGTGCGCTCGGCGGCGTGGCCACCGGCATCCTGCTGATGGCCGGCAACGCCGGCGGGCTGATCGTGGCCGTGATCGTCGGGGTCGTCGACCACCAGCCGACGGTCGCGTTCCTGGTACTCGCTGCCGTGATCGCCTGCGGACTGCCGGCGGCGCGCAAGATCCCGTCGGGGATCCAGCGCGCCACCCGCGTCTGATCAGTCGAGGATCGCCCGCAGCGCCGCGAGATCGGATTCGCTCGGGACCCAGCCCGCGGCGGCCGCGTTGGATTTGATCTGCTCGGGCTTGGTCGCACCGGCGATCACGCTCGCCACCGACGGCTGCGCGAGCAGCGCGCCGATCGCGACCTCGGTCATGCTCACGCCGCGCGCGGCCGCGTAGTCGCTGAGCTGCTCGACGATCTCCCACTGCTCCGGGGTCGCGATCTCGTCGCGTCCCGACAGGCGAGTCCCGGTCGGTACTGCGCCCGTGCGGGTGTATTTGCCGGTGAGCAGACCGCTTGCCAGCGGGAAGTAGGGGATGAACGCGACGTCCAGCTCCACGCACAGCGGCAGGATCTCCGGCTCGGGGTCGCGGACCAGCAGGCTGTACTCGTTCTGCAGCGCCGTGAAGCGCGTGAGCCCATTGGCACGCGCGACCTCATCGGCCTCACGCAGCTGCGCGGCGCTGAAGTTGGAGGCGCCGATGGCACGGACCTTGCCGGCCGTCACCAGCTCATGCAGCCCTTCGAGCGTCTCCTGGATCGGGGTGACGTCATCCGGGGTGTGGTACCAGTAGAGGTCAATCACGTCGGTCTGCAACCGCCGCAGCGAGTTCTCGGCCGCGTGATGGATGTAGTCGCGGCGTCCGCGCGGCCCTTCCCAGCCGTCGCCGAGGTCGAGCCCGAACTTGGTCGCGAGCACAACCTCGTGCCAGCGGTCCTTCAGCACCTCGCCCATGAACTCCTCGCTCTTGGTGTCGCCATAACGGTCGGCGGTGTCGAGGAAGGTGATGCCCTCGGTGATCGCGCTGTCAAGCACTGCGCGGGTTTGCGAGAGGTCGATGCGACCGCCGAAGTTGTTGCAGCCGAGGCCGATGGACGAAACCTCAATGCCAGAGTGGCCGAGGGGGCGAAGTGCAGGTTTGGTCATGATCTACTGATTACCAGTTCCTGGCGGGCGCGGGGCCACTCACTGTGTGCAATTGGGCGCCGACCAACAGCCGCAAGCGCGAACCCACTTACGCCGACCTTACGGGGCTGCGGATAACGTCAATGCAAGTGACGACTGAGACCCAACAGCGGACCGCTATGGACTTCCTTCCCGGAAGCTTGCAGCGCCGGTTGAGTACCCCGTCCGGAACGCGGCTGATGAGATTCGCCCCGGCGGCGATCCTCGCGTTGGCGGCGACCCAGGTCACCTACTTCGTCTTCGCCAGCGTGATCCACAGCTCAGGGCGCGTTTCCGGCGCTTCCGGCTGGTTGGCCGGTGTGATCGTCAGTTACGTCGCGAGCCGCTGGGCCTGGGAGCGCAAGGGCCGGCCGGACCTGCTGCGTGAGACGCTGCCGTTTATCGGCGTGGCACTGGTGGTCGGCTTCATCCTGACCGAGGTCAGTCACTTCGCCTACGTGCTCGCGGGCACGATGCACCTGCACGGGGCTGAGTTCAGCCTGTTCGTCCAGGGGATGTATATCTCCGCGAACTTCGTCACGTTCATCATGCGGTTCTTCATCTTCAACGCGTTCGTCTTCGCCGCGGTCACCACCGCACAAGAACGCGCTGCCGCAGACGCCGCGTCGTAGCGCTCCCGCGCAGCTCGGTCGCCGCACGGATGTCCGCGTGGTCCTCGCGGTCGCTCGGTGACCGCAGGCGTCTGGCGCTTTTGGCCGCAAGCGGCGGGTACACGCGCTGCCGGCCCTTAACGCGAAATGGCCGCCCGACGCGGGCGGCCATCAAAACATCAGCGGCTGCGCGCTAGCGCGAGCGACGGCTGCGCAGCTCGCGCACGTAGGTCTTCAGGATCGCCTGCGAGAAGCGGATCCCGTAGACCAGGTTCGGACCCTTCTTGGTGAGCGTCGCGCCCTCGGGCCGGTCGCGCATCGTGGTCGCGACCTCGACGATCCGGAAACCGTTCATGCCGGTCGCGATCAGCATCTCCGAAGACTGGTACTGGGGCTGATCGAGCCGCACCGTACGCGGAACCTCGACCCGGAAGGCCCGCACGCCTGCGGCTGGGTCGGTGATCTTCTGCCGCAGCAGCGTGCTGAGGATCGTGCCGAACACGACCACGCCAAGGTGACGGGTCGAGTCGGTGGTCAACTCGGTGCCGAGCCGCCGTGAGCCGTTCACGAAGTCGGCGTTGCCGTCGAGGATCGGCTGCACCACGCGGCTGAGCTCGCCCTCGTCGTACTGACCGTCGGCGTCGGTGGTGGCGATGATTTGGGCGCCGCGCTTATCCGCAAGCCAATAGGAGAGACGCAGGGTCAGGCCCTGGCCGCGGTTCACCGGCATGTCGCACACCAGTGCGCCAGCGCTACGGGCCTCTTCCGCGGTCTTGTCGGCGCTGCCGTCGACGACCACGATCACTTCGGTGTCAAGCCCGCAGATCTTCTTCGGGATCCCGCGCACGACCGCGGCGATTGTCGGCTCCTCGTTGAAGGCGGGGATCACGACTGCGATCGGAGCGCCCTCACCGGCCGCGTAGTCAGCGAAAAACTCGCGCGCCGGCGCACGCTCCTCCACACGGCGGGAGCTGATCTCGCGCTGGAGCTCGGCGTCGTCCGCCTTCGTGGCTGTGGATTCGATGGCTGCGCTCACGCGGAAACACCCGCGTCAGCGCCTCGGCGTGTAAGATTCACGTAAGGTCTCCTGTAGTTCGTAGCAGTGCGCTTGCTCGGGCAGGCGTCTGAGGACGTCAGCGAGTACCCGCTGCACTGCCAGCGCAGTGATGCATGCTACCGGGCGACTGTCTGGTCGGCATAAGCCACAGGCCCGGTTGCATCGGTGCTTCGAGCCCCGTAGCCGGCCGCATGCTCGACGAGCAGCTCATAGAGATCGGTGCTGACGCGCGAACGTGATTCGGCGTCGCGTCGCTGCAGCACCAGCTGCACGCCGATCGCGTTCTCGAGCGGCCGCCAGGTGATGACCCCGCGTCTGACCAGCGGATCGCCGACCAGCGTGAAGTCCGGGAGCACGGTCGCGCCCAGGCCCTCGGCGACCATCACCTTTGCCATCTCGGCACCGTCGGTCGTGTAGGAGAGCTCGGGGACGTTGGTGCCGAGCAGCTTGCGCACGTAACGGTGCATGACATAGCCCGAGCGCATCATCACCAGCGGCTCGGTCAGCAGGTCCGGGACCGTGATCAGGTCGAGCGCGGCGAGCGGGCTCTCGGTGTTGATACAGACGACCGCACGGCCGCTGGCCAGTGTCGTCGTCTCGAGGTCCACGGGGAACTCGTCGCCGTCGAGCCGCGTGGTCAGCCCGAGCTCAAGTGAGCCCGCGCGCAGGCCCGTGTGCACCGCGGCCTGTTGGGCGCCGATCATCTCGATCTGGGTCGCAGGGTGCAGTTCTCTGAACGCGGCGGTGACGGTGGTGAGCAGCGTGACCGGTGTCGCGCGCACGGCGGCCACGCGAATCGTGCGTGCGCCGGGGCGCTCGCCGCCGGCGGCGTCGCGCAACTCACTGATCGCGTCGATCGCCGAGTCGATGTGGGGGAGCAGCTCGCGGCCGCGTTCGGTCAGGTGCACGCCGGTGCGCTCGCGCACCAGCAGGTCCACACCAAGCTCGCGCTCGAGGTTGCGCACGGTGGCGCTGAGCGCAGGCTGTGAGATCCGCAGTTCGTCTGCAGCACGCCGGAAAGATCCGAGCCGCGCGACCGCGGCGACGTACTCAAGTTGTTCGCTTCTCACGGCCTACAACCCCAGCCTGGAACTATTCCAGGTAAATCAACAGATTTAGTGATGTTTCACAACTTAGCACACCGGCATCTGCTGTCGTGGTGGTCCCAGCGTCGGGCGGTGCTGGTGTGGCGCTGTGGTGTGGCGCTCTGGTGTGGCGCTGACCGGGTCGGCGGCCGAAGGACCTGTCGGGCCCGTCGTCGGCCAACGCCCGGGCGCCCGTACGAACCCGTAACGTTGCGTCCCATGGAGTTGGACGAAACCGATACAACGCTGGTCGGTCTGCTGCGCGACGACGGACGCATGAGTTATGAGGCGCTGGCGCAGGCCGTCGGACTATCACGGACTGCGGTGCGGGCGCGGCTGGAGCGGCTGATGTCGGGCGGCAGCCTGCGGGTCGTCGGGATCGTGCATCCTGCGATCCTGGGGCTGACAACGCTCGGGCACGTGGCGATCGCGCACGAGGGCGCCGCGCACCGGGTGGCGGACGCGATCGCCCCGCAGCGCGAGACGCCGCTGGTGTCGGTGGTGGCCGGCAGTCACGGAATCGTGGCGGAGCTGCAGTGCACCGACATGGAGTCGTTCGACGCGACGATCAACCGCATTCGCGCGGTGCCCGAGGTGCGCTCGGTCGACACGGCCCTTTATACCCGCGTGTGGAAGAACGCCTACACACCGGTCGGGCGCCCACGGCAGATCGACCTCGACGAAGCCGACGCGCAGATCATCGCCGAGCTGCAGCGCGATGGCCGGCTCGCGTTCGCGGAGATGGGCAAACGTGTAGGGCTCTCACCCAGCGCCGCCCGCACGCGGATGCTGCGCCTGACCGACGCCGGCGTGATGCGGATCGGCGGGATCCTGAACCCGACCGTGCTCGGGATGACCGAGATGTGTGGCTTTGATCTGCGCCTCAGCGGTGACGCGGACGCGACGCTGGCGCTGATCGCGGAGATGCCCAACATCAGCTATCTGGCGGCGGCGATCGGGCGTGCGGACGTGGTCGGGACCGTGGTCGGCGGACACACCAGCGAGATCCTCGCGACGCTCGACGAGATCCGCTCGCTGGAGCCCGTCAGGGACCTGCAGTCGTGGATCCACCTTGACCTGGTCAAGGAACGCTACGAATGGCGGTTGCAAATCGGTGCTGTTTAGCGTACTCTGCCGCTGAAACGGACGCGAGGCGCGCGTTCACTAGCTGAATCACGGAAAATAAGCGTGATTCAAAGACGAGAGGCACAGATGTACGACGAACCGATCCTGTTCCGCGGCGGCACCATCCGCACGATGCTCGACGAGGCGGTACCGCCTGCCGTGCTGGTGCAGGGCGGCAAGATCGTGATGCTCGGCGACGAGAACGAATGCCGCCAGGCCGCGCGCGGCACCGCGCGCACGGTCGAACTCGACGGGCGCACGCTGATGCCCGGATTCGTCGACGCGCACATGCATATGCTGCTCCACGGCCAGCGGCTCGACTGGGCCGATCTCAGCGGCGCGCGCTCGATCGACGATCTCGTGGAACTGCTGAACGCGTGGGCCGCCAAGAATCCCACGGCGGCCGCGATCCGCGGCTACGGATATGACCAGACGCTGCTGAGGGAGCAGCGCCATCCGACCGACGAGGACCTCAACCGCGTCTCCCGCGACAAACCGATCCTGATCCAGCAGATCAGTGGCCACGGCTTTGTCGTGAATTCGCGCGTGATGGAGTTCAACAACATCACCAAGCAGACGCCGACTCCGATCGGTGGGCGTATGGACCGCTACGAGGACGGAACGCCGAACGGGCTGTTCTTCGATGCGGCCTGCGATCTGCTCACCGGCCCCGAGGGCGTGAAGATCCAGAACCACGGCCCCAACTTCCATCTGCCGATCAGCGCCGCCGAACAGCGCAAGCTGATGAACCTCTGCCAAGAGTCGTTCCTGGCGGCGGGCGTCACCTCGGTCTGCGACGCACAGGTCACCGACCTCGAGCTGCGCGGCTACCTGTCACTGCGCGACGAGGGCGAGCTGATCCTGAAGTCGCAGCTGCTGATGCTCTCGAGCCACCTCGACCACCTGCGCGCGGTCGGGATCACCTCCTCAATCGGTGACGAGAAGCTGCAGATCCTGGGCGTGAAGTTCTACGCCGACGGATCGGTGCTGGCACGCACCGCCTGCCTCGGCGACTGCTGCGGCGGCCATGCCGGCGACCACCGCGACGGCTACCTCTACCACGAGCCGCAGGAGCTGGTCGAGCTGCTGCGCAAGGCGCACCGCCTGGGACTGCGGACCGCGACCCACGCACAGGGGACCGAGCCGATCGAGATCGTGCTCGACGCCGTGCGCGGCGCCCGCGACGAGCTCGCCCGGCCCGACGTACTGCACCGGATCGAACACTGCGGCTTCCCCACCGATCCACAGATCGCCGACATGCGCAAGCTCGGGATCGTTCCGGTCCCGCAGCCGCTGCAGGTCCACCAGCGCGCCGACGCGCTGATGGAGGAGTACGGACTGCCCGGCGGTCGCTTCTACCCGTATGGCTCGTTCGCGCGGGCCGGGGTGGGCACGATCGTCAGTTCCGACGCGCCGGTCACCGACCCCGCGCCGCTGCTGAGCGCATGGGCTGCGATCACCCGCGAGACCAGCTCGGGCGGACTGGCCGGCACCGAGGATCAGCGGATCACGCGCGATCAGGCGCTGGCCGGGATCACGCGCACGCCCGCGAACCTGCTCGGGCGCGAGGGCGACGGGCGCATTGCGGCCGGTACCGATGCCGACTTCGTATTGCTCGACGGTGACCCGTTCACGGCGCCGGTCGAATCGTTCGGTGAGATCAACGCGACCGAGACCTGGATCGACGGCAAGGCCGTCTGGACCCGCGAGCAGGGCGTGCTCCCAGAGGTGTGAGTGGGGTTGGTGGCCCCCAAGCCACCAACCCCAAAGGAGATCACGGAGGGTTGGAGCCGTGGTCTCCGCTCACGCTCAGCGCGACACTCCGACGAGTGGGTGCCGTTCGATCCGAGCGTGGCTATTGAGCGCGGCCGCGGATGCGAGCCTCGC
Organism: uncultured Actinomycetota bacterium; assembly: GCA_963737115.1. Taxonomy (GTDB): domain Bacteria; phylum Actinomycetota; class Thermoleophilia; order Solirubrobacterales; family Solirubrobacteraceae; genus Palsa-465. The sequence goes on from CAVTRM010000011.1 coordinate 331,242, forward strand.
CACATGGTCCACAGGGGCGTTGGCCGCCTTCGGGGCCAGCCAGCGCACCTTGTTGGCGCCGAACTGAGAGACGAACAGGCCGCCACCCGGGGCCATCGCGACGCCCGTTGGCGAGCTCAGCTCGGCTTGATCCGCCGCGCCTCCGTCACCGCACGGGCCCTGTGAATCGGTGCAGAAGGTGCCGTTCCCGGCGACCGTGATGATGTTGTGGGTGGCGGCTGGAACCTCGCGCACCTCTTCATCACCTTGGTCCCCGATGTAGATGTCCCCGGCCTTGTCAACCGCGAGTCCGAACGGGAAGCTCAGCTGGCCGCTTGTGGCTGGTCCACCGTCGCCGCAGGGTTGCGCGGTGCAGCCGTGGCCGTTGCCGGCCACGTCGGTGATGATGCCGCTGGACGGATCAACCCGCCGGATCTCCTCGGTAACGACGTCGCTGATGTACAGCCCGCCGCTGGATCCAAACGCCAGTGACACCGGAAAGGCGAGCTCCGCGGCGGTCGCGGAGCCGCCGTCCCCGCAGGATGGTGCTGTCGTGCAGGATGTGCCGTTGCCGGCGACATCCTTGATTTTCCCGGTCTTGAGGTTCACCGCGCGTACCTCGTGGTCGCCGTAGTCGGCGATGTAGAGGTTGCCGTTGCGCAGCGCCAATCCCAGCGGGTTGTTCAACTTTGCGTTGGTCGCTTTGCCACCGTTGCCGCAGTTGGGCGTTGTGCTGCACGCTGTGTTCATTCGGCCGGCGATGACTTTGATCTTGTGGGTCTTGGCAGAGATCTCCCTCACGGTCTCTGTGGTCCCATCGGAGATATAGATGTTGCCGCTGCTGTCGACGGCGACGCCGGCGGGGAAGCTGAGTGTGGCCTTGGTTGCCAGACCGCCGTTGCCGCAGTTGCCCGAAGCGCAGTTCGCGCCGGTTCCGGCGACGAGTTCGATCTTGCCCGAGGTCGTGATCTCGCGCACCTGGTGCTCGTAGGCCAGGCCGACCAGCACGTTCCCGGATTTCGTGACCGCCAGCTCATCCGGGGTGCTGAGGTTGGCCTGAGTGGCCGCGCCGCCGTCACCGCAATGCGGTGGCGTACAAGCGACTCCGGTGCCCGCGATCGTCCAGATCGTGAAGCCGCTGGTTTGGTACGAGGTCGCAGACGCGACTCCCGCGGTTCCGAACGCGATTACCGCGCTCAGAACGAGTAACTGCATGATCCGTCTCATCGTTGCTCCCACTGTTCAAGGTTTGACTGCCATCAACTGAATAAGAGGCAGTTGGCGGCTGTGAAATACGTCTGGATCGCATACGTCGCGCTGTCGAGGCAGTGCGACGCGACGCTGAAGTCAGCGCCGTCGATGCCGTGAGTCGGACTGGCGGTGCGAGCCACCAGTCCCAACGGAGATCACGGAGGGTGCAGCCGCGGGACCGCCAGCGGTGAGGCGCCCGGTCTCATATGCAGCCGATGTTCAGGGCTTGCAGGATCGCCGTCTATAGGCAACTATTGCTAGTGGGCGGCGCACTAGCGCCACGGGATCGATATCGACTTTGGAGACGGAGTTGAAATGACTGGCAAGCTCCAGTTGCGTCATCGCGACGCAACAGCGGTGCTCGAGCTGGCCGGCGCGCTGGCCGATTGTGAGAGCCAGGCCGACTTAGACGCGCACGTGAGATCGTTGAAGCGGTTGGTTGCGGCCGAGGGAGCGCTGATGGTCGCCTGCGAAGACTGGGGCGCCGTCGGCCGCCTCGAGGCCGGCGACCGCGAGATCTACACCGATCCGCTGCTGGCGACCTTCGGGCCGGACTGGCGCGAGCATCCGGTGGTGCGCCGCGACCTGATCCGCCCGAGCGACCGTGCCCACCGGCTGTCGGATTTCGACGGTTTGCGCGAGTTCCGCAACGGCCGTATCTACGCGAGCTTCTATCGCGCGCTGGGGATGGACAACGAGCTCTCCGCGCAGGTCGCGTTCGGGCCTGCCGGTAGCAGCTGCTGTGTGGTGCTACACCGCAGCGGTCATGATTTCAGCGATCGCGACGTGGCCGTGATCGACGCGCTGCGTCCGCATCTGCGCGCGGCACGCACGCGGATCGTGCTGCTGCAGCGCCTCGAACACGAGCACGACGCGGTCGTGATCACCCCAGATTTGCTGGCCGGGCACCTGCCGATCACCGCGCGCGAGGCCGAGGTGCTGACCTGCCTGGCCGACGGGCGCACCAACGACGGGATCGCCTACGAACTCGGGATCAGCCGCCACACGGTGCTGCGGCACGTGGAGCGGATCTACTGGAAGCTCGGGGTGCACACCCGCGCCGCGGCCACCCGCGCGGCGGTCGACGCCTGCATGCAGACCGCCTATTAGCCAGAGCTCCCGTTGGGGCGCACTTCGAGACCCGCGCGGTCGGCCATACGTCCGCTCAGAAGCAGACCGCCGGCTACAACCGATTTGCCGATGCGATCGATCGGCTATTCGTATACGGTGCGGGGGCGCGCGACCGTAGGATCGGGCGTTGGGAGCGTTCGAGGGTGCCGTTTCGCGCGGCCGGATCGTTCCTGATGGTTATGAGCGAGTGGTAGAAACGAGGGGCGATGGCGGACGAAACAACCTCAACCGCAACGGTTGAGCCAGCAGGGACCGGACCGGTCATCGACAACAACGGTTCGCCGTTGAAGATCGAGCAGCACGGGATGGAGCCGATCCCGGCGAACGAGCGGCACGGCACGATCCTGTCGCAGTTCACGCTGTGGTTCTCCAGCAACGTGCAGATCAACAGCTTCGTGACCGGCACGCTCGCGGTGATCCTCGGTCTGAACGTGTTCTGGGCGATCGTCGCGATCGTGCTCGGCAACGCCGTCGGTGGCCTGTTCGCCGCCTACCACTCGGTCCAGGGCCCGCGCATGGGGATCCCGCAGATGGTCCAGAGCCGCGCCCAGTTCGGCGTCATCGGCGCAGCACTGCCGCAGGCCTTCACGGTGCTCTTGTACCTCGGCTTCTACGTGGTCGGCGGTGTGCTCTCCGGTGACGCGGTCGGCAGTCTCTTCCACATCTCCACCTGGATCGGCGTGATCCTCTGGAACCTGCTGATTCTGGTCGTCGCGATCTACGGCTACGACCTGGTCCACGCCAGCGGCCGCATCGCGACCGTGATCTCGTTCGTGCTGTTCATGGCGCTGTTCATCCACTTCCTCGGCCATGTCCCATCGAACTACAAGGGCACCGACCAGTCGCTCGCGACCTTCATGATCGTGCTCGCGCTGACCGCCGGCTGGCAGATCACCTGGGCTCCATATGTGTCCGACTACTCGCGCTATCTGCCGGCCGACACGCCAGCCTACAAGACCTTCACCAGCACCTACGCGGGCCTTGTCGGCGGCGCGATCTGGGTGCAGATCATCGGCGCGCTGGCGGCCACCATCGGGGCCGCGCAGCTCGCGGACCCGGCCACATTCCTCGGGCACCAGTTCAACGGGATCTTCGGGATCATCCTGCTGGCGATCCTGATCGGCAACATCCCGGCCACCGTCGAGAGCCCCTACGGCGGCTTCCTCACGTTCTGGGCGATCGTTTCACCGACCGGCAAGGGCGTTCCCCCGAAGGAGGCGCGCACGCTCTTCGCGATCGTGTTCACGATCATCGGCAGCATCCTCTCGATCGCCGCATCCGACAGCCTGCTGAGCACCGCCAACGACGTGATCATCGTGCTGCTCTACGTATTGATCCCCTGGACCGCGATCAACCTCGTCGACTACTTCCTGGTGCGCCGCGGCCACTACGACGTGAAGCAACTGTTCACGCTTGACGGCATGTATGGGCGCTTCAACTGGTGGGCGCTGGCGATCTACATCGTGACGATGGCGATCGAGGTGCCGTTCATGAGCACCACCTTCTACACCGGTCCGATCGCCAAATCCCTGAACGGCGCGGACGTCACCTGGATCGTCGGGCTGCTGGTGGCCTCGATCTCCTATTACGTGATAGCCGAACGGGTACTGCCCGCGTCAGAGACGCACGAACGGTAGGTCGGTCCCGGGGTGGTGTCTTGGGGATCACCACCCCGGCCTGACGGCCTCTGACCGCGGCCGCGCGGAGCGCCAGCTCAGCTCGCGTCCACCACCGCGCGCGCGATCGCGTCATAGCCGGCCGAGTGCCACTCGTCGCGCGGGCTCGGGATCGGCTCGCTGGAGAATTTCGCGATCGTCACCTGGCGCACCGGGTCAAGCCACAGGTATTGGCCGAAGATCCCGACCGCGTAGAAGCTCGGTGCCTGGGCCGAGGGGATCCACCACTGATTCTTGTAGGTGCCGTGAGGTTTGCTCACGTCCTCGGCTGTTTCGTAGCGGCCGCCGGCACGGGTGAACTCGATCCATTCGGCCGGGATCACCTGCGAGCCGTTGTAGGCGCCGTCGTTCAGGATCAGGCGGCCGAAGCGCGCGAGGTCGCGTAGCCGCATTCCCATCCCCGCGCAGGCGTAGGCGCTCTGCTTGGGGTCGATCGTGATGTAGGCGTTGGCCTCGGCGCCCATCCGCGACCACAGCTTCTGCGACATCAGCGACGCGTAGTCGCTGCCGGTGGCGCGCTCGAGCACCCAGGCGAGCACGTCGGTGGTGGCCGAGCAGTAGTAGAACTCGCTGCCGTGCTCATCGTGGCCCTGCACCGTTGCCAGATACTCGCGGTTGCCGATGATGTCGCCCGGCTGCGCCGGCCGCCAGCCGGTCGCGCGGTCCCCGGCGTGGACCTCGGAACTCGGGTCCAGGTAATCCATCGAGTAGTGCGGGCGCGCAGTCATATCGAGCACCTGCTGCACGGTGGCGCCGTCATAGGCGCCGCCCTGCAGCTCCGGCACGTAGTCCGTGACCTGATCATCCAAATGCAGCTTGCCGTCGGCGACGACGATCCCGGCCAGCATCCCCCCGAACGACTTCGAGACCGAGAACACGATGTGCCGTCCGTCGGGGACGTTGGTGCCGTAGTAGCGCTCGTGCACGATCTCGTCGCCGTGCAGCACGATCACCGCGTCGGTGCAGGTCTGCCGCATGAATGCCTCGGCGCTGATCGTCTGCGCGGTCGGCTGCATCAGCCCGCTCTCGCCCTCGCCGTCGGGTACCTGCAGCTGCTCGAAGTCGAGCTGGGTTGCGCCGGTGGTGAGCTCCCGCACGCTCTGCGGGTCGTTGTCGATCTCCTCGGTACCGATCACCTGCTCAACGCGGTGCAGCCCCTCGCGGTGGTGCGGGGGGTCGATCCAGTTGGCTGCGGTGATCGGGTCTGGGGCGGAGGCGGTCGAAGAACTCATGGCCGCAGACTACGCGCTGTCGGCTGGCCGGGCTCTGGCGGCGTTGACCGCGGTCGTACAATTGGGGGTGTTCAGGTCTCCATTAGAGGAGGAGTCATGTCCGACACAGGAACCGAACCAACCCGCCATGGTCCTGCCACTGGCGCGGAGCTGATGTTTGTCTTCATCCTGCCCGCGTTGATGATCGTGGGGTCGATTGCGGCGATGGCCCATACCGGTTACTGGTGGTTGATGGGAGTTGCGTTTGCGGGGGCGCTGATCGCCACCGGACTCGTGGCACTGACGATCTTCCACTACACCGACGACGGGCCAGAGGCCACCCCCGCAGGGTCGTCGAAGCAGACCATGAACAAGCCGACCACTCCCAAGAGGCCGGCGCGGCGCCACCGTCATCATCGGCTGGCGTTGCACCACTAAACAGAGCACCGATCGGGGTGCCGCCCAGCTTTGGGTGACACCCCGGTTAGGTATGGGCTTGGGTCGCGACCGCGTCAGCCGCGTCAGCCGCGCGGACCGCGTCGACAGCCGCGACCGCCGCGGTGGCGGTCAGCGTCCGTTCAGCTCGCGAGCCTGCAGAAATCGACCGCGGCCAGCGCCAGCATTTCGGCTGTGGCGACCAGCGAGTCGATCGGCACCGACTCGTCGATCGTGTGCGCCTGCGGGCGCCCCTCCCACTCACCGAGCGGGCCGAGCGCGACCGACGGGATCCCGGCGATGCGGTGAAACGAGGAGGCGTCGAACCAGGAGTCGAGCGAGTCGATCCCCGGCTTGCGCCCGACGTGTTCGGTTGCACGCGCGACGCTCCGGACGATCTCGGCGTCGGCGGGGACCTCGAACGGCGGCAGGTCCACCGACCACTGCACGGTCGGCGGGTTCTCCGCGAGCCAGTCGTCGGCTGCGCAGGCGCGCGCGACGGCGTCCTCGATCTCCTGTTCCACGCGGCTGCCGAAACCATCGTCGTCTGCTTGGACCGGCAGGTAGGTGATGTCGAGCGTGGCCTCGCAGCTGGCAGGGTAGGTGACCCACCACTCGCCACCCTTGATGATCGTGGTGACGATGCTCGGGGGGCGCAGCAGCGGGTGCTGATGCTCGGCGCGCGTCAGCCATTGCTGCGCGAGCGCGCGGATCTCGGCCAGCACGAGCATCATCTTGTCGACCGCGTTCACGGCACCGCCCTCACGCCAGTGCGGCTGCGAGATCTCGGCGTGGCCCGGGCGGCCGTTGACGGTGATCGTCGGTGACAGCACGCCACGGCAGGCGACCCAGGTCTGCAGATCACTGGGCTCGGGCACGATCACGCCATCCGCACGTAGCCCTGCCTGGACACAGGCAGCGGCACCGGCGCCGCAGTACTCCTCGTCGGTGACCGTGTTCACGATCAGCTCGCCGCTAAGCGGAACTCCCAGCTCGGCCAGCACCTCGGCGGCGACGACCATCGCCGCGACGCCGCCCTTCATGTCGCAGCTGCCACGCCCGAACAGGCGTCCGTCGCGCACGACCGCGTCGAACGGATCGTGGCTCCAGGCGTCGAGCGGCTCCGCGGAGACCGCGTCGATATGCCCGTTGAAGATCAATGAGCGCCCGCCGCTGCCGGCTGCGGGGAAGCGCGCGATCAGCTGCGGGCGACCCTCGAATGACAGCGCCAGCGGCACCTGGCGCTCGCTGCCCGGAACGCCGGGCCCGGCCTCCAGCAGTTCAACCGTGGCGCCGGCGGCTTCGAGCCGCTGCGCCAGATACTGCTGCAGTGCCGCTTCCTGCTGGGGCGGATCTCCCAGGTCACGTGCCGTGGTGTTGAACGCGATGAGGGTTCGCGCCAACTCAACGATGTCAGCTTCACGCTGCCGGACTGATGATCGAATGAGCGATTCCATCTCTTGGTGACCTGGGAGTTCTGCCATTGAACGACTATGCCGGGAAGCCACGGGGGTGTGAATCGAAAGCGCTGAGACTGCGCTTCGGTTTATGCGATCCCGATTCCCTGAGTCAGCGGTAGCGGAGCTTGTAGCCGAGCAGCTGCGTGACCGTCACGAACTTGTAGCCCCGGGCGCGCAGGTCATGCACCTCGGCCGGGAGCGCGTCGTAGGTCTCGTAGCGGGGGCCACCGCCGAAGTGCTGGATGATGATCGCGCCGGGATGGGCGCCGTCGACCACCCGGCTGACGATCACGGCGGTTCCGGGCAGCGACCAATCGCTCGGGTCGACGTCCCATTGGATCGTGGTCATCCCGAGGCTCCGAACGAGCCCCAGCAGCTCGTTGTCGACGTCGCCGTAGGGCGCCCGAAACAGGCAGGGGCTGAAGCCTCCGGTGGCCCTGCGGATGGCGGCGGCGGTCGACCGAATCTGTGCGCGCTGAGCGGACTGGCTGAGTCCCGTCATGTCCGGGTGAGTCCAGGTGTGGTCGCCAATCATGTCGCCGTCCTGCAACATCAAACGCTCGGCCTTACCGCCGGGGTCGTAGGTCGAGATCTGATCGCCGATCTCAAAGAAGGTGCCCACCGCCTTGAGCTGGTGCAGGCGGCGCACGAAGTCGATCGCAGGCGGTTCGGGGGACGGGCCGTCATCGAAGGTCAGTGCCACCTCCTTCACCTTTGTCTTACGATCGAATACCCACTCCGGCCCGGACGCTACGCAGCCCACCAACTTTGGCGTGGTGAGCCGCAGCCTGCCGGCCGGGATCGGCATCAGACGGCGGCAACGGACGCCCTGGCCGAGCGTGCAGCGCGAGCGCGCGACGCCGATCGAGGTCATCACCTGCCACCGCACCGTTGTGTAGCGGAAGCCCGCGGACGTCGGTGTGAACGCAACGATCAGCCCTTCCGTGGACGGAGCCGTAAACGTCGCCGCGAGCTTCGCGCGCTTGCGCATCCCGGAGGGAGTCGAGCGTGCCCAGATCAACTGCAGACCCTTGGGGTCTGAGCCGTCGCCGACCACGCAGAGCTCGTTCCCGAGCTGGGTATGCGTTCCCTGTGCGAGCCGTAGACACAGCTGATGTTCGGGGGCGAGCGTGAAATGGTCTACACCCCGCGGCCGGTCGAATCCGATTCGCCACACCAGCTGCTGGCCCTGCTGGTGGACAGCGTTCCACTTCACCGCTGCCCGCGAGCTCGTTGAAGCTCCCGCGGCGGTCAGCCAGGTCAGCGCGCAACACGCACCCAACATCAATACGACCAGGAACCGTCTCACCTCGTTACCCCAATCTGTGCCGTGTCGCCGCTGACATTTTGGACGCCGTCAGCCCACCCTGAAGGCTACCGCTGTATCTCGGAATCTCACTCCGCACGTCCTGCGCCGAGTTTGTGTTGTGGGAAGAACGAAAAGACCGGCTAGCGCCCGCCGCCGGCATGTCACGGTGTCGGTTGTGGCCGGAAAGTTGATAACGATTTTGTAGGAGAGATTGACAACAATCTTGTTAGAGATTACGCTCCGCACTCGGTCCAGCTGAAGCTGTGCCGGAACTGAACGAGGAGCAGCAAATGGAGATATTCAGACCGCCCCGGCGGTCAGCTCGGCATGCGCGATCCCGCGGCGCGGGATGGCTCGCAGGCCTCGCCGCAGTGCTTGCGCTGGCGGTTGCCGCGTTCGCGGTGGTGCCCGCGCAGGGACACACTGCGACCAAGACAAACACGCGCCAGACCACGACAACAACCGTGTCGACTGCGTCCGCCCAGGCCGGGCTCAAGAGCCTGCCTGACAAGAAGGCGACGATCAGCTGTGCGGACCTGGTGTCGGAGGCAAACGCGCACACGGTGAACGGCCTCAAGGTCGACATCACCGAGTCCCAGGTCGGCAGCTACGCCTCCGGGGACCCCACCTACTGTGCGGTCACCGGGCACATCGCGGGCAATATCGGCTTCGAGGTGCTGTTGCCGCAGACCACCTGGCACGAGCGCTACCTGCAGGTCGGCTGCGGCGGGCTGTGCGGAAGCATCGGGCTGAACGCCCCCGAGTCGTCCAGCTTCAAGGCGCTGGCCGACGGCTACTTCGTGGTCGCCTCGCAGGACGAGGGACACAGCGGCCAGGGCACCGACTGGTATTCGAACGGCGCCCAGCGGGTTGACTTCGCCTACCTGTCGGATCACGACCTGGCCCAGGTCTCAAAGGGACTGGCGGCGATGTTCTACGGAATCGGCCCGCGCTACTCGTACTTCGACGGCTGCTCTCAGGGCGGACATCAGGCACTCACCGAAGCGCAGCGTTATCCCAAGGACTTCAATGGAATCCTGGCGGGCGCCCCGGCGACGATCATGACCGAGCTGAACTCGGTTCTGCACGAGTACGAGTTCGACACCGTCAACAACTCCGACGGTTCGGCGATCCTCAGCGAGGTCCAGGCTCAGGACGTGCTCAACGATGCGATGAAGGCCTGCGGCGACAGCAAGGTCGGGCTGATGCTCGACAACTGGTCCTGCGAGCACAAATTCCGCGTCGCCTCGACGCTGTGCACCGCCAAGAAGACCAGCGACTGCCTCTCGGCGGCGCAGGTGCAGGCGGTCGAGCGCGTGCTCTACGGCCCGGAGACCCAGAACGGGCAGAAGCTCTATCCGGGCGGCTACTCGCTGGCCAGTGCCTGGGACTGGGACAACGGCACCGGGCCCAACATCCCCGCAGAGATGGGTGAGACCACCTCACCGTCGACGTTCATCACCTCGTGGCTGCAGTACTTCGCGTTCGAGAAGAACATCGGCACCACCGGGGTGGCGAACGAAATGTTCACCAAGGCCTACTTCGACAAGGTCGAGAAGCTCGCGCCGTACTGGGACGACACCGACCCCTACCTGCAGCCGTTTGAGAAGGCTGGCGGCAAGCTGATCCTATGGCAGGGATCGGGCGACTGGTCGATCCCGAGCGATTCCTCGCTGGCCTACTACCAGGCCGTGGTGAAGGCCTCCGGCGGGCTCGCGAAGGCGCAGAAGTTCAGCCGCTACTACTCGCTTCCGAGCGTCGGCCACTGCGGTGGCGGTGCGCCGGACACCTACGCCGGGCTCGAGTCCGTGGTCAAGTGGGCTGAGACCGGCTCGGCTCCGGGCAAGCTGAAGGCGACCGAGTACGTCACCAGCGGGACCGGCGGCGGTGGCCCTCCCGGTGGCGGTGGCTCCAGCAGCGACCTGACCGACTCGATCCCGAGCCTCGGCGCGGCTCCGGCCGGAACCGCCTCGCGCTCCATCTACCTCTACCCCTACCCGCAGCTCCCGGCCTACAACGGCAGCGGCAACGTCGACGCGGCCAGCAGTTACCACCCGGTGGTCAGCAAGGCGATGCAGAAGCCGCTCACGTGGCTCGGCAAATTCGACCGCACGATGATCTGGTGCAACGCCAAGGGGGTGGACTGCACGACCCGCAAGATGCCTTCCTGACCCGATCAGTCTGAGGCAATCAGCCCCGGCCCCGCGTCCACACAAACGGATGCGGGGCCGAGGCGTTACGGGCGCCGCCGAACGGAGCGGGGCCGAGGTGTTCCCCGCGTCGCGTCTACACGAACGGACGTGGGGACGAGGCGTTCGCGGCGCCGGCGATGTGGCTCAAACCGAACAGTGCCGCGCCCTCAGTGAAACATCAACAATTTTGCTAACAATTTTGTCGTGAGAGTGTTAGGATCGCTCTCGGATGAGGGACGGGGCCCAGCCCCCAAATGAGATGAGAGAGAGGGATGTGTCCGTGACCGGAACATCTGTACGCAGGGATTTGGATCTAACAACTGGCACGATGGTGGCGGTCTGTTTGGCTGCGTGCGTCGGCCAGATCGCATTTGCGACCCCGGCCGTGCTGAACGGCATGTTCCAGCAGGACTTGGGGACCACCGCCTCGCAGCTGAACTGGATTTCGGCCGCGATCGTTATCCCGCTGACGCTGTTCGAGCTCACGTTCGGCGTGATCGGCGACATGTTCGGACGCAAGCGGCTACTGGTCGGCGGTGCGCTGCTGATCGTCATCGGAGAGCTGATAGCAGCGCTCCTGACCCCTACCGGGGGTACCCACAACGCAGTGGTTGTGGTGTGGATCGGGATGGCGTTCGCCGGTGTCGGCGGAGCCGCGTTGTTCCCGACCTCGCTGGCGATGATCGCCGCCAAGACTCGCACCGCCAAGGCCCGCGGCAAGACGATCGCGATCTATGCCGGTGCACTGTCATCGGGCGGCTTCATCGCCCCGGTGCTCGCTGGTCTGCTGGCCAAAATCAAATGGGGAGGCGACGCCGAGGCCGCATGGCGCTGGGCGCTGCTGGCGGTCATGGCCTGCGCGCTGGTCAGCGCGGTGGTCTCGTACTTCGCTGCTAAGGACTCCAAGTCGCCAGAGGGTCGCACGCTCGACTGGCCCGGGCAGATCACCTTCGCGATTGGTCTGTTCGCGCTGATGTTCGGGGTCGTCCAGGCCTCATCGCACGGTTGGCTCGGAACTCAAAGCGTGATCGCCTACATCGTCTTCATCGTGTTCATGACCTGGTTCGTGCGGATCGAGCGGCGTACCCGCGAGCCACTGCTGCGACTGGATCTGTTCAAGAGCCGCAACTTCTCGCTGAACTCGTTCGTGACGGTGCTCGGAATGTTCGCGTTCCTTGGCTGCTGCGCCGCGACCAGCATCCGCCTCACCGCGATCCAGGGATTCACCCCGCTGAAGGCCTCAATCGCATTCGTCGCGTTGCAGGGCTTCGCGCTGCTCCTGATCCCGGTGATCTCCTGGATGATGCCGCGCGTGAACCCACGCTGGATGCTCGGCGGTGGCTTCATGCTGCAGGCGATCGGCGCGTTCTGGGTCTCATCGATCTCGATCAACCACGACACCGTGGCCGTGATCCTGCCGCCGCTATGCGTGATCGGGATCGGCTTCGCGTTCTCGGTCTCGTCCGTCACGGCCGTGGCCGTAAACACGGTCCGGATCCAGTTCGCGGGCATGGCCAGCGCCACCACCAGCCTGCTGCGCGACTTCGGGTTCGCGCTCGGCCCGACAGTCGTGATGGCGATCGCGCTGTCACGCGCGGCGCACTCGATCAACGACTCGATCGCCTCGAACTCGACGCTGGCGCATGCGCTCAGCAAGTTCTACGCGTCGGTGGCCAGCGCACCCGCAGCGGCCAAGCCAGCACTTGAGGGGGCGATCGGTGCGGTCAAGGGCGGCGGCGCGCTGGGTCAGGTCGGAGTCCCGGCTACGACCGTCGCGAACGGGCACGTGGTGCCGCTGAACCCGCTGCACGCAACCGCCTACCAGGCGCTGGGCAGCTCGTTCCAGTTCGCCTACGCGATCTGCGGCGGCTGCGCATTGGTCGCATCGATCCTGGTGCTGTCGGTGTTGCGTGCGGATGCCCACCATGACGCCGATGAGCTGGCGGTGATCGAATCCGGTGAGATCGTCACCGAGGGCGAACTGACCGCCGAGCCGGCCTGAACGCGGGACAATCGGTCACATCGAGATGAATGCCACGACGCTGTCAGAGACGCAGGTGTCGGAGCGCGCACGTGAGTTGTTGCGCGGCGCCTTCGACACCCATATCCACATCGCCCCCGACATCGTTCCACGCAAGACCGACGATGTGACCCTCGCACGCCGCTACCTGCAGCTCGGGATGGCCGGGTTCGTGATGAAGTCGCATTACAACTCGACCGCCGAGCGCGCCTCGACCGTCAACGCGGCCGTGCCCGGGATCAAAGCCCTGGGCGCGATCGCACTGAACCGGGCCGTCGGCGGAATGAATCCGCTGGCGGTCGAGGTCGCGGCGCGCGAGGGTGCGCGGATCGTGTGGCTACCGACGGTCGACTCCGTAAACGAGTCGCATGAACGCGACCACTACGCCGATCTCGGCCCCGACGTGCCCGCGCCGGTGTGGGTGAAGCTGCAGCTGGACCTGCGCGCCGCGGGGCTCGAGATCGCGCCGGTGGCGGTGCTCGACGGCGGCAACGAGCCGCTGCCCGAGACGCTCGCAGTGTTCGAGCGGATCGCGCATCACCAGCTGGTGTTGGCCACCGGGCACCTGGCGTTGGCCGAGATCTGCACGGTGGTTGACGCCGCCACCCAGGCGGGCGTCAAGCAAATCGTGGTCACGCACCCGGAGTTCCCGGCACAGGACATCCCCGTTGCCGATCAGCATCGGCTGGCGGCCAAGGGCGTGTTGTTGGAGCGCTGCATGACCACCCCGCACACCGGCAAGATCAGCTGGGACGAGTGGATCGACCACATCCGCGCGGTCGGGCCTGAGCACTCGGTGCTGTCGACCGATCTTGGACAGGTCTTCAACCCCGCAGTGGAGGACGGCATGGGGATCATGGTCGATCGCCTGCTCGACGCCGGATTCGACGAACAGGAGGTTCACCAGATGGCGGTTGTCAACACGCGCCGCGTGGCCGGAGTCGACCCGTGGTGAGCGGGGGCCGGCGGATGCTGGTGATCGGCGCGCACTCGGCCGACTTCGTTTGGCGCGCGGGGGGTGCACTGGCGGTCAACGCCGCCGCCGGCGGCGCCAGCAAGGTGATCGCGCTCTCCTACGGCGAACGCGGCGAGTCCGGCGAGCTGTGGAAAGAGCCGGGGCAGACGATCGAAAACGTGAAGCGCATCCGCCATGGCGAGGCCGAGCGCGCCGCGGCTGCGCTCGGCGCTCAGTTCGCCGCGCTCGACATGGGCGATTACCCGCTCGAGATCGACGCTGAACGGCTGCTTGTGATCGCCGACCAGATCCGTGAGTTCGCGCCCGATGTGCTGATCACGCATACCGATACCGACCCGTTCAATCCCGATCACCCGGTCGCGCACGCGGCTGTGGCACGCGCACGTTCACTGGCGGCGGGGGCCGGTGTCAGCAGCGCGTTCGCGACCGTGCGGCCACCCGAGTTGTTCCTGTTTGAGCCGCATCAGCCTGAGCTCTGCAACTTCATGCCGACGACGTTCGTGGACATCACCGCGGTGATCGAGCGCAAGCGCGCCGCCATGGCGGAAATGAAGGCACAGGCGTACCTGCAGACCTACTACAGCGAACGCGCCGACCACCGCGGAAACCACGCCCGTCGCGCCAGCGGTGATCAGGCGGTCCGCCAGGCGGAAGCGTTCCAGCGGGTGACCCCGCAGGTGGTGCCGGCGCTGTGACCGACATATTCGAGCAGCTGGCCGCGCTCGGTTCCGCGACCGTCTATGAGGCCGGCGGCCGCGGCGGCTACGTCGATGCCGACCTGCACCAGGTGGTTGCCGGCGCGCGGGTCGCCGGGCCGGCGCGCACCGTGCGCTGCGGGCAGGACGACAACCTGATGGTGCACGCGGCGATGGCGACGCTGCAGCCGCGCGAGATCCTGGTGCTGACGATGCCCGAACCGCGACCGGTCGCGCTGGTGGGGGACCTGCTTGCCACCCAGGCGCAGGTTCACGGCGCCGGCGGGTTGCTGATCGACGCCGCGGTCCGCGACGTCGAGACGCTGGCCGAAATGGGGCTCCCGATCTGGGCGCGATGGGTACGGGTCAAGGGGGCGCAGAAGCGCGAACTCGGCACGATCGGCGAGCCGGTGAGCGTCGGCGGCGCGTTGATCCGGCAGGGCGACGTGCTGGTTATGGACGCCGACGGCGTCGCGGTCGTCGAGCCCGAACGTGTGGATGAGGTGCTGGCCGCAGCGGTTGCGCGCGAACAGCGCGAAGCGGTCAAGCGCGCACGTCTGCAGGACGGTGCGCTGTCGTGGGAGATCGACGGGCTGCAAGCCCAGTTCGAGGGTGGCGCGGCGTGAGCCCTGAGCCGCCGACCCTCGCCTACATCCCGCACTGCGAGCTGCTGACCCCGTTCCCGGAGGCGAGCCTCAGCTTTTTCACCGAGCTGTTTGGGATGCAGATCGAGCACCAGCAGGGCCAGTCGGTGTTTCTGCGCGGGTGGGGTGAGCGCCAGCCCTACGGCCTGAAGCTGACCGAGTCTTCGCGGGCCGGCATCGGCCACGTGGGAGTGCGCGCCTGGAGTCAGGAGGCGCTCGAGCAGCGGGTGGCGTCGCTGCGCGCTGCTGGGGTGCAGGGCGCCTGGAGTTCCGGTGACCACGGGCACGGCACCGCGTTCGTGTTCGAGGATCCGGACGGGCACACGTTCGAGCTGTTTTACGAGCAGGCTCGCTATCAGCCGCCCGAGCAGCTGCGCCCGCGGCTGAAGAACGTGCCGCAGCGGCATGTCGATCGTGGCGCGGCGGTGAAGCGCTTTGATCACGTGAATCTGCTGGCGCGGGACGTGGCCGCCTGCCGTGAGCTCGCGGTCGACACGCTCGGCTTCCGCCTCTACGAGCAGGTGATTCTCGATGACGGCTCTGAAGCTGGGGCCTGGATGAGCCTCACGATGGCCGCGCACGAGCTGATCTACACCGCCGACCACGCCGCCGTCAGCGGTGGCGGTCGCCTGCACCATCTGGCCTGGTTCGTGGACACGCGCGAAGAGCTGCTGCGCGCCGCCGACCTGTTGCTGGACGCGGACGTGCCGATCGAGATGGCGCCGTCCAAGCACGCCGTTGCTCAGGGGATGTTCCTGTATGTATATGAGCCCGGAGGCAACCGCGTCGAGGTGACCACCGGCACCCATTTCATCTACGACCCCGACTACGAGCCGATTCGCTGGACCGAGGCTGAGCGGCGGCGGGGCCAGGCCTGGGGGACCAAGACGATCGAGACCTTCCACACCTACGGCACCCCGGACGTGAACGGCACGCTCGGCCCGCCGATCCCGCCCACCAGCGCGATCCCGCCACGATAGGCTCTCGGAGTGGTTGCACAGATGATCTCGGCGGGGAAGCGGCGATGAGCGCGAAGGACGACTACGGAAGTGTGCGGGACCAGATCCGACTGGCGCTGCTCGAGGGTGAGTACGCGCCCCGCCAGCGGCTGATCGAGGCCGAGCTCTGCGAGCGCTTCGACGCCTCCCGCTTCCAGGTCCGCACCGCGCTGCAGGATCTCGCCGCCCAGGGGCTGGTCGAGTTCCAGCGCAATCGCGGTGCCCGCGTGCGCGACGTCAGCCTCTCCGAAGCGATCGAGATCACCGAGGTAAGGCAGCTGCTGGAGGGCTTCACCGCCGCCCGTGCCGCCGAGAACATCACCCCGGCGCAGGCCGACGAGCTGCGCCAGATCGCGGTCGAGATGCGCGCAGCGGTTGAGGCCGGCGAGCTGATGGCCTACAGCGAGCTGAACGCGTCGCTGCATGCGACGCTGCGCCAGATCGCCAAGCACAGCATCTCCAAGCGGATGCTGGAGGAGCTGCGCGACCTCACTGTCCGCCACCAGTTCACGCTGTCGCTGGTCCCCGGCCGCTCACTGGTGTCGCTGCCCCAGCACGAAGCGATCGTGGCCGCGGTCGCAGACGGCGATCCGGTCCGCGCCGAGGCGGCGATGCACGTGCACCTGCAGAGCGTGATTGACGCGCTCACCGAGCTCTCAGTGGCGGCGCGGCCGCGCGCCAGCGCGCGCCAGGTGTAGTCGCTGTTCAGCGTCCGGCGGATCGGTCCGGTTCTCCGCGCTGGCGGCGTAGGCGCGGTCACGGTCCGTTGGCCGCGATGGCAGCTTCGTAAGCGGCTTGAAGTTGCGCAAACACGGATACGGCATCGGGTTCGCGTGGGGTGCCGAGATGCTGCTCGCGCAGTTCATCCATGAAGTCCTCCCAGAGTTCCGGACCGCCGGCCGCGAGCAGCTCTGCGCGGATCGCGAGCTCGGGGCTGGTGGGCAGGTGGCGTGTACCCCAGGCGCCGAGCTGGGCCATCACCGGGACCAGTTCGATCGCGGGTTCGGTGAGGCTGTAGCGAAGCTTCTGCTTGTGGGTCGGGTCCTCGGCACGTGACAGCAACCCGTTGGCGGTGAGCCGCTGCAGCCGGTCGGCAAGGATGTTGGAGGCAATACCTTCCTCGGATCTGGTGAGCAGTTCACGGAAATAGCGGCGGTTACCGAACATCAGATCGCGCAGCACCACCAGCGACCATTTGTCCCCGAGCAGCTCGACCGAGAGGTTGATCGGACAGCCTGAGCGGCCGTCCGCGATCAGTTTTCCGTGCGTCCCATCCACCAAACTGATTGTAACTTGCAACCGGTCATGGTACGGTCGGCGCCAGGGTTGGGTTCAGCAATCGTGCCAAAGGAGCGACCGGTGAGTCCCACCACCAAGTTGGATCCGCGATACAGCGACCCGGCGGCGTCAGCGGTCAGCTGGGAGCAGACCGAGGCGGTGCTGGCGAGCGCCGAGATCTCTTGGATCTGCACCGTGCGACCCGACGGCCGCCCGCACGTGACGCCGTTGGTGGCGGTGTGGCTCGACGGTGTCCTCTACTTCCAGACCGGTGAGGGTGAGGTGAAGTTCGACAACCTCATGGGCAACCCGAACGTCACCTTGATCACCGGCTCGGCTAGCTGGGACAAGGGCATCGACGCGATCGCCGAAGGCGAGGCTGTGCGCGTCGAGGACCCCGAGCTGCTGGGCCGCCTGGCCGAGGCCTGGGGCCGGAAATGGGATGGCCGCTGGAAGCTCGAGCCGCGCGGCGGCGGGCTCGGCGAGCCGGGCAGCACGGGCCATGCGATCGTTTTCGCGGTGGCACCGAAGCGGGTCTATGCCCACGCCAAGGGCGATCCGTTCGGGGCGACCACGCATCAGATGTAGCGCTGGCGATTTTCGTCAAGCGAGAAGACAAGGAGCACAAGATGAAGCTGCTGCTGACCTCGGCGGGGATCAAGAATGCGGCGATCGAGGCCGCCGTCGTGGAGCTGCTCGGCAAGCCGATCTCGGAGGCCAACGCGCTGTGTATTCCGACCGCGATGTATTCGGCGGTAGGTGGTACGGCATCGGCCTGGAGGTTCATCAACGGCTGCGCTAAGACCCCGCTGCTGGAGTTCGGATGGAATTCGATCGGTGTGCTCGAACTCACCGCGCTGCCGACGATCGACCGCGAGGTCTGGGTGCCGGCGGTGCATGAGACCGACGCGCTGCTGGTGGCCGGCGGTGATCCGCTGTATCTGGCCTACTGGATGCGCGAGTCCGGGCTGGGAGAGATGCTCCCATCACTGCCCGATGAGCTCGTCTACATCGGCGTGAGCGCGGGCAGCACCGTGCTCGGTCCGGTCGTCGGCGAGGAGTTCATTGACTGGCGGCCGCGCGCGGGCGACGACACGACGCTCGGGTTGGTCGACTTCGCGATCTTCCCGCACGTCGATCATCCTGAGCTTCCCAGCAACCACATGGGCGCCGCCGAGCAGTGGGCCGCGAAGATCACATGTCCGGCCTATGCGATCGACGACGACACCGCGATCAAGCTCAGTGACGGAGTGACCGAGGTCGTCTCCGACGGTCACTGGCGTCTGTTCAACGTCTAGGACCCCTTTGTGCCGGCGAGCGCCGAGCCGATCACGACGATCGCCATCAGCGCGGCCGGGCTGACCAGCAGGATGATCGCGTACAGCGCGACCGTGACCGCGGCGCCGCCGAAGATCACGGCGGCGATCGCGCTGGCGCCGCAGACGATCGCGGCGATGTAGATCAGCGGCATCAGTACGATCGTGGCCGCTGTGCCCACGGCAGCGGAGCGGCTGTGCTGCTCTGGTGCCTGTCGTTGCGTCGGCTGCGGGGTGATCGTCGCCATGCGGGTTATGGTCGCGCGCGGATGGGTGAGCGGGCGTCGCTCGATTTGGGTGATTTAGCTCGTCCTACGACTGTCGAGCGGCGGGCTTCGCCGGCTGTACGTGGCTGTTGGCAGCTGATCGCGGCGGGTGCTGGCGTCAGCGGACGCCGCGTCCGAGCAGCCCGACCCTGCGCGCCGTGTCGACGGCCTCTGAGCGGGTATGCGCGCCGAGCTTTGCGTAGATGTGGCGCATGTGTGTCTTGACGGTGTTGACCGAGACCACCAGCTCGCTCGCGATCTCGATCGCCGAGAGGTTGCTCGCCAGATAGCCGAGCACGCGCAGCTCACCTGCGCTGAGCGGATCGGTCAGTACCGGGACCGTTGCGTCGCTGTCGCCGGCCTTGCCGCCGCCGAGCACGTCGAGGATCACGTTCAGCAGTTCCGCGTGCGCGGTCGCGTGGCGTGGGTGCCGCTGCAGCAGCTCGACACCGGGCATGATCGCGAACGGGAAGATCATGCGGTCGGCTTCTGCAAGCGCGAGCGCGTTCTCCACGGCGCGTTCGGAACCGCGGCGGTCGGCGAGCTCGACCAGCGCGCTGGCCGCGACCATGAAGGCCTCGATCGTTGTGAACTTCCCCAGCGTCGGCGCGCGGGCCTCCAGCACCGGCGCGACCGCATCCACAGCGCCCTGCCAGTCGCGCTGCGTGTAGCGCAGCATCCCTAGGGCCACCAGCGACTCCGCCGCCGGGTTGTCCTCGGTGTCGATCTCCTCGAACGCGGCCTCGGCCTGGTCCAACCGGCCGAGCTTGATCTGCGCCACGATCCGGAAGCCGGTCACCTGCGGCGTCAGCGCGCCGGTACCCACGAACAGGCTCTGCATGCGTTCGGCGGTCCGGTATTCGCGCAGCGCCGCGGGCCAGTCGCCGTGGGCCGCGTAGAGGTTGCCGCGGGCAAAGTGCCAGACCAGCGCCGGGGCTGGTTCGCCGTCGGCGCGCAACAGGCCCGCGGCCTGCTCGAGCCGCTCCGCCGCGGCCTTGTACTCGCCGGACCAGATCAGCTGCATCCCCAGCGAGGTCAGCGCAGGCGCAAGCACGGGGCTGGTGCTCCAGCCGTGTTCCTCGGCCAGCTCCAGTGCTTCGCTGTTGCGCTCGCGTGCACGCGCCAGCGATTCCAGTTGTGAGGAGACGCCGAGGTAGGTGAGGCACTGCAGCTCTAAGTAAGGGCGGTTGATTCGCTTGGCGACCGCCGCAGCGGCCTCCAGGTGGCCGCCGGCCTGCTCGACCTGGAACGACCATATCTCGGCGATCCCGAGGTTGAGCAGCGCCAACACCCGCAGCTCATCACTCATCACCGCAACCGCGTGCGTGGGCGTCGCGGGCGGCTGCGAGAGCACGCAGACCTGAGCGACCACGTTCGTGAAATCCCCGCGCCGCCGCGCCAATACCAGGCCAGCCACGGCCCGCGCCACGTCAAAGGTCGCGCGCCGCTCCTCGGGCATCGTGTCGATGCGCGCGTCGATCACCGCCAGCAGCGCGGCGGCCGCGTCGAGTGAGCCCTGCTCGAGTTCGTCGAAGACGGCAACCAGGGTTAGCGAGAGGTCGGCGTCGCGGACGGCCTGCGGGAACTCGCTCAGTAGTTCGTGGATCAGCGCGTGCTGGCCGTCCAGCATCATGTTCAGATGGCCGTTGGCCAGCAGCTGCCCGGCGAGCTCCCAATCCTCGGCCTGCTGGGCGTGGCGGATCGCGTAGGTGGTCTGGGCGTTCGCGGCGTGCCAGCGAGCGGCGCGGCTGTGCAGCTCGCGTAGCTCCTGCGGTCGCGTGCGGCGTAGCTCCAGGCGCAGCAGGTCCTGGAACAGATGGTGGTAGCGGAAGCAGCGGCGGTTGCGTCCGACCGCGACCACAAACGCGTTCGCGCTCTCCAGCTGGTGCAGGATCTGCTCGGCACCCTGCGAGTCGGCGACCGCGTCGGCCAGTTCGCCGGTGATCGGCCCGTCCAGGATTGAGGTTCGCAGCAGCAGTAGCCGCACATCGTCGGGCTGGCGGTCGAGCACCTCGGCCAGCAGGTACTCGGACACGGTGCGGTCGCTGCCGGAGAAGCGGTCGACGAAGGTTGCTGGGTCGTCGCTGCCCTGCAGCGCCAGCGCCGCCAGCCGCAGGCCCGCGGCCCAGCCCTCGGTGCGGGCCAGCAGATCATCCAGTGCCGGTTCGGGCATATCGATCCCGGCCGCGTCGAGCAGCGCCCGCCCGTCCTGCTGGTCAAAGGCCAGGTCAGCGGCGCGGATCTCGGCCAGTTGGCCGTCGAGCCGGTATTGGTGCAGGCGCAGCGGCGGGTCGCGGCGCCCCGACAGCACCACGCGTGAGCCCGCTGGAAGGCGACTCAGCAGCTGTTCGAGTTGCTCGAACGCCTCCGGTGCCTGCAGCTCCTGGAGGTCGTCGATCACCAGCACGAACGGCTTGCTGCTGTTTGAAATCTCTTCCAGCAGCAGCTCGATCACCGACTGTGGGTCGAACTCGCTCATCGGGGTCAGCGCCGGTGCCGGCACATCGTCCTGGTCGGCACGGATCGCGTTCAGCAGCGAGAGCCAGAACTGCTGGGGATCGCGTTGCTCGCGCCACACCGACGCGATCGCCACATCGTTGTCGGTTGACTGCGCTGCCCAGTCGCGCAGGAGCGTCGACTTTCCGCTTCCCGCCGGCGCCGAGAGAACCGTCAGTTTGCGCCGCGTTGACTGCTCAAGCAGGTCCACCAGCTCGGGGCGAAACACGGTTCGCGGAGGAGCTTGGATGGGGCCAATGTCTTGGACTTGTGCCACGAAGCAACAAGTCTACGCGTGAGCCGAACCGGTCTCTCTGGCCTGGCCGCACCGAGCCGCTACGCGTGACCGCGTCACTCAGCTAACGGCGTGGGGTGCTACCTGTGGCACTAGCGGACGCCGGCGGCAAATCGGAGCGCGCGCTCGCGAGCGCGAAAACCGACAAACCGCGCCAGTTCCCGGCCGTCGCTCAACACGACCGACCAACCAAACCGGGTGGGCATCAGTGCCAAACTCAGCGTGTTCATGATTGCTCTGCTTATAAGGATGGCAGGTTCGAAGTGAAGACTTTGAGAAGCGGGCTGCCTGAGTCGCCGCGCGTGCTCATGAGAAGCGGCTCCTGAGCGTCGCCAAACGTGGGGCGGGGCGCAGCCGCGGCTGCGCGGTGATAACGCGCTTGGCCAGGCGCTTGACCGGCTCTGAAGTCGCGGCGAACGCAGCCCCTGCCACCAACAGTCCGGCGGCGGCATCGAACAGATAGTGGTTGCCGGTGGCGATCACGGTAACCGTCACGATTGGACCCCAGGCCAGCGCCAGTGCCTTGGCCCACCTGGATTTGACGGTTAGGGCGATGGCGATGCCGATCGCGAATCCCAAACCGACGTGAAGGCTGGGGACGGCTGCGAGGTTGTTGTAGAAGAACGTCGACTTGCCTCCGGGCGCCAACGCCGCGTGGGTGCTGACCGTGTCGGCGATGCCGACGCCGGCGAGCCGGGGCGGCGCGACGGGGAACAGCGCGAAGATCGGGGTTGCGATCAGGAACGCGCCGGCGACGACGTTGCGCAGGCGCCGGTAGACCGACGGGCTGCGGTGGTAGACCAGCAGCAGTGCGGCGGGCAGCACGACCAGCTGCGCCGCCAGATACGTGTTGGCGAGGATCGTGCTGAGCACCCCGGTACTGAGGTCGTGCTGCACGTTGCCCTCAACGAACACGCCCAGTGAGCGCTCAAGGTGGATCACCCACTTGGCGTTGTCGCGGGCGGTGGCGAGCTTGGGGTCGAACAGCAGCCGCCCGCCTTCATAGACCGCATATACGCCGGCGAAGAGTTTCAGCTCGGTGCGGCCGCGCAGCGGCTTTGACGGCAGCTCGATGAGCTTGTTGCATGCCTTCAGCGGGGAGCGGGTCACCGTGGTCGCCATCAGAGCCTCCTTGAAAGTCGGTCGCATTGTTCGCTAAGACTTCCGTTGGAGCGGGTGAGGCGTCGTCACCCAGATCGGACGATTGAGATCACCCGGTTTCACCATCACCCAATTGGTGTGAGGACGGCTCACCCATCCCACCGCAATGCTGCGAGGCGTAACTTCACAGACCTCGGAGAGGAACCACCAACATGCCAAGCAATGCTTCAACCGGCCAACCCGTAATCGCCCCGGGCACCTGGAACACTGATCCGTCCGCAAGCTCGGTCCGCTTCCAGGTACCCAACTTCTGGGGACTGGCCAAGGTCAAGGGCAGCTTCGACCAGCTCGACGGCGTCCTGATCGTCGGTGAGGACGGCAGCAGCGCGGTCCTTGGCATCGACGCCACCAGCGTGAACACCAAGAACGACAAGCGCGACGTGCACCTGCGCTCGGCGGACTTCTTCGACGTCGACAACCATCCCCAGATCACCTTCCAGGCCGACGAGGTAACCCACACGGACAACGGTCTGGTGATTAGCGGCGAGCTCACGATCCGCGGCAACCACATCGAGCTCGAACTGCCGGTTGAAGTCCAGAGCACCGATGACGGGCACCTGCTGCGCGCCAGCACCAAGGTCTCGCGTGAAGCCGCCGGCCTCAACTGGAACAGAGCCGGAATGGTCGGTTCCGCGGTCGATCTCGACCTCGAGCTGGCGATCGTTCCAAAGAGTTCGACGGGCTCCGAGGTCTAGCAGTCCGTCCGGCATCGTTCAGAGATGGCGGTGATCGTGTGAGTGCCTGTAACTGTGAGTATGAGATCCGTGTTCGTGGATGTCTTGGGGCGACGCTGCTCTCGGCCTTCCCGGAGCTGCATGGTGAGCCGTGTAACGGTGAGACGCTGCTGCGCGGGGAGCTTGCCGATCAGTCCGCTGTCTACGGGTTGCTGACGCGACTCGAGACCTACGGTCTTGAGCTGATCGAGGTTCGCAGGGTCAACTGATCCGGAGGAACTGCAGATGCAACCGGAAAAGCGAAGTGCCATCGGGTTCCGAGCGCGCAAGCTGCTCCGGGCCGTGATCGAGCTGCTGCGAAATGTGGGCCGCGGTCGGCGCGGAACGCTGTGAGGTTGACCCACGTCACCCTGACCGCGTCGCCAAGCTAAACCCGCCGGAAGTCCGACGGCTTCCAGCTTCCGTCAAACGCCGCCGCGCCGGGACCGTAGATCCGGAAGTACGCGAACCAGCTGCTGCCCGGATTGGTCTGCAGCCAAGGCACATCCGCATCTGGCCTGTCCGGACCGAAGTGCAGCGTAACGTTCCCGTCCGCGTCCGCAGTGAGCTTGTCGCGTAGTGAGGTGATCAGCGGCTTGAACTGCTCGGTGTTGATCTCACTGCGGGTGTCGAGGTCGTAGAGCGTCACCGACCAGAACTGCTCCGCGGGCACGGGCGTCGGCACGACCAGTGTGTAGGCGTTGCCGCCGTCCAGCTGCTCGGCGTCAGCGTCGACGCTCGCCAGCCAATACACCGACCCAGCGCCTTCGGCGTGACGGAACATCGCCGGCGTCTCGAGCGTGGCCTGGTAGAACCAGCGCTCACGCACGGACAGGTGCAGGAAGCCGCCCTCGTAATAGCCATTGTCTCCGTTGGAGAAGACCACCCATTCCCAATGGCGATCCGGCCAGACGATCCGCTCCGGATCGTCGCTGGCAAACGCCGCCACGACCAGCTGCTCGTTACCGCGCACAGCGGCTTGCGTGAGCAGCGTCCGCAGCTCCTCGCTTGGCTCAAACGGATGGTCCTTGCGCAGGCCGAGGTCGGCCAGCATCCCCAGCTCGTTGTAATACGAGGCCGAGAGCACGTCGGCGTCGAGCCCGCGCTTCACCACCTCCCAGAATTCGAACTGGCCGTCAACGGAGCATGGGTTCGCCACCACCTTTTCGTTCGAGACGTCGCGGAAAGTGTTCTCCGGCGGGTTGCCGGCCTCCGCCAGCGGATACATCCGCAAGGTGCGAAGCAGCGCCTTGCCCTTCTCGGGGTCGGGGAACGGTGCGCGCTCACACACGAGGAAGCGGTTGGTGGGCATGCGTTTGACGATGTAGCCGTCGGGGAGCTCGCCGTCATAGTCAGGGCCGACGAGCAGGTACTTGGCGCCTTTGCCCTGCTCCTCGCCGACGATGCCCATGTTCGTAACGAACTGGAAGTACTGGTCGTCGACAACGCCCATGATCGGACCGGCCGGGACCTCCACCACGATCGGCCCATCGGAGGCATCGCCATACCCGAGCCCATAGGGCGTGTCGGAGTTCTGCGTGAGCGTCACCAGGTCCGGGGTCGTCAGCTGGATCAAGAAGCCGCGGTTGACATGCGCGTCGAGATCTTCGAGCGCCTCGAAGTTCAGCTGCATCGACACCAGCGGATAGAAGAACTTGTAGGCCTCAACGGCGCGGTTCAACAGAGCCTCGCGACGGATCCGCGCGATCTCGTCGGGGGCGGGAAGCTGCTTCATTCCGGTCCTCTCGTAAACGGTGACCCCCTGAGCGGAGTCCGCGCCATTATGAATCAGAGACCGAGCTGATCGGCCAGTTCGATCGCGCGCTGCGCCCAGCGGGCGTTGAACAGCAGCGCCCGGCTGCGCTCACGGAATTTGAACTCTGCGTCGATCCGCTCAGCGCCGCCATAGCTGTACTGGTGTTCGTCGTTCAGCTGTTGCAGCGTGAGCGGCGCGAGCCAGTCGTACTTCACGGCGGATGACCACATCCCCAGCTGAACCAGACGTGCGTCCTCATTCCAGCCCCCCGCGCGAAGCCCGCTCAGGTACCCGTCGAACACGACCTGCTCCAGTTCCGCAAGCTGCTCCGCGTGAATGAAGTGATCAAAACAGCTGTCCGGGACGAGGTTGCCCGCATCCTCGCCGATCGCGCCGACCCCGACGAACGCCCAATCGAACAAGACCGCATCACCGCTGGGACGTTGAATCAGGTTCTTGGGCCAGAGGTCCAGATGACACAACGTCTGGGGGAGCGACTCATTGATCTGCAGCAGCCGCTGCCTGTTGTCGTGGAGCACGTTCACCGCTTCCCGCAGTCCCGCCGGGAAGACGGCTCTGGCGAGCGGGTGATCCCATGCACGATCGTCGTTGAGCAGCTCATATGAGACCGGCTTCTCCGAGCCGTACTCGCGCAGGAAACGACGGCTCAGCCACGGCAGCTCGGGGATTGCGTGCTCGGTCTGGATCGAGCCCTGGGCTGCGCCGAGCTGCTCGGCCAGCGGGCCGTAGGCGGCGACCGGCCAAGACTCACCGGGTCGCCCGTCGACCCACTCCAACAACACAATCGCGTCGTGATCGGTGATCTCGACCCCGAAGCACTCCGGCGCCTTGATACCGGCGGGCGCAAACGCATCCGTTACGAACGCCTCGTAGGCCAGCGCTTCTCTGGGCCAGTAGTTCCAATGCTCGGGATCTGCGTCACCTTCGGTCCAATGAGCCTCCCACGGAGTGGCTCCGTGCGGGCGGTCGTCGCGCAGGTACTTCAGCAACATCGGCCGGGCAAGGTCGTCAGTCACCCGCCACGCACCGGGAGTCAGCCAGCGGTTGTGGAGCATTCTTTCGACGCGCGCGTCGGTGGCTGTGACGCCGACACGTCGCAGCAGTTCGGACACCGGCGGCACGCTTTCGAGCTTCACGCTCGCGATCCTACTCCCGTGTGTTGAGCGGGCTTCACTCAGACGGTTTCCGTTCGGGCTGGGTTCAGTTGACCATCGAGCCACCCGAATGAGCGCGCGTGGTAGAGCGTGCGAGCGGCTTGCTCGCAATGATCGCCGGCGCCTTCTGCGTCGGTGAAGCGGACATAGGTCTTGTCGCATGTGAGTGCCTTTACGAGCTGTGGAGCGGATTGGCTGATGTCGTCTCCCTCGGCGCTGCATACCCAGGTTGGGCAGCTGATCTGCGCCGCCCTCCCTCGGAGCGTGAACGCGCGGAGCGAGTCGACGTAGGACAGCGGATCTTCGACACCGTGGACGAGCATTCCCCTGCGAAGCGCCCATCCCGCGGTTGGCTTGTCCGCGACGAGCGCCAACAGCCGCGCCAATACGCGCCTGACCAGGCGACGATCCCGCAACCGCGGGCGGGCGAGCGGGCCCGGAAGTCGTTCCAAGAACGCCGAGTAGAGGTCGTAGGCGCCGCAGTCAGCGACGCACGCCGCCAGGCGATGCTCCGCGCTCGCCGCACGCGGAGCGAGGTGCGCTCCGAGACTGAGCCCGATCAGTGCGACGCGATCGCAGTCGACCTCGTCACGATCGAGCGCATAGTCCAGCACCGACGCGACCACGGTCTCCCAATCCGGGCGGATCGGCAGTTGCTGCTCAGTCAACACCCGTCCCTGTCCCGGCCCGTCGAACGCGATCACGTTATAGCCACGCGCGAGCGCTGCGGCCCCGTTGGCGAAGTACAACTCTTCAGCCGTGCCGTCGTAACCGCCGGTCAGGAGAACCGTTGCCCGACGCTGACCATCGTTCACCGGTGAGAAGAAATACCCGGGCAGGCTGGTGCCCGCGAACGGAATCGTGATCTGTTCACCCGGTGGGTCCATCAGCGCAATTGCGCGCTGGAACGTCTCAGCCTGAGCGCTGTAGGCCGAGATCAAGCGCGAATCCAACGGCGCACCGAGCAACATCACCCCGGCAGTCCTGTGGTAGGTACTGGCTCTGAGATAGGCGAGTCGCGCCGACTCGTGATTCCCGGCCGCGGCCTCACGCTCGGCGAGCTGCGCCACGTCCGCTGCAGTCTCCGACCACTCGTCATACCAACTGCCCAAGTCCTGCTCATCGATCCGCCGCGCCGTGGCCAAACACTCTCCCAGGTCAGCCCCGCCGAAACCGGCAGCACCAACTGCCCTCAACAGCTGCGCATCGAGCAGTTCGTTCTTCAGCAATAGTCGACTCATATCAGCACCCCATGTTCCAGGACCGGTCAATTGCGTTGCGACGCCACAGTCGCACTGACGCTCGACGCGGGCATCGGTATTTGGCTACGACATCGCGCACTCCGACTACTGACCGGGTGATGTCGTAGAGCGTCCGGAGATGTCGTAGGCGTCTACGACGGCACGACCGGGTGCGAGAACGCACCATCGGGAGATGACCGAGATTCCGCTGTTGGACCGCGAATTCAACGAGCAGATGGCGATATTGCTGAGCCAGACCCACCATCGCGGCTCCGACGTCGACGCGGTCCTCGAGACCGCATACCGGATCATCGACGGTGACGCCGACTCATGGGTGCTGGAGTGGGTCTGGACCGCCGGTGCGACATGGGCGGCAGCGAACGCCGCCGACTCCTCGGGACGTGCGGCGACTGCCGCCAACCTGTACCTACAAGCAGCTGGCTATTACGCCGCGGCGCTCGCTCAGGCCGCGGGGTCCACGGAGCGAAACCGCATACCGGAGCTGTGGCAGCGCCAGCGCACATGCTGGGAGCGGGCCGTGGGTGGTATCCCGGCGGCCGGCCGGTTCATTGAGATCCCCTATGAGGGAACATCGCTGCCCGGTTATTTTTTCGCCGCGCCGGGCTCCACCGGGCTCCGTCGCCCGTTGGTGATCATGCAGAACGGGGCTCACTTGTCGACCTCGTCGATGTGGGGGCTCGGCGGAGCGGCGGCCGCGCAGCGCGGGTACCACTGGCTGACCTTCGACGGCCCCGGGCAGCAAGCGGCGTTGTTTGATCGCCGACTCTTCTTCCGTCCTGATTGGGCGGCCGTGCTCGGTCCGGTGCTTGACGCGGTAATCCAGTTGCCAGAGGTCAATCCCGCGCGGATCGCAGCGGTCGGGTTCGGTCAGGGCGGCTTTTGGCTCCCGCAGGCATTGGCACATGACCATCGCCTCGCGGCGGCCGCTGTGTTCCCTGGTGTTACCGACGTGGCCTCCGCCTGGACTGCGGCGCTCACACCATCCCTCGCACGGATGCTCGCTGATGGAGAGTCGACCGAGTTCGACCGTCGGATCCGAGCCGACCTCCTGTTCGACCGGCGCGCAGCCGGTCGTCTCTACTGGCACGCGCTGCCCTATGGGCTGGCGGCCGCAACGCCGTCCAGGGTGTTCGCCGAGGTGGCGCGCTATCGCCTCACCGACGAGCCGTCCCGCATCACGACTCCACTGCTCATCGCTGACCGTGGTGGCGGCCGCTGGCCCGAGCAGGCGCGGCTGCTTCACGAGCAGACCAGCGCCGAAACTGTCCTCATCCGCGCCGACGAAAGCGGCGAGTCCCGCGATCGGCAGCTGTTCGATTGGCTGGAGGCCGTACTCGACCGTTGATCACAACTCGTGTCGGTTGTCGACGCCACGCTTCTGCATTGCCCGGTACACGTACGTCTCAACCGTTCGGACTGAGAGCACGAGCTGCTCTGCGATTTCGAGGTTGGAGAGCCCACGACCAGCCAGTGAGGCGATCTGAGCCTCGCGTCGCGTCAATTCGATCGCCACCGAGCTGAGACCGTCGATGACGGGCATTTCGGCACCTTGGTCAGGTACGAACAGCTCCGACACGCGGGTGAACGCCCGCCGCGCAGAGTCGGCGCGACCGGCGGCGACGAATTGGCGCGCGGCATCAGCGGCTGCCTCCATTGCATAGAGAACGGCGCCGATCGCTTCCATTTCATCGGCGACCACAAGCAACCCGATGCCATCGCGAGCGGCCAGCGCCGAAGCATGGGATGCATAGGCGGAGACCAGCCGAGCATCACACTGCTGCGCGAGGCGCGTCTGTTCCTCCATCACGATGGCGGCACTGGCCCCGCAGCGCTGAGCCTCATAGAAAAGGCGCGACCGGAGGTTCGGCTGATGCACTTTGGCTGCGGCGTCGAGAAAGTACTCGGCCCCGGCGGCCTCGCTGAGCGCCCGCGCACCCCAACCCTCGGCCCGCGTCAGATAGCTGGTCTGGGTCGGCAGCGGCTCACCGTCGCCGACCAGTTCGCGCACGGCGGCAAGCGCTACCTGGGCACCGGCCGGGTCGCCACGCGCCGCGGCGATCCCAACGCGCAGCGCGCGGATGCTCAGCACGGTACCGAACGCGTCCTGGCGCTCGAACTGGGCGTCGGCTTCGGCAAGCCACCGCTCCGCTTCGCGGTAGCGTCCGCGCGCAGTCTCAAGCGAGGCCAGCGTGAATGAGCCTAAGCCGGCTGCCTCGCCGTCCCCTGCCCGCACGCCGTCGCGTACCACCGCTGACATGTATGCCTCCAGATCAGCCCAGTCCTCCCCCGATTCGAGACCGATGAGCGACATCAGTCCAAGCGCGTAGGCGTCGTAGTTGGCCCGCAGCGGCGCCCGTGGCCGGATCCTGCGCGCGACCACATCTGCCTCCTTGACCCGGCCAACCGCCATCAACCGGAAGCTGTGGGCGAGTTCGATCTGAAGTCGCTCGCGTGGTTCGAGATCTCCTTTGGCGAGCAGCCGCTCAGCGTCGGCTGCCGCCTCGTCGTAGTCGTCGACGCCGGCGGCGAACCCCGAGAGGACCAGTCGCCACGGATCGAGCCGGCGCTGCCATCGCTCGTCGCTGGACCAGTTCTCCGCCCTCGCCAGGAACGCCCGGGCTGCCGCGACATCCCTGAGTCCCCAGTACAAAGCGTGAATACGCTGGCCGATGTAGGCGATCGCCTCCGGGTCGCCGGGCACGTTCGGCTCCGCGACGGCAAGCACCGCCGCCGCGTCGGCAAAGCGCTTTCGGACAACGCTGGCGCGGGCCAGCAGCAGCGTGGCCGTCAGACCGGCACCCTCGTCCAGAGCCAGTCGCGCCAACCTTGCTCCCAGCTCGGGGTCTCCGGAGAGATTGGCGGCTCGCGCGGCGTCGATCAACAGTTCCGGCGGGACCTCCTCGCCTGCGTCCAGACGCCAGCGAGCGATGCGCAACGCATCGTCAGGGGTCAGGAGCTCTCGCCGTGTCACCACATCGGCAAGCTGCCGGCGCAGCTCCCGCCCGCGCAGGGCTGGCAGCTGCTCGCGCAGCAGCTCCCCGTACAGCGGGTGACTGAGGCGAACCGCAAGGCGCGCGCCGTCGTCCGAGACCGCCACCATCCCAGCCGCCTCGGCGGCCTCCACGCTCTCGGCGTCGGTGAGCTCGTTGAGTTCGTCGAGGCGCATCGGTTCGCCAAGGGCCACTAGTTCCAGCGCCCGACGCGTGGTCGGATCGAGAGCGCCCATTCTCCGGGATATGAGCGCCGCTAGCGACGGGGAGAGCGGGGGCGTCCCGTGGAGCCGCCAGAGGTCGCCGTCAAACGTAAGCTGAGCCTCGTCGATCGCTCCGAGGACAAGCTCTCGCGCAAACAGCGGATTGCCGGCGCACGTATCGACAACCCGGCGCAGGACAAGCTGCTCGACCGGGCCTTCCAGTCCGGCTTCGATCAAGCTCGCGATTGCGTCGTCGTCGAGCGACCCGAGTTCGATGCGTCGTGCGCCGGCGTCCTTCCACAAGGAGTCGATCGCGTCAGGCGCGTGGGAATCGGAACGGACCGTCGCCAGCACAAACACGTCGGCGCTATTGACGAGATGTAAGACAAGCGCCGCCGACCCCGGATCGAGGAGGTGCGCATCGTCCACCTCAAGCACGACCGGCCGCAGTCCCGCCCGGGCGCGCAGCGCCTCAGTGCTGCGGCGCAGCAGCTCCAGCGGCTCATCGCTACGGACATCCTCGGGGATCAGTGCGGCAAGGGCTCCAAGGGGGATGGTGGCGCTGCTGGCGGTCCCCTGAGCGCGAAACCTAAGCGCGCCCTGCGCTTGCGCCGCAGCACCCGCTTCGGCGGCCAGCCGCGACTTGCCAGCGCCCGCCGCGGCGCTCAACACGACGCCTCTGCAGCCCGGGTCGGCATGGGCCGCCGCGATCGCCTCGAGCTCAGCGTCGCGGCCCACCAGCGGCCACAGCCGCGAGACCGATAAGCCAGTGGCTGTCGTCGCTCGATCCGACACCTCGACGGCAGTCTAAGCCCGTCGAACGGCTGCTGACAAACCGGTACTCCGCATGGACATGGTGAGACAACATCTGGTCACCGACAGTTTTCTTCAATAACTTCCACTCTCCAGCCGACGATTGGTACGGTGCTCTGGGGGTCGGAGACGACTCCCAACGGTCCAATACGGGATGAGGGGAATGAAATGCTCAATGAGCGTCGTCCGCTGTCTTCGCGCACCGTGCGCCGAGCGTCCGTGGCCATTGCGGCGACGGCGGCAGTGACGGGGGCGCTGGTCGCCACCGAACCGTTCGTCTCCGCGGCTCCGACCGCGGCGAAGACATCATCAGTCGCACGAGCGCCGCTCACTGCGAAGCTCATAGCGCAGCTCTCGCAGCACGTTGACCAGCACGTCATCGTGATCATGAAGAATCAGCTTCCGGCGCTGACGGCTGATAACGCGATCGCGGCCCGCAGCCACTCGGTCGCCGCTATCCAGGCCCCGCTGCTCAAGGAGCTGCGCGAGGTTCACGCCACGTCGGTGAAGTCCTACTCGCTCGTCGATAGCTTCGCCGCCACCGTCTCTGCCGGGGAGCGGGCCCGCCTAGCTGCCAACTCCGCGGTGGCCAAGGTGATCCCGGATGTGACGATCCGCGGACCCGAGCTCGCGCCGGCCCAGACAACGGCACCCGCGATTTCGAAGACTGCCGACTCGCCGACGCTCAACACGATTCCCGGCGCCTGCGGCGCCAACGGCGCGGTGCAGCTCGACCCTGAGGGCCTGTCCCTCACAGACACCGATTCGACCACTGCGTCCGCGAAGACCGCGCGCTCCCTCGGGATTACCGGGGCAGGCGTAAAGGTCGCATTCATCGCCGACGGCGTCGATCCCAACAACATCAACTTCATCCGCGCCAACAACAGCTCGGCATTCTCCGATTACCAGGATTTCAGCGGTGACGGACCCGGCCAGCAGACGAGCGGCGACGAGGCGTTCCTCGACGCCAACACGATCGCCGGTCAGGGCCTCCACGTCTACAACGTGCAGAACTTCGGCGCCCAGGCCGACCCGTCGGCGTGCAATATCCGAATCGAGGGCGTCGCCCCAGGCGCGAGCCTTGTGGGCCTGGACGTGTTCGGAGAGGACGAGGACACCACCGAGTCCAGCTTCCTCGAGGCGATCAACTACGCGGTCGAGACCGACCACGTCAACGTGATCAACGAGTCGTTCGGGTCCAACCCGTTCCCCGACGTGACTGCGCTCGACGCGACCAGTCTGTTCGACCAGGCCGCCGTCAAGGCCGGCGTGGTCGTGACGGTCTCCTCCGGTGACGCCGGGTCGACCAACACCATCGGCTCGCCGTCGGACGACCCCGCCGTGATCGGAGTCGGCGCTTCGACCGACTTCCGCTTCTATGCCCAGACGAACTATGCGATGGCGCGCTACTTCGCCACCAGCGGCTGGTTGAACGACAACATCAGCTCGCTCAGTTCGGGCGGCTACAACGAAAAGGGCGGCACCATCGACATGGTGGCGCCAGGAGATCTGAGCTTCGCCTCGTGCGATGCCAGCCCGATCTTCTCAGGTTGCGTCAACTTCCAGGGCCAGTCCTCTGATGTCGAAGAGAGCGGTGGCACCAGCGAAGCGTCGCCGTTCGTCGCAGGAGCTGCCGCGCTGGTGATCCAGGCGTACCGCAACACCCATAGCGGCGACACGCCAACACCGGCGGTGGTGAAGCAGATCCTGCTGAGCACCACCCAGGACGTCGGCGCGCCGGCCACCGAGCAGGGGTCAGGTCTGCTGGACAGCTACAAGGCTGTCCAGCTGGCCGAGTCGATCGACAAGCCTGTTGCCAAGCGGATGGGCAACACGCTGATGCTGTCGAAGAGCCAGCTCAACACCGTGGGTGCAGCCGGCAAGGCGCGGTCGTGGCCGCTGACCATCACCAACACCGGCGCTCACAGCCAGACCGTCTCGCTCTCAGGGCGGACTGTCGGGCGTGACACCCACGTGCAGACCGGAAAGGTAACGCTGAACGACAGCACGAGTCCGCAGCTCACCAACTACCAGGGTCTGGTCAACAACTACCAGGTCATTCACTTCAAGGTCCCTGCAGGTCAGAACCGCCTGGTCGCGTCGATCGCCTACCCAGGTAACCCGGCGAACGGCAACAACTCGCGGGTGCGAATGATCCTGATCGATCCGCGTGGTCGGCTTGCCGCGCACACCCTTCCCCAGGGAGTCGGCAACTATGGCAGCGCAGATGTGACCGCCCCCGTGGCGGGAACCTGGACCGGCGTGATCTTCGGTGATGTCGCCGCGGACGGTGGTACCAATGGGACCATTCCGTGGCGGGTCGCCACCGAGCGTTACGTCCCGTTCGGCTCAATTCATCCGGCGCATTTCGTGCTGGCGCCCGGCGCCAAGAAGACGGTCACGGTGAGAGCGAAGCGACCGAAGACACCCGGCGACAGCTCCGGATCGATCGTCGTCGCGTCCCGCCCGGCCGGTGGGGGTGCCACCCCGGCGACCACCATTCCGGTGACGCTCCGCAGCCTTGTTGACGTGGCCAAGGGCGGCAAGTTCAGCGGTGTACTCACCGGTGGCAACGGCCGGCCCAACGGAGAAGGTCAGGTGGACTACTACAGCTTCACCGTCGGATCGGGGGTGAAGGACATCATGGCGAACGTGGCCCTGACCAATGACCCCAACGATCCCGTCGGTGCCTACCTGGTCGGCCCCAACGGCGACGCGGCCGGGTTCGGTCAGAACTCGTTCAACGGCGTCGCGATGACCGCCCTCACCGCCTATGCCCTTCACCCGGTCGCTGGGAGGTGGACGCTGGTCGTCGACTTCGCCGAGCCGGTTGTCGGCAACGAGGTCTCGCAGTCCTTCAGCGGCGCGATCAAGTTCAACGCCGCCAAGGCGAGCGCGACCGGGCTCCCCGACAGCGCCTCCACGCAGCTGGCTGAGAGTACGCCGGTGACGGTGCCCGTCAAGGTCACGAATACCGGCGCTGCGCCTGAGGATTTCTTCTTCGACGCTCGACTGGCGGGCGCGACGTCGGTGACGATTGCCCCGTTCGACCAGGCCAGCGGCCTGTCACTGCCGTTGACTGGCAGCGGACCGGAATGGTTGGTGCCGCCCGAAACCTCCGCTATCAAGGTGACCTCCACGGCGAGCTTGCCGATCATGTTCGACTATTCGCCAGACAGCGGCGATCCTGACCTCGCCAGCAGTGCTCCCGGTGCTGGGCCGCTGTGCGCGACCACCGAGGTGGGTTCCTATCACCCGTCCAGTGGTCAGGTGACTACCGGCATATGGAGCGCAGCCCCGACTGAGTGTGGACCGTACGCGGCGCCGGCACCGGCCGGAACTGACAGCTCCACGATGGTCGCGACCACGAAACCGATTGACACGGCCGTGACCTCACCGACGGGTGACTTCTGGACCGAATCGAGCGGCACCGTGTCGTATTCGGGTGGCACCTCGCCCGCGGTGATCGACCCAGGCAAGACCGCGACCATCCAGGTGACGATCACACCGGCGGCGGCGTCCGGCTCGACCGTCACAGGCGACCTGTACGTCGATGATTTCATCTCGGCCACGCCGCCCTACGGGGCGCCGGAAATGGATGAGGTCGCGGCGTTGCCGTACAAGTACACGGTGAAGTAGCACCAAGCCAGGGACATCGCCGGTGCCCCTGTGGGCACCGGCGATGATCGGCGCCTCGTTCTCTGGCCTGAGCGGGCCAGAGGTGTCGCTCTGATCCGTCCCGCGAAACATCGGAGATTGTCCGGTTGATGCTGCTGGTGGGTGCGCCAGCGGCTCGCGAGGGGTTGTCGAACGACCCGACGGGGATTATCGTTCGCACAATGCGCAAGCTTCGTATCGCAGCGGCGTTGGCAACCGCGACAGCGGCCGCTGCGCTGTCGATGCCGGTGCAGGGCCAGGCCGGCATCCACAGTCACACGACCGACAAGACGGTCGCGGCGCTGCTCAGGCAGTTCGTCAAGGAGCCGGGCGGGCCCGTCGGCGGGATCGTCACGCTCTACCGGCACGGCCATACCACCGTGCTCTCCGCCGGCCGTGCGGATGTGAGCAGAGCTGGGGTACCGAGGCTCAGTCAGCACATGCGCATTGCAAGCATCACCAAGGCGTTCACGGCCGCTGTGGCGCTGAGGCTCGTGCAGGAGCACAGACTGAAACTCGACCAAACAATCGGGGATCTGCTCGGTAGCCAAATGCCCAGCAGCTGGTCGAAGGTGACGGTGCGGGAGATGCTCAACCACACCAGCGACCTGCCCGACTACACCAAGTCAGCGGGATTCATCGAACAGGCCACAAAGCATCCACACGGCTATGTGACCCCGCAGAAGATCATCGGCTGGGTACGAGACGACGGCGAGAAGTTCACGCCCGGCGCCAAGTTCGAGTACTCAAACACGGACAACATCGTCGTTGGTCTGATCGCGGAGAAGGTCACGCGCAAGCCGTTTGGTGATCTGCTCAAACAGTTCGTGTTCAAACGGGCTGGCCTCACCCAAACAAGCTTCCCGACTCGCCGGATCTCACTCCCGTCACCGTTCATCCACGGTTACCAGGTCCAAGCCGGCGCCGCGCCGCAGGACGTTACGACGCTGCTCAGCCCGAGCGGCGCGTGGGCCTCGGGCGCGATCGTCTCCACGCCCGCCGACCTCGCCACGTTCATCCGTGCGGACCTGTCCGAGCGTTTCTTCGGTGCGGCTCAGCGCAAGAGCCAGATGCGCTTCGTCGCTGGGAACTCGAGCCCGGCCGGTCCGGGTCAGAACTCGTCTGGGCTCGGACTGTTTCGTTACCGGACGCGTTGCGGTGTGGTGTATGGACACACCGGCAATTTCCCGGGATACGTCCAGTGGGCGGCGGCCACGGCCAATGGCAAGAGTTCCGTGACTACGTCGTTCAACATCGCTGCCCCCGAGGGACGGCTGCTGTCGCAGTTGCGAGCACTGCAGGGAGCCGCCGTGTGCGCGCTCCTCGGCAAGTGACGGGCGGTTCGTGAGTTGATAACCGGCTGATGCAACGGGTGGTGGGTGCGCCCAAGGGGTCTCGGGCGCACCCAGCTGCTTAGGCCGTTAGAACGGCGTTGGTCAGACTGACACCACCGATGCCCCAGGCACCGTCCTGCGCGTGCAGGATGTTGACCCAGGTGTCGTCACGCTCATGCCCGTCGACGCTCAGCTCGTCGACGATCTCGGTCGCGTCCGAGATGAAGCGCGCGCGACGCTCGAGCGTGCTGAGCACGACCTCTGGCAGCTTCAGCTCGACCATTACGACCGGACGCGGGCGACCGCCCGCGTAGATGTCACTGGGATCGAGGCGATGCACCGTGCCGCCGATGGTCGCGATCACATCCGGGCGGTCGGCGGCATCGCTGGCTTCTGCCAGGGCCTGGGTGAGTCGCGGCAGGATCTCGCGCTCGCCGGTCGGTGTGAGAACTCCGCGCGGCGCTGTGACGGTGATGGGCATGGCTCGCTCCTTGATTGAGATTCGCTAGTACGTGCGTACTAGTCGCCGAGGCACTGTAGCTAGTATGGTCGTACTAGTCAATGGCTGAGCACACGAAAGAGCGGATGGTTGCCGCGACCGTGGAGTCGCTGCGACGACGCGGGTACGCGGGGACCTCATTTACCGAGGTCCTGGCTGCGAGCGGCGCCGCGCGCGGGGGCGTCTACCACCACTTCCCGGGTGGGAAGGCTGAACTCGTCGGTGTTGCCGTGGCGGAGAACCGGGGCGCGGTCAGCGCGGCGCTGCGGAGTTTGCCTCCGGCGAGGTCTGCGGCAGAGTTGGTCGACGCGTTTCTGAGCTTGGTGCGGCCGGTTGTCGCCGAGTCCGCCGAGGGCGCCGGCTGCGCGGTTGCGGCGGTGGCCACCGAGGCGGCTCCCGGCAGTCACCTGCAGCTGGCATCCGGTGAGGCGCTGGAGGAGTGGTGTCGGCTGCTCGCGGCCCAGCTTGTGGTTGCCGGACTCGAGGCTCAACGCGCGGAGCAGGTTGCCACGCTGCTGATCACGACCTTGGAGGGCGCCCACGTTCTCTGTCGCGCGCAGGCCTCGATCGCTCCGTTCGATCTGGCCGCGCAGGCGCTACGGGCCGACGGGTTCCTCGGGCAAACAGCCTGAGCGTCAGTCCAGCTCCACCAGTTGGAACGAGATCTCTGCGCCTTTGACCTCAGCCCAACCCATCGTGTGCTTGGGTTGTTTGCGCTTATCGGTCGGGCTGCCCGGGTTGAATATCTGAAAGCCGGTGGTTGCGTTGCGCTCGATCAACGGGACATGTGAGTGGCCGAAGACGACAGCGCGGGCCTCCGGGAACCGACGTTGCAAACGCTCAAGGCGACCGGCTGCAGGTCCGCCGTCATGCACGACTCCGAGCGGCAGCTGGTCGATCTTTAGCTCGAGCCGTGCCGGCAGCAGGGACTGAGTTTGGGCGGTGTCAATGTTGCCGTGCACGGCGGCAACCTCGCCATACCCCCGCAGCTGCTCGAGCACTTCCGGGGCGATCAGGTCACCGGCGTGGATGATCAGATCGGCGGCCCGCAGGCGGTCCACGCACACTTCCGGCAAGGTCCGTCCCCTGCTCGGCATATGCGTGTCGGAGATGATCGCCAGAGTCGTGACCGGCATACCTCGCATCCTGACAGGAACGCGATGACGGCGTGCGCCGCGGTACATGAATGTCAGCCGGATCGCCGCCAGGCAGTCAGCTCCGCGGCCGTCTTGGTATGAACCCTGAGGTCCGCTCTACATAGTCTGCGTAGCCGGGCCGCCGTTGTCCGATATCGCGTTCGAGCAGTTCCTTGCCGGAGCCGCGCACCAGCAGAAATGTCATCACCATCGGGGCGATCACCGTCCACCAGGTGCCGTCGGCCTGCAGCACGATCAGCCATATGCCCCACCACACGCAGGCGTCACCGAAGTAGTTCGGATGCCGGGTGTACCGCCACAGGCCACGATCCATCACCTCGCCTGCGTGCTTGGGGTCGGCTTTGAAGCGACGTAGCTGCTCGTCGCCGATTGCCTCGAACGCGAACCCGATCACGAACAGCAGCAGCCCCGGCACGACCAGCGCCGAGATCGCATCCGGGCTGTCGGCGGCAACCTGAATCGGAAGTGAGATCACCAGCACAAGCAGCGCCTGGAGCCCGAACACAACCGTCAGACTCCACACCGCAAAATCGGATCCGTGCCGCTCGCGCATCGCGCTGTAGCGACGGTCCTCTCCGGGGTCCGCGAGCTTGCGTCTCAGCAGATGCCAACCCAGCCGAAGTCCCCAGACCCCGGTACAGGCCAGCAGCAGCCAGCGTCGGCCGGCCTCGCCGTCGCCGGTCAGCGCGCAGACGGCCGCAACCACGACGAATGCGGGGCCCCAGAGCGGGTCTACAACGGAAGCGTCTCGCAGTCTGAGGCTGAGGACCCAACCGGCCAGCATCAGCAAGACCACCGCTAACGCTGCGACCATGGTCGGCCGTCCCAGGCCGGCGAGTGCGGTGGCGCCGAGAACCGTCACGCTCAGTCTCCGCGCGCTGCTGCGTAGCGCGATATCGCGGATCGGCGTGCCGCGGCGTGATCAACGAGCGGAGCGGGGTACTGCGCGCCGATTACGCAGCCGAGTTCCGCCTGCAGGTGCGTTGGCATCTTCCATGGCTCGCAGAGAAACTCGTCGGGGACCAGCTCGAGCTCTGGAACCCAGCGCCGCACGTAGGCGCCGTCCGGATCGAATCGTCGCTGCTGAAGCGTCGGGTTGTAGATCCGCCGCGACGGCGGTTGTGTGTCGACTCCAACCGATGCGATCCACTGCCAGTTGCCGTTGTTGCTGGCCTCGTCCCCGTCGATCAGGGTCTGCATGAACCAGCGCTCACCCCAGCGCCAGTCGATCCCGAGATCTTTGACGAGAAACGAGCCGACGACCATCCGCGCGCGGTTGTGCATCCAACCGGTCTGGGCCAGCTGCCGCATCCCGGCATCGACCAACGGATAGCCGGTGTAGCCCTCGCACCAGGCGTTGAAGTGGTCGCGTTGGTCGCTCCAGTGGATGCGTCCCCTGTACCGAAGCTGGTGCTCGTTCCGGGCATTGCCGGGGTTGTGCCAGAGCACGTAGGCGTAGAAGTCGCGCCAGCAGAGCTGGCGCCGGACGGCTTCGCCACCGTCGCTGTCAGGCAGCTTGCTCTCAAACTCACGCGGTGACAGGCAGCCCAT
The DNA here is from genome assembly GCA_963737115.1 of uncultured Actinomycetota bacterium. Taxonomy (GTDB): domain Bacteria; phylum Actinomycetota; class Thermoleophilia; order Solirubrobacterales; family Solirubrobacteraceae; genus Palsa-465. The sequence continues at coordinate 371,141 of CAVTRM010000011.1, forward strand.
GTGCAAGTACGGCGACAACTCAGAGGTACCGGCGGCGCCGACCGTATCGTGGCGCTCGCCGTAGCGGTCGATGACGAGGTCAAGGAACGCGCTCAGGCGCTCACGAGCGGCCCGTTCGCTCCCCGGCCAGAACCGGTTCTCCGAGCGCTGTTCCATCGCCGCGTGTCGGCGCACCTTGACGCAGGCCGGCAGCGCCGGCAATGCGACCGGGGCCGGTTCCGGTGCGCGGCGCGGCTGCTGGAGCCAGCGGCGGTAGAACGGAGTGAACACGGTGTATGGGTTGCCACTGCCGGTTCGCGTACCGTCGAAGTCGTCGATCACGAACGAGCCTGGCATCAGCGCGAGTTCGGCACCGGACTTGCGCAGCGCCGCCGCGACGGCGGTGTCTCTGCTCCGCGCGAACGGGCTCACATCCTCGCAGGCGAACACCTTGCGAGCATCGACCTGTGCCGCAAGCTCGCCCAGCACCTGCTCGGGGCGGCCGTCCAGGACTACGAGTCCGGAACCGAGTTGACGCAGGGTCGCGTCCAAGTCGCGCAGACACGCTCTGAGAAACGCGTCCCTCGCCGCACTCCGGTGGCGCCCGTCGCGCAGACGCCGATCCAGGCAGAAGACGGGAATTACGACATCGTCGACCGCCAGGGCAGCCGTCAGCGGTGGATGGTCGTGCACTCGCAGGTCACGGCGAAACCAGACGATCGCGGTCATGCGCCGGCTCGTGGACTGAACCGGTAGTGGCTGACCATCCAGCGGTTGCCGGAATCGTAGCCCCAGATCACCGCGGTTGAGATCAGGAAGAGTCGCCAGGACTCGAGCAGCGTCTGCGCTTCGCGGCTGTCGCGCCCAGTGCCTCGCAGGATCTCGATCGCTTGCGCCCGCCGGTCATCCAGCCGCGTCAGCCAGGCCTCCAGCGTTTTTGCGTAGTGCGTTCCGGATACCGCCCAGCGGGCATCGACCTTGAGATGTTCCTGAAAGCGCAGCGGCAGCTCATGGCTCGGCATCATTCCGGCGGTGAAGAACCGCTCGGAGGCCCATGTCCCCTCGAACGTATAAGCCGCTGTCCGGTGCGAGAACACGTGCATGAACATGCTGCCGTCGGGCTCGAGCCAGGTCGAGATGCGACGCAGCAGTTCCTCCCAGTTGCGCATGTGTTCGAACATTTCGATCGAGACCACGCGGTCAAAGCGCCTATCCGGGTGATACTCGTTGACATCGGCGGTGACCACCCGGAGGTTTGAGAGTTTGAGATCGTCGCGACGAGCCTCGATGAACTGCCGCTGCGAGTTGGAGTTTGAAACCGCGGTGATCTCGGCGTTTGGATACCGCGTCGAGATCCACAGCGACAGCGATCCCCAGCCACATCCCAGGTCGAGGATTCGCATCCCGTCACGCACCTCGGCGCGCTCACAGGTCAACTCCAGCATCGCGTCCTCGGCTTCGCTGAGGCCGACCGCGCCCGGCTCCCAAAGGCAACACGAGTACTTCCGCCGCGGCCCGAGCACCAGCCCGAAGAACTCGGCGGGAAGCTCATAGTGCTGTTCATTCGCTGCGGCGGTCTGCTCAGCGATCGGACCGGACCGCATGCGCTCAAGCAGCGCCTCCTGGCGCTGCTCCTGGGCTTCAACACCACCGCGAAGTTCGTGGCGTTCGCGCGCGACGGTGGCAAGCCAGGAGCCGGCTCTCAGAACCGGGTCTGCCAGGAGCCTTCTTCGCAGCGCAACGTCGAGCAGTCTGTAGCGCGTCGCGCCCGGGGTCTCACGCCGCGATGCCTCACGCAGCATTGGCCTCGACCCCCACGACCCGAGGCCTGAACGCGCCCACGGCGGGGTGCTTGGGCTTGACCAGGAGCACCTGGATGTCGGTGATCCGGCGTTCGGTGAAGCCGCCCTCGCAGTATGCGAGGTACATCTCCCAGATCCGCCTGAAGCGGCGGTCATAGCCCAGCGCCTCGAGTTCCTCGGAGTGCGTCAGGAATTCCTCCCGCCAGCACCGCAGCGTTTGCGCGTAATGGCTCGTGATGTCCTCGAGACACTGAATCTGCAAGTCCGTGCCTCGTGCCAGCTGCTGGCTGATAGCGGACAGTGACGGGAGCGAACCTCCGGGGAAGATGTAGTCCTTGATGAACGAGCTTGACGCCCGTTCTACCGGGTATGCGTAGTCGTCGACGGTGATCGCCTGCAGCAGCATCGCCCCGTGAGGTTCGAGCAGCTGCGAACACCGCGAAAGGAAGTGTCCGAGTCGGCGCCAGCCAACCGCCTCGATCATCTCGATCGACACCAGCTTGTCATAGCGGCCCTGCAGCTCGCTGTAGTCGCGATTCAGGACCGTGACGCGGTCGTTGAGTCCGGCCGCGCTGACCGCGTCCGACGCATGGCGATACTGCTCGTTCGAGATCGTCGTCGTGGTGATATGACATCCGCGGGTCCGTGCCGCGTACAGCGCAAACGATCCCCAGCCGGTACCGATCTCCAATACTCGGTCCGACGGTCCCAGCTCGAGCCGCTCACAGATCCGCTCGAGCTTCGCGAGCTGCGCTTCCTCGAGTGGCATATCCGGCGTCTCAAATAGCGCGCATGAGTAGGTCAGCGTCGGATCCAGCATCAGCGAAAACAGCTGATTTCCGAGGTCGTAGTGCTGCGCGACGTCTCGTCGACGCTGCGCTTTGCCGTGAGGACGAAATCCCGCCCGCAGAAGCGATAACGGCAGCGTCAGCGGCAACGCCCAACGGCGCAGGCGATCGAGGTAAGGCATGTTCTTGGCGGCCACTCTGATTACCGCCACCAGGTCAGGTGAGTCCCACAGTTCCTCCGCGTATGCGTCGGCGAGTCCGAGGCTGCCTCGTAGGAACTGCGGCCAGGCCCGCTCGGAGTGCACGTGAATTGTGGCTTCTGGAGTTCCGTGGCCGTAGCGGCGTCGATGGCCGCTCGGATCGATCACGGTCAGTGAGCCGACGCGGATGCCGCGTAAGAGCAGATCGACCATCACGGCCGAGAATCTCCGGTTCAAGTCTCGGCTCTCCGCGGGTGAGGAAAAGGTCGCACCCCGGCCAGGCGGATGCCGATGGCGTGGAGGTAAATCAACGCCAACACGCGGATCGTCGCGAACGGGTAGCGAACCGCCAGTCGTCTCATTGCGGAGCTTGAAAGCTCGGTCCGTGTAAGTGAGAGCGACGCCTCGAAGACGGTCTCTCCGGCCTGCAGGTTCTGGATCTGAACGCTCAAACCCGCGCCCGGAATGGGTGCGTCGAACGCGTAGGCGTGATCCATGCCCATGAACGGTGAGACATGCAGCTCCTTCTCGACGCGGCCGTGGCCCCCGGGCAAGACGTACGCCTGACGCTCTCCCCACGGGGTGTTGGTCACCTCAGCCAACACCGCCTCGAGTGTGCCGTTGGAATCAAAGCAGTAGTAGAAGCTCACTGGGTTGAAGCAGTGGCCGAATGAACGCAGCTGGGTCAGGACCCGAATCGGCCCGCCCGGGCGGATGCCCGTCTGCCGGGCGACGGTGTCACGCACCGCGCGCTCCAAAGCGACGCCGGGGTCGCCGAGGTAGTCGCGGCGGCGGAATCGATGGATGCCGGGCCTGCTACGAACGAAGCGTCCGCCGAGCAGTTCCGGGAGCTCGGCCAGATCAACGTAGAAGAGGACGATCCGGTGCGTGAACTGCCGACGCGGACGTGCGCGGCGGTGGCGGAGGAGTCCCTCATAGAGGCAGCTGTTGCTGTTGTCAGGCGCACTCACAGTCGTACTCCAAAGTGCTCGGCGACCCGCAACGCGCTCATGACCCCATCCTCATGAAACCCCCAGCCCCAGTAAGCGCCACAGAAGTGGGTGCGATTGCGGCCCGAGATCTCGGTCGCTCTGCGCTGGGCGGTGACCCCGTCAGGGGTGTACACGGGATGCGCGTATTGGATCCGTCGCAGGACACGGCCAGGGTCGATCGAGTCACGCATATTCAGTGACAGGCAGTACTGCTCGGAACTCGCGATCGCTTGCAGGCGGTTGAGGTGATATGTGACGGCGGCCGGGCCGCCTTGGTTCCTGAGCTGGAAGTTCCAGCTTGCCCAAGCGCGCGGCCGTCGGGGCAATACGCTGGTGTCGGTGTGAAGGATCGCTTCGTTGGGCTGATAGGGGATCGCGCCGAGGATCGCCCGCTCGGAGTCCGAGGCGTCGGACAGCATCGCCAGGGCCTGATCAGCGTGCGTTGCAACGACAACGTGATCGAATTGCTCGCTCGCAGAACCGCGCGGTTGAACGACTATCTGTTCTCCGCAGCGGGAGATCTGCTGCACGGGCGTACGCAGGCGGATCCGGTCGCTGAAGCCGGCGGTGAGCGCCTCCACGTAACGTGCAGAGCCGCCCGTGATGGTTCGCCAGCGAGGACGCTGGTGGAGCTGAAGCATTCCGTGGTTCTCGAAGAACTGTGCAAGGAAGCGGGCCGGGAAGCTCCATAACTGCGTCGAGTCCGCCGACCACACGGCTGCGACCTGGGGAACGATCAGCCGCTCGACAAACTTCGTCGAGAACCCCTGTATACGGAGCCAGTCCCGCAGCGATACGCGATCGTCGCCACTGCGCAGCAACTCGCGCGCCGCACGCTGGAACCGTGGGACGTCGGCGAGCATGCGGTGAAATGAGGCGCTGACCAGGTTCCGGGGATTCGCGAACAGCCCGCTCAGAGATCCGCTCGAATACTCGAAGTTTCCGACGCCGTCACTGACGCTGAAGCTCATGTCAGACGGTTGTGAGTCGACCCGCAGTAGCGCGATCAGCTTCTCGAAATTGGGGTAGTTGCGATCGTTGAAGACAACGAACCCAGTGTCGAGGTGGTGGGTTTCGTGGGCCGTATCGACGCGGATCGTGTTGGCGTGGCCGCCCGGATGGTCGGAGGCTTCGAAGACGGTGATCTCGTGCAGCCGCGCGAGCAGATAGGCGCTCGTCAGTCCTGATACTCCGGCTCCGATGATCGCGATCCGCAACTCTACGTCCCCTGTGTTGATTCGAATTTCATCTCAGGGCAGGCCGGCGAGCGTCCGGTCGATCACCGCGGTGGCCAATTGGAGGCGGCCGCCGGGACTGAGTGCTGCGTGGTCCACGCCGTTGACCGCGTCGACGATCGCTGCGTCAGCGACTGACGCGGCCTGCGCGCAGGTCTGTGCGAGATATCGAACGAGCACCGGGTCTACGGTCCAGACCGTTTCAAATGCTCGCGCGGAGGTTCCGCTTTCCGGAGCCGAGGATGCGGGCTCTCTGCCGACCAGAGCGGCCGCGCAGTGGTTGCCATAGCAAACGACGGCCCACTCTCGTCTGAGCGGATGACCCGCGGCGATCGGAATCTCCACCGGCTGTGAGCCGCTAAGGCGAGCCGGAGACACACCTGCACCAGAATCGGGCGTGGGTGCGAAGTCCGCAAACACAGCTGCGACGCCGGCCCCGGCTGCGAGTTCACGCCACCGGGTTTGCTCCTGTCTGTAGAAACGCTCACGTTGAAAGCAGCCGAAGAGCACGCGTATCTCTGCACGCGCCATGCATTCGTCCTCGATCGCATGGCTCAACGCGACAAGTGCAGGCTTGCGGATCAGCCGCGCTTCGAGCTGAGGGGCATGGCTGCGGATCGTCGCGAATAGAGACATCCCGCCGGGGTCGCGAGGTGCGGTGACGCGATCGATCGCGGCTCTCAGCGAGAGCCCGGCATCGCGAGCTGCCAGCACGTCTGAGACCTGATCAGCCTGAGCTTGGCTGTAGCGGCGACGACCGCTGTCGGTGCGGGCGGGCTGCGGGAAGCCGTAACGCCGCTCCCACATTCGCAGCGCCTGTTCGCTGACTCCGGTCCTGTCAACAACATCGCTGATGCTGAGCTCACTGTCTAACACGTTGTAGAAGTTTACATGAACAGCCTGACCAGGTAGTTGCCGGAGTCGCTTCCCGGCTCGGTGGGCTGCTTGCGGCAGAGTGGCGGTGGTCAGATCGTGGCCCTGCTACCAGCCGGCAGCAGGGCCACGATCGCTCAGAAGTAGTGTCGGCGGCCGCCGACCGCCCGGTTCGTCGAACCCATCAGCAGAAGAATCAGTCCGACGATCAGCAGTATGGCCCCGATAATCCAGAGGATGTGAATCGCGGCCACGGCGCCGATGATCAGAAGGATGATGCCCAGAATGATCAAAGGGGCTCCATTCAATTGTGGTTTCCGTGTGGAGACCTACCCGGATTTCAGTCCGAGTAATCATCTTCCGCTTGACGCTCCCCGTCTGGCGGTCAGATGACCTGGGCTCGTCAGTAGGACGAGACGCCCGTTGCGCGCATGACTGGGCGCCGCGGTTTCTGGCGCTGCCCACCAACGCGATAACAAGCGACGCGAGCGGTGGTGACCCACTTGCCCACTTTTCGCGATTTCGGTCAGCGCAGGCTGGGTAGTCAGAGCCGTATGAGATTCATAGCGCTCGTCGGCGCCACGCTCACCACGGCAGCAGCGATCGTGCTTGCCGTAGTCACCGGATGGAGTGGATGGATCGTCGTATCGGTACTCCTGGCGCTGGTGTTGCTGGTCGGGGTATACGACCTGGTCCAGCGACACCACTCGATCCTGCGTAACTACCCGATCCTCGGCCACATGCGGTTCATCCTGGAAGGGATCCGCCCCGAGCTACAGCAATACTTCATCGAGCGCAACACCGACGGTCGACCCTATGATCGCGACACGCGATCGGGGATCTATGAACGCGCGAAGGGGATTGCTGATGAGCAGGCCTACGGCACCGAACGCGATGTCGGGCATCCGGGCTATGAATGGTTGCTGCATTCCCTGAAATCGCAGGATCCGCCCGCCGCCGTCCCACGGGTTTCGGTCGGAGGACCAGACTGCACGCGGCCGTACGAGATTGCACTGCTGAACGTTTCCGGCATGAGCTTCGGGGCACTGTCGGGTGCCGCGCTCACCGCGCTCAACCAAGGCGCAGCCAAGGGCGGATTCGCGCACGATACCGGGGAGGGAGGGCTGAGCCGACACCATCTCCAAGGCGCCGATGTCATCTGGGAGCTGGGCACCGGCTACTTTGGCGCCCGCACCAAGGACGGCAACTTCGATGCCAAGCAATTCTCCGAGCGGGCTGCTCATGAGCGAGTCAAGATGGTCGAACTCAAGCTCAGCCAGGGGGCAAAGCCAGGCATCGGAGGAGTTCTGCCAGGGCCGAAGGTGACCCCCGAGATCGCCGATGCGCGTGCGGTGCCGCAGGGGGAAACCTGCGTGAGCCCGCCCGGCCATAAGGTTTTCTCGACGCCTCGCGGTCTGGTTCTGTTCATCGCTCAAATGCGCGAATTGGCGGACGGTAAACCGGCCGGATTCAAGCTCTGTGTCGGCCTTCGGCACGAGCTGCTGGCGGTGTGCAAGGCCATGGTTGAGGAGCAGATCACTCCGGATTTCATCGTCGTCGACGGCGCGGAGGGTGGGACGGGCGCGGCGCCGGCCGAGTACTCGGATCACGTCGGCACCCCGCTTACCGAGGGCCTAATCATGGTTCACAACGCGCTGGTTGGATGCGGTCTGCGAGACCGCATCAAGCTTGGCGCCAGCGGCAAGGTGGCCACCGGATCTGACATCGTCAAGCGACTCGCCCAGGGCGCCGACTACACCAACGCCGCACGGGCGATGATGCAGGCGGTGGGATGCATCCAGTCGCAGCGGTGCAACACCAACGATTGCCCGGTTGGGGTCGCCACCCAGGACCCGAAACGCAGCCGCGCGCTTGACGTACCTAACAAGACCGAGCGGGTCTACAGCTACCAGCACGCGACTGTCGCCGAGGCGCAGCGCCTGATCGCATCGATGGGTCTCGAGGGTCCTGAACAGGTAAGCCCGCATCACCTGATGCGGCGCGTCGATCACACCACCACCCGCAGCTACGCGGAGCTCTACGACTGGCTCTCCCCGGGGCAATTGCTTGACGAACCGCCGCCGGAATGGGCGGGAGATTGGGACCGGGCCGACCCCGATTCGTTCTATTCATACGCCAGGAGGTAGCCCATGCCGACAATCGCCGAATCGCTGGTGTCCGGGCTCGTCGACCTCGGCGTGCGCAACGTCTGGGGTGTGGTCGGGGACGCCTTGAATCCGATCACCGACGCGATCCGTCGCGATGATCGGATCGAATGGATCGGGGTTCGCCACGAGGAAGTCGGCGCGTTCGCCGCCGGCGCGCAAGCTCAGCTGACCGGCACTTTGGGCGTGTGTATGGGGACCGTCGGGCCCGGTTCGCTGCATATGCTCAACGGCCTCTATGACGCTCGCAAGTCGCACGCGCCGGTGCTCGCGATCTGTGGCCAGGTTCCACTCGCGGAGATCGGCAGCGACTTCTTCCAGGAAGTCGACAACGATGTTGTCTTCTCCGATGTCTCAGAGTTCTGCCGAACGCTCACATCCCCGGACCAGATGCCGCGGCTACTGGAGCAGGCCGTTGAGGCGGCGCTCGAGCGTCCCGGCGTGGCCGTCCTCACGATTCCCGGCGATGTTGGGGCCCTCGATGCGCCTGCGAGGACACCGCGCTTCGCGTCGACCTCTGCGCAGCGGGTACCTGATGGCGAGCAGCTGCGCCAGGCCGCTGAGCTCATCGACGGCGTCGACAAGGTGACGATGCTGGTCGGCCACGGCGCGATAGACGCTCGCGACGAGGTGCTCGCGCTGGCTGATCGCCTCTCCTCTCCGATGGTGCTGACGCTCAAGGCGAAGGAAAACCTTGAGCGCGACAACCGCTTCCAGGTCGGTCAGAGCGGTCTGATCGGCAATCCCGCCGCCCAGCATGCGTTTGACAGCTGCGACCTGCTGCTGATGATCGGCACCGACTTTCCCTACCCGGACTGGTATCCGAAGAACAAGACCGTGATACAGATCGACGTCGAGCCCGCGCATATCGGCCGCCGGACCCCGGTCGATCTCGCTGTCGTGAGCGACGCCAGGCTCGCCATCATCGACCTGCTGGATCGCCTTGCGGACAAACCGGACGACGGCCATCTGGACGACGCGGCGGCGCGTTATGCGAAATGGCGCGAGCGCCAGCTGCAACTGGCCGACCCGAACTACGACGCCCGCGGCGTGATCGAGAAGGTTCGCAGTGCGTTTGACAATCCACAGGATCGAATCCGACCCGAAGCGCTGGCGGTCGAGGTCGACCGCCACGCTGCCGACGACGCGATCTTCACCACCGACACCGGCATGTCAACGGTTTGGCTCTCGCGCTTCGTGACGCTCCGGGGGAGCAGGCGCCTACTCGGCTCCTACAACCTCGGTTCAATGGCCAACGCAATGCCGCAGGCGCTCGGTGCCCAAGCGCTGGATCGCGACCGTCAGGTCGTTGCGTTCTGCGGCGACGGGGGCCTGACGATGCTGCTCGGCGACATCCTCACTGCCGTCCAGCACGAGCTGCCGGTCAAGTTGATCGTGTTCAACAACGGGCGCCTCGGAATGGTCAAACTCGAGCAGGAACAGGCCGGTATGCCGGAGTTCGGAACCAGCCTTGCGGGGGTGGATATCGCCGCCATCGCTAACGCTGCCGGCCTGCACGCGGTAAGGATCGAATCACCCGACGCGTTGACCGCGGCGGTCCGGGACATCCTCGGGCATCCGGGTCCAGCGCTGCTTGACTGCGTCACAAACCCGGACGAGATCTCGTTACCGCCGAAGACGAAGCCCGGTCAGGCGTGGGGCTTTGCGATCGCGAAACTGACGGAGACGCTTGAGAGCCGACCTGGGTGATCGTGTGGTAGAGCGGCACTCAGGCGTACGATGAACGCCACTCGCCACAGTCGCGTTCGGGATCGGTGATGTCTATCGTCTGCACGCCGTCATCGATATATATCGCGAGCGGCGTGTGCGACATGAACCAGCTGTCCTGCGGAAACGCGCAGGTCAAGCCCGACGCGTTGACGCGATCCTCCTGAACGGTGACGACCATCTCGCCGCGTGGCGTCGCGAGTCGCACGGCCACGACCGAGCCGTCAAGCTTTTGCGCGGAGACGAGTGTGATGTCGTCGTGGCGGGGGAACTCGAGCTGTGCATGCGCGAAGGCAATCGCCGCCTGCGCCGCAGGCGGAACGCCGACCTGACCACGTACGTTCGTCGCCATCACCTCGCCCGCCTCAGTTGCCGAGACGACGGATTGCGCGTGCTCGGGAGACACGCGACCGTATACGAGACCGAGCGGCAGCACTAGCACGCTTGCGGCAAAGCGGCAGCCGCCGATATGGCTTGTCTGCCAGACCTGCTCAGGTCGCAGCTCCGACAATGCTGCGCACAGCGGACGGCCCAGTTGGCCGCAGCAGGGGTCGTGCTTACCGTGCGTGCAGACCAGATACAGCGGGTCCGCGCGTGGCTCCCCGTATGAGCCGTCCAGCGGCAACTCCAGCAGCTCGTGATCTTCAGTGAATCGGCCCCACGTCACCGTGCGGGTCGCGCGGCGGGTATCAACCAGCGCCCAGCGTCGCTGCGCCTGGCTGATGCGGCGGCCTGGCTCCCGGATCGCGAGCACACGGACGCCGACCTCGCTGCAGCGTGCTTCCAGTGAGCGGGCGAGCTGATGATCAAAGCGCGAGGTGCGCAGCCCTTCATGGCCCCACGGAAACGGCTGTTCGACCAGCAGCAGGCGCGCGGCCGGGAATGCTGTCCCGAGCATCGGGTCTCCGCGGTCCTGGGCGCGGGCGGCGCAGCGCCTCTGATCCGGCTGCGGAGACTGCGTCGTACTCATGCCGGAATGATCAGGCCCTCACGGAGCAATCGGCGAGTGAGGACGAGTTGTTCTTCATTGACCAGGCCGGGCAGCTCGGAGGGCGTGAACACCTCGCCGTCCGAGATCAGATTGATCGCGGCGGTCGTCACCGCCGGGAGACTGAGTGTCCGATCCAGGAACACAAGCTCGACCGCCTCGTCGTTGACAGTCCGGATCTGTAACCGCAGGGAACCGCGGCAGCACAGCTGCGTATCGGGCGTCAGCGTGTCGAGCGCGCTGAGCTGCGTCAGCGGTTTGATCGGCTCTGGGCGGGTACGTTGCATGAGGTCGGCCGCGACCCGGTCGGCGATCTTTGCCTCGGAAACGGTGTCGAGCGCTGCGCGCAGCACATCGATCGTCGCGTGAACATGCGGCGCCAGCGTGTCGGGGTCGGAGAGATCGACACCCATCGGCAGGGACCGGCGTATCTCCGGCTCACTCTGAAGTTCATCGAAGATCAGCCTGGACAGGAGCGTTCGCGTTATCGGGTGGATGCCGACCGTGAGATGGATCGAGGTCTCGCCGAGCGCCTCGGCCGAGTGGATCACACCACGCGGCAGATAGAGCGCATCGCCGGGCTCGAGCGTGGTGTCGATCAGCGGCCGTTCACCGACGCGTTCAGAGATCGCCTGCTTGAAGCTGCTGAACGGCTGATTATCGAGCGGGTCACTGACGACGGGCTCGTGGATCGTCCAGTGTTTGCTGCCGGCGATCTGAAGCACGAACACATCGTGAACATCGTGATGCGGGGCGAAGCCCTGGCTCTGGGGTGGAGTGACGTAGGCGTTGATCTGGACGGGATGTCCCAGCTCCGCGGCCAGAAGCGACCCGAACCGCACCAGCGGCGGCCAGGTGCGGTGCAATCCCTGAAGCACCAGCGTGGTGCCGTCGGCCATGGCCGACGTGATCTTGTCGTCGGCAGCCTGATCGGCGATTGCGGCCCCGGCGCCCCCGCCTCTGGTGAAGGAACCTGCCGACTGAACAACCCCGTCCTTGGCCATCCTGATGAACGGTGTGCGCAGGCCGCGCTCCGAAGCGAGCTCGTCAACGGCCGCGGGCGAGAACAGGTCAGCGAAGTCCGCGGTCAGCTCATCGGCTCGCGAGAGCAGCGGCGACCGGCTCCAATAGGAGTCTGCGAAGGTTTCTGTCGAGCACGCGACGCAGCGCGAAAGCGCCACGCCGCGCGAGCTCACAAGCTGCGTTGCCATCAGACTCCTGGCGTCCGATTAGGCTCCGCCGTCGGCAGGCCCTTCAGGACCTGGCTCAGCGGGACCGTCTGCACCGCCGTCGCCGGTGCCGCCATCGGCGCCGCCGTCGGCAGGCCCTTCAGGGCCTGGCTCGGCGGGGCCGTCCGCGCCACCGTCGCCGGTGCCGCCATCGGCGCCGTTCCTAATGTCTTCGTCCGTCAGCATGAGTGATTACTCCTCTTCCGCTCCGGAGCCGCGATCAGCCCTACGGAACCTGTCGTTTGCCAGAGTTTCGATACCCATTCGGCCGAGCTGGTAAACCCACAGCCACTCTCCGCGGGCGGGAATGATCAGGAACGTCATGCGAGCTAGAGTTAGCCGGCAGTGAGCCGATCCGGCAAAGACCTGCTTTCCGAGCACGAGTTTGGAAGAGGCACGCCGTTCTCGCTGGGTGTTGAAGAAGAGCTGTTCCTCGTCGACCCAGCCAGCGGGCGGGAAACCAACAGCTCCGCGGAAGTGCTGCGACGCGTCGGTGACGTGTCCGGCACGGTTGAGCGTGAGCTGCACGCATGCCAGGTCGAACTCATTTCCGGAGTGCACGCTACCGCGGGTGACGCAGCGAGGGAGATTCAGGCGCTGCGGGACGCGGTCATCGCCACTGGCGCTGGGATGCTCGCCGCGGGCACGCACCCCACCGCCCAGGAAGGCGATGCTGCGATCACCGACAAGGAGCGCTACGAGATCGTTCACGAGCTGCTCGGCGACGCCGTGATCACTCCGGTCGCGGGACTCCACGTTCATGTCGGCATGCCCGATGCCGACACCGCCATCCGGGTTTTCAACGGCCTGCGTAATCATCTTCCGCTGTTGCTGGCGTTATCGGCCAACTCACCGTTCCGCCATGGGCGTGACACCGGGCTCGCCTCCGCTCGCGATATGACCATGCGCTCGTGGCCGCGATCCGGCATTCCCCGCGCGATGGCTGACTACCAGGACTTCTGCCAGATGAGCGAGGCACTATCCGAGGCCGCCGACGTTCCGGACTACACGTGGTTCTGGTGGAAGGTCCGCCCACATCCCCGACTTGGGACAGTCGAGGTTCGAGCGCTCGACACCCAGACCTCAACCGCGGACCTGGCCGCGCTAGCTGCGCTGGTTCACTGCTTAGCAAGGGCACTCGCGCTAGAGCCCGAACCACTGCCGGCGGTCGCTCCGGAAATCCTGGTTGAGAGCATCTTCAGAGCCGGTCGCTCCGGTGTCAACGCCGAACTGATCGATCCCGCCGGTGGCCGGCGGCCGGTGGCTGAGATGCTCGACGAACTTCTCACCAAGCTGCGAAGCCACGCGGCCGATCTGAACTGCGAGGACGAACTGGAGCGGTTACCCGAGCTCGTGCGTGAGGGTGGTGGAGCCGGCCGGCAGCGGTCGATCTACGACATTGCCGGAATCGATGCGGTGGCCCGCACGCTCACGCAGCTCACGAGCTCCGACAAGCAATCAGTCCGTCACCTTTGATCGTCGGGATGACGACGTCGTTGCTGCCGTTGACGACGAGCGTCGGCTGGCTGATGTCGGCCAGGTAATCGTGGCTGCCCTCGTATTTCTGCCCCCACGCCCGCGGCGCCCCATTGAGCGGCCTGACCGGCGCCCGAACCCTGTGGCCGCTGAGATGCGGGTGCCTGACATACCATCCGAGCGTTGACTATTTGAGCGGGAGCTATTTTGGAACAAGCCGAGGGGAAAGCTGTTCGCGCCTATCGAGAGATCGAGGACATGATCGTGTTTCAGGAGATCCCCGCAGGGTCGTTGATTTCCGAGGCCGCGATGATGGAGCGGACCGGTCTGGGACGGACCCCAGTACGTGAGGCGCTTCAGAAACTCGCCCGCGACCAGATGGTCGAGATCCATCCGAACAAGGGCGTGTTGGTTCCGCCAATCTCCGTGGATGCCGAGCTGAAGCTTCTGGAGCTGCGACGCGTGCTGGAAGTACTGGCAGTACAACTGGCCTGTGAGCGAGCACGCAATTCCCAGCGTGAAGCGATGCGAGAGCTGCTGGCGGACATCGAGCGCGGCAGCCATACGCTCAGAGAGTACGCGTCAACTGTCAAGCGAACGCACTTCTTGATCGCGTCCAGCGCCAAAAATGAGTACCTGACAGCAGCAATTACCCCCATGCAGGGGCTGTCTCGGCGTTTCTGGATCGCAAACGTGGTTGACGAGCAGACTGAGATCGCGGTTGGCTCCCGACTGCATTGCTCGATCCTTAGCGCGATTCTCGCCCGGGACTCGGCCGCAGCGGCCGCCGGGTCTACCGCTCTCAACGACTATCTCGTGAAGTTCGCCTTGAGCGTGATCGCTGCTCCCGTGAACGCCAGAGGGTCGGCATAAACTCCGCTTGACAAACCGATATACCGGTTGCATACTGCCTGCCCAGGGAGGGCAGGCGTGAAGCCTGGATGGTTGCTCCCCACGATTGGTCCGCCATCGAATCCGGCGGCGACATTCAGGCATAGGCGGAGGAGGACTCACAGTGACTCAGCAACGTGGCGCACGTCGTCCACGAGTTCCGGCGTTCCTTAGGACAAACGACAACTTCAGTATTGAGCCGATCCCGATCGACAAACGGCACGGGAAAGCTGGGGATCTGAGCAGGATCTGGATCGTTGCGAACGTTCAGCTCGGCTCGGTCACAACCGGTGTCATTGCCAGTGAGCTCGGACTCAGTCTGGGCTGGGCCATCTTCGCGATCATCGTGGGCAACCTGGTCGGCGCCGTATTTATGGCCTACCACTCGGCTCAGGGGCCGAAGCTGGGATTGCCGCAGATGATCCAAAGCCGCGCGCAATTCGGAATCTTCGGGGCGTTGCTGCCATTGCTCGTGGCGCTCATCCTGTACGTCGGCTTCTACATCAACGGCTCGGTGCTGATCGGCCAGACGCTGTCAAGCTTGCTGCACATATCGTTGACACTTGGGATGTGGCTGGGCAGCGTGATTGCGGTCGTCATTACCTATTTCGGGTATGAGCTGATCCACAAGATCGACAAGTACCTCACGGTCGTTGTCGTCGTGGTCTTCGCGATCATCACAGTGAGGCTCCTTGGCTCACACATCCACACAGGCGGGTCAAGCGACTGGAGCACGGTCCTGCTGATGATCTCCATCGCCGCCGGCTGGCAGCTCACATGGGCACCGTACGTCTCGGACTACTCCCGATACCTGCCGCAGGACACTCCCACCGCCAAGACATTCATCTATACGTATCTGGGTTCCGCTGGAGGGGCCATATGGCTGATGATCGTGGGCGCTCTCGGCGGCGCCGTGGCCGGCGACGCCATCATTCAAAACACGGGCGGCTACATCGGCGGATTGTTCCCGGGAGCGTCCTGGATCGCCTACGCCACCATCGCGTTCTCGCTGATTGTCCTGCAGGTCATGTCGCTCTACAGCGGCTTTCTATCAGTCATCGCCGGGCTGTTTCCCTCGACCAAGATCCCGGCCGCGACGCCAACCCGCCTAACCGTGGCACTGGTGGTTGGCCTGGGTGGAACGATTCCAGGGATGATCGTCAGCGGGAACTTCATCCAGAACTTCATGAACTTCATCCTGTTTGTTCTGTACTTCATCATCCCCTGGACCGCAATCAACATTCTTGACTTCTACGTGGTCAGACGCAACGGGTACGTGATCAAGGATCTCTTCACCTGGAGAGGTCGTTATGGCGCGGTCACGTGGTCGGCGATGGTCACCTACGTCGTCGCCCTCGCGATCGAGGTTCCGTTCATGAACACAACCTTCTTTGAGGGCCCGTTCGCCAAATCGTTCGGCGGCGCCGATTTCGCTTGGATTGTGGGGCTGCTGGTGAGTGGTGGCCTGTACATGTTGTGGGTTGCTCCCGGAGTCCGAAGACGAGAGCGCCTGGCCGACGCCCAGCTTCCAGCGCAAACGCACGCGGCAGCAGACGAAACGATGGTCGGTGGCGTCGAGCTAGCGGACGACCAGCGCCGTGGTGTTGAACTCGCCGCCAACCTTTCGGAGCAGGATTAGATGAACCCGCCAAACGCCAGCGCAACCGACACGTGGATCTCGGAGGCGGTCAGGCGCCAGTCGGATGCTCTGGTCAGCGACCGGCGCTACATCCATGAACACCCAGATCCTTCAGGGTCTGAGCATGGGACAGCCGATTTCATAGCTCGACGGCTGTCAGAGTTCGGGCTGGTCCCCGAGATGGTTCTTGACGGCACCGGCGTCACTGCTGAATTGATCGGTCCAAACGCTGACGCATCTGATCGCGGCTTTCTGGTCATCCGCGCCGATATTGACGCGCTTACGATCACCGAGGCGGATGACGGCCGGCCGTACCGGTCCCGCAACGAGGGCGTCATGCACGCGTGCGGACACGACGCCCATTGCGCGATTGCTCTGGGTGTCGCGGCTCTGCTGAGCGCCAGTCCTGAGCGGCTTCGCTATCCGGTGTTGTTCGTGTTCCAGCCCGACGAGGAGCGGATCAGGGGCGCCCAGGCGTTGATCGACGCGGGCGTCTTCACCAAGCGTTCTATCGCGGGCGTGCTCGGACTGCATGTACTGAGTCAAATGGAGGTTGGCACGGTGGGCGTTCGCAGCGGGCCGATATTTGCCTCATGCGACCAGTTCTCGCTTGAGATTGAGGGGATCGCTGGCCACGGGGGATTGCCGCACCGTGCCCGTGATCCGATTCCGGTCGCCGCTGCCACGGTGATGCAACTCCAGACCCTGATCTCACGTGAGACATCTCCGATGGACGCTGCATCCGTGTCCGTTTGTTCGATACACGGAGGCACGGACCCCACCACGATCCCGGGCACGGTCATGCTTCAAGGCACGGTGCGAGCCTTTGAAGACTCAGTCCGTCAGCGCCTGATCAAACGGGTTGAACAAATGGTCGGCGGGGTAGCTGAGGCCGCCGGTATGACGTCCCGCCTTATCTGGGGAGCGAGTGTCCCCGCCGTCGTCAACGACGGATCAGCAGCCGAACTGGTTCGAAGAGCTGCCCAAGCGACCCCTGCCGCGATCCTCCACGAGATCGAGCCACTGCCCGTAGCAGACGACGTAGCCGACCTGTTCGCGCTCGCGCCGGGATGTTATTTCATGCTCGGCGCGGGCTGTGCATCACGAGGGATCGTCGCACCGCACCACCACCCGGACTTCGACATCGATGAACGTTGCCTGCCGATCGGGGCCGAGGTCTTCGTCCGCGCGATCTTGGAATTCGAGTCAGGAGCGCCAGCTGGTTCAACAGGCGCGTCCACCAGGCCGGTACACCGGATCGACGGTCGCTGAGCGCGTGCTTGCGCCGATCCGGAACCCACAACAATCAGAAACACGAACTCAAAGGACTGAGGGTGGAATATCACACCGTAGACGGTCATTCCTTGCCGCATGACCCATTCAAGAGTTGCACTGTGCCGCGTCCTATCGGATGGCTGTCGACCGTATCGAATAACGGCGTGCCCAACCTCGCTCCATTCAGTCAGTGGCAGAACCTCACTTGGGATCCCCCGATGGTTATGTTCGCTTCCAACCAGTCTGTGCACGGCGGCCGCAAAGACACGGTTCGTAACGCAGAAGAAACCGGATGGTTCGTTTGGAACATGGCAACCTGGGACCTCCGACACGCGGTCAGCGAGTCAGCCAGAGCGAGCGGTCCCAACGTTGACGAATTCGCTTTGGCCGGAGTCGAATCCGAGCCGAGCGTCCTGGCGCCTGGCCCACGCGTGAAAGCTTCGCCCTGTCACTTCGAGTGCCGCTATCTGCAAACGATCAGGCTGCCAGCGGCCACAGAGGTCGCGACGGTTGACCTTGTCATCGGTCGCGTCGAGCTAATCCATATCGCCGACGACGTCATCGGGGTCGACGGCAAGATCGACATTGAGCGCGTAAAACCCATCGCGCGACTGGGCTACTACGACTACACGGTGGTCGACAACATCTTCGAGATGGTTACCCCTGGAGCTGACGAAGCCGAGCTCGCCGGGCTCGAAGGAACCTCACGGTGACGCCTAGGCCCGGTAGGTCAGCATCAGGGTCGACATGGGCGCTACTCGTGATCGATATGCAGAACGCCTTTTGTCACCCGGCCGGGTCGTTTTCCCAGATGCTGGCCGGCACCTCGATGAACATAGACATGTGCCGTGCGACGATCCCGGGGTGCCAGCTACTGATCGACCATGTGCATCGGGCCGACGCTCAAGTCGTCTACACCCGTTTCGTGTATCACGAGGGTTACGTGGACGGCGGTGTTCTGGTGGAGAAGTACCCGACCATTCCCTCCATGCAGTCGCTCGCTGCCGGATCATGGGACGCGGAGATCGTCGATGAGCTCATCGTTGCCAGCGGAGATATCGTCATCGACAAATCTCGCTACAGCGCCTTTCAAAGCACTCGTCTGCCGGCGATCCTGACCAGCCTGGGGGTCACCGAGCTGGTCATCTGTGGCGTGACCACCAGTATCTGTGTCGAGTCGACGGCTCGCGATGCCGCTCAGCACGACTACAAGGTGACCGTCGTATCTGATGCCGTCGGCGAGCTCACCCGCGAGCGACACGACCATACCCTTGAGATCTTGGAATACGGCTTTGGCTCGGTTGCCACTGTTCGCGAGGTGCTTTCGGCCCACGAGGCC
>CAVTRM010000012.1:0-31100 GCA_963737115.1 uncultured Actinomycetota bacterium
CAACAAACAAAGAGAGCCCGGCCGCTGGCCGAGCCCCCCAAAGTGAGACACATGTCCCGAGACGCATGAGACATATGTCTCGACTCATCACATTTACGGAGAGGGGGGGATTCGAACCCCCGATGGACCGAAGGCCCATACCGATTTTCGAGACCGGCGCATTCAACCGCTCTGCCACCTCTCCGGGTGCTTTGCAGATGATGCAGGGTAGCGACTGTTGTCGGACCAGCTGGTGCTCGTGGGCGACGTCGAGATTGCGGCAGAACGCTGTGCAGATGGTGCTGCGCCGGCCGATCGCGGTCTGCGAGGTGCCGCCCCGAGAACGCGCCCGCCCCGGTCAGGCGGCGCTCAGCTGTTCGAGCGCTTCGCCGGTGTAGACCGCGAGCCGCTGCAGGTGCGGCAGCGTGTCGCGGTCGCCGACGAAACCGACGCCGAGCTTGTCGTCGTAGCTCTGCAGGGTGATGTTCAGCGCCATGCTGTGGTACGGCACCGACACCGGGTATGAGGCCGCGAGGCGGCTGCCCTTCAGGTAGCGCGTTTCAGCCGGTCCCGGTACGTTCGACACGCAGAGGTTGAAGTTGACCGGCAGCACTCCCCGGATTCCCGTGATCGCACTGGCGGCCTGCAGGCCTGCGGGCGCGAACAGGTACGTGCTGTAGGCCATGATCGCCTGTGGGGTCATGCCCTCGAGCTGCGCCTTGGCGGCACGGGTACCTGCGCTGACACGCGCGAGCCGCTCCAGTGGGTCCTCGATATCTGAGCCGACCCGGGCGAGGATCGCGCCGATCGCGTTGCCGCCGCCGGCGTCGCCCCTGGGCCGCACGTTCACCGGCAGAAACGCGACCAGCGAGCGCTCCGGCAGCTGATCCATCTCGCCCAGGAACTTGCGCAGACCGCCACCGACGATCGCCAGGAACACATCGTTGATCGTCGCGTCGTTGTCCGCGGCGAGCGACTTCAGCTGTGGCAGCGAATACTGCTGGGTCGCGAACCGGCGGTTGCGTCCGATGCGACTGTTGAGGATCGAGTCCGGTGCCTGCAGACCAGACGTCAGGTCCGCGTCACCGCGCCGCAGCAGCGGTTCCGCGACGCGCTTACCGAGCGTCGCAGCCGAGCCCAGTTGGCTCCTGGCAGCGCCCACCAGCGATCCCAGCTCGCTCGACGGTGCTTCGCGCTTGGCGTCAGCGTCGCTGCGGCGTGGTCGCGGCGCAGGCGGCACCGCGAAGAACAGCGGCTTGCTGAGATCGTCGGGCGTGGTCGAGAATCCGTCCGCCAGGATCCGCATCGCGCTGTAGCCGTCGACCAACGCGTGGTGGACCTTTACGTACATCGCGAAGCGGCGGCCCGACAGACCTTCGATGAACTCCAGCTCCCAGGGTGGGCGACTGAAGTCGAGCTGGTTTGAGTGCAGCCGCGAGACCAGCTCTCCGAGCTCGCGCTCGCCGCCGGGACCGGGCAGGGCGCTGCGACGCACGTGGTAATCGAGGTCCACGTTGGGGTCGGTGACCCATGCGTGCAGCGGGCTCCAGAGCGCCCCGCCGGGGCGCAGCTTGCGGTTCCACGGCGGCTGCACGACGCCGTTGGCCTTGGCCTCGGAGACGATGTCACGCAGATACGCCGGGCCGGCGTCGGCGGGCAGCTCGAACTGCAGCAACCCGGCGACGTGCATCATCGTGTTGCGGCGCTCACCCCAGATGAACAGCGAGTCGAGCAGCGACAGTGGATGCAGATCGGGCACGGATAGGCCACTGGAGTCACCGGCGGGGGGCATCGTCGCCGCATCCTAACCGGGGCAGGTCGCCGATGGAAGCGATGGCCGTAGAGTTGTCTGGGGCAGGATGCCGAGTGACCACAACCGAGTGACCACAGGCTGGACGAGCGATGAGGACGATTCCGAGACCGCGCACGGTGCTCGCGACGCTGCTGGCGTCGGCGGTCGTTGCCGTGCTTGGCGCGGCCGGCGACGCAGCCGCTGCTCCATTGACCGCGCATCACGTGGCAGCTGTGGCTTCGGCGGTGTCGAACGGTGGCTCCGGCAGGCTGGTGGGAAGCTTCAAGCTGCGCGGTGTGATCACCACCGCTGTGAACGTGCGCGGCGAGACCCGCGGGCAGCATGTCGTGCGGCTTTGGCGGTTCGAGGGTCGCGGCTGTCGTGGCAGCATCTGCAGCTCGGTGCGGCTGCGCCGTCAACGCGCGGCGGGAATCTACGACTGGATCACGCTCCGGCGCCAGCGCGGGGGCAGCTATCGCGGCAGCTCCGTGTTTTACACGCCGCTGAAGTGTCTGGGACGCGTTTACCGGCACGGCAGCCGCGATCCCTACAGCGTGTCGGTCACGATCTCCGGCGCGGTGCGGATCGGCGGCGTCGGCTGGGCCGACGCGATCCGCGCGACGTACGTGAACCGCCGCCGGATCGATACCACCCCGTGCCCGATGGGCGTTTCGCATGACGCCGCCAGCTATCACGGCTCGCTGATCTCAGCGCGGCCGCTGGCGCCCACTGCCGCGTTCACCGACACCCAAACGCAGGGCAGCACGTTCACGTTCAGCAGCTCGGTGACGCGCGGCAGCGGCGGTCCGGTCGGTAGCTACAAATGGAACTTCGGGGACAGCGCCTCAGGATCGGCGGACAGCTCGAGCGCCAAGGATCCGTCGCACACCTTCTCAGCCGCGGGCACACACACCGTGACGCTCACGATCGGTGACCGCGACGGCATGCACGCGAGCGTGCGCCACACCGTGCGGGTCAGCTAGAACTCACGGGCGGCACTCACCGCTGCGGGCCTGATCAGCGCGGGCGGACCGTCCCCGCGGCCATCGTCCCGAACTCGTAAACGGCGGTCCCGGTGGTTACCACCGGATCCTGCGCGGCGTGCTCACGCAGGGCCTGCTCGTCCTCGGTCTCGACGACGGCCAAACCGTACGAGTCATCGTCGGTCAGGATCGGACCGAACACCACCAACTCACCGCGTTCCCGGTACGGACCCCAATGCGCCGCATGGCGGCCCATGATCTCGCGCTCGGCGTCGGTCATCGTCTGCGCGAACCCGGGCCGAGGTGCTTTCAGTCGCAACACAAACGTGCTCATGCTCGTGATCCTACGCCTCGAGTCGCGCACGGCAACCGGGCTAGCCCGCGCGTACGCTGAAGCCGTAGCGCCGGCGCTCAGCGGTCGTCTCAGCCGGTCGGCTCAGCCGGTCGTCTTAGCCGGCCGGCTGGAGCTTGATCGTGCGGATCACCTTGGCCAGCTCCCGCGCCATCGGCTCGCGTTCGGCGAAACGTGGCATCAGCACCGCATAGAGGCAGCAGGTGCGACCGTGATCGGTGAAGAACCGCTGCCAGCCGAGTTGGCCGCCGCGGGTCACCTGCAGGTGCTGCGGGCTGAACTCCAGACCACCGCTCGGGACCGGCAGACCGACGGGTGAGAACAACCCGACACCGGGGCGAATAGCGGCGCTGTCGCGATATTCGAGCAGCGCGGTGAAGGCGTCGCCGGGGCGCATGCGGCCGGTGGCTGCGGCGCCGAAGTCGCCATCGCTGGCCAGCAGCGGGAAGCTGGCCAGGTGCATCACCGGACCGGCGTCGCTGCGGCGGAAGATGCGCGCATCCCAGCCGTCAGGTACCGCGACTGAGATGCCGTGCGCCGCGACTCTCATCTCACTTCAGGCGATGACCGCCACGACCATCACCAAGGCGAGTGCCTCGGCGCCGGCGACGGCGAGCCCGCTGGTCGAGTCGAGCGCCAACAGCCGCCGGTGCAGCCGCAGCAGTGAGTCGCCATCGATGGCCGTGCGCGCCGGGATCAGGGTCGCGGCCTTGGTCGCTCCGAACACCGCGCCGATCGCTGCACCGACCCAGATCGTGCCCGACAGCAACTCGATCGCGAAGCTCGCGTAGATCGCCGCGCATGCCACCAGCGTGATGAACCCCATCCCCAGCTGGAACCCGTAGCCGAAGCCGTAAACGGAGCCGCGGTAGCGTGCCATCCAGTCCTCGTTGACCTGACGCTTGGTGAGCGGCATCCGCCGCCGCAGCGGCGTCGCGTCAATCAGCAGACTCAGGGCCAGCACCGCGGCGACCGCGTATTCGCGCCAGACGCCGTGCGGCAGCAGCGTGCCGAGCGCGGCCCAGAACGTCCCGGCCAGTGCTCCGGCGGCTACGGCACCGATCGCGAATGCGGTGGCGGTGATCCGCCACGAGTTCTGACGGGCGCGCTCGGCCAACGGGGTGATGCTCGCGAGCATCGACTGCCCGCACGGTGACCAGGCGGCGCGTGCGGCGCCGTGGATCGCGACGATGCAACCGGCGATCAGCATGGCGGCGGTGGTGCTCATGGCTCCTGATCCGGTGTCTCGCGGTGGCCTGAGGGATACAGGCTCGGGTGTCCGGGGCCGATCCCGTAGGCCGCGAGCGTAGCCTCGGCCCGTGCCGCGCGGTCAGAGGTCGAGCGCGCGTCGTAGACGGCGGCGTCACGCTCGGCGTCGCTGACCATGTCACTGATCTGCGACCAGCTGGTCGCGCCGCCGCGGCCGGCGACCGCCCCGTCCTGCACGAGTACGAAGTGCGGTGTCGCCGGGATCGCGTAGTCGTCCCAGGCGGCGCTCGACATCACCACATCCGCCGCCCGCGGGGCGAGATCCATTAGCCGCGCGAGCCGCTCGCGCTCAGGGCCTTTGGTGACGATCACTAGGCGCGCGCCCGGCGCGACCTCGAAGCTCGGGTCAAAGCTCGTCCACAGCGTCTCGCAGACCGCGCAGCTACTGGACAGGAATGCCAGCAATGTGCGGCCGCTGCCGGCGCCGAGCGCCAGCTTGGTCGCGTCGCCGGTGAGGCCCTGCCCGGCGATGTCAAAGGCGTCGGTGCTCGGCGCCTGCGACCCGAGCGGCGGGCGGGTTGCGGGGCTACTGACGCCGAGGTCGTCGAGCCGCCGCAGGATCTCGGCATGGCTGCGCAGCAGCGCGACGATGAACACCACCGCCACCAGCAACACCAGGCCCTCGATGATCACGACGATGGTGAGCGCGTTCATACGTTGACCTCAGGCACCGCCGGCTCCGACCAGTTCGCGGGCGCGCGGCTCGAGGCAGGGGGCGTCCTGCGCACAGACGGCGTCGTCGACCGCGACCGAGCTCGAGCAGTGCAGCTTGTGCACGCGGCTGGGGTTCTCGCACAGCACCATCCGGCAGACGACCGCGGTGATGCCCTGAACCTGGGTGTTGCATTGGCCGTAGCGGAAGATGTTGCAGGCCACTCGCCGCTGATCGCAATTGTCGTGGGCGCAATGGCAGCCGCCGGGGAAGGTGGTGCCCGGGTTCGCATTGCAGTCGACGTAGTAGCGGACGCCGGCGTCGTGGCACAGCCGCCGGCCGGCATAGTCGGTGCACATCCACCAGCCGCCGGGGAAGGTATGCTCGGGGCACGCGTTGGCGCCGCCGGGCATGATCTGGCAGCAGAACTCGGTGTAGCCGTCGAGGCACAACCCGTGCTTGCAGCTGCCGGGCGTGCGCCGCACGATCGCCGCGGCCGTGGCCGGATACAGCAGGTAGCGCAGCGGCGCCACCGCCAGCGCTGAGCCCGACCAGGCGATCCGCTGTAGCGCGGTCCGGCGCGAGAGCCGCGCTTCTAGCAGGCGTGCGGTGCTGTCCACCAGCCGTGTCGACGGCCGCGAAGTCCCGTGAGCGGTGCCCGCGGTGAACAGCCGCCGCCAGCCGAACGCGAGCGCGACACCGAGCGCAGCCGCCCCGATCGCGCCGCCGCCATCGAGCGTCAGTTGCAGCGCGCTACCTGAGGCAAACAGCGCGATCGCAGCGCCACCCAGCGCCGCGATCGCAGTAAGTACTGTCGCGCGCCCCGCCGGAACTTCGTCGCTGTCCTCGCCGAAGCAGTTGCAGCCCGGAGCTTGCGCCCGGTAGGCGCGCAGATGCACCACCGTGAAGCTGCCGAAAGTCAGTGCCATCAGCGCACCCGCGGCCACGGCGGGAAGCACCAGCAGCAGCACCGCGGTGCCGGCCTCCGCTGCAGCCAGCAGCCGCACCCGCCGATCCGCGGCAGTGCCGGCCTTGGCTCGCGCCGCCGCGAGCAGCACGAGCGCCGCGGCCAGCGGCACGGAGACAGCGAGTACCTCCATCGGTTGATCCTAACTCGCTCAGCGACGTGTGGAAAAGAATGCGCGCAGCAGCGCCGCCGACTCCTCGGCCAGCAGGCCACCATCGACCTGGGGGCGGTGATTGAACGCGGGAACGTCCAACACGTTCAGCACGCTGCCGGCGGCGCCGGCCTTCGGGTCGGTGGTGCCATACACAACGCGCGGGATCCGCGACAGCACGATCGCCCCAGCGCACATCGAGCACGGCTCCAGGGTCACATACAGCACCGCGTCCAGCACCCTCCAGGAGCCGAGGCTGCGGGCCGCCTCGCGCAGCGCGATCGTCTCCGCGTGGGCGGTCGGATCCTCACGCAGCTCACGCTCGTTGTGGCCCGTGCCGATCACCTCGCCGCCGCGCACGACCACCGCTCCGACCGGCACATCGTCGTGTTCGAGCGCGCGCTCGGCCTCACGCAGAGCAAGGTGCATGAAGTACTCGTCGCGGGGGAAGAAGTTCGTACTCATAGGAAATGCAACTTATCTGGCTGCTAAGTGTCTAGTTAGCAGTGAATCCCGGCAGCGTGCCGGTTCCGTCAAATAATGATCCGATCCAGCACTACTGTCAGCCGTCCCAACGCCAAAGCCACGGTGCTGCTGGCCGCTGGGCTCGCGGCCGCCGCGAGTGCCGCGGTGATCGTCCTGGCCGGCCACGTGAGCGCCCCGCCGGTGGCCGGCGCCCGCGTGGTCACGACCGACAGCTACGAGCCCCATCAGTTGCTGGTGACGCTGAAGCATGGAACAAACGGTAGTGCCGCCGCGGCCTACATCCGGCGCAGCACCGGGGTCAACGTCAGCGTCTCCGCGAAGAACTCCGGCGACCCGGCGCAGGCGCTGCTCCAGGTACCGCATGGTGTGCCGGTCGCGGCGCTGCAGAACCGCGTCGACGGCCTGCTCCAGCAGGCACGCGCCAGCGCCGCTGCCGCGCCACCGATCAGCGGCACGACGCTCAACTACATCGCGCGGGTGGCCGGCGCGATTCCGCGTGACGGCAAGCGCTTCGTGCCCAACGACGAGGGCAACGTCAATAAGCCCGGCGGCTGGCAGTTCAAGCAGTGGAACTTCAAACCGCGCGCCGGTGTCAGCGCCCCCGGCGCCTGGGGAAATCTGCTCGCTGACGGTCGCGCCGGCGCCCGCGGGGTGACGATCGCAGTGATCGACACCGGTGTCGCGTTCGAGAACTGGAGGCAGTTCCGTGCCTCCCCGGATTTCTCGAGCACCAAGTTCGTCGACCCCTGCGACGTGGTCGCGGGGCGCGTCACACCCCAGGGCACATGCACCGATCCGCACGCCGTCGACGAGGACGGGCATGGAACGTTCGTGGCCGGCGAGATCGCGGAGTCGACCAACAACCGCCTGGGGCTGACGGGTCTGGCCTACAGGGCCAACATCATGCCGATCCGGGCGCTCGGCAACCAGGGCCACGGCTCCGAGACCACGGTCGCGACCGGGATCCGCTACGCGGTCGACCATGGCGCCCAGGTGATCAACCTCTCGATCGAGTTCGCCGGCGTGAACAGCAGGGACATCCCCGGCGTGATCGCGGCGATCGCCTACGCCCGCAGCAAGAACGTGGTGGTGGTGGGGGCGGCCGGTAACGAGGGCACCCGCGGACTCGACTACCCGGCGGCCGACCGCCAGGTGATCTCCGTCGGCGCGACCACCTACGACCAGTGTCTGGCCCAGTACTCGAACTTCGGAAGCGCACTCGACCTCGTGGCTCCGGGGGGCAGCGACGACGCCTCGCTGAAGCAACGCAACTGCCACCCCAACCGCAACCAGCCGCCTGTCTACCAGATGGACTTCAGCAACAGGCCAGGCCCGCAGTCCTTCGGTCTGGTGCCGATGTTCGGCACCTCGATGGCCGCCCCCGAGGTGTCCGCAGCGGCCGCGATGGTGATCGCCTCCGGTGCGGTCGGGGCGAAGCCCACCGCGGCTCAGGTGCAGGATCGGCTTGAGGCCACCGCACGGCGGCTGGACGGCAGCAAACGCAACGCGCACTACGGCTACGGTCTGCTCGACATCTGGCAGGCGACCAGGCGCGGCGGACCCAAGCGTCCCTAGCGTCGGTACGAGCGGACCGGATCGAGCTCAGTTGAGCTTGATCACGGCGATGATCATCCCCGCGACGACGAACACGACGATCGCCATTTGAACGTAGAGCCAGAGCTTCGGCATGTGCAGCTCAGGCTAGTACACGCAGCGCCGACGGCCGCTAACGCAGCTCGTCGGCGGTGAGCTCACTGAGCAGCTGCACGCCGCGCGGGACGCCGTCCTCGGTGATCATCACACAGCCGCCGGGCCAGTACGGATTCATGCCGTCGGCTCCGGTCACGAGTACCGGCTCGTAGCGCCAGGATCCGACGTTCATCAGCTGCAGCCCGGCCGGCGTGGTCCACTCGCGCGGGTTGTCGAGCGGGAGCGGGCCGAAGCGGTGGATGTGCCCGAACAGCGCATACTCCGCGCGCGGCTCGGGAATGCCGCGCGCCTCGCCGGCGCCGCTCGCGGCTGCGGGCGATCCGGCCAACCCCAGCGCGCTGGTGACCTGGGAGAAGGCCGGCAGCGCGTGGCGACGAGCCTGCAGGTCAAGCGCCCACGAGACGGCCGGGGCAAGCCGCCACGGGATCAGGCGGTCGTGCAGCCGTGGCGTTGGTACTCCTTCGATCCGCTCGGGCTTCTGCTCGCCGTAGACCACATGTTCAAAGTCGGCGGGGAGCATCGGTCCGGCGGGGCCGCGGCGATGCTCCTTGGGGTGGCGGCCGAACGACGCGATCGGGCGCAGGAAGTGGTTCAGGTAGTGGCCGTGCGTGGCCCAGATGTTGTCGCTCAGCCACACCCCCGGGTAGTGGACCTCGACCTTCGCGCCGCTCGCGGACAGCCAGCCGACCATCTCCGCGAGCATGGGGGTGACGTCCGGCGGCACCTGCTGCTCGCGTTCCAGGCCCCGGCCCTGGTCGCGCGCCCACGGTTCGATCAAGCGATGGTCATGGTTTCCGGGCAGCAGCAGGATCTCGCCGACCGACTGGCCCAGACGCCGCAGGATCGGGGCGCAGGTCAGCGCCGAGTGCGCACGGCTGCCCTCGGTCAGCTCGATCGTGTCGCCGATCAGCACCAGGCGGTCGAATCCGGACAGCGTCTCGCTGAGGATCTCGAGCGGCCGCTTGCGCTCGAGTACGGCGGTGCCGCCCGGTTGCCCGATGTGAAGGTCGGAGATTACGAGTGTGCGCACGATCTAGCAGTAAACAATGACCGCGCCGCTCGCGCGGCAATCTGACGCCAACTGTGGTCGCTGGTATTAGGTCCCAGGGCTGAGGCGCCTGTGAAAGCGGCCCGCTCGCGTCCGCGTTTCTGTGCCGCTGCGGCGTCTTCTGTGCAGCGGCAGCGGATCAGGGCTGCAGCCCGAGGCGCGCCATCGCCTGCTCGTCGAAGCCGAGGAAATGCGCGACCTCGTGGCGGACGACCAGCGTCACCTGGGCACGCAGCTTTTCGGGATCGTTGCCGAAGTCACGCACGAGCGTGTCGCGGAAGATCAGGATCTGCGGCTCATCCGCGGGGCCGCCGAGGAAATCCGCGTAGAGGCCGGTGCCGCGGCTCTTGTCGAAGCCGATGAATTCGCCGTAGGCGCGGTTCGCGGCACCTTGGTCGGAAACCACCACGGGGACGTTGCCGAGCTGGTCCAGCACGTCACCGGGAAGGCCGTCGAGCGCCTGCTTGACGAGCACCTCGAAGTCGTTCTCGTTGTGTACCGGGTCGAAGCGGCGGTGCGGGTCGGGTGTCGGCGCCTGCGGCTGCGGGTCCTGACTCGCCAGCTGGTCGACCCGATCCTCGAGTGCCTCGAATTCGTCCTCAGAAAGATCGCTCATGGGGCCATTCTGCCGGATCACTTCAGTGACTGCCCAAGCTCGTGCGCGATCGCCTTTGCGTGCGCCAGCAGCTTGCGGTTGTGGATGATGCCGGTGAGGCCGAGCGTGATCACGATCGCGCCGGCCACCAGCGCGACCGCGGCCAGCACCACCGGCCAGCGGTTCTGCAGCGAGTTGCGGAAGCGGTCGAGCACCGCATCGGCACGGTCGCCGTAGACCCAGAGGATTCCGTAGATCGCCAATAGCGGCCAGATGAACACCAGGTTGAAGATGAAAATCAGGCCGACCTGGACGATGATCGAGCGGTGTGACCCGATCACCGCCGCGAGCATCCCGAAGTAGGGGAACGCGGTTGGCAGCTCCACCAGCATGATCGTGGCGCCGAGCAGGAAGCCGGTGCGCCGGCCCGCCCTGACCGTCGGCATCTCCTTGTCCGCGAGCCGCGCGCGATAGCGCCAGAGGAACCCGGCAGCGGCCATCAGCACGATTCCGGCGACGACCTCGATGATCTGGATGACGTTGTGCGACGGGGTCGGCAGCAGTGCCAGCAGCAGCTCGCCCGGGCCCAGCGCGACGAACAGGCCGCCGAGGAAGTACACCGAGAAGACGCCCAGCGTGAACATCAGGATGCTGTGCCGCGGGCGCTCGCCGGTGGCGAGTACCAGCGCAGGGGCGATCGTGGTCGGGTTCAGCGAATCGGCAAACCCGATCGACAGCACGATCCCCAGCAGACGCAACATATCCCCGAGAAGATACTTTCCAGTTATGCATGAGCTCCGCAAGATCGCGATCCTCGACGACTACCACTCCGTAGCTCAGGGCGCCGGCGACTGGTCCCGCCTCGGCGCTGCGGTTGCGATATTCGACCGCCCGATTCCGAGCGAGCTGTTGACGGTGACGCTGCGCGACTTCGACACGCTCGTGCTGATGCGCGAGCGCACAGCGCTCAACGCCGCCGTGCTCGAGCAGCTGCCGAACCTGAAGCTGATCGTCACCACCGGGATGGGCAACGCCTCGGTCGACACCGACTATCTGCGCGAGCACGAGATCACGATGCTCGGCACCGGTGTGCCCGGCTACGAACGCGACTTGACCGGTGTCTCCGGGACCGTGGAGCTCGCCTGGGCGCTGATCCTCGCGCTCTTCAAACGCGTCACCTACGAGGATCGCGTGATCCGTGAAGGCGTCTGGCAGCAAGAGCTGCCGCGGAACCTGGCGGGGTCGACGCTCGGTCTGCTAGGTCTGGGACGGCTCGGCTCGCAGATGGTTGCCCCCGCCAAGGCGTTCGGGATGGAGGTGGTCGCCTGGAGCCAGAACCTGACCGAGGAGCAGGCGGAGGAGAAGGGCGTCCGCTATCTCGCCAAGGAACAGTTCTTCGGCCAGAGCGATGTGATCTCCGTGCATCTGGTGTTGAGCGAGCGCACGCGTGGCCTGGTCGGCGCCGAGCAGCTTTCCTGGATGCAGCGCTCGGCGTTCATCGTCAACACCTCACGCGGCCCGATCATCGACCACGACGCGCTCGTCTCCGCGCTCAGGTATGAGCGGATCGCGGGTGCCGGACTCGACGTTTACGACACCGAGCCGGTACCCGAGGACGACCCGCTGCTGACGCTCCAGAACACGGTTCTGAGTCCCCACCTCGGCTACGTCAGCCACGCGAGCCTGACCGATATGTACCAGCAGGTGATTGAGGACCTCGACAGCTATCGGGCCGGAACCCCGATTCGCCAGATCGTTTAGCGGTCGTCGGTATTTCAGCCGCTACACTCGCCGGAGCGCCGGAGGCGTGCGCCAGCACGCTCGCTGTCCGGCATTGATTCCTTTCCAACACCTTTTCGGGGACTTAGACACATGGCCCGTGGAGACGTTCGGATCGCTGCGACTCTCGCCTGCGAGGACTGCAAGCGCCGTAACTACCAGACCAACAAGAGCAAGCGCAACAACCCTGAGCGACTGCAGATGCGCAAGTACTGCAAGTGGTGCAAGTGCCACACGTCTCATCGCGAGACTCGCTAGACCGGGCCTCCCGGCGGCAGCTCTCAGGCGCATAAACTCACAGCAACGAGGCTTTGTAGGTGGCTCGTAACGACCGTAGGCGCGACGAAGATCGCGATCAGGACGATCAGACCAACGGTGATCTGATGCCTGACGCCGAGGGTGCCCCGAACCCGCTCGAGCACGCCACTCCAAACGAGGAGCTGCTCGAGGAGCAGCTGGCCATCGGCCGCCCGGACGCCTCCGAGGTTCCCTCTGAGGAAGAACTCGAGGCGTTCGAGGAAGAGGAGGCCGGTCGCGCGCCCGCCGCTCCTGCCGCAGGCGCACTGGCCACCACGCGCAGCAGCAGCCGCGAGCCCGGACGTCGCCGTGACGCAACCCGCCAGAGCGCTGACAGCGCTGTAGCGCACACTGAGCACAAGCAGCCGCTCCCCGCCCGACTGATGGGCTTCCTGCACGGCAGCTGGAACGAACTGCACCGCGTTCAGTGGCCCGATCGTCGCCAGGTGGCCCAGGCCACCGGCGTAGTCCTCGGCTTCGTGATCGTCGCGGGCGCCTTCCTTGGCGTGGCCGACCTCGTCGCATCCAAGCTCGTCACTCTTCTCATCAAGTAGGCACGCAAAGAATATGTTTCGCTGGTACGTAGTCAACACTTACTCAGGTCACGAGAACAAGGTCAAGCACAACCTGGAGCACCGGGTCGTTTCGCTTGGCCAGCAGCGTGCCGTGCGCCAGATCGTGGTCCCGACCGAGTCGGTCTCCGAGATGAAGGAGAACCAGAAGGTCACGGTCGAGCGTCGCACGATGCCGGGCTACGTGCTGGTGAATATGGACCTGACCGAGGACTCCTGGCAGCTGGTCAAGGGCACCCCGGGCGTGACCGGCTTCGTCGGCGCCGCTCAGGAGCCGGTGCCGCTGACCCAGGCCGAGGTCGACCGGCTGCTGCACCAGGAGACCGCCGAGCGTCCCCGCAGCCGTGCACAGTTCGCGATCGGCGAATCCGTCAAGGTCATCGCCGGTCCGCTCTCAGACTTCTCCGGTGAGATCGCCGAGGTCAACGAGGACGGCCAGAAGCTCAAGGTCCTGGTCTCGATCTTCGGCCGCGAGACCCCGGTCGAAGTCGGCTTCGACCAGGTCAAGAAGCTTTAGTGCTGCTTCGCGACGGGCTTGCGCCCGTCGCGAATCTTCATCGAGCGCGAGCGCCTATCCGGCGCGTTTGAACTCGACCACTCCGTGCCACTGCATGTCGTTCTTCAGGCAGCCCACGGAGGCCTCACAGCTGCTGTTGTCCGGCGGCGCGTAATGCCCCGGGTCGATACGGACCTTGAAGTAATGGCCCGGGCGCAGTGACTCGAGCGTCGAGACCTTCACCGGGAAGCTCGCTTCAAGCTGCGCGGGAACGTCGAATTGGGGAACCAGCAGCGGCGCGTCGTTGTACTGGATCGCGCAGCTCCCGCTGGCCCAGTCCCAGGTTCCGCTGAAGCCCTTGCCGGTGAAGCCGACGTCACCGCCGACCGCCTGAACCTTCACGTGACTGCGGCCGCGCAGCGCCGCGCTGGGAACCTCGACCTTGGCCTTGGTCCCTGGTTGCGGGTCGGACTCGCCGGTGCAATCGGAGTGCCCGGTCTTACATCCCGTAGCGGTGTTGGTGATGTTCGACTCGTTGCTCGCCAGGGGCGACTGCTGCGCCTCGGCCTTGGTGTCGACGCCCTGGATCCCGTCACGTCCGGAGATGATCAGCGGCAGGTCATAGTGGGTGACCCAGGAGAAGTGGGTGGTCTCGTCGCGCACCGTGGTTACGTCTCCGCACTGCGGTGAGGTGAGCGACTTGAGCTTGCTGGTTAATGTGCCGGCGCCGCTGTAGGTGACGCTGTATTGGACACCACGCGCGGTCGCGACCGCTGCCGACCATGCCCCCAGCACAACCACCACAACGAGCAACGCCCCGATACGTGCTCTCATCGGCCCAAGATACCACCGGTGCAAAAGCCCTGAAGCAAGTATGCAGACGTGCATATCGCATCGATGCATACCGACCGAGCTGGATGTCGGTTCGTGACCGTTCGGTTCGTATGCAATCATGCATAATGCAATGATGCATACTGAGCTCACGAACCCGTTCACGTTCGGCGACCTGGCCTTGGACGAAGCGTTCACCGACCGCGAGGCCGAGGTCGCGGAGCTGGCCTCAGACATGTGCAATGGCCAGAACGTGCTGGTCTACGCCCCGCGCCGCTATGGCAAATCGTCACTGACGATCCGTGCGACCCAGGAGGCGCTGCGCCGTAAGGCGCTGGTCGGCTACTGCGACCTGATGAAGACGCCTACCAAGGAGCGCTTCGCGGCCTCGCTCGCGAAGACGATCTACACCGATATCGCCTCCCCGGCCGGGCAGGCGTTCGAACGTGCCAGCGCCTTGTTCCGCGGCCTGCGCGTGATCCCGACGATGGAGGTCGACCCGGCCGACGGTTCGCTGCGCTTCACCTTTCAGGCCGGGCATCGTCGCAGCGACATCGACGACACGATCGAGCGGCTGCTCGAACTGCTCGGCGAGCAGGCCGCTGAGCGCGACCGCCGCGTCGTGATGGTGTTCGACGAATTCCAGGAGATCGTCGCGCTCGACCCCAAGTTCCCGAACATGATGCGCGCCGTGTTCCAGACTCAGCCCGAGGTCAGCCACGTCTACCTGGGCAGCAAACGCCACATCCTGGAGCGCATCTTCAACGATCGCAACGAACCGTTCTGGCGCAGCGCCAAACAGCTTCAAATCGGGATGATCCCGAGTTCGCGCTTTGCTCCGTTCATCCGCCAGCGCTTCATCGACAGCGGCAAGCGCATCGCCACGCCGGCGCTCGACCAGTTGCTGCAGATCAGCCTCGGTCACCCCTATGGCACGCAGGAGCTGGCGTACTTCCTGTGGGAGCTCGTAGCGCCGGGGGCGCAGGCCGACGAAAGCGACCTCGAGGTCGCGCTCGCGCGCGTGCTGCGGTCCGAGTCAAACCACTTCGGGATGCTCTGGGACGAGGCCCCAGGCCCGCAGCGGTTGGTGTTGCTTGCGCTGGCGGATGAACCGGTACGGGCGATCTACTCCGCCGACTACAACGAGCGACACGACCTGCCGGCCAAGCCGACGCTTCAGCGGGCGGTCGACGGCCTGATTCGCAAGGAGCTGATCGGGACCGACATGCGCGGTACCTACCACGTGATCGAGCCGTTCCTGGGGCAGTGGATCGAGCGCGAACAACGCGGGTAGCGGCGGTGGCGCGGGCGAGGCCGGGTCCCAGCGACCGGGGCGGCATCCGCGCGGCTGAACGGTGTAATACCTGAGACTGATCTTTGCTGACGTAGGGCCAATTTGAATCGATTTTCGACCTACTACGCTGTAGGGTCGTTGTATCGGCGCGCCCTCGCAGCAACCAGGGGCAGCCGCTAGGAGATACGCCGGCCACTCCCCGGTCTCGGTCCCAGCGATCTGAAAGCTCGCACGACTCGAGTCCAAACACGGCCGGACTTCGTTTGAACTAGGAAAGAAAAGATGGCTAAAAAAGTCCTAACGCAGATTAAGCTGCAGGCGGTTGGCGGTCAGGCCAGCCCCGCTCCGCCCGTCGGCCCGGCACTGGGTCAGCACGGCGTGAACATCATGGAGTTCGTCAAGGCGTTCAACGCCCAGACGCAGCAGGACACGGGCACGACCATCCCGGTCGTGATCACCGTTTATGAAGACCGCTCCTTCACCTTCATCACCAAGCAGCCGCCGGCCGCTGTGCTGATCAAGAAGGAACTCGGCCTTGACAAGGGCTCGGCCGAGCCCCACAAGGACAAGGTGGCGAAGCTCACCGACGCTCAGCTGACCAACATCGCTGAGAAGAAGATGAAGGATCTGAACGCGAACGACATCGATGCCGCGAAGCTGATCATCGCCGGCACCGCTCGTTCGATGGGCGTGGAGGTCGCGTAATCATGGCTAGACACGGCAAGTCATACAACGAGGCCCGCGGCCGTTTCGACCGCGAGACCGAGTACGAGCCCGCCGAGGCGCTCGAGCTCGTGAAGACGCTCTCCACCGCGAAGTTCAACGAGTCCGTTGAGGTGCACGTCCGCACCGGCCTGAACGTCCGTCACGCGGACGAGCAGCTGCGCGGCACGATCGCGCTGCCCAACGGCCTCGGTAAGGAAGTCAAGGTCGCCGTCTTCGCCCAGGGCCCCAAGGCCGCTGAGGCCGAGGCCGCCGGCGCGGACATCGTCGGCGCCGAGGATCTGGCCAACAAGATCCTCGAGGGCTTCGACGATTTCGACGTCGCGATCGCGACCCCGGACCTGATGCCGGTCGTCGGCCGTCTCGGCCGTGTGCTCGGCCCGTCGGGCAAGATGCCGAACCCCAAGGTCGGCACCGTGACCATGGATGTCGCCAAGGCGGTCGAGGAGTCCAAGGCCGGTAAGGTCGAGTACCGCACCGACCGCAACGCGATCGTCCACCTGGTGATCGGCAAGCGCGACTTCGAACACACTGCGCTGCTGGAGAACTACCAGGCCGTGATCGAAGAACTGGTTCGTGCCAAGCCGGCTGCGGCCAAGGGCCGCTACATCCGCTCGGTGACGTTCGCTTCGACCATGGGCCCCGGTGTGCGTGTCGATCCGACCCGTACCCGCGACCTGATCGAGGAGCCTGCCGCGGCCTAGGCCCGGCAGCGGCGCCAGCTCAAGGCGCCTGCTCCATAGGTTGTCCCAGTGAGGGCGGGCCATCGCGGCCCGCCCTCACTGCTGTCAGGACTTGCTCGCCTGCGCGGCGTCCCGCACCAGCTTCGCGAGCCAGAAGTGCAGTGCCGCGAACGGCAGCACCAGCGCAGCCCACCCGTAGAGGCCGTAGTGAATGAAGATCGCGCCGAGGATGATCAGCCACAGGCCGACGCCCAGGCGCACGGGCACGAACACGCGGCTGTGGCGGGTTTCAAGCGCAAACGACCGTCGCCACTGGGACCGCATCCGCAGCAGCAGCGCGCGCCAGAGGATGTCCGCTGTCTCACCAGCTCGCGGCCAGCGCTGGCCGGGCTCGGCCGCGGCCATCAGCACGGCTAGCACCTCCTGCTCGCGCTCGGCGCGGAACGCTCGCGGATACACGGCGAGCAGCCGCCGGTAGCGGCGTTCGAGATCAGCTGAATCGGTCATGACGGTGCCATCCCTCCGCTGGGATCCAATCGTGTAAGCGCGACCTGGGCATTGGCGTGCAGGCGCGCTGCCTCGTCGGCGAGTCGCTGCGATCCAGCCGCTGTGAGCCGGTAGTAGCGGCGCAGCCGCCCCTCGACGATCTCCTCGCGCTCGATCTCCACCATCCCGTCCTCGCGCAGGCGGTCGAGCGCCGAATAGAGCGTTCCCGCGCGGAGCTTCACGCGCCGTCGCGAGATCTGCTCGACGTCGACGATGATCCCGTACCCATGCTGCGGTCCACCCGCGAGCGCGGTGAGAATCAGGAACGTCGCCTCTTGCATCGAACGCTTGCCCATACAGACGGTATATACCGTTGAGCGGTATATGTCAAGGTTTGGCTGAGCGCCCGCCGTCCGCTCGCCCGCCGGTGTCACGGTCTGAGCGCCCCAAGCGTGACGAGATCGACCGCAGGAACGAGTCGGCGCTATACCCGGCAACGATCGCGGCAGCGACGTTCTTGATCGAGCTGGGGTAGTTGCTCGCCGCCCACAGCGACGCCGCGACCACCGCCACCGGCACGTGCATCTTCACGATCGCGATCCAGCGCAGCGACAGCCAGTCCCAGATGTAGCCGGCGTCATAGACCGGCATTGGGTCCGCGTAGTTCACGTCGATCGCCTTGGCGCCAACGTGCGCGAGCGCGCCGAGCCACACGAACAACACCAGCACCAGCAGCTTCCACACCCAGTGCTGCGGCCAGGTCGTGATGCCGGCGACGTGCAGCAGCTCGAAGATCCCGGCGACAACGGCGAACACGCACACTGCGGACCAGAGCGGTGTCAGCGCGGTGAACACGACGAACGGCAGGTTCGTGCTCTTGCGGTAGGCGGCACGGTTCACGGTGTCGAGCACGATCGGCAGCGGCGCACCGTCGAACTCCAGCGGGTCCTGCCGCAGCCACGACCAGAGCGCGTCGATCTCGCCGGCGTTGACTCCCCACCCGGCGCAGTAGGCGTCGATGCCGTGGCTCTCGGCAACGTGTCCGCGCCGCACCTCGTCCGCGAAGCTGAGGAACAGGCAGTGCAGCATCGCGGCCCCGAGCGCGCTACGGGCCTGCTCAACATCGGTCGGTACACGCGTCTCGTGAGTGCCCGTCACATCCTCCAGCGCGCGCCGCCACCACTGATCCGCCTCGACCAGCCGCTGCTGCAGTAACTCGGCGTGGATGCCGACCACGTCAGCCGCTGTCGTACCCGCGGGCGCAGCGTCCTGCAACTCGCGCGCGAGTTCGCTCGGGGACGGGTGCGTACCGCCCTCCAGCATCCGCACCAGCGTCCGTGAGTCCGGCGTCGGATCGCCGAGTTCGGTGGTGACCGACGTCAGCGTTCGTTCCCAGTGGGGGATATGCGAACGGATCTTCTCTACCGCATCCAGAACCGCGCGGCTCGCAGGGGGCACAGCTGTCTCGATGGCCATCCGCAGATGCTACGCCCGGATCCCCGCCACAGCGCGTAAAGTGCCGCGTTGATGACGATTCTGAAGGCGATCAAAGAGGGCCCGGAGCTCTACCGAAAGCACTTTGAGGATCAGTGCCGTGAGCGCCAGTTCCTCAGCGCGGGGTCATTCTTCGTGACCTTCGCAGCGACCCGCACGATCACCCATATGATCCGTGCCGGGCGCGGGCCGTTCCGCAACATCACGCCGGACGGACGCCACATCCACCACATGACGTTCGGGATCATCGGGTTGCTGGGCGTCGGCTACCTGTGGATGCGAGAGATGGGCCTGGGTGCCCAGCCGCGCTATGGATCACGGGCAACGGCGGTCGTATACGGCGCCAGCGCGGCGCTCACGCTCGATGAGTTCGCGCTGTGGCTGAACCTCCAGGACGACTACTGGACGCCTCAGGGCCGTGAGAGTGTCGATGCCGTCTGCCTGTTCGGGGGTCTGCTCGCGACCGGTGTTTTCGGCCGCGGCTTTCTGACCGATTTCGCAGCGTTGGTCCGAGATCTGGACCATGAGCTGGAGAAGGAGATCTGAGCAACCCCGGCGCCGGGATGCAGCTCAAGCGCGCGCCGAGCCTGTAGCGTTCTCCAGGCACGCGGGGATGCCGCACACAACGAAGGGGAATTGATGGCTGGGAATCTGCACGGTCGCCACCGCGACACGGTTGAGAAGATCTTTGAGCCGGGCAACCGCAACGTCGAGTGGCGTGAGGTCGAATCGCTGCTGGCGGCGATCGGGACCACGACACAGGAGCACAACGGCAAGCTCAAGGTCGAGCTTGGACCTGAGACCGAGACCTTCCGAGTTCCCCACGGCAAGGACGTCGACGTGCAGACGATCGTCGACCTGCGCCGGATGCTCAAGGACGCGGG
The DNA here is from genome assembly GCA_963737115.1 of uncultured Actinomycetota bacterium. Classification (GTDB taxonomy): domain Bacteria; phylum Actinomycetota; class Thermoleophilia; order Solirubrobacterales; family Solirubrobacteraceae; genus Palsa-465. The sequence goes on from CAVTRM010000012.1 coordinate 19,524, forward strand.
CTACGCTCCGGACGGCTCGCCGCCCACCCCGGACCAGCTGCGCCGTGACCACGGCGACGGCCAATGGGGCGAGCCCACCTGATAACGCCGAGGTCTCGCCCGTTGTCCCGGTGAGCGGGCGGAGATGCCACCCGCTCACTCGATGTTGTCGATGATCTCCGTGGCCCGCGACCACTGCTCGGGCGGGACCACCAGATAGATGTCGCCGCGCCCCGCGGCGTCGAGCGGGTGGTCGGCCGCGCAGCTCGCGTCGATCCCCATCTGCCGCAGCTGGTCGCGCCACGCGACCGCGGTGTCGCGGTCCTCGCAGGAGACGACGGTCTCCCAGCCCTCGACCCGAGGGTCATCGACCAGTACCGCGTCCTCTTTGTCGCGCCGTCGCTTGAACAGGCCCATTCCCTGAAGCTTACGGCCATACTTCGCTAGCGATGCTCACCTCGCGCCGCAAAGTCTTCCTGCTGGTAGCCCTCGCGGTGATCGCCGTCGACGCAATCAGCAAGGAGATTGCGCTACACGCGCTGGCCGGTCAGGGGATCGTGAACCTGTTCGGCGATCACTTCCACCTCGAGCTCTACCGCAATCACGCCGGTCCCGGCAATCTGCTGCAGGGCCACCCGGTGCTGGTGTCGCTGCTCAGCATCGTCGCCGTGAGCCTCATCTGCGTGCTGGGCTGGCGCGCCACCACCCGCGCCTACGCGGTCGCGTTCGGTTTGCTGCTCGGCGGCGGCATCGGCAACCTGCTGGACCGCATCTTCGCGGGACCGGGACCGCTGCGCGGCGGCGTGATCGACTGGATCAAGCCGACGCTATCGGGCGGCAGCATGAACCTGGCCGACGTCTCGATCGACGCCGCGATCATCGCGCTCCTGATCGCGGTCCTGCTCGACTGGCGCCGACCGGCCGCGGCTACTATTGAGCTCCACTCCGAAGAGTTGAGACCCGCCCTGGCCCGCGCCAACCCCCGGCGCCGGACGGCGGCGCCGCAGACTGGCTCCCGCGGACTGCGGGGCGCCGAGCAGCGCCGACCCCAGCGCGTCGTTGGTTTCGTTCAGTTCGGTCAGCGCCTCCTGCAGGCGCGCGTCGGTGATGTGGCCGGGATCGCCTTGTTCCACGGCCAGCAGCGCCGCGCGGCGCAACGCTTCGCGGATGAACGCCGGCGTGGTGCCCTCGGTCGCGGTTACGAACTGGGCAAGGTCGCTGATGCTCAGCTTCAGTCCCTGGCCGTAGAGCGCAAGTAGCCGGCTGCGTCCCTCGGCATCGGGCAACGGGACTTGCACGGTGAGGTCGATCCGTCCCGGGCGCGAAGCCAGAGCCGGCTCGATCACCTCGGGGCGATTGGTCGTCAGCACGAACACAATGTCGGAGTCCTCGTTCAGGCCGTCCATCTCGTTCATCAGCTCGAACAACAACGAGGTCGGGTTGCCGCGCATGCGGTTCTCGGCCACGAGGTCGACGTCCTCTAGCACGAGCATCGATGGCGCCAGTTCACGGGCCATCTCACACGCCTCCGAGATCATTCCGAGCGCCTGCCCGGCCAGCAACAGGACCGTGCGGTCCGGCATCAGCCCCGAGAGGTACATGACCGTGAGCGTCTTGCCCGTGCCGGGAGCGCCGTGCAACAGCAGCCCGCGTTTCATATGCTGCCCGGCGGCGCGCATCGCCTCGGCGTGATCGGAAAAGACCTTGGTATGGCGCTCGACGCGCTCGAGGATCCCAGAGGGAAAGATGATCTGGTCGCGGGTCACGGTCGGCAGCGGACGCACCTCCACCCCGATCCCTCCGAACGGTGAGCCCGCCAACACCAAAATCTGCCCGCGGTAGACGTTGAGCTCGGCCATCAGGGCGTCGAGCTCGGCGAGCATCGCCTCTGCCGCGTCGCGCTCCGTGGCCATGATTTCGATCCCCAGCTCCGCAGGCTGGGGCCCGTGGTCCTCGCGCCGCAGCATCAGCACCATCGGTTCGCCGTCATTGTCGATCAGCCACACCCCGGAGGCCACACAGGTGATCGTGCGCTCGCCGATCTGCACCGGCTCGTACTCGATCGGCCCGGCTGCGGTATCCATGCCTGTCGTAGCGGTCGCCGTTGGACACAAGCTCGGCGAGCCCGAAGCGATAGCCACGCGTCATCGGTAGCCCGATCAGCTCAGCACTCCGTCCCGGACGAGCGAGGTAGGCGTCGATCGCCACCTGGAAATTCGCGCGCTGATAGCCCGGAAGTCCCCGTGAGACAACCGGCAGACCGGTGACGTCGCTGCGCAGGTGCTCGGCCAGCCGCTTGACCAGCGCATTGTCGTCTTCGGGTGTCGCGTTTTCGTTGGCCCACTCAGTGAGCGCGACTATGGCCCGTGCAAGCTGTCCCGGCTGCAGATCTTCCATGGGGCTGACCCTATCGACCCGCGACCGTGGACGACGGGCCTCACGGCCGTGGTTGCTACGCTTCACAGCTCAACTCAGAAGAGCTGAAGCCCGAGACCTCCGGCAGCGACTGGGGCGGTCCCAAGGACCGACCCGAACGCAGAAGCCCGGAACAGGTGGAAACTCGAAGAGTGGCATTCCCGCTTGGCCGTAGGTCAAGACCGGTTCGCCAGCTCGTCGACACCCGCCTGACCGAGGGTGTTCTTCACAACGAGCGAGCACTATGAACCGAGAAGAAAAAGCAGCAGTAATCGATCAGATCGCCGGCGAGCTCGGCGAGTCTGAGGCGATCTTCGCGCTGGACTACCGTGGCATCACGGTCGCTCAGGTCGCGGAGCTGCGCGACAAGCTTCGCCCGATCGACGCCAAGCTGCGAGTCACCAAGAACTCGCTGGCCGAGCGTGCCGCTGACCAGGCTGATGTCGCAGACATCAAGACCCTGTTGAGTGGCCCGACCGCATTGGCGTTCGTCAAGGGTGACGCGGCTGCCGCAGCCAAGGTGCTTAGCGACACGTCCAAGGCCCTCCGTGGCCCGCTCAGTTTCAAGGGCGGGTTCATGGGCGGCGAGCTGCTCAGTTCCGAGCAGGTTGACGCGATTGCCAAGCTCCCCTCCCGCGAGACGCTGTACGCACAGCTGGTCGGCACGATCGCGTCGCCGGTCAGTGGCCTTGCGCGTACGCTCAACGCGCTGGTCCAGGGCCTCGCGGTCCAGCTGGGCCAGATCGCCGAGCAGGGACTCGTCCCGCAGGCCGGCGCCGCACCCGCGGCTCCAGCCGAGGAGGCTCCCGCCGAGGAAGCCCCCGCAGCAGAAGCTGAGGCCCCCGCGGCCGAGGCTGACGCCCCCGCCGAGACCGAGGCCCCCGCGGCCGAGGCTGAGGCGACCACGACTGAAACAACTGATGGCGCGTCGGACGACGAGCCTTCCGACGCATAACCAGGAGAAACCACATGCCTACTACTGAAGAGTGGATTGAAGAGCTCAAGGGCATTTCCGTGCTCGAGCTGTCCGAGCGCATCAAGGCCCTTGAAGAGGCCTTTGGTGTGTCCGCCGCTGCTGTCGCCGCTGCCGCTCCGGCTGCAACCGGCGCTGCCGCTGGCGAGGCCGCCGAGGAGGAAGCCGGCACCGTTGACGTGATCATCGCTGCCGCCGGCGACAAGAAGATCCAGGTCATCAAGGTCGTTCGCGCGGCCACCGGCCTGGGCCTCAAGGAAGCCAAGGAGCTCGTTGACAGCGCCCCCAAGGCGGTCAAGGAGGGCATCGAGAAGGACGAGGCCGACAAGCTCAAGGCTGAGCTTGAAGAGGCTGGCGCCACCGTCGAGTACAAGTAACTCGGCGCTCGAAGCCAGAAGCAGTTTCTGTTGGGGGCGGCCTTACGGGGCCGCCCCCAATGCTTTAAGCGGACGACGCGAAGCTCCGGACCTCAACTCGCGCCCGCCCGGCGGCCGGGCTTGGCCGCCTGCTTGACTGAGACCAATGGCTGACGAGGCACAAGAACCACTGCCGGAGGCGGGCAAGCTGCCGACCGGCCGGATCGCGCGGACCGCGCGGGTCGGCGGTCTGGTGACCGGTCAGGGTCTGCGCTGGGCGGGGATGCGGGCCGCCAACCGTGTACGCCCACCGGAACGCGCCGCCGCCGCGGAGAACGCGCGGACCGCGGCGCTGGTCACCCAGCTCGTCGAGCAGCTGGGCCAGATGCGCGGGGCGGCGATGAAGGTCGGGCAGGTCTTCTCGATGGTCGAGTTCGACGGCCTACCGGATGAGGAAAGCGAGCGACTGAAGGCGAAGCTCGCGGAGCTCCGCGACGACGTTCCCCCGGTGCCGTTCTCGAAGCTCGAGCGGCTCATGCGAAACGAGTTCGGCGGGCCGCTCAGCAGTGTGTTCTCAGAGTTTGACGAGCGTGCATTCGCGGCGGCCTCGATCGGCCAGGTCCATCGCGCCAGGACTCTCGATGGTGACGAGGTCGTCGTCAAGGTCCAGTATCCGGGGGTCGCCGAGGCGATCGATACGGATCTGCGCAACGCGATGCTGCTGTTGCCGCTGATGAAGCGGCTCGCTCCCAGCCTCGATGTGAAGGCGCTGGCCTCAGAGCTGCGCGAACGCATCTCCGAGGAACTGGACTACGAACTCGAGGCGCAGAACCAGCGGCGGATCGAGCGGCTGCGCCGCGGGCATCCGTTCATCGTCGTGCCGTCCGTCTACACGCGGCTGTCGACCCAACGCGTACTCGTCTCCGAATACATCGACGGCGAGCGCTTCGAAGCCACACGTCAGCGCGAGCAGGCAGAGCGCGATCGCTACGCGGAGATCGCCTTCCGCTTTTACTTCGGGCTGCTGTACCGCGACCGGATCGCGCTCGGCGACCCGCACCCCGGCAACCAGCTGCTGCTGGCGGACGGCCGTGTCGGATTTCTCGACTATGGGATGCTGCGCCCCATCAGCGTGGCTCGCAATGACGCCGAGCGCGGGATCGCCGCCGCGGTCCGCGCGGAAGACGCCGACGCGCTGATGGCCGCGCTGGTCGCGGGCGGGTATCTCTCGACCGCCGGCGCGGAGCGCGTCGACGCGGACCTGGCGCTGAGTCTGATGCGACGCGCAACCCAGTGGTATGCGGTCCCGGGCGAGCGGCGCTTCACCGGTGAGCGTCCGCAGCGCGAGCGTGAGCGGCGGCCGGCGGATTCCGAGCGTCAAGACGAGGTCAAGGACCAGCTCAGCCAGTTCACGCTTCCCGCCGAGACGATCCTGATCCGCAGGATGCACACGATCATCCACGCGGTGCTCGTCCAGCTGCGGGCTGGTGCCGACTGGGGTGCGATCGCCGCCGAGTACCTGCACGGCGAGCCGCCGGCGACGGCGCTCGGTGAGGCTGAGGCGGAATATTTCGCTCGAGGTAGCCGGCCGCAGTGAGTGCGCGGGCCCGCAGCGGGCGGCGCATGAACTGAAACGGTCGCAGTTTGCGAGCGTGCCGCCCACCCAGCCGCTGGGCGTCCGCCTTGCTTAGTAGGTTGGAGCGTGTGTCCGTAGTTCTCAGCAGTGAGCAGTCCTACCGCCAGCGCGGGGTCGGACGCCACCATCCGATGGGCCTCTCGACGGGGGCGTTGCACGGCGACGGTCTGACGCTGGCGCAGATGCTCGCCGACGCGGGTCTGCTGTCGCGGTATGCGGTGGAGGTATCGGCGCTGTCAGGCGCGGAGCTGCCAGAACTGGTCGCCTTTCTGCGGAACGAGCCGGCGCTGCCGTTCCGCTACCTGAGCGTCCATGCGCCGGCCAAGGAGTTCGATGAGAAGCTCGTTTTGGGTGACCTGCGCGGGCTCCCGCGCGCGGTCGACTCCGTGATCGTGCACCCCGACGTCATCTCCGAGCCCCGAGGCCTTTGGCGAGCTCGGGTCCCAGCTCGTGTTTGAGAACATGGACGCCCGCAAACACGGCGGCCGCACGGTCCAGGAATTGCAGCCGTATTTCGATGCCGTCCCGGACGCCGGGTTCTGTTTCGACATCGCGCATGCATGGTCTCTGGACCCGACCATGGAATTGGCGCACGAGCTGCTCGATCGCTTCCGTTCGCGGCTTCGGGAGGTGCATCTCAGCTCGCTCGACGACGACGGCCACCATATCGAGCTGCGCGTCGAGGATGAAGAGCTGTTTGCACCGGTGCTCGCCCGCTGCAGCGACGTTCCCTGGATCCTTGAGGCGCTGCCGCCTGCGCGCTGGGGGACCGGCTCCCGCTGAGGGCACTCCGCTGAGGTAGGCTCTCAGCCCGATGACGAACCCTGTCGGCGTCGCCGGGCTTGAAGCACAGCTGGGGATCAGGTTTGAACACATCGCGCAGGCGCGCGAGTGGACGCAGGCCGGGCTCGCCCGCCGCCGCGACGCGTTCGCGCGGATCCCAATCGATCCCGACGTCACCGTCTGCCTGATGGGTTCGTGGGGGAGGCTCGAAGCGACGCCGGGCAGTGATGACGACTTCATGGTGCTGCTCGCCGGAACCAAGCGCGCGGACGCCGAGCCGCGCGTAGACGAGGTCGCGGCGGCGCTGCAGGCCGAGCCGCCCGGGCGCGAGGAGACGTTCGGCGGTCAGGTCTGGCTGAGCGACCTCACGGACAAGATCGGCCGCGACCAGGACACGAACGCCAACCTCACGCGGCGGATGCTGACGATTCTCGAGTCGGTCGCGGTGGTCGGAGACGCGGTCCACAGCGATGCTCAGCGCGCGCTGATCGACGGCTACCTGGCGGCGCACGCCCGTGACTATCAACCGCCACGGTTTCTGCTCAACGACCTGATCCGCTACTGGCGCACCATCGCCGTCGACTTTGAGGGCAAGATGCGCGACCGTGGGGGCGAGGGGTGGGGGCTGCGCAACGCCAAGCTGCGGCTCTCACGCAAAGCGCTGTTCGCCGGTGGACTGCTGCCGGTACTCGACTGCAGCACGCGACCACGCGCGGAGATGTCCGCGTTTCTGCAGCACCAGATGTCGTTGACGCCACTGGACCGCATCGCGGAGGCGTTCCTCGCGGCCGGGCGGGTCGATCCTGCGAGTCGCGCGTTTGCCGCCTACGACACGTTTCTAGGGATCCTCAGAGACCCGGTGCAGCGTGCCGTGCTCGATGAGCTCAGCCGTGAGGAAGCCGACGGATCCGAGCTGCTCGCACGCATCAAGCGGCTCGGAAGCGAGTTTGAGATGGCGCTGCTGTCGTTGCTGTTCGATGACGATCGCATGCTGCGACTGGTACAGGACTACCTCATCTTCTGAAGCGGCGCCGGTCGAACGGAGCGCCAGGCGCAGACGGTGAGGCACAATGCCGCCATGGTTCCCGCCTTGATGCTCGCGACGCTGACCGACCGTCGGGACTTCGACGACGGATGGCTGTTCGAGCGTAAGTTCGACGGTGAGCGCTGCATCGCGCAGAAGCAGGGGAGCGACGTCCAACTGCAGTCGCGTAACGGCAAGGACCTCACGGCCAAGTACCCCGAGGTTCGCGACTCGATTGCCCAGCTCCCGGATGCGTCGCTGACGATCGACGGCGAGCTGGTCGCGTTTGACGGTGACGCGACCTCATTCAGCCGCCTGCAACAGCGGATCGGCGTCGCAACCCCGTCACCGCAGCTCGTTGCGAGCTATCCGGTCGTGCTGTGCGTCTTTGACCTGCTGCAGATCGACGGCGAGGATCTGCGCGCACACCCCCTCAGCGAGCGCCGGGAGCGTCTCACTGCGGCGCTGCGGCCGACGCCGGGCCTGCTGCTGAGCGAGGCGTGGAACGACGACCCCCACGGCCGGTTCGCGGCGGCGTGCGCCGCGGGCTGGGAGGGACTGATTGCCAAGCGCGCACAAGCCCCCTACAGCGCTGGCCGCTCACGGGACTGGTTGAAGCTCAAATGCGTGAGCGAGCAGGAACTGGTCATTGGCGGCTTCACCGAGCCGACCGGCAGCCGCACCGACTTCGGTGCGCTGCTCGTCGGCTACTACGAGGACGGTCGGCTGAAGTACGCCGGCCGGGTCGGGACCGGCTACACCGCCGCGACGCTGCATGAGCTCGGTCAGCGCCTGCGCGCCCTGGAGACGCCTGACTCGCCGTTTGTCGACGCGAATCCGGTCCCGCGCGGAACGCACTGGGTGCGCCCGCAGCTCGTCGGCCAGTTCGGGTTCGCGGAGTGGACGACCGACGGTCGGCTGCGTCAGGGCCGCTACCTCGGCATGCGCGACGACAAGGCCGCCACCGAGGTTGTCCGCGAGCTGCCCGCTCAGGGCTGATAGCTGAACGGCAGCTGCGGGATCAGTTCGTCCAGCAGCGGCGCGCGACTCGTCACGGGCAGAGCTGATCAGGTCAACCTGGTTCGGCCACTCGATCCCGACGGCCGGGTCGTCGTACTTGAAGCCGCCCTCCGCCGCGGGGTCGTAGTAGGCGCTGGTCTTATACGCGACGTCAGCGACGTCGCTCAGCACCACAAACCCGTGTGCGAACCCGTCCGGGATGAGCAGTTGATGGTGGTTCTCGTCGTCGAGCCGATGCGCCTCCCACTGCCCGAACGTCGGCGATCCAACGCGGATGTCGCAGGCGACATCGAGAATCGCGCCGCGCACGGCTCTGACCAGTTTCCACTGGCCGGGCTGGAAGTGCATGCCGCGGACCACGCCCGCGCGCGAGCGTGAGTGGTTGTCCTGCAGCCAGTTCACGTCGACGCCCGCATCCTCCAAGCGGTCGAGACGGAAGCTCTCAAGGAAGAACCCGCGTGCATCACCGTGCACGGTCGGCTCGATCCGCAGGACGCCAGGAAGTTCACCGGGGAAGATCTCCATACGCTGCAGGCTAGACAGGATTGAGCTGGCGGGTTGCCCGGGTGCTCGGTGCTGGCGGCTGATGCACGCGGTGTCGGCTACATAGGTAGGCTTCCGGACCTGATGCCATTTCGAAAGACCGAAGAAGAGAAACAGGCAGAGGCCGCGCGCGAGGCGGCAGAGCGCGAGGCCGCCGCGGAGAAACAGCGAGCCGCGGCGCACGCGGCCTCGCCGGTCGGGCGAGCCGAAGCCGCAAAAGCGCGGGGCGACCGCTTCTTCCAAATAGAGCTCGACAGCGTCAAGATCGGCGGGACGACGTCTACATTCGGCTCCTCCGACAACCAGATGCATCACATCGATGGAACCGGTCCGACCCTCGGTCAGATCGAGGCTCTGGGGTGGAGGTTGGAACATTCCGGCTGGGTCTTCGTTGAGACCGGGGCGACGACCTCAGACCGGATGCTGTCCACCGGTCAGGGCACGGTTACCAGCGGGAAGATCGTCGGGATCTTCCTGTTCCGGGCGGCCGACGGCCCAGCCTAATCACGGCGGTCAGCAGCTCGCTGTCAACCGGCGCGGGTTCAGTCGACGAAGCTGACGCGCGCCAGCGGGCTGTACTGGACCCACTGCTCGGCCGTGGTTGCCGGGTAGGGGCCGTCGGGATCGCGGTTTGCCATGAACGCATCCCCGAACAGGGGCAGGATGCGCTCGCGCTCGTCCGGGTCGGTGATCACCTCCGCGTGTGCGGGCAGGTCGGCCTCGATGCCGTGCTTGACGTGCAGCGTGAAGTCGGGATGTGCCTGCAGGTTCAGCAACCATGCGCGCGGGTGTTCCACGGGGATCCCGCTCAAGTAAACGGTGTCGTCGAGCGTGCGGATCGCGATCTCGATCCGGCGCGGCTCGCCTGAGCGGCGACCGACCGTGGTGACGTCCACGACGTGTTGCGACAGTTGTTCGCCGCTGCCGATTCCCAGCGCGGCTTTGATCTCTTCTCGCATAGGGTCAGACTACCGTCGCCAGACGCCGCGAAGGAGGTACCGATGCGCCCGGGACGGCTCTCCCGCCGCAAGGCGGCACTCGGCGGCAAACGCGATTAACTCGCGGGCACCAGGCGCAGCGTCGTCGCGACTGTCTCGTCCGAAACCATCCCGCCTGAACCCCCGCCACCGTACTTGCGCACATACGCGCTATTGATCGCCTCCGTGGGAGCGCGGGCACCGAGATCGTCGACGTCAACGGCCAGCTCAAGCCCCGGAACCCGGATCCGCGCGTGGCCGGTCCGTACGGCGCGACCGTACCACCCGGTCGTACGTCGATACCAGGTGCGGACGTAGACCTCTCCGTCGACGCAGACCACCCAGATCGGCAGCCAGCGCCGCGGCTTCGCGGCCGTCGTCTCGCTCGAGATCTCGAGCTCGCGGCTCGCATCAATGCGTTGGAGCTGCTCGACAGTCCAGGTCGACATCCTCACCCGATCCTCTCACACCGAGGGTCTCAGCCCGACGCCGCCGGCGGGACGCACCGCGACAGGAGGTATGCATGCTTGCCCAGTTGGCGCCCGCGCGTGAAGCCGTACTGCTCGAACAGTTCGACCGTCGCGCTGAACAGGAATCTGCCCTGCGCGGTGCGCCCGGCGGTGACCTCGGAGATCGCCTCGACACGGCCGCCGCCGAGCTCGGCTATCTGCGCCAGCGCTCCCTCCAGCGCGGCACGGGCGACGCCCTGCCCGCGGTGGCGGCGGTCAACGAACACGCACTGAATCCGCCAATCCGGACGCGGAGGCGGCTCCTGGGCATAGGCGCGGCCGTGCTTCATCCGTGAGAGCTCGTCCGGGTCGCCGTACTGACACCAACCCTGCGCCAGGCCCGCTTCATCAAACACGAGTGCGGCGTGGGCAGCGCCGGCCTGCACGCGACGGTGTTTGCTGGAGCGGTTGGCTGCGGCATCGGTGTGGGACAGCCCTTCGGGATAGCCGCCCATGCACCAGCAGCCACCGTAGACGCCGTTGTTTCGTTCCACCAGTTCAGCGAATGCGTCCCAGGTGGTGGGGTCCAGTGGCCTGATGGTGAACGTCATGTCGCCGACACTAGCGCTGGAGCAAACCGAACTCGCAACGGCTGTCGGCGGTCCTGATCAATGGTTGAGATCGAAACGGCAACCGGGGGATCAATCGTCCCGATCGCCGTATTTCAACCCGCCGTTCAATCTGCGGGCGCCGCTGGGTATACCCGCGATGGCGCCGCTGGACGCGGTGCGTCGCGATCCTGAGCACCTGTCAGCAACCACGCGACTCGCGCGTATCTGTATATGGGATCGGTTTTGTGTGCTTTGTGCTTCGGCGCCGTGGGGCGGTGGCGGAGCGGTCCAGACAGAGGAATAAACATGAGAAGTGCCGAACGGCCGCGGCATTACGTCTCGGGGTTCGCTCTTGCGATCCTAAGGCCATTTTTCAGGTACAGCACGACGCGAGATGCGTATGTGCTGCGCGGGATGGGAAGCCGCTTTGGTCCCGTGTTGGTTCGGGACCGGCGCCGGACCAAAGACAACGAGGAAACAGAAGGCGATCAGCAGGATTCCTTGATCCATTGAGGCTCGTGAGTCGGTGGCCGGTCAATGCCGGCTGAAAGAGTGCTCCAGTTTCGCCGGGGTGGGTTCAAGCCATCGTTGCGACGTTCGCGTGAACCCATCCGGCAGACGGCGTATTTTTCACCCGGCACCCACAGGCCGGTTCTGCGTCCAGCGGGATTGATCGTCGTGGCGACGGCGCTCAAGTCCTCGTTGAGCTGATGGTCCCGTCACGGCAGCTTGTGGATCAGCGCCGTACCAAAGGAGCTCCACCTTGATGGCACTCTTTATCGACCCCTTCAAATGACATAGCTGCGCAGCG
>CAVTRM010000013.1:0-37393 GCA_963737115.1 uncultured Actinomycetota bacterium
GCCTGGGCCACCTGGCGACGATCGGGCCACTGAACGCGGTGCAGTTCGTTCCAGCTGCCGTGCAGGAAGCCCATCAGTCGGGCGGGGAGCGGCTGCTTGTGCTCAGTGTGCGCTACAGCGCTGTCAGCGCTCTGGCGGGTTGCGTCACGGCGACGTCCGGGCTCGCGGCTGCTGCTGCGCGTGGTGGCCAGTGCGCCTGCGGCAGGAGCGGCGGGCGCGCGACCGGCCTCCTCTTCCTCGAACGCCTCGAGCTCCTCCTCAGAGGGAACCTCGGAGGCGTCCGGGCGGCCGATGGCCAGCTGCTCCTCGAGCAGCTCCTCGTTTGGAGTGGCGTGCTCGAGCGGGTTCGGGGCACCCTCGGCGTCAGGCATCAGATCACCGTTGGTCTGATCATCCTGATCGCGATCTTCGTCGCGCCTACGGTCGTTACGAGCCACCTACAAAGCCTCGTTGCTGTGAGTTTATGCGCCTGAGAGCTGCCGCCGGAAGGCCCGGTCTAGCGAGTCTCGCGATGAGACGTGTGGCACTTGCACCACTTGCAGTACTTGCGCATCTGCAGTCGCTCAGGGTTGTTGCGCTTGCTCTTGTTGGTCTGGTAGTTACGGCGCTTGCAGTCCTCGCAGGCGAGAGTCGCAGCGATCCGAACGTCTCCACGGGCCATGTGTCTAAGTCCCCGAAAAGGTGTTGGAAAGGAATCAATGCCGGACAGCGAGCGTGCTGGCGCACGCCTCCGGCGCTCCGGCGAGTGTAGCGGCTGAAATACCGACGACCGCTAAACGATCTGGCGAATCGGGGTTCCGGCTCGATAGCTGTCGAGGTCCTCGATCACCTGCTGGTACATATCGGTCAGGCTCGCGTGGCTGACGTAGCCGAGGTGGGGACTCAGAACCGTGTTCTGCAGCGTCAGCAGCGGGTCGTCCTCGGGTACCGGCTCGGTGTCGTAAACGTCGAGTCCGGCACCCGCGATCCGCTCATACCTGAGCGCCGAGACGAGCGCGTCGTGGTCGATGATCGGGCCGCGTGAGGTGTTGACGATGAACGCCGAGCGCTGCATCCAGGAAAGCTGCTCGGCGCCGACCAGGCCACGCGTGCGCTCGCTCAGCACCAGATGCACGGAGATCACATCACTCTGGCCGAAGAACTGTTCCTTGGCGAGATAGCGGACGCCCTTCTCCTCCGCCTGCTCCTCGGTCAGGTTCTGGCTCCAGGCGACCACCTCCATCCCGAACGCCTTGGCCGGGGCAACCATCTGCGAGCCGAGCCGTCCCAGACCAAGCAGACCGAGCGTCGACCCCGCCAGGTTCTGCGGCAGCTCTTGCTGCCAGACGCCTTCACGGATCACGCGATCCTCATAGGTGACGCGTTTGAAGAGCGCGAGGATCAGCGCCCAGGCGAGCTCCACGGTCCCCGAGACACCGGTCAAGTCGCGTTCGTAGCCGGGCACACCGGTGCCGAGCATCGTGATCTCGTGCTCGCGCAGATAGTCGGTGTCGACCGAGGCGTTGCCCATCCCGGTGGTGACGATCAGCTTCAGGTTCGGCAGCTGCTCGAGCACGGCGGCGTTGAGCGCTGTGCGCTCGCGCATCAGCACCAGCGTGTCGAAGTCGCGCAGCGTCACCGTCAGCAGCTCGCTCGGAATCGGGCGGTCGAATATCGCAACCGCAGCGCCGAGGCGGGACCAGTCGCCGGCGCCCTGAGCTACGGAGTGGTAGTCGTCGAGGATCGCGATCTTGCGGAGCTCATGCATAACTGGAAAGTATCTTCTCGGGGATATGTTGCGTCTGCTGGGGATCGTGCTGTCGATCGGGTTTGCCGATTCGCTGAACCCGACCACGATCGCCCCTGCGCTGGTACTCGCGACCGGCGAGCGCCCGCGGCACAGCATCCTGATGTTCACGCTGGGCGTCTTCTCGGTGTACTTCCTCGGCGGCCTGTTCGTCGCGCTGGGCCCGGGCGAGCTGCTGCTGGCGCTGCTGCCGACCCCGTCGCACAACGTCATCCAGATCATCGAGGTCGTCGCCGGAATCGTGCTGATGGCCGCCGCCGGGTTCCTCTGGCGCTATCGCGCGCGGCTCGCGGACAAGGAGATGCCGACGGTCAGGGCCGGCCGGCGCACCGGCTTCCTGCTCGGCGCCACGATCATGCTGGTGGAGCTGCCAACCGCGTTCCCGTACTTCGGGATGCTCGCGGCGGTGATCGGGTCACACCGCTCGATCATCGTCCAGGTCGGCCTGATTTTCATCTTCAACCTGGTGTTCATCTGGCCGCTATTGGCGATCTACGGAATCCTCTGGGTCTACGGCGACCGTGCCGATGCGGTGCTCGACCGCTTCCGCAACTCGCTGCAGAACCGCTGGCCGGTGGTGCTGGCCGCGGTCGCGCTGGTGGCCGGCGCGATCGTGATCACGCTCGGCCTCACCGGCATCATCCACAACCGCAAGCTGCTGGCGCACGCAAAGGCGATCGCGCACGAGCTTGGGCAGTCACTGAAGTGATCCGGCAGAATGGCCCCATGAGCGATCTTTCTGAGGACGAATTCGAGGCACTCGAGGATCGGGTCGACCAGCTGGCGAGTCAGGACCCGCAGCCGCAGGCGCCGACACCGGACCCGCACCGCCGCTTCGACCCGGTACACAACGAGAACGACTTCGAGGTGCTCGTCAAGCAGGCGCTCGACGGCCTTCCCGGCGACGTGCTGGACCAGCTCGGCAACGTCCCCGTGGTGGTTTCCGACCAAGGTGCCGCGAACCGCGCCTACGGCGAATTCATCGGCTTCGACAAGAGCCGCGGCACCGGCCTCTACGCGGATTTCCTCGGCGGCCCCGCGGATGAGCCGCAGATCCTGATCTTCCGCGACACGCTCGTGCGTGACTTCGGCAACGATCCCGAAAAGCTGCGTGACCAGGTGACGCTGGTCGTCCGCCACGAGGTCGCGCATTTCCTCGGCTTCGACGAGCAGGCGATGGCGCGCCTCGGGCTGCAGCCCTGATCCGCTGCCGCTGCACAGCAACCGCCACAGCGGCACAGAAACGCGGACGCGAGCGGGCCGCTTTCACAGGCGCCTCAGCCCTGGGACCTAATACCAGCGACCACAGTTGGCGTCAGATTGCCGCGCGAGCGGCGCGGTCATTGTTTACTGCTAGATCGTGCGCACACTCGTAATCTCCGACCTTCACATCGGGCAACCGGGCGGCACCGCCGTACTCGAGCGCAAGCGGCCGCTCGAGATCCTCAGCGAGACGCTGTCCGGATTCGACCGCCTGGTGCTGATCGGCGACACGATCGAGCTGACCGAGGGCAGCCGTGCGCACTCGGCGCTGACCTGCGCCCCGATCCTGCGGCGTCTGGGCCAGTCGGTCGGCGAGATCCTGCTGCTGCCCGGAAACCATGACCATCGCCTGATCGAACCGTGGGCGCGCGACCAGGGCCGGGGCCTGGAACGCGAGCAGCAGGTGCCGCCGGACGTCACCCCCATGCTCGCGGAGATGGTCGGCTGGCTGTCCGCGAGCGGCGCGAAGGTCGAGGTCCACTACCCGGGGGTGTGGCTGAGCGACAACATCTGGGCCACGCATGGCCACTACCTGAACCACTTCCTGCGCCCGATCGCGTCGTTCGGCCGCCACCCCAAGGAGCATCGCCGCGGCCCCGCCGGACCGATGCTCCCCGCCGACTTTGAACATGTGGTCTACGGCGAGCAGAAGCCCGAGCGGATCGAAGGAGTGCCAACGCCACGGCTGCACGACCGCCTGATCCCCTGGCGGCTTGCCCCGGCCGTCTCGTGGGCGCTTGACCTGCAGGCTCGTCGCCACGCGCTGCCGGCCTTCTCCCAGGTCACCAGCGCGCTGGGGTTGGCCGGATCGCCCGCAGCCGCGAGCGGCGCCGGCGAGGCGCGCGGCATTCCCGAGCCGCGCGCGGAGTATGCGCTGTTCGGGCACATCCACCGCTTCGGCCCGCTCCCGCTCGACAACCCGCGCGAGTGGACCACGCCGGCCGGGCTGCAGCTGATGAACGTCGGATCCTGGCGCTACGAGCCGGTACTCGTGACCGGAGCCGACGGCATGAATCCGTACTGGCCCGGCGGCTGCGTGATGATCACCGAGGACGGCGTCCCGCGCGGCGTGCAGCTGCTCAGTGAGCTCACCGCCGACGAGCTGCGTTAGCGGCCATCGGCGCTGCGTGTACTAGCCTGAGCTGCACATGCCGAAGCTCTGGCTCTACGTTCAAATGGCGATCGTCGTGTTCGTCGTCGCGGGGATGATCATCGCCGTGATCAAGCTCAACTGAGCTCGATCCGGTCCGCTCGCACCGGCGCTAGGGACGCTTGGGTCCGCCGCGCCTGGTCGCCTGCCAGATGTCGAGCAGACCGTAGCCGTAGTGCGCGTTGCGTTTGCTGCCGTCCAGCCGCCGTGCGGTGGCCTCAAGCCGATCCTGCACCTGAGCCGCGGTGGGCTTCGCCCCGACCGCACCGGAGGCGATCACCATCGCGGCCGCTGCGGACACCTCGGGGGCGGCCATCGAGGTGCCGAACATCGGCACCAGACCGAAGGACTGCGGGCCCGGCCTGTTGCTGAAATCCATCTGGTAGACAGGCGGCTGGTTGCGGTTGGGGTGGCAGTTGCGTTGCTTCAGCGAGGCGTCGTCGCTGCCCCCCGGAGCCACGAGGTCGAGTGCGCTTCCGAAGTTCGAGTACTGGGCCAGACACTGGTCGTAGGTGGTCGCGCCGACGGAGATCACCTGGCGGTCGGCCGCCGGGTAGTCGAGTCCGCGGGTGCCCTCGTTACCGGCCGCCCCCACCACCACCACGTTCTTGCTGCGGGCGTAGGCGATCGCCGCGATCACGCCGGGGATGTCCCTGCTGTTCACGCCGGCGAACTCGATCGAGAGGTTGATCACCTGGGCGCCATGGTCGACCGCGTAGCGGATCCCGGTCGCGACCGTGGTCTCGGAGCCGTGGCCCTGGTTGCCGAGCGCCCGGATCGGCATGATGTTGGCCCTGTAGGCCAGACCCGTCAGCCCCAGGCGGTTGTTGGTCGACTCCGCGATCTCGCCGGCCACGAACGTTCCATGCCCGTCCTCGTCGACGGCGTGCGGATCGGTGCATGTGCCCTGGGGTGTGACGCGCCCCGCGACCACGTCGCAGGGGTCGACGAACTTGGTGCTCGAGAAATCCGGGGAGGCACGGAACTGCCTCCAGTTCTCGAACGCGACACCGGTGTCGATCACTGCGATCGTCACCCCGCGGGCGCCGGCGCGACCGTCAGCGAGCAGATTTCCCCAGGCGCCGGGGGCGCTGACACCGGCGCGCGGTTTGAAGTTCCACTGCTTGAACTGCCAGCCGCCGGGCTTATTGACGTTGCCCTCGTCGTTGGGCACGAAGCGCTTGCCGTCACGCGGAATCGCGCCGGCCACCCGCGCGATGTAGTTGAGCGTCGTGCCGCTGATCGGTGGCGCGGCAGCGGCGCTGGCGCGTGCCTGCTGGAGCAGGCCGTCGACGCGGTTCTGCAGCGCCGCGACCGGCACACCATGCGGTACCTGGAGCAGCGCCTGCGCCGGGTCGCCGGAGTTCTTCGCAGAGACGCTGACGTTGACCCCGGTGCTGCGCCGGATGTAGGCCGCGGCGGCACTACCGTTTGTTCCATGCTTCAGCGTCACCAGCAGCTGATGGGGCTCGTAGCTGTCGGTCGTGACCACGCGGGCGCCGGCCACCGGCGGGGCGCTCACGTGGCCGGCCAGGACGATCACCGCGGCACTCGCGGCGGCCGCGAGCCCAGCGGCCAGCAGCACCGTGGCTTTGGCGTTGGGACGGCTGACAGTAGTGCTGGATCGGATCATTATTTGACGGAACCGGCACGCTGCCGGGATTCACTGCTAACTAGACACTTAGCAGCCAGATAAGTTGCATTTCCTATGAGTACAAACTTCTTCCCCCGCGACGAGTACTTCATGCACCTTGCTCTGCGTGAGGCCGAGCGCGCGCTCGAACACGACGATGTGCCGGTCGGAGCGGTGGTCGTGCGCGGCGGCGAGGTGATCGGCACGGGCCACAACGAGCGTGAGCTGCGTGAGGATCCGACCGCCCACGCGGAGACGATCGCGCTGCGCGAGGCGGCCCGCAGCCTCGGCTCCTGGAGGGTGCTGGACGCGGTGCTGTATGTGACCCTGGAGCCGTGCTCGATGTGCGCTGGGGCGATCGTGCTGTCGCGGATCCCGCGCGTTGTGTATGGCACCACCGACCCGAAGGCCGGCGCCGCCGGCAGCGTGCTGAACGTGTTGGACGTTCCCGCGTTCAATCACCGCCCCCAGGTCGATGGTGGCCTGCTGGCCGAGGAGTCGGCGGCGCTGCTGCGCGCATTCTTTTCCACACGTCGCTGAGCGAGTTAGGATCAACCGATGGAGGTACTCGCTGTCTCCGTGCCGCTGGCCGCGGCGCTCGTGCTGCTCGCGGCGGCGCGAGCCAAGGCCGGCACTGCCGCGGATCGGCGGGTGCGGCTGCTGGCTGCAGCGGAGGCCGGCACCGCGGTGCTGCTGCTGGTGCTTCCCGCCGTGGCCGCGGGTGCGCTGATGGCACTGACTTTCGGCAGCTTCACGGTGGTGCATCTGCGCGCCTACCGGGCGCAGGCTCCGGGCTGCAACTGCTTCGGCGAGGACAGCGACGAAGTTCCGGCGGGGCGCGCGACAGTACTTACTGCGATCGCGGCGCTGGGTGGCGCTGCGATCGCGCTGTTTGCCTCGGGTAGCGCGCTGCAACTGACGCTCGATGGCGGCGGCGCGATCGGGGCGGCTGCGCTCGGTGTCGCGCTCGCGTTCGGCTGGCGGCGGCTGTTCACCGCGGGCACCGCTCACGGGACTTCGCGGCCGTCGACACGGCTGGTGGACAGCACCGCACGCCTGCTAGAAGCGCGGCTCTCGCGCCGGACCGCGCTACAGCGGATCGCCTGGTCGGGCTCAGCGCTGGCGGTGGCGCCGCTGCGCTACCTGCTGTATCCGGCCACGGCCGCGGCGATCGTGCGGCGCACGCCCGGCAGCTGCAAGCACGGGTTGTGCCTCGACGGCTACACCGAGTTCTGCTGCCAGATCATGCCCGGCGGCGCCAACGCGTGCCCCGAGCATACCTTCCCCGGCGGCTGGTGGATGTGCACCGACTATGCCGGCCGGCGGCTGTGCCACGACGCCGGCGTCCGCTACTACGTCGACTGCAATGCGAACCCGGGCACCACCTTCCCCGGCGGCTGCCATTGCGCCCACGACAATTGCGATCAGCGGCGAGTGGCCTGCAACATCTTCCGCTACGGCCAATGCAACACCCAGGTTCAGGGCATCACCGCGGTCGTCTGCCGGATGGTGCTGTGCGAGAACCCCAGCCGCGTGCACAAGCTGCACTGCTCGAGCTCGGTCGCGGTCGACGACGCCGTCTGTGCGCAGGACGCCCCCTGCCTCGAGCCGCGCGCCCGCGAACTGGTCGGAGCCGGCGGTGCCTGAGGTCAACGTATGAACGCGCTCACCATCGTCGTGATCATCGAGGGCCTGGTGTTGCTGGTGGCGGTGGTGTTCATCGTCGCGCTGCTGCGCAGCCATGCCGAGATCCTGCGGCGGCTCGACGACCTCGGCGTCAGTAGCCCCGCAACCCGCCCGCCGCTCGGGTCGCAGGCGCCGAGCACCGACGCCTTTGACATCGCCGGGCAGGGCCTCACCGGCGACGCGACCAAGCTGGCGCTCGGCGCCGGCAGCGGCCGCACATTGCTGGCATTCCTGTCCAGTAGCTGCGCGGTCTGCGAGACGCTGTGGACGAGCTTTGACCCGAGCTTCGAGGTCGCGCCGGGCGCGCGCCTAGTGATCGTCACCAAGGGACCTGAGCGCGAGCGGCTCGCGCGGCTAATGGATCTCGCCCCGCGGGCGGCGGATGTGGTGATGTCGAGCGCCGCCTGGGACGACTACGCGATCCCGGCGACACCGCACTTCGTACTCGTGCAGGACGGGGCGGTCGCCGGCCGCGGCGGCGCGACCAGCTGGTCGCAGATCAGTGACATGGTCAGCGACGCCGAGCGTGACGCCGCCGTCTACGACGCGCGCTCGACCTCTGACCGCGCGGCACGGGCCGAGGCTACGCTCGCGGCCTACGGGATCGGCCCCGGACACCCGAGCCTGTATCCCTCAGGCCACCGCGAGACACCGGATCAGGAGCCATGAGCACCACCGCCGCCATGCTGATCGCCGGTTGCATCGTCGCGATCCACGGCGCCGCACGCGCCGCCTGGTCACCGTGCGGGCAGTCGATGCTCGCGAGCATCACCCCGTTGGCCGAGCGCGCCCGTCAGAACTCGTGGCGGATCACCGCCACCGCATTCGCGATCGGTGCCGTAGCCGCCGGAGCACTGGCCGGGACGTTCTGGGCCGCGCTCGGCACGCTGCTGCCGCACGGCGTCTGGCGCGAATACGCGGTCGCCGCGGTGCTGGCCCTGAGTCTGCTGATTGACGCGACGCCGCTGCGGCGGCGGATGCCGCTCACCAAGCGTCAGGTCAACGAGGACTGGATGGCACGCTACCGCGGCTCCGTTTACGGCTTCGGCTACGGGTTCCAGCTGGGGATGGGGTTCATCACGCTGGTGGCATGCGCGGCGATCTACGCGAGCTTCGCGATCGAGTTGCTGTCGGGCACGATCTGGGTCGGTGCAGCGATCGGCGCGGTGTTCGGAGCGACCAAGGCCGCGACCCTGATCCCGGCGCGCACGGCCATCGATGGCGACTCACTGCTGCGGCTGCACCGGCGGCTGTTGGCGCTCGACTCGACCAGCGGGCTCGCCGTCGCCGGCGCCGAGGCACTCGCCTTGGTGATGGTCGTGGCGGTCATCGCCTGAAGTGAGATGAGAGTCGCGGCTCACGGCATCTCAGTCGCGGTACCTGACGGCTGGGATGCGCGCATCTTCCGCCGCAGCGACGCCGGTCCGGTGATGCACCTGGCCAGCTTCCCGCTGCTGGCCAGCGATGGCGACTTCGGCGCCGCAGCCACCGGCCGCATGCGCCCCGGCGACGCCTTCACCGCGCTGCTCGAATATCGCGACAGCGCCGATATTCGCCCCGGTGTCGGGTTGTTCTCACCCGTCGGTCTGCCGGTCCCGAGCGGTGGTCTGGAGTTCAGCCCGCAGCACCTGCAGGTGACCCGCGGCGGCCAACTCGGCTGGCAGCGGTTCTTCACCGATCACGGTCGCACCTGCTGCCTCTATGCGGTGCTGATGCCACGTTTCGCCGAACGCGAGCCGATGGCGCGGGAGCTGGCCAAGGTGATCCGCACGATCAAGCTCCAGCCGGCCGGCTAAGACGACCGGCTGAGCCGACCGGCTGAGACGACCGCTGAGCGCCGGCGCTACGGCTTCAGCGTACGCGCGGGCTAGCCCGGTTGCCGTGCGCGACTCGAGGCGTAGGATCACGAGCATGAGCACGTTTGTGTTGCGACTGAAAGCACCTCGGCCCGGGTTCGCGCAGACGATGACCGACGCCGAGCGCGAGATCATGGGCCGCCATGCGGCGCATTGGGGTCCGTACCGGGAACGCGGTGAGTTGGTGGTGTTCGGTCCGATCCTGACCGACGATGACTCGTACGGTTTGGCCGTCGTCGAGACCGAGGACGAGCAGGCCCTGCGTGAGCACGCCGCGCAGGATCCGGTGGTAACCACCGGGACCGCCGTTTACGAGTTCGGGACGATGGCCGCGGGGACGGTCCGCCCGCGCTGATCAGGCCCGCAGCGGTGAGTGCCGCCCGTGAGTTCTAGCTGACCCGCACGGTGTGGCGCACGCTCGCGTGCATGCCGTCGCGGTCACCGATCGTGAGCGTCACGGTGTGTGTGCCCGCGGCTGAGAAGGTGTGCGACGGATCCTTGGCGCTCGAGCTGTCCGCCGATCCTGAGGCGCTGTCCCCGAAGTTCCATTTGTAGCTACCGACCGGACCGCCGCTGCCGCGCGTCACCGAGCTGCTGAACGTGAACGTGCTGCCCTGCGTTTGGGTGTCGGTGAACGCGGCAGTGGGCGCCAGCGGCCGCGCTGAGATCAGCGAGCCGTGATAGCTGGCGGCGTCATGCGAAACGCCCATCGGGCACGGGGTGGTATCGATCCGGCGGCGGTTCACGTACGTCGCGCGGATCGCGTCGGCCCAGCCGACGCCGCCGATCCGCACCGCGCCGGAGATCGTGACCGACACGCTGTAGGGATCGCGGCTGCCGTGCCGGTAAACGCGTCCCAGACACTTCAGCGGCGTGTAAAACACGGAGCTGCCGCGATAGCTGCCCCCGCGCTGGCGCCGGAGCGTGATCCAGTCGTAGATTCCCGCCGCGCGTTGACGGCGCAGCCGCACCGAGCTGCAGATGCTGCCACGACAGCCGCGACCCTCGAACCGCCAAAGCCGCACGACATGCTGCCCGCGGGTCTCGCCGCGCACGTTCACAGCGGTGGTGATCACACCGCGCAGCTTGAAGCTTCCCACCAGCCTGCCGGAGCCACCGTTCGACACCGCCGAAGCCACAGCTGCCACGTGATGCGCGGTCAATGGAGCAGCGGCTGCGTCGCCGGCCGCGCCAAGCACGGCAACGACCGCCGACGCCAGCAGCGTCGCGAGCACCGTGCGCGGTCTCGGAATCGTCCTCATCGCTCGTCCAGCCTGTGGTCACTCGGTTGTGGTCACTCGGCATCCTGCCCCAGACAACTCTACGGCCATCGCTTCCATCGGCGACCTGCCCCGGTTAGGATGCGGCGACGATGCCCCCCGCCGGTGACTCCAGTGGCCTATCCGTGCCCGATCTGCATCCACTGTCGCTGCTCGACTCGCTGTTCATCTGGGGTGAGCGCCGCAACACGATGATGCACGTCGCCGGGTTGCTGCAGTTCGAGCTGCCCGCCGACGCCGGCCCGGCGTATCTGCGTGACATCGTCTCCGAGGCCAAGGCCAACGGCGTCGTGCAGCCGCCGTGGAACCGCAAGCTGCGCCCCGGCGGGGCGCTCTGGAGCCCGCTGCACGCATGGGTCACCGACCCCAACGTGGACCTCGATTACCACGTGCGTCGCAGCGCCCTGCCCGGTCCCGGCGGCGAGCGCGAGCTCGGAGAGCTGGTCTCGCGGCTGCACTCAAACCAGCTCGACTTCAGTCGCCCACCCTGGGAGCTGGAGTTCATCGAAGGTCTGTCGGGCCGCCGCTTCGCGATGTACGTAAAGGTCCACCACGCGTTGGTCGACGGCTACAGCGCGATGCGGATCCTGGCGGACGGATTCTCGACCACGCCCGACGATCTCAGCAAGCCGCTGTTCTTCGCGGTGCCGCCTGCGCCGCGACCACGCCGCAGCGACGCTGACGCCAAGCGCGAAGCACCGTCGAGCGAGCTGGGATCGCTGGTGGGCGCTGCCAGGAGCCAACTGGGCTCGGCTGCGACGCTCGGTAAGCGCGTCGCGGAACCGCTGCTGCGGCGCGGTGACGCGGACCTGACGTCTGGTCTGCAGGCACCGGACTCGATCCTCAACAGTCGCATCGGACGCAACCGCCGGTTCGCGACCCAGCAGTATTCGCTGCCACAGCTGAAGTCGCTCGCCGCGGACAACGACGCGACGATCAACGATGTGTTCCTGGCGATCGTCGGTGGCGGTCTGCGCAAGTTCCTGGGCGAGATGGATCAGCTGCCGGAGCGCTCGCTGGTCGCGTTTCTGCCGGTGAACGTGCGGCCCAGGGGCGACGCCGGCGGCGGCAACGCGATCGGCGCGATCCTCGCCCGGGTCGGCTCAGATATCGAGGACCCACTGGAGCGGCTCGCGCGTGTCAGCGCAGGTACCCGTGCCGCCAAGGCGCAGCTCGAGGGCATGACCCCACAGGCGATCATGGCCTACAGCACGTACCTGTTCGCGCCCGCAGGCCTGCAGGCCGCCAGTGCGATCACGGGAATCCGGGGAGTGCTGCCGGTCAACTTCAACCTCTGCGTGTCGAACGTACCGGGACCGGCTGAAACGCGCTACCTGAAGGGCAGCCGCCTCGCGGCCTCATACCCGGTGTCGGTGCCGTACCACAGCATGGCGCTGAACATCACCCTGCAGAGCTACGACGACAAGCTCGGCGTCGGTTTCGTCGGCGACCGCGACACGCTGCCGCACCTGCAGCGGCTCGCGGTCTACACCGGCGAAGCGCTCGAACAGCTGAGCGCCGCCTGACCGGGGCGGGCGCGTTCTCGGGGCGGCACCTCGCAGACCGCGATCGGCCGGCGCAGCACCATCTGCACAGCGTTCTGCCGCAATCTCGACGTCGCCCACGAGCACCAGCTGGTCCGACAACAGTCGCTACCCTGCATCATCTGCAAAGCACCCGGAGAGGTGGCAGAGCGGTTGAATGCGCCGGTCTCGAAAATCGGTATGGGCCTTCGGTCCATCGGGGGTTCGAATCCCCCCCTCTCCGTTTTATGTGATGTCTCGGGACATGTGTCTCATGTGTCTCGGGACATGTGTCTCACTTTGGGGGGCTCCGCCAGCGGCCGGGCTCTCTTTGTTTGTTGCGCCAGCAGCCCTCGTTGGGGCCCGGGAGGACCCGATAGGCCGCCGGGAGCGCGGCTGCAGCGCGTCGAGGCCGCCCGCTCGATAAGCCGCGAGCAGACGAGTGAGCTGCCGCCGGGAGTACCCGTGCTCGGCAGCGGGCGTTGGTTTGTTGGCCGGTGGGCAGCCGAGGTTTACGGGATCTCGGGGTTTGCGGTCATGGGTACTGCCCGGTCAGTGTTTGATGCTCGGTTCAACGGCCCCCATCCAGACCGTTGATGGAGATTCTTCTCAGGCGATGGCCGCGAAGTCGCGTTCGACCTCGCCGCCGACGGTGCTCTGAAAGCAGATCAGAAGCTCTTCGTCCACGACCGAACCGGACGCGTAGCTCACGGAGTTCGCCATCGACCTGGGAGCTGATCGGGAACCCGGCCGGCGATGACTGGCCGGTCGGTCGTTCAAGTGCTCGTCGATGAACTCATATATCTTGGCCGCCGCACTGGGGCTGGTCGCCGCGAGCTCGCGCACGAACTGCCAGACGGGCTCGAGTCCGTGTGCGTCTCGGTAATACACAGCTTGTGTGCGGCCAGACATCAGGCCAGTTCCTCGCTCGTCGCTTCGCATGTCAAGGAAGTACGCACCATCAGGGCTCACGATACGGATGGGGTCTGATGGTCGATCATCGCCGCCACCTGGGCGGCGGCTTCGGCTTGCTTATCGGGAATTACATGTGCGTATTGCTTGAGCGTGAATGCGGGTGATTCGTGCCCGAGGCGTTCTGACACTACTTTGCCCGGGACGCCGGCCTTGAGCGCGAGGCTCCCAGGCAACATCGTGGTGAGCGTCTGGGGCCTCCTCGGACGGGAAGCTCCCCTTGGTCTTGCTGCTCCTATGTCAAGCGAAGTTCGCTAGTTGCGGGTTTACCTGGTGCATGGCATGACGCTCGGAGCGGTGACTTGGACTGTTCGGCGTCGGGGCTCGGTAGTTGCGTAGAGGATCCGCCAGATGCGTCTGGCGATGAAGCGTTTGAGGCAGCGAATCGCTTCCAGCTTCGTTTTGCCCTCAGCGTGTTTGCGCTCGAGATAGGCGCGGGTCTCGGGGTCGTTTTTCGCGCGTGAGAGCGCGATGATGTGGATCGCTCGATTCAGTTGCCGGTCACCGCCACGGTGTAACCGGTGCCGGTTGGTCTTGCCGGAGCTCGCGGGGATCGGAGCCGTTCCGCAATGCCGAGCGAAGTGACCGTCGGTCGGGAACCGTTGTGCGCCGGCGGTCCGGCCGATGATGATCGCCGCGGTCACAGTCCCACAGCCGTTCTCAGCCAACAGGCCAGGAGCGTGTGCCTGGGTCAGAGCTGTGAGATCGGCGAGGAGTTCTCGCTCCTCACGGTTGATCTGGCCGATCTTCGTGACCAGCGCTCTGGCGACTCGGAGCTGGGGTGATGTGGGCAACCTTGAGAGTCGTCGGCTAAGACGCCCGATGATCTGAGGTTGCTTTAGCGACGCTTGCGCGAGCCCGGCTTCGACCTCTGGGGCGATCGTGACCAAGTGCCAACGCAACCGGTTGATCATCCGAGTTCGCTCGCAGATGATCTGGTCTCGGTAATCACAGAGCACCCGGATCTCCAAGGCATGCTCGTCGGTAGCCGCGACCGGGAAGCTCTCAACACCGTCACGGATCACGGCGATCGCGACCGCCCGAGCGTCGATCGGATCGGACTTCCCGATCGCTCGAGCCGTCTGGCGGGTGTGGCCAGTCACCTGCGCCGGGACGCGGATGACGCGCTCACCCGCGGCCAACAACGCGCGCTCCAGTCGCGCTGACACGTGCCGGCAGTCCTCGATCGCCCACACCCGGTCTTGATCCAGTGCTGCGGCGAACCTCAGCGCGTCTAATGCGCCGGCATCGGTTGCTGGAATCTCCAACTGCCCTTGCAGCACACCGGTCTGCGCGTCGAGCGCGACCAATGTGTGATTTCGCTTGTGGGTGTCTGCCCCGATCACGATCATGTACCTCACGGCTCCCTTCGTTTGAACTCAGCGAAGTGGACTGCCGGAGGACACAACTCAGTTGGGGCGCTGCCACGCTCCTATCAGGTCACGCCGGCGGTCCTTGGTCGGTGACGAGCGACACAGCAAGAGTCGGTCAAACCCTTTCTTGGTCGACAATCGCTTTGAGAGTCAGCTCGCCGCCGACCAAGAGCCAAACCGACCGGCCGGACAACACCGATCAGACCAAAGGCTCTCACTGAGATCGCTTTGCGGAGCTGCCGGTTCAGGGCCTCGATCGCGTTGGTATCCGGTATGAAAGGCGCAGACACGTCCTGTGACCCGTGACCAGCCTCGAGACCCGATGTGGTGTCCGGGCTGGTGAGTACGGTGCGACCGTCTGGGACAGGGGTGTCCGGGAGTAAACGCAGAGCGGGCAGGCCGTTCATATACGTTGCGCTTCGAGCGCGTGTTAGTACTTGGCCGCCCCTGCGACTCGCCCGGATGCGCTTCGAGCGCGAATCCGTAGTTGTCGTTTGCCCGCCTGGTTCTCCCGCCATCGCTAATTGTCGAAGGAGGGCTGGGGCTGTGCCACGCAGGATCGGACTGGATGTGCACCGCGAGTTCGCGCAGATCGCGGTGTGGGAGGACGGGGTCGTCCGCCAGGCTGGACGGGTGGCGACGACACCGGAGGGGTTGCGGGAGATGGCGGACAGTCTCCTGCCGTCGGACGAGGTCGCGCTGGAGGCGACGTGCAACACCTGGGCGATCGTGAAGCTGCTCGAAGACCGGGTCGCGAAGGTGGTCGTCTCGAACCCGATGAAGACTCGCGCGATCGCGGAGGCGAAGGTCAAGACCGACAAGGTCGACGCCGCGATCCTCGCGCAGCTGCTCGCCGCGGACTACCTCCCGGCGGTGTGGAAACCGGATGAGCAGACCCAGGCGTTGCGACGGCAGGTCGCTCGCCGCGCGAACCTTGTCAAGCAGCGCACAAGGCTGAAGAATCAGATTCAGGCGATCCTGCAACGCAACCTCGTGCCCCGCTGCCCGTTCTCGGACATGTTCGGCGTCAAAGGTCGCTGCTGGCTCAGCGATCAGCTGCTACCGCCCGATGAGGAGCTCGCGGTCTGCGCGCTGCTGCGGCAGATCGACTTTCACGGTCAGGAGCTGAAGCTGGTCGACACCTCGCTCGGCCGGATCGCCTTGGAGCGCCCGGAGGTCAAGCGGTTGATGACGATCCCTGGGGTCGACGCGACCGTCGCGTTGTCTGTCGTCGCTGGCGTCGGGGACTTTCACCGCTTCCACAACCCGGAGCGGCTGGTGTCGTACCTCGGACTGAACCCGCGGGTCAGGCAGTCCGGGAACCAGCCAGCCACTCACGGGCGGATCACTAAGAACGGGCGCGCGCACGCCCGCGGGATGCTGGTCGAGGCCGCCTGGTCCGCGGTCAAGACGCCAGGGCCGCTCAGAGCGTTCTACGAGCGCGTGCGCGCCAAGCGCGGGATGCAGATCGCTGTCGTCGCGACGGCGAGGAAGATGACCGAGCTGTGCTGGCACCTGATCATCAAGGACCAGGACTACGCCTACTCCCGCCCGTCGCTGACGCAGAAGAAGCTCCGCCAGCTGGAACTACGCGCCGGGATGCCCGCCCAGAACGGCCGCAAAGGCCGCGCCGCCGGCCACAACCTCAAAGAAATCCGCGAACGAGAGACCGCGATCTCCCAACAGGCCGAAAACGCATACCGCCAGATGGTCGCCGACTGGCAAGCAGCCGGCCCCGCCCACAACAGGAGGAGCCTGGCCAAGACTTGAAACTTTCATCCGTGGTGTAGATGACGCGCCGGACTTCGGGTTCGAAGGCCATGAACGGGATCACGTGCTGCCAGGCCTCGCGCCACATGCGGGAAACGATTGGCAGCTGCTGACCCCACTTGGCTTCGAAGGCCTCGAGGGCGAGCATCGCCTGATCTGGGTTGATCGCGGTGTAGATCGGCTTGAGATCCTTGGCCACGGCGTCGAACTGCCGGCGCGGCACATATCTCAGGCTCGCCCTGATCAGATGAACGATGCAGGTCTGCACCGTCCTCATCGGGAACACGGCCTCGATCGCTTCGGGGCCCCCTTTTAGCCCGTCGAGACAGCAGATGAAGATGTCGGTCACGCCGCGCTGCTGAGCGTCACGTGTCGCAGCCGTTGTGCGTGTCCCAGGATACGCCGGCCAGGAACACGGCCACTAGCCCGAATGCCGTGCTGACGAGCAGAATTGCAATGACCGCCCAGCGGTCGCCCTTTACAGTCGGACGCGTGAGCACGAACGCCGCCATGGGCGCCAGCAGCAGTGTCGCAATGGTTGCCACTAGCATCCAGCTGGCCGCGTGACTGCAGCTGCCCTGGATCGCCAAGGATGCATAAGAGGCCGCGCCTGCCGCACCTGGCGCAACGATCAGCGTCGCAACGGTGTTCCAGCCGGTTGTGACCGCGCGGCGGACGCGTGGACTCATGTCGGGGCCTGGTTCGATCTGGGGGCCGCCAGCGCCCAGACTATCGTCGCGCCGGTAACGACGCTTGCCAGGACGATCAGCGTCACCCAGAGCCACGTCACTCGTTCCCGCGACCCGACGCCGAACAACGTCGAAGCCGAGGAGTTGGCCGCGGTCGCTGTCACTTTCACCCGCGTCGGCCGACTAGATCGCAGACGGAGCGCTAACACGAGATGCCTCGGGGCGCCGCTGCGAACCGTCCTGAGGGCACGGACACTCGGATGATCCCAAGTACGGTGCGGCGCGCGTCATCGCCACTGTCCCTGATCGTGACCGGCACCCGGATCACCGTATTTGGTGTCGACACTATTGACCGGGGGCTGCTCACGGTTAGGCTCGCGGGGTGTTCTGGGCTGCCCAACGGGATGCGCGTCTCTAGATTCAACCGGTTGAGGTCGTTCACAGCGATCTGAAATTTTCTCCGCGCCCTACCGGAGTCGGGTGGCGCGAAGCCAGCGTTGAACGTACGCGCACACACGACCGTTCCGTCCCTTCGAACGAGGCCAATTGTGGTAAGTCTCGGTATTCCACGGACGGTCGCGAACCTGCCGATTTCGAAATGGCTGATTTCCGACCACGGCACCCGGTAGGTGCTAAGTAAGCTCGTCAGCTTGACGTCATCTGTTCCCGCAGTGATCCCAACGACCCACGTGCGGCACGCGAACCAAAGAAACCCTACGACAAACGCTACGCCAAATGCGTTGAGAGCGGTGAGCCCCGCAGATGGGTCGATACCAGCAATAAACACCGGTATATAGATCGCAGGCAGTAGCACAGCAAACGGCCGTTCACCCAGCCGAAAGGCCACTCATCACCGCGCTGTTTGACATCGACTGCGTTCCAGTCACGATAAAGAAGGGCAGGCAGCATCAGGTGCAGGCGGCTTGCTGGTCACTGATTGCAGTATTAAGGAATGGTCCGGTAATACTTGATCCCACGGTCAAACTCAGTCCAAAGTTTCGCATCACCTTACCTCCTTCCCCTTCAATACGAGCCACGGCGGCAGCAGTGCCGGTGAGCGCGCGAATGCCGCTCAAGAGCGCGCCCGTGAGGATTTGTGCGACTGCACATCGTGCGTGCCACGATTCCTGGACCGAAACGCCGAAGCCGCGACTGTCGCGCCAAAGCATTCGTTAGCGAACGTGCCGTCGTAGGTGAACGAGCACGCTGGGCGGCCTCGGGGGACCGCCCGTTCGACTTAGCAAACGATGCCGCGCTAGTGACAGACCTGAACCGTGTTGACCCACGCGCCAGCGTTGATGTCGTAGATGACCTGCAGCTGGCAGTTCGTCAGATTTGTCGCTGGATTGGTCGTTGTCCCAGCGGCAGTAGCGGTGCCCGTTATCGGGCTGGTTGTTGTCCCTGTAGAAGTGCCGGCGGTGATCGCGACGATCGACCCGCCGCCGGTGTTGACTGGCTGGGTGCCGTCGAGAACGACTACCCAAGCGTCGAAGCTCTGCCCGGCGGTTACGGCTGAGTCCGTCGGGTTTGCTTCTGTGACGGTGTTCGGGGTGACGGTCGCGGGCAGTTGCTGCAGCTGGCCGGCGTCGCCGACGACCATCATCGCGGGCCCGAAGTTCGAGAGAGAGGTGAGCACGTCGGCCTGTGTCCAGCCGAGGGCACTCTGCGCCGAGGGATGCTTGGACCTCCTGTCTCGCTTGTCGAGGGCTCTGGCGTGTTTGGCCCCTAGGGCCTGCTTGTGCGTCAGCGTATAAACCGTGATGCCTTGTCCGTTATCAAGATTCGAATAGACCCTCCGGCGCCCGTTGGTGTGGGCCACCTGAGCGTGGTCGGCCTTGTTTGCCCGAGGACTGTGAGAGTCGCGCTTGGTTGTGGAGTTAGCCGCGGCTAGTGCGACAGCTGAAGCCGCGACTACTGCGATCGCGACGAACAGGACGCCGAATAGACCGACGCGCCTGTTCCAGCGAGTGGATCGATTGGATACCGACTGACGTGGTGTCATTAGTTACCCGCCGTATCTGTATAGATATTGAAACTCGGGCAGGAAGTCGTCTGGTTATACGAGCTCTCACCGTCTGCACGTGTGACTCCGGCCAGCTCGTTCAGGATGGTCAGCTGCCCACACGGATATGAGTAGAAATTCCCGTCACTTCGGCGCTGTCCTTGAACGTCACTGAAGTTAGTGGGGTTCGCAGAGTTGCCGGGCATGTCGCTCTCTAGGTGCTTGACCTCGCCGCTGAACTGCGGCGAGAACCCGTTGCTGGAGTCCCACCAGTCCCACGGATTGAAAGTCGACGCCTGCCACTGATTGCCGTCGACTTTCGAGATGATGCACCCGCACGACGGGATCCATCTTTCGCCGTAGGTATGCGTGTCGCCGTCGGTCAGACAGGTGCTCCCGATATCCGTCTGCATATCAGGAGGGTTCCGCTAGCTGGACCTTTAGACGGACTTTTGAAGTTCGACTGAGTGTTGTCAATTCACGCCCGTTACGCGTCTCAGGTCCACCTTGGACTTCCTTTCGATCACGCGCGTCGTTATTAGCACTACGCGGCGCGGTCGTTTCCATCACAAGCTCGTAGACGGCGGTTCAGATGCCGAGTTGGTCTCGGAGGCGGTCGATCTCGGCGCTTCGCTTTGCGGGCAGTGGACGGGTGATAGACCGGCTCGCCGGCGCCGCCGTATCTTGCGGCGGCGGATGGTCGATCTAACTTGGCGTACAACGATCATTGGTCTGGTTACGTCGTGTTCCCCAAGAACAACTACGAGGTGGGGACCTCACAAACGAGCTATATAGAGCCGAAGATCGGGAAATCCGCTTGCAAGGGCGACGCCTGACCATGTGCACCGGCGAGGGCGGCTGGGGCGGCAACCAGGTCCTCGGGCAGGACGGAACCGCGATCGGCGTCGGACACATGCAGAACAACGAGTCCTGGCAAGAGGTCCTTCCGCAGGAGAGCACCATGTGGCCTCTGGGCACCCTATTCCCAGCTGGGACCCAGGTAGGCGCAACGACTCAGTACTACAACGGCGTCTGGTCCGGAACGATCGAGGACGCGGGAGCGGGCGGCGGCGCCTACGTGCCGTGGTCTCACCCTGGCGACAAACCGGGCAACACCGCCGAGTCGATTGCCGAGCGACCGTTGAACACGATTACGAAACAGTTCTATTTGCTGTCGAACCTCGGAACGATGCGGTTCTCGGACAACAGCTCGACCTCGTATATCGGGTCGATCATGGACTTCTTCACAC
This sequence comes from uncultured Actinomycetota bacterium, assembly GCA_963737115.1. GTDB lineage: Bacteria > Actinomycetota > Thermoleophilia > Solirubrobacterales > Solirubrobacteraceae > Palsa-465. The sequence goes on from CAVTRM010000013.1 coordinate 20,234, forward strand.
ACTTCAATCCGAACGGATCACGGGAGGGGTACCACATGACGCTCAATGGAACCTCGACAGGCCGCGCCCTGGACACCGAGAGCGACATCGGCGGCAACGGGTTTACGGTCACACAACTACACTGTGGGTGAGGTGGTCAGCGTGAGACACTTCCTTTATCTCGGAGCGATCGCACTCGCAATTGGCCTTATAGCGGCATGTGGGTCAGGAGCCAGCACGCATGGCTCGGGCGGGTCGAGTTGCGGATACCCATACCAGATCAAACTCCAGTCGCGTACGGTCAAGGTCGGCGGATGCTCGGGACAACTCGGCACAAAGCCCGTGTTGATCCGGGTGCGCACACACCAGCGGCTGACCGTGATTTCGGTCACCAATCCGAACGGCTCGCTCGCGGTAACACCGCTACGGATCGTCGGCACTAGCGTGAGACGCACAGGCCACCACAACGGAACGGCCCATTACCGCGCGGTCGCGCCGGGGGTATCCGGACTCGACCCGACCGACAAGTCGATCTGCGTCAACCGAAAGAAGTGCACGGCCGCGGTTATTCGCGTAACGACGTAACGAGGAGGCTCATGCTGGTCGGGTCGCCAGACAACGTTGCCCGGTACTAACCCAGATCTTGCGGTAGCGCTGTAAAAGCACCGCGCCCCCGGGGTGACCCGAGGGCGCGGAAACGTCCGGCTGTGCAGGGAAAATTGGGATTGTCGAAGTCCTGATTCCCGAGCTTGGAGGTTTTCACCTTGAAGGTGATGCGTGCTGGACGTTCTGTAACGGTAGAAGTGACCGCGGACGGGACCGGCTTGGTGTCGCACGCCGGGACCGCGTTGATCTCCCAGGTCAGCGACAAGGTCGGCCTGACCCGGTCGCTGTCGGTCGGGCTCGCAGCACTCAAGCAGCGCCGGCGTGGTCATGACCCCGGCGCAGTGATCCGTGATCTGGCGGTGATGCTCGCTGACGGCGGCGAGTGCGTCGCTGACCTCGGCGGCGTCCGTGAGCAGGAGGCGTTGTTCGGGCCGGTCGCGTCTGACTCGACAGCGTTCAGGATGATTCAGAAGATCGCTGAGACCCCTGGCATGCTCGAAGCGCTCCGGGCTGCTCACGCCCGAGCGCGTCAACGGTTCTGGGAACTGAACGGCACGCCGTCGTGTCTGACGATCGATGTTGACGCGACTTTGATCAACTCGCACTCCGAGAAAGAGAACGCGGCCGGGAACTACAAGGGCGGCTACGGATTCCATCCGCTGATGACCTATCTCGATCAGACACGCGAGGCCTCGCCGGCCTGTTGCGCCCAGGAAACGCCGGATCGAACACGACGACCGATCACATCATCGTGCTCGACCGGGCGCTGGCACAGTTCCCGGCCGAGCTGCTCAGCGAACTGGACGTGCTGATCCGTTCTGATTCGGCCGGCGCGACACATGGCCTCGTTGATTACTGCGCTGAGGCTGACCTGCGCTTCTCGGTCGGCTATGACCTCACAGAACCGGTCCGTGAGCAGATCTTGAAGATCCCCGCGGATGCTTGGATTACGGCGCTCGCCCCGGACGGTCAGCCGCGCAAGAACGGGGAGGTCGCCGAGATCACCTCCAGCCTCGATCTCAGCAGTTGGCCGAAAAGGTCCAGGGTGATCGTCCGGCGTGAACGGCCACACCCCGGCGCGCAACTGTCCTTCAGCGATGCTGACGGCTACCGCTTCCAAGCGATCCTGACCGACCAGCTCGACCCGAACATCGCCAAGGTTGAATGCGCTCACCGCCAACACGCGCACGTTGAGGACCGGATCCGAGATGATAAGGACACCGGCCTTCAGAAGTTCCCGTTCAAGAACTTTGCGATGAACGAGGTGTGGCTGGAGATCGTCGCGCTCGCACACGACCTGCTCGTCTGGACCCAAGCGCTCGCGCTCGACGGCGACCTCGCCAAAGCAGAACCCAAAACGTTGCGCTACCGGCTGTTGCACGTCGCCGCTCGCCTCGCGTTCTCCGGCCGCCGCGCGAAGCTGCATCTCCAAAGCACCTGGCCATGGACCGAGCAATTGCTCGCAGCGTTCCAGAAACTCGGAACGCTCACACCCGCCACCGGCTGACACAGACCGGCCGGCACCCCGCCCAGCGCCCAGCAGACCACTCCGGCCATCCGGCCGCGATCACCGCTACCCGAACCCGCGCACATCAGCGTCATCACACAGCGACCAGACCACGCCAACCCTCGTTCGAGGGCGCCGACCAGGACCCTGGACCAGTCCTCACTGCCAACCCGCGGACCCAAGGCCACGACCAGAGGACTACTGCACGATCCGGGCTAAGCGCCGATCACCAAAATGGGGCGTGGGGTGGGATGCCTGGGGTGCCGAGCAGCTCGAGGGACAAGAACGCGAATACGTTGACAAGGCGCTGTCACGCGACTTCCGACGCAGCCAGCTGGCCAGCACCGACGCAATCGATTGAATCGCATCTTTAAAATAGACGCTCAGGGCTTGCCGTCGATCAATCAGGGCCACGCCTGCGACCCGGCGGGTCGCGACTAAAGCTAGGGCTGTCATCGCATCGGGGCTTCCGATCCACCCAAGCGCATATCCTTTCGGGCCGTGCTCTTGCGGTCCACCAGGTAGGGCTTCACCACAGGTATCGCTGTCGGGTCTGGGTGTTCCGCGGACCGGAGCAGGAGGCTGAGGTCGACTAGCATCGCGAAACGCGCCACGCTGTCGCGATTCGGGCCTGTGGTCGCGAGTGCTGCGGCGATGTCCGCCGTGGCATCCACAACTCGTAGTCTCCGGAGTCGCTCGGAAGCGCGAGCGGCAGTGAAGTCGTGTCGATGATAGAGCGCCCTTCGGAGCTCGGCGATCGCGTCACCAGAACCGATCGACGCAAACACGCCCATCACCGCCCAGGTCGTGCCGAAATCCGAAGCTTCCTGCAGCCGCAGTAGCGTCGGAAAGCTCGCCGTCGTCGCGACACCGAGTGCGCGCAACTTCGACAGCAGCCGGTTGGTCCGCATGGCACCTACCTACCTGCGCCCCGACATATTGCATCCCTCGCAGAGGCTTAGCAACGCGCCTGCCAGCAACGCTCGGGCGACAGAACTATCGGCAACAGTCGTAGCTTACTGGCCCGCCGTCGCCGTCACACCTGCAAGCGCTGGCCTCCGTCTGGCAATGACATCCGCAGTCAGGGCAGATCGCGAGCCGAATCGTCGCGCATGGCAGGGAACAGGTCTCGTTCGCGGTAGCACCGGCTCGCGGCTGCGGGCCGGCCCGTGACCTCCCTTCAGCACAGTTGGTCGATGACAGAACTCGCCAGTCGCGAGGCTACCGTTCGTCCGGCGTCCGGCCGAGTGCGGTCGCTAATTGGTCGCTGTAGTTGCGGAACAGGCGACGAGAGCCAGGAGGTCCCTTCGTGGCCTGGTCGCGGAGTGGTTCTAGCGCTCGCTCGTCGCCGATCTTGACCAGTGCTCGGGCCGCTTTGGAGCGCATTTCGTCAAACCCTAGACGACGCCCATCGTCCAGATAGGAGATCAGGATCGGCACCGCCTCCCGTGCTTTGAGGTCTTGCAGTCCGATGATCGCCTGAGCGCGTGCGGTCAGGTCATCGCACTGCAAACCCAGCATCAAACCGGGAACTGCAGCCTCATCATGTGTGGCGCGGAGCTTCAACAACGCCAACCGCTGAACCCCTGCGGATGGATCTCGCTCGACGATGGTGGTCAGCGAATCGATCGCACGGGCATCCGCCTTATCGCGAACGATGTAGCGCACACCGGTGACGAGGTTCAGGCCCTCAGCAGGCGGCTTGTCCACTCGTTTCACCCAAAGCTTCCGTCTCTGTTGCTCCCAAGCGAAGAAGTCGGCCGGCAGACCGAAATCCGTGCGATCGGCAGCGCCCCAGGTACGTTGGTCCTCATCGATTGCGAAACCGGCAGCGTGCCTGCGGGCGGACACTCTCACCCACACGACTAATCCCAACGCACCGGCCAAAAGCGCGATCGGTACCGCGATACTGATCACGCCGGCAATATTCAGTACCACAGCGATCCCGTACGCGATCCACAGGCCGAGAGCCAACAACGCGCGAAAGGTCGGATAGCGCCCCCGGCGAGTCAACGACCGAACAAGGTTGGTGTCATCTTCTGCCTCCGCTTGGCCATACACGCGGTGACGGTTCCACACCGAGCGCCGGCGCTCGGTCGGAATGTCTGGACTTCAACCGCGAGAACGCTCGTCGAACTCCGCCAGACAAGCACTGCAGGCATCCTGAATCGCTGTAAAGCCGAGTCCAAGCACCCAAGCACCACGGATATCGATGCGCCGGTATCGGCGTGACGCACCTCCACAAGTGGCCTGTGCTGCTCACGGCGACTGCTTACGGCTCTCACCCGCTTTAGCAGTTCATGCTCAGATGTTCTCACTAGTTTCGACACATCACTTGTATTGACGGAAAACGTCCGACTTAAAATGACGCGCCTTCAGCCAAGTGTATATCGACTTCGCGGCGCCCAGATCCCGCTCTGGTAGTAGCTTCCATTGCACCGACACGCATTTCTGCCTCGCCGGGTTATGGAGCGCGCCATCGGCCCGTTCTTGTGAACGGTAACCGGCCCGCACAGTGCGGGCCGGTTACGAGAGCGTAGAGTAGGCGGAGCCAGCTGGCTCCGAAGCTATTTCACTCGGAGCAGGGCGGCTAGGCGCACGTTTTTACCGCTAGGCCCGTGCACGGTCTCAACCACTCGGTATGACCCTCGGGTGATGTCTTTCGGAACCCTAAATCGCATATGGTGCGCGAGGATCGCGGACTGTGCCGTGAACTTCATGTTCCGGTGATAGACGCCATAATCCTTTGGCGGCGGGGTGCGTGCGGTTAGCCCGGACCAATACAAGATCCGGTGCCGAGCTTTTGTCGATTCGATATAGCCCTGAGGTACAACGGTTGTGTAGCCCTTCTGCAGTCTCTCGACCGTGGTCGTAACTACCTGATTGCGGGGGCAGGACGATGGTCGAAGAACCAGCTGCATCCCGGTTCTTGCGGGGCCAGCGGAGGCCTGCGAGAACGCGCAGGTGATTGAAACACTCAGTATCAGCGCCATCAACACCGTTAGTCCAAGTATTACGGACAGCTTACGCCTGGTGATCGTCATCATGAACTCCCATAGAGGCAATGAGTGCGTCGGGCTTGATCACGTTCCATCACGGCTCTCGGTTGACTTGGCATGTTGATCTGCGGGGACCGTCTTGACGGTCGTGTTGGACGCTTGCGCTTCGGTGGTTTACCCGCTCCGCATAAGCCCAAGAGGAATTTTCGGAGACGATCGTGGCTACCGGTTCGACGTCACTACCCGCGATGTAGCGGTAAACCGGGCCGCCGCTGTCTCCAGCCTGGACAGCAATTTGTGGTTTGTTAGCGACGACAACGAGATGACATGCCAGTGCGTGGTGCCAGTCGAGACGTCGGTTTCGTTGATGCACCAGTCGTTGTGATGCACTTGGAGATCTCGCACCTCAAGAGACCGTGAGCCGTCAAAGGCGACGCGCGACCCATGACCGATGCCGGGCACGATCGCGACCATTTCGCTATCCGATGTTCTCGTTCATAGGCTTTCTACGTTGAGCGACGCGCGCCGTCACAACCGCGAGAGTTATCTCAGCTGCCCTTGGCCGAGCGTGTTATTAGTCCAAGTCTGTGGTGGCGATCTTGCGAGGAGGAAACTCGCGCGCATCCGGAGTGAACGGAGCCATCCAGCTCTTGTTGATCGCCACGTGCGCGAACAGACCAACGGCTTCGACGCCTCCGTCGGGACCGGTGACGAGCAGCGGGTCGGTCGAGTCGACGTCGACTAATCGCATTGGAGACCACAGCCGGTTGCGTTCGCGCAGGACTGTTTCGCTAATACCGATCTGGAGCCGGTGAATGATGCCGTCGATCACGCTGATGAACGGTGGGTTGAACCACTCCGCCTCGAGCGTCGCGCCAATCGCTACCTGAGAGAGTGCCGAAGGCGTGTCGTACCAGGCCAATGCCAGATCCCCATGTCGCGCTACCCGCTCGGCACGTCGTCCGGGTGGCGCGTCCTCGAACGTCCACGTGGACTCGCACACCACGTCAGCCGGGACTCCGCGGCGGCCACCGTCAATGACCCCGACATTCCACTGAATATGGTCTCCGACGTTGAGATACAGCGCAGCGTCTTCAATGAATACGCGCTCTACGAACACAGGCCAGGTACCGGTGCGCGAGTTCATAGCAGCGGATCGCAGGTTATTGACGCGTGGTCAGGACGCATACGGGGCGCGGTGGAATGATTCACTTTAATGTCACGTTCCGTGATGCCCGGGCTGGAGTGACCGTGCGAGAACCCGCCCGCGCGGTCACGCACATGTCTAGGGCTGCACCGTCGGATGACCAGAAAGGCACGCCAAACACCTGTCGCGGCGAACTAGGCGGACGCGCAGGCGGCTGCCTAGGTGTGTGTGTTCGCATAGTTCACCCAGTCAGGAGATTCAGTGTCGGTCTTCTTGCTCGCGTATGGCTTGCAGTATGCGTTAATCACCCCAACCTCGCGGTGGTCTGGCGTATCTACTCCACTCCAGCTGTCGTTGGCTGTGTCGACGACTGTTACGACGACAATTGAGGGAATCCCGTTACTGTTCATGTATTCCATGGAGTAGTCCCAACGTCCTGCCCCAACCCCACGGCTCGTCGTCGGGTTTGGCGCCCCCTACCGAGTTCACAGGCGGAACGGTACCTGATCTCAACGCGGACAATCCAGACTGAACCGCCCGAGGTTTCGCCCTCCCGGTTTCAGGAAGGTGGGGTCAAGCCTTGAATCGCCGCACTTCAAATGACTGCGGTCGGCCACGGTGTCCATGCTTACACTGGCGGTGGAGTGCCGGGAAGACTGGTCGGCGTGCCCTTCGATGGGTTGCTGACCATGTCCCGATTCTCTGACTCTTTTCCCCTCCCCGCTGCGGACCTTCGGTCTGGCTGGTTAGGTCTGCCCACTGGAACGGGGCGTCGTGCCTGACGCGCTACTGGCGATCCTGTTCGTTGCGGCTGCCGGTGTGAGTCTGTCGACGAGTTGGGTGCTCGTGTCGCGGCTGGAACGTGTCGGCGCGCGTGTCGGTCTGTCTGAGGCGCTGTTGGGGATGGTCGCTGCGCTGGCCGCGGACGCGCCGGAGATCTCCAGTGCAGTGACGGCGATGGCCGGCCATCAGTCGCGGATCGGGGCCGGGGTCGTGATCGGCTCAAATGTATTCAACCTCGCCGCGCTGCTGGGTGTCGCGGCGGTGGTTTCCGGTGAGGTTCGTCTGCATCGGCGGGTGATCCTGTTTGAGGGCTTGGTCGCGATCGCGATCGCCGTTGTCTGTCTCGCCGTCACGCTCGGTGGCCCGTCACCAGGGGTCGGTCTGGTGGTGGCTGCCGCGGTGCTGGTGCCCTACGTGGTCGTGTCAGGGGTCAGCGCACGAACGTTGAGCCGGTTTGGTCTCCCGACAGCCTGGGTGAACTGGCTGGCTGGGACGGTGGCGAGTGAGGAGGAGGAGCTACTGCCAGCGATCCATCCGCGTCGCGGTGGATCGCTTGACGTGATTGTCGCCGGGGTCTCGGTGCTGGTTGTTGTCGGGGCGAGTGTCGCGATGGAACAGACCGCGTCAACGCTCGGGTCGCGGCACGGGGTGCCCCAGATCGTCATCGGCGGGTTGGTGCTGGCCGGCGTCACGAGCCTGCCTAACGCTGTCGCCGCGCTGTATCTGGCGGCCCGGGGACGGGGAGCGGCGACGTTGAGCACCGCCTTGAACAGCAACGCGCTGAATGTGACCGCAGGGCTGCTGCTTCCCGGAATGATCGTCGGGCTCGGCGCCCCGTCGGGGCAGGCGACGCTCGTTGCGGCCTGGTACCTGGGCCTGACGGTGGTGACACTGGGGTGCGCGTACAGCGCCAGCGGCCTGCGGCGAGGGCACGGCGCTGTGATCATCGGCGGGTACCTGGCGTTCGTGGCAGCTGTGTTGTTGACCGCGTAGCCGCGCTCGTCTGAACATCTGGCCGCCGTTGCCGCTGCTTCGGCAGCAGCGGGGGCGGTGCCGCCGTCCGGAGAAGCTTCGCATCAGGCGCGCCGCCCTCACTTTCCCGCGGGGTCAGGCGTTGTAAACAGCCTCCAGGTTGTTGCCGTCTGGGTCGAGCACGAACGCGGCGTAATAGTTGGGGCCGTAGTGGGGCCGCGGGCCCGGCTGTCCGTTGTCCGTCGCGCCGGCCGCAATCGCTGCCGCGTGGAAGGCGTCGACGCTCGCCCGATCCGGCGCGGAGATCGCGACGTGAATCCCGGTCGGCTCGAAGTCCGCTGAGTTGATGGCGAGCAGCCCATCCGACTCGCTGCCAAAAGCCGCCAATCCCTCGGCGCCGAACCGGATGCTGTAGCCGAGCGGCGCGAGCGATGCCTCGTAAAACTCGACGAGCGCATCGAACTGTTGTGTTTTGAGACTAATGTGGTCGATCATCCTGAGCTGCCTTTCAAGTAGCTTGAACATTCGCCGGTCATGACGTTGAGCAGATTCTGTGGCCTCCCATAGTGGGAGAGTCAAGCGGAATCGAGTCGCAGTTCAGACAGGCGGCGCGGGTGAGTACTCGATGCCGCGTTTCACCTCGCGCGCCCGCTCCACACCGGCAAGCCTCGCGACCAGGTGCAGCGCCATGTCGATTCCGGCGCTGACACCGGCTGAGGTCATGACGTCGCCGTCATCGACCCAGCGCTCCTCACGCCGCAGTTCGATCGTGGGGTCCGTGGAGTGCAGCTCCTCAAAGGCATCCCAGTAAGTCGTTGCAGGGCGGTCGTGCAATAGACCGGCCGCGCCGAGCACCAGCGCGCCGGTACACACGCTCGCCATGATCTCGGCCGTCTGCCGGCGCTCACGAATCCACTCCAGGTACGCGGGAGCGGCTACCAACGGACGCGTACCGGCGCCACCGGGGTGGATCAGGATCTCGTACTGGGGCGCGTTCTCGAAGCTGTGATGGGCGCCGATCACGAGGCCCTTGGCTCCGGTTACGGGCGCGCCGTCATGAGACGCGGTGCTGATCGTCCACCCGTCCGACGGGTATTGAAGCGTCCAGAACGCGAGCACCTCCCAAGGTCCGACCGCGTCGAGTTCCTCGACCTCATCGAACAGCACTAGACCGATATGCCGGGCTCCGGCTTCTGAGTTGGTTATGGTCATGACCGGTGGTGCGGCGCGCGGAGCTGCGGTTCGTCGCGAATCGACGCTCGATGATGGTTCAGCGTTCGCGGCTCAGTATCCGTATACGGCCGTGATCCGATCAGATTCGACGGCGTCGGACAACGCTCGGTAGTCGAGTTCGTTCTGGGCCGCGTAGGCCTTGCTGAACTCAACTATCGCGCGGTCGAACACATCGCCGTTGCCCAGATACGAGGCGATCGCGATCCGGTCACCGGAGCGCGCGTGTGCGCGCGCCAGCGTCCAGCCGCAGAGGCGGCCATAGAGCATCATGCCCTCTGGAACCATCTGGTCTGCGTCGAGCGAAGCCTTCCAATCCTTCAGCTGACGCAAGTAGAAGTCGCGCTGGACCCCGTCGAGCCCAACCGGGCCGTCCAGCCAGCCGAGGAATATGTCGCTGGAGCTCTGCATCAAGCGCTGACCGACCACGACCCGCTGGCCGTGGCTTTCGTAGGCGCTCGCCCCCACGAACTCCTCCAGCACCGATGCCTGCGCCTCCTTGGCCTGCAGGAACAGCGGATCGTCACCATCGCGCCCGGTCATCAGCGCGATGAACGCACGCGTCCCGACGCTACCGACGCCCACGACCTTCATCGCGAAGTCGCTGATCTGATACTGCTCGAGCAACACGCGCCGATCGCCGCCAAGCGTGTCGCCATAGCGGCCCATCAGGTCGGACAGGTAGGCGATGATCTGGTCGCGGTTCAGCGACACGAACTGTTCGGCCGGCACAATCAGCGGCGGTTGGTTGACGATCTGGGCACGGCCGTCGACCACCGTCGTTAGCTTTTTGAACGCAGTCATGCTGTCGCGCGTCCGTGCCTTGGCAATCGCAGCCTTGGTGCGCTTCAGCGACCTGGTAGTGAACTGCGAGACGTAGTCCGGCAGCATCGCCTCGAGTTCGGCCCGTGCGTACCAGACCTCCAGATTCGTCATCGTCGCGAAAGTGTTCATCGCAATCCGGTACTGCTTGACCATCTCCTGGACGATCTCGTCCTGGATTTTCGCTTTGAAGTCGTTGTTGCGGGCAGCGATCAGCAGGCTGGCCGCGAGCCGTTTGACATCCCATTCCCAAGGTCCTGGAAGCGTCTCGTCAAAGTCGTTGATGTCGAACACCAGCCTGCGCTCCGCGGACGCGAAGGCACCAAAGTTCGACAGATGCGCGTCGCCGCAGCACTGCACCATGAACCCGGAGTTGGGTGTATGCGAGAGATCGCTGGCCATGATCAGCGCCGCGCCGCGGTAGAACGTGAACGGAGAGACCAGCATGCGGCCATAGCGGATCGGGACGAGGTCGTGCACGCGTGTGGCCGCCTGGCGCTGCAGCAGGTCGATCGGGTCCGGACGATCAGGCGCCGGTTCATACGCGGCATGGCTCCTGCGCGGGACGCGCGCACGGGCGGCCTTGCCCATCTCTACCCGCTCCGCGACCGTGTGGTACTTGGAACCGTCGTAGCGTTTACTCGCTTCGCTGATCGCTTGGTCGATCGAGGCCGTGGATGTCATCGCGCCTGCTCCCTCTAGAACGGCGCCCGTGCCCCCTTGGGCGCCGACGCCGGGTCTTATGAATGCCCCGCTCGGCCCGCACCGAAGGCCTCGACCGAGTGTGAACTGAGTCACTATAAGTGATGATCGGGCGCGCGACAACGGTGTGCGCACCGGCGTCGGCACTGGTATCGACACTCCGCCCTTACCATGGGGCGATGAAGCGAACTCACAAGACCAAGCCGGGAACGCCCGCTCCGCAGGCAGAGGCGTCTTCAGACCTCGCGACCAAGCTCGCTAACGCCGAGCGTCAGATCGAGCACATGCAGGTAGCGCTCGAGCAGGCACGGCGCGCTCTGCAGACGGCCCAGCAGGTGGACGCAGTGGTGGAACGTGCACGTAAGCCGCTGATACGACTAGCGGTCGCGGCGGCGATATTCGCGGTCGCGGCGGTGGCTACGCGGGCAATCGTGAAACGCGAAGACCACGATCACTAGCAGCCGCCAGAGCCCCCGGGCAGTGTGCACCGCTACGGCCAGCGACTGCGACCAAAGTCGCATTACGGCGCGCTGAATTTCATCCTCACGCCCGATTGGACTCGGCCCGCTGGCAGGCGACAATAGGATCCGATGAGCTACGAGCCTGAACGCCGCGGCGCGAGCACCGCGACCAACCGGCGTGGCGAACTCGGAGATCTCCATATGACCGGCCAGCTCGAAGCGCAGCTGCCGATCGTCGGGCGTTACTTCCCGGCGCCAGTGGCCGCCAAGGTCCCGGAGATCATCGTGCTGTTCTGGGTCGCCAAGATCCTCACCACAGCCGGCGGCGAGGTGACCTCCGACTGGCTCAAGAACTGGGGCAATTTCGGCGGCGGTGGCACCGAGGTCGCGCTTTTCGTGATCGCACTGGTATGGCAGTTCTCGACACGGCGCTACAAGGCCTTTGCGTACTGGTCGCTGGCGTTCGCGATCGCGATCGGCGGCACCGGGCTGGCGGACTTCATGCACCTCGATATGCACATCCCCTACATCGGGACCACGATCCTCTGGGCGGTGGTGCTCGCGATCGTGTTCCGAACCTGGTACCGCATGGAGGGCACGCTGTCGATCCACAGCGTCGTCACCCAGCGCCGCGAGGCGTTCTACTGGGCCACGGTGTTCGCAACCTTCGCGCTCGGAACCGCTGCCGGGGATTTGACCGCAACCAGCCTCGGGCTTGGCTACTTCGGATCGGGAATCCTATTCCTGGTCCTTTTCCTGCTGCCGGCCATCGGCTGGCGCTGGTTCGGGCTCAACCCGATCACCGCGTTCTGGACCGCCTACGTGCTGACCCGTCCCCTGGGCGCCTCGTTCTCGGACTGGATCAGCAAGCCCGCAGCCCTCACGGGGCTGGGCTTTGGCAACGGCCGCACGGCGATCCTCTGTGCATTCCTGGTGTTCCTGGTAGTGCTCTACCTGGCAATCAAGAAGCCGGATATTCAACGCGTGACGCAGCGAGCCGCCCGGCCCCGCGCCGCGACCCCCGCCGGCCGGCTTTCCGAGCGCGCGTAATCGCGTGTCGCGAGCGCGATCGCGTCTCGCCTGCGCTCCAGCGGACTTAGCCGGCTACAGATCGGATCGACGCAAAGCGCCGAGCCGAGGCGTCAGTGGGAGGACTGCCCCGCCGCGCCGCGCGTGAAGGTCGTGATCAGCGGCCGCAGGTAGTTCTCGGCCAGCGCCCGCACGTCATCGTCGGTCTTCAACGGCACCGTCGATTCGGGCGTGAGCACGAACGAGATCACCATCCGCGTGAGCATCTCGCTGAGCATGTCGAGCTGCTCGGCGCTGAGGCGGATCTGGACAGCATCCGGCTGGCTGCGCGCAAACCCGGTGACAAAGTCGCGACCGAGCTCGATCACCGGTGCTCCCTGAGTGGTGAGCAACGGCAGGATCAGCTGCGGCTCGTCGTGCAGCAGGCGCTGCAGGAGCGCGTGCTGGCGCAGCCAGGTCAGCGCGAACACAACTCCCTCAACGACGCGGTCGTCAAACCGTTGGTATTGCGCCACGACCTCGCCGACCTGGGTCATGAAAGCCCGCATCTCGCGCAGCAGCACGGCCTCGACGATCGCCTCCTTGCCGGGGAAATGGCGGTAGACGGTGACGCGTGAGAGCCCCACGCGTTTGGCCAGCCGATCAACGGTAAAACGGCGTAGACCGTTGTCGGAGATGTCCGCCAGGGCGGTGTCGAGAATCCGCTCCGGGGAGCCTTCGACGCGCTCCTCGGCAGCCTCTTCAGCGGTCGGAGTAGAGCGCAACTTGTCGAGAATCCGCCGTGACTGCTTGCCGTCGCCCGTAACGCTCACAGGCCGAATGTACCAACCGGCCGCCTCAGCTCACAGCGCTCAGCTCCGCTTCGGCGAGGATCAACCGTGGCCGCAAACCGCGCGGACGTCAGAATCAAGCTGTGCTAACTGTTTTCGGAGCTTGCGCGGTGACGTTCATGATGGTGATGTATGCGCTCGAGAAGCGTGACCGCGTCTACATACTTGCGTTTGCCGGCGGGTGTCTGCTGTCCAGCGCCTACGGGTTCCTGGCCGGCACCTGGCCGTTTGGTGTGGTCGAGGCGATCTGGGCGGCCGTGGCGGTCAGACGCTACTTCCAAGAAGTGGCGTGAGCCGCCGCTGATCAGGTCAGTAGTACCGTCAGCGCCCGCGCTGAGTTCTTGGCCAGCGCCACCGCGCGCGGGATCTCAGCGGCGGGCAGCGCGTCGGGGGTCCCGCGCACAGCCAGGGCGAAACGCGCCACCTGCATGCGGTCGAGGATCGGCACAGCTACCGTCCTCACCCCCGTCGCGGACTCACCGTCGTTGATCGCGTAGCCGACGGTGCGCACGCGATCGAGCTCGTGGGCGAGCCGTGCCGGATCGGTGATCGTGCGCTCGGTGCTCGGTGTCAGCGGCGTCAATCCGGTCACCCGTGCGGGACTGCCGCTGCGGCCCCAGGCCAGCAGCACCTTTCCGAGCGCGGTGGCGTGCAACGACCGGCGGATCTCGCGCTCGCCGGTCCCGAGCGGCGAGCCGCTGCCCGCGAGCGAGCCGTTGGCTGCGAGCGAGCCGTTGGCCTTGCGCGAGCCGCCAGTCGCGGCGGGAACGCCGTTCGCAAACGAACCGTCGTTCGACAGCGACGGGCCGTTCATAAGTGAGCTGCCGGCCACCAGCAGTACCGAGTCGCCACTGCGAATCGCGAGGTCGGCGGTTGCGCCGGTGACGCGCGTGAGCCGTCCGAGTTCGGGGCCTACATGCTGCAAGCCTCGGTGGCGATAGGAGACCAGGCCAAGCTCGAGCATCGCTGGACCGAGCTGGTAGCCGCTGCCAACCGGCTCCAGAAACTGCTGGTCGGTCAGCGTCCGCACCAGTCGGTGCGTGGTTGAGGTCGGAAGCTGCAGCCTGCGGGCGATTTCGGCCGGGCGCAGGATCGCGCCTTCCTGCCCGAAGCAGCGCAGCACGGCCAGCGCGCGTTCAAGTGATCGTGTGGGATTCGCTGTCGTCATCGTGGGACGCACGGGCAGCGAGTCGGGCGTCGACCCGACGGTGGGGCTCGAGTTGGCACTCATCGTGTCCCATTCTATGGGATATCCCATAGAGTTGATTGACTTTGTTGCTTATGTATTGGTCGTGGATGATTTCAAGACACTCTGGTTTACCCGTTGCCCGGTGCCGACAGCGACCGGGATCGCCGCGGACCGCGGCTGGTTCGATGACCGCTTTGGACCCGATGGGATCACGGTCCGCTCACTCCAGGACCTGCGCGCAGGCGCGCCTGCCGGCGCCGGTCAAGCGCCGGAGCAGCGCCCGGGACTTGCCGATACCCACTACACGCACGAGCTCCCCACTCTGATCCGCGAGGGCGGCAACGTACCCGCGCTGTGGGCCGCGTCACGCGGCGAGCCTACGCGCCTCATCGGCCTCACCTGGATCGAGGAACACCAGCGGATCCTGACCCGTCCGGACGTCGACCTCAGCGATCCGGGCAGGCTCAGAGAGCTGCGCCTGGCGATCCCGGTCCATCAGGTCCAGATCGACTTTTGGCGGGCGATGGCGCTGAGCGGGTTCGCCGGCGCGCTGGCGCTCAGCGGCACGGCGCTCGATCACGCCCGGCTTGTGGAGATCCCCGCCGACCCCGAGCTCGGACAGTGGGGCTCGGAGCTGCAGGCGTTGGCCGGCGGCGTCGTCGACGCCGTCTACGTGAAGGGTGCGGTCGCAGTCGCGGCGGCGGAGCGCTTCGGTGCCATCACGGCCATCAACCTCGACCAGATCCCGGACCGGAGGCTGCGCGTCAACAACGGAACGCCGCGGCCGATCACGGTCCATCAGCGGCTCGTGGATGAGCATCCTGAGATCGTCACTGGTTTCCTTGAGGTACTTGATCGCGCGGCCGACTGGGCCCGCGATAACCCCGACCAGCTCAGCCGCATACTCGCCAGCGAAACCGGCTCGGCCGCTGCCGGCGTCGCAGCCGCCTACCGGCACAGCGACCTTCACCCCGAACTTTCCGAGGAGCGTCTGGATCTGCTTGCTCAGCAAGCGGCGTTCCTCCACCAACAGGGCTTCCTCGCGCGTCCAGTCGACGTATACGACTGGGCGCTCGTACTCGACAAGACAGGAGAACTCGTATGAAACCGTCCTTCCGCCACCGTCGATTCATCTGGCTGCTGGCCGCGATCGTGACCGCAGTCGCCGTCGCGGCGTGCGGCGGCTCGGGCGGTTCCGCCAGCACCGGCAACAAGTCGGTGAGCGATACCCCCAGCAACAGCAAGGCTGCTGTTGTCGTCCGGATACCCGATCCCGGCAACTCAGGACCACTGGCAGTCGGCAAGAAGGACGGCTCGCTGGCCAAGGCATTGGCCGCGGTTGATGCGAAGGTGCAGTGGGTTGGAAGCGCCGGTCCGTTCGCGCCCGCAGCGCAGGAGATGGACGCAAACGAGCTGGACATCGCCCAGGGTTCGATCACATCCGCAGTCACCGCGCTGGCCCAGAAGCCGGGCTTCGAGCTGTTCGCCCAGAACCTCCCCGACCTCTATGGGGAAGGGATTCTGGTCAAGAACGGCTCATCGATCAAGAACATCCATGATCTGATCGGCAAGAAGGTGGCTGTCAACCAGGGCGGCACCGGTCAGTACCTGCTGCTGAAGGCGCTGGCAAACGCGGGGATTCCGGCGAGCAAGGTTCAGCAGGTCTACCTGCTGCCGCCGGAGACCTCGCCGGTGTTCAATTCCGGTCAGGTACAGGCGTGGGCTACCTGGTCCACCTACTCGATCGCGGCGTTGGCAAACGGTGCTCACTTTGTGGAGCGCTCCGGCCAGTTCGGCTCGCAGAACTACTCGGTCTGGGCGGTGCGCAGCGGCTTCGCCAAGCAGCACCCGCAGGTGCTCGCCGCGCTTTATCACTACCTGCATACCGAAACGCTGAAGGAGATCGCCAACCCGACCGCATTCGTGAACGTGTTCACCAGCAGCGGACCGGAGGCGCTCACCCCGGCCGAGATCAAGGTCAACAAGTACGTCTCGTCCAAGGGCGCGACCGTAAATCCGATCTCGAGCACGGATCTGAAGAACTTCGAGTCAGTGGCCAAGTTCTTCCACACCCAGAAGATCACCCCGACGCTGGTCAACGTCGCACCGTACGTGGTCAGCCCGACCTCCTGATCGCTGCGACGAGAAGTGACTCATGACTGACCTAACAGTCCTGCCAAACGAGACACCCGCGTACGAGCAGCTGGTGACCCCACGACCCGTCGGCTCGGTCAAGCGCCGCGGTCGTGGGGCGTCGCTGGCGCTGCGGCTGCTGGGTCCGCTCGTGCTGCTCGGTCTCTGGTGGCTGGCCTGCGCGACCGGGGTGTTCAGCCCCACCACGCTGTCGTCGCCGCAGACGGTCGCAAAGGCTGCGGCGAACCTGTGGAGCAGCGGCCAGCTCCCGACAGCCCTTGGGGTGTCGCTCGAGCGCGCCGCGCTCGGGCTTGCGCTCGGAGTCAGCGCGGGCCTGATCCTTGGGGTTATCACCGGCTTCTGGAAGCTCGGTGAGGAGCTGCTCGACTCCCCCATGCAGCTGCTGCGCGCAATCCCGTTCCTGTCGCTGGTGCCGCTGTTCATGGTCTGGTTCGGATCGGGAATACAGCGCGTGTGCTGCTGATCGCGGTCGCCACCGCGTTTCCGATGTACGTCTCCACGTCCGGCGGCGTACGCGCAGTCGATCCCAAGCTGATCGAGGCGATCCGCACCTTTGGCGTCGGGCGCATGGAGATGGTGCGCGCCGTCGTGCTCCCAGGTGCGCTGCCGTCGATCCTGTCGGGCCTGCGGCTGTCGATGACACTGAGCGTGATCGCGCTGATCGCCGCTGAGGAGATCAACTCGACCTCCGGGATCGGGTATTTGTGGATCAGGCACAGGCCTACTCGCGCACCGACATCCTTACCGTCT
>CAVTRM010000014.1:0-366144 GCA_963737115.1 uncultured Actinomycetota bacterium
GTCAGCCAATAGCCGTAGCCGTCCAAATCTGACGCCCGCGCCACATACGCGGATGTCCGGACGGGGTCCGTGAGAGCCTGGCCGCCCCTCGGGAGGGGTGCGGCTGCTCTGTGCTATGTTTGGTGGTCCACGCCTGTGCGCCAATTGGGTGCGTGCGAAGCGTCGAGCGCCTGGGGGCGCGAGACGAACACCATGCGCCGCCTGCGGCTGCGCGAGCGTCCTCTCCATCTCCCTTCAGCCCGAGGAGTCGCCGTCTTGGCAACCGCAGAAGCCCCGCGGACGCGCCGCACGTTCGCGCGCCTGAACCAGGTCCTTGAAGTACCCAACCTCATCGATATTCAGCGCCGGTCATTCATCTGGCTGACCGACCCGGAGAACGGCGGTCTCCGCGAGACCATCGACGACGTTTCCCCGATCGAGGACTACACCGGCAACCTTGCGGTTCAGTTTGGTGAGCTGCAGTTTGACGAGCCGGTCGCCTCGATCGAGCAGTGTCGTGAGAAGGACATGACGTACGCACGTCCGCTCACGATCACCGTTTCCTTTATCAACCGCGAGACCGGTGAGATCCGCGAGCAGCAGGTGTTCATGGGTGACTTCCCGTGGATGACTGAGCGCGGAACGTTCATCGTCAACGGCACCGAGCGCGTGGTCGTTACGCAGCTGGTGCGTTCCCCGGGCGCCTACGTGATGGAGCCCAAGGATCGCGAGAAGCAGGTTTTCGTCGCCAACTTGATGCCGGCCCGCGGGTCTTGGCTAGAGCTGGAGATCGACAAGAAGGGACGCGTCTACGTCCGCATCGACCGCAAGCGCAAGCTTCCGGTCACGGTTCTCCTCCGCGCGATGGGCTACGTGTCGGACGAAGAGATCCTCGACATGTTCGACAACTCGCTCTACATCCGTATGACGCTTGAGGCCGACACCGAGGTGACGCGCACTGAAGAGGGCGCGCTGATCGAGATCTTCAAGAAGCAGCGCCCGGGCGAGCCGCCGTCGATCGACGCAGCGCGGTCACTGCTCAAGCAGCTGTTCTTCGACCCCAAGCGCTACGACCTGAGCCGCGTTGGACGCTACAAGCTCAACAGCCGGCTCGGACTCGACATCGACCTTGAAACCCGCACGCTGACGCATGACGACATCATCGCGCTCGTCAAGGAGCTCGTATCGCTGCCGAAGCTGCTGGGCATGGACGAGGATCCGGAGAACGAGGCTAAGGACTATGCGGCTGAGGCCGCGACCATGCCGCGCCAGCCGATCCAGGATCACCTGGACGAGTATGAGCACTTCGGTAACCGCCGTCTGCGCAGCGTCGGCGAGCTGATCCAGGAGGCGTTCCGGATCGGCCTCTACCGCATGGAGCGCGTCGTCCGCGAGCGCCTCACCACTGAGGACGCCGACACGATCACGCCGCAGACGATCGTGAACATCCGCCCCGTTGTGGCGGCTCTGAAGGAGTTCTTCGGGTCTTCACAGCTGAGCCAGTTCATGGATCAGAACAACTCGTTGTCCGGGCTGACCCATCGCCGCCGCCTGAACTCGCTCGGCGCCGGCGGTCTTACGCGCGAGCGCGCGCCTATCGAAGTGCGTGACGTGCACCCGACCCATTACGGCCGCATGTGCCCGATTGAGACGCCGGAAGGCCCGAACATCGGTCTTATCGGCTCGCTTTCCTCGTACGCGGAGATCTCCGAGTACGGCTTCGTGATCACGCCTTACCGCGTGGTGAAGGACGGCGTCGTCACCGACGAGATCATCCGCATCGACGCCACCCAGGAAGAGGAACTGCGCATCGGCCAGGCCGACGCGCCGGTGGACGAGAACGGCCGCCTGACCGAATCTGAGGTCATGTGCCGCACGCAGGCCGGTCAGTACGTGACCGTCCCGCCGGAAGAGGTTGACCTGCTCGACGTCTCGCCGCAGCAGATCTGGTCAGTCGCCACGGCGATGATCCCGTTCCTCGAGCACGACGACGCTAACCGCGCGCTGATGGGCTCGAACATGCAGCGCCAGGCAGTGCCGCTGCTGGTCACCGATGCTCCGCTGGTCGGAACCGGCATGGAGTACCGCGCCGCCATCGACACCGGTGACGTGACGCTCGCCCGCAACGAGGGCGTCGTCTCGTACGTTGACGCTGAGAAGATCGTCGTCGACAAGAAGGAAGGCGGCCAGGAGGAGTACGAGCTCTCGAAGTTCATGCGCTCCAACCAGGGCACGCTGATCCATCAGAAGCCGATCATCGACGTCGGCACCGAGGTCGTCGACGGCACCGTGATGGCCGACGGCTCGTCGTCCGATCAGGGCGAGATGGCGCTTGGCAAGAACCTGCTGGTCGCGTTCATGTCCTGGGAGGGTTACAACTTCGAGGACGCGATCATCCTCAACCGCCGGCTTGTGCAGGACGACGAGCTCACCTCGATCCATATCGAGGAGTACGAGATCGACGCCCGCACGACCAAGCTCGGCGACGAGGAGATCACCCGCGATATCCCGAACCGCTCCGAGGAGTCACTGCGCAATCTCGACGACCGCGGCATCGTCCGCATCGGCGCGGAGGTGCAGTCCGGTGACCTGCTGGTCGGCAAGGTGACGCCCAAGGGTGAGACCGAGCTGACGGCCGAGGAGAAGCTGATCCGCGCGATCTTCAAGGAGAAGGCGCGCGAGGTCCGTGACACATCCCTGAAGGTGCCGCACGGTGAAGGCGGTGTCGTGATCGACGTGAAAACGTTCAGCCGCGACGACGGCGACGACCTGCCGCCCGGCGTCAACGACCTGGTGCGGGTGTTCGTCGCGAAGAAGCGCAAGATCTCGGAGGGCGACAAGCTCGCCGGACGCCACGGCAACAAGGGCGTCATCTCCAAGATCGTGGACTCGCAGGACATGCCATTCCTGGCGGACGGCACCCCGGTCGACGTAATCCTCAACCCGCTTGGCGTTCCGAGCCGTATGAACGTCGGTCAGATCCTTGAGACGCACCTCGGCTGGGTAGCGGCCAACGGCTGGTACTCGGACGAGTCACGCGCCAAGAAGGAAGCCAAGAAGGTGGCTCGCAACAGCGTCGATGGTGCGGACCCCAAGGTCTACATCTCAACGCCGGTGTTCGACGGTGCCCACATCGAGGACGTCGACAAGGCGCTGGTCGAGTGGCAGAAAGAGCACACCGCCCGTGGCGGCAAGATCCGTATGGACGTCGACGAGAGCCGCCGCGAGGGTTCGCGTGCGTCCGGCAAGGTGCAGCTGTTCAACGGCCGCACTGGGCAGCCGTTCGCGCAGCCTGTAACCGTCGGCTACATGTACATCCTCAAGCTGCACCACCTTGTCGACGACAAGATCCACGCCCGCAGTACCGGCCCCTACAGCCTCGTCACCCAGCAGCCGCTGGGTGGTAAGGCGCAGTTCGGTGGCCAGCGCTTCGGTGAGATGGAGGTGTGGGCACTGGAGGCCTACGGCGCCGCTTACACGCTGCAGGAAATGCTCACGATCAAGTCCGACGACACGGTCGGCCGCGTGAAGGCTTACGAGGCGATCGTGAAGGGCGAGAACATCGCCGAACCGTCGATCCCGGAGTCGTTCAAGGTCCTGCTCAAGGAGATGCAGTCGCTGGCGCTCGACGTCAACGTCGTCTCCGAGGAGGGCGAGCGTGCCGAGATGGGTGAGGAGGACGATGACCTGCTGCGCGCCGCCGAGGAACTCGGCATCGATCTGAGTGGAGTCCGCAACGGCGGTGACGCCGCCGATGAGGCCACCGAACATGAGGGCGAGACGGTCGAGGCCTCCGCTGAGGATGGGCTCGATATCGAAGGCGGCGAAGCACTCGAAGCCGAGGACTTCGCCTCAGACGCAGACTCGATGCTCGACGGAGACTACGGTCCCGGCGAAGCTGAGGGTGTCCAAGAAGAAGACGAGGCATAAGGGGAACCCATGATCGATATCAATAACTTCGACGCAATCGAAATCGGCCTCGCATCCAGCAAGCAGATCCGCTCATGGAGCTCAGGTGAGGTCACCAAGCCCGAGACGATCAACTACCGCACGCTGAAGCCGGAGAAGGACGGACTCTTCTGCGAGCGCATCTTCGGTCCGACCAAGGACTGGGAGTGCTACTGCGGTAAGTACAAGCGCGTCCGTTACAAGGGCATCGTCTGCGAGCGCTGCGGCGTTGAGGTCACGCGGTCCAAGGTGCGCCGTGAGCGCATGGGCCACATCGATCTCGCCGCACCGGTGAGCCATATCTGGTTCTTCAAGGGCGTCCCGAGCCGCATCGGTTACCTGCTTGACATGGCCCCCAAGGAGCTGGAGAAGGTTCTGTACTTCGCCGCTTCGATGGTGACCTGGGTGGACGACGAGGCGCGCGAGCGTGACCTCGACGAGCTCCAGGATCAGGTCAACGTCACGCTCGACGCATACGCGGCTGAGAAGGAAGAGCGCGTGCTTGAGCTCAAGGAGTCACTTGAGCGGCGCGTGGAATTCCTCGAGACCGCCAAGATCCATCGTGAGTTCTCGGACGACGATCACCTCTGGGCCGACACGCTCGACGTGAACGTTGCCAAGCTCTCCGATGACGAGCGCGAGAAGATGCTGAAGGACCTGAAGAAGGCCTTCAACGCGGACATCGACGACACCGAGGCCTACATGGAGGACGCCGCTGAGCGCATCCGCCAGGTCTGGGAGTTGTTCAAGACGATGAAGCCCAAGGACGTCGTCAACGACGAGACACTGTTCCGTGAGCTGAAGGATCGCTTCGGTTCGCCGTTCGGCTTCGGTGAGTACTTCCGCGGCGGCATGGGTGCCGAAGCGGTGCGCGACCTGCTTCAGCAGGTCGATCTCGACGCCGAGTCGGAGGATCTGCAGGACCAGGTGAAGACGGCTAAGGGCCAGAAGCAGGCTCGCGCGGTCAAGCGCCTGAAGGTCGTCACCGCGTTCCTGAACTCGGGCAACAAGCCGGAGATGATGATCCTCGAGGCCGTTCCGGTGATCCCGCCGGAGCTGCGTCCGATGGTGCAGCTGGACGGCGGGCGCTTCGCGACCTCCGACCTCAACGATCTGTACCGCCGCGTGATCAACCGCAACAACCGTCTGAAGCGTCTGATCGACCTCGGCGCCCCGGAGATCATCGTCAACAACGAGAAGCGCATGCTGCAGGAAGCTGTTGATGCGCTGTTCGATAACGGCCGTCGCGGCCGTCCGGTCACCGGACCGGGCAACCGTCCGCTGAAGTCGTTGTCCGACATGCTCAAGGGCAAGCAGGGGCGTTTCCGTCAGAATCTGCTCGGCAAGCGCGTGGACTACTCCGGCCGTTCGGTGATCGTGTCCGGTCCGTGGCTGAAGCTGCACCAGTGCGGTCTGCCGAAGCTGATGGCACTGGAGCTGTTCAAGCCGTTCATCATGGCCCGCCTGGTGGAGCGCAAGTCAGCGCAGAACATCAAGGCTGCGAAGAAGATGGTCGACTCCATGATCCCCGAGGTTTGGGATGTTTTGGAGGAGGTCATCCACGAGCATCCGGTGTTGTTGAACCGCGCTCCGACGCTGCACCGCCTCGGCATTCAGGCGTTCGAGCCGGTGCTTGTTGAGGGCAAGGCGATTCAGGTTCACCCGCTCGTTTGTACGGCGTTCAACGCCGACTTCGACGGCGACCAGATGGCTGTGCACCTTCCGCTCTCAGCGGAGGCCCAGGCCGAAGCTCGGATCCTGATGCTGTCGGCGAACAACATCCTCTCACCGGCGCACGGCGCCCCGCTGGCGGTACCGGCCCAGGACATGATCCTCGGCGCCTACTACCTGACCTACGGGCCCGACGCCGATGAGCTGTCGAAGATCGACCCCGCGACTCACGAGCCCCGCCCGCACGTGTTCCGTACCGCCCAGGAGGCGGAGTGGAGTTACGAGCAGGGGATCGTCGGCCTGCACGACGTCGCAGAGTTCCGCTCCAAGGACGCTGATCGCGGTCACGTGATCACGACCGTCGGCCGGATCATCTACAACGACAAGATCGAGCGTGCGGTCGAGGCCGCCATGGGCGATCAGTTCGACGCGACCAAGTACGAGTTCGTCAACCGCTCGATGCGCAAGAAGGACACCACTCAGCTGGTGGACGATCTTGTACAGAGCTACGGCGCCTCGGCTATCAGCCAGGTACTGGATGCCTTCAAGGATGTTGGCTTCGAGTTCGCAACCCAGGCCGGCGTGACCGTCTCCAAGAACGACGTTCAGACTCCGCCTGCGAAGGCCGAGATCCTGGCTCGCTACGAGCTGCGTCTGGCTGAGATTGACGAGCAGTACGACAACGGTGAGATGGATCAGGATGAGCGCCACGAGGCGGTAACCGGCCTGTGGACCGAGGCGACTGATGAGGTTGCCAAGGCCATGGTCGAGCACCTCGACGAGCTCAACCCGATCTTCATGATGGCCAACTCAGGTGCGCGTGGCTCGTTCCAGCAGATCCGTCAGCTGGCCGGTATGCGTGGTCTGATGGCTAACCCGAAGGGTGAGATCATCGAGCGTCCGATCAAGTCCAACTTCATGGAAGGTCTGGACGTGCTCGAGTACTTCATCTCGACGCACGGTGCCCGTAAGGGTCTTGCTGATACCGCGCTGCGTACGGCCGACTCGGGTTACCTGACCCGGCGTCTGGTGGATGTGTCGCAGGACGTGATCATCCGTCAGGAGGATTGCGGCACCGAGGAATACATCCAAGGCACGGTCTTCAAGACCGACATCGATCGCGACACGCGTGCCCTGCGTCCGACTGGGGAGCCAAACGACAACCTGGTTGGCCGTATCGCGGCTGCCGACATCACCGACAAGTCCGGGCGGGTGATCGTCGCCAAGGGTGGCGAGATCGACCGTGCTGAGCTGGCCGACCTTGTCGCCTCCTACCAGGAGGATGCCGACAAGGGCGAGGTCACTCGGGTTGCGGTGCGTTCCGTGCTCAAGTGCGAGGCTCCGAGCGGCCTCTGCCAGGCATGCTATGGCCGCTCGATGGCAACCGGCAAGACCGCCCAGATCGGCGATGCCGTCGGCATCATCGCGGCACAGTCGATCGGCGAGCCCGGAACGCAGCTGACCATGCGTACGTTCCACACCGGCGGTGTCGCCGGCGCGGACATCACCCACGGTCTGCCGCGCGTCGTGGAGATCTTCGAGGCGCGCAAGCCCAAGGGTCTTGCTCGCATGGCTGAGATCTCCGGCAATGTCTCGATGGAGGACGGCGACAAGTCCGTCACGATCGTGATCACCGACTCGGCCGGTGAAGAGCACCGCTACACGTTCCCCCGCCGCACGCTGCTGTATGTGCGCGACGGCCAGCATGTGGAGCAGGGCCAGCCTTTGAACGAGGGCTCGCTCTACCCGCATGAGATCCTCGCCCTCGGTGGTAAGGATCAGGAGGAGCGCCGGACCGCTACCGAGCTGTACCTCGTCCGCGAGGTCCAGGAGGTCTACAAGTCCCAGGGCGTGGACATCAACGACAAGCACATCGAGGTCATCGTCCGCCAGATGATGAAGAAGGTTCGTGTCGACCAGAAGGGCGACACGGAGCTGCTCCCCGGTCAGTTTGTTGATCGTCACGAGTTCCGCCATATCAACGAGCAGCATTCTCAGTGAAGGCAAGGAGCCGGCTGCGGGTGAGGAGATCATCCTCGGTATCACGAAGGCGTCGCTGAACACCGATTCGTTCCTGTCGGCGGCCTCCTTCCAGGAGACCACCAAGGTGCTCACGGACGCAGCGCTCGAGGGTAAGAAGGACACCCTCAATGGCCTCAAGGAGAACGTGATCATCGGCAAGCTGATCCCGGCTGCGACCGGCCTGAAGCGTTACCGCCGCATCGAGATCGAGCCGACCGAGCCGCTGCCCCGCGGCATCGATGAGGTCGGGCTGCTGGATCAGGACGATCTGGCCGCTGAGCTCGGTTTCGCGGACGGTGGCCTCGACGGGTTCGGGGATCTGCAGTCCGATCTCTCCGACCTGGAGACGCTCGGCGACGTCGACTCCTCGTTCGGGTTCGGCGACGACTTCTCCGACCTGGATCTCCCGGGCGAGGGTAACCCGGACCTGAACTAAGTTCCCAGCTGTATTACGAGGGGCTCGTCACCGAAGTGGCGGGCCCCTCGTGCCGGTTAAAACGCGGTTGTGCCCTCGCGCCCGTAACTGTCCTGCAGACGGACAACGTCGTCGATCTCAGCGGTGGAGACTTCGAGAATGTCCGTGTCTTCGATCGCCTCGATCGTATGCAGCATGCCCGGCTCGTTTCGCCAAGCGTCGCCATTGGTGACTTCGCGTGCGCTCAGCTGGGCCTCGGACGCGCCCTGGGTCAGAAACGCGCGGCCGCTCAGCACGTAACAGCTTTCGTCCTTCTCGCGGTGGTACTGCAGCGAAAGGCGCTGACCCGCGTTCACGTGCAGGATCTTGCCGATGTAGCGGTCGGTGTACGCCCACCACAGCTCGTAGCCCCAGGGCTTGTCCTGCCGGTGAGGGATATTCACGTCAGTAGGCTTGGTCATCGGCACCAACGGTAGAGCAGATGCTCGGCGAGTGTGGCGGGCTAGCGGCGAGCTGCGCTCTTGTGGTAGGCCGAGCGCCGTAGACGCTGATGTGCCCATCCTTCCGGAAACCGGTCTTTGCGAGCACCGCTGCCGAAGCCGGGTGCTCGGGCCTCACGGTTGCAACCAGTTCCTCGAGACCGAATTCTTCGGACGCAACCTGAACACATTTGCGAGCAAGCTCGGTGCCATAGCCGAGTCCCCACTTGTTCGCGGCCAGCGTGTAGCCGACTTCGGTACCCGCCTCGCCGTTATAAAGACCGGCGTCGCCGATCACGGTGCGGGTGTCACGCTCCAGCACCGCCCAGAAGCTGAACCCGTGTGTGGTTTGATGCTCGGCGTACTCCCGTAGCATCGCCTGTGTCTGGGCGCGGTCTGTCACCGGCCCGGTGCCAACCCAACGCATCACGTCAGGGTCGGACATAGATGCTGTGTACATCGCTGTCAGGATCGCGATTTTGAAAGGGCCCCCGCGCTCATCCAACGTCGGCCGCCGCTGAATTACCAGCGCTCGGCGCCTCGTCAATGCGTATATAACTGTCAAGACTCCAAAGCGTGCCTAGGACGGGGCGCATGACCTGGACCGATACGTCGCCTGGGCGCCGATCTCCCAGACTCAAGCGCAAGGTTAACGTGCGTACGCCACAATCGAAGCGGTGACAGAGCCTGGTAGACATCCACTGTCACATCCTTCCGGGAATCGACGACGGCCCCGACGACATGGCCGTGCTCAGTGTCGATGGCGCGAGCGGCCGGTGGAGGCCGGGATCGCTACGGTCGCAGCCACGCCGCACCTGCGCGCAGATTTCCCGCTCGTGAAGGTGGACGAAATCGCCGATCGCTGCGACGAGCTCCAAGACGAATTACATCGTCTAGGGATCCGGCTGAGCGTGGTCCCGGCGGGCGAAGTGTCGATTGGCTGGGCACTCGAGGCGAGCGACGACGCGCTGCGTCAAGCCAGCTATGGCCAACGCGGCACTGACGTGCTTGATCGAGACGCCCACCGTAGGCGGGGCGATGCTGCCGAGTGCTCATCGGGCAGGTAGCGGTCCGAGGCTATCGCGTGACGCTGGCCCACCCCGAGCGGCTCGTTGACTTCCAGACAGGACCCGGACAGCTTGGAGCGCATCGTTGAGCGTCAGGTGCTTTTGGAGGTGAACGCGGACGCGGTGCTCGGTAATCCGCGGAAATCGCGGTCGGCCAAGCTGGCGCATGAGCTTTTGGGTCGCGGCATCGTCAGCGTGGTGGCGTCGGACGGGCACCGTGGTGCTGACCATCGGCCGATTGGCCGCCTGGGGCAAGCGCGGTCGGCTCTGGTCGATCTCGTCGGCGTTGAGGCCGCGTCCGTTCTTACCGAGTCTGCACCAGGGGCGGTTCTCGCTGGCGAGCCCCTGCCTGCGGTTCCGCGACAGCCAGCGCCGCCCACACGCAACCTCTTCCGTCGTCGTCGTTGACCTAGTTGCCGTGGCGGCGGAATATTCTTTGCGCTGTTCCGAGCAGGATGTCGATGTCGCGCCAGACGCTCCAGTCCGACGCGTACAGATAGTCGAGCTTGGCGAGGTCGGGCAGCGAGGCTTCAATAGGCCCACGCAGCTGCCAGGGACCGGTCATACCCGGGACCAGAGCAAGTCGATGCCGGTCGCCGCCGGTAAGCAGGGCATCCTCTGACTCGACCAGCGGACGCGGGCCGACGAGGCTCATGTCCCCGCGCATCACGTTGACCAGCTGCGGCAGCTCATCCATGTAGGTCTTGCGGATCAGCCGGCCGACGCGAGTGATGCGCGGGTCATTCTGGATCTTGAACAGGCCGTTGGAGGCTTCGTTGTGCTGATGCAGTTGGTCCTTGAGCTGCTCGGCATCGTTCACCATCGAGCGGAACTTGTACATGGTGAACGGGTGCCCGTCCTTGCCGATCCTGGTCTGCTTGAAGATGACCGGTCCATGGCTGTCCAGCTTGATCCAGATCGCAAGCAATGCTGCGGGAATCGCCACCAGCAGACAGGTGATGCCGCCTACCAGCAAGTCAAAGCTCCGCTTTATCAGGGTCGAGGATCGGCCCATGCCGAATGCGGGGACGCCGAGGACCACCGTGCCGTCCATGACGTCGGCTACCGCTCCCTCACCTACGACGCTCATGAAGCTCGGAATCAGGCTCACGCGGACGCCGAGCCACTTGAGGTTGCGAATCATCTCGAGCGTATGTAGCTCCCGCCACGGGGCATAGGGGCCGATGATCACACGCTGCACACCGAGCCGTTCCACCGTGCTCTGTACGGCTTCGACCGAGGTGCCGAATTTCACGCTGGAGATCACACCGACTACTTCGATCCCGGGAATCTCGCCAAGACTCTTGACCATCGTTTCGCATTCGGTTGGGCTCCCCACTACCGCACAGCGTTCGTTCGGCGACCAGCGCAGGGCCAGGCGCCGGGCGAGCACCCGGGTGGTGAAGGTCAGCGCGAAGGTCCCGAGCACCAGAAACGCCAGAAGTCGTACTCCGCGCTGCTGGTGCGAGGAGGTCACGAGATGCCAGGCCGTATAGGTGCAGATGCCGGTGAGTAGCGCCGCCTGTAGGAGTCCGCGCCATTCCATCAGCGTTGACTTGCGGATCACCATGCCGTCGCGATCGTATAGGCCTTGAACTTTGGCAACGAGCACGGCGAAGAACGGGACCAACAGGAAGATCAACTTCGGGCCGACATCCGTGATGAGCGCCGCGGATAGCGTCACGGCCAGCGCGGACACAGCATCCGCGCACGCCAGCAGGCGCCGGTACCGGGCTTCACGAGCCATGCGTAGGTTGACCGACTGAACGTCTTTGGGCCGCTCAAGTGCGGTCACCGTCGCCAGCGCGATGGCTTGTTCCAACACCTGCGCAGGGGGTTCTTCCTGCTGCACCGCCTCGAGGGCCGGCGAAGCCGGGTGCGGGGCCGCTCGACGGTCCAAGCCGCTGCGACGCTCAACAAACAACCCAGGCGGTGGCTTCGACCCAGGTTTGCGGCGATCTTCGCCGCTGCGTCGCTCTATGAAGAAACCGTCAGGGGGATGTGGCTCTGTATCAGGGCGTGGGGGATCGACTTCCGGCAAGGGGCTCTCGTAGCATTAGCGACTGGACCTGGACCGACTAGCTACGCAGGCCCCGAGCGTTGCGTCCCTTGCGACTCCGCCAAGCCCCGCGTGAAAACGCGACTTTATCACTAGCTGACGCGAAATGAAGCCGTGCTTAAGGTGCGGCGAAGATTTGTGGACTCGCGGCGTGTATGACCCCGCCCCTGGTCGGGAAGTTCAGAGCACGCCTGCGGCGATCGATCCGATCACCATGACGATCAAACCGGCTGCGGCGAAGCCTGCCGCGGTCGGCCAGAGGTGCAGCGGTCTGTGGCCATAACCGGGATTAAGTGCGGCGACCCGTCGACCGAGGCGCCCGCGAAAGGCGGGGGCCGGCAGTGGCGGGCGGCTGGACAGTAAGTCCGCTAGCCGCTGCTCCTCGGCGGTGAATTCGCCGCCCGTCATGTCTGGCTGGTCGCTCATGAGTTGAACACCGGTGACCGTGGGTTCATCTTCTTGGCCTGCGTATAAGCGTAGACCGACCGCTGGGCTTCGCCGCGCTCGGCGTATATCCGCGACAGCACGAGCCAGTTCTGCCAGCCCTGCGGTTCGTCGGTGACCGCGTGCTGGGCCGCGGCAGTAGCTGCGGGATACTGCTTGAGCTGTTCCAGCACGAGCGCCAGCTGCAGTTGTGCGGCCGCTGATCCCGACTCGAGGTTGACCGCCTCGCGTGCCGACGTCAACGCTGCCGGTAGATCGTTGACACGATCCTCGTTCTGGCTATGGACGATGGCGTTGGTCGTCGTCAGTGGATATGCCAGCGCCAGCAGGCACAGCAAACCAGCGACCACCGCCACGATTCGTGCTGTGAAAGCTGGGTGTGTGGGCCGATGTGCGCCGTGCGACGCGCCGGTGTCAGCCGACTCGTAGGCGGCGGATGTCCCTGGCCTGGGAGCCAAGCTGGCTCCTATCAGCAACATGATCGCCGCTGGGATCACCGCCATCTGCCACAGCCAGTCGAACGCCGCACCGACCATGAACGCGACGAGTGCCGCGGTCATTGCTGCGGCGCGGGTGCGGGCTTCGTGAGAACTCTGGACAACCTGCCGCACCAGCGTCGCCAGCGCACTGAACAAGAACGCCAGAAGCAGAAACAGGCCGACCAATCCCAGCTCCGTGTACGTCTCCACGTACAGGGAATGTGCGTTGATCACGTAGGAGTTGATCTTGGCACGGGGAAGCCAGTCCAACTGGAATGTGCCCGGCCCGGATCCGGTCAGCGGGTGTGCCTTGGCTGAGTCGAAGCCGGCCACCCAGTACTGGTAGCGGCCCTCACCTGACAGCGTGTTGAAGCGGCTGGTGCCGGTCTGCGAGACCTTTGCGACCGGATTCTTGAAGGTGTTCCAGGCGTGATCGATGTGATGGGGGAGGTGGGCGGCGAGCGCGGCCACGATCACGACGATGACGCCCGCTGCCAGCAGCACACGCGACAGCTTTACGGACGGCGTGAGCCACGCTGGCGGGGTGGCGTGGCGCCCGATCAGGCCGACACCGACGTGGAGGACTCCAACACCCAGGCACACGAGGATGATCGCGGGGGCCAGCGTGTGTGCTTGGTGTGCCGCGACCGGTCCCGTCAAGCCCTTTTGTAGTGCGTGACGGTTGAAAGCGGCGACGACAAGGATGGCGCCTCCGGCCGCGGGTGCGATCATCGCGGCCAATTTCGCGACGCGATCCTTGGTGAGTGCGATGAACACCAGCAGGGCCGCCGCGCCCTCAATGGCTCCGCCGCGGGAGAGCGTGAGCGCACCACAGACCGTGATCAGCGGAATTGCCGCGGCGGCGGCCGCCTGCGCAGCGATGCGTCGTGCCGAGACCATCAGCGACAGCAGCAATGGCAGGCCGAGAGCCATGAACGCGGCCAGAGCGTTCCAGTAGTTGAGCGGCCAAGCCAGGCGCGCCCTGCTTCCGGCCAAGATCGTCGACGTCTCCTGCGATCCGCTGAATGCGTCGGGCCACAGCCGCGCAATGAGCGCGCACACGGCGACAACGACTACCGAGACGGCGACAGCGGCAATCGTGTGTCGCGTTGCTGATTCACGGTCGCGTTGAATCATCACTGCCAACGCCAAAATGCCCAGGTAACACGAGACCAGCGCGAGGTCCTGGAAGCTGCGACCCGAGCTGATCGACCAGGTGATCCCAAGCGCAGTCCAGCAGACGAAACCCGCGAACAACCCGAGCGTGAGTGATGCGGAGCGCGTCAGACGTGCAACGGGCAGCAGGCCCCAGGCAGCGCAGACCGTGACGATCCACCAAACGGCGATGCCGACCTGTGCGTGCGACTGGATGTCATAGCCGCCGTCGCTGAAGGCCAGGTAGAGCGTGACCGCCAAGACCAAGGCCCACGTGCTGACGGCACGCGTGTCGATCGCACGAGGCGCGAGTCGCGTGCGCGCCTGTGCCTCGGTCCCAGCGGCGATCTCCATCAAGCTGTGCGACGGTATCTGAAGATCCCGGCGACTGAAGCGCCGATAAGACTCACGATCAGGATCGCTGGGAGCAAGATGCCAAGCCCGGAGCTGCCGCCTGTGGATCCGGTCATGGTCTTGAGAACCTGACTGGTTGCCGATGCCGTCGGCGCCTCAACCGTCGCAGAGCGATGCGATTTGGAGCTCGACGCATTTGCCTTGGCGAGCGCGGCCGCGGCACGACCGGCTTTACCGGTGCGGTCCATCCGAGAAATCGTGTGAGAAGAGATTGAAGTGCCGGACACGGACGACCCTCCCGTGCCTCCACTGGCGGATCCTGATCCGCCTGAGGACGTTGGCCCTCCGCTTGACGGGCCGGATCCGCCGCCATGCGTGCCGCCGTGCCCGTTGCCCGACTTGCCGCCCCCGGCCGTGGGAATGATCGTGCTGTACTGGTTACCGGCCGCGTTGCCAGGCCCAACCGGCCCCTTCTGGTGGGCCATTGCGGTGGCAGGGAGTGCGAGCGCGATAACCGTGGCTGTGATTGCGATTTTTCGAGCCATGTTCACTTATACGTGGTGGGTCAGTCATAACTGACGCGTGCAGCTTGTCGGTCCCGACGGTACGGTTCTACGAACTCTATGGGTCCAGTTGAGTCAGACTTCTCCGTCGTCTACGAGGAGCAGGTCCAGAACGTTTACGGCTTCTTCGCCTATCGCGTGCGGAGTCGTGAACTGGCGGAAGACCTCACGCAGGCCACGTTCGAACGGGCGCTGCGCAGTTGGCCACGCTTTGATCCGAGGAGAGCGTCGGTCCGCACCTGGCTGCTGGTGATCGCGCGCAACTTGCTGATCGACCATCACCGTCGTAGCCATCCGGAGCTCGCGGCGGACATTGACGAACGGCTGCTCCCGAGCGTCCCGGGCCCCGAGGAGGGCGTGGGCGGCTGGCCTGAATTGACGGCCGCTTTGGAGGCTCTGTCAGATCGCGATCGTGAGGTTCTGGCACTGCGCTTCGGTGGCGACCTGACCGGGCCTGAAATCGCGGAAGTTCTCGGCTTGACGCTCGCGAACGTGCAGCAGATCACGTCGCGAGCGCTCCGACGGCTTCGTGGTCTGCTCGAAGCCGCCGGAGTCGCCGGCCGTCGATAGCCGCTTGGACCAAGCCTGAGATCAGCTTTGCTTCCAGTCCAGCGAGGTCTGATCACCGATCTGTGCCCGGTATGTGGCCGATCCGTTCAGGTGAATGGACGCCTTGAACACCTCGGTGGCGCTCACATGAGCTGAGCTCACCAGCGACCAGTGGGACCCGGACTTACGCTCGATCCTGAGCGTGCCGGCTGATGGTGCGCGGCCCCAGGCCTCAATCGTCGCCGGTGCCGTGCGATGCGTGATGAACGGGAAACGGAAGGCGGTTGTGCCTGGCTTGGCCTTACCCGCGCTGGTGTAGAGCCCGGCGCCACCTGGCCATTCGGTCCATTTGAAGTTGGGCAGGTCTCCAAGCTGCCACCAGAGCACGTGATTGACGCCCTGCTTCCAGAGGATGTAGAGCGCGTCCTCGATCCAAAACGCAGCCTTGGTCGCGGAAACGCCGTACTTGTCCGGCGGGTTTGTGTCCCACGCGATCTCCGTCACCCAGTTGCCGATGTGACCACGGTCAATCGTGTTCGCGCGTTGTGCGGCGCTGACCAAGCGGGTGATGCGGACGACGTCTGGAACGGCGATGTCGCTGTAGAAGCTGTCGTTCCAGTTCGGACCGAGGCCGGTCCACGGCGGTGGATAGGGATGGGTGTCGATCGCGTCGAACCTTGTCTTGACGTTGCAGCCTTTGGCCTTGCGGTCGGACTTGTCAAGACAAAACAGGGCGCGCGTGAACGGCACCGGGGACATGCGGTAGTCCGGGTGTTTGCCGGGATCCTCGCAATTTGGGTTGCCATACGGTGCAAGCCCGCCCAAGACAACGACGTCCGACCTGTCGGCACCCTTGACGCCCTCATAGAAAGCGTTGGCCATGCCCCGGTAGAGCGTCGGGCTGAGCTGACCGGAGCCGTTCCAGTAGCTCTTGCTGGTGGTGCATTTGCCGTTGTCGTTGCGCCACTGAGGGGCCAGGTACTGGCTCATATTGGGCTCGTTCCACGCCTGAAAGTCGGTGATGCGGGGGAGTCCGTCGTAGTGGCCGTCGTAGCGTTCGGCGAGCGCGTGCGCGAATTGACTGAGCTCCTGGTTGTTCGGCTTCCAGGTGCCGGCCAGCGCGTACTTGGGCATGTGCGCGCCCTCTGCCCACTTGGGGGCTGATTGCACGGTCAGGAGGATCTGGAAGCCCTCTGCGCTCAGCTGCTTGACCTGCGAGTCCAAACCGGACCACCGATACCCGGTGCTTCCCGGGTTCGACGCATTGAAGCCCTTTGGCCGCGATCCCGGTGCGACGCTCGACCAATTCACGTCCAGCCGCACGCTTTGGGTGCCGACGCTACGTGCGCGTCCGGCCCACTTGGACTGAGACGATGAGCTGCCGTCCACCAAATACGGGTCGGCGCCGACACTCAGCCCAACGGTCAGGCCGGCGCCCTTATGGATAGTCGTTCGTGCTTCGGCGACGCTGATTGCTGTGCAGGCGTAGAACAGCACCGCCACCACGGCCATGCAGCGCACCACACCGAATCGTTTGAGCTTCATGCTCCTCCTAGGCTTGTGACGCAGCGCGCCGGCTTTGCAAGCGCGGCCGTCTGAAGCCGCATCATCGCTTATCTACGGATCGTGAGGGCTTCGGCTGACAGCGGAGCTCGTAAAGAAATCCGGTCTATCTGTCAGCGCTGGGCCTGCGGCTGCGTATATCTGCACTGAATCACTAACGGCGGCGCTCGGCTGTGCCGCCTAACCTGGCCCTTAAGGAGGACCGGTGACGAACAAAATTCGTGCGACCCTGGTCGCAATAGGCTGCGCGGGGGCTCTCGTCGCCGTCCCGGCCTCGTCGGTAGCGTCGACGACGCAGCACATCAAGTGCGGAACGGGTCCATACGGGAGCTACGCCACCTGCAAGCACGTCAAGCCCAAGCTGACCGGCGCCAAGGCCAGCGGTTGGCAGCAGGGCAGGTTCACGTTCAAGTTCACGCTCATGCGTGGGTCCTCAAAGGCGTTCGGCATCAAGTCGTTCAAGGTCACGCTGCCCAAGGGCATCACCTGGGACAAGAAGAACCTGAAGAAGGATGTCGTCGTCGGCGGTAAGCACACCGTCAAGCTCGACAACAAGAGCACGATCACGGTCACACTGCCGGACCAGGTCGTGTCGGTGCCGTTCATGGCCAAGTCCGGAGCCACCATGGTGAGCAGGTCGGCGCGAGACGCCTACCGGATCACGGTGAAGATCGACGCGACCGACGGTGGTCACAAGACCTACCCGTTGTCGTTCTCCGCCCACGGCAAGAAGCATCACAAGAAGCACCACCATCATCACCACCACCACTAACGGTCGCTTCTGAGCGCATTGTTCTCGAAGGCCCCGAGATCTGACCGGATCTCGGGGCCTTTTGCGTTGGCGCCGTCAACCCCGCGACGCCTAAGCGGTTCGGGAAGCAGGGCTCGCCGTTAGCCTTAGTGGATGGCCACGGTCTCGCACTCAAACCCGGCGCGGCAAGTCCTCAATCAGCCGCCGCCGCTGGAGCCGCTGAACCTCTACGAGCACGACCTGCCGCTGCGCGAGGCGCTTGAGCGCGAAGGCGGCGGCTGGGGAGCCGACCGGGTCAGCGAGGCCGGCGCGGTTGCCGGCAGCGTGATCGGTCGCGAACACGCCCGCCGCGCCGAGCGCAACGAGCCGGTCCTCAACAGCTACGACCGCTACGGCAACCGCATCGACGAAGTCGAGCTCGACCCAAGCTGGCACTGGCTGCTGGAGGGTGCGGTCGAGCGCGGGATCGCCGGGCTCCCGTGGCGCGAGCCGCGCGCGGGCGCGCATGTCGTGCGCGCCGCGATGTTCATGCTCTGGGGACATCTCGATGACGGCGTCATGTGCCCGGTCTCGATGACCTACGCGGCCGTACCCGCGATCCGCGACGGCAGCCCCGAGCTGGCCGCGCGCTGGGAGCCGCGGCTGACTTCCACTGACTACGCCAACGGCGCGCTGGCCGGGATGGCGATGACCGAACGACAGGGCGGATCCGACGTGCGCGCCAACGTCACCCGCGCCAGCGACCTCGGCGACGGCCTCTACGAGCTCTACGGACACAAGTGGTTCTGCTCGTACCCGCCCTGCAACATCTTCCTGGTGCTGGCCCAGGCGCCCGGCGGGCTCTCGTGCTTCCTGGTCGAGCGCGGACCCGGGATGGAGTTCCAGCGGCTGAAGGACAAGCTCGGGACGCGCTCGCTGCCGTCTTCGGAGGTCGAATTCAACGGCGCACTCGGACATCTACTGGGCGAGGAAGGACGGGGGGTGCAGACGATCATCCGGATGGTCAACCACACGCGCCTGGACTGCATGCTCGGCGCGACCGTCACCCACCGCCGCGGAACCGTTGAAGCGATCCACCATGCACGCCATCGCAGCGCGTTCGGCAAGCTGCTGGTCGACCAGCCCGCGATGCAGAACGTGCTCGCCGACCTCGCGCTCGACTCTGAGGCAGCGACCGCCGCCGCGATGCGCGTC
The DNA here is from genome assembly GCA_963737115.1 of uncultured Actinomycetota bacterium. Classification (GTDB taxonomy): domain Bacteria; phylum Actinomycetota; class Thermoleophilia; order Solirubrobacterales; family Solirubrobacteraceae; genus Palsa-465. Next base: position 18,693 of record CAVTRM010000014.1, read on the forward strand.
GCACGCGCCTACGACGACGGCGATGAAGGCCGCGAGCTGCGCCGATTCGCCACCGCGGTGATGAAGTACTGGATCGCAAAACGCGCACCGAGTCACGCGGCCGAGGCGCTCGAATGCCTTGGCGGTAACGGGTTCGTCGAGGACTCGGGGCTGCCCAACATCTACCGCGGAGCCCCGATCAACTCGGTATGGGAGGGATCCGGCAACGTTGCCGCGCTCGACGTGCTGCGCGCGATCGCCACCGAGCCCGACGGGCTCGCGGCGTTCATGGCCGAGGTGCAGCTGGCCGCGGGCGCGAATGCCAGCTTCGACGGTTTCCTCTCGAAGCTGAGCTCACGGCTCGGGCAGGCAAGCGGTACCGATCCGGTTGAGCTGCAATTCGGGGCGCGCGGCCTGGTCGAGCAGATGGCGCTCGCGTTCCAAGCATCGCTGCTGATCCGTCACTCAACGCCGCAGGTCGCCGACGCGTTCGTCAGCTCGCGGCTGGGCGGACACGGTGGACGGGCTTACGGGACGCTCCCGGGTTCGGTCGACGCGACCGCGATCATCGACCGCACGTTCCCCGCCTGAGCAGGCGCTACGGTGCGGCGATGAGCAACCCGCAGCAGAGCTCCGATCGCGAACCACAGCCGGTACGGATCGAACGTTCCGGTCCGGTCTTCACCGTCATCATCGACCGGCCTGACGCCCGCAACGCCGTCGATGGACCGACCGCACGGGCACTCGCGGACGCCTTCCGAGAGTTCGATCAAGACCCGGACGCCGCCGTCGCGGTGCTCTATGGCGAAGGCGGCAGCTTCTGTGCCGGCGCCGACCTGAAGGCGGTGGGAACCGACCGTGGCAGCGAGCTACATCCGGTCGGGGCGGGGGATGCGCCGATGGGGCCGACGCGGATGAGGTTGTCAAAACCGGTGATCGCGGCAATCAGCGGCTATGCGGTGGCCGGCGGGCTCGAGCTCGCGCTGTGGTGTGACTTGCGCGTAGCCGAGGAGGACGCGAACCTCGGAGTCTTCTGCCGCCGCTTCGGCGTGCCGCTGATCGACGGCGGGACGCTGCGGCTGCCACGCCTGATCGGTCAGTCGCGGGCGATGGACCTGATCCTCACCGGCCGCGCCGTGGCCGCCGACGAGGCCGAACGGATCGGGCTCGTCAACCGCGTGGTGCCGATCGGCACCGCACGAGCCGCCGCCGAAGCTCTGGCGCGTCAGCTTGCCGCCCTGCCGCAGAGCTGTATGCGTCACGACCGCCTGGCAATGCTGGAGGGCGCCGACCTGCCGTTCCAGCAGGCGCTGAGCAACGAGCTCAGCCACGGCCTGACCTCACTCCAGGATGTTCAGCCGGGGCTCGACGCGTTCCGTTCCGGCTCGGGCCGCCACGGTACCTCGACGTCGTGATACCGCCGGCCTCGACACCCTAACTTCGCGGTCGTGCTTGAAAATCGACCGGCCGGGTGGTAGTACCTGCGTGAGAGACAATCCATAACCACCGGGGGTTACAGATGGATTTGCAGTCGATCGGGCGGGCGGCCGTGTGCCGTCGCGCGCTGTGCACGATTTTTGCGGTGATGCTCGGAGCCGCGGTACTTGCCGCAGGCGCCTCCGCCGCACCGCTCGGTAACGGGCTTGCGCTGAACCTGCACCCGCCGGGGAGTGCGTCGATCGTAGGCCCAGCGACAGGCACGATTCACTACGCGCGCAATCAGAGCGTGTGTCCGAAGCCCGCCAAAGCCGACGAGGTTCGGTGCTTCGCGATGATTCGCGTACCCGTGGCCAAAGGTACAACGGGCGCGATAGCCTACCGCGCGCTCAGCCGCCCGATCAACGCCGCCCCGAACTCGATCGGACCCGGTCCGGCAGGCGGCTACACGCCAGATGATCTGGCCGCCGCCTACGGCTACAACGCGAACGTGAACCGCAGCTCGCAACTGATCGCGCTGGTCGATTGGTACAACGATCCGAACGTGGTCGGGGACCTGAACACGTTTGACCAGGCGTACGGCCTACCGAACGAGACATCAAGCTCGTTCCGGGTCGTGAACGAGCACGGAGCGGCCTCGCCACTGCCCGCCGACAATCAGCAGACCTCCGTGGAGGAGTCGCTTGACGTCGATGCCGCACGCGCTGTGTGCCACACCTGCCGGCTCGTGCTGATCGAGGCGAACACGCCGACCGACGCGGACCTCAGCATCGCCGAGAACGAGGCCGTACACATGGGAGCGACGGAGATCAGCAACTCCTTTGGCGGCGGCGAAACGAAGCTCAACGCCACCACGCTGGCTGCGTTCAACCATCCCGGCGTCGTAATCACCGCCTCAACCGGAGATAACGGCTGGTACGGGTGGGCCGCCGCCAATAACACCAACGGGAAATCGGCCAACTCACCGGAGTTTCCGTCTACCGACCCCAACGTGGTAGCGGTCGGCGGGACCAGCCTTGACATCAACAGCAGCGGCGCGAGGACCAGCGAAGACGTCTGGAACGACAACGGAGCTGACGACCTCAACTACCTGGAGGGCGGCGCCGGCGGTGGAGCCGGAGGCGGTGGCTGCAGCATGATCTACAAGGCGCCGGCGTGGCAATCGCACTACAGCGGGTATTCAGCCGCGCGCTGCGGCGGCAAGCGGCTCGCAGCCGATGTCGCGGCGGACGCCGATCCTGAAACCGGGTTCGACGTCTACGACAGCTATGTCTCAGGTTGGATCACGGTCGGTGGCACATCACTGGCATCCCCGCTGCTTGCGGGGATGTGGGCACTGGCAGATGGAGCGGCCGGGACCGCCTACCCAGCCTCGACCCTGTATGTGAATGGCACCTATCGCAAGACCTCGCACTACGACGTAGCCGCGGGCGGCAACGGCTTCTGCGGCGGGGACACCACGACCCATTGCGCCGAGGTCGCGGAAGACCTGTCAAATGACACGATCGACAATCCAAACGGACTCGGTGTCGGGCTTGCTGGATTGCAGCTTCCCGCACAGCGGAGCAAACGTCACAAGTGCTCCCGCGTTCGATTCCGAGTGCAACGCCGTGAAGGGCTTCGACGGACCGTCCGGGATCGGCACGCCCAAGGGGCTCGCGATCTTCACGCCGACAAACCCGAAGGTGTCGGTGACGCTGCCCGGCTCGCGTAAGGCCGGTCACGCGGCCACCTACAAGGCGAAGGTAAGCGAGCGCACGTCAGCCACGCATGTGACCGGCTACAAGTGGTCGTGGGGGGACGGAAGCACAACCACAGGCACCTCCGCCAGCGAGTCTCACAAGTACAAGCATGCGGGCAAATACACACTGACGTTGACCGTCTCCGACAGCCGCTACCAGGCGACAGTGACGAGTGTGAAGGTGACCGTCGCGGGCTGACCCGTAGGCGTTCGCGCCGTTAGAGCCGACGATCGGTCAAGCTAGGGGTCTGTCTCGACAGACCCCTAGCTGACCTACGTGAACTCCGACGATCGCCAGATAGCCCGCTTAGCTTTCCCTGCTCTGGGGGCGCTGGCAGCCGGGCCGCTGTATGTGCTGGTGGACACCGCGATCGTCGGCCACCTGGGCGTCGCGCCGCTGGCCGCACTGGCGCTGGCCGGCGCGGTTATGGACGCGATCACAACGTTCTGCAACTTCCTGCAGTACGGCGTCACCCCGCGCGTCGGGCGGCTGTTCGCCGTAGGTGACCATCAGGGCGCCGCTCATGTCGGCCATCAGGCGATGTTACTGGCACTGATGCTCGGAATCGTGATCGCCATCCTTGCGATCCTGCTGGTGCATCCGATCCTCGTGATCCTCGGCGCCCACGGCGAGGTGATGGACCTCGCCAGCCTCTACATCCGCATCGCCGCGATCGGGCTGCCACTGAGCCTCGTGGCGATCAGCGCCGAAGGCTATTTCCGCGGGATCGCAAAGCTGAAGACGCCGATGTGGGTGCTGCTCGCCTGCAACCTGCTCAACGCACTGCTCGAGCTGCTGTTCGTCTACGGCTTTCACTGGGGGATCGCAGGCTCGGCCTGGGGGACCGTGATCGCGCAGGCGGTGATGGCGGTGAGCTTCTGCTGGATGGCGGGCCTCCGACCTCATATCCCGCGGTTTGCGGCTGCCGCGAGTGTTCCTGGTCCCCCAAGACCGGGAACACTCAGACCGGATTGGCCGCTGATCCGGCAGATGCTGACCGTGGGCCTCGACCTCGTGATCCGCACGACCGCGCTCTACGCCTCGTTTCTGATCTCGGGCGCGATCCTCGCCCGCGTCGGGCAGGCGTCACTGGCCGCGCACCAGATCGCGTTCCAGCTCTGGACCTTCCTCGCGCTTGCGCTCGACGCGCTGGCGATCGCCGCGCAGGTGATGGTCAGCCACCAGCTGGCCGTTGGCGACAAGGCCCAGGCACGCCGCGTCGGTGACCGCGTGATCCTCTGGTCGGCGGTCACCGGGGCCGTGTTCGCGGCCGTGATGCTGGCGCTCACGGCAATCCTCCCGCGCGCGTTCACCAGTGACCCAGAGGTACTCAAACACGTCCACGAGATTTGGGTGATCTTCGCACTCATGCAGCCGCTCAACGGAGTCGTGTTCGCACTCGACGGGATCCTGATCGGCGCCAGCGACACACGCTTCCTCGCGCGCGCGATGGTGCCGTGCACGCTGCTCGGCTTCGCGCCGGTCGCGTTCGCGTCGGCGATCTGGGGCTGGGGGATCGTCGGGGTTTGGTGCGCGATCCTCGGGTTCATCATCGCGCGCATGCTGGTCGGTGCCTGGCGCTTCCACGGCACCCGCTGGGCCGAGCACTGAGCAGCGCTCAAATGCCCTCTGTCAACCCGCTGTAAGCCCTGGAGGCGGGTTCGGTGACGCCGCTTTGACGGTTGCTACCCTACCAAATAGATTAAGTCGATCAATCTGATAGGGAAACTCTGTATCGTTCATCTGAGAGCGATACAGGCCCTCAAAAAGCGACCGCCGCGAGCCGCTTCCAGGTTCGCCCGTGTCGCTGATTCACCCGCTTCTGGACTCCTGGAGGAACCAGCTTTGAACAAATTCCGCGCCCCCACCAAATCTCGAACGTTCGCGCTCGCGGGCACCGCACTGGTGGCCTCACTCGCGATCGCAGCATGCGGTGGATCGTCCGATTCGACCGGCACGACCTCGGGCGGTAACGACGCTGCCTCCTCGGGATCGACCTCCTTGAACCTGGTCGGCTACTCGACCCCGGAGAAGGCGTTCGATGCGCTCACCAGCGACTTCGCCAAGACCTCGGCCGGCAAGGGCGTCACGTTCTCGAGCTCGTTCGGCTCATCGGGCTCACAGAGCAAGGCCGTCGCCGCCGGACAGCCCGCCGACGTGGTCTCGTTCTCGACCACGCCCGACATGCAGCGGGTAGTGGCCGCCGGACTGGTCTCCAAGAGCTGGAACCAGAACCCCGAGCACGGCTTCTCCTCGGACTCGGTCGTGGTGTTTGTGGTGCGCAAGGGCAACCCCAAGCACATCACCACCTGGAATGACCTGATCAAGCCGGGCGTCAGCGTGATCACCCCCAACCCCGCGACCTCGGGCAGCGCCCGCTGGAACATCCTCGCCGGATATGGGGCGGTGCTCAAGCAGGGCGGCACGCCCGCGCAGGCGCTCGCTTACACCCACACGCTGATCAGCAAGCACGTCACGACCGAGGACTCGAGTGCCTCATCGGCGCTGCAGACCTTCACCAGCGGCAAGGGCGACGTGCTGCTCGACTACGAGTCGGACGCGATCGCAGCGCAGCGCGCGGGGGACAACATCTCCTACGTGATCCCCAAGCAGACGATCCTGATCCAGACCCCGATCGCGGTCACGAGCAAGAGCTCGCACAAGGCTCAGGCCGCCGCGTTCCTGAAGTACCAGTGGTCGACGGCCGGTCAGACCGTGTGGGCGCAGCAGGGCTACCGCCCGGTGTTGCCGTCGGTGGCTTCTCAGTTCACCAAGCAGTTCCCGGTCCCCGCGCAGCTGTTCACGATCAACTACCTGGGCGGCTGGCCCAAGGCTTCGCTGCTGTTCGCGCCGTCGACCGGTGCGATCACCAAGATCGAGCAACAAGCGGGGTTCCCAACTGCCTCCAGCTAGTCAGACGGCAGAGCCGGTGGCGGTCGCTGAGACCGCCACCGCTCCCGGATCGCCGCAAACCTCATCACCTAGACGGTTCCGCTCTCGTACCAACGTGACCGGCGGCGGCGGGGCGCTCAGCCTGGGGCTGTCGGTCGTCTACCTGAGCGTGATCGTGCTGATCCCGCTGGCGGCGGTCGTGCAGCAGGCCTTCTCGCAAGGGCTCAGCACGCTCTGGGCCTCGGTCAGCAACACGCAGTCGGTCCAGGCCCTGTTGATCACGATCGTGCTAGCCCTGATCACCGCGTTTGTCGGAGCGGTCATGGGCACGCTGGTCGCGTGGGTGCTGGTGCGCGACTCGTTCCCCGGCAAGCGCTTCGTCAACTCGCTGATTGACCTGCCGTTCGCGCTGCCGTCGATCGTCACCGGGCTCACGCTGCTGCTGCTGTATGGACCCAGCAGCCCCGTCGGTCTCAACATCGACGGGACTCGCACGGTGGTCGTGATCGCGCTGATGTTCGTGACGCTCCCGTTTGTGGTGCGCTCGGTGCAGCCGGTGCTGATGGAGCTCGATCCACAGGCCGAGGAGGCCGCAGCATCGCTGGGCGCCTCCAACTTCACCATCTTCCGCCGCATCATCCTGCCGTCGTTGGCCGACGGCATCATCTCCGGCGCGGCGCTCGCTTTCGCCCGTGCGATCGGCGAGATCGGCGTCCTGCTGCTGATCGCCGGCAAGGTGCTGATGGTGCCGCTGGTGGTTTACGCGGACATCGAGTCAGATTCGCAACAGGCCGCCGCCGGCCTGTCACTCGCGCTGATCGTGATCGCGCTTGCCGTGCTCGTCGTCGTCCGCCGCATCGGAGGCCGCCTTGTCCATTAGTAGAAACACCCGCTGGAGCCTGCGGCTGGTCGCGCTCGCCTACCTGGCCGCGCTGCTGGTGGTACCGCTGGTCGTGATCTTCATCAAGACCTTCGAACACGGCTTCAGCACCGCCTGGTCATACATGACCACGCCCGCGGCGATCAGTGCCCTTTGGCTCTCGATCATCCTCGCGCTGATCGCGGTGCCGCTGAACACGATCTTCGGCATCTCCGCAGCGTTGACCATCGCCCGCGGCCGCCACCGCCGGCTGGCCGCGGTACTGGACGCGCTGGTGGACCTGCCGTTCATGGTCTCGCCGGTGATCGTCGGGCTCGCGCTGACGCTCGTCTACGGGATCCACGGCTGGTTCGGCAACTGGTTCGAGCAGCGCGGCGTGCAGATCATCTTCGCGCCCGCCGGAATGGCGCTCGCGACGATCTTCGTGTCGCTGCCGTTCGTGGTCCGTGAGGTGACCCCGGTGCTGGTCGAGGTCGGCGACGACCAGGAGCAGGCCGCGGCCACGCTCGGCGCCAGCCGCTGGCAGATCTTCCGCCGCATCACCTTCCCTTCGATCCGCTGGGGCGTTGCCTACGGCGTGATCCTCTCGACCGCGCGTGCGCTCGGCGAGATCGGGGCCGTGCTGGTCGTCTCGTCACTCGTGGCCGGACAGACCCTGACCCTGCCGTTGCTCGTCTACGAGCGCTACCAGAACCCCGGCACCGCGAGCGTCACCGGATCGTACGCGGCCGCCACCGAGCTGACCGTGATCTCCCTCGTGGTGTTGCTCGGTATGACCGCCCTTTCCTCCAGGAGACGTGACGCATGAGCATCGCAGTGACCGACATCCACAAACAATTCGGTGACTTCACCGCGCTCGACGGCGTCACCCTCGAAATTGAAGAGGGCTCGCTGACGGCGCTGCTGGGACCGAGCGGTTCGGGCAAGTCGACACTGCTGCGGATCATCGCCGGGCTCGAGACCGCCGACCGCGGGACCGTGACGCTCGGCGACAAGGACGTCACCGGCGTGACGCCGCAGGAGCGCGGGATCGGCTTCGTGTTCCAGCACTACGCCGCGTTCGCGCACATGAACGTGCGCGAGAACGTAGCCTTCGGGCTGCGCATCCGCCACGTGCCCAAAGCGGAGATCAAGACGCGCGTGGACGAGCTGCTGCAGCTGGTCGGGCTCTCAAAGTGGGCCGACCAGCGGCCATCGCAGCTGTCCGGTGGCCAGCGCCAACGCATGGCGCTGGCGCGAGCACTCGCGATCGAACCGCCGGTGCTGCTGCTGGACGAGCCGTTCGGCGCGCTCGACGCCGTCGTCCGCGCGGACCTGCGCGCGTGGCTGCGGCGCCTGCATGATGAGCGCGGCACCACCACGGTGCTGGTCACGCACGACCAGGAAGAGGCGATGGAGGTCTCCGACCGGATCGCGGTCATGAACCAGGGCCGCATCGAGCAGGTCGGATCCCCGCGCGACGTCTACGACAACCCCCAGAGCGAATTCGTGATGCGCTTCGTGGGACCGGTCAGCATGCTCGACCAGGAGCTCGTGCGCCCGCACGACGTGCTGCTCTCCAAGCAGCCGTCCGAGCAGGCACAGCGCGCGGTGGTCGAGCGCGTCGTGCACCTCGGGTTCGAGGTTCGCGTCGAGCTGCGGCTCGACAACGGCCAGCCGCTGCGCGCCCAGCTCACCCGCGCCCAGGTCTCGGACCTCGCGATCGGCGAAGGCGATGTCGTCTATGCGACCTCGCGCCAGCCGGCCGGCGTCGCCAGCTAGATAGGCCACCTGGGGGGTAGATATCGGTAGCGGCTTGCGGGCCGCTACCGGCCTGCGCTACGCCATCGGTATGAGCAAGCACATGCTGGATCTCGACGAGGACGTGCTCATCCACGCCCGCCTCACATTGGGCGCGGAGACGTTCTCCGAGACCGTCAACGAGGCCCTGCGCCGCGTGACCGAGCAGCAACGCGAAGACATTGAAACACGCCTCGACACGATGGCCGGGGTGCGGACCTTCCCGCACGCCGACAACTGGGTGTCGTCGGCGGCCTAGAGCCCGATCATCTCGAGCTATTCCGGCGCGCGTGTTGACGCGGCCAGGATCGAAGCGGGCGTCGCGCCCGGCTTAGCCGCCTCGAGCAGCGTATGCACCACCAACCCGACGTTGGCGTTGACTGCGTCCGCCGGTCCTATGCAGGTCAGTGCCGCCGACATCGGTGGCTGCGGCCACGGCACGGCGATGCAGTGGATGCCGGCCACGAGCGTGCCGTGGTCAGTGGCGAAGCCGTCTGCACGGGTTCTCTCCAACTGCTTGCGCAGTTCCTCGAGGGTGGTGGGGAGTGGTTCCGGCGGCGCCCCGCTCGGCGTGCGGCCACTGCCGTCGGCGGCGGGCTCGAGCGGTGCCGGCGAGCGGCCTGCGGCCAGGCTGCGTGAGACCGCGAGCATCGCCGACTCCGGCGCGCCCGCGAGGATCGCGGCCGCGGACGGGTAGGGCTCGTCCGGCAACACCCGCGCCAGCTGCTGCGGGTCGAGCTGGACAGCGATCGCGCGACCGCCGGCGGTGGCGTGCAGGGGAGCCTTGATCACGAGGCCGTAGAGCGCTGCCTGACCGCGGCCTGCGGCCACCGCGATCGCGACAGTGTCGCCGCCGACGAGCGCGTAGGCGTGCGTGGTCAGGCCGGTGACACCGGCGACCGCATGCACGATCGGACCGGCGCTGGCCATGATCCGCGCAAAGCGGTTGCCGTTGCCGAGCAGCGTCGCACGCGGGCCGAGCATCACCCGCGAGCCCTCGCGATGGATCCAGCCGTCGCGCTCGCAGGCCGCGACCGTGCGGGAGACGACCGAGACGTCAAGCCCGGACAGCTTCGCCAATTCGGTGACCGTGCACGCGCCGGTCTGGTCGAGTACCTCGAACATCGCCAGGCGGTTCAACAGAACTTTCGACAAAACATCTCCGCAATTGGCGATTGACGTGGAATAATTCCAACGCTGATTGACATGGAGACAACCAAGCTTGTCAATTTAGCAAGGGATCGGGAGCCGGGGGCGGCGCTGGGACAGCGTCGCCCCCGGTAAAACGGCCACAGCCGTGGCCGTGACTGTGATCTCCCGCGCAGTCGTCAAACATCAATAACCGAAGTTTGAGATCAGGAGAGATCCAGATGTCTCGTAGGTTCCTCAAAGGCAAGATGCCTACCCCCGCGATGATCGTGGCGTTGGTCGCGCTGGTGATGTCGATGACCGGTGGTGCGTACGCGCTCGGCAGCGGCTCGGCACCTAAGAGCGCCACCGCAACAACGCTCGCCGCCGGTACGTCCGAGTCCGGCACCTTCTCAGGCGGCGGTGGGACGTCGGACGGTGGTTGGTTCGGGATGGCAGTCCAATACCGAATCCCGCTCGCGCACGCGATCGCGAACAATCACATCGTCGATACCCATGCTCACCCGAACAAGGCGCACTGCCCCGGACCGGGCAAGGCAGCGCGCGGGTATCTGTGCCTGTACTTCAACGAGTACAGCGACCTCGGCAGCGCCGTGTACGGCTACTCCACCGACTACCCGTACGACAAGACGAAAACCTCTGTGGGCGTGGGCCTGTATGCACCAATCGCAGGGCCGGAGGCATACGCTGACGGAGTCTGGACGGTGACCGCACGGTAGCGTCCGTCCTTCTTGGCGGGGGATTCGGGCTCAGTGAGTCGAAGTTCCCCGCCGACTTTCCAGCGGCCAGCGAGAACGACTAGCGGCGGCCCGCAACGCACCATTGCGGGCCAGCGCTGAATGCGCCGCTGCGGCCAGCGCCGAACGCACCGCTGCGGCCAGCGCCGAACGCACCGCTGCGGCCGGTCCGGGGTGGTTAAGGTTCAGCCGCCAGAATTGCGGCATGCCGCTGAAACGGATCTCGTTGCTGGCCGCCACAACGGCGGCGCTCGCGCTGGCAATGTCCGCCTGCGGCGGAACCTCGCCCAGCCCGCATACGGAAACCAGCACCGACACTGTTATCGGGAGCGGCACCGGTTCTGGCCATGCGGCGGTGACCGGCGGGCACACCGCGACGGCGGTCCATTCGCAGACCCACACGACCCCGGCAGGCACCGCGCCGACGAGTTCCGGCTCGCACAGAACCGTCGCACCGACGCCGTCGGACCTCGGCTATCACCCGGTCGTCTACCAATGGGGTCAGTACGGCGGCGGGCGCGGCAGCTGGCTGACCCGGCTCGAGCCCGGATCACCTACCGGTCTTGGGCCGGTCCGGCGCATCCCGCAGATCGTTTACGGCATCCACGGCACCGTTGTTCAGGTGGCGACCTCCAACTCCGACGACTACGCGCTCACGCGCGGCGGCGTCGTCTACGCCTGGGGAGCAGGTGGTCAGGGAGAGCTCGGCAACGGAACCCGGCCCAAGTTCACCAGCGTCGCTGTACGCGTGGATCTGCCCAACGGCGTGAAGATCGCGAAGCTGTCGAACCCGATGCCCTACGACGGCGGTATGGCGATTACCCGCGGTGGTCGGGTCTATGCCTGGGGCAACGACCAGAACCAGCAGTTCTGCCAACCACTGGCCGGGATCCTGACGCTCCCGGTACGGGTGCCACTCACGCACGTGATCCTGGCCGACGGTGCTCTTCGCCACACCGTCTACTACACGCATGGACATGTGGTCAGCTGCGGGATCGGCCCGGCTGGGCAGCTCGGCGACGGTACCGCTGGCCGCCACACCCAGACCGGTACCCCGTCCCGGGTCTTGGGACTTCCCGCCGGTCGCGTGGTCGCACTCGAATCCTCATGGGGGAACGCCGGGGCGCTGATGCGCGACGGCACCTACTACGACTGGGGCTACAACCGCGCCGGTCAGGTTGGCGACGGAAGCACAATCAACGCCCGCCGCGCGGTGCAAGTGGCGCTCGACGGTCCGGTGAAATCGGTTTTCCAGGGCGGCAGCTTCGGCAATAACGGACAGACGCTCGTGCTGCTGCGCGACGGCGAGCTGTGGGAGTGGGGCAACGGCCGCTTCGGACAGATGGGCAACGGCTCTCTGCACTCAGCCCTCAGTCCAATCCGGCTCAATGCGCCTGCACTTGCGGACCGACGGATCGTGCGCGTCGCCTCCGGTGGTCTCACCAACTACGCCGTCGGCGCCTCCGGTCGGCTCTGGTCCTGGGGCGACAACCTCACCGGCGAGCTCGGCATCGGCTCGGTCTCGCGCCGCAGCGCCCGGCCGGTGCGGGTTCCGATCACCGTCAGCCAGATCTCCAGCACCGCCCATAACACCGTCGCCCTCGGCCTCTGACCGCTGACCCGCTTCGTCAGTCGGTCTCTGACTCGGTCTCGTCTCCCGTGCCGGCACGCCTCGCCATCCGGAGCACAGCCATAACTCGACCGCCCGCACCGATGTTTAGGAGCCTGGTCGAGTAATGGCCGCTGGATGAGCCTAACTCGACCGTCACGTGCGCCCAGCCCACAGGCGGTCGAGTTATGGCTATTGGCACCCCGAGTTGCGATCGGCACCGTACCGCCCCTCGCAGCACGATTCGCTACCGGCCACCCGAACTGCGCCTCGCACCCGATTTGCCAGTGAGCACCCGAACCGCGCCTCACAGCCGTGGCCGGCAAACCCGCCCCACGCGCCGCCGCCATCGAGATCCATCCAAAACGGCGGTTTAGGACCTCCTGGCCAACGAGATTCGTAGTACATTCTGGCCAATCAGGCAGCCAGCCTATGGACATTGACGGTCTAGAGTGTCCGTGGTCACCCAAGTACCCTTGTACAAATCGGCAAAACTGGTCTGAGGAGAAATCCAGATGTCAGCAACAACGGACGCGTCAGTCGCGCTCGATCACACCTCGGCACAGGCTCTGCAGAAGCTTGCGCGCGAACACCTGTGGATGCACTTCACCCCTTTGGGGCAGTTTGACGACGACCACCCGATCCCGATGATCGTCAAGGGTGAAGGGTGCTACGTGTACGACGACGACGGCAAGCGCTACCTGGACGGTTTCGCGAGCCTGTTCTGTACCCAGATCGGTCACGGCCGCGGCGACGTTGCGCAGGCCGGCGCCGACCAGGGCGCGACGCTCGCGTACTTCAACAACTGGGGCTACGCGCACCCGCCGGCGGTCGAGCTGGCGACGCTGATCGCGGAGCTGGCTCCCGGCGACCTGAACCGCGTGTTCTTCACCAACTCCGGCTCGGAGTCGGTCGAAACTGCGTACAAGCTCGCTCGTCAGTACCACAAGCTCAGCGGCAAACCCAACAAGACCAAGCTGATCGCGCGTGAGATCGCCTACCACGGCACCACCTTCGGCGCGCTCTCCGCGACGGGTCTTACCCCGTACCGCGAGCCGTTCGAGCCGCTCACCCCCGGTGGCAGCCACGTACCCGCGACCAACCTTTACCGCAAGCCCGATTGGATGCCGATCGAGGAGTACTCGGAGGCGATTCGCCGTCGCATCGAGTTCGAAGGCCCCGACACGGTCGCCGCGGTGATCATGGAGCCGGTGCAGAACGCCGGTGGCTGCCTGGTGCCCCCGGAGGGCTACTGGCAGCGCGTACGCGAGATCTGCGACGAGTACGACGTGCTGCTGATCAGCGACGAGACGATCTGCGCTTGGGGCCGTCTGGGCACGATGTTCGGTTGTGAGCGCTTCGGGTACGTGCCCGACATCCTCACCACCGCCAAGGGCCTGACCTCCGGCTACGCGCCGATGGGCTGCGTGATCGCGTCCGACAAGGTCGCCGCTCCGTTCCTCAAGAACGACGGCGCGACCTTCATGCACGGCGCCACCTGGGGCGGCCACCCGATCGCTGCCGCGGTTGCGCTGGCGAACCTCGGAGTGTTCCGCGACGAGGACCTGATCGGTCACGTTCAGGTCCAGGAGGCCAACTTCAAGGCGATGGTCGAGTCACTCGCGGATCTGCCGATCGTCGGCGATGTTCGCGGTATCGGCTACTTCTGGGCGATTGAGCTCGTGAAGGACAAGGCGACCAAGGAGTCGTTCACGGCCGAAGAGTCCGATGAGCTGCTCGACGGCTTCCTCTCTTCCGAGTTCTACGAGCGCGGGCTGATCTGCCGCTCCGACGACCGTGGCGACCCGGTGGTGCAGCTCGCTCCGCCGCTGATCGCCGGTCCCGAGCAGTTCGCCGAGATGGAGGCGATCCTGCGTCCGGTGCTGAAGGAAGCCGGCGAGCGTATGGGGCTCGGCGCCTAAGCGCCCCGACTCGCGGCTCACCCACCACCGCAAGCGTCAGTGCTAACCGTCAGAGAACTCACTTCCGGCCAGGGGCTCAAGCTCCTGGCCGGGGAGCCGGGAATCGATCTCCCGGTTCGCTGGGTGCATCTCTCGGAGCTGCCTGACCCGACCCCGTGGCTCACCGGTGGTGAGGTGATGCTCAGCCACTGCATGGCACTTGAAACCGCCGAGCAGCAGCGTGAGTACATCGACCGGCTCGCCGACCATCGGCTCGCCGGTCTCGGACTGGGTACCGGGGTCGTACGTGATGAGCTGCCGCAGGCGCTGATCGATCGCGCGAATGAGCGCGAGTTCCCAGTGTTCGAGGTGCCGCGTGAGATTCCGTTCATCGCGATCACGGAGATGGCGTTCTCGAAACTGGTGAACGAGCAGTACGCGGTTCTGCGCCGCGCACTGTCAGCTCAGGAACGGCTCGAGCGGATCGTGCTCTCAGAGCGCGGGCTGGAGGCGCTGGCGGCGACGCTCTCGACCCTGGTCGGAGCGGCGGTCGTGATCTTCGACGGCCGTGGTGAGATGCTCACCGGACGCGCCTTCCGTCGCGAGCTCGACTCCGAAGAGATCACGAGCCTACGCGCCGGCGTGCGCGAGCGGATCGCAAACCGCGACCATCAGCAGTTCATGCCTGCGATCCCGGACCCTGCGCGCGGTCTTGTGATCCCGGTGGCCGCCGACGGCATTTCCGCCTCCGGGTCGCCCACGCCAGAAGCCTGGCTCGCCGCGATCAAGGACGACGCCCCGCTCTCAGATTTCGATCGCCTGGCGCTGCGCCAGGCGGTGACGATCGTCGCGCTCGAGCTGCTGCGCGCGCGGGTCGCAGGCGACACCGAGCGGCGGCTCGCTGGAGACCTACTCGCCGGCCTGTTGGCAGGGGAGCTTGCCGGCCCGGATCTTGCCCGGCGGCTGGAGCCGTTCGGGATCAACGACACCACCGCTGCGCTCGTGTTCCAGCGGGACGCGGCGCCGCCGGCGCCAGCCGCCAACGGAGGCACCCAAAATGGCGCGCGAGCGAATCGCATCGCGCGGCCGATTTCGGCCGCGGTGGCCGAGCACGCACTCGCGAACTCGCTGCGCGGCGAAGCCACAAACGGGCTGATCGCCTCAGCCGACCAGGTTGTCGGCGCGCTGATCCCGGGCCTGCCCGATGACGATCTGTTTGCGCTGGCCGAACGCGTGGCCGAGCGCCTGCAACGCGAACTTCCGGACGAGCAGATCCGCCTCGGAGTCGGGCGCGCCGTGCCGGCCGCGGACGCCAAGCGCTCGTTCCACGAGGCGCGCTGCGCGGTCGAGGCCGTCAGCTTCGGGCTCGGCGACAACTCCAAGCTCGCGACCTACCGCGACCTAGGCTCCTTCCAGCTGCTGCTGTCGTTGCAGGACGACGAGGCGCTGAAGTTGTTCTGTGACTCGATCCTCGGGGCGATCGAGCAGAGCGAGGGCTACTACGGCGGCGAGCTGATGCGTTCACTCGAGGCCTTCATCGAAGAGAACGGACAGTGGGAGCGTGCAGCCAAGCGGCTCTACTGCCACCGCCACACCCTGCGCTACCGCATCCGCCGTGTCGAAGAACTGACCGGCCGCAACCTCGGCTCCGCGCGGGACCGAATCGAGTTCTGGCTCGCACTGCGCGGCCGCGAACTGATCAGCTGAACTGAGCGGCTCGCGGCCACGGCAATCTAAGTCCGCGTTGCGAGCATGACCTAATCCGGGGGTAGCTGGGCGTACGTTCGGGAGAGATCCATACCCGAGCGCTTGCGGACGACCCAAACGCCAGCGAAATACAGCATCCCGGCGAGTAGCACTCCGGCAGAAAGTTCGATATTGCTGGTCGTGTTAGCTCCAAGGAGCGGCGTCGACATGGCTCGGTAACAGAGGTACAGCCAATAGCCCAGGGAGATCACCCCGAGCACCGAGATGAGCGGAATCCGGCGGCCGATCTTGTAGTTGTTACCGGAGCGTTCCCAGAACGTCTTCGTCTTCGTCATGAACGGGATGAGGATCGCGGTAATCGAGACGAGCGAGTAGTCGACCGTGATGATGATGATCGGAGCGAAGTACGTGAGCGTGCCCTTCACGTATAGGTAGAGCACGGCCTCGCCGCAGAGCACCGTGATCACGATCGCGATGACTGGACTGGCGGTGCGTTCCCAGACCCACGCGATACGTGCCGGCACGATGCGGTCGAGACTCCACGCGAACAGGATCCGGCTTCCCCAGATGATCTGTTGCGGGCCGTTGGCTAGAGCCATCGCCGCGAGGCCCACACCGATGAGAAGCAGCACGACCGGGTTGTTCGTGAGGACAAACGCATACCAGGTGTAGATCGGGGATTGATCGAACCCGTAGGAGCTGGGGTGTTGCGTTGTTAGATACGCGGCTGAGGTATTGAAGCCAAAGCCGACGGTCTTACCGATCAGCAGGGCGATGATGATCAGCACGGCGTAGAGAAAGACAGAGCCGCCGAGAGTCGTGACGAGCTGCGTCTTGCGCGGGTTGCGCAGCTCGCCTCCCATGTATCCGGCGAGCACGAACGAGCATAGGCAGATCGGGAGCATGCCGAGGGTGTCACTGAGCGTGTGTCCGCGCGGCATTCCAGCCTTGGCCGCGGCCGCGATCGTCGCGGCGTAGCCGTTTTTGAAGCCGGTGACGTCACCGTAGTGAGTGACGCCGCGGACGAAGTCGCTGTGCGAACTGAACAACATGACGCCGATGATCAGCGCCATCGCCAGTCCGCCGAGCACGACAATCACGCGTTGCAGCTTCCAATAGGCGTTCAGGCCGAAGCTCATCATGATCCCGAACGCAACCATGAACGCCGTCGTAATCCAGAACGAGTGCCAAGGCACGGCGATCCAGTTTCCGAGAGACAGCGCCCAATGCGCTCCAGTCTGGGCCGAATAGGCCTTCAGCGCAGGTGCGATCGCCTGCTGGAACGCGAGGTAGGGGACGAAGCACGTGAAGAAGATTCCGAGCCAAAAGCTTGCGGTGCCGGCGAGGAATCCGAGTACCGGGTTGAGCGTGCGGCTGCAGTAAAGGTATTCGCCGCCGGACCGCGCATAGGCTCCGGCGAGGAGTCCGAATGCTGTGTTGAAAGCTGTGTTCAGAACGCCGGCGATGATGAAGGCGAGTACCAGATTGGTCCGAGGGAAGACTCCCGGATTGGTCAGGTAGAAAAACGCCATGAAGACGCCGAGACCGTTGTTCAGAATGACCATGGCCGCTGTTCTGAACGGCGTTCCGGTCTTGACCAGCCCGGACGACTGGCGTACGAATGCCGTCGACGCTGCTGCTGAATCTGTCGTAGTCACGTTTGCCCCTCGTTCCCGATAATCCTGTCGAAGTGGTTCGAGAATAGTAATTCGAGTCCGTCGCTGTCAAGGGCTATGATCGAAGCGCTTATATGAACCGGGTCACCATCTACGACGTCGCAAAGCAGGCGGGGGTGAGTATCTCCACGGTGTCGCTTGCGCTCAACAACCCCTCGCGTGTCGGTGCCACGACGCTCGAGCGGGTTATGCGTGCCGTCGATGACCTCGGCTTCGTCCCAAAGAGCGAGGTGGTAACACGGGCTCGGCGGGGCGTTCGTCGGATCGGCGTGATCGGGCCATTCACGTCGTTCCCATCGTTCGCTCGACGCCTCAACGGGATCCTGCTGCGGGCCGCGGAGGAGCAGTACGAGGTGGTGATTTACGATCAGGACTCGGCCGCCAGATCGCGGCTCGTGAGCCTTCCGGTATCCGGGCACATCGATGGCCTGATCGTGCTCTCGCTACCTGTCGGCGATGAGGTCGCCGAGCGTCTGTCTGCGCAGCGTCTACCGGCGGTGCTGGTCGAACTCAGCCGCGCCGGATTCAACAGCGTCACGATCGACGATGCAGCCGGCGGCACGCTCGTCGGCGAGCTGTTCGAACGCCACGGACACAAGAAGGTAGCGTTCCTCGGCGCCACGCAGGTGATGAACTATCTCTCGCAGAGTCAGCAGCGCCTCGCGGGCTTCAAAAACGCTCTCACGGGCGAGCTCGAGACGCGGCTGGTGAACGACGATTTCGAGAGCGCCGTCTCGGGAGCGCATGAACTGCTCGCAACCGGCGTAACCGCCGTATTCGCACATCACGACATCCTGGCCGCGGCCGTCTTCCGCGCGGCCCGCGAGCTCGGACTAGTTGTTCCTGATGACCTCGAGATCGTCGGTTTCGATGATGGCGAATTAGCGGATGCACTGGGGCTCACGACTGTCCGCCAGCCACTCGAGGAGTCCGGTGAGGTCGCGGCAGATCTGCTCATCTCAGAGATCGATGGGACCGGTCGCACGGTCCGCAACGTGACCTTGGAGCTGCAACTTGTGGAACGCGCAAGCACGCGCCGTGACGAAGTGCGCAAGCACTCACGGAGCGACTGATGCCCGGCCGCGAGAGCCTGGAATCGCTCACTCAGGGTCGGTCGTCAATGGGATTTGAGTCGCTCCCGCTGGGGCTACGGGCTGGTCTGGCAGAGACGGTCGACGCCGCCCGCTATAGCCGTCTGGAGAACGTCCTGGCGCTGACTGAGCTCCCCTGCAAGTCACTCACCGGGGTTGAGTTGCGGGCAGAGCTGTTCGGGTGCACTCCCGAGGAACTGATGCAGATCGATGCTGGCCTTGAGTCGATCGTGCAAGTTGCGGGCACCGAGTTGTTGGCGGATGCCGAGTTTCGGGCAGCTGTTGATCGACTCCGGGTTGCGCCGGGCGACGTCGTTGTGACCATCGGCGACTCGATCACCGCCGATCGTCTCTCTTGGGCGGAAATTCTTGGTCAGGTTTTGGTAGCGCGGTTGGCAACGGTTGAGCTGGCGAACCTCGCGGTGAGCGGAGGGACGAGCGCTGACATGCTGGGCAGGATCAGCGCTGTGATCGACCGCGCGCCTGATTGGGTGATCATGATGATCGGGACCAATGATGCGCGCCGCCACGGGCCTGGGGGGGATGCGCGAATGGTGTCGACATCGGAAACCCTGCGCAACGTTGAACAGTTCGTGGCGGTCGTCACCGAACAGACTGCCGCCCGCGTCACGCTCCTGACCCCGCCGCCGATCGACGAACAACAGGCGATCGGCTGCAAACGCTTCAGCGACGCACAGATCAGCTGGAGGGCAGACGACGTTGCCGAACTCGCTGCGCTCCTACTTGAGCGCCACCCAAATGCCATCGACCTGCATTCGCGTCGCCCTGGGTACGCGATCGACGAGCTCCTCGGTCCCGACGGAGTTCACCCAACCGCGCTCGGGCAGCGCGAGCTCGCGGGCGCTCTCGTAGCGCAGCTCAGCCGCTGATATTGAGCGGCGCGGCCGCTGGCTACCCCCGCGTCGTGAACTTGAGCGCGCTGGTGGCACTGGTTTTGCCTTGGAGTGTCGCAGTCAGTTCGGCCGTCAGCGTCTTGTGGGCTTTCAGGAGCCGCTTGCCGCTCGCGTTGAGACTCAGTTTCGCGGTCGTGTTCTTCGCCGCAACAGACCCCCAGGCGGCGTTCCGGCCCGGCCACCGGCTGCGTTGAGCAACCTGGTCCCGCCAGACCGGGTTGCGAATCTCAACTGATCGGATGCACGCTCGCCGTTGAGCGCAGCACGATCCGGGTCTCCGTCTGCGCCGCGCCGCCCTCGCGGCGGAAGGCGCGCACGGTGCGGTCGAGGTCCTCGGCCGAGCGGCAGGCGACACGCACGTGGAAGTCGAAGCGCCCGGTGACGAACGCGATCTCCTGCACCGCGGGCAGCGTCAGCGCGAACTGCTCGAACGCCTCCGAGGATGTCGTCGGCGCCAGCTGCACGTCGATGAACGCGTCGAGCGTGCGGCCGATGTTGGCGAGTTCGACGGTCGCGCGGAAGCCGGTGATGACGCCGTTGCGGCGCAGCCGCCGCACTCGATCGGCGGCCCCGTGTGGACTTAGACCGACCGCCTTGCCGATCTCCGCAAACGAGGCGCGGCCGTCGTTCGCGAGCAGGTTGATGATGCGCTCATCGGTGCTATCGAGGGGGTTGAGATCGGGTGCCATGGAGGGGGCTCTGGTTCGGCGCTTCCGGAAGCGAGACAGACACTGTTGAATCTGAAGATAACAGTGCGGCTCACTGTGGGATCAACCAAGTTGTGCGGAAACCCTTGTAGTTCTCACTGTTACAGGCGAGGATCCGGCTTAGATCATTTTGCTTGATGGTCCTGGGAGGGGATCGAGCGCACGTGCTCTTCCTTTCGCCGGATCGTCGATCCGTTCAAAAACGAGAGGACACTGCACATGAAGGTCGGAGTACCTACCGAGATCAAGAACAACGAGTTCCGCGTCGCGATCACCGCCGCGGGCGTGCGTGAACTGGTGGACGCCGGCCACGAGGTCTTCATTCAGGCTGGTGCCGGTAACGGTTCTGCGATCTCCGACGAGGCCTACATCGCCCAGGGCGCGCAGATCGTCCCGGACGCAGCTGCAGTGTTCGACCAGGCCGAGCTGATCGTCAAGGTCAAGGAGCCGCAGCCGGTTGAGGTCGCGATGCTGCGCCCCCACCACGTGCTGTTCACGTACCTGCACCTCGCAGCCGATGTCGAGCTGACCCACGCGCTGGCCAAGACCGGCGCCACCTGCATCGCCTACGAGACCGTCGTCGACCGCAACGGCCGCCTGCCGCTGCTGGCGCCGATGTCCGAGGTCGCGGGCCGCCTCGCCACCCAGGCGGGCGCGTTCGTTCTGCACAAGCCCGAAGGCGGCCGCGGAATTCTGCTTGGCGGCGTGCCCGGCGTGCAGTCCGCCAATGTCGTGGTTATCGGTGGCGGCGTCGTCGGCTACCAGGCCGCCCGCGTCGCCGTCGGCATGGGCGCGACCGTGTCCGTGTTCGACCGCAACCTCGATCGTCTGCGCGACCTCGACGTGGCGTTCGACCAGAAGGCCGACACCCACTACTCGACCACGCTGCACATCGAGGAGATGCTCCCCGACGCCGACCTGATCATCGGCGCGGTGCTGATCCCGGGTGCCAAGGCGCCGCACGTGATCACGCGCGAGCAGCTGAAGCTGATGAAGCCTCACACGGTGCTCGTCGACGTCGCGATCGACCAGGGCGGATGCTTCGAGACCTCGCACCCGACCACGCACGCCGACCCGACCTACGAGGTCGACGGCATCACCCACTACTGCGTGGCCAACATGCCGGGCGCGGTGCCGATCACCTCGACCCAGGCGCTGACCAACGCGACGATGCCGTACATGGTGAGCATCGCCAACAAGGGCGCGGTCGAGGCGATCAAGACCGTCCCCGGTCTGCGCGAGGGCCTCAACGCGGCCGACGGCAAGATCACCTACAAGGCCGTTGCCGAGGCTGCCGACGTTCCCTACGTGACGCCCGAGGATGCACTGCACTTCTAAGCCGTGCTCGGTGGGGCGGGTCTAGCGGGACCAGCCCCACCGCCGATGGTCATCTCTCTCCGACCATCGTGGGTTCGCGCTCGCGAGTTCAACGCTTCAGTGGTATTCCCTGAGGTGTGCAGCGGTTCATCGTGAACCCACAGCAGTACTGATCGGGGCGGCCGCACGGGCCGCCCCGATCAACGTTTGGCAGCACCTGGGAAGGAATTCCTTAGGCAGCGCGTCTCCGTGGTTGACCCCCCGATCTCAATCATTGGAGAACGCCGTGAAAACTCGCAGAATTCTGTTGGTTGCAGTAGTGCTCGGAGCGCTGACGGTGGTCAGCTCCGCGCTCGCGACGCAGAGCACGCATGTGCGCAAAGCGACGACGATCGTCACCACCAGGAAGACGTCGCTCGGAACGATCCTCGTCACCGGCTCGGGGCGCACCCTCTACCGCGACAAGGCTGATCGCAAGGGACATCCGGCCTGCACCGGCGCGTGCCTTGGGATCTGGCCGCCGCTGAAGGCAAACGGGACGCTGCGCGCCGAGGGCAAGGCCAAGCAGTCGGCGCTCGGCTGGGTCAAGATCGCCGGCGGCGTCAAGCAGGTCACCTACGACGGACACCCGCTCTACCGATTCGACTCCGACAGCAAGAGCGGCGAGACCAGCGGCCAGGGTGTCGCCGGGTTCTACGTCGTCAGTCCGAGCGGCGCGCTGATCACCAAATAGGCGCTATTTGATCTGGACCAGGATCACGCCGATCGCGATCACAACGATCCCGGCGATCATCCGCTTCGTCAGCGGGTCATCCCAGATCACGTGGGCCAGCACCGCCACCAGTGCGATCGCGATCGCGGCCCAGACCCCGTAGGCGATCCCTACGCCCATCCCGGCCGCGAGTGTGAGCGTGAGAAACAGGAACGACAGCCCGTAGCCGATGATGAGCGGGATGATCCAGATCTTCTGACGCAGCCCGTCGGACGCGCGCAGGCTGAGCGTCCCCCCGAGCTCCGACAGGATCCCAGCGGCGAGCCAGACCCAGCTCACGAGCGACCTTCCTCGTGGGCGGTCGGCTCGCCGCGGGGGTTGCCGGTCTGCACCAGCATCACCCCGATCACGATCAGCCCGATCCCGAAGATCGCGGCCGTGCTCAGCGTCTCACCGAAGATGATCGCGCCGAAGATCGCCGTGAGAATCACACCGGTCCCGCCCCAGATGCCATAGGTCACGCCGATCGTGAGCCCGGCCCGCAGCGTGCGGCTCATGAAGTAGAACGACAGCAGGTAGCCGATCACGACCACCGGGATCCATAGGCCGTTGTTCACCGTGGCCCGCAGGCTCATGGTGGCGGTCACCTCGGTGAGGATCGCGCATCCGAGCAGCACCCACTTCTTCATGCGGCGACGGTCGCCTGGCGGACAAACGTGTCGCTCGCGAGCCAGGCCGCGCCGATCACCCCCGCCTGATCGCGCGCAGTGCTGAGCTCCAGCTGCAGACCGCGGGTCGCGAGCGGGGTGGAGCGCTCCAGCACCACCGTGCGCAGCTCGGCCAAGAGCAGCGGACCGAACCCGGAAACGCCACCGCCGAGCACGATCAGCGCCGGGTTGAAGAAGTTCACGATCCCCGCCAGTACCTCGCCCAGCAGTCGCCCGCTGCGCCTGATCGTGCGGTTGGCGAAGGCATCGCCGAACTGGTTCGCGAGGCTGATATCGGAGGCCGTGAGCCGGCCGTGTTCCTGCAGGGTCGCGTCGAGTAGCGGCGATTCGCCCGACTGTGCGCCGAGAATCGCAATCCGCGCGAGCGCGTGCCCGCCGACCTGCGCCTCGAGGCAACCGGTACGGCCGCAGTGGCAGCTGACAGTGGTGTCCCCCGCGGGGATGTGGCCAATGTCGCCGGCGCAGCCGTCCCGACCGCGATAGAGCTCGCCTTCGACCACGATCCCGCAGCCGATGCCGGTCCCGAGCTTCACGAACAGGAAGTCGTCCTGATTGCGGGCGACACCGCTGTGCTTCTCGCCCAGCGCCATGATGTTCACGTCGTTATCGACGGTCACCGGGACCCCGAGACGGGCCGAGAGTACATCGCGCACGGGATAGTCATCCCAGCCCGGCATCAGCGGCGGCGCCACCGGCCGGCCGGCGCTGAAGCTGACCGGACCGGGGAGGCCCATGCCGACCCCGGCAAGCGGCAGCGCCCCGGATTCGATGCCCACCAGTTGCCGCAGCAGTGACTCGGCCTGATCGAGTATCGCGTCAGGCCCGGAGCGCACGTCGGTCGGTTCCTCGATGTACTCGAGAACCTCGAGATAGCCGTCGGTGAGCGCCACCGAGATCGAGCTGGCGCCAACGTCGATTCCCGCGAACCGCAGTTCATCGGAAAGCGACACGATCGTCGAGCGCCGGCCGCCGCGTGAAGGCGCCTTCCCGCCGCGCGTGACCAGCCCCAGCGCCTCGAGTGCACCGAGGTCCTGCATCGCCTTTGAACGCGAGGCGTTGACCAGGTCACCGATCCCGGCCGTCGGCTGCGGGCCGGCGTCACGCAGCAGCGCCAGCAGGCTCTCCGTGCCGCTATTCATAGTGGCCTCCCGTAACACGACACATGTTTGAACAGTCAAGCATGGACGACTCGCTTTCGAAGCATCCAGAGCCTCAGGCCGAGAGCTCTCCAAACTTTTGCCTTGACAAGACAAACTTTCGTCATATGATGGCAGAAGAGGAAGGAGACAAGCCAAACATGCTTGACATTCACGTCCGGCGGAAGGGGTCGCGCTGATGCGTTTCCTGGCCCGCCGACTCGGGTTCTACATACTCACCGCCTGGGCGGCGATCACGCTCAACTTCATCATCCCGCGACTGATGCCGGGCAACCCGGTACAGGCGCTGATCGCACGCGAGCACCTGCGTGCCACCAGCCAGGGCGTCAAGGCGCTATCGGCGGCGTTCGGGGTGGACAACCACACCAGCATCATCTCCCAGTACTTCACCTATCTGGGCAACGTGCTGCACGGTGACTTCGGAGTCTCGATCAGTTACTACCCCGCCACCGTGCTGTCCGTGATCGGGACCGCGCTCCCGTGGACACTGCTGTTGGTCGGTACCGCGACGCTGGTGAGCTTCGTGATCGGGACCTTGCTCGGAGTCTGGACCGCGTGGCGACGCGGCAGCTGGGTCGATCATTTCGTGCCATTCACGGCCTTCTTCGCCGCGATGCCTTACTTCTGGCTCGGGTCGATCGCGATCATGGTGTTCGCGATTCAGCTCGGATGGTTCCCGCTCAGCGGCGCCTACAACCCGAACCTGCAGATCGGCTGGAACATCCACTTCATCCTCTCGGTACTGGACTACGGCTTCCTGCCGGCCGCGACGATCGTGATCAGCTCGGTGGCCGGCTGGCTACTGGGGATGCGCAACGTGATGATCTCGACGATCTCCGAGGATTACGTACTGCTGGCCGAGGCCAAGGGCCTTGCCACCAAGCGTGTGGTCTTCGCCTACGCGGCGCGTAACGCAATGCTCCCGAACCTGGCCAGCTTCGCACTGTCACTCGGGTTCATCGTCAGCGGTGCGCTGCTGACCGAGATCGTGTTCTCATATCCCGGCGTCGGCTACGTGCTGTTCCAGGCCGTGGAGAACCAGGATTATCCGCTCATGCAGGGACTGTTCCTGATCATCACCTTCATGGTGCTGGCGGCCAACCTGCTGGCCGACGTCGCCTATGCAGCGCTTGATCCCCGGACCTCGGAGGCCGGACGATGATGAAAGTCCTGAACACGACCTCGTCCCGCATCGGTGCCGGGATGCTGGTCTTCTTCTTGCTGGTCGCGATCTTCGGGCCGATGTTCGTCGGCAACCCCAATGCCGTGGGAATCCCGATCAACTCGCCGCCCACCAGCGCACACATCCTCGGCACCACCAACCTCGGGCAAGACGTCTTCACCCAGCTGGTGGTCAGCACCCGCGACTCGCTGCTGATCTCGATCTTGGCAGCGTTGATGGCATCCGCGCTCGCAATCGCGATCGGCGTGACCGGCGCCGTCCTTGGCGGTGTCTCGGACGAGCTGCTGTCGTTCCTCACGAACGTGATGCTGGTGATCCCCACGCTGCCGCTGATCGTCGTGATCGCTGGCTATCTACACGGATCGGGCGTGGTCGTGGTCGCGGTGGTGGTTGCCGTCACCGGCTGGTCCTGGTCGGCGCGCATCTACCGCGTGCAGGCGATGTCGCTACGGCGCCGCGACTTCGTGCTGGCCGCCAGAGGCAGCGGCGAAGGATCCTTCCGGATCATCTTCTCCGAGGTGCTGCCGCACATGGTGCCGCTGATCGCCGCGCAGTTCCTGAGCGTGGTCCTGTACGCGATCATGACCCAGGCCGGATTGGCGTTCCTCGGGCTCGGATCCGTCAGCCAGTGGACCTGGGGCACAATGCTCTACTGGGCCGACAACGCCCAGGCGTTCCAGTTGTCCTACTGGTGGTGGTTCGTCCCACCAGGACTCTGCATCGCGCTGTTCGGCACATCGCTGGTGCTGCTCAACTCCGCGATCGACCACTGGGCGGACACGCGGCTGCAGAGCGGAGTGCGGCTGTCGGACGGGAAGAAGAAGCGGCGTGGCTGGGGTATTCGCGCGACCACTGCGCCAACCAGCACTGAAGCTCCAGCGAGCCCCGAGGTGGTGTCATGAGCGTGACCACCGACAGACCACTGCTGGAGATCCGTAATGTCACCGTTGACTACGGCATCGGTGAGGGCTCTGTCCACGCCGTCCGCGACGTCAGCCTGACAATCCACGAGGGCGAGGCCATCGGCCTCGCCGGTGAGTCCGGATCGGGCAAGTCGACGCTGGCGATGGCGGTTACGCGGCTGCTGCGCAACCCCGCCACGATCAGCGGCGGCGAGGTGCTGTACCACCCGCGCGAGGGCGCGCCGGTTGACCTGGTCGGGCTCAGCCAAGAACAGCTGCGCCCGCTGCGCTGGGATGAGATCGCAATCGTGCTGCAGAGCGCCATGAACGCGCTCAATCCGGTGCTGAGCATCCAGACGCAGCTGACGGACGTGATGCAGGCTCACCGTCCGCACATGTCCAAGCGGGATCGGATCGCCCGTGCTGGTGAGCTGCTCGAGACCGTCGGCGTCAGCCGCGACCGTCTCAGCGCCTTCCCGCATGAACTCTCCGGCGGCATGCGCCAGCGCGCGATGATCGCGATGGCGCTCGCGCTGAACCCGAAGCTGATCGTGATGGACGAGCCCACAACCGCGCTCGACGTGGTCACCCAACGTCAGATCCTCGAGGAGCTGGCCGAGCTGCGTGAAAGCTTCGGCTTCGCGGTGCTGTTCATCACCCACGATCTCTCGCTGCTGCTCGAGATGGCCGACCGCATCGCCGTGATGTACGCCGGCAGCCTGGTCGAGGTCGCCGGCGGCGAGGCCATCTACCACCAGCCCGCACACCCATACACCGCCGGCCTGCTCGGGTCGTTCCCGCCACTCTCAGGGCCGCGACGCACGTTGGTCGGGATCCCGGGTTCGCCACCGGATCTGCGTGAGCTTCCGGCCGGCTGTCCGTTCGTGCCGCGCTGCGCCCTGGCGAGCGCCGAGTGCAGCCTCAGCCGCCCGCCGTTGGAGCCGCCCGCGGGCGACTCCGAGCGGCTCGTGGCCTGCTTCCACGACCTTGTGACTGACGGCGAGGGCCGTCTGGAGGTGACGCGATGAGCTCGCAGACAGCCGCGCAGCCGATGTCCGCCGGGGACTCCCGTCCCGTGCTGGAGGCCGTCGATCTGACCAAGCACTTTGTCGTGCGCTCGGGAGTCAGGCGCAGCCGCACCGGCGGCAAGCGCGTCGTCCACGCCGCCGAGAACGTGTCGGTCTCGCTGGTACCGGGCAAGATCATCGCGGTGGTGGGCGAGTCCGGTTCGGGCAAGACCACCGTCGGGCGGATGATGACCCGGCTCGAGATCCCGACCACGGGCGAGCTCAAGCTCCGCGGTCAGGACGTGCCCAAGAACGGCGCCCGCGCGCTGCGCCCGTTTCGCAGCCAGGTGCAGATGGTCTTCCAGGACCCGTTTGCCTCGCTCAACGCCGGTCACACCGTCAGCTACCACCTCGAGCGCCCGCTGCTGATCCACGGGATCGCCAAGACCAAAGAGGAGGCGCGGACCAAGGCGCTCGAGCTGCTGAAGACCGTGCACCTGCACCCGGCCGAGCAGTTCATCGACAAGTACCCGACGCAGCTCTCCGGCGGACAGCGCCAGCGTGTTGCGATCGCTCGTGCATTGGCACCGGACCCCGACGTGATCGTTGCCGATGAGCCGGTCTCGATGCTCGACGTTTCGATCCGTCTGAGCGTGCTGAACCTGTTCGGTGAGATCGCCCGCAGCGGTCGCGCGATCCTCTACATCACCCACGACATCGCCTCCGCCCGCTACTTCGCCGACGAGGTGATGGTGATGTACGCCGGCCAGGTGGTCGAGTACGGCGCAGCCGAGGATGTGACCACCGACCCGCAGCACCCATATACCCAGCTGTTGGTGGAGAGCGCCCCTGATCCCAGCCGGCGCGACACGCGCACCGCGCTTGCCGCCCGCGCCGGCGAGGCTTCGAGCTTGGTTACGCCGCCGTCCGGTTGTCGCTTCCATCCGCGCTGTCCGCGCGCGATGGACATCTGCGTTGCCGAGCAGCCACCGAATTTCGATCGCGAACATGGCGGCGAGGCTGCATGCTGGCTGCTTGAGGACGCGGCCCTGGCGGGGGCAGCGTCCTTGCCGAAAGACCCCGAGGAGGACGCCTGATCATGTCTGCCCGAACGCTCATCAGAAAAGCGGCGCTTCTGGTCGCCGCACTGGCCTGCGTCGCCGCAGTGGCGGGCTGCGCGACGCTGGGACCGGCCGGCAGCTCCTCGAACCTCAAGAACGCGCTCAACCTCGCACCAGGTCCGACCGGCCCGTTCGTCGCCGGCCTCAACCCATTCTCACTCACCGACAGCCCGGCAACCGAAGGCGTGACCTCGCTCGTCTATGAGCCGCTGCTCATGTACAACGCGGCGCGACCGAGCCAGGCACCGAAGCCGTGGCTGGCCTCCAGCTACCGCTGGTCGGATGGCGGCAGGAAGCTGACGTTCACGATCCCGCCACGGCGTGAGTGGTCGGACGGCACTCCGATCACCGCCAAGGATGTCGCATACACGTTCAACCTGATCCGCAAGGACGCGACGCTCAACGTCCACGGCGTCACGTTGGAGGGAGCGACCGCCCCGTCCGATAGCGAGGCGGTGCTGAAGTTTGCGTCACCCGCCTACACCCAGCTGTACTCGATCGCGCAGGTGTTCATCGTCCCGGAGCACATCTGGTCGAAGATCAAGAACCCGGCGAGCTACGCGAACACCAAACCGGTCGGCTCGGGTCCGTACCTGCTGGCGGGGATCACGGCCGCCGAAATGGTCTTCTCAAAGAATCCGCACTACTGGCAGGCGGGGCTTCCCAAGGTCAAGACGGTGCGCGTGCTCGACTACACCTCCCAGCAGGCGGCGCTGAATGCGATGAGCGCTGGAGAGGTTGACTGGGACAACGTCTTCATGGCGAATATCAAGGCTCAGTGGACGGACGAGAACGCTGCCCACAACAAGGTTTGG
The DNA here is from genome assembly GCA_963737115.1 of uncultured Actinomycetota bacterium. GTDB lineage: Bacteria > Actinomycetota > Thermoleophilia > Solirubrobacterales > Solirubrobacteraceae > Palsa-465. The sequence continues at coordinate 47,835 of CAVTRM010000014.1, forward strand.
CTGCCGCCTGTCGGGTCAGCGTTCATCTGCCCGAACACCAAGGTCGCGCCGTTCAACAACTCCGCTCGTGCGGCGCGCGCTGGCGCTCACGTTCAATCGTCAACAGGCCGTCCCCGAAGTCGAGAACCAGTTCTACATCCCGGCCACCAACCCGACCGGGCTGCCGCTTACCTACGGCGATGCGATCCCGGCCAGATACCGCGACCAGCAGCTCACGTACAACCCCAAGCTCGCGCACAAGATGTTCTTGCAGGCGGGCATGAAGCAGGGACCCAACGGCCAGCTAATGCTCGCCAACGGGCAGCCGTTCAAGATCTCGCTGCTGCTCCCCAGCTCCTACACCGACTGGATGAGTCTCGGGGAGCTGTGGGTTCAAGAGATGCAGGCCGCCGGAATCAGCGCCAGCCTCAACGGCGTGTCCACCAACGCCTATACCAGCGACACTGACGCCGGCAACTACCAAGTGACGTTCGACGCGGTATGGACCTCAAACGGCGCCTACACGACCTACAACACGATGTTGAATGGCGCGCTCACTGCCCCGATCGGTAAACCGGCGATCTCCAACATCGTGCGCTGGGACGACCCGGCGACGAACGCGGCTCTCGCCAAGTACGCATCCACCAACAACGTCGCCCAGCAGACCGCCGCGATCCATAAGCTGGCGACGATCGTCGCGCAGCAGGCACCGATCATCCCGCTCATGACCGCGAGTTCGTTCGGAAGCTACTCGACCAAAAACTTCGTCGGCTGGCCCGACGCGTCCAACCCCTACCAGGTCAATGCCTCCGGTAGCGGGACGCCGTTCGCTGAAGACGTGGTCCTGCACCTGCGACCCGCCAACGCGCACTGAATCCGTCGTGAATTCGCGCCCGTCCCCGCTAAACCCTGACCCGATGAGAAGGAGCCCAAAATGAGCGAGCATCGCTTGGCACTTGATCTGATCACGCTCTACGGCCCCGAGTTCTGGGGTGTGGACGACCACGACGGTCTGGTGGCGCTGGACCCGAGCTCCACCTGGGAGCGCATGCTCGACACGATCTCACAGCTCCAGATCGGCGGGGTTGAGGTCACGTTCCCGCCCGGGGATCTCGCTACCGCGCATCGTGCGTATGGCTCCAATCAAGGTCTGCTGGACGCGCTGGCCGCGAGGGATCTGCGCGTCGTCAGTGGCTACTTCTCTGGGCTCGACTCACTCACACAGCCACACGATCCCGCGGTACGGGACGCGGTGGTGGCGGCGGCCGGCGAGTACGCCGCGGCGGTCGGCGCTGCAGGTGGGGAGATCGTGATCGGCGGGATGCCGAGCCTCGACTCGACCGTTGATCGCGGCGCCAAGTTCATCGATCTCGACTACATGAAGGTGCTGGCCGATCTGGCCAACCGCGTCGGTGCTGCGGTCGCCGAGCACGGGCTGCGGTATGGCATGCATCCTGAGTTCGGATCCGTGTTCTGCCGCCCGCGGGAGATCGACCTGCTGCTGCTGCTGACGGACCCCGAGTACGTCGGATTCTGTCCTGACACCGCCCACATGACGCTTGCGAACGGCGACCCGGTCGCGATCACCGAGCGCCATCGTGAGCGGCTGGTCCTGACGCACTGGAAGGACGCATCCGGTCCCTTCGTCGGCGAACTGCCCGCCGGCCACGCACGGCACGTGCCGATCGCCGCGAGCTTCAAACAGGTCGGCGAGGGTGCGATCGACTGGCACGCCTGGCAGCGGATGCTCGACCGCATCGGTTACGACGGTTGGTGCGTACTCGAGCTCGACAGCGGTTCGGACCCCCTGACTCAGGTCGCACGCGCGCGGGACTTCGTCGAGATCGCGCTGGGCTAGTGCATGGGGATGGTGAAATGCTGAACGTCGCAATCGTCGGCACGGGCTTCGCGGCCCGCGCTCACCTTGACGCGATGCGGCGCGTGTCCGGCGTGAACGTGGCCGCGATCGTCGGCCGCAGCGTGGAAACCGCGCGAGCACTGGCGGACGAATACGCGATTGCCGGCGCCTACAACCACTGGGATGCGGTGCTCGCCGATCCGGCGATCGACGCGATCGACAACTGCACACCGAACGATCTGCACACCGAGATCAATCTCGCGGCGCTGGCGGCAGGCAAGCACGTGCTGTCCGAGAAGCCGCTGGGAATCACCAGTGAGGACACCGCCAGGCTGGTCGCGGCGGCGGCCGAGAGCGACCGTGTGGCCGCGGTCTGCTTCACCTACCGCCACTACCCGATGATTGCGGAGCTCCGCGAGCAGCTCGGCGGACGCGGAGCCGGTGCGCACCCCGTGGCGCACCTCGCGCACGGCCGCTACCTGCAGGACTGGCTGTTCCGAGACGATGACTGGAGCTGGAGGATCGATCCCGCGGTCGGTGGGCCGCTGCGCGCGGTCGGGGACATCGGCTCGCACTGGATCGACCTGATCCAGCACGTCACCGGCGACGAGGTCACGGAGGTCTGCGCCGACTTCGGCCGCATGCACGACACCCGCCAGCGGCCGCTCACCGCGGGCGCGACCTTTGCCGCGAGTGTGGGGGAGACCGAGACCGTCGAGGTCACGACCGAGGACTACGCCAACGTGCTGCTGCGGTTTGCCTCAGGGCTGCAGGGGCACTTCTCGATCTCGCAGGTCTGCGCCGGCCACAAGAACGATCTGCGGCTGCTGATCGAGACCGACCAGGGCAGCTACGAGTGGGCCCAGGAACAGCCCAACGCGCTGAAGATCGGGCATCGTGACGCGCCAAACCTTGAACTGCAGCGCGACGCTGCCTTGCTGACGCCGCCAGCAGCGGCGATCACCCACTACCCGAACGGGCATCCCGAAGGCTGGCCTGACGCGCTGCGCAACCTGATCGCCGACTTCTGCACGGCCGTGCAGTCAGATCAAGCGGTCTCCACGGTTGCCAGCTTCGAGCAGGCGCATCAGGTCATGCTGGTATGTGAAGCCATCGGCCGCAGCGCGCATGAGCGCGCGTGGGCAACCGTCCAGGAGGCAGTTACGACATGAAGCTAGGCGTATTCACCGTCCTCTATGCCGACAAGCCGCTCGAAGAGACGCTCGAGCTCCTGGCAAGCCTCGGTGTTGGCGCGGTTGAGCTCGGGACCGGTAACTACCCGGGCTCCACGCACTGCGACCCCGACCGTCTACTCGCGGACCACAACGAGGCGGCGAAGCTGCGGCGAGCCGTCGAGTCACGCGGGATGATCATCAGCGCCCTCTCTCAGCACGGAAACCCGCTGCACCCCGACCCCCAGCGCGCACGCGCCGCGCATGAGACCTGGGTGAAGACAGCGCAGCTGGCAGAGCTGCTCGAGGTGCCGATCGTGAACGGGTTCTCCGGGTGCCCGGGTGACCAGCCCGGCGCGGCCTATCCGAACTGGGTCACCTGCGCATGGCCCGAGGAGTACGCCGAGATGCTCGAGTGGCAGTGGGACGAGGTCGCGATTCCATACTGGTCAGAGCAGGCCCAGCTGGCCGAGCGGCATGGCGTGAAGATCGCGCTTGAGCTGCACCCCGGGTTCCTGGTCTACCACACCGATTCGATGTTGCGCCTGCGTGCGGCCGTCGGTGAACGCGTCGGCGCCAATCTCGACCCCAGCCACCTGTTCTGGCAGGGCGCGGATCCGATCGAGGTGATCCGCACGCTTGGACGCGCGAACTGCATCTATCACTTCCACGCCAAGGACACCTACATCGACGCGGCCAACACGGCCCGCACCGGATCGCTCGACACCAAGCATTACGGCGACATCCTTGACCGCAGCTGGACCTTCCGCACGGTCGGATACGGGCACGGGGAGCTGTTCTGGCGCCAGGCGCTGTCGATGCTGCGCAGCGTCGGCTACGACTACGTGGTCTCGATCGAACACGAGGATCCGCTGGCTTCGCGCGACGAGGGTCTCTCGCACGCGGTGTCGCTGCTGCAGTCGGTGATCTTCAGCCAGCCCGCAGGCGAGATGTTCTGGGCCTAAGGCTGCGCCCTCGCAGGTCCAACCAAACCAACTCCAACACGGCGCCCGACGACTCCAGCGGTCGGTTCGCGCCAATCGACTTCAACGGCGCCCCCGACAACTCCAATGCGCGGGTCGCGTCAATCAACTTCAACATCGCCGACCAGAGGAGGGTGACAAGTGTCAATTAGAAAAGAGCGTGTAGACGTACTGATCGTCGGCGCCGGGCTGATGGGCGCGGCCGTCGCCCGCCTACTGCGCGAGTCAGAGCCGAACACCAGGATGCTGATGGTCGACGCCGGCACCAATATCGGATCGGTCCGCGGCCAGCACATGCATGACGCGGTCGAGCCCGAGATCTGGGAGCAGTACAACGAGCGCATGGGCTCGGGGCTGCAATCGAACTACGTGTTTGGCTGGTCCGACGATTTCGGGCCCTCCGCGGCGACCGCGATCCCCGGGATGTACTCGATGCAGTCACTCGGTGAGGTGACCGACCAGATGCCGGTGGCCGCGTTGGGCTGGAACAACGGCGGCATGGGCGTCCACTGGAGCGCAGCAACCCCATTTGCGGCCGGTGACGAGGTACCCGCGTTCGCGGCCGAGCAATGGGCCGCGGACCTGGCCACCGGGCAGCGGCTGCTGCTGGTGAACGAGAAGCCGTTTGACAACGAGCTCTCGACCCAGCTGCTGATGCGCCTGAACGAACTCGCCGCAGGCCGGCTCGACCCCAAACGGCCGATCATCGACATGCCCTCCGCCAGCCCGCCGCGGGGGGACGGTCGCCTCGATCGCGTCGGCCCGAACCGCATCTTCGAACCGATCCGCACCGGCGACGACCGCAACTTCCAGCTCTGGACCGACGCCCAGGCCTACCAGCTCGAGGTCCGCGACGGCCGCGTCGTCGGCGCCAAGATCAGATCGGTCCTGACCGGCGAATTGAGCGAGGTCCAGGCCGAAGCGGTCGTTGTCTGCGCCGACGCAATGCGCACGCCGCAGCTGCTGTTCGCCTCCGGCATCCAGCCGCAGGCGCTGGGTCGCTACCTGAACGAACACGCCGATCTATCGGGAGCGGCGCTGGTCGACCTCGCCGCGCTCGGAGTCTCCCGCGACCAGGTGCCCGCCCAGGATCCCGCGGAGTTCGGAGTCGCCCACTATTGGATGCCGATCAACGAGCCCGAGCTTCCCGGCGCGGGGCAGCTGGTCGGAGCTGTGCACACCGACGAGGACGGCGGGTTTCTCGGCGTCAGCTGCGGGCTCGGGATGTACGTGCGCACCGAGGTGCGGCGCGAGAACCGGCTCGTGTTCTCCGAGACCGAGAACGACCTGCTGGGGATGCCGCGAATCGAGATCGAGTTCGGCTACTCCGACCGCGACCTGAGGCACATCGAAGACATGCGCGCGATGCAGAAGCTGCTCGGCGAGGGCGTCGGCGAGTTTGATCTCGAGCGCAACTCGGTGATGCTCGAGCCCGGGTCCTCGCTGCACTTCACCGGAACCGTGCGCATGGGCGCCGAAGACGACGAGACCTCGGTCTGCGACCCCAACGGAGCGGTCTGGGGCGTCGACGGCCTCTACGTCGCGGGCTGCGGGACGATCCCGACGGCGATCTCCTGCAACGTGACCCTCACCGGGATGGCGCTCACGGCCAGGGTTGTCAGAGGCGTGCTCAAGCAGGGCGAGCCCGCCAGGGCGACTACCATTACCGCATAGCGCGGACGTTCAAGTCCCAGAGAATCCAACTACCCCTGCTACTGTTTCACGCCGAATGCCGACTACCAGCCAACTTGTAAACAAGGGCCGCAAGAAGCCCACCAAGAAGCTTGCCACACCGGGCCTGAAGTCCGGTAAGGGCCGCAAGAAAAAGGTCGCCGCGCCCCAGCGCCGCGGCGTGTGCACCCGCGTCTACACGACCACGCCCAAGAAGCCGAACTCGGCTCTGCGTAAGGTCGCGCGTGTGCGCCTCACCAATGGCATGGAAGTCGGCGCCTACATCCCGGGCGAGGGCCACAACCTCCAGGAGCACTCCGTCGTGCTCGTTCGTGGTGGTCGTGTGAAGGACCTCCCGGGCTTCCGTTACAAGGTGATTCGCGGGACGCTCGACGCCGCCGGCGTGAACGACCGCAAGAAGGCCCGCTCGCAGTACGGCGTGAAGGCCAAGTAAGGAGCCTCTGAATGCCACGCCGCGCAGCAGCGCAGATCCGGACGATCGAGCCGGACGCCGTACACCGCAATCGTTTGGTCCAGCAGGTCATCAACAAGGTGATGCTGGACGGCAAGAAGTCCACCGCTGAAGCGATCGTTTACGACGCCATGGCGATCCTCGAAGAGCGCACCGGCAAGCCGGCGCTCGAGGTGCTGGAGGGAGGCATCAAGGCCCTCACCCCGGTACTTGAGGTTCGTTCCCGCCGCGTCGGTGGTGCCACCTACCAGGTGCCGGTTGAGGTGCAGCCGCGTCGCGCCCGCACGCTCGCCGTCCGTTGGCTCGTCAGCTTCGCTCGCGCCCGTCGCGAGAAGACGATGGCGCAGCGCCTCGCCAACGAGCTGCTCGACGCGCAGCAGCAGCAGGGCAACGCGTTCAAGCGCAAGGACGACATCTACCGCATGGCTCAGGCCAACAAGGCCTTCGCCCACTACCGCTGGTAGATCGCGCAGCTTTCAAGCATTCGCTTTCAAGGGCGGCCCGTGTGGCCGCCCTTTTTTGTGCCCGCGGCGGGGCCTCACGGCCAAGCCGCCGAATACCACCGCTACCTGCGTGATCCGTTCACGGGACCACGCAAATATGCGCGCGGGGGCCCGCAGTCTGCGGTCTTGGGTGTCACAACAGCAGTCTTTAGGAAGTTGCGCAGACAAACAACAGGCAACCTGTCTATCATGGCTTTACGCGAGGGTTCGCTTGCCGCAGCCCCCGGTCCCGTGCGGCAAGCGACCCTCGCATTCTTGTTGCAGCGGCTGCTGATAGCGCTCGCAATTTTCCGCCTCCCGCCAAACTTAAAACGTTGTTGAGAGTGCCCGCTCAATATTGATTTAGCAGCGGCTCGATGGTAGGTTCCGGCGTGTGTGGAAGTCGTCCGTGTGTGCGGCGGCTTCGTTAGTGCAAAGGGTGCAGTCCGCCGTAGCAGGCGGTGCAAGTTAAAAGGGGTTGTGTGATGTCGAGAACGATCGACAATGCGTCACGTAAACGTCGACGTCGGTGGTTCGGCCTACCCGTCACGGCGTTAGCCACCGGAGCGGCGATCGCCGTCGCCGCGCTCGGAGTGGGGGCGACCCCGGCAAGCGCCTCGCAGAGTTTCAGCAACGTGAACCCCGGCGGCCAGTGGATCGTCCCCGCTGGCGTCCACAGCATCCAAGCGGTGGTCCAGGGGGCCGCAGGCGGCGGCGGTAGCCAGGTATCGATCCCGATCGTCAACCTCGGCGTCGGCGCGAGTAGCGCCGGCGGCGCGGGCTCCTCGGAGACCGTGACGATCCCGGTCACCCCCGGCGACACGCTCGACTTCTACTACGGTCAGGTCGGCGGAGCGCCAGGTGGCGCGCACAGCCCCGGTGAGGGCGGATCCGGATGGGCCGCGGGCGGCAACGGGAACACCGGCAGCCTCGCGGCCCAGGCGGGCGCTGGCGGGGGCGGCGCGAGCGCCGTCGTGGATGCGACCACAGGCACCACACTGGTGGTCGCCGCCGGCGGTGGCGGCGGCGGTGGCCAGGACACCAACGTCGACACCAACCCTGCCGGCAATGGCGGCGCCGGCGGCGAGGTCGGTGCCGGTGACGGCACCAACGGCGGCCAAGCCGAGTGGGACGGCGGCGCGGGCATCGGTACCGCCGGCAATCCCTCCGGCGGCCCGGCCGGCTCGATCGGACTCGGTGCCGGCTTCGGCTTGGTCGGCGGCCAGGGTGGCAACGCCGCCGACTCCTCCTCTTCAGGCGGAGGAGGCGGCGGAGGCGGCGGCTCCTACAGCGGCGGCGGTGGCTCCGGCGGCGGCGCCGGACCGCAGTCAGGCGGCGGTGGCGGCGGCGGCGCCTCTTACGTGAACTTCGGTGCCGGAGTAACGGTCGACAGCTACGGCTACAACAGCGGCCAGGGCAGCAACATCATCAGCTACACCCAGAGCGAGCACACCTCGATCACGGTTACACCGAGCTCGCCCTCGACCGTTTACGGGTCGTCGGTCACGCTCACCGCAACCGTCACCGATACGGAGGACGGGAGCCAGACGCCGACCGGCACGCTGACACTGTCGGAAGGATCAACTCAGATCGGGACGGCCACGCTCGACAGCAGCGGGAGCGCCAGCTTCACGATTCCGGATGTAACCCCCGGAAACAACTTCGCGTTCACGTTCACACCGTCCTCGGGGTCGATCTTCGAGGCGGCATACCAGACCTATCAGCAGCCGGTCACCCCGGCTCCGGTGACGGTCACCGCGGTCTCGAGTGACCCGAACGCGACTACAGCCGATCCGCCCACGATCAACGTTCAGGTGACCCCACAACAGGCTGGTGTGCAAGGGGTGCCGATCGGCACGGTCAACGCCGTCGAGAACGGGCAGGTCATCAGCAGCGCGGTGTTGGACTCGAACGGGGACGCGAGTTTCCCCGACCTTTTCAGCTCCGCGGGAACGCACAACCTCGAGTTCGATTACGTCCCGTCATCCAACTCGGACTTCGCCGCGGGCTCCGGGCTGCTCACGCAGAGGATCATCGGCGCGCAGGCAACCGTGACCGCGACCAGCAGCAACCCCAACGCGACGACCGCCAACCCACCGACGATCACCGTCGACGTGGCGGCCCAGCAGTCCGGGGTCGCGACACCGGCCGGATCGGTTACGGCCGTTGACAGCGGAGTCACGCTCGGCACCGTGAACCTCGATTCGGGCGGCGTCGCGACGTTCGCGAGCCTGGTGACCGCGGCCGGTGCGCATGACCTTACGTTCACCTACAACCCGGCAGCGAATTCGGTGTTCGCCAGCGCCGCCGGAACCCTGACGCAGGTGATCACCGCGGCCACGGTGAACATGAGCACAAGCTCGAGCAACCCCTCGGCCACGACCGCGAACCCGCCGACGATCACGGTCAACGTGGCACCCAGCCAGTCGGGGTGGCCGGCCCCCACCGGGACCGTGACTGCCAGCGAGAACGGAACCACGCTGAGCACCGCGGGCGTCGATGGCAACGGCAACGCGAGCTTCCCGAGCCTGGTGACCACCGCCGGAACGCATCAGTTGACGTTCACCTACAACCCGGCGTCGAACTCCGTGTATGGGTCGAGCTCGACGCAGTTCGCGCAGACGATCACGGCGATCCCGGCCGAGGCGACGGTCATGACCGTCGGGTCCAACCACCATCACCCGGTGTACGGCGGGGCGCGGCCGGCGTTCACGGTGACGGTTGCCGCGGCCGACGGTCAGGGAACCCCGACCGGCAAGGTTGAGGTCTACGAGGGCGCCAAGCTGCGTGCGAACGTCGCCCTGGATCCGACTGGCACGGCGAGCTTCAGCAACCTCGTGTTCATGCCCGGTCAGCACGACCTGAAGTTCCTGTTCATCCCGGCGCAGCCGACGCTGTTCACGGCCAGCAATGGGAGCTTCATCCAAACCGTCAGCCCGGCTCCGGTGAAGCTCGGCACCACCGCCCGCACACACACCGTTGTGTACGGGAGCCCGGTGCCGATCACGGTCAGTGTGATGCCGCGTCAGCGTGGCCTGGGAATGACGCCGGCCGGGACGATCACGGTGCTCGGCAAGCTCGGCCACGGCGGCCACTGGGACGCCAAGACCGGTGTGTTGGCGGTTGAGCCGGTGGGACCGAACGGGAAGGCTACGTTCCGCTCACTGGACACCGGTGCCGACGATATGACGCTCACGTTCATCTACAAGCCGGCGCTGAAATCGCCGTTCCAGGGCGGTCAGACCCAGCGCTACCAGGTCACGTTGCGGGCCGCGCCCAAGCTGGTGCTCAGCACCAACGATCCGAGCGGCGCCTGGCACGTGCATTGGCCGATGCTGAGGCTCGCAGTGCACACCCCGCACAGCGGGATGACCGCGCCCAACGGCGAGCTGGTGATCACCCGCAACGGCAAGACGGTCAAGACGGTGAAGCTGACGAGCAGCGTCTCGCAGTCGTATGACGTGCTCCCGAACACGCGCCTCGGCGACGAGCTGTGGCCGATGGCCGGCAGCTACAGGCTGGGTGTGCGGTTCATTCCAGCGCACGGCTCGCCGTACCTCGGCACGAGCGGAAATCTGGTCCAGAAGATCCTCTAGGGATCGAACGCAGGAACAGCCGGCGGGCCGGGGCACACGCCTCGGCCCGCTGTCGTTCTGGAACGACGGTCTGCGGCCGTTCTGGAGCCGCGGCCCGCGGTCGTTCTGAAACGGTGTCCGGCGCTCGCGACTTGAAGCCGTTGCGACCAGACTTGGCCGGTCTGAGAGGATCGTCACCGATCCCTCCAGAGGCCCCGATTCAGCGGGGCTGGAGCACGTCCCGATGCTATATTTGCTAGTCGCTCCGGGAACCGGCTGCGTCTGCACGCGCCGACGCCGGGAGCATTGAAGACCGCCTTATGGAGAACCTGCAGCACTGACACCAAACGCCCTTGGCGACATTCGCGTCGTAAACGGGGCCCGTACGGGCTTTTTTTGCGCCCGCACAGGCCGATCCGAGCCGAGCCGCGAAAGCCACAGCCAAGCGCAGTCAGCAAGCAGTCAACAGAGAATCAAGCTGCACACAGCCGCAGCCGCCCGCCGACAAGGACAAGCGCAAACAGATGCCTCGTAAGTTCAGCCTCGAGAACACCCGCAACATCGGGATCATGGCCCACATCGACGCCGGTAAGACGACGACGACTGAGCGGATCCTGTTCTACACCGGCCGTAACTACAAGATCGGCGAGGTCCACGAGGGCGCGGCCACCATGGACTGGATGGAGCAGGAGCAGGAGCGCGGCATCACGATCACCTCCGCCGCCACGACCTGCCAGTGGAAGGACACCCGGATCAACATCATCGACACGCCGGGACACGTCGACTTCACGGCCGAGGTCGAGCGGAGCCTGCGCGTACTCGACGGCGCCGTGGCGCTGTTCGACTCCGTCGCGGGCGTGCAGCCGCAGTCCGAGACCGTCTGGCGTCAGGCCGACAAGTATCACGTTCCCCGCATCGCGTTCGTCAACAAGATGGACCGCATCGGCGCGAACTTCCAGAACGCCGTGCAGACGATGATCGACCGCCTCGGCGCGCACCCGGTCCCGATCCAGTTGCCGATCGGCGCCGAGTCCGACCTCAAGGGCATCATCGACCTCGTCGAGAACCACGCGATCATCTACAAGGACGACCTCGGCACCGAGCAGGAGATCACCGAGATCCCCGCTGAGCTCGTCGACGAGGCCGCAGCCGCGCGCGAGCACCTGCTGAACGAGGTATCGGACTACGACGACGAGCTCGTCGAGATGATCCTCGAAGAGGCTGAGATTCCGGTCGCGAAGCTGAAGTCGGCGATCCGCGCCGCCACGCTGTCGAGCAAGATGACCCCGGTCCTGTGTGGCTCGGCGTTCAAGAACAAGGGTGTGCAGCCGCTGCTGGACGCGATCCTCGCGTACCTGCCGAGCCCGCTTGACGTGCCCGCGATCGACGGCACCATCCCTGGCAAGACCGACGAGGACGGCAACGAGATCGAGGCCGAGCGCCACGCGTCCGACCAGGACCCGTTCGCCGCGCTCGCGTTCAAGATCATGGCCGACCCGTTCGTCGGCAAGCTCGCCTACTTCCGCGTCTACTCGGGCAAGCTCGAGGCCGGCGGCCGTGTGCTGAACACCACCACCGGCAAGTCCGAGCGCATCGGCCGGCTGCTGATGATGCACGCCAACGACCGCGAGGACCTGACCGAGGTGTACGCCGGCGACATCGCCGCCGGCGTCGGCATCAAGCAGGTCCGCACCGGCGACACGCTGTGTGCCGTCGACGCGCCGATCAAGCTCGAGTCGATCGACTTCCCCGAGCCCGTGATCAAGGTCGCGATCGAGCCGAAGACCAAGATCGACCAGGAGAAGATGGGCGTCGCCCTGCAGCGCCTGGCCGAGGAGGACCCGACGTTCGTGGTGGCCACCAACGAGGAGACCGGCCAGACCGAGATCTCCGGCATGGGTGAGCTGCACCTCGAGATCCTGGTCGACCGCATGATGCGCGAGTACAAGGTCGAAGCCAACGTCGGCCGTCCGCAGGTCTCCTACCGCGAGACGATCCGCGGCACCGCCCAGAAGGTCGAGGGTCGCTTCGTGCGTCAGACCGGTGGTTCCGGTCAGTACGGCATCGTCTACATCGACGTTGAGCCGAACCCGGGCGAGGGCTTTGAGTTCATCAACAAGATCAAGGGCGGCGCGGTCCCGACCGAGTACATCCCGGCCGTCGAGAAGGGCGTCGAGGAGACGCTCGAAAGCGGACCCAAGGCCGGCTACCCGCTGGTCGACGTGAAGGTCACGCTGGTCGACGGCAAGTACCACGACACAGATTCATCCGAAATCGCCTTCAAGGTCGCGGGTTCGCTCGCGCTCAAGGAGGCTGCCAAGCGGGCCAAGCCGGTCCTGCTCGAGCCGGTGTTTGCGGTCGAGGTCACGACCCCCGAGGAGTACATGGGTGACGTGATCGGCGACCTCAACCGTCGCCGCGGTCAGGTCCAGGGGATGGAGCAGCGCGGCAACGCTCAAATCGTCAATGCGTACGTTCCGCTGTCGGAAATGTTCGGGTACGCCACGGACGTGCGTTCCAACACCCAGGGGCGCGCAACGTACACGATGCAGTTCGAGCGTTACGAGGAAGTACCCCCGAATATCGCTGAGAAGATCGTCGGCGAGCTCGGCGAAAACTAGACCCAGAAACAGGACGTAAGTCCGCTACCCTTTTTTAGCTCGCGCGCCCAGCGCGGACTGACCACAGATAACAAGGAGCAAACTGAAGTGGCTAAGGCCAAGTTTGAGCGCGATAAGCCCCATGTCAACGTCGGCACCATCGGTCACATCGACCATGGCAAGACCACGCTGACCGCTGCTATTTCGAAGGTGCTCCACGACCGCTTCGGCGGTGGTGAGGTCAAGGCCTTCGACCAGATTGACAACGCTCCCGAGGAGCGCGAGCGTGGTATCACCATCGCCGCCTCCCACGTGGAGTACGAGACTGCAAACCGTCACTACGCGCACGTCGACTGCCCCGGGCACGCCGACTACGTGAAGAACATGATTACCGGTGCTGCCCAGATGGACGGCGCGATTCTGGTCGTGTCCGCCGCTGACGGCGCGATGCCGCAGACCCGTGAGCACATCCTGCTTGCGCGTCAGGTTGGCGTCCCCTACATCATCGTCTTCCTGAACAAGGCGGACATGGTCGACGACGCTGAGCTGATCGAGCTCGTTGAGATGGAGATCCGCGAGCTGCTGTCCGAGTACGACTTCCCGGGCGACGACATTCCGTTCGTCGTCGGTTCCGCTCTGAAGGCCCTCGAGGGCGAAGCAGAGTGGGAGGAGAAGATCGTCGAGCTCGCCGAGCAGCTTGATACCTACATCCCGCAGCCCGAGCGCGACCTCGACAAGCCGTTCCTGATGCCGGTCGAGGACGTGTTCTCGATCACCGGCCGCGGCACCGTCGCCACCGGTCGTGTCGAGCAGGGCGTCATCCACACCGGTGACACCGTCGAGATCGTCGGCATCAAGGACACCACCTCGACCGTCGTAACCGGCGTCGAGATGTTCAAGAAGCTGCTTGACGAGGGCCAGGCTGGCGACAACGTCGGCTGCCTGCTCCGCGGCACCAAGCGTGAGGAGATCGAGCGCGGGCAGGTTCTCTGCAAGCCGGGCTCCATCACCCCGCACACCAAGTTCAAGGCTGAGGTCTACATCCTGAAGAAGGAAGAGGGTGGCCGTCACACCCCGTTCTTCACGGGTTACCGTCCCCAGTTCTACTTCCGTACCACGGACGTGACCGGCGTAGCCAACCTGCCCGAGGGCACGGAGATGGTCATGCCTGGTGACAACGTGACGATGGAGATCGAGCTGATCCAGCCGATCGCCATGGACCAGGGCCTGCGCTTCGCGATCCGCGAGGGTGGCCGCACGGTCGGCTCCGGCGTCGTCGCCGAGGTCATCCAGTAGGGATTCAGTACGAGGGGTGGGCTTTGTGGCCCACCCCTCTACTTTGCAGTGCCGGGTAGTACAGTCTTAGAGGCGTCCATAGGGCGCCTTTCGGCTGCTCGAAGGGCCAGAAAGTGGCCGGAGTTCGAGGTTTGAACGCCGCCCAAGTGCCCGCCCCAAAGAGCTCAAGGCCGTAGTGCTAAAAGCTTGTCGCACCCGCCGGACGGAAGTCTGGCAAGAAGTTCTCCAGAAAACTGCAGATTCGCAGTAATCTAGATCTGGTTGTTTTGGGCCTAGTGGCTCCGGTGTTGCGCCGGTAGCCGGCGGGCGGAAGACGTTGTTTGTCGCCGGCCACTGTCGCAAGGCCCCTGTAGTGCCAGTAGTGCCAAGCATCAAAGGTGGACGTGTCGTGAGCTCACGACCGCGCGCGGATCACCTCGATCATTGAGAAAAGAAGAAAAGTAAGTGGCGACTATCGCTCAAAACAAAATCCGTATACGCCTGAAGTCATACGACACTTCGGCGATCGAGACGGCAGCCAAGGAGATCGTCGAGACGGCGACGCGCACTGGCGCGACTGTCTCCGGTCCCGTGCCGCTCCCCACGGAAAAGAACGTGTATTGCGTAATCCGTTCCCCGTTCAAGGACAAGGATTCACGCGAGCACTTCGAGATCCGTACGCACAAGCGCCTCATCGATATCCACCAGCCGACCCCGAAGACGGTCGACTCGCTGCAGCGCCTGGACCATCTTCCAGCCGGCGTTGACATCGAGATCCGTCTCGCCTCCTAGTGCCATGACCGCGATTCTCGCCAAGAAACTTGGTATGACCCAGCGGTTCCTCGAGGACGGCAAGGTCGAGCGCGTCACCGTGCTGCAGGCCGGTCCGTGCCCTGTCACCGCGATCCGAAACCAGGAGCGCGACGGGTACACCGCCGTTCAGCTCGCGTTCGGCGCCACCAAGGAAAAGCATCTTTCAAAGCCGGAGCTCGGCCACCTCAAGAAGGCCGACGCCGCTCCGCACAAGCATCTCGTCGAATTCCGCGACGAGGGTGAGGGCCTGTCGCTGGGCGACACCGTCACGGTCGACGCCTTCGCCGCCGGCGACAAGGTCAAGATCGCCGGCACGTCCAAGGGCAAGGGCTTCCAGGGCACCGTCAAGCGCCACAACTTCGCGCGCGGTCCCAAGACCCACGGCTCGCACAACTACCGCGCACCGGGCTCGATCGGCGCGTCCGCATGGCCGGCACGCGTGATGAAGGGCATCCGCGGCCCGGGCCAGATGGGCTCCGAGCGTGTCACCCAGCGTGGCGTGACCGTGGTCGACGTGATCGCTGGCCAGAACCTGCTGCTGGTCCGCGGCGCCGTCCCCGGCGCCAAGGGCAACATCGTGGAGGTCCGTACCGATGCCTAGCGTTACCGCACAGAACCTCGGCGGAGGCACCGTCAAGCTTGACGAGCAGGCCTTCGGCGCCGAGTTCAACATGGCGATCGTGCACGAGACCGTGCGCGGCGAGCAGGCCGCGTTCCGTCAGGGCACGCACTCGACCAAGACCCGTGGCAAGGTTTCGGGCGGCGGCCGCAAGCCGTGGAAGCAGAAGGGCTCGGGCCGTGCCCGCGCCGGCTCCTCGCGCAGCCCGATCTGGACCGGAGGCGGCACCGTGTTCGGTCCGCAGCCGCGGCACTACACCTTCAAGATCAACCGCAAGGCACGCCGGGCGGCGCTGCGCAGTGCGCTCTCGGTGCATGCCGATCGCGGCTCCGTGGCCGTGTTCGACGCCGCTCAGTTCGACGCTCCTTCAACCAAGGATGCGGTCGCGTTGCTGACCGGATGGGGTCCGCTGCAGACCACGCTCGTGGTACTCCGCGAGGACGAGGTCGAAGCCGCCCTGTCGTTCCGCAACCTTGAGCGCGTAGTCGTGCTGCCGGTTGAGGACGCAGGCGTGACCAACATCATCGGCGCCGCGCAGCTGCTCGTCTCCGAGGCCGCGCTGCCGGGCTTGGTGGCCCGCGCGACCGGCGTCGTTGCCGAGGGCGCAGACGACGTGGACACCACGACGCCCGCACCCGCCGCCGAGGTCGACACCACGACGGCCGCACCCGCAGCCGACGAAAACGGTGAGAGCTAATGGACGCTTCACAGATCATCATCCGCCCCGTCGTTTCCGAGAAGAGCTACGTGCTGGCCGAGGTCGGCAAGTACACCTTCCGCGTGAACGACAAGGCGCACAAGACCCAGATCCGTCAGGCCGTTGAGGAGCTGTTCGACGTCAAGGTCGTCGAAGTCCGCACCTCCTCGGTGAAGAGCAAGCCCAAGCGCCGCGGTCACACCAGTGGCCGCACCCGCCAGTGGAAGAAGGCGATCGTGCAGGTACGCGAGGGCGACACTATCCCGGTCTTCCGCGGGCTGGAAGGTGGCGAATAATGCCTATCCGCAAGCCGAAGCCGACTTCACCCGGTCTCCGTTTCCTCTCCTACTCGGACTTCTCCGAGGTCACCCGTGACCGCCCTGAGAAGAGCCTGGTTGAGGGCCTGACCAAGTCCGGCGGGCGTAACGCCTACGGCCGCAAGACGTCCCGCCACCGTGGCGGCGGCGCCAAGCGTCTGTACCGTCGCATCGACTTCAAGCGCACCAAGGACGGGGTTCCGGCCAAGGTCGCCCACATCGAGTACGACCCCAACCGCTCCGCATACATCGCACTGCTGCACTACGCAGACGGCGAGAAGCGCTACATCATCGCCCCGGCGAGGCTGACGGTCGGCATGACCGTCGAGTCTGGCCCCGATGCCGACATCCGCGTCGGTAACGCGCTGCCGCTGAAGAACATGCCTGCAGGTACGGTCGTGCACGCTGTCGAGCTGACCCCCGGTCGCGGCGCCCAGATGGGCCGCTCCGCGGGCACCGCGATCCAGCTGCTGGCCAAGGACGGCGACTACGTGACCCTGCGCCTGCCCTCGGGTGAGATGCGGATGGTCCGTGGCGAATGCCGCGCGACGGTCGGAACGGTCGGAAACTCAGATCATCAGAACATCACCATCGGCAAGGCCGGACGCAAGCGCCACATGGGCGTGCGTCCGCAGACCCGAGGCAAAGCCATGAACCCGGTCGACCACCCCCACGGTGGTGGCGAAGGCGGACAGGGCCTGGGCGTGCACCCCGTAACCCCGTGGGGCGTGCCCACGCTCGGATACCGCACCCGTAAGAAGGGCAAGGCCTCCGACCAGTACATCGTCCGTGGCCGCAAGCGAGGTAAGAAGCGTTGAGCCGTTCAAGTAAAAAGGGCCCGTTCATACAGGAGCGGTTGCTCGAGCGCATCGAGGCGATGAACGCCTCGGGCGAAAAGAAGATGCTTAAGACCTGGTCGCGTTCGTCGACGATCTTCCCGGAGATGGTCGGTCACACGATCGCGGTCCACGATGGCCGTAAGCACGTGCCGGTGTTCGTATCGGAGTCGATGGTCGGGCACAAGCTCGGCGAGTTCGCCCCGACGCGTCTCTACCGCGGGCACGTTCAGTCAGGTAAGAAGCGATGACCGAAGAATCAGAAATCACCCCGGAGACCACCGCCGCGGCGGAAGCGTCCGAGTCCACTGAAGCGCTGACAGAAGATCTCAGCGCTGAGGCCCAGCCCACCGAGGCTGGCGCAGAGGCTGCCGACGCCACCGCCACCGACGAGACCCCCGAGGCTCCCGCGGAGCCCCAGGCAGCTGACGAGCCCAAGGCTGAAGCGGCCGACGAGGCTCCGCAGGCCGAGGACACCGACGAAGAGCCCGAGGCCGAGGTCGACGAGGACACCGACGAGGAGTCCGAGACTGAGGTCGACGACGACAGCGACGAGGAGCCCGAGGCTGAGGCCGACGAAGCGCCCGAAGCCAAGGCCACTGCCGACGCCCCCAAGGCCGAGAAGCCGGCCAAGGCGGAGCGCAAGTCGCGGCGCGGCGAGAAGGCCAAGCCCGAGGTCGCTCCGGTGGTTCGCGCACAGGCCAAATACGTCCGTTCATCGGCCCGCAAGGCGCGGCTCGTCTGCGACAACATCCGTGGCAAGTCCGTCGAGGAGGCTCGCGCCATCCTCGCCCACACGCCGCGCCAGGTTGCCGAAGACTGGTCCAAGCTGCTGGAGTCGGCCGTCGCCAACGCCGAGCACAACCATGAGCTCGACGGCGACGAGCTGGTGATCAAGAGCGTCACCGCTGATGAGGGCCCCACGATCAAGCGGTTCCGTCCGCGTGCCCAGGGCCGCGCGACACCGATCCGCAAGCGCACTGCCCACCTCACGATCCTGCTTACGACGAAGGACTAGTTAGACAACCATGGGTCAGAAAGTTCACCCTGAATCGGTTCGCGTGGGATATATCCACGACTGGAAGTCCAACTGGTTCAACGAGAAAAACTTCGCGGACTACCTCCATGAGGACACGCAGATCCGCGAATACATCGTCGGGCGGCTCAGCCACGCCGGCCTTTCCGACATCACGATCCGCAAGAACCAGAACGAGGTGGAGGTAAACATCCACACCGCTCGTCCTGGGATCGTGATCGGCAAGTCCGGGTCCGAGGTTGACCAGCTCCGTCGTCACCTGCACAAGCTCACCGGCAAGCAGGTCAAGGTCAACATCCTTGAGATCAAGCGTCCCGAGCTCGACGCGCGCCTGGTGGCGCAGTCGATCGCCGAGCAGCTGCAGAACCGCGTGGCCTTCCGCCGCGCGATGAAGCGCGCGCTCACCAGCGCGATGCGCTCCGGCGCCAAGGGCGTCAAGGTTCAGGTCTCCGGCCGCCTTGGCGGCGCTGAGATGGCTCGCACCGAGGGTTACTCCGACGGCCGCGTGCCGCTGCACACGCTGCGTGCCGACATCGACTACGGCTTCTACGAGGCCAAGACGACCTTCGGCCGCATCGGCGTCAAGTGCTGGATCAACAAGGGCGAGATCATGCCCGAGGGTTACACCGGTGCCGATCTCACGATCATGGATGACCCGGCTCCCTCGCAGAGCGACCGTGACCGTCGTGACCGCCGTGATGGCGGACGCGATCGTCGTGACGGTGGTCGCGGCCGTGGTGGCCGTGGCGGTCAGGGCCGCGGTCGCGGTCCGGGCGGCCAGGGTGGCCGTGGCGGTCAGGGCGGCGGCGGTGGATACCGCGGTGGCCAGGGCGGCGGTCAAGGCGGCGGCGGTGGATACCGTGGCGGCCAGGGCGGCGGTCAAGGCGGCGGCGGTGGATACCGTGGCGGCCCAGGCGGCCAGGGCGGTCAGGGCGGCGGCGGTGGATACCGTGGCGGCCAGGGCGGCCAGGGCGGTCCGCGCCCCGGCGGTTATCGTGGCGGCCAAGGTGGTCAGGGCGGTCCGCGCCCCGGCGGCCAGGGCGGCCCCGGTGGTCCCCGTGGTCCGCGTCCTGCCGGTGCTCCGCGTCCGGGCGGTCAGGGTGGACCTGGTGGTCCCCGTGGTCCGCGTCCTGCCGGCGCTCCGGGCGGTCCGCGTCCCGCTGGCGCCCCGCGTCCCGGCGGTCAGGGTGGGCCTCGCGGCCCGCGTCCGGGCGGTCAGGGTGGACCCGGTGGTCCGCGTCCTGCTGGCGCTCCGGGCGGTCCGCGTCCCGCTGGCGCTCCGCGTCCTGGCGGTCAGGGTGGGCCTCGCGGCCCGCGTCCGGGCGGTCAGGGTGGACCTGGTGGTCCGCGTCCTGGCGGTCAGGGTGGACCTGGTGGTCCGCGTCCGGGCGGTCAGGGTGGACCTGGTGGTCCGCGTCCTGGCGGTCAGGGTGGTCAGCGCCCGGCTGGCGGTCAACGTCCGCAGGGTGGTTCGCGCCCGCCGCGTGGCCCGCGTCCCGAGGACGGCTCATCCGGCCCGCAGACTCCTCCTTCCACTGGTGGTGATAACTGATGCTGGCGCCTAAACGTGTAAAGCACCGTAAGCAGCACCGCGGCCGTCGTGCCGGTCTGTCACGTGGTCAGGTCAAGGTTCAGTTCGGCGAGTACGGACTGAAGTCGCTCGACGCCGGTTGGATCACCAACCGGCAGATCGAGGCCGCGCGTATCGCGATGACCCGCAAGATCCGTCGTGGCGGCAAGGTGTGGATCAACATTTATCCCGACAAGCCGGTCACCAAGAAGCCTGCCGAGACCCGCATGGGTTCCGGTAAGGGTTCGCCCGAAGGGTGGGTGGCCGTTGTCAAGCCCGGTCGAGTGATGTTTGAGCTCGCCGGTGTTCCGGAGCCGCTCGCCCGCGAGGCGATGCGTCTCGCCGGCCACAAGCTGCCGGTCCGTACCAAATTCGTACTCCGTGAGGACGGCTAACGATGAGCAAGCCAGTTGAGCTACGCGACATGTCGGAAACCGATCTGCGCGAGCACATTCGCAACGCACGCCGGGATTTGCTCGGTATGCGCTTCCAGCACGCCACCGGCGAGATGGAGAACACCGCCGGGCTTTCGGCGGCGAAGAAAGAGATCGCGCGGGCGCTGACTATCGCCGGCGAGCGCGGAATCGAGATCAAGGGTTAGTAATGGCAGACGAAAACGAAACCACTGAGGCGCAGGTCGAAGAGACCGCCGCGGCCGAACAGGCCGAGGCGCCTAAGGCTGCCGCCGCAGAGACCGAGGCTGTCAGCGAGGACGCAGCGCCACCTAGCGCCGCGTCCGAGTCTGAGCCAACGGAACCTGAGGTGCAGCTGACTCCCAAGGAGCGGAAGGTCGCGATCAAGGCCGCGAAATCGGCCAAGGTCGGAACTCGCCCTGCGCGTTCCCCCGAGGAACGGCAGGCCGAGCGCGACGCCGAGCGCGCCAAGAAGGCAGCCGCTCGTACACGCCAGCGCGCACAGGCGCGCGAGAAGTACAAGGCTGGGGCGCACGAGCGCACCGCCACTCCGCCGCGCCCGCAGGAGCACGGCATCCAGAAGGTCCGTCAGGGCATCGTTGTCTCTGACAAGGCCGACAAGACCATCACCGTCCGCATCGACGTCGCACGCCGTCACCGCAAGTACGGCAAGATCGTGCGTTCCTCGGTCACCGTGCACGCGCACGATGAGAGCAACAACGCGAATGCCGGCGACACCGTCGTCGTGCAGGAGTGCCGTCCGATGTCGCGCAACAAGCGCTGGCGTCTGACGCAGGTTGTTGAGAGGGCCAAGTAATGGTTCAGAACGAGTCAAGGCTGAAGGTCGCCGACAACACCGGTGCGCGCGAGATCCTCGTGATCCGCGTGAACGGTGGCTCGCGCCGCCGCTACGCCGGGGTCGGGGACATCATCACCGCCACGGTCAAGCAGGCGACGCCGCAGGGTTCGGTCAAGAAGGGCGAGGTCGTGAAGGCCGTCGTCGTGCGCACCAAGAAGGAGCACGGGCGCGAAGACGGCACCTACATCGCCTTCGACGAGAACGCTGCCGTGATCATCGACGCCAACAACAACCCCCGCGGCACCCGTATCTTCGGGCCGGTCGCGCGTGAGCTGCGTGAGCGCAACTTCATGAAGATCGTTTCGCTCGCTCCGGAGGTGCTCTAACCATGCCCGCACGTATCAAGCGTGACGACAAGGTCGTCATCATCGCCGGCAAGGACAAGGGCAAGGAAGGGCGCGTCCTGCGTGTCGACCCCGCGACCGACAAGGTTTTCGTAGAGGGTCGCAACATGGTCAAGCGTCATCAGAAGCCGAGCCAGACCAGCCTCACCCAGCAGACCGGCGGCGTGATCGACAAGGAAGCCGGGATCCCCGCCTCCAACGTCGCGCTGATCGACCCCAAGGACGGGAAGCCGACCCGCGTGGGCATCGAAGTAGTTGACGGCAAGCGCGTTCGCGTCGCTCGCCGCAGTGGACAGAGGATCGACTGATGGCTGCACGTCTGAAGAACAAATACAACGACGAGATCCGTCCGGCTCTGATCGAGAAGTTCGGTTACAGCTCGCCGATGCAGGCGCCGAAGATCGAGAAGATCACGGTCAACATGGGCGTCGGCGACGGCAAGCAGGATTCGAAGGTGTTCGAGGCCGCTGCGGAGCAGCTCGGCCAGATCACCGGCCAGAAGCCGAACACCCGCCGTGCGCGTAAGTCGATCGCGCAGTTCAAGTTGCGTGAGGGCATGCCGGTCGGTCTCGCAGTGACCCTGCGTGGCGACCGTCAGTACGAATTCCTCGACCGTCTGTTGTCGGTCGCGATCCCGCGGATCCGCGACTTCCAGGGTGTGCCTACGACCTCGTTCGATGGTCGCGGGAACTACAACCTGGGCGTCCGGGAGCAGATCATCTTCCCCGAGATCAACTACGACGAGGTTGACCAGACACGTGGCCTCGACATCGCGATCACGACCAATAACTGCACCGACGCTGAGGCGTTCGAGCTGCTCAAGGCGCTCGGAATGCCCTTCGCCAAGGACGGCCGAGGCCCGGCCGCGAACCGGAATTAGGGAACACAATGGCTAAGACATCACAGCGAGTCCGTCAGGAACGGACCCCCAAGTACAAGACCCGGGGCTACACGCGCTGCCGTCGCTGCGGCCGCTCCCGCTCTGTGTATCGCAAGTTCGGCCTCTGCCGTATTTGCCTGCGCGAGCTGGCCCACAACGGGTACATCCCCGGCATGACCAAGTCGAGTTGGTGATCGACACATGTCTATGACCGATCCGATCGCGGACTTCCTTACCCGTCTGCGTAACGCCGCCAAGGCCCAGCATCACGACGTCCTGATTCCCTCCTCCAAGCTGAAGCGCGAGATGGCTCGCATTCTCAAGGAGCAGGGCTACATCGAGGCGTTCGAGGTTGTGCCCGCCGGCGCCGACGCTCCGGGTGAGACGATCCGCGTCACACTCAAGTACACAAATGACCGTAGGCCGGTCATCTCCGGGATCCAGCGCGTTTCGCGCCCCGGGCAGCGCGCCTACGTCGACCACGCACACATCCCCAGGATCCAGGGCGGCATGGGCACGGCGATCATCTCCACTTCGCATGGAGTCATGACCGGCCACCAGGCCCGCAAGCTCGGCGTCGGCGGGGAAGTCGTCGCCAAGGTTTGGTGAGGCTGAGTTATGTCTCGTATTGGTAAACAGCCGATCACGCTGCCCAGCGGCGTGTCCGTCACGATCGAGCCTGAGCTCGTGACCGTGAAGGGCCCGAAGGGCGAGCTGTCCGAGCGCATCAACCGTGACATGAAGGTCACGCAGGAGGCGGTCGACGGTTCCGACGCTCAGCAGATCGTGGTCACCCGCCCGACCGATCGTGGTCCGCATCGTGCGCTGCACGGGCTGACCCGCACGCTCGTGGCGAACATGGTTATCGGCGTCACCGACGGCTTCGAGAAGAAGCTCGAGATTCAGGGTGTCGGTTACCGCGCGGCGCTCAAGGGCTCGAACCTTGAGCTGCAGCTCGGCTACTCACATCCGATCCTGGTCGAGGCTCCCGAGGGCATCTCCTTCGAGGTTCCCGGCCAGACTCAGATCACCGTCAGGGGCGCGTCCAAGCAGAAGGTCGGCGAGACCGCTGCGTTCATCCGTAAGCAGCGCAAGCCGGAACCCTACAAGGGCAAGGGCATCCGCTATGAGGGCGAGTACGTGGCCCGGAAGGTTGGTAAGCGAGCATGAGCGTGAAGACCAAGGAAGCAGCGCGTCTGAAGCGCCGCCGGCGTGTCCGTGCCAAGGTGCACGGCACCGCCGAGCGTCCGCGTATCTCCGTGTTCCGCTCCAACAAGGGCATCTCGGCCCAGCTGATCAACGACGACCAGGGTGTAACCGTGGTCGCCGTGAACTGGACCGAGGACGCCGTTGGCAAGGTCTCCGGTCTTGAGCAGGCGACGAAGGTCGGCACTCTGCTGGCCGAGCGTGCCAAGGCTGCAGGGATCACCAGCGCGGTCTTCGATCGCGGTGGATACCTGTACCACGGGCGCGTGCAAGCGCTCGCCGACGGTGCCCGTGAGGCCGGGCTGAACTTCTAGGTCTTGCGCCGCTAAGTTCTAAACGAGAAATTTGATGGCAAAAGACAGAACAGTTTCATCAGCGGGCCTGGACCTCCAGGAGCGCGTAGTCGAGATCAACCGCGTCGCCAAGGTCGTCAAGGGCGGCCGTCGCTTCTCGTTCACGGCCCTGGTCGTGGTCGGCGACGAGCGCGAGGTGGTAGGCATCGGTTACGGCAAGGCCAACGAGGTCCCCGTGGCGATTCAGAAGGGCGTGGAGAACGCCAAGAAGAACCTCTACCGGGTTCCCAAGCATGGCTCCACCATCACCCACCAGACCACCGGGATCTTCGGTGCCGGTCGCGTCTTCCTGAAGCCGGCCTCGCCCGGTACCGGCGTGATCGCCGGTGGCGGCGTGCGCGCGGTACTGGAGCTCGCCGGGATCCACGACATCCTCTCGAAGTCGCTCGGCTCGCAGAACCCGATCAACCTCGTCAAGGCGACGATGGCGGGCCTGCAGTCGCTGCGTACTCCAGGCGAGGTCGCTGACCTGCGTGGCCTGTCCGTGAACGCCGTCCTTGGGCTCGATCCCAAGGAGGAGACCGAGTCGGCCAGCGCCGAGCTCGAGGCCGAGGACACGGTTCTGGACGCAAACGACGAGCACGTCAAGCACGGCACCAGCGGCGAAGCCGCCGAAGCCGCGGCTGAAGAGGAAGCGCAGGACGAGACCGGGGCGCAGGCATGAGCACGCTCAAGGTCAAGCAGTTCAAGTCCAAGAACGGCTCCGACAAGAGCCAGCTCGACACCCTGCGTTCGATCGGCCTGCGCCGCATCGGGCAGGTCGTAGAGGTGCAGGACACTCCGCAGATGCGGGGAATGCTGCACAAGGTACGCCACCTCGTCGAGGTCCAGGAAGAGGCCTAGACCCCGTCCTGAAACCTGAGAAGAGTTCTGAGAACAATGAGTACTGAGAAACAAGAGTCGAACGCTCCCGAGGAGCGCATCGGCCTGCACAACCTGAAGCCGGCCCCCGGCTCGCGCAAGGCACGCAAGCGTGTCGGCCGCGGCGAGGGCTCCGGCACCGGCAAGACCTCTGGCCGCGGCCAGAAGGGCTACGGCTCACGTACCGGCTCCAAGGACCGCGCTCGTTTCGAGGGCGGCCAGATGCCGATTCATATGCGGATGCGCAAGCTGCGCGGTCCGAACATGAAGAAGTCGATGCCGTTCGAGATGTTCCGTACCCACACCCAGCCTGTGAACCTGCAGGATCTGGAGGCGCGGTTTGAAGCCGGCGCCGTGGTGTCGGTCGAGTCGCTGAAGGCCGTTGGCCTGGCGACCCGCAAGGACGTCCCGGTCAAGGTCCTGGCCAAGGGCGAGCTGACCAAGGCGCTGACCGTTGAGGTCCATGGCGTCTCCGCGTCCGCCCGCGAGGCGATCGAGAAGGCTGGCGGCAGCGTCAAGCTGATCGAGACCGCCACCGCGTCGGCCTCCAAAGAGGCCTAGCCCGACCACTGGGCTGCCAGCACTAGCTAGTTGAGCGCTGGGAGTCCGCCGAGTATTTATGTTGACGCCGGTACCATCTTGGACCGGCGTCAACGTGTCTCTGCACGGAGCGCGGAGACGCACGCCAGAAGTTTTCACCCCACCCAGTATTTGAGAGAGACCGAGTAACGAATGCAACCGGGCATGGTCGCCACGATTTTCGGAGCATTTCGCGTCCGCGAGATCCGCAACAAGGTGCTGTTCACCTTCGCGCTGCTTGGCCTCTACCGGCTCGGGTCCTACATTCCGGCGCCGGGAATCTCATCGTCCGCGGTGAAGTCGATCCAGTCGAACTTCGGCAGCTCCTCGATCCTCGGCCTGCTGAACACCTTCAGCGGCGGCGGCCTCGGCCGCATCGCGATCTTCGCGATGGGGATCATGCCCTACATCACGGCCTCGATCGTGTTCCAGCTGCTGCAGGTGGTGGTTCCCTCGCTGGAGAAGCTCGCCAAGGAGGGCGAGGTCGGCCAGCAGCGGATCACCCAATACACGCGCTACCTGACGGTCGCGTTGGCATTCGCACAGGGCATCGCCTACGTGTTCCTGTTCAAGTCCTTCCAGACGCAGGCCGGCGTGACACTGATCGCCAACTTCAACATCGGCAAGGTGCTGCTGATCGCGATCTCGCTCACCTGCGGCACGGTGATGGTGATGTGGATGGGCGAGCTGATCACCCAGCGCGGGATCGGCAACGGAATCTCGCTGATGATCTTCGCCTCGATCGTCTCGCGCATCCCGAGCGGCCTGCAGTCCTGGTGGACCAACCCCTCGCAGGTGTTCAAGGTGATGATGCCGTTCATCGTCATCGGCGTCGTCGCTGCGGTCGTGTTCGTCCAGGAAGGTCAGCGCCGGATCCCGATCCAGTACGCGCGCCGCGTGGTCGGACAACGAATGACCTCGTCCGGCATCACCTACATGCCGCTGCGCGTGAACATGGCCGGCGTGATCCCCGTGATCTTCGCCGCCTCGGTGATGACGATCGTGCCGACCGTGGGCCAGCTCGTCGGGCACGGCAAGCCCGGGTTCTGGACCAACATGTACAACTTCTTCGCACCCGGCAGTTGGCACTACGTCGTCGGTGAGTGCATCCTGATCGTGCTGTTCACCTACTTCTACACGGCGGTCACATTCAACCCCGTGGACCAGGCGGACAACCTTCGAAAATCCGGCGGCTTCATCCCCGGGGTGAGGCCAGGCCGGCCGACGGCTGAATTCCTTGACCGGATTCTGGCTCGCCTGACCCTGCCGGGCGCCTTGTTCCTGGCGGCGATCGCGGCCCTGCCGACGATCTTGATCGACCGCACCGGTGCCACCTTCGCATTCGGAGGTACCTCGGTGCTGATCGTGATCGGCGTTGCGCTCGACACGATGAAGCAGCTCGAAGCCCAGCTGCAGATGCGCAACTACGAGGGATTCCTCAAGTAGCTTCGGGGCGCGGCCTAGGCCGCGCCCCTTTTGTTTGCGGCCACGAAAGTTTGCGGTCGAGAGTTTGCGCCACGAGTCTGCGGCCACGAGTTTGCGTGATGCGTGACAGGTGGACGAATAACGGACGCATACCGTCCGAAATTCGTCCACCACCGCCCGTTCGGACGCCTCGCGTAGACGCCCCCGTGCACAGTGCCCCGCGCCGCCCGGCTCCCCAGTAACATCACGACTTCTATGGCGACCGAGCTCAACCTCATCCTGATCGGCCCACCCGGTGCCGGCAAAGGCACGCAGGCCGAGAGACTGCGCGACGACTTTCATCTGCCGTACGTCTCCACCGGAGACATGCTGCGCGCCAACGTCAAGGCGGGCACCGAGCTTGGCCGCCAGGCCAAGGTCAAGATGGACGCCGGTGAGCTCGTGCCCGACGACCTGATCGTGGCGATGGCCAAGGAACGGCTCGAGCAGGAGGACGCCGCCGAGGGGTTTCTGCTCGACGGGTTCCCGCGCACGACCGCGCAGGCCGAGGCGCTCGACGCGATCCTCAGCGGCGACGGCCGCAAGATCACCGGTGCACTGCTGCTCGAGGTGCCGGATGCGGAGATCGTGAAGCGCATCGCCGGCCGCCGCGTGTGCGTGAAGAACGGCCACAACTATCACGTCGACTTCGACCCGCCCAAGCACGAGGGCATCTGCGACCAGGACGGCTCGCGGCTGATCCAGCGCGACGACGACAAGCCGGAAGTGGTTGAGAACAGGCTGCGCGTCTACCACGCGCAGACCGCGCCGCTGGTCGATTACTACGACGCGCAGGGTCTGCTGCGGCGGATCGACGGAACGCTGCCGCCGTCTCAGGTGCATGACCGCATCCGCGCGGTGATCGCCACCTTGAAGCTCGAAGCCAACGTCTAGAGCGCGCTCGCACGGTTTCGGCCGAGCCACACCCGACCCCGATCCGCGGCTGCTTCAGCCCCGCTCCTACACTTGTCCTTCCGCCTTCCCAAACCGAGACTTCCGCAGAGACGCACGCAGATGGCCATCATCAAAAAGAGCCCAGCAGAAATCGACCAGATGGCAGCCGCCGGCGAGGTTCTGGTCAAGACCATGCAGCTGCTGGAGGCAAAGGTCCGGCCCGGTGTCACCACCGGCGAGCTCGACCGTGCGGCCGAGAAGTTCATCCGCTCGCAGGGATGCGTCCCGTCATTTAAGGGCTATCGCGGTTTCCCGGGATCGATCTGTGCATCCCCGAACGACATGGTCGTGCACGGGATCCCCGGGGACTACAAGCTCAAGAAGGGCGACATCATCTCGATCGACATCGGCGTGACCAAGGATGGCTGGGTAGCCGACGCGGCGCGTACGTTCGCCGTCGGTCAGGTCAGCCGCGACGCCGAGAAGCTACTGGCGGTGACGCGGGAATCGCTGATGCTGGCGGTCCCCCAGTGCCAACCCGGCAACCACCTCGGGGATGTCAGCAACGCGATCCAGAGCTACGTCGAGGAGAACGGGTTCAGCATCATCCGCACGCTCGTCGGACACGGCGTCGGGCGCTCGATGCACGAGGACCCGCAGGTGCCGAACTATGGTCGTGCCGGCTCCGGCATCAAGCTCGAGCCGGGGATGGTCATCGCCGTCGAGCCGATGGTCAATATCGGCACCCGCGAGGTCTACATGGACGACGAGGACGGCTGGTCGATCTACAGCGAAGATGGCAGCCTCGCCGCGCACTTCGAGTTCACGATCGCGATCACAGAGGACGGACCGCGGGTGCTCACCCCGTGGCACGAGGCCAATAACTCAAGCCGCAACTGATGCGGCGGGCGATGCAGCAGCGCCCACCGACCCGACCGCGCTCACCCGCTCCGCGGCTCGAGTCCGACGGGCCTCCGCTAACCGGCTCTTAGCAGATCTACAGGACGGACGCAACAAATTCTTTCGGTGACGGCAATTTGGTTGCTACTATCACCGTTTGCGCCACGAGCCTGTGTTTAGGCTCGGCGCGACCACGCGCAGGTAGCGGAGGCCCCGGCGGCCTCCAGAGCCTGCAGCGAGGACCTAGAGGAATAAACACTCACGACGAGAGTAGAACGACGTGAAAGTCAGACCGTCGGTAAAGCCGATGTGCGAAAAATGCAAGATTATCCGCCGCAACGGTCGTGTGCTGGTGATCTGTTCAAACCCGCGACACAAGCAGCGACAGGGCTAAATGGCGCGTATTTCAGGGGTTAACATCCCCCTCAACAAGCGGGTCGAGATCGGCCTTACTTACATCTACGGGATCGGTCGCCCGACCTCCAACAAACTTCTTGCGGAACTCGGCATCGAGCCCGACCGCAAGGTCCGCGACCTAACCGAAGAGGAAGTCGTCAAGCTCCGCGACAAGATCGACGCTGACGTAATGGTCGAGGGTGACCTGCGCCGTGAGCGTTCGCAGGCGATCAAGCGCCTGCAGGAGATCGGCAGCTACCGCGGTCTGCGCCACCGTCGCGGGCTCCCGGTCCGTGGACAGAAGACCAAGACCAACGCGCGCACCCGCAAGGGTCCGAAGCGCATGCAGGTTGCGGGCAAGAAGAAGGCAGGTAAGAAGTAATGCCCGCAGCACGCAGGCCGCAGCGTGGTCGCCGTCGCGTTCGTAAGAACATCCCGATCGGCCAGGCTCACATCAAAACTTCATTCAACAACACGATCGTGTCGCTCACCGACCGTGAGGGCAACGTGATCGCTTGGGAGTCCGCCGGCGGGGCCGGTTTCAAGGGCTCGCGCAAGTCGACTCCGTTCGCCGCCCAGGTGACGGCCGACGCAGCCGCCCGCAAGGGTCTCGAGCACGGCCTCCAGAAGGTCGAAGTGTTCGTCAAGGGCCCGGGCTCCGGCCGGGAGACGGCGATCCGCTCGCTTCAGGCCGCCGGCCTCGAGGTGACCGGGGTCAAGGACGTCACCCCGCAGGCCCACAACGGCTGCCGTCCGCGGAAGCGCAGGAGGGTCTAACTATGGCTCGTAACACCGGACCAGCGTGCAAGCAGTGCCGCCGTGAGGGCCAGAAGTTGTTCCTCAAGGGCGAGCGTTGCCTCACCGACAAGTGCGCCGTCGAGCGCCGCGGCTACCCGCCCGGAGAGCACGGCCGTGGCCGTCAGAAGCAGAGCGAGTACCGCGTGCAGCTGCGCGAGAAGCAGAAGGCCAAGCGCTACTACGGCGTCTTGGAGAAGCAGTTCCGTATCTACTACGAGAAGGCTTCTCGTCAGCCGGGCATCACCGGTGAGAACCTGCTGCGCTCGCTTGAATGCCGCTTCGACAACGTGCTGGTGCGGCTCGGCTTCGCCGCCAGCCGCCGTCAGGCACGCCAGCTGATCCTTCACGGCCATTGGACCGTGAACGGCCGCCGCGTCAACATCCCCAGCTATCAGATGCGCGACAACGACGTGATTGCGATTCACCCGCATTCCTCAGCGCAGCAGGTGATTCGTGACGCGACCGAGCTGACCGGCCAGGTGCCGGCGTGGCTGCAGGCCGATCACGAGGGTCTGACGGCGAAGGTGCTCCGCAAGCCGGAACGGCGCGAGATCGCCGCCCCCGTGCAGGAGCAGCTGATCGTCGAGCTCTACTCGAAGTAGCCGAATTTCCCGCCGCGCGCGGCCTTGGATCATCCAGGGCGCGCGCGGTGTTCCCTCGCCACAGGCTCGTGGCCCTCGTCACAGGTAGCTGACAACCGCCGGTCCGCCGGCACCCGAATTCCGCCGGGTCACCCGGCACCAGATCTTCCGCCGGATTCATCCGGCACCCGAACTTCCGCCGCCCACTCGGCACCCGAACCCCCAGATGTTAGGAACGTGCGATGCTTGACTTCCAAGTCCCCCGAATCTCCGCAGAGTCAGTAGAAGAGAACCGTGGGTCGTTCACGATAGAGCCGCTCGACCGTGGTTTCGGATACACCTTCGGCAACTCGCTGCGTCGTGTGCTGCTGTCGAGTCTCGCCGGCGCCGCTGTCACCAGCGTCCGCATCGAGGGCGTCGCGCACGAGTTCTCCACGATCAAGGGCGTCAAGGAAGACGTCACCGACATCGTCCTGAACCTCAAGGGCATCGTCTGCCGCATGCACTCCGACGCCACCGAGGTCGAGGCCCCGCTGGTCGTCACCGGTCCCGGTGAGATCACGGCCAAGGACATCGACCTGCCCTCCGGCGTCGAGATCCTGAACCCGGATGCGCACATCGCCACGCTCGAGAAGCAGACCAAGCTTGAGGTCTACCTCACGATCGGTCGTGGCCGCGGCTACCGTCCCGCCGAGGAGAACAAGACCGCGGATCAGCCGATCGGCGTGATCCCGATCGACTCGATCTTCTCACCGGTCCGTCGTGTCGCCTACAACGTCGAGCAGGCCCGTGTCGGCCAGAAGACCGACTTCGACAAGCTCACGCTCGACATCGAGACCGACGGCTCGATCGACCCGCACGCCGCACTGCGTGAGGCCGCCGAGATTCTGATCTCACAGCTGGCGATCTTCACCGACGCCGAGCGCGTGATCGAACTCCGCGACATCAACAACAACGGCATGCTCGACACCGGCCTGGTCGGTGGGCAGGGTGCCCCGGCTGCCGCCGGGGGCCGCGCCCCCAACGCCATGGACGACATCCTCATCGAGGAGCTCGAACTCGGCGTGCGTTCCTACAACTGCCTGAAGCGTGCCGGGATCCAGACCGTCGGCGACCTCGTGGCCAAGAGCGAGGGTGAGCTCAACGCGATCCCGAACTTCGGCAAGAAGTCGATCGACGAAGTGATCGAGACGTTGCACGCGCGTGGCCTTGGGCTGCGCGACAGCTAAGCTTTCCAAACCAACCAACTCTTCAAGACGATGCGTCACCAACGAAACCGCTATCAGCTGTCCCGCAGCTCCGCGCACCGCAAGTCGCTTCTGATGAACCTCTCCAAAGAGGTCATCGAGCACGAGCGGATCGAGACAACCGAGGCCAAGGCCAAGGCTGTCAAGCCGGAGATCGAGAAGCTCATCACGCTCGCCAAGCGCGGCGACCTGCACGCTCGCCGTCAGGCGCTGTCCGCCCTGGGCCAGGACAAGAACTCCGTTTACAAGCTGTTCGAGGAAGTTGCCCCGCGCTACAGCGCACGCGAGGGCGGCTACACCCGCATCATGAAGCTCGGGCCGCGCAAGTCCGACTCGACCGAAATGGTGCTGCTCGAGCTCGTCTAGAGCACAGGACATCAGTTTCAGCGGCCGTCCGGGAAACCGGGCGGCCGTTTCTGTTTAACGGTGCCGTGCTGCCAGGCCGGGTCTTGGGTGACCAGGCCTGGCGTCGAGCGCCCGCTAGCGCTCGACTTCTCGCGTACGGGCGGGGCCGGCGTGCCGTTCGGCGCTACCGCTCGCGAGCCGCCTTCGGGGCGGCTCGGGCTTTCGCGGCTCAGGCTTTCGCGGCTCGGGCTTTACTTCTCGCGCGCGAGGCTGTCCTTCAGCGCCGCCAGCAGGTCCTTGCTCGGTGACGGCGCTGCTTCCACGGGTGCGGGCTGTTTGCCGCCCTTGCTGCTGGCCTGCTTGCGCTCAACCTGCTCCAGCAGCCGCTCGCGGTGGCGGTCCTCATACTGCGACGGATCGAACTCCGTGGTGAGCTTGTCGATCAGCTTCTTCGCCTCGGTCAGCTCCGCACGCTTGGGTTTGTCGTCGGCGTCGGGCAGCGTGCCGATCGCCTCGGGGTCGCGGACCTCGGCGGCGAACAGCAGGGTTGTCAGCGCCAGCAGGTCGTCGCGGACGCTGACCGTCACGAGCTGCTCGCGCGCGCGGATCACGACCGTGCCGACCGCCATCAGCTCGCTCTTGGTGAGCGCGTCACGCAGCAGCGCGTATGCCCGCAGGGCGCCTTCGGAGTCGGAGTTCGGCAGCAGCCAGTAGTGCTTGTCGAGCTGCACCGGGCTGATCTCGTCGAGGCCGACGAACTCCTGGATCTCGATCGTATGCGTGTGCTCGGGGGCGACGGTCGCAAGTTCGTCGTCGGTGAGTGTCACCAGCTGGCCGTCGAGGTCGTAGCCGTGCCCGATCTCCTCCCAGGGCACCTCACGGCCATCGACGTCGGCGACTCGCTGGACCACCGCGCGCTCGCCGGTGCGCGCGTCGACCTGATGGAAGTGGACGCCGCGATCGCGGGTCGCGCTGACCATCCGCACCGGGATGACCACCAACCCGAAGCTGAGCGTGCCGCTCCAGATGTCGCGTGGCATCAGCTCTTCCGTGCCTTCGTTCGGTCGCCCGCCTTCGCGTCAGCACCCTTCTTCGCACGCGTCCCGGGGCGGCGCTCGGTGTCCGCGGCCGGCTCGGCGGGGCGGCGTCGCCGCGTCGTCGAGGAGCCGCGGCTCTTGCTCGCCTCGATGCTCTGCTGCAGCGCCTCCATCAGGTTCGGGCTCGGCTTGCTCTCGGGCTCGGGGGCGGGGGTGATCTCCGCACCCTTGGCCTTCTGCTGGATCAGCTGCATGACCGCGTCGCGGTAGTGATCCTCGTGGCGTTCGGGCTCCCAGGTGTCGGCCAACGCGTCGATCAGCTGCCGCGCGAGCGCGAGCTCCTTGGCCGATGTCGTCGCCGGCAGCTTCGGCGGGTCGAGCTCGGAGCGCGTGATCAGCTCATCGGCGAACCGCATCGTGAACAGCCCCAGAGCGCCGTCATGGGAGCCGAGCGCGACCATGCGCTCGCGTGAGCGCAGCACAAAGCGCCCGATCCCGACCTTGTGGCCGCGCTCGAGTACGTCCTGGAGTACCCGGTAGGCGTGCTCAGCGCCCGGCTGCGGGCCGAGGATGTAGGGCTTCTCGTAGTAGATCGGATCGATCTCGCGGCTCTCCACGAACGTGTCGATTTCGATCGTCTTCTCGCGGATGTGCGAGGCGACCACCAGATCGTCGTCGCTGAACACGATCTGCTCGCCGGGGATCGCCTCGTAGGCGCGCGCGATCTGATCGGAGGGGATCTCCTCGCCGGACTCCGAGCCGATGCGCTGGTGCTTGACGGCGCTGCCGTCGCTGATGCGCACCTCACGGAAGCGGATGCGGTGTTGCTCGACCGCGGTATAGAGCTTCACCGGGATCACGACCTCGGCGAACATCACGGTGCCATTCCAGATCGAACGCGGGGCCATCGGTCAACTCTCCAGGTCGGGGCAGGTCTGATGAAGTTCCAGGACGCCGGAGTAGAGGTCTCCGTGATCGTGGATACGGGTGCGCAGCTCCTCGGAACTGAAAGCCAGCAGTCCGGGTTCACGCAGCTCGGCGCAGCGTGAGACTTCGTCCCAGGTCACTGGCGTCGAGGCACGCGGCCCTTCCACGGCGCGCAGCGAGTAGACGCTGATCGTGGTCTTGTGCTCGTCGTTCTGGCTCCAGTCGATCAGCACCTTGCCGCCGCGCTTGGCCTTGGCCATGTCGGAGACGATCAACTCCGGTCGCTGCTCGGCGAGCAGGTTGGCGACCGCGTGAGCGAACGGCTTGGTCTGCTCATAGGTCGCGTTGGGATCGTTGAGCGGAACATGCAACTGCAGACCCTTGGAGCCCGAGGTCTTGGCGAAGCTCTGCAGCCCGAGCTCGGTGAAGAGGCCTCTAAGCGCGAGCGCCACGTCGCAGCACTGGGTGATGTCGGCGGGTGCGCCGGGATCGAGATCGAAGACGATCGCGGTGGGACAATTCACGGCCGCGGCAGTGCTGAGCAATGGATGCAGCTCGATGTCGGCGAGGTTCGCGAGCCAAACCAGCGTGGTCAGGTCCTGACAGAGCGTGAACGGCACCTCTCCGCGGCTGGTATCGATCGTGACCGTCTGCACCCAATCGGGCCGATGTTTGGGTGAGCGCTTCTCGTAGAAGAACTTCCCGGCGATCCCGTCCGGGTAACGCTTCAGCGTCAGCGGCCGGTCCTTCAGGTGCGGCAGCAGCACCGGCGAGATCGCGGCGTAGAAGCGGATCAGGTCGCCTTTGGTGAAGCCGCTGGCGGGGTAGAGCACCTTGTCGAGGTTGCTCAGCGTCAAGCGGCGGCCGTCGAGCTCGATCTCGACCCCCTGGCGCACGCGGCGGCCGTTCTCGATCAGCCCCTGGACGTCCGTGAAGCGCGTCGCTGCCGCGGGTACTGAGCTCGCGGTGGTGCGCGGCGAGGAGACGTTGGCTGCGGCCGCAGCCGAGCCGCCGGTGGCCGAAGCGATAGTCGAATCGTGGGTAGCCGAAGCGACAGTCGAATCGCTGGTAGCCGACGCCATGGCCGAATCGTCGTCATCCGATGACGCGGCCGGCGAGGGCTGCGGCGCCTGCGGCCGTTCGCGCACTACGTCTGCGGCCGGCTTGTCGTCGCGCAGGCCCTTGTAGGAGGCCTGGCGCAGGGTTCCGTCGCGCGTCCACTCGCTGAATTCGACCTCGCAGACCAGCTTCGGTTCGACGAAGTGAGCCCCCCGAGTGGGCTGGCGGCCGGTGAACGGGCTGGTATCGCGAGCCAGCGGCGCCAGCAGCTTGCCGAGCAGCTCCAGCTCCGCGAACCCGAACCCGGTGCCGACGCGACCGGCATAGCGAAGCTCGCCGTTGCCGTCATAGACTCCGAGATGCAGCGCCCCGATATGGTCGCGGCGCCCGCCCTGACCGCTGGTCCAGCCACCGATCACCGCCTCCTGTCGCTGTGAATTCTTGATCTTGCTCCAGCCAACGCGGCGGCCGGGCACGTAGCGTGAATCGAGGCGTTTGGCGACCACCCCCTCGAGCTGATGCTCGCGTGTGACCGACAGCAGGTGCGCTCCGTCGCCGTTGACGAATTCCGGGACCTGCCAGCGCTCGTCGTCGAGCTTCAGCGCGGACAGCTGTGCACGGCGCTCTACGTAGGGGAGGGGCGTCAGGTCGCGTCCGTCGAGCCACAGCAGATCGAACAACATGTAGGTGACCGGAATGTGCTGGGCGAGGCTGCGCGCCTCCTGCTCGTCACGCACGTGCATGCGCGGCTGCAGTGCCTGGAAGCTGACCCGCCCCTGCGGGTCGAATCCGACGATCTCACCGTCGAGGATCAGCTCGTGATCACCGACCGCCTGCGCCAACCCCTGCAGCTCTGGATAGGCGCGGGTGACGTCGTTGCCGTTGCGGCTCATCAGTGTCAGCTTGCCCGATTCCACGCGCCCGACAGCGCGGATCCCGTCCCACTTGATCTCAAACGCCCAGCCGGTGTCGTCGACCGGAAGCGGTGCGAGCTTGGCGAGCATGGGCGGGATGAACTGCGGCATCTCTGCTGCTTGGGGTGACATCTGAACACCCGCATCTTTCCGGATCGGGGTCTGAAGTCAAACCGCGGTGGGCGGCTTGCAGGCACTTTTGCTGAGCCTTGAGCTGGTTTCTGGTGAGCGTTCGGTCGCTTTCACGTGGGTGTTCGGTCGTTTTCGCGCGAGCGTTCGGCCGCTTTCACACCGGCGTTGAGCGGGTTTGGGGGACATAACGCCGTGTTGTCGAATATCGCGGTGTGGAACGGGCTGAGGCGCAAGCGATCTCTGACGCTGGCCGGACGATCTGGCTGACCGGGCTGCCCGGCGCGGGCAAGACCACCACGGCAAACGCGATCGCGGAAGCTCTGCGAGAGCGGGGCACCGCGTGCTGCGTTCTCGACGGGGACCAGCTACGCGAAGGCCTCAGCAGTGATCTCGGCTGGACGCGGGCGGGCCGCCGCGAGCAGGCACGACGCGCTGCGCACGTCGCGTGCATCCTCGCGCGGTCGGGCATCACTGCGGTCGTCGCGCTGGTCTCGCCCTACGAAGACGATCGCAGCCGGGCCCGGGCGATCCACGCGAGCCAGGACGTTCGCTTCTTTGAAGTGTGGGTGAACACTCCCGCTGAGGTTTGCTCGGCGCGCGACCCGAAGGGGCACTACACCGCCGCGCGACATCGGCGGGAGCAGTCCAGTGGACAGGACGACGCGTCGGGGCTCACCGGTGTCGAGTCCCCCTACGAGTCACCGACGAACCCAGACCTGACGATCGCGGCCGCCGGCGCAGCTCCCCGAGCGATCGCCGCGCAGATCTTGGCGGCCGCCGGCATCGCACGCTGATCGCCTCGCGTGCGGCGTGCGCGGCGCACGCCCAGAATCCTGACACCGCTGATCCCGGCGGTCAGCGTTGGGCTATCGCACCACGAGCGTGTCGACATCACCGGTGCCGGGCTGATCCACGACCTGAGCGAGTTGCCAGCGCCGCACGTCGCGCGGCCGCGAGGCCCGGAACTCGACGACCGTGAAATTGTCCACGCGTTTCACTGACATGAGGTTGAAGTGAGGCATCAGGTAGGAACGCTGGCGCGTGGTGCCGAGATTGCACACCGCGCCCCACCAGCAGCCGTGCCGTGCATCCGCTGACGGTCCGACGTAAATGACGTCCACCACCCGGATGCGGCGGTCCGGGAGCTTCGGGTCCATCTCCGCCCTTGGGTAGTAGGGGTAGAGCGGGGATACCTGGAGTACCCCGCGATTTTTCTTGAGCGCGATCAGCAGGCGTCCGCGCTCTCCGCGGACGGGCCAGTGTGCGACGAGCTTTAGCGCGGCCGGCCAGTCCGGGCGTTCGTACTGATAGTTACGGGCTATTCCGACGGTTGCCGTGACACCGATGAGGCAGATGATCGCGGTCAGCGTGACCGCGAGCCAGCGGCGGCGCATAGCTGACAGTGCCGCGGCGAGCACGATCATGCCCGGAATCCACAGGATCATGATGTTGCGCGTAAGCAAGAGGTCGTGGCCGGCGGCGACGAGCGCCAGGCTGAGGATCAAGCCGGCGCAGCCGACTCCGAAGACCAGTCGCGCCTTTGCGAACTGGGGGCGGCTGGGCGCTCGCAGCGCCGCGCCGACCGCGATCACTACGCAGGCGATCGCAATCCACTTCATCGCGGCGTGCAGGGGGCTGCCCTGACCGACCAGGAACTGGGTCGGCACCTGACCGAGCCGGTAGAGCAACGACGTCTTGGTGATGTAAGTCGGCGCTCCGAGCGCGTGTTCCTCCCCCAACAGGGTCGGCAGGAACGCGAGCATGCCGGCCCCGACCACGGCGCTCGCGACCCACACTCGCAGCAGGCGACGATGGACGTATAGCAACACGGCTGCTTCGGGCACGGTCATCAGCAGCGCGAAATAGTGCACCGCAAATGCCGCGGCACTGCCCAACACCCACACGGCCAGCCAGCGGACACTCGGAGTCCTGACCGCGCCCACGAAGCCGAGCAGTCCCACCGCGGTGAACAACACGAGCATCTGGTAGGGCCGGACCTCCTGCGAATACCAGATCATCAGTGCGCTGGTGCTCGTCAGCGCCGCCGCAATCACACCAGCGCGGTGGCGGCCGGTGACCTGATGTGCGATCGCGTAGGCGACCGGCACGAGCAACACCCCGCAGGCCACCGACAGCGAGCGCAGGTCAGCGGCCCCGAACCCGAACACCCGGCCCCAGACCCAACCCGCAAGGTAATAGAGCGGCGGCGAGTACTCCTTCAGCGGCGTGAAATGCAGCATCCGGCCAAGCGGCTGGCGCAGCAGCCAGACGGTTGTGGCCTCATCGCGGCTGAAGCCCTGATGGATGTCGTAGACGCGCAGGACGAGTGCCAGCGCGGTCAGCAGCGCGAGCGCGATCAGCGCGCGCAGATCCGTGCTCCGCGCGAATTCGGCCGTCAGGGGCCGTCGCGACCGACCAGCCGGGGCTTGTTCGACGGACAGCAGGCTCACCTCGTCTCCGACGGCAGGCTTCCCAGCCGCCACCAATTGGGGATTATCCCCACTGAGCAGGCGGCGTGGGCTGAGCTTGCGCGACCGTCGTCGCCGGTGCTGGCCCACAGGGGCCGGCACCGGACTGGGCGCTCAGACGTGTCCATCCGGCGCTGCTCTGTCACGGTCAGATCGAGCCGAACGCAGGGCGTGGAAGATCGATGGATGAACGTCGAGCCGGCGCACGACTTCGGCGTGGAGCCAGACGTTCCAGAGGCTCATCGTGAGCGTCGTCGCGGCCGCCGCGCCGATCATCCCGAACGCGGGGATCAGAACGGCGAGCAGAGCGAGATGGATCAGCGCCACCCATCCGTAGACCCGAGCGGCGACATTCTGACCGCCTGAGAGCAGGATCAGCCACCCCACCGAGCCGGCGGCGGCGTTCACGAACTGGCCGATGAGCAACACACGCAGCGGCCAGGCGGCCGCGGAAAACCCCGGCCCGAACGCACTGAGCACGAGCGGTGCGCCGACCGCGAGCACGATGCAAACCAGACACGATGGCCAGAACGCGTATACGGCGCTTGCGGATACGAGCCGCTGCAGCTGAGTGCGGCGGTTCTGCGCCAGCAGCGTCGAGAACATCGGCGCGCCGATCGCGTTGACCGATACGAGCACGAGCGCGACCAGACCTGCTGTCTTAGCGGCCGCGGCGTAGAGACCGGCGACGCGGTCGCCGCGAATCGCGCCGACCATCACGATGTCGGTTTGCTCGATAATCACGACGAAGCCCGACACAAGCAGGAACGGCAGCGCCTGTTTGATCCAGAGGCGCCGTTCATACAGCGGCCGTGCCGACAACACGAGCCGACCGAGCGCGCGCCGGAAGCGCCACGCCTGGACGCCAATCACGACGGCCGTGGCGGCGGCTGTGAGCGCCAGCGCAACGCTGCTGTCGAGCCGGTCACCGAAGGCGACGATGCGTCCCGGCAGCGAAGATGATCAGGCAGGGACGCAGGACCAGCGACGGGCCATAGGCGAGCGCGATGTGCCGGAAGCTGCGGACCATTTCCTGGAGCAGCGCCATCAGCGTCAACAGCGGCACCATCACAAAGCCGATCACAGACACATTGGTCTGCCAGCCAAACGTCAGCACCAGCGTGATTCCCAGCAGCGCGAGTACCGCGCCGACCAGCGCCGTGACGGCGAGCGCGGTGGTGACGAGGCCGCTGACGCGTCTCCAGTCTTTGTGAACCGAATAGCCGGGGAGCGCGCGAAGCACCAGCGTGGGCAATCCCAACCCGGCCGCGATCGCCAGGATCCCGCTCCATGCCAGCACGAAGGCGTAGGTGCCGTAGGCTGCAGCGCCGAGCCATCGCGCGAGGCAGAGCTGCAGCACAAACGCAAGCCCGGCGCCGGCTACCTGCAGCGCAAACCCGATCCCGATTCCGCGAGCGAAGATGCCCGGGGGTGGCTCTGACATCGTCGTGATCCTAAGCGGTTGCGCCCCAAGCCACCGCTCGTCAACTGGCATCGCCGCCGAGCGCGCCGGTTATTCTTACGCCCACGCGCGTCAATTGCCTCGAAATCGCAGCTGCGAAGGAGGAGTAGTGGAATACCGCCAACTCGGACGTTCGGGCTTGCGTGTCTCCGCGATGACGCTGGGCACGATGGGGTTCGGCGGCCGCGGCGCGTTCGCCAAGGTCGGTACCGGTGAAGTGCAGGACGCACGGCGGCAGATCGAGCTCGCACTCGAGGCGGGGGTCAACGTGATCGACACGGCCGACGTCTACTCGATGGGCAGGACCGAGGAGATCGTCGGGGAGGCGCTCGGAGCGCGCCGCGATGACGTGATCCTCGCCACCAAGGCCCGCTTTGGGATGGGCGAAGGGCCTAACGACGCAGGTCTCTCCCGCCATCATCTGATCCGCGCCTGTGAGGCAAGCCTGCGGCGGCTGGGAACCGACCACATCGATCTGTATCAGCTTCACGAGTGGGACGGTCAGACGCCGTTGGAGGAGACGCTCGGCGCACTTGAGCACCTCATCCAGAGCGGCAAGGTCCGCTATGTCGGATGCTCAAACTTCGCCGGCTGGCAGGTCATGAAGGCGCTCGGCGAGGCACGCGCCGCAGGACTGCCGCTGTTCGTCAGCCAGCAGGTTTACCTATCACTGCAGGAGCGCTCGGCGGAGTACGAGATCGTCCCGTCGGCGATCGATCAGGGATTGGGCCTGCTGATCTGGAGTCCGCTGGCCGGCGGCCTGCTCTCGGGCAAGTACCGCCGTGGTCAGCAGGCGCCCGATGGTTCGCGTTTTGCCAGCGACTGGGACGAGCCGCCGATCTACGACGAGGACAAGCTTTGGGACACGGTCGATGCGCTGGTTGAAATCGCCGAGGGCCACGGTGTGTCCCCGGCCCAGGTCGCATTGGCCTGGCTGCTGCGGCGGCCGGGGGTCTCGAGTCTGATCATCGGTGCCCGCACCGAGGAACAGCTGCGCGACAACCTCGCCGCGATCAAGCTGCGTTTGAGCCACGAGGACCAGCAGCGGCTCGAGCGGGTGAGCCGCCCGCCGCTGATCTATCCGTTCTGGCATCAGCGCGCGACCGCGGCCGATCGCCTCGGGCCCGGCGACCTGTCGCTGATCACCCCGGGGCCATTCAGTCCCACGCCACGTGCGGCACGCACACGTCGGGCTGCTCGCGATGCTCCGTGACTTCCTGATCGAGGCGGCGCAGCGGTCCGGCGGCGCCGAGGCGGTCCGCGCGGGCGACGCGACGCTCACCTATGCTCAGCTCCGGCACGATGCGACCGCCGTAGCCCAGTCCCTGCGCATCCGTGGGGTGCAGTCCGGCGACAGAGTGATCGTGTTCAGCCCCAACACGATCACGGCGGTCGTTGGCTTCTGGGCCGTGGCGATGTGCGGGGCGGTGGTGGTGATGCTCAGCCCGCGGACCCCCGCGCACAAGCTGCAATGGGTGCTCAGCGACGCCGACCCGTCCGCGCTGATCACGGACACATCGCTCGTCGGGGTCGCAGCGGACAGCGGGCCTCGGCAAGCTCCGCTCGGTGATCGTCGGCGGGGGCGTCTCCCCAGATGCGTCGGACCCCGCCACCGACCGCTTGGACCCCGCCTCCGACCGCTTGGACCCCGCCACGGGCTGCTTGGACCCCGCCGCATTGCTAACGCTGGACGAGGCCGTCGCTGCCGGTTCATGCATCGCCGACGACCTGCCCGTGCCGGCCGGCGCCGATCTCGCGGCGCTGATCTACACCTCCGGGAGCAGCGGCGAGCCAAAGGCCGTGATGGTGACCCACGACAACGTGGACGCGGCCGCGCAGTCGATCAGCAGCTACCTGGAGCTCACGCACCGCGACGTGCTGCTGTGCGCACTGCCGCTGTCGTTCGACTACGGCCTCTACCAGATGATCATGAGTGTGCGGGCCGGCGCACGCCTGGTGCTGGAGCGCTCATTCGAGCTACCCGGACAGATTCTCAACACGATCGTCCGTGAGCGCGTGACCGTCTTCCCAGGGGTGCCGACGATGTTTGCGATGCTGGCGAAGCTTCCGTCGATCCAGCGCTGGGACCTGACCGGCGTGCGAACGATTACAAGCACCGCGTCGGCGCTTGGGGGCGAGCAGCTGGCCTGGCTAGGTTCCGCGTTCCCGAGCGCGCGGATCTTCTCGATGTACGGGTTGACGGAATGCAAGCGCTGCACCTACCTGCCGCCGGCCGACCTGGAGCGCAAGCCCGGCAGCGTCGGGATTGCGATCCCCGGTAACGAGATCTGGCTCGTGGACGCCGAAGACCGTGTCGTCGAGCCCGGTGCGGTCGGGGAGCTGGTCGTCCGCGGTCCGACGGTGATGGCCGGTTATTGGCGCCGTCCCGAGGAGACTGCCCGGCGGCTGCGCCCGGGCAGGGATAGGATGGAGCGCGTGCTCTACACAGGCGACCTGTGTCGGTTGGACGAGGACGGGTACCTCTATTTCGTTTCGCGGATGGACGATGTGCTCAAGTCACGCGGCGAAAAGGTTGCGCCCGCCGAGGTCGAGGCTGCGCTGCGATCGCTACCCGGTGTGTTGGAGGCCGCTGTCATCGGCCGCCCCGACGAGCTCCTCGGTGACGCGATTCACGCCTACGTGGTGGTTTCCGACCCAACCCGAATGACGCCGACTGGCCTGCGCGCGGCATGCCGTGGGCTGCTCGAGCCGTTCATGATCCCCCAGACGATCGAGATCGTCGACAGCATGCCGCGGACGACGAACGGGAAGATCGAGAAGGTGGCACTGATCTGAGGCTGAGATCGACCGCGGAGGAAACGCATATATGCCCACTGTCATCGCCATCAAGAACGTCCTTGCCAACCTTCGCGGCGATCCGGATCTGAAGAACCTTCCGGACACCGCGAGTGTGATTGGTGATGTCGGCCTCGACTCGCTCGAGCTGTTGCAGTTCGTGCTCGAGATCGAGGCCGCGTTGGCGATCGAGGTCGATTTCGAACGGCTCAGCTACGACGACTTCGACTCGCTCACCGACCTCGCCACGTTCCTCGACTCGATGCCGCGGCCGTGACACCACTGACCGTGCTCACGTCCGCTGTCGGGCTCGGCTCATATGTCGCGGCCCTGCTGCATCAGGCGCAGCTGCGTGACGCCGGGTATCAAGTCGACGTGGAGGTGATCGAGGGCTGGTTCACCGACGAGCACCTCGCACGTCACCAGCTTCACCAGCAGGCGTTTCATCGAGACTTCCGGCTGGCGCAGGCCGGTCGACGGATGGCCGGCAGCGTGGAGGGGCGGCTCGACCAGGAACGCGTCGAGCAGCTGCTCGCCCGCTGGCGAGCAGACGGCCGCGCCCGCTTCCTCGTGTGGTCCGGGTACTGGCTGCCGGTGCTCGAACGCTACGCGGTCTCGATGCCAGAAACCCTGCTCGAGCTCGACCTCTGCTTCGCCGACGCCGTCGCGGGCGATTCCTTCCGCACCCACGACGCTCCAGCCCGCGGGGTGCAACGCGAGCTCTGGCTGTGGGATTGGCGGCGACGCGGTCTCGGCAGGCGCCTGCCAGTTCCGGCCGGCCCGCCGCTCGCGTTCGCCGAACGCGAGCGCCGCCTGGTAGCCCACGGAGGCGGGTGGGGGATGGGGACCTACGTCGAGGTGCTCAGCGAGCTCTCGCGCGCCGGCTATGCGCTCGATGTGCTCGGCCCCGATGCCGCTGATTGGGACGCGCGTGGACCGCGCGACCGGCGCTACGTGGCCGACCCCGAGTGGCGCCCTTGGGTACGCGACCGCGACGGAGACCTGACGTTCCCGCCACTCGGTGAGATTGTCGCCGGCGGCGATATCCGCTATCGCCGCGAGCCCGGCTTCCCGGCAGCGCACGTGAACGTGCGCGAGGCCATGGCCGTGGTCAGCAAGCCCGGTGGCGGTACGCTGCTCGACTCGCTTGCCGCGGCGACGCCGGTCGTGTTGCTGCCGCCGTGGGGCGAGCCGGAGGGCAAGAACGGCGAGCTCTGGGAGGAGCTCGGCTTCGGGATCGATTTCCTGCGCTGGCGGGACACGGGTTTCGACCAGGACGTGCTCGAGGACCTCCACCACCACTTGCTCGCAGCGGGTGAGCAAGACCTGCAACCACTCGTGTCGGAGGAGCTCGTATGACGCCGGCTGACGCGCATCCACTTCCGGCGGGCCCGTCGTGGCTCGTCATCCAACTGCTTGAGCGCTGCAATCTGCGCTGCAACATGTGCTACGAGTGGGGCGATTCCGGCGCCTACACGGCGTTGCCCAACCTCGCCGAGCTCGACCTCGAGGTGCTGCTCGAGCGCCTCGGCGAGTGCCTCGACGACAAACCGCGTGTCGAGTTCTTCGGCGGCGAGCCGATGCTGTACCGCGGCATCTGGCAGCTTCTCGAGGTCCTTGGAGAGGCCGGCTGTGACGTCTCGTTCCCGACCAACGGCACGACCCTCCGAGCACACGCCGATCGACTCGTGAGCGACTATCCAAGGCGGGTCTGG
Organism: uncultured Actinomycetota bacterium; assembly: GCA_963737115.1. Lineage (GTDB taxonomy): Bacteria > Actinomycetota > Thermoleophilia > Solirubrobacterales > Solirubrobacteraceae > Palsa-465. The sequence continues at coordinate 92,420 of CAVTRM010000014.1, forward strand.
ATCTCGCTCGACGGTCCCCGGGAGATCAACGACGCACAGCGTGGCGCGGGCGTGTATGACCGCGCGACCCAGGGAATCGATGCGATCGACCGTCTGAAACGCGAAACCGGGCTTCCGTATCCCGAACTCGGCCTCACGTTCGTGGTGACGCCGGGCAACTACGACACGATCGAGGCGTTCTTCGACGACATCGACCTCGCGCGGTTCGGTGCTGTCAGCATCGAGATGCAGAGCTACGTCACGGCTGATCAGCATCGCCACTACGCGCGCGTCGCACACGACGAGTTTGGAGTGATGAGCACCCCGAGTGCCGCCGCCTACGTACGCGACCCGGCCGTTTTCGCAGACGTGGACGTCGACGAGGTGCTGCGTCAGATGCTGAGCGTGCAGGACGAATGTCATGAGCGCGGGATCCGGTTCTTCCCCCAGCCACGGACGCTCGAGCGCGACACGATCGCCGCGTATCTGTCGGCTGATTGGGAGGCGATGGCCGATTTCCACCAGCGCTGCGCCGTGCCGTGGATGTATATGGAGATCTCGGCGCGCGGTGACGTCACCACCTGCCACTCGTTCTACGACATCACGGTCGGCAACATCTATGAGCGCGGACTGCTGGATATCTGGCACGGCGAGCGAGCGGCCCAGGTCCGATCCCACCTGCGGCGTGAGCTGTTCCCGATCTGCACCGCGTGCACCAGGTACTACGCGGCATCGGCGCATCCCGTCGCCCCGACGGCCGCCAACGCGAGGAGCGAGTCATGACCCAGGTGAAGAGTGGTCCCGCCGTCGACCGCACGGCGTTCGAAAAGCTGCGCCGCGTAGCCCCCGCGGCGCTCGCCGCGCAGCGCACCCGGCAGGCCGTGCGACCGCTGCCCGACGAGATCAGCTTCAAGCTCACCAACCGCTGCAACCTGCGCTGTCACCACTGCTACGAGTGGAGCGAGGACGGATACCACCAGCAATTCGACGCCCAAGAGCAGAGCCGCGACCTTGAGATCGACGTGGTGGCCAAGGTGCTTGACGCGACGGCCGAACGTGGGGCGAACGTGTTCCTGTGGGGCGGTGAGCCGCTGTTCTATTCCCACTGGGACGAACTGGTCGAGCTGCTCGTCGCACACCGACGCTGGACATCGGTGTGCACCAACGGTGTCTACATCGACAAGCGCATCGACTCACTGCTGAGCATCTCCGATCGTCTGGAGATGTTCATCGCACTCGACGGGTTCGAGTCCGAGCACAATGCGCTGCGCGGCCCGCTCTCCTGGCGCCGGGCCGTGAACGGCCTGCGCCGCTTGGTCAGCGAGCGCGAAGCCGGCAACTATCACGGGGAGGTCACCGTCAACTGCGTGTTCCAGGATTCGATGGTGGGAAAGCTGTTCGACTTCGTCACCTTCCTGCAGGACGAGGGTGTCGACGCCGTGTACCTCAGCTACCCGTGGCACATATCCGAGCAGACAGCCGAGCTGATGGACGACTACGTAGACGAGCACCTTCCCGGGGTCGCGGCACGCGTGCCGCGCGGCAGCGGAAGCTGGCACTCGTTCACGTTCGGGCTCGACCTCGCCGGGGTCGACGAGCTGCGCAGCGATCTGGCCCGAATCGACGCCGCCGAGTGGCACACGAAGGTGCGCTACAACCCAGAAGTCGACGACGCGAGCCTCGAAGGGTTCCTGGCCGGAAGCGAGCGCCCCGCCAGCGGACTGACGCGCTGCGTTTCGATCAACAGCCGGCTCGACGTACTTCCGAGCGGCGAGGCGATCACCTGCAAGCTGTTCCCCGAGCTGGCCATCGGTTCGGTCGCGACATCTGAGGTCGCCGAAGTCTGGCATGGAGCTGAGCTCGAACAGCTACGCGAGACGGTCAACCAGCACGGCCTCATGCCGATCTGCTCAAAATGCCCGGTGCTGTATGCGCGCGGCGCCTGACGCGCGGCATGATCCGGTAGCGCCCGACACCCTGCCGCTTGACACGATCGATCGCTGGATCGCGACGCTCGATGCTGTACCGGCGGACGCACGTGTCTACGAGGTGGTCCCGCGCCGAGCCGAACTCGAGTTCGGGATCTCACCCGCGATCGCGGCTGTTCTCTGCGACCGCGGACTAGCTCGGACTCACGTCGACGGCGAGGTCAGATACGCGTGGTCGGACCTGCACTACATCGCGCTGCGGCTCGGATCCGCGCGCGTCTACCTGAAGACCATGCACTCGTGGGCAAATGCGCTTACAGGCGCCGAGCAATCTCGGTCGCCAGCGTTCGCGGTGCGCTATCGCACCTACGCAACCCCGGGCGTGACCGCGGCGGTGCTGTTGCCCGCGCGACGGCGCGTGAAGACCGTCGTCGGCGCCGACCAGATCGTCGCCAGCTTCGAGGTGCGACCGGCGAACGACGACGTGCCGTTTCCGCCAGTCATCCAGCGTGTTCTGCAGCAGGCCGCGGGATTTGACTTCTACCTGCTGCCTGCGGCCCTTGCCGGTGATGTGGAGTTCGCGCGGCGGACCGGTCTCGCCGGCTGCATGACCGCATCGCGGTTCGTCGTCAGTGAGTGCCGGGCGCTTGGAATCGAGGCGCGGATGGCGTACGGGCTGTTGCTGTCGCGACCGCTCGCCACGCCGCATGAGTGGGCGGAAATCCGTCTCGCTGATACATGGGTCCCGGCAGATCCGCTGCTGCTCACGATCCTCGCGCGATTCGCCGGCCTCGACGCGTCTCGCTGGCCATGTACGCGCTCACCGAGGAGCGTGCTGCTGCACCTGGCCGGGAGCAAGGTTCCGATCGTCGAAGGCCCCACCGGGCCGCTCCAGACCTCGTTTCCCGTCGAGCTCACTGGGCAAGCCAGATGACGGCGAGCACAGCGTCCGGAGATCACGGCCGACCCGATTCGGTTAGCTCGCTTTCCCCGACCGAGGCGACGCTGACCGGGATCTGGTCCGAGTTGCTGGATCAGCGCGACATCGGACCCGACGACGACTTCTTCGAGCGCGGCGGCGATTCGCTGCTCGCGGTCTGGCTGATCGAGGAGATCGCGGAGCGGACCGGCAGGGAGCTGCCGCTGTCTGTGCTGCTGGACGGCGCCACAATCCGGCAGCTGGCCAGCGCGATCGATGCACAGCCAGCAGAACCGGATATCTGGCGCGGCGTCAACCTCGATGGAACCCAACCCCCACTGTTCTGGATCCACGGATGGGCGGAGCTGCTCTCAATGCGAGCGCACTTCGACAGCGACCAGCCGATTTTCCAGATCGAAGATCCACTCTCACGTCGATGGCAGGTCAAGCCACCGCTGGAGCGAACCGCTGCGCGTTACGTACAGGAGCTGCGCCGCATACAGCGCACCGGTCCTTACCGCCTGATCGGCTACTCGTTCGCCGGCGTGATCGCCTACGAGATGGCGCGTCAACTGCTCGCAGCGGGTGAGCGTGTCGAGTTTCTGGGAATGCTCGACAGCCCGGCGCCGGGATACGCGTTTCCGCTGCCGGTGAGATTGCGCATGCAGTCGGCGAACCTCGCCCAGTTCCGGCGCGTGCTCGACGAGTCGCGGACACGATCGTGGCTCGGGAGAGGCGCATATCTGAGGCACGCGATCCCAGCGATCACCAGGCACCGCTCGTTCAGGTGGTTGCTGGCGAGGCTGCCTCGGGACTGGCAGGTGCCGACGCCACCCGGATCGATCGTCCGCGTTAGGTATGAACCGAAGCGATACGCGGGGCAGATCACGTTGTTCTGGGCTAGCGAAGGATGGGGGCGGCCGGACCGCACCCCTGATCTCGGTTGGTCACCGCTCGCCGGCGGGGGCCTCAGCGTGCGAGCCGTGCCCGGCAACCATCGGACCATGGCCTACGGTGCCAACGCGCGCGTGCTCGCGGACGATGTGACCGAGTGCCTCAGCCGCTCAGCCGCCGCTCAGCCGCTTGACCGCGTCGCTGGCCCGGGCCGCCGGCGTGGGATCACCTGAGCGCAGCGCTCGCCGGTAGGCGTCGAGCGCGCCGTCCACGTCGCCGCGCGCCTCGAGCAGCACCCCGAAGTTGTATGCGCCGGCCGCCAGTCCGTGGTCGGCGGCACGGCGGTAGGCGGCTTCCGCGGCTTCTGTGTCACCGCACTGCTCTAAAAGGATTCCGACGTTGTAGGCGCCCACCGCTGCCCCGCGCTCATCGCCAGGGCCGTTGGCGAGCTTATAACGGCGGTCGAGCGCCGCAGTGTCGAATTCCAGCGGTTCATAGCCGAGCTCGCGCGCGGTGCGGAGAGTCTCGCTGTGCCGCGCGATCAGACCCGGATCGAAGGAGCGGTCGGTCTGATGGTGCCAGCGATCGATCATCAGGCTCGAACGCTCGACCCAGCGCTCATCCCAATCGAGTTCCATCAGCTCGAGCATCCTCGTCAGCTCGGTTCGATCACCGGCGAGGAGTCGCTCCGACTGGACCCGGACGCAGGGGATCTGCGCCATCCGAGCCGGGAACTCGAGCCCGAACATGTGCACCTCGGTCCACCAGAACAGCGTCTTCTCGTATGCGCTGAGCTGCTCCCATTGATCAGCGTATTGCGGCTGAAACACGTTGGAGTCGGTCGGCCGCAGCACGGCAAGCCGGTTCAGCTCCTGTGGCGGGCCGCCGGGCCAGGTGTTGTGCGACAGCTGCGACACCGCCGACGGCACAGGATGCCGGGCGAGGTGAACCACCCGCAGCCGGTCAGGGAACCGTGCTGCCAGTAGCGGGAGGGCCGCGTGCACCGGCCACCCCGTCTCGACGTAGTAGTCCGTCCGGGCCACACGCTCGACATGCTCCGCGACTTCCGCGACCTCCAGCATCTGCTCTGGGTTCGCGTAGGAGCGAAAGTAGCGGCGTGGACAGTAGCGACCGCCCAGCGGCTCGTGTTCGACCTCCAGCGACCCGCCATACAGCTCCGCGAAATTCGCCGCTAGCCACTGCGTACCGCACCTACCGATGCTGAGGAAGACCACCACGGGGCCCACGCGGGCAGTCTAACAACGGTGTCGTTCGGACCTCGTACGCTGATGCTCGGCAATGACGACGCGCCTGACGATCGAATACGACGGGACCGAGTTCGCGGGTTGGGCGGTGCAGCCCGAAGCGGTGCGTACCGTGCAGGCCGAACTTGAGCGCGCGCTGGCGGTAGTGCTGCGGCGGCCATTGGACGGTCCCGATCCGCCATCCGTGACGGTCGCCGGGCGCACCGACCGTGGTGTCCATGCCTGGGCGCAGGTCGCCTCCTATGAGGGCGACCCGGCGCCGATTGAGGCGCTGAACGCGTTGCTCCCGAACGACGTTGCCGTGCTCACCTCCGAGCGGGCTGTGGACGGCTTCGACGCGCGCCGTGACTGCACTTCACGCGCTTACTGCTACCGCGTGCTGGCGCGCTCCGCCCGCCCGGCACTTGAGCTTGGCCACGTCCTGCACTGGCGCAGCCAGATGGGCGACGCCGAGATCGCGGCACTGCACGCGTGTGCGGCGCTACTTCCGGGAACCCATGACTTCACCGCGTTCACGCCGGTTGACACCTATCACGTGCGCTTCAGTCGCGACGTCTACACCGCTCGCTGGGAGCTCACGGACTTGCGCTCAGGGGTCCTCGGTCCAGGTGCCGTCCGGCCGCCGGGTGGTGGCCCGCAGCAGCAGGACCGACTGGCTCAGACCGGCGTCGAGGGCTCGGGCTTGCTGCTGGAGTTCTGGATCGAGGCCGACACCTTCATGCGCCACATGAACCGCATCCTGGTCGGGACGATGCTCGACGTTGCCCGCGGTCGCCGCAGCGTTGAGCAGTTCGCGGAGCTGCTGGAAGGGCGGTCCCGCATCGAGGCCGGTCCGACCGCTTCACCTATGGGCCTGCATTTTGCCGGTGCCGGCTACGGCGGCGTGCGGGTGATCAGCGGATGATCGGTGCCGGGGGCGAGCGCACCGTCCGCGCGGGCGATCAAACCGTGATCGCGGGTCGCCGTCCCACCCGCACACCGCGCATCGGCCTTGAGGCCCGGCGCTGTCTTGCACTGCTTGGACTTTCAGTCGTATTGGCGCTGATCTCGCTGTTGATCTCGCGCACGATGGGATACGACCAGGAAGGCTGGGCCGTCTATGCCCGTGAGCTGTTCGGTCATGGCTCGCTTGACACCAACTCGTTCCCGGCCTGGAAGCCGCTACCGATCCTGCTGATGGGACCGGTCACCTGGTTCACGCACGGGCAGCTGCTGATCGACTACTGGCTGCTGATCGCACGCGTATGTGCGTTCATGACCGTGTTCGGGGCCGCCGTGGTGGCCTATCGCATGGCGGGCTGGTGGGCCGCCGGATGCGCGGCCATCCTGGTCCTGCTGTCCTCATGGTGGCTGTACTTCATGCTGCTGGGACTTGATGCGATTCCGGCCGCGGCGATGGTGGTGGGCGCGGTCTATGCGGCCCAGCTCGGCAAACACCGCTGGGCGATCGTGTGCCTGATCTGCCTCTCATTGCTGCGCCCCGAGGGCACCGTGTTCGTGGCCTGTTACTCGTTCTGGGCGTGGCGCAACGGACACATCGCGCTGTGGGAGGCGGTGCTGTCCGTACTCGTGATCGTTGGACTCTGGGCGGTACCGGAGATCCTGCACTCGGGCAAGTCCTCGGCCGCGCTCTCTGATATCGGCGGCACCAGCGGCACCCCGATCACCACCGGTCATCCATTTCGGGCGACCCTGACTCAGTCGGCGAACACGCTCGGGCTGTTACCGACGATCCTGGTCGCTGTCGCCGTGCTTTCCGCGATCTGGGGTGCGCTGCCGCGCGGGCGTGGGAGTTCGTTCGCGCGTGTGTGGGGCGCTTCCGGGCTCGAGCGTGCGCTGCTGGTGTTTGGGCTCGGCTGGATTCTGATCGTCGCGCTGGAGACGCTCCATGGGTTTTCGGGCAACTGGCGCTACAACGTTGCCGGGATCATGGCGCTGACGCTGGTGGCCGCGGTGACCGCCGTACGTCTGGCGCGCTGGCTGCTCGACGCGATCGGCCGATCCACCGGCGCCGCGCGTGGGCACACGGGTGGGACATGGGGAACACGGGGCACGGGCACGGGCTCGGGCGGGGCTCGCTGGGGGTTCAGTCGTCGCGCTGGTTGTACTCGTGCTGGTGCTGGCGGCGCCGGGAAGCCTCTCGTCGGCGGTCACGCTGACCCAGGCGCGCGAACAGGGAGTGAGCCAGTTGCGGCGGGAGCTGGTGGACATGAGCTGTCCCGATTACTACTGGGGCAACCCGGGCACGAACACCTGGCTGGCCCAGATGACCGGACAGTCGGTCCCGTCATCGATCCTGCCCGGCCGCTTCCACAGCCGCCTCAAAGGCGCGTCGATCTGGAAGATCTGGTGTGCTCCGGCCTCCTGGCGCCCGAGCGACTGAGACAACCTGTTAGGCGTCCCCGTTCGGCGCGGCTTGCCGCACGTGGTTAGGCACCCGTTGGGTGGCGCTTGCCGCACGTGGTTAGGCGCCCCGTTTGGGTGGCGCTTGCCGCACGTGGTTAGGCACCCGGTTTTGGTGCCGCTTGCCGCACAGAGATCGTCTTGACCTACCTTTGTCACACCAGGCGTGACAAAGGTGACGCAAGACGCCCACGGTGCGACCGGAAGCCGCCGAGGCCGGGGTCCGCCGAAGCCGGGATCCGACGCAGCGCGGCAGCTCGCCACGAATCAAACTTCGAGATCTAATAGTTAGATGTCGAAGTTTCTGTTAGGCTGAGGTCATGACAACCGATGAGCGACCCCCGCAGCGGCCCGAGACGGTGCCGATCGGACTGCATCTGACCAAGACCGCACGCGTCGTTGGCAGGGCCTTCGACACTGCGCTGACGCAGGCCGGTGGATCGTTGCCGATCTGGCTGGTGCTGCTGAACGTGAAGATCAAGCGATCGGTCAAGCAGCGCGACCTCGCGGCCGCGGTGGGGGTGACGGAGGCGACGCTCACGCACCACCTGACCACGTTGGAGCGTGAGGGTCTCGTGACTCGCCGCCGTGACGACTCCAACCGTCGTGTGCAGGTGGTCGAGCTGACCGCCGCCGGCGAGACTCACTTCATTGCGCTGCGTGACGCGGCGATCGCGTTCGACGCACAGCTGAAGCAGGGATTCGATGAAGCCGACGCCGCGCAGCTCGCCGAGCTGCTTGACCGGCTCGCCGCCAACGCCGCGCCCCTCGGTGACGGAGCTCCCAGCGCCGCACCGGGCGCCGAACGCACCGCCAGCGCCGCACCGGGCGCCGAACGCACCGCCAGCGCCGCACCGGGCGGCGACCTCAACCGCCTCGCCGCACCGGGCGGCCCGGCGTGGCGTGGACTGATCGAGAAAGGATGATGGAAGATGGCTGACAGCCGACCCCGCTCGCGTCGCATCCAGGCGCGTGTGATGGCAGTGATGAACGTACCGATGCGAGTGCTGCTGGGGATGCCGTTCAAGACCCCTCTGGGGGACAAGCTAATGCTCGCCTACCTAACCGGCCGTCGCAGCGGCCGCCATTACAAGGTGCCGCTCAGCTACGTGCGCGACGGCCAGGTGATGCTCACGCCCGGTGGTGGACGCTGGAAACTGAACCTGGTCGAGGGACGAGCCGAGCACCTGCGTGTCGCCGGTAAGGACGTGATGGCCACGCCTGAATTGGTCACAGATCAGGATCAAGTAGAACAGCTGCTCGAGCAGATGGTGGCGCAGGATTCAAGCGTGCTGAAGTTCGCGCGGATCGACCGCGATTCAGAGGGACGGCTACGCGCTGACCAGCTCGGGCTCGCGCTCAGCCACGGCTTTTGCGTGGTTCGCTGGACGCTTTAGACGGCCAACGCCCTCTGTCAGCCCAGGGGACAACAGGCAACCGCGAACCGGACCCGGTGCCGAACGTTTGCGTCGTGACGGTCGCGGGTATTCCCGTAGAAGGTGTCAGCTATCGCAGGCGCAAGCCGTCGAGCAGGTGGCGCGTATGGCTCTCAGGGTGCCACCGGCGCACTCCATCTCGATCCAAATGAGATCGCCAAAGCGCGGTCAACGGCACCGCAGAACAGCGCCGATGCGCGCATGGGATCACAACCTAGAGGGATAGATCATGATGACGACTGCTAACAGGCTCGACGGCAAGAAGGTTGCGTTCCTGTTCACCGACGGAGTCGAACGCGTCGAGTTGACGGCGCCGCTGCGGGCCGTCCGCGACGCTGGAGCCGACGTTCAGCTCGTCTCGCTCGAGAAGCGAGAGGTCCAAACGTTCGATCATCTGGACCCGGCCGACATGGTGCAAATAGACGTCGCGGTCAAGGAAGTCAGTAGCAGCGATTTTGACGCTTTGGTGTTGCCGGGCGGTGTTGCCAATCCGGACCAGCTGCGGACAGACGCAGACGCTGTCCGATTTGTTCGCGGTTTCTTTGACGATGACAAACCAGTCGGCGTGATCTGCCACGGCCCTTGGACGCTGGTCGAAGCCGGTGTGATCAGCGGCCGCACTCTCACGTCGTGGCCGAGTCTCCAAACCGACATCCGCAACGCGGGCGGCACTTGGGTCGACGAGCAGGTGCATGTCGACGGAGTACTGGTGTCAAGCCGAAAACCCGATGATCTGCCGGTGTTCTGCTCCCGAGTGGTGGACACGATCGCGACCGGGAACGCCTGATGCGGCTCGGTCGTTTGGTCTCACGCCAAGCGTACGGCTCGCGCGTCCTGGCCGTCGTGTCTGATTGCAACTAGCGACCCAGCGCTGCCCACCATTCCACCGAACTCGAGACTCCGCGCAACGACGATGTAGGTGGCAACGGTGCGCGTTATCTACCCGCTGCACCGAGCTTCAACCGGCATACCCCGGTAGTGCGGGCGTGCTCTGCGATTGAACGTTCTCAGGACGGGTAGAACGCTGTTATGACGAGCGCAAAACCTTGCCGTCCACGATCGGCCCCCACCCGCCGCCCGATGGAGACGCTGAACCTCACGTTCGACGACGGACCTGACCGCACCTGGACCGCGAGGGTTCTGCAGCAGCTGCGGCGGTGTGGCGTGACGGCGACGTTCTTCGTCGTCGGCGAACGCATCACTGACCACGAGGAAGTGCTCCGAGATGTGGTCAATCACGGCCATGATGTGCAGCTGCACTGTCATTGCCACGTCCGGCATACGCAGCTGACCGAGGCCGAGCTGGACGCTGACACTGGACAGGCGGTTGCGGCGCTCGCGCGTGTCGGGCTCAGGCCGCGTCTGTGGCGGCCGCCCTGGGGCGTGGTCACCGAGGCGAGCGTCCGCGTCGCTGAGCGCCACGGGCTGTGGCTGCGGCGATGGAGCATCGACACCCACGACTGGAGAGGGGATTCGGCCGGTGAGATGCTGGCTGACGCCGAACCACGCCTGCCCGTGGGCGGAGCGGTGCTAATGCATGACGGGCTCGGTCCCGGCTCGCGCCGCGGTGGATGCGAGAACACTGTCGCGCTGATCCCGGGGTTGGTCGCGGCTGCACGCGCTGTCAACGTCATGATCGCGCCGATGGCCGTCGACGGCCCGGGCCGGCCGGCCCGATGATCGGACTGTCACCGCCCGCGAGCGCGCTGCGGGCCATCATCGTCATCCCTGCTCGGGACGAGGAACTGCGGATCGGGGCCTGTCTGCAGGCGCTGTCCCGCCAGCGAGGGGTGACTAGCGCCGTGTACGAGGTGATCGTCGTACTAGACGGCTGCCGCGATCACACCCGAGCAGTGGTCGAGCGCTGGCGAGGGCATGGTCCGAGCTTGCATATAGTCGAACACCAGCATCCGCAGGGGGTGGGGCGAGCCCGCCGTGTAGGCATGGACATCGCTCACACACGCCTGCTCGCGGTCGACTGCCACGAGGGATTGATCTTGAGCACCGACGCCGACACCGTCGTGGCCGAGGACTGGCTCAGGACCCAGATGCAACTGGCGGCCGACGGGGCCGAGGCGATCGGAGGCCTGATCGAGCTGGACACCGCCGAAACCGAGCTGCTTCACGCCGATGCCGTCCACGTCCGCGAACAACACGCTGTGGAGCGGATTGTGCAGGCTCGGCGCCGCGCCGGGGACGGCGCCGAAGTCGAGCATCCGCACTTCTCCGGCGCTTCGCTGGCGCTCACGGCGGCAGCCTACGGGCGCTGCGGAGGGCTGCCGGTGCGTGCGGCCCTGGAGGATGAGGCGCTCGCGGACGCCCTGACCGAGCGCGGAATTTCGATTCGCTACAGCTCACGTGTGCGGGTGCGAACATCCGCGCGCTCACACGGACGGGCGCCACGGGGGCTCGCGCAGGACCTGGCACGCGCCGATTGGCGTGCGCGGCGCAGCTACAGCGCCGATCAATTCCCGCTCGAGCGATTGCTTGCCGCCAAACGCGAGACGATTGCGCTGATCCTCCCCGCACGCGAGGTGCAGGAGACGATCGGCGTGATCGCCGCCAGCGCCGAGCGGCTCCGCGCCGCTGGACTCTTCGACGAGGTCCTGGTGATCGATTCTGCCTCCAGCGACGCAACGGTGACGGTCGCGCAGCGGGCCGGTGCAACGGTCGTGCAGGAGGATGAGCTGATGCCCGACTACGGTCGCGCGCGCGGAAAGGGCGATGCCATGTGGCGCGGCCTCGCGGCAACCACCAGCGACATCGTGGTTTACGCGGACACCGACTCAGGCGGCTTCCACGACGGCTTCCTGACCGGGATCGTGGGACCGCTGATTTGCGACCCTGAGGTACAGCTGGTGAAGGGGGCGTTCCGGCGTCCCTTCCGCAGCGGTGATCATGTCGCAACGGACGAGGGAGGCCGCGTCACCGAGCTGATGGCACGACCACTCCTGAACCTCCACCTCCCGGACCTGGCCGTCTTCGACCAGCCGCTGGCGGGGGAGACGGCGGCGCGCCGGACCCTGCTCGAACAGATCCCTTTCAGCGTCGGCTACGGCGTTGAGATCGCGATGCTGATCGACTGCTTCAGGCGGGTCGGTCTCGACGGGCTGGCGCAGGTAGATCTCGGCACACGCCAGAACCGTCACCAGCCGCTGCGGGATCTCTCGGCGATGGCGTACGCGGTGTTGGTCGCGACCCAGACGCGGGTGTTTGGCTCGGGATTCGCTGACGCGAATGCCTGTGGATCGATGATCCTTCCGGCACTGGGAGGCTCCGGCACGGCGATGGAGAGCCGCGCGGTGCCACTCCAAGAGCGACCGCCACTCCGCGAGCACAAGCTCAGCAACAATCCCGCCTAGCGGCTTCGGTCCGTCGCTGTGCGCGCTCGACGCTCTACGTGATCTCCCTGAGGGTGTTCACCGGGGCCTAAGCCTCAGTGGGTGCCTTCGGGAGTGAGGTCGTCGGAGCCGTGGCAATCGCCCCCGTCTGGCTCCTATGCTCAAGGTCGCCGCGGCGATCGTTCGTGGATCTATTAACGCGTTTCGGTTTCGCGAAGCGGGGAAGCGCAATGGTGATTCGATCGCTAAGCGCCACACCCATACGGGTTCAGCTGGAGCTCGAAAACACTCCGTCGAACGTGACGTTGGTTCGTTCGTTGATCGCCGCGCTGGCTGAGATCATCGGTCTCGGCAGCGACTTGTCTACCCGACTGTGCACGGCCGTGAGTGAGGCTGCCAACAATGCAGTCCTGCACGCCTACAGCGACGGCTCCGGACCGATACGCGTGTCGATCGTCGCGGATGCCGACGCCGTCGATGTGCGGGTGACCGACCATGGTCATGGAATGCAGCCGGCGCTGCCATCGCCGAACCGTATGGGGGTGGGGCTTTCAGTGATAATGGCGGTTGCTGACCGTGCCGAGATCGTCAGTCGACCCGACGAGGGTGTCGAGGTCCGCTTGCGGTTCCTGCGCGAATCAGACGTGCCGATGCCCGGTGGCGAATCAGCTCACTCGCCACAGCGAACGCTCGCCGGGGGCCACGAGGGTGACATCGTGGTCTCGCTGGAACCAAGAGCGGCACTCGCTCCGATCCTGGGGAACCTCAGTGCAGCAGTCGCCGCTCAGCATTGGTTCCGGACTGAGCGCATCGTCGCTCTGGGCGAGGTGACGGATACGTTGTCGGAGGTAGCGACCATGGCCGATGATGCTCAAACGGTCGGATTCGCGATCACGGCCGCGGGCCGCAGCCTCGATCTCACGCTCGGGCCGCTGCAGGTTGGGGCCGGGCTCAAGACCCAGGCGTCCAAGGACCGTTCCGGCGCGCCTCTCGGCGGCTTACTCGACGATTTGTCGGTTGAGGCAGTCGCAGACGACGGTGAGTTCGTCACGGTTCGGGTGAGCGACCCGGGACGCGGCGGCTGAGGCTAGCCCCGCTTCTCTGCTCTTGAGCGAAGGGCCAGCACGGCGACGTCATCGTTTACGGGCTGGACGCAGAAGTCATCGAGCTCCCGTTCCAGTCGGCTGATTATCAACTCCGGTGCGAGCGACGCGTTGCTGCGCAGGAAGGTCCGCAGCCGCTCGGTGCCGTAGCGTTCATCGCGGCCAGGCGCTTCGATCACGCCATCGGTGTACAACACCAGCAGTTCATCTGGCCTGAGGGAAACGTCCTGCTCGGGCCAGTCTCCGCCATCGAAGGCCCCCAGCAGCGGCCCGGGCGTGGGGACCTCCCGGATCCCGCCGTCAGGGGCAACCAGCATCGCCTGGGGATGGCCAGCAGAGCTGATCACGATGTGATCGGGATGCAGACACGCGCACATAGCCGTGGCCAGCTCGCCCGCGGGCAGCTGTATCAGCGCCTCGTTGAGTCTGGCGAGGATCGTTCCCGGCTCGGGTTCGGCACGGGATGCGACGCGTGCTCCGTGGCGCAATAGCGCCGTGATTGTTGCCGCACTCACGCCCTTTCCGGCCACATCGCCAAAGATCAGATACCAGACTCCGTGATGTTGGAAGAACTCGTAAAAGTCACCGCCGACGTCGATTCGGAGGTTGGTCTCGGCCGGTCGATACAGAGCCGCCACATCGAGGTGAGCGATCTCGGGCAGCGGGTCTGGGCTCAACGAACGTTGCAGCGTCTCGGCGACCGTGGCGAGTTTGGTATGGAGCCGTGAATTCTCGACCGCGACGGCCGCACGCCGCCCGAGCTGTTCAGCGAGCGCCAGATCACTGTCATCGAGGCTGCGTCCTGAGCTTCCGGTCGTCGCCAGCGTCATCAGACCAATCGTGCGACTGGGTACGCGCAACGGCACCGTCATGTACGACCGGATCCCCAGTTTTTGCAACAGGCGCAGGTGCTCGCCGTTACGCGCAACCGATGCCAGCTCCGCGTTGCTGATCTCCGGGAGGTGGAAGGACTCCCCGGTGAGCAGCACCTGGGCAAACCGACGACTGCGGTCGGGAAGCACCGGCTCCAGTTCGCTCAGAGCCTGCGCGACATCCTGCGCGTTAGGGTCGTTGAGCACGGCTGCCACGCGCGCCAGGCGCCCGGCCTCGTCGACGATATCGACCCCGCAATAGTCGGCGATCGATGGCACCGCGATCTCCGTAACGTTACGGAGGGTCTGTTGGAAGTTCAGCGACGACGCGAGGATGCGTCCCGATTCTGCGAGAACATGCGTACGTGTCTCACTGCGCTTGACCTCGGTGACATCCTCGATCACGGTGACCGCGCCGGCGAGACCGCCGTTTTCGTCGACCAGGGGTGTCGTTTTCAGCTGATTCCAGCGCACTCGGCCGGTCTCTCGGTGAATGGTGCGGATCAGCAGCGGTTCCGCGGGTTCGCCGCGAATCAGACGGGCGGCCGGCATCTCGTCGTGAACGACCACCCGGCCGCGCTCGTCAGTAACGACGTAGTCAGCCATCAGTGTCGTGGTCGGCTGGTTCTGCAAGTCAGACCAAGACTCGAGACCGACGTGCGCGAGTGCGGCGTCGTTGGCGAATATGATCCGGCCGTCTAGATCTTGGACGACGACGGCCTCGCTGAGCAGTGCCAACAGCTGTCGCAGAACGGCCACGTCGCCGTGTGCGAGCCTGGCTCCCAGCGGGCTTCCAGCATCTGCCAACTTAGCGCTCGGTCTCAAGCTCTGAGAGCGTGTCGCAGATTGTCAGGCGTGTAGCCAAACCGGTCAATTCCAGCAGCTGCTTGACCTGACCGTGGCCGTTGATGAGCGCGAAGCTGCAGTGCCTGGCCTCGGCATCCTCGTTGGCACGAACCAGCAGTCCGATCCCACTTGAGTCGATGAATTCGAGATCGCTGAGGTCGACGACGATCCTCTCCGCCTGTCCAACGCGCTCGAATTCCTCCTCCAGCACTACGCAGGAGGCCAAGTCAAGCTCTCCTCGCAGCTTCAACACGTGCAAGGGACCCTGCTGCTCACTATTGACCTTGAACGAGTGTCGAGAATCCAACTTACGTGGAGCCTACCAAGCCTTCGAAGCCCTGAGTGACCCGACGGCGAGCCGCCGACGCAGCCCCGACTGCTCACCGTCTCCCGAACGACAAGTGCGTGACTGGGAGCCGGTCGCGAGCCCAATTCGTCGATCAGGCGTGGCAAACCGTCGGCTACCGGGTAGTAGAGCGCCATGCCGATCAGCAGCGAACCGATACAGCAGCCTGTCGCGGCCGCGACAACAGAGCACTCCCGGGTGCTCGGTCGCATCGCCGAGCGTGCGCAGATGCTGGACGCGGCTCCCGGCTTCCCGCAAGAGAACTTCGCGGACTTGAGGAATGCCGGCCTCTTGGGACGCCTACCGGGAGGCTTCGCGGCAGAGGTTGAGCTTGTACGTGCGGTTGCCGCGGCCGACGCGTCCACCGCGCGTATCCTCGATGGCCACCTCAACGGTCTGGAGCGGCTGGCGCTCCTGGCCGGAGACTCAGCTGCGGCGGAAATCGCCGACGATAACTTGCTGCTTGGGGTGTGGGGTGCTGATCCGACACCATCTGAGGGCTCGCCGGCCCGGCTGGTGCGGTCGGCCGGTGGGTGCGTGCTCGACGGCGTGAAGACCTTCTGCTCAGGGGCCGGCGGCGTTCACCGTGCGCTCGTGGTGGCGAGCGCCGCAGATGGAAGCCGCAGACTCGTGTACGTCGATGCGGTCGACAGCCGCATGGAGATCGATCGCAACTGGTACTGCGCCTCGGGTCTGCGTGCATCCGAGAGCCACCTGGTGCGGTTTCACGCGCTGCCGGTGCTGTGTGTGCTGGGTGGCGCCGATGAGCTATCACGCGAACCGTATTTCTCACGTGATGCGATCCGCACCACGTCCACCTGGGTCGGCCTCGTGGACGCCATCCTGACCGAAGTCACAAAGCTGCTGCATGCTCGCTCGCTCGCGGAGCTGACCGCCTACCGCCTGGGGCAGTTGCGGATTGCGGTCAGCACCATCGGTTGCTGGTTCGAGCGCACCGTCGGGCTACTTGCACAGATTCCCGCTGTCACATCCCGCTCTGCCGACCCAATGGGGGCCAGCAGTGACATAACAACCGCACTCGAATGCCGCCTCGCGGTCAGTCAGTGCGCGCGTACGGTACTGACACTTTCCGCCGAGCTCGGTGGATCCCATGCCCTTATCGGTGGGAGCCGACTCGATCGCGCCCGCCGCGATCTCGACTTGTTCCTACTTCAACATCGGCTCGACCCGAAGCTTGTGAGCCTCGGCATGGACCTGCTGAAGGCGCGCTCGTGACGAGCCCGACATCGACTGTCCGGCATTTCGAGCGGCTCTACGCTGCCAACGCCGACCCATGGGATTACCGCACCAGCGTTTACGAGCGCGCCAAATATGAGGCGACGCTCGCGGCGCTGCCACCCGGTGGTTGCGCACGCTGTCTTGAGGTCGGCTGCTCGATCGGAATTTTCACGCGGCTGCTCGCGGCCCGCTGCCGAAAGACTGTTGCAGTCGACTTCTCGCCGCGCGCGCTCGAGCTTGCACGCGAGAACCTCGTCGGCGTCGACAATGTCGAGCTCAGACGGGCACGATTCCCTGAGGAGGTGCCGGCCGGTAGCTGGGACTGGATCGTCTGCTCGGAGGTGCTCTATTACCTGGACCGCAGCAGCTTTGAGGACGCGCTCACGTGGTTTGCAGCTCAGTTGCAGCTGGGCTCCTGCCTGGTGGCTGTGAGCTGGACAGGGGGCAGCGGCGGTGAGCCGCTGCTCGGTGACTATGTTCACGACCGTCTCCAACGAACGTTCGCACGGCAGCACACGCTCACCGCCAGCACCGAGCGGTATCGAATCGACCGCTTTGGAGGGTGCGATGCGCCACGTCCGAGCCAGTTGCCTGCAAGTTGGCCGCGCGGGTCGACGTAATCGAGACGCCCGTCTATGCGGTTCGCAGGCGCTCAGGCAGGGCTTTTGCGTGGTTCGCTGGACGCTCTCAGGCCTGCCTGGGACTTCGTGTCTGAGCGCCACTTGACCCAGGTCAGCGCAGCGATCAGAAAGGCCGCGCCGAGGCAATAGCCGGCGACGACGTCGCCGACCAGATGGGTGCCCGCGGTAACTCGAGTCGGCCCCTCGCAGAGAACGAGCAGCGCGGCGGCTACCGCGATCTCCTTCTGCCCGCGACGCCAGGCGATCACGCCCAGGTATCCGACCACGGCGGTCACGAAGGTCGTGTGTCCGCTGGGGAAGTTGGTTCCCGCGAAATGCGCAGCCACCCAGTCCGGGGTGGGACCGAGCACCAGCTTCAGGAAGGCGTTCGCAGGGACCGCCATACACGCCACGAAGAGCCCTTCCAGCGCTATCAGATCACGGCGGCGCCAGAGCGTTACCGCGGGAAACAGCACCAGCAGGATCGCGATCGCTGGAGTCCCGAGCGCGCTGCCGAAATCGTTCATGGCCCGCAACTGCGCCGACTCCGTCAGATACGGAGCCGAGAAATGACCGATCGCGTAATGGTCGCCCGGGAACGATCCATGATGGTCGATGAACACCCTGATCAACAGCACCAGCACGATCAGGCCGCCGCTGAGCAGCATCGGATCGCGGTATGGGTGGCGGCGCATCTCATCAAGGCTACGACGGCGACGCGCGAAACCAGCGGCGCGCCAACGCGCGCGACCAATCAGCGCAGGCCCCGCGCTGCTCTGGCAGCCTGCCCAACGGTTAGCATCAGCGTGCGATGCGCGTGCTCTTGACCAACGACGACGGGATCTCAGCTGACGGCCTTCAGACGCTGAGGCGCCAGCTGCTGAAACTGCCTGGAATCGAGCTGCAGGTGGTCGCACCCGACGGCAACCGCTCGGCGATGGCACGCTCGATTACCACCCGCAGACCGCTCTGGGTTGAGGAGATCGACTTCGGCGACGGCAGCGTCGGCTACGCGACCGATGGCACGCCGGTCGACTGCGTGCGGCTCGCGAGCCTCGGGCTGGTCGAGGGTTGGACGCCGGACATTGTCGTCTCCGGGATCAATCACGGCGCAAACGTCGGCGACGACATCACCTACTCGGGCACTGTCGCGGCGGCGCTCGAAGGGATTGTGCTCGGGCTTCCCGGGATCGCGGTATCGCAGCAGTCGATGGAACTCGAGCTCGACTTCCGCAACAGCGCCCAGTACGACTTCGAGCCGGCCGCACGCTTCACCGCGCGGCTGCTGCAGGACCTCGACGCCGTGCCGCTGCCACCGAGCACGCTGCTGAATGTGAACTTCCCGGGCCGCCCGGCCGAGGGGATCATGGTCGTGGGGCTGGGCAAGCGCTACTACAGCGACGAGCTGCAGATGGTCGACCAGGACGAATCGCAGCGCCGTCGCTACCGCGTATACGGGGAGGCGGTGGAGGCTGTCAGCCAGACTGACACGGACGTCGCCGCGATCGACGCGGGATTCGTGGCGCTGACGCCGCTGCACTTCGACCTCACCCACCATGACGGCGTGGCGTCGCTGCGCAAGCTGCAACTCGAGCGTCTTCTGCGACCGGAGGAGCCGAGTGGCGAAGCCTGACCCCGCGGCCGACCGCGCGGCCGAACTGCGCGAGCAGCTCGAATACCACGGGCGCCGCTACTACGTACTCGACGACCCCGAGATCGGCGACGACCAGTACGACGCGCTGCTCGACGAACTGCGCGCGATCGAGGCCGGCTCGCCCCGATCTGCTGACCGCCAACAGCCCGACCCAGCGCACTGGTGGCGAACTCGTCTCGGACCTCATCAAGGTCCAGCACCTGCAGCGGATGCTGTCACTGGGTAACGCCCGGTCCGCCGATGAACTCCGTGCCTGGGTGCAGCGGATGCGTAACCACCTGGCGCGCGAGGGCATCGAAGACGCGGACTTCGAGTTCGTCGCCGAGCCCAAGATCGACGGGTTGGCGATGTCGCTGATCTACGAGAACGGCGAGTTCGTGCGCGGGGTCACGCGTGGTAACGGCCAGATCGGTGAGGACGTCACCCACAATCTGCGGATGATCAGCTCGATCCCGCAGCGGCTGCCGGCCGAGCCCCCCACGACCTCGGGTGACGGTGCTGGTCACCACCGACCAGCATCGGAATGGCCACCCCCGCTGCTGGAGGTGCGCGGCGAGGTCTACATGTCGTTGCCCGACTTCCAGGCGCTGAACGAACGCCGGGCCGCGCGCGGCGAGTCGACGTTCATGAACCCGCGCAATTCGGCCGCGGGCACGATCCGCCAGCTCGATCCGCGGCTTGCGGCCCAGCGGCCGCTGAGCTTCTGGGCCTACCAGGTCGGCGTCACCTCCGAGGACCTGCGCTTCAGCAGCCACTACGAGGCGCTGACGTTCATGCGCGATACCGGCTTTCCCGTGAACCCGGACATCCGTGTGATCGACTCCGAGGAGGAGGTGATCGCGCAGTGCGAGCGTTGGCATGACCGCCGCGGCTCGCTCGAGTTCGAGATCGACGGTGTGGTCGTGAAGATCAACGATCTGGAGCTGCAGCGGCGGCTGGGGGTCGTCGGCCGTGAGCCGCGCTGGGCGATCGCCTGGAAGTTCCCGCCCACCACCGCGATCACGACGCTGCGCAAGATCCACTGGAACGTCGGCAAGTTCGGCGACCTGCGGCCCTGGGCCGAACTCGAACCGGTGCAGGTCAGTGGCGTGACGGTCGCGCGCGCGACGCTGCACAACGAGGAGGACATCGAGCGCAAGGACATCCGCGAGGGTGAGCAGGTGATCGTGCTGCGCGCCGGCGACGTGATCCCGCAGGTCGTCTCCCCGGCGCCGCACGTGGCCGAGCGCGAGGACCGCCCGCCGCGGCCGGTGCCGCCCGCACGCTGCCCGTTCTGCGACACGGTCACGATCAAGCCCGAGGGCTCGGTCTACACCGTATGTCCGAACACCGCCTGCCCTGGTCGGCGCCAGCAGCTGCTTGATCACTTCGTCTCGCGCGGCGCGATGGATATCGACGGGCTCGGAGAGGAGCGGGTGTACCAGCTGGTCGAGCTTGGACTGGTGCGAACCGCGGGCGATTTCTACCGCCTACATGAGCATCGGAGCGAGCTTGAGGCGATCGAGGGCTGGGGTCCGCTGTCGGTCGACAAGCTGCTGGCCGGGATCGAGCGCTCCAAGCAGCAGCCGTTCGGGCGGGTGCTGTTCGCGCTCGGGATCGAAGAGGTCGGCGACGTCACCGGGCACGCGCTGGCGCAGCAATTCCGCACCGTCGACGCGTTGGTCGCGGCTTCCGAGGAGCAGCTGCAGGAGACGCCGGGGATCGGCGCGAAGATGGCGGCGCTGATCAAGCGCTATCTGTCCGACCCGGCGATGCTGAAGCTGATCGACGACCTGCGCTCACAGGGTCTGCGGTTCGAGGAGGAGGGACCACCGCCCGGCGAGGGGCCGCTGGCGGGCCAGACCTTCGTGCTCACCGGCACGCTGCCGTCACTGACGCGCGAGGAGGCTTCGGCGCTGATCGTCGCCGCCGGCGGCAAGGTCACCGGCTCAGTCTCGAAGAAGACCGCCTACGTGGTGGCCGGCGACTCAGCCGGCTCGAAGCTGGCCAAGGCCGAGCAGCTCGGGGTTCCGATCGTGGACGAAGCCGGACTGCGCGAGCTGCTGCCGTAGTCATCGCTGTGGTTTGCGGCTTTGTGGCTCGCAAACCACGCCCAGCGCCCGCGGGAGCTCCCGTCACTGCACCGAAAACTCCCGCAGCGGCGCCGGGGCGGGGGTGGACGCGTCGGTTCAGCCGCGGTAGTTGGCGAGCGCGATGCCAGCGTCGCCCTCGAGCTGATGGCCGAACTCGGAGTTGCTGAGCCCGTTCATCAAGAACGCGAACACGATCTTGTCACCGTTGGCGGCCTTGCAGTAGCCGACCAGGTTGGCGACGTCATGCAGGGTGCCGGTCTTGCCGCGGCAGTTGTTGACCGCGCGGGAGTGCAGCATCTCGTCAACCAGCGTGCCGCGGCGGCCGGCGATCGCAAGCGAGTTCCAGAAGGTCGCGTTGTTCTGCATGCGACGGAACAGGTACATCACCTGCTCAGCGGTGGTGCGGTCGTAGCGCGAGAGCCCCGAGCCGTCGTCGATCCATGGGTGCAGGTGGAACACGCGAGCGATCTCCGCCCGGACCACACCTGCACCGGCGAGCGTCGAACCGCCCGCCCCGAAATGCTTGCCCAGCTGCTTGTCCAGGGTCTCGGCGAAGAAGTTGTCGGAGGGGCTGTTGGTCAGCTCCATCAGGGTGGCGTAGTTGGGCGAGTTCACGCTGCTGATCAGCTTCGCCTGTGCGGGCGTATTGCCGGTGGAGGTCGTGGAGTAGCCGCTCACGCGGATCCCGTCGGCCTTCATCGCGGCGGCCAGCTGTTGGGTCGCGACCAGCGCCGGGTGGCGGACCAGCGCAAGCTCGTATGAGTTGGTCCAGCCGGCGTTGTAGGTGAGTGCGCTGAGCACGCCCTCGGTCCAGATGCTCGCCTGCCAGTTTGAGCTGGGGCCACCGAGCCGATTGTCGAACAGCGAGGAGATCCCCACCAGATGGCCGTCCACCGATTTGATGCCCGCGGCCTTGAGCTTCGCGGCCAGCTGCTGGACGGTCGCGCCGGTGCCGTAGTTGGCGTGGTCGAAGCTGGAAGATCCGAAGGTCGGGTCGCCGCCGCCCTGCAGATACAGGGTGCCTTCGAAGGTGCCGGACGTGAGCGTGCCGTCGCCGTAGACCCGTGTTTGCGTACGCCAATCCGGGCCGAACTTCAGCAGCCCGGTGGTGGTCGTATAGAGCTTCTCCACCGAGGCCGGCAGACGCCAGGCGGCGATCCGCGTGTCCCACAACGTGCGGTTGGTGGTCTCGTCGATCACCAGCGCGCTGTTGATGCCGCCGTAGCCGTTGATGTCGTCGTTCAGATCTGTTCGCAGCTGGTTCACCGCGGCGGTGTCCCTGGCCATTGGCGGCGGCGCGAACTTCAGCTCCGGGTCGCCGGTGTTCTGCCCGCCGGCGGATGCGTCGGCAACCGCCATCCGCGTGCCGGGCGCGCTCCCGCCGCTGGCGGCTATCGACCTGGCGACCGAGGTGATCGACTCGCTCAGCTGCCGACTGCGGTGGTGATGCGGTCTCGTCAGTCCCTGCTGTGCCGCCGCCGTCGTTGTGGACCCCAACGCGCACACGCACAGGGCTGCTGTCGCGCCGAGCGCGACGTTCCGATTCAAACGCATATCCCACATAACACTAGATCTGGACCGGAGGAGCGCAACAGAGCGCCCCGCTACCTAAAAAGGTCGTGAGAAGTTTTGCGACTTAGGGTCGGGAGAAGTTTTGCGACTTAGGGTCGGGAGAAGTCTGTGACTTGCTCGTGGACCACCGTCTGAGGTGACGCTGCAACGTGAGCTGACCGTCAGCCCGCAAGCCGCAAAGATACAGGCCCGATGCCGGCGGCCGCGAGGACCGCGCGGCGCTGGGCGGTCTGTGTGGCGAGCCCTTAGGCCGCCGCTACCTGCTGAGTTACGGAAGTGCTCTCTATCTCCTTCCGGGCAGAGCTAAACAATGTCTTGTCGATCTTTCCCTCGAAGATCGGGACGCCCCACTCCACGCACTTGGTGATCACATCTTTGCGATCAAGCCCCGACTCGTTAGCGAGCTCGGTGGGCGTCAGGTGGTTAGACATTGGTCCCTTCCTCCTTGTGCGGTTTGCTACGTAAATGAACTATCGCACTCCGCTCGGCGGCACGCAACCAGAACTCGGTCAGGGCCCCGCGATCAGCCGCACACTGCTTGATCGCAGTGGACGGTTTGCAGCACATCTGGGCAGTCACGCGACAACCGTTCAGCTCCAACTACAATGGCTGTCCTCATCGGGGCGTGGCGCAGCCTGGTAGCGCGCACCGTTCGGGTCGGTGAGGTCCCCGGTTCGAATCCGGGCGCCCCGATCAGCTGGGTCGCCTGCACATGTGCAGGCGACCCAGCGCTTCACCGCCGAGTCAGTGTGGACCCTCACCGGCTGTGAACACGTTCTTCGCGACGGTCATTGCGCCCATTGCGTTGGGCCAGCCGCTGTAGAACGCGAGCTGAAGGATCGCTTCTTTCAGTTCGTCCTCGGTG
Organism: uncultured Actinomycetota bacterium; assembly: GCA_963737115.1. Classification (GTDB taxonomy): domain Bacteria; phylum Actinomycetota; class Thermoleophilia; order Solirubrobacterales; family Solirubrobacteraceae; genus Palsa-465. The sequence continues at coordinate 115,774 of CAVTRM010000014.1, forward strand.
ACGCCGTTTTTGCGGGCGAAGTCGAGGTGAAAGTTGAGCTGTTCAGTTTTGCCGAGCGCGGTCAGGGCGGCGACCGTCACGAGACTGCGGTCGCGTTTGGACAGGCCTTCACGTTCCCAGACCTCGTCAAACAACACCCGGTCGGTGTAGTGGACGAGCCCGGGGGCAAAGTCGCCAAAGGCTTGCTGCCCGCCGGTCCAGCCGGCGTGGGGGGTATCGATCATCGCGAATCGTTCTCCTTGCAGGCAGTTGTCAGCGTTGCTGTTGGGTGGGGCGGTAGAGGATTTCGTTGATGTCGACGTCTGCCGGTTGTTCGATCGCGAACTGCACGCAGCGCGCGAAGCTGTCTGCGGAGATTGCGTTGTGCTGGTAGTAGTCGGCGATCGCCTCGGAGACGCCTGCGGCTCTGACGGAGGTAGGCAGTTCGGTGTCCACCGCGCCGGGGGAGATCACGGTGGTGCGGATGTTGTGGGGCTTGACCTCTTGCCGCAGCGCTTCGGAGATCACCCGGACCGAGTACTTGGTGGCGGAGTAGATCGCGCCGCCGGGGCTGATCGTGTGTCCGGCGACCGAGGAGACGTTGATGTAGTGGCCGCTGTTCTGTGCTTTGAAGTGCGGGAGGGCGGCGGCGATGCCCCAGAGCACGCCCTTGATGTTGACGTCGATCGCCTGTTCCCATTCGTCGAAGCGTTCCATCGCGAGTGGCGAGAGTGGCATCAGTCCGGCGTTGTTGATCATCACGTCGACCCGCCCATGTAGCTGGACGGCGCGGTCGACGAGGGCCTTGACCTGTTCGCGGTCGGTGACGTCGGTCTGGACGACGGCGTCGCGACTGATGGCGAGTTCATCTGCGAGCGTGGTGAGCCGATCGATCCGGCGTGCGCCGAGCACGACCTGGGCGCCCGCGTGGGTGAGGTGGCGTGCTGCTTCGGCGCCGAGGCCGCTGCTCGCGCCGGTGATGACAATGACTTTGCCTTCGACGTTGCGGGTCATCAGCGTCCCTTCAGATTCGGGTTGGTGTATTCCTGATCGGTGACGTGCGCGCCCCAGGTGGTGTTCGGTGCGTCTTCGGGGGTCTCGACGATTGCGAGGTGGGTCATGAATCGGTGTGGGTCAGCGCCGTGCCAGTGGTTCTCGTTCGGTTCGAAATAGACGCGGTCTCCGGGAAGGATCTGCTCGATTGGTCCACCTTCGCGTTGGCAGCGGCCGACGCCTTCAGTGACGTAGATCGTTTGTCCGAGCGGGTGCGTGTGCCAGGCGGTGCGTGCGCCTGGGGTGAAGTGGACGAGGCCGCCGCTGCTCCGGGCGGGGGCGGGGGCTGCGACGGCCATGTCGACGTAGACGTCGCCGGTGAACCATTCCGGGCTGCCTTTGGTGGTCGCGAGTTCGTTGCGTGTGATCTGCATGCGGGTGTTCTCCTTTACGGGCGTCGGCGACGCGTGGCGGGGTCGGTGATCGAGCGCTGTGTCCAGCCGTTGTCGGCGACGTTGATCGTCGTAGCGGGGGCGACGATCTCGTCGATGCGGTCCAGAACGTCGTCTGAGAGGCGAACGTCCGCCGCCGGGAGCTGGGACTCCAAATGCTGCATCGTGCGCGGTCCGATGATCGCTGCGGTGACCGCCGGGTGGTTCAGCACGAACGCCAGCGCGAGCTCGATCAGCGTGAGCCCGGCCTGCTCGGCGAGCGTGGCGAGTTGGTCGGCGGCGTCGAGCTTGCGCTGGTTCAGCGGGTCATCGGTGTCGAAGCGATTCTTCGGACGCGCGGCGGAGTGTGGTCCCTCGGTGTCGCCTTGCTTGCGGTAGCGGCCTGAGAGCCAGCCTCCGGCGAGCGGGCTGTAGGGGATGACGCCGATCCCGTACTTCTCGCAGGTGGGGAGCACGTCGTGCTCGATACCACGGGCGAGGATCGAGTAGGGCGGTTGCTCACAGCGGAACGGCAGGTGGTCACGTTCTTCGGCGACCCATTGGGCCTCGACGATCTGCGAGGCCGCGAACGTCGAGTGCCCGAAGTAACGGATCTTGCCCTGCTGGACTAGGTCGGTGAGTGCCGCGACGGTCTCGTCGATGTCGGTGTGCGGGTCTGGTCGATGGATCTGGTACAGGTCGATCCAGTCAGTCCCCAGTCGCCGCAGCGAGTCTTCGACGCCGCGGACGATTCTGGCGCGGGACGCGCCGCGCTGGCGCGGATCGTCACCCATCGGGAATCCAACCTTGGTGGCCAGGAACACCTGGTCGCGACGCCCGTCGGACAACGCCTTGCCGACGATCTCTTCCGACTCCCCGCCGGAATAGACATCGGCGGTGTCGATGAAGTCGATTCCGGCGTCGAGCGCGGCGTGGATGATGCGAATCGACTCGGTGTGGTCGGGCTCGCCCCAGGCGCCGAACATCATCGCGCCGAGACAGAGGTTTGAGACCGGGACTCCGGTCTTGCCGAGATAGCGTGTCTGCATGTGGGTTCTCCTATAACTGGGCTCAGTCATGTCGGGTGTCAGCCGTGGGGGTACCAGGCGGCAGGCCCGATCACGGGGTGTCTGCGATCGGGGACGTTTGGTCGTCGTTGATTTCGGGTTTGAGCCGTTGCGTGCCGTACGCGGCGGCGCAACGGCTCAGGACGGTGGGCTGCGGTCGACCGCCGACGCAGGGTCGCGATCCGGGTCCGGTGAGCTAGCGGTCCAGCTGGCCAACAGGTCGAGCGCCTGTTGCGAGCGGCTCCCAGGTTCGGCGCTGTAAGCCGCGATCGTCAAACCCTCGTCGGCGGCAACATCAAGCACCTCAAATGCGAGCTCGAGCTCGCCCACGATCGGGTGGCACAACCGTTTGGTACCGGTCTGGTGGTAGCGGACGTTGTGCGCCGCCCACCACGCCGCGAACTGCGGGCTGCGCGTCGACAGCTCGCCGACCAGATCCGTCAGACCGCGGTCATATGGATTGCGGCCGGCCTGTGAACGCAGGTGAGCAACGAGGTCCTTCGCGGTGCGCTCCCAGTCGGCGTAGAACTCGTGTGCCGCAGGGTCGAGGAACGTGAAGCGGGCGCTATTGGCCGGCCGTTCACGGCTCTCGAACAACGGCGCGTACAACGCGCGTCCAAGCGTGTTAGCGGCTACGTAATCCAAGCGGCTGTTCCGCATGACCGCCGGGGCGGTCATCGATTCCAGGATCTGCAGTACCGCCGGGCGTACGCGCGCAGTCGTCGGTCGCCGTGGGCCTCGACTGATAGGGCCGGCGGCGCGAGCCAGGTCGAACAGATGCGAACGCTCCGCCTCGTCGAGCTGCAGTGCGTTCGCGAGCGCGCTCAGGACGCTGTCCGATACGCCGGCGGCGTTGCCGCGCTCCAGCCGCTTGTAGTACTCGACGCTCACTCCGGCCAGCGACGCGACCTCCTCACGGCGCAGGCCCTTCACGCGGCGCCGCCCGTAGCTCGGTAACCCGGCCTGCTCGGGCGTGATCCTGGCGCGACGCGTCTGCAGGAACTCAGCGATGTCACTGGCGGCGGTCACGTCAACCAACATACCGCCGTCAAGCATTGGTATCGGTGCCCTGTTGGTATCCCTCTCGGAATGCGCCGGCCAGGGAATCGCAGCTGCGCAGCAGCGCCTGCGACGCCGCTTACCTCGTGCTGACGCTCACGCGATCGCGACCGTGGTGCTTGGCCTGGTACAGGGCTTGGTCGGCGCGACGGTAGAGCCGCTCGAAGTCGATCTCCCTACCGACGGCGCCGCTCACCCCGAAGGAGGCGGTGGTCGCGATTCCGTCGCCAACCACCAACCCGCCGATCGCCTGGCGCAGCTCCTCAGCGACGTTCTGACCTTCTTGCTTGACCAATCCGGGAAGCAGCAGCAGAAACTCCTCGCCGCCGACCCGGTAGACAAGTTCGAACCGGCGCAGGGTCCGACGGATCACGTCGGCGACCTCTCGCAGCAGCCGGTCGCCGGCATCGTGGCCGTGGAGGTCGTTGATGCGCTTGAAGTGGTCGAGGTCAAACAGCACCAGCGTGATCGGAGCGGTCGAGACGAGCGCCTGCTGGCGCAGCTCCTCAAAGCGATCGGGGAGGCCGTGGCGATTGAGCAACCCGGTCAACGGATCGACGATCGAAGCGCGGCGGTGGCTGATCTCGGCGTTGGCCAGAGCGATCGAGGCGATCGTCACGGTCGTTTGCATCACAAAGATCGACAGCATCGGCAGCACGTTCGAGGTGACCGCGCTGGCGTTATTGAGCAGCGACACTGCGAGGAAGACGACCATCGTCACCAGCGAGCAGAGTGCAACCGGCCGCGGCCCAGCACGCACGGCGTTCATCACGACCCCGGTCGCGAACAGAAACACGATTGGACTGGAGGTGCCGCCGCTGAAGCCCGCGGCGACAGCCATCGCGATCGTGACGCCAAGGCTCATCAGCAGCTCGGCGGATTCCGGATGCGCGCCGTGTCTGATCGCGGGCGGCCCGAGCGCAATGCCAATTCCCAGAGCGGCCAGCGGCAGCAACGCCCAGGCGCTGACCGTGATCGCGGTAGCGATCAGAATCGACGCGACCAACCCGCCCGCCGCTAATACCGTGCGATCGCTCCTGTCGGCGCGCTCGATGACCCGCTGGCGCGACACGACCACTGGTGCCAATCGGTTCGCGCCTATTGGTTCCAGGTCGTCGGGGCGGTGGGTTTCGGTGAAAAGCTTTCGAACTCGTGTCATTGGACCTCGCCGCGAAGCCTACGTAGGCCGGTTCGAAATCGGCTTGCGCCCGCAGACCGTGTGGTCGGTCAGCGCGCGCCCGGGTGGTAATCGGATTGGTTCTCCAACGGCGCGGTGTCGAAGGAGGGCCGGCAGCTCTTGACCTGACCCTGCTCAAGTGTGACCGCGTCCGCCACGCCGCTGCCCTTCAGGACCGCACCGCGCTCATCCGCGACCGGCCAGCGGTGCCCACCCTTGCCTGCCCCGAGGCGTACCGATCGCGCCGAAATTGCACCCAGAATCTGAGCTCCAAGCCCAAGTTCGCAGTTGCCGCTGAGTTCACACCCGCCACTCAGCCGGACTTCGTCTGCGAGCACGATCGAGTCACCGGCCCCGTCGGCCCGCAGGATCACCCCGCCGGGACCAAGCTCACATCCCCTTCCGGCGGCGATCTGCCCGCCGCCACGAGCCTGTATGACGCAGCCGGGGTAGAGAACAGACGCCGGTCCCACGGTCACAGCCGCGGTCCGGTCGGCGTCGATCACGACCGTGGGGTAGATGACCGTGCCGGCACCGAGCGTTACGCCGCGCGCGACCAAGGTCGAGTAGGGATCGAGAATTCGTACACCGCCTCTGGAGAGTGCGTCGGTCTCCGCGGCCGTCAGGAAGCCGAGCGCCTGTCTGTCTTGATCGGAGTGCATTCGCGAACACCGGGCACGTTAGGGCATAAGTCACGCTGGGCTATCGTCGCGAGAGCGCCCGGCGCGGGGCGCACCTGCGCCCGATCAGCTGAGGCCGGTGATCCCGTCGCCGATCAGCTTCATGCCGATCACCAGGAACAGCACGGTCATGATCGCCGCGTTGTGGGCACTCATCCAGTCCCGCAGCCCGACCAGCGTCTTCTGAGCGCTCTCACCGGTGAACGAGATCACCACCGGAACACCGACTCCGAGCGAGGCGATCACGATGAACACCGCCAGCGCTACCGCCTGCTGAGCAGCCCCGGTGCCGGTCTGGGCGATCGCCGCCGCGGCGCCCACCGTCATCAGCAGGTTCTTGGGGTTCACGGACCCGAGCAGCGCGCCGAACCCGGCAGACTTGAGCGCCGTGAACTGATCGATCGACTGCATCCATTTCGGCATCTCGGCGGTCTCGCCCGGCTTCGGTCGCCCCCGCCACTGTTTCACCGCGAGTACGAGCAACAGCACGCCCAACACCAGCTTCAGGATTGAGACCCAGGTCGCGGGAGCACCGTGAGTGCTGGCGTTGGCGCCGCTCGAGATCAGCAGCACCACCGCCCCGAGGACCGCCAGGCCGATCACCCAACCCGACAGGAATGAGATTCCGTTGACGCGGCCGCGCGGTGTCGCCAGCATCAGAATCACGGCCACGATCGGTACCGGACTGATTGCCACGCCGACCGCGAAAGAGAGGCTTGAGCCGATCGCTTGTCCCATGCGGGCAGAATGGCAGACGTGGAGGTCACCCGGCCTACCGCTTGCGGGTGAGCGAGAATGGACCGCAGCTAAGCCGCGTCGGCTCGGGTCGGTTGACCCGCAATCAGCAGCGAGCTCATCTTCACCGCTTTGACCGCGCCGTTGGCGCCCGCGTGAATCGTGGCCGCGACGATCACCATCATCAGCCCGACCACGAACAGTGGATGCACGCCCATCACAAGGATTCCGGCGCGCGCGAGTAGGTACCCGGGGAGCGTCAGCGCTGCACTGACCGCACCGGCCACCGCGCCAGTAATGAGTTTGTCGCGCCGCGACATCGATGGCTTGATCCCAAGGATCCGAGAGGGGACCGACACGTAGGCGACCATCAACAGCCCGATCGCGACGCCCAGGCTGAGTCCGAACCACGGCGGATTCCAGCGTGCCGCCACGAGCGTCGCGAACGCCAGCAGCGCGCCCACAAAGGTCCCGGCCGCGAGCAGCGGCGTCTTCGACTGGCGCGCTTTCGCGACGCCGGCCGAGATCTCGACGTTCCCAGGCCCGGCGACGGAGAAGATCACCACCGCGTTCATGGCCAGGGCTGTGATCGTCACCGCGATCACCGCAGCACAGGCGAGCCACAGCAGCGGACCGTGCATCAGATCGAAGCTACGGCCCTTGATCGCGTGTACCTTGAGGTCGTACATCACGAGCCACAGCCACGTGGTTGGCAGTGTCATCAGCGCTATCAGCCGCCAGTTGGAAACGGTAAGCCTGAGTCCTTGAAACAGCAGCACGAAGGCACTCACGGTCAGTGCCAGCGGTGCGAGCCAGCGGCGCGAGCGGCTGAGCCGCAAGACGGCTGCCTCGATCGTCGCCTCGTCGTCGCCCTCAATCGCAGATATCAGCGCCCGCACACGCGGCGCAAGCTTCACAGGCTGCCCATCCTTCGCATCATTACCCGTCGAGATTATTGATCGGCTCGCCACCACGCGAGCCTCGCCGCGGCAGGATCTGTCCACAGTGCGTCGAACCACGACCTGTGTCTAACTTTTCGCAAGACAACCGCACCAGATTCGTAGCGGTTGTGCCCGACTGGCGGGTGCCGCTGGTTATCGGAATTCTGAACCTGATCGCTGCGATCGTGATCCTGGTCGAACCCCACGGCACCTTGACGGCGATCACCGTGGTGGCGGGCATCTACCTGCTGCTGCTGGGGATCGTGATCGCGGCAGGCGGCTTCTCGCTGGAGCCGACCAACTGGGGCGTGGTCGCGCTCGGAGTGCTCGCGATCCTCGGCGGCATCTTCGTCATCATCCACCCAGGGTCGACGCTGCACGGCGTGCGCATCGTGCTCGGCATCTATCTGGTGATCGCCGGTGTCTGGCGGTTGCTTGTCGGTTTCAAGGAGCGTGGCGATCAGGGCCGCGACCGGGATCTGATCAACGGCGCAATCGACCTCGTCGCCGGCCTCGTGCTGCTGTTCGCCCCGTCCCTCGGGCTCACGGCCGTCGCCATCATCTTCGGCATCTACCTGATCCTGCGCGGCCTGCTCGACCTGTGGGTCGCGTGGACCTCGCATAAGCTCGCGACTTAGAACTGGCATGAGTCCTGCCGGTGGTCCAGGTAGACCACCGGCAGGAACAAGCGTCGTCGGCAACCGTGATGGTCAGAGTTGGCGGCGGCTTTTGACACCGCGTTTCTGCATCGCGCGGTATATGTAGGTTTCGACCGTGCGGACGGACGGGACGGGTCGGTCGGCGACCCGTTGACCGGTGAGACCGCGAGCAGGGTCGGCGCGCCTGCACCCGCAACTCGCGGCGGCGTGCGCCCCCCTCGCGTCGAACAAGCGCGAGTCACATTGTCGCCTGAGCCCAAAATGCGAGCGCGCCGTCGGCCTCCGCCGCGGCGCAGGCTTCGCGAGCAAGACGGGATTTCCCGACCCGGGCGCTCGCCGCGACGACGGTCCCGCAACAGCCGTTGCTGACCCGGGCGGACGTGATCTCCGCGAGCCCACCTGTACGGCCGACGAGCGGCCAAGCTCCGGCTAGCACTGCCGCACCCCAGCGTATGCGCTCATAGCACATGCGAATACCGCGCGGCAATACGTAGGCCGTCCCGCGACTACGGCGTCGTAGTAGTCGCGCGCGGATGTCGTAGCCGGGTACGGGTGACGACGTGATCCGCGGGCCGGAAGATCCATTCACGTTGTCCGCCGATTGGTGGACAGAGGATTCATCCGCCGGATCGTGCGTTTGGCGGATCGTCGCGTCGGCCGTGTCACGCGACGATGAATCGCTCCAATCTCAACTCCCCCAAAGGATCCAGTAACCCAATGAGCAAGACCCTCCCAACCCTAGGCCGATCGGCCGCTGCAGTTACCGCTGTGGCGGCCGTGGCCATGAGCGGCGCGGCCGGTTCCGCGTCGGCCGCGTCCGCCCCACCCTCAAAGGGCGTCGCGATCACCGCACCGTCGGTGACACACATTTTCACCGGCAGGTCGGTTCCGGTCGCCGTGCGTGCCGGCGCCGGCGTGACTGGCATCGAGGCGTTTGTCGGCAACACCAACGTCTCTAACCGGTTCAGTCGTCACGGAGAGACCTGGCGGGCGGAGCTTCCCGCCCATCTGATCGGGCAGGGTGCACACCGCTTGCTCGTGCAGTCCCTGACCACGCACGGCAGGGGGGGAACCGCTGCCGAGACGTTCACCGTCGGCCACACGGCGCGCGGGCTACTGACAGGTGTCCACACCCGCAATATCGACAACCGCGCAGTGACGATCACGGCACGTTCGCGGACCGCGACCAAGGCCAACCTCACCGTCAACGGCAAGCCCGTCGCGGACATCAGCAACCCCGGTTACGACGCAACGCACAGCTGGCAGCTGACGAAGCTCGACGGTCTGCGCACCGGCGTCAACCACGTCACGGTCTCCGTACAGGAACGCAACGGCGCCGTGGCGACGAAGACCTGGAGCTTCACGCACAAGCTCGGCTCCGGGCGACTCGGCGCCGATGACGCGCCCGCGCTCGGCGCGCAAGGACTCTTCCTGGGCACTGACCTTGAGTCCGTTGACGGCGGCCACAACTACAACACCATCTACATCGCCGGCAAGCCATACACGTCGACCGTGTCGAACGGGACCATGATCATGGTTCAGCTCGACGCGGCGACGCTTGCTCCGGTTGACAGCAGCGTTGACGGCACCGAGATCACCCCTAAGGACGGCACCATCACGGTCGCCGTTTGGCAGGACCATGACGTCTCGTTCGCCGGTCAGGCTACCGGTTCCCGGATCTGGATCGGAACCCGCGAGGTCGCTGATAACGAGAGCATGACGGACTGCGCCGTCGGCAACTGCACCACCAACCTGCACGGATGGCTGGAGCCCGCCAGCGGCGTGAATCCGGCGACCTGGACCGATAGTGACATGGTTGATGTTGAGACCCGGAGTGCGGGCGACAGCGACACCACGAACACGATGAAGGTCGGCGGCAAGAGCTATCCGGTCACGCTGCCGAGCGGCGCCACCGGCGGCTTTGAACTGCTGACGCTCAACAACCAAGGGCAGCCCGTCTCCGACCCGTCTGTCTACGGGTTCGGTCCCTCGCTGAACCAGAGCTACGCCGAAAACGAGCTCACGACCGCGCTGACCAACGCGATCAACGATGGCCATGTCACCGTGATGCTCCAAGGCTTCGGGGTGCTGCCGCACCTCGACCCCACGGGAGCGCTCGCAAAGGCGATGACCACGCTCGGCGCAAACGCCGACGTTTTCAGCCGCTTCGGCAATTCAGCCTTGCCACCGACCAACTACACCTACGCACTGATCAGCGGGCGCTTCACGACCCAGAGCGGTGACGTCAAGTACCTGGCCCAGGAGGCCAGCTCCGAGCGCAGCGGCCAAGGACAGCTGCAGTCTCAGTTGGTTCGCGATCAAACCCAGAACGACTACGTTCCGGAGACGACCACATCCGCAGATCCGTCGCAGTTCAACGACAACGCCCGGTTGATGCAGCTGGTCTATCAGGCGCCGTCGTCTTGGAACGACTGGGTGCCGGACGGCAGCGGCGGGCTGAGAGCCCCGACAACAGCCGAGCAGGCCGCATTCAACGACATCCAGGCAGAGATGGTGAGCAACAACTGGGTGTCGACCACCAACGAGCTGTGCCCGAGCGCGCCGGATCCGGTGCGTGCCGCGCTCTGCAACGCGGACGAGACAAAACTCTCGTCGATCGCTGGCGAAGTTGAGACCCAGCTGTCGTACGACGCGAACAAGGGAGCAGCAGGCGGTTACACCGCAGCGGACTTCAAGACCGTTCAGAACGCGATCGCGGACGAGTTCAACAACGCCGCGACCATCCGTGGTGCGATCAACGAGTACCGGACGATCTTCGGCACCGCGTCGGTCAACGGCATCGTGAATGCCGGCACGATCGGCCACAACATCCTGAAGAACCTGCCCACCGTGAACGCTGGACGCGACTACGACCCGCTCGCCGCGCTCAGCGCGCTGACCAGCATGGCGTCGCTGCTCCCCGAGGTGGGTCCGGCGATGACGTTCATGTCGGGCGCGTTCTCGTTGATGGGCGTCTTCCAGTCCGATACCGGAACCGGCGACCAGATCGCGAACAACGTGCAGGTCACACAGGCGACGGCCGCCGCGAACCTCCAGTCCCAGTTCCAGAACGCCTCCGACGAGCTCAGCGTCTTCGGAGACTACATGGCGTCCGACCCGGTCAAACTGATGCAGGGAGCAGCGCTGCTCGGCGGCGACTACGCCCTCTCCGGCAAGACCGAAACGGACATGGAGTACGCCTCCGAGAACGCCGCCAACCAGTACCTGTGGGGCACACTCATGGCGCCCGCCTACACCGTGTGGACCGGCCCCGCGTCACTCGGCAACCCGCCCCAGTGCGAGAACTCCGAGTGGCCAGGAGCGAAAGTCTCAAGCCCGTTCAGCAATAGCGACGACAACGCGTTCTGGCCGGGCGTCGGGACGGTTTCATGGATCGGGCTGATCACGAACCCGACCAACTTCGGGTCCTACGCGAAGTTCGGGCTGCCCGCGGCGACCGCCGACCAGCTCGCCGGACAGGTCAACCCCAAGGTCGCGCCCACCTCGACTTCGAACGTTGGCGCGGTTGAACCGTACTTCGAGAACACCTACCTCACGAAGACCAACATCCCGATCTGGAACAAGACCAGCCAATACGGCTGCCACCTGAACTAGTCATAGCGACCAGATCTGTGGGGGGACCGGCCTCCCGGCCGGTCCCCCCATCCCCAGCAGCATTCACAACCCAAATCCAAGGAGAAATCACCAATGTCCTACAAGTCACCTATCAACACACTCAAGCTCGCCGGTATCGGCGTGATCGCGTCGAGCGCGCTCGCGGCCGCGCCCGCCGCGCTCGCCACCGCGGCTCACGCCCCCTCCAGCCACTCGCGGCCCGTCGCCGCCGCTGCGGCCTCGCCACGGCTGCAGCAGAGCTCGCCGTTCACGCTCGGGCTCAGCTCGTACAACGTCAAACCTGGCGCCACGATCACCGCGTCGGGGCTGGCGTACGCGCGTGCGGGCCTGCCCTTGACGGTCATGTCGCACGCGATCTCATCAAAGACCGTGGTTGACGGATACCCGGCAGTCCAGACTCCCGCGCTCGTCGAGGGGATCTACAAGACCACCCTGCACATCGCCGCCAACGCAAAACCGGGCACCTACAGGGTTCTGGTTCAGTTCAACGGCAAAACCGTCGCATCGGTGAACGACCTCCACGTCACCTCCACAGGCGGAGGCAGCACGACGGGATGCGCTGGGATCGGATTCACCGTTCTGCACAACGACCGCGCCGGGGTCGCGTACCTGCCCCAAGGCGCCTACAACGTCACCAGCCGGACGGACAGCTGCGCTTTTGCCTCGCAAGCGTTCACGCAATTCCTCGCGGCTGCCGGCAAGAACCTGAAGGGCTGGAGCTCGAGCACACCGGGGAGCGGCCGCGCAACATTCACACAGACACGCAACCACCACAGCTTCAGCGTCGCCCACAAGTAGGCCAGGGCGACTCGTAAAGCAGAGCCCTCTGACGGACTCGAACCGTCGACCCCTTCCTTACCATGGAAGTGCTCTACCAGCTGAGCTAAGAGGGCGGGTTGGCTGAGGATAGCGCGTGACGCTACCGTGCACCTGGGCAAATGCTTGGCACTGATCAACACCTGGATCTGGGTCGTCCTCGAACGATCCCGGAGATCATTTTCACCACCACCGGCGTCTACGCGCGTTACTCGCTGCTGGTGCTGGCGCTCGCGGCGCTGGTGGTGGTGCCCTATGAGGTGGCGGTGGTTTTGATCGCCAAAAGCCCTGAGCTGAACGCGTCCACCAAGGGCAGCGAGGGCAAGCTGCTGATCCTGCTCGGGGTCCAGCTGCTGATCGTGCAGCCGCTGCTGGCCGCCTTCCAGGCCAACGCACTCGCGATCATCGGGGAGGGGGGACGCCCGAGTTTCACCGCGGTGCTGCGTCGTACCGGGCCCGTCTGGCTGAACGTGATCGCCGCCGAGATCATCGCCGGGATCCTGGTCGCGATCGGCTTCGTGCTGTTCCTGATCCCCGGCCTCTACCTGCTGGTGCGGTTCGCGGTCGTAGCTCAGACCGCCGCGATCGAGGGGCTCGAGTGGCCCACCGCGCTGCGGCGGGGCATGGACCTCACCCGCGGTAACTGGTGGCGGGTGTTCGCGGTACTGCTGCTCGGCGGGATCGTGAACGCGACCGTGCAGGCGATCGGCGGGGCGCTGGTCAGCACCCACGTAACCGTCGGGTCGGTGATCGTCGGCATGATCTGCGCGGTACTTACGCTCTCGTTCTCGGCCCTGCTGAGTGCGGTGCTCTACTTTGATCTGCGCGCCCGCGCGAACACTTAGCCAAACTGTATGTCCGCCGCCCGAGGCTCGGCCTTGGGCAACACAAACCGCCCGACGACCTGACACAGGAGACATATGCGAGTCCGCATCGGAGTTCAAGTCCAGCCGCAGCAGTCTGACTTCGCATCCATGCAGCGCGCCTGGCGCGAGGTAGAGGAGCTGGGCGCAGACACGATCTACACCTGGGATCACTTCTTCCCGCTCTACGGCGACCCTGACGGGATGCACTTCGACGGGCTGGTTTCGATGACGGCACTGGCGGCGGCCACCAGCCGTGCGCGGATCGGCGGGCTCGTGTTCTGTAACTCCTACCGCAACCCGCAGCTGCTCGCGGCGGCGCACGTCGCGATCGACAACCTCTCGGGCGGCCGCGCGATCCTTGGGGTCGGGGCCGGCTGGTTTGAGAAGGACTACGACCAGTACGGATACAGCTTCGGCACCGCGCCCGACCGCCTGCGCGCATTGGGTCGCGACATCCCGCTGATGAAGGAGCGGATCGGCAAGCACAATCCGCCTCCGATCGGTGAGCTGCCGCTGATGATCGGCGGAGCGGGGGAGAAGGTGACGCTGAAGCTCGTCGCCCAGCACGCCAAGCTGTGGCACACGTTCGCCGACCCCGAGACCTACGCGCACAAGTCCGCGGTGCTGGCAGACCATTGCGCGAAGCTCGGACGCAACCCCGACGAGATCGAGCGCGTGATCGGCTATAACACCGGCATCGTCGAGCATGCTGACGAGCTCGCCGACCTCGGCGTCACCGAGCTCACGGTCGGGATCGGCGGCAACGGCACGTCGGGATATGACCTCGGCCCGGTCCGCGAGCTGCTGCAATGGCGGGACGCCCGCTCCAACGGCGACTGAGTGGGACTCGGCGACTGAGTGGGACCCCGGTGTTCTGACGGCGACCGTCGGGCGCCGCGGATTTATCTGAAGCGTCCATAATCACTGTTGTGCTGAACCGAATCGACCCTTACCGCGTCCCCACCTGCCTGTTTGCCGCAGCCGGATTGATCCTCGGCTTCGCCGTCGCCGTGGCCACCGGATCGCGACCGCTCGGCGGACTCGTGATGGCCGCGCTCGGGATCTTCTGCATCTGGGTGTGGGCCAAGCGCGACGGCCGCCGTACCGCGACATGGCTGACCGTCTGGGGACTGTTCATGTTCGCCGCAAGCCACGGACTGGGGCTGCTGATCCACCCGTGGCCGTCGGTGTTCGTGGTTTCCGCACTCACGGCGTACGCATGTTGGCGGTACTCGGACCGACGTTGGCTCGGATCCGGGCAGCGCGCAGCAGCCGTGTAGTGGAGGTAATCGAGCTCACTGATGTGGCTCGGGCGCGAAAGACCCCGAGCCTCGTGGTGCTCGAAGGCTTTCACGCGATCAAACATGCCCTGCGCTTCGGCGCTGAAGTGCTCGGAGCATGGACCGCCGACCTCGCCGAGCTCGAGGCGTTGCGGGTGCGGCTGGCTCCAGACATCGCGATTTTGGCCGAGCAGGTCGACGCCGATCGGCTCGCGCGCGTCGTGCCGCGGGCGCAGGTGGTGGCGGTGGCCCGACGCCCGCAACAACCGGACGCCTACAGCGTGCTCGACGGGCCCGGGCACGTGGTGCTGCTCGAGGACCCACGCCATCTGGGCAACCTCGGCGCGGCGATCCGCGTCGCGGCCGCGGCCGGTGCTGCCGGTGTGATGTCCACCGGCCGACAGGACCCCTGGCACCCGGATGCGCTGCGCGGCAGCGCCGGGCTGCATTTCGCGCTGCCGGTCCACCGTCTGCGCGCGCCGCTCACGCGAGGGCGCGAGCTGATCGCGCTCGACCCGGAAGGTGCGCCGCTCAACCCGGGCGATTTCCCGGAGGCTGCGGTGCTCGCGTTCGGCACCGAGCGTGACGGCCTCAGCGAGGAGCTGCTGGCACAGGCTGATCGGCGCGTCTGTCTGCCGATGGCAGCCGGCGTGTCATCGATGAACCTGGCCACCGCGGTGGCGGCAACCCTGTATTCGTTGAAGCTGGCCGCGCCCGCAGACTGAGGGCTGGGTGAGCTCCGCAACCGCACCGGCAGCGGAACGATCTGCGCGTCCGGGGCCCGGGCTGATCCTGCTGCTCGGGGCGCTCAGCGGACTCGGACCGTTCGCGCTCGACGTTTACCTGCCAGCGCTGCCGGCGTTATCCCGCAACCTTCACGCCAGCGCCACCTACGGGCAGCTGACACTGACCGCCGCGATGATTGGAATCGCGGTCGGGCAGCTGATCGGCGGGCCGATCGCAGACGCGCACGGGCGGCGGCGGCCGTTGCTCACGGCGATGGTCGTGTTCACGCTCGCGTCGCTCGGATGCGCGCTGGCGGGCTCGATGGCGCCGCTGATCGGGCTGCGTCTCCTGCAGGGCGTGGCTGGCGGATTCGCGGCGGTGATCGCGCGTACGATCGTGCGTGACCACTACGGTGGTGCTGCAGCGGCCCGCAAATATGCGGCGCTGATGGCGATCAGCGGAATCGCACCGCTGATCGCACCGATCGTCGGCGGGCTGCTGCTGAAGTTCACCGATTGGCGCGGTGAGTTCGTGCTGCTGGCAGCGCTCGGCGCGATCATCACGCTCGCCTGCGTCGTAATCGCACGCGAGTCGCTGCCGGAGTCCGAGCGCCACCGCGGCGGGATCAGGCAGACGCTCACAACCTTCGCGACGCTGCTGCACGACCGCAGCTTCATCCCGTATGTGCTCGCGTTCTCGATCTCGTTCGGATCGATGTTCGCCTACATCGCGGCCTCCGCGTTCGTGCTCGAGAACGTCTACGGCGTCACGCCGCAGCTCTACGGCGTGATCTTCGCTGTCGGCGAGGCGGGTTTCGCGTTGGTCGCAGCTGCAGGCGGGCGGCTGCTGAACTACTTCACCGCCAAGCAGCTGATGCGCGCGGGGCTGATCGGTGTGGCCGCGACGTCGGTCGTGATCCTGGTCGTGGCGTTGGCCGGCCTCGGGCTGTGGGCGCTGCTGCCGGCGCTATTCATCCAGCTCAGCTGCCAGGGCCTGACGCTCTCCAACGGCGTCGCGGTGGCGATGACCGGCCAGCAGCAGTATCTCGGCAGCGCTTCGGCGCTGCTCGGCTTCACTCAGTTCGCCGCGGGAGCGATCACGGCGCCGCTGGTCGGCATCGGTGGCGCCGACACTGCTGTGCCGATGGGTGTCGTGATGTGCGCCTGCGGTCTGGTCGCGCTCGTCATCGGCCTCACACGCCACGACCCGGCCTGAGCGCACGCGGCATCGACACCGCCTGGGTTCACCGCCGCGACGCACCGTTCGCGGAGGCCGCGACCTGCCCTTCAAGGAGCCGAAAGGGGAATAGTGCGCTCCCACAGCACACTATTCCCCTTTCGCGCCGCGCAGGCAAGACGATTGCGCCGAGCAGGCCGACGATTGCGCCGCGCAGGCAAGACGATTGCGCCGCGCAGCCCGACGATCGCGACGGCAGGCTGATGCGTGCGATCGCCGACGCCGAGCCAAAGTATTCAGGTTGCCTACACATCTCGAGTCAAGTCCTGGGAGAATCGAGCCCATGAGCGATTCACTCACCGCTACAACAATCATGACCACCGGCCACAGCGGGGACTCGGTCGAGACCTACGTCTCACTCCCGAGCGAGGATGACCCGCGTGGCGGCGTCGTCGTCATTCACCACATGCCCGGCTACGACCGCGCCTCCAAGGAGATCGCGCGGCGCTTCGCCGAGCTTGGCTATAACGTCGCGATGCCGAACCTCTACTGGCGCGAGGCGCCCGGTGAAGACCCCGCGGACGCTGCCGCCAAGGCGCGCGAGCTCGGCGGGGTGGACGATGAGCGCCTGGTCGGCGACGTCAGAGGCGCGGTCGACTACCTGCGTGAGCTGCCGAACTCGAACGGCAAGGTAGGAGTGATCGGCTACTGCTCGGGCGGGCGCCAATCGGTACTCGCGGCCTGCAACATCGACCTCGACGCAGCCGTCGACTGCTACGGCGCGTTCGTCACCCACGTTCCCGACGCAGGTCAGTTCGGACGCCCGGACCTCGAGGCCCAGATCCCGAACCTGCATTGTCCGCTGCTGGGCCTGTTCGGCAACGAGGACCAGTATCCGAGCCCCGACCAGGTGGACCGGCTCGCGCAGCTGCTCGATGAGAGCGGCAAGAGCTATGAGTTCCATCGCTACGACGACGCCGGGCACGCGTTCTTCTCAGTCGACCGGCCCTCCTACCGTGTCGCCGCCGCCAACGACGGCTGGGAGCGGATCGAGGAGTTCTACGGCAAGTACCTATCCGGCAACGCGGCCTAGGAGGCTCGACAGATGTGCACCTACGCGACCATTAATACCGAGATGGACGGTTCCGCCAAGGGGCCGGCCGGCAAGTGGTTCCACGTCAGCCACGGGACCATCTACTTCGACCATCCAGTTCACGCGATGGCCGAGCACACGCTGAACATCGACCTCGCCGATCCCTCCAAGGGGCCCGGTCAGCGGGTGGCGATTGAACTCACGGCGTCGAGCGCGCGTGAGCTGGTGAGTGCGATCCAGGAGGCCCTGGACTCCGCGCCCGAGGCACTCACGGTCTAGTACGAGCCGGAGCCGAATTTTCGACTCACCACACTCGAACCGAGCCCGCCAGGGCGCGAACTCAGAGGGTCGTGGGGGGTGGCCCGCAAGCCACCCCCCACGAAAGCTTGCCTATACGGCCTCGCCGTTAGCGGTGAGCGTGACCTCGATGTTGCCGCGGGTCGCGTTCGAGTAGGGGCAGACCTGATGCGCCTCGGCGACGATCGCCTTGGCCTCTTCAGCGTCGCTGACCTGGGGCAGCGTGACCGCGAGATCCACGCCGAGGTTGAAGCCGCCGGCCCCGTTCGGGTAGAGGCTGACGCTGGAGCTGATGTTCGCGTCGGAGGTGTCCTTGTCATGACGGCGCCCGACCACGCCCAGCGCGCCCTCGAAGCAGGCCGCATACCCGACTGCAAACAGCTGCTCGGGGTTGGTGCCCTTGTCGTCGGCGCTGCCGCCCATTTCCTCGGGCAGCCGCAGCTGAACTTCCAGGAGTCCGTCGTTGGTCTTGCCGTGACCGGCCGCGCGCCCGCCGGTGACCGTTGCGTTTGCTGTGTAGATAGCTCTTGCCATACGTCGATTCTTGCGCATCTGCCGCGGCGGGCCGCCGGTCCTCGCGCGACGCACGCGCGTGTAGCACCCAACAGGTCTGCGCGCGTAGGCAGTGGGCGGCGGAACAGTCGCCGCTAGAATTGGTTGTAGAGTCAACTGAAAGAGGTCACACCGTGCAGCTTGAGATTTGGTCTGACATCGCGTGCCCCTGGTGCTACGTCGGTAAGCGCCGGATCGAGGCCGCGCTCTCGCAGTTCGAGCACGAAGACCAGGTAGATGTGACCTGGCGCAGCTTTGAACTGGATCCGACGACCCCGGCGGAGGTTTCGGGCAGCCCGGTCGAGCGGCTCGCCGCGAAGTACGGAATGAGCGTCGAGCAGGCGCAGGAGTCGGAGGCCCGACTGACCGCGGTGGCGGCCGAAGACGGACTGGAATACCACCTTGATAAGCAGCGGATGGGGAACACGTTCGACGGCCATCGCGTGATCCATCTGGCCGCCGAGCACGGCCTTCAGGACGCGATGGAGGAACGGCTGTTCCGCGCGCGTTTGAGCGAGGGCGAGCAGATCAGCGACCATCAGTTCCTGGTTCAGGCGGCGGCTGAGGTCGGTGTCCCCGAGGAGGAGACGCGCGCCGTGCTCGAGTCAGAGCGCTTCACCGAAGAGGTCCGCGACGACGAGCGGCTCGCGCAAGCGCTGGGGATCAACGGGGTCCCGATGTTCGTCGTCGACCGCAAGTTCGGAGCGTCCGGCGCGCAACCGCCCGAGCAGCTGCTGGCGTTGCTGCAGCACGGCTGGGAGAATCGCGAGCCGCAACTCCAGGATCTCGGCAACGGAGAGAGCTGCGGCGTCGACGGCTGCTGAGCCGTCTGCAACGAGATCGGCCCTAGAGCGACCGTTGAGCCGTGTGGCGCGATAACCCTAGACCGGCTGCACGCGGATAGCTTCCGCGAGCTTCATCCCGAGCGTGTGCTCGCGGCCACCGATCGTGACCTCGCAGGGGCCGTCAAACGGCTGGCGGCCCCGCACCAGCACTCGGTCGCCGATCCCGATCTGCTGTTCGGCGAGGTAGCGCAGCATCGCTGGATCCGAGTCGGAGACGCGGACGATCACGCCCGCGGCGCCGTCCTCTAGTTCACACAGGGCCGGGCTCCGGCGCTCATCGACTTCGAGCTCGCGGGTCGGGATCGGGTCGCCGTGCGGATCGGCGACGGGGTCGCCCAACTTCGCGGCGATCAGCTCGATCAGCTCCTCCGAGGCGGCATGCTCGAGCGCGTCGGCGAAACGATGCACGTCCTCCCAGGGAATGTCGAGCGAGGTCGCGAGGAACAGCTCCAGCAGCCGGTGGCGGCGGATCACGCTGAGCGCCAGACGGCGGCCATCACCGGTCAGCTGCACGCCCTGATAGGGGACATGCTGCACCAGTCCGGCGGTGTCCATGCGCTTGACCATGGTCGAAACCGAGCCGGCGGTGAGCTCCAGCCGCTCCGCGATCTGGCTGGTGGTGGCGGTGTCGTCATCGCCGCTGGTCAGCGAGTAGATCGCCTTCAAATAGTCCTCGACCGGAGCCGAGGCGGGTATATGTCTGGAGGTCGCCGCCACAAGCTTTATTCTACGCGCCGTCGAAGCGATCAACGAGATCAAGCCGACCGTCGCTAATCCGAAGTTTTGACGGTGTGAACTTTTTTGCTACGGTATAGCCGGAATGAGTCCCCTGGGAGAACCTGAACTGAGCGCCGGTGGTGCTGTAGCGCTACCGGGCACGGAGCCAGGCAGCGGGCAGCGGCACCCGCAGCGACACGGCTCGGGGCCGCAGCAGGCGCCCGATCTCACTCCCGAAGACGCGGCGCGCTCGCGCGATCGTGAACGCGTTGCAAGAGCCCGTGGCGGGAACCGCCGCTGGCACCTGGCCTGGTTGCTGGTCGGCCCCGGGATCCTGGCGATGCTGGGTGAGAACGACGGTCCCAGCATGATCTCCTACGCCGCCACCGGCGCCACCTACAAGTTTGGTTTCTTCCTGCCGTTCATCTGCGTCACGTTCCTGATGGCGATGGTCTGTCAGGAGATGTGCATGCGCGTCGGCGCGGTCACGCACCGCGGCTATGGCGAGCTGATCTTCCAGCGCTACGGCAAGGTCTGGGGCTGGTTCGCGGCCGGTGACCTGATGCTCACCAACGTGGTCACGCTGATCGCCGAGTTCGTCGCGATCCGCATCGGGCTGGCCTACTTCCACATCGGATCGGCCGTCGCCGCGGGACTCGGTCTGGCGCTGGTGCTATTCACGCTCAGTGGCGGCCGCTACTGGCGCTGGGAGCGGATCGTGCTCGGGCTGGCCCTGTTCAACGGGCTGTTCCTGCTGGCCGCGATCCTCACCAAACCCGACTGGGGCAACGTCGGTCATGCGTTCACGAGCTTCGGGCCATTCCCGGGCGGCAGCTTCAACACGATCCTGCTGCTATTGGCCTCGACCATCGGCGCGACGGTCACGCCGTGGATGATCTTCTTCCAGCAGAGCGCCTCCGCCGACAAGGGCATGACGCCGCGCGACGTGCGACACGGGCGCATCGACACCGTCGTCGGCGGGATCCTCGCGGCGATCTTCGGCTGCGGCGCGCTGATCGCCGGCGCGGCACTCGCGAGTCACGGCGGCGCCAACGTCAACGGTTTCGCCGGCGCCGGTTTCCCGGGCGCGCTGAAGCTCACCTCCGGCGGCCTGGTCGGCACCCTGTTCGCGCTCGGGCTGATCGAAGCGGGCGCCGTGGCGGTGCTTACGATCTCGGCTAGCACAGGCTACGCCGCGGCCGAGGCCGTCGGTCGCTCCTCGAGCTTCAACAACTCGTTCAAGAACGGCGTCGCGTTCTATGTCGGCAACATCGTGGTGGCCGCGATCGCGGCGGCCGTGGTGCTGATTCCCGGCGCGCCGCTGCTGAAGATCGTGCTGAACGCGAATGTGCTCGCGACCGCGCTGCTGCCGGTCACGCTGGTGTTCCTGATCATGCTCGCCAACGACCGCTACCTGATGGGCCGCTGGCGCAACGGCAAGCTCGTGAACGTCGTCTCGATCGCGATCGTCGCGTTCGTCGCGATCTGCGGCGCCGCCTACGGAATCGACTCATTCCTACAAACCGTCCACCTGGTGTCATGAGTCCCGAGCCCACCGAACACGAAGAGCTGTTCATGCATCTGGAGCGCGACCAGCTCACCTCCGAACGTCACCGCCCGCTCGGCCCCGCGCACCTGGGAACCGGGGCGCGCGTCGCGCTCTGGGGTCTGCGGATCTTCTGCATGGTCGTCAGCGCGATGGTGATCTACACGTTCGTCGCGCAGCTCACCTGAGCTCGACAGCAGTCGTCAAGCGGCGGGGGCGCTTTGTGGCGCTCCCGCCGCTGCGGACCGCATGCGGGTCCGCTTGTAGAAGCGCGACACCGATCCGGGCCAGCACGTACGCGCCCGCGCTGAAGCTTCCGACGAAGAACCCCACCGGCCAGTTGGTGTTGTAGTCGAGCGCGATCGCGGCCCACACGATCGCCAGCGCGATCGCGACACCCAGCGCCAGCGCGAGCAGCGGGCGGCTGGTGAACAGTCGGGCGGTCGCGGGCGGACCGACCATCACGCTGAAGATCAGCGTGGTGCCGACCACCGGCACCGTCATCGTGGTGGTCAGCGCGACCAGCCCCAGGAACAGCATCTGCATCAGGTTCGGGTTGCGCCCGCGCGGACTCTGCGGCAGCACCGAGGCCAGCAGCAGCGGTCGCCACAGCGCCGCCAGCATCAGTAGGCAGATTGCACTGAGGACGATCGTCGGCAGCAGCTCAGTGGTGGAGATGCCCAGCACCTCACCGAACAGCAGCGAGTAGACCTCCGGCGCGTACTCCTGCCCGAGGCTCAGAAACAACGAGCCGAGCCCGAGCATGAACACCAGCGTCAGCGCGGTGGCCACGTCATGACGGCCGCGGCGACTCAACAACCCGATCCCGATCGCCGCAGCCAGCGCAAACACGCCCAGACCCAGCAGCGTCGAGACGCCGATCAGGACCGCGGCCGCGGCACCGGCGAACGAGGCGTTGGGGATCGCGTGCGCAACGTATGACGAGGAACGCATCACCACGAAGAACCCGACCGATGCACCGACGATCGCCACCAGGGTCGCCACGATCCAGGCGTTCTGCATGAACCCGCTGAACATCAGGACGGCTCCGTGGAGGTCAGCGGTGGGGTGCCGATCAGGGTGTCGCCGAGCGCGGGCTCCGTGCTCGTGGTGCTGCCTGTCCGGTAGCGGCGGATTCCGCTGAGCAGGTAGACCACCAGCACCAGGGTGACGACGAAGAAGCTAGCCGGCCAGCCGTGGTGCAGCGGCGGCCAGTAGTAGCTGTCCCAGGCCAGTAACACCCCGAGCCAGGTGCAGGCAACGCCGGTGAGCGCCGCGGTGACGATCGCGCGGCCCGGACGTGACTGCAGACGCAGCGCAGTGGCTGCCGGTCCGATCAGCAGCGCGGTGGAGAGGATCGCCCCGATCGTCGCGGCGGAGAGTGCCACCGCTACCGCGGTCGTGATCAGATACGCGGCGCCGATCAGGCGCACGGGCAGACCCTTGGCGCGGGCCAGGTCGGGGCTGGTCGAGCACAGCAGCAGCGGACGGTAGAGCAGGCTCAGCGTGACGATCACGATCACCCCGAACGCCAGCACCAGCGGCAGCTCCGAGCTGCTCAGCGTGAACAGCGATCCGAACAGCAGCGAGACCGCGGCGCCGGTGGTCGAGTTGTAGTTGGTGCCCAAATACAGAAACAGCGCCGCGAACCCGAAGCCGGCTCCGAGCACGATCCCGGTGGCAACGTCGCGCGCGCGGGCGCGCTGCACGCCGATCAGCTCCATCACCACGGCGGCGAGCACCGACATTCCGACGAACCCGACCAGCGGGCTGATTCCGGCCAGGTAGGCGCTGGAGCCACCGGTCAGGCCGATGTCGCCGAGCGCGTCCCCGGCGAACGCCTGGCGGCGGATCACTGTGAACACGCCGGCGCCGGCCGTGACCAGCGCGACGGCGCCGCCGATGGCCAGCGCCAGCTGCACCGCGGAGTTGGAGAAGAACCCCGGCTCCACGATCGCGTGCAGGACCGAGTCCATCAGATGATCTCGGCGTGTCCGTGATCGCTGAGCATGCGGTCACCTTCACCTGCGACGACGATCACGCGCCCGTGCACGTTGAGCACGTCGACATGGTGGCGGTACAGCCGCGTCAGCACCTCGCTCGTGACGACCTCGCTCGGGGGTCCGCTGACCGCACGGCCGTCGGCGATGTAGATGATCTGGTCCAGCACCGGCAGCAACGCGTTCATCTCATGCGCCGACAGCAGCACCGCGATCTGCTGCTCGTGCGCAATCCGCGCCAGCAGGTCGACGACCTCCTTGGCGCTGCGCAGGTCGAGGTTCGCGAGCGGCTCGTCCAGCAGCAACAGCCGCGGTCGGCTGATCAGCGCGTGTGCGATCAGGATGCGTTGCTGTTCGCCGCCCGACAGCGAGCCGAGCCGCGAATCGGCGAAGCTCCCGGCGTCGACCGCTTCGATCATCTCCTCGACCGCTGCGCGCCGCGCCTTCGACGGGCGGGGAATGCCGAGCTTGCCGCCGTCGAGCCCAAGTCCTACGAGATCGCGCCCGCGCAGCGGCATGTCGGGATCGAGCAGGAACTTCTGCGGTACATACCCGACCTGCGGGCCGCGGATCACGCTGCCGTTGGTGGCTGCCTGCTGTCCCAGGATCGCCTTCAGCAGCGTCGTCTTGCCGGCACCGTTGGACCCGATCAGCCCGGAGAACTCTCCCGGCGCGACCGCGAAGCTGACCTTGTCCAGCACCGTGCGATCGCCGAAGCGCACGGTGAGATCACGAACGGCGAGCGCCGCCGAGCTCAGCTCGGCGGCGTCAGCTGGGGTGGTGTTCAGTGACATCAGAGTCTCTTGGTCGATACACCGTGCGCGACCGCGTTGGTAAGGGCCTTGGTCTCCGCCAGCATCCAGCGCTGGTAGCTATAGCCGGACGGCATCGTCTCATACACGCCGACGATCGGAATGTGGTGGGCGATGGCAGCGTTCTCGAACGACTGCGTGACCGTGTCGGTTACCTGCTGGTTGTAGAGGAAGACCTTCACGTGGTGGCCGCTGAAGAGGTTGTTCTGAATACTCACATCCTGCGGTGCCGGGTCGGTGCCCTGCATGATGTCCGACTGAAGCGCCCACGGGGTCATGTTCTTGGCGCCGGCTGCGTTCAGCATGTAGTCGCCGACCGGCTCCGTGGTCGCCACCGGCGCGTGCGGGTAAGCGCGCTTGAACGCCGCCATCGCTGCATACCAGGGCTTCAGCGAGGCATCGAACTTGGCCGCGTTGGCGGCAAAGTAGGCGTGGTGGTTGGGTTGTAGGTCCGTGAGGTCCTTGACCAGCTCCGCGGCCACGGCCGGCATCGTCGTAGGGGAGTACCAGAGGTGCGGATTAGGGGTCGAGTCAGGCAGCTTCAGCAGCTGCTGAACGTCGATCACCTTGCGTGAGGAGTTCGCCGTCGCCTGCTCGATCTTGTTCATGTAGGAGTCGTAGCCGAGTCCGTTCTGGACCACCAGCTGCGCGGCGCCGACGGTCTTGGCGATACTGGGATCAGCTTCGAACGTGTGCGGATCGGTGTTGGGGTTGCTCTCAACCGCGGCGGTGTCCACATACTTACCGCCGATCTGCGAGATCACGTTCGCGTACTCGTTCTCGGCTCCGACGGCGATGATCTGCCCCTTCTTCGGAGCATGCGCGAGAGCCGACGTGCCGCATCCGGCCAGCGCCAGCGCAGCCGCTACGCCAGCGAGTAGGAGTGGCGTGCGCAGCCCGAGCTTCCCGAGCGGAATTGGTTTGCGATGCCTGAGCATCCCGAACAGGATCGGGGCAGCAAGCCCGAGCTTCCCTCGTCCGCCACGGTTACGACCTTTGTGCTGCAGCCGTGAACCGGCGCCGATCAAGAAGTTCATGCAGAAAAGAATACAAGAATGAGTCTCATTCCCATTTTGGTTGGTATTCTGGTTTGAAGATGGGAATCGAGGACCCGCATAGCCACGCTCATAACCACTCGCCCGGGAGCGGGTGGGCTCAGCACGCGCATGCGCAGCTGCGCGCCGCGGGCCACAATCGCGGCGCCTCGCGCGACGCGCTGATCGAGGTTTTCGCGGCGCAGGGCTGCGCCTGCAGCGCGCGTGAGATCGAGCAGTTGATCAACGTCGGTCGCCGCGACGGCAAGCCGGTTGGGCGCTCCAGCATCTACCGCGCGATTGAACAGCTGCACGACCTCGGCCTGATCGTGCGCGTCGATCCGGGCGATGGGGTGGTCCGTTACGAGGCGATCCGCACCGACCACGACCATCATCACCACCACATGCTCTGCGAGCGTTGCGGGGCACTGATTCCGTTCGACGATCCGACGCTCGAAACCGCGATCGCGGCGATTGCGTCCCGCAACGAGTTCACGGTCAAGGAACACGACGTGACCTTGCGTGGGCTTTGCGCGGAGTGTTAGCGTTCACGAGTCAGTAGTTGAGTTGTCGCGCCCGTAGGGTCGGTGCCGCGGCGATTGGACGGCCGGTAGTGCTAAGAGCCCGCATCAGCAGGCTCCAAGGTGGAGGAGGAGAAGTGCGCTTACGTGCGTTGTGTGGTGGCCTTTCGGCTGCGGCGTTGTTGATGACATTTCCGGCTGTGGCCGGTGCCCACGCTGGCAACCTGCGGAACCGGGGTTCCGAGGCCAGCAGCCTGGGGGACGCTGGCGCCCAGGCCAGCGGCTTGCGCGCCGCCCGCGCCCAAACCGCCGGCCCGCAGAAGTACCACGTGCAGCTGCTGCACTGGAACGTGAAGGTCGGTCCTGGACATAAGACAACCTGCAACGTGATCGGACAGCTGTACCGGCCCGATTCCGCCACCAAGCAGCATCCGGCGCCGGCGATCCTCACGACCAACGGATTCGGTGGCTCCTACGCCTCGCAGGCGCCACTCGCCAAGGAGTTTGCTCAGGACGGCTACGTCGTGCTCGCCTACTCGGGCCTCGGCTTCGGCGGCTCCAGCTGCCGGATCACGCTTGACAGCACCGTCTGGGACGGGGCGGCGGCCAGCGCGCTGGTCAACTTCCTCGGAGGCGGGTCGGCTGCGACAAACGGCACCCGCGTGAACTACGTAAAGACGCAGAAGCGAGCCGACAACGGCAAGCGCTACAAGCACGATCCCGTGGTCGGAATGGTCGGGGGCTCCTACGGCGGCGCGGTGCAGTTCGCCGCCGCGGCCGACGACCCCCGGATCGACGCGATCATTCCGGTGATCACCTGGAACAACCTGGCCTACTCGCTCGCGCCGAACAACGCGACGATCTCACCGACCTCGGTCTCCTACCTCACCCCGGGGGTCACCAAGGCCACCTGGCTGGGCCTGTTCTGGCTGCTGGGGCAGAGCGAGCAGCAGGTCGCGCCCCACGGCGGCGCCTCGAGCTGTCCGAACTTCAGCGCTCCGGAGTGCCCGGCCGATGCGAATCTCTCGACCGACGGCTATCCGGACAGCGCCACGCTGAATCTGGTGAAGAGCGATTCGGTCGCGGACTTCATGCACAAGATCCGGATCCCGACGATGCTGATGCAGGGCGAGGATGACACCCTGTTCACGCTGCATGAGGCCGTCGCGACATACCACGCGCTGCGCCAACAGCACACCCCGGTGAAGATGGTCTGGCAGTCGTGGGGACACTCCGACCCCGTCGCGCAGCCCGGCGAGCTGGGCGAGGGCGGCGGCATCTATCAGACCTACAAAGACCGCAAGCTGACGCTTGAGGGCAGCATGATCCTGGACTGGTTCAACTACTACCTGAGGCATGTCGGCCCCAAGCCGGCGCTGAACTTCAGCTACTACCGGCCGTGGGTGCACTACAAGGGCACCGACGCCGCGGCGTCCTACGCCAGCGCCTCCAGCTATCCGGTCGGCAAGACCACGAACATGTACCTCTCCGGCACCGACGCGCTGACGCCGAGCGCGTCCACTATCACGCCCGGCAGCTTCCAGTTCACGACCCCCGCGCTCGGCGCGCCGGAATCGGTCAGCGACGATCCGCAGGCTGCGCTCGGTGGCTCGCTGCCACCGATCAGCGATCCCGCCGGGACCTTCGCCGACTACGAGTCGGCGCCGCTCAAGGCGCCGCTCAACGTGGTCGGAATCCCGAAGCTGACCGTCACTGTCAAGGGACTGGATGCGCCCGCAGGCAGCGGCCCGATAACGAACACGATCGGTCTCTACTTCAAGATCGAGGACATCAAGGCGAACGGGACCGCGGTGCTGCCCGACCGCCTGATCGCGGCTGCGCGGTTCGTCAACAACGACAAGCCGACGAGCGTCTACCTGCCCGGGATCGTGCACCAGTTCCCGAAGGGGGACCGCCTGAAGCTGATCATCGCCGGCAGCGACCAGTCCTACTTCCTGGCCGACCCCGACGTCACGATCCAGGTCTCGACCGGATCGGCCAAGAGCGGTGTGCTGAGTCTGCCGGTGGTCAGCAAGTCCGCCCCCGTGAAGCTGACACAACGCTGATCGGGGGCTGACGCGTCGCGGCGGTGACGGCCCCGAACCGACGCCGTCGCGGCCGCGCGACCACAACCGCTAACGACTCCAGTGCGCGACTTCCAGCGCTACCGCGACCGCCAGTTGGTTCTCCTCCAGCGGCCGCGGCAGCAGCTGGCGCACGCGCGCCAGCCGTCCGAGCACGGTGTTGCGGTGGGTGTACAGCAGCCGCGCCGCTTCGGTGGTGTTGGAGCCGTTCTGAAGGTAAACGCGCAGGGTCTCGCGCAGCTCCGGGGTGGCCTCGGCCAGCTCTCCGAGCGTGCGTCGCACGAACTCGGCGCTGCGCTCCTCGTCGCTGGTGACGAGCGCGACCAGCTCGACCGCGTCATAGCTCGCAACCACGCGGTCGGATGCGACCCGCACCAGCAGTCGTTGCGTCGCCAGTGCGTCCAGGTGGCTGCGGCGGAAACCGGGGATGCCGTCGGCCACAGGGCCGACGGCGATCCTTACTCCTTCGAGCTCAGCCACCGCACGCTCGACCTCGGCTAACTCAACCGTGCCCGGGATCCACGCCCACAGCGACGAGCTCGCGGCAACCACCGTGAGTGCGCGGCGGGGCCCCGCGAGCGCCGCGGCGGCACGGTCCAACAGTCCCTGCTCCGGCTGCAGCTCGTCGCTCCAGATGATCGCCGCGGTATGCGGTTGGTCGAGCTCATAGCCGAGCATCGTGACCGCGCGGTCGCGGCTGATCGGGGCGCCGTCGAGGATCAGCGAGACCACCTCCAGCCGTGCGGCGTGGGTGCCGCGCGTGAGCTCATCGCGCTCGCGGCGGATCTGCTCGGTGATCGCCGACATTGTCACGTCCACGAACGAGAAGATCGAGCGCGAGGTGAGATCGAGCACCTCGCGCAGCTCCTCGGGGTCGTCGGTGAGGTTGAAGACGATCTCCATCCAGCGCCGCCAGGCGATGTTCTGGCCGACGCGATAGGCCTCGAGCGTGGTGTCGTCGAGCCCGCGGCGAACTATGTCGCGCGCGATCGCGATGCTGGTGGGGCCGACCTTGGCGGGCACCTCGGCGCCCGGGGCGAGCACGTTCGCCTGCGCCCAACGCAGCAGGTTGGCGCGGTTCTCGTGGCGCAGCCCGGCCGCCAGCACGGGGTCGTTGCTCACCTCGGGCGGCGAAACCGCGAGCGTCACCTCGTCCAGTTCACCGATTACCTGATCGATTCCGGCGACCACCAGCGAGGCCCCTTGACGGATCAGTTCCTGTGCTCGATCGGATGGTTGCGGTAATGGCATGGACCCGAAGACTACTCCGATATCATGTGCAAAGCGCACAAGTCTTGCTTGATTTGGGTGCACTTTGACGTTGGAATGGGATCACGCTGTGGGCATGATCCAGCTATCGCACCGGATATCCGGGGCCCGGGCTCACCGCCACCGTCGAGCCCGCATCAGGGAATTGATTAGGGGAAGGCAATGGCAACAACCACTGAA
The DNA here is from genome assembly GCA_963737115.1 of uncultured Actinomycetota bacterium. Taxonomy (GTDB): domain Bacteria; phylum Actinomycetota; class Thermoleophilia; order Solirubrobacterales; family Solirubrobacteraceae; genus Palsa-465. The sequence goes on from CAVTRM010000014.1 coordinate 144,945, forward strand.
CCGGCCGAAGCGGCCAGCCAACCAGCCAGCGAGTACGTCGACGTGCTGATCGTCGGCGCTGGGATCTCCGGGATCGGCGCCGCCTACTACCTGCAGCGCGACCACCCCGAGCGCAGCTACATGATCCTCGAGGCGCGGGCCGCGACCGGTGGCACCTGGGACCTGTTCAACTACCCGGGCATCCGCTCGGACTCGGATCTGCACACGTTCGGCTACGACTTCAAGCCGTGGAAGAGCGAATACTCGCTGGCCGACGGCCCCGACATCCTCGCCTACATCCGCGAGACCGCGTCGGAGAATGGGATCGACGAGCACATCCGCACGGGCCATCGGGTCACGTCCGCGAACTTCGACAGCGAGACCGCGACCTGGACCACCAGCGTCGAGCGCGCGGACGGGACCGCGCTGCAGGTCAGCTCGAGCTTCCTGTTCATCGGAACCGGTTACTACAACTACGAGCAGGCCTACACGCCCGAGTTTCCCGGCATCGATGACTTCAAGGGCCAGCTGGTTCACCCGCAGTTCTGGCCCGAGGACCTCGACTACAGCGGCAAGCGCGTGGTCGTGATCGGGTCCGGGGCAACCGCCGTGACGCTGATTCCGGCGATGGCTGACAAAACCGAGCACATCACGATGCTGCAGCGCTCGCCCAGCTACATCATGCCGCTGCCGGCCAAGGACCCGGTCGCGGTGAACCTCAAACGCCTCTTCGGCTACAAGCGCGGATATGCGCTGGCGCGCAGGTATCTGGTCGGTCAGCAGGCGACGTTCTACAACCTCTGCCAGAAGCACCCGGCGATGATGCGCAAGTTCATCCGCAACACCAACAAACGCATGCTGCCGAAGGACTATCCGGTCGACGTGCACTTCAAGCCCAACTACGACCCCTGGGATCAGCGTCTCTGCGCGGTGCCCAGCGGCGATCTGTTCGCGGCGATCTCCGCGGGCAAGGCCGACGTCGTCACCGACCACATCGACCACTTCGACGAGGCCGGGATCGTGCTGAAGTCCGGTCAGCGCCTTGACGCCGACATCGTGGTCACCGCCACCGGCCTGAAGCTGCTGGCGCTCGGTGGCATCGAGGCCAGCGTCGACGGGCAGCCGCTGACGCTGAACGAGCACCTCGCGTTCCGCGGGATGATGCTCAGCGACGTCCCCAACATGGTGTTCCTGGTCGGCTACACCAACAGCTCATGGACGCTGAAGGTGTGCCTGGTCTGCCAGCACTTCATGCGGATCCTGAGCTACATGGACGAGCACGGTTACAACAAGGTGACCGCAACGCCGCCCTACCCCGGGATGACCACGCGGCCGCTGCTGGATTTCTCCGCCGGCTATGTGCAGCGCGCGCTCGACGAGTTCCCGCGACAGGGCTCCTATCAGCCGTGGCAGCAGAACATGAGCGTGAAGCTCGATACGCAGATCCTCGAGGACGGTCCGATTGAGGACCGCAACCTGAACTTCGAGAAGGTCGAGAGCTCAAAGCCGCTCGCGGACACCGCGGTTGCAGCGGCGGCATGAGCGTTCCGTCCCACTCCAACACAGAGGTCATTCGATGAGCAAGGTTGAAGGCAAGGTCGCCGCAGTCACGGGCGCCGGTTCGGGGATCGGTCGCGCGCTGGCGCTGGAGCTGATCCGCCGCGGCGCGCAGGTGGCGATCTCGGACGTCGATGAGGCCGGACTCGAGGAGACCGCGGCGTTGCTGCGCCAGCTCGGCGCCGACCCGCACGTACAACCGCTCGACGTCTCCGATCGCGCCGCGATGGAGAGCTACGCCCAGGCCGTGGTCGACCACTTCGGCCGCGTGAACCAGATCTACAACAACGCCGGTGTGGCCTCCGGCAAGCGCGTGCTCGAGGCCAGCTACGAGCTCTACGAGAAGGTCTTCTCGGTCAATCTCTGGGGCGTGATCCACGGCACCAAGGCGTTCCTCCCGCACCTGATCGCCTCCGGCGACGGGCACGTCACCAACATCAGCTCGCTGAACGGCTACATGGCCCAATCCGAGCTGTCGGCCTACTGCACCACCAAGTTCGCGGTGCGCGGCTTCACCGAGACGCTGCGGATCGAGATGACCCAGTCGAAGCTGCCGGTGAAGGTCACGGTCGTGCATCCCGGCGGGGTGAAGACCAACATCGCCACCAACGCGCTGGCCCGCGCCGGCGAGCTCGGCTACACGATCACCGAAGCCGACCGCAAACGCACCCAGACCTACAACGACAAGCTGCTGAAGATGGACCCGGCGCAGGCCGCGAACATCATCCTCGACGCGGTCGAGAAGGACAAGGGCCGCGTTCGCGTCGGCCGCGACGCGACGCTGCTCGACTGGATCGTGCGCTCGTTCCCGGTCGGCTACCAGCGGGTCACGCTGGCGTTCGATCGGCTCGTCAACTACTAGTAGGACTTGGGTAGGTTGGTGAAGGAGTTCGTGCGGGTGCAGGGAATTCGTCTTTTGTGAGCGCGGTGCTTCAGCCCCGAGGGATCAGAGCGGCGGATCTGGATGCTCAGCGTGAGGCGTTGATCGAGTTCGCGGCGGAGATGTACCGGCTGCTGGCGCGCAAGGATCAGCGCGCGAAGGCCGAGCAGTATGTGCGTGGCTTGTTGTTGGAAGGGCGTCGCAAGTCGATTCAGCCAATGGCAGCGCGGCTTCCGGACGGTGATATGGACGGTTTGCAGAACTTCATTTGTGATTCGCCGTGGAAGGACGAGCCGGTCCGTCGCAGGCTGGCGTGGCGGGATGACTGGCGAGATCGATCCGGAGGGCTGGGTTATCGATGACACCAGCATCCCCAAGGACGGCCGGTACTCGCCTGGGGTCGCTCACCAGTACTGCGGCATGTTGGGCAAGACCGCGAACTGCCAGTCGTTAGTCAGCGTGAACGCGGCGTCTGATAAGGCGTCCTGTCCGTTGGGGTGGCGGCTGTTTCTGCCCGAGAGCTGGGATCAGGATCAGGAGCGCCGCCAGCGCGCGAGGATCCCTGAGGACCTACGTCATGTTCCGAAGTGGCGGCTGTCGCTTCAGATCATCGATCAGTTGCTCGGCTGGGGTCTGCCCAAACAGGTTGTTCAGGCCGATGGCGGCTATGGCGATATCACCGGCTTTCGTGTCGGGCTGGAGGACCGGGGGTTGGAGTACGTCGTGCAGGTCAAGGCGATCACCTCCGCCCAACCCGCCAGCGCCGTGCCCGTGATCCCGGACTATCAGGGGCAGGGACGGCCGCCCAAGCCGCGCTACCCGGATAAACCGGTCAACCTCAGGGCGTTGGTGCTGGCCGCCGGACGCGAGGCCGCCCAAGCCGTGAACTGGCGCGAAGGTGACCGCGGCCCGATGATCAGCGAGTTCGTGGCGCTCCGTGCCAGGCCCGCGAATGACGCTCAACGCCAGGACGACGGCACCCTCCCAGAACGCTGGCTGCTGGCCGAATGGCCAGAGGGCAAAGACGAACCGGTCAAGTACTGGCTCTCGAACCTCCCGCCACAGACCCCGATCGTGAGCCTGGTCCGCTACGCGAAGCTGCGCTGGCGGATCGAGCATGACTACCGCGAACTGAAGCAATGCCTCGGCCTGCACCACTACGAAGGCCGAACCTACCCAGGACTCCAGCACCACCTGACGTGTGTCACGGTCGCGCACGCGTTCCTGACCACCCTCCGCCTCGCCCGCGGCGACCCAGACACTGCCCGCCCTCAGATGGCGGCAGCCTGATCAGTCTCTACCAAACCCAACGCGAGATCCAGACCATGCTCGCGTGCTGGCACGACCACTGCCCGGTCTGCCAGCGCAGACTGCCGCCATGATCACCAACCTACCCAAGTCCTACTAGAAGAGCCCTGAAGAAGTGACTTTCGTGGTGGCGCGTTCCTTGGCCGCCAGGTCGAGGGAGGGGATGGTGTGCTGGGATTCCTGTCCGCTCAGATGGTCATCGTGTCGGGTAAAGGGTCCGCCTGCGTTGGTGGGGGATCGTTCACGGCCGGGGTGGGCCTCCCGCACCCATCTCCCGGGGGTCATGCCATCCCGGGAGCGAGGTGTCGGATGATCGGGTTGAGGTTCACCAACGCGGCAGCCCAACTGGTCTGCAACCGGGCTTTGTCGGTGCCGATGTACCGGCTTTTGCGAGCGCCGTAGCGGACCGCGAGCAGCCCGAGAAGCCGTTCGATCCTGGGGCGGGTGTGCCGGAGATGCTTGGCGGTGTCGGGGTCCTTCAGCACTTGGCGGGCTGCGAGGATCAACTCTTCGTGCTCGCCGAGGGCGATCTGCCGGCTCTCTCTGCCGGGACAGCACTGCTCCTTCAACGGGCAGGACCGGCAGGCTGCCCGTGAGATCCGGGCGGTCCGGACGCCCTTCTTTGATGTGCTGATCGTCGCGGTATGCCCGGGCGGGCAGGTGACTGTCCCGGCGGTCGGGTCGATGATGAAGTCGCGCTTAGCGACACGGCCCTCAACGATCTCGCCTTCGGGAACCGGCGCGAGCACGTCGACATCACGGTCAGCGAGCTCTTTGCGAACAGGACCGTTGCCATAAGCGGTATCACCAAGAATCCGGCCGGGACGCTGATTGACCGGCTGAGCGTCGATCAGGTGCTTGGCCTGGGGACCATCCGCTTCGCCGCCCGGCGCGACATGCACCGCCATGATCAACGGCTCGCTCGTGTTGCTGACCGCGGCGGACAGCTTGAACCCGTCAAAACGCTGTGAGCTGCTCTTGCGGCCGTGCTGCATCTCCGGATCGATCGTGGAGATGATCCGACCCGGCCGGGTCCCGCGATGCAACCTGGGGACATCATCGTGATCGACATCGAAGTCCTGTCCGATCAACTCCACCAACAGATCCCACGCCGCCTTGACCTGCTCGTCATCAAGCAGTCCGTCGACCTGCTGAACCGCGAAGACCGCCCGCTGGGCATCCTCCGCGACCCGGGTCAGCATCCGCTCCCGCTCGTTCTTGAGCCGCCACTGACAATCAGGCTTCTCACCGGGCTTGACGTAGTTGAACTCAAGCCCCGCGGCCAGCAGCACACCCGCGTCCGCGTCCGCTGAGCTGACCGCGTCAATCAACTTCTTCACACCGAACCGAACCAGCCGGACAGTGTCCTGGGTCGCAGCAGCCCCGAGCATCGGTGTGGAGTCGACGATCTGCTCCACCGGCCCGTCCAGAAGCCCGAGCTCTTGCGCGAGCTTCAACGTGTTTTCCAACGCCAGCCCGTCCTTCTTGTGCAGCAGCAGCCGGGCGCGGAACTTCGTCAACGATGTCGGATGCCAGCCCTGATGATCAATCGGCAACCCGAGCGCGACCTTCCACCGCAGATCCCAGCCGACACACTCCATCGCCTGCTCATCAGACACCCCGGTCCGGTGCTGGAGCAGCATCACCTTCGCCAACTGCGACGGCGGGATCGACGGCCTGCCCATCCGCGAGGACTAACAATCCGCGAAGTCCTGATCCTTGACGATCCGATCGCCGTGCTCGGCCAGCAACGCGTAGAACGACCCCTTCGGCAACGGGCCCATCACCTGAACCGTGTCAAACAACCCGACCTGCGCCGACCGTGTCTTGAGCATGCCCCAATGGCCTTAAACCGGTCGGACAGACCCCTACCTTTTCAGGGCTCTTCTAGTCAGTATGGACGGGTAAGGGGCTGGCCCTCGCGTGTTGCAGGTTCGCGGGTTAGCTTCAGTGGTGTTAGAGGCCACGTGGCCAGAGCCGCATACAACCGGAGGGCCAGCCATGCCTGACGTTATCGCTTCGATCGCGCCTGATGGGGTGCGTCTGTGGGTCGCTCTTGACGTGCACAAGTTCTCGATCGTTGCAGCTGTCCTGCCGCCGGAGGGCGGCCGGCCTGAGGTGCAGCGAATCGAGACGACCGACCGGGCGATCCGCCGGTTCATCGCCAAACTCGGCGGCCCCGAAGGACTCGCGGTCAGCTACGAGGCCGGGCCTGGAGGGTTCGCGCTCTGGCGCATGCTGACGGAGATGGGTGTGGCCTGTGACGTGATCGCACCGTCACTGATCCCAGTCCGGGCTGGTGACCGTGTCAAGACCGACCGTCGAGACGCGAAGAAGCTTGTCGGTCTCCAACGCGCCGGTCTTCTCCGGTACGTGATGCCACCGACCGCGGAGCTCGAGGGGCTGCGGGATCTGCTGCGCTGTCGTGACGATCTTCGCCGCGCGCAGACCGCCGCACGGAACCGGGTGCTCAAGCAGTTGCTGCGCCACGGCCGGATCTACCGCGACGGGAAGACCGCCTGGACCAAACAGCACCGCCGCTGGGTCTCGACCCAGAAGCTCGATGACCCGCTTGCGCGCCTGGCCCTCGAGCAGATGCTGATCCACCTCGACGGGATCGAGCGGCAGCTCGCGACCTTCGACGCCGAGCTGCAGAACATCGCCAGCTCTGAACGCTGGGGACCGCAGGTGGAGATCCTCACCAGGTTCCGTGGGATCGGCACGCTGACCGCGCTCGGACTGATCGCCGAGATCGGTGACTTCGCCCGCTTCTCACACCCCAGGGAGCTCGCGTCATGGCTCGGGATCACCCCGAGTGAGTACTCCTCCGGTGACCAGCAACACCGCGGGCACATCACCCTCGCCGGGAACCATCACGCCCGACGGCTGCTGATCGAAGCGGCCTGGCACTACCGACACCCACCACGGCGCCCCGCCACCGGACAGCAGCCCAACGAACGCGCCTGGCAGGCCCAAGTCCGGCTCTATCACCGACACCGGCACCTGACCGAGCACGGCAAACGCTCCACCGTCGCGAACGTCGCTATCGCCCGCGAACTGACCGGGTTTCTCTGGGCTGCGATGACCGACCAGCCCCTGCGCGCCACCGACCCCGTCAAGGACCAGGAGACCGCCGTCGCCTGACACGCAGCACGATCGTCGGTGGGGTCGGGCGGCCGGTGCGAGCCGCCGGAGGACCCTCGATGCGGTCTATGCGTTAGCCAACACGCGATGCTAGTTCGAGGCAGCTCACGACCGGACACTGTCCTGCGGTTCCGACCCGCGCATCTCAGAGTGACAGTCGTCGTTGCACTCGCACCTGCCGCCCGACCCCACCAACCACCACCATGACCAACAACCAAAACGACAGATCACAAAACTCTCAGCCGACCCTTGACATCGGCGTCCATCTCAGACCGCTAGACGCTGGTCAGATGCAGGCGGTGGGCCACCGCCGCCGCCTGCGTGCGGCTGCGCACGTCGAGCTTGGAGAGGATCCTGGAGACGTGCACGCTGGCGGTTTTCTCGGCCATGAACAGCGTCTCGCCGATCTGACGGTTGCTGGCTCCGTCCGCCAGTAGCGCGAGCACCTGCAGCTCGCGCGCGGTGAGCCCGAAGGGGCTGTCCTCGACCGCTGCTCGGAGCGCCTCGTCGGCCGGTTCAGCGCTGCTCAGTCGCGCTCGGGCTATGAGGCTGCGCAGTTCCGCGGTCAGCCATCCGGCGCCGAGTCGCTCGGAGGTCTCGAGCGCTGCGGAGGCGACTGTGGCCGCCTCCTCGCGAGACTCTGCTTCGGTCAGCGCTTCAGCTTCGCGCCAGCGCATCAGCGCCGCGCAGTAGGGTCGCCCGAGCTGCTCCCAGGCCGCGGCCGCTGCCTGCCAGAGCTGCGGATCGTTGTCGCCGTTTGCGCGCGCGTGTTCGGCGCTGCCACTGGCCAGCCAGGCCTGCTCAACGGGGCCGCCCTCGCCGGCGGCGGCGAGCAGCCGCCCGAGGTGGATGTCGACGCGCAGCAGCGCGTCGCGCTCGGTCTCGTGCTCCTGAAGTACCCGCGCCCGCAGCGCACGGTCGGCCTCGACGGCCAGACCGACGGCTGTGACGCGCACGATCCGCATCACGTCATCGGTGCAGGTTTCGAGCTGGTCGAGCGCGCGTGTGGTCGCCTCCTGGGCCGCTTCGAGGTTGCCCTCGCGGCGCTGCAGCTCGGCGTCAAGCGAGCCGTAGAGTCCGTGCCACTGCGCCTCGACGCTCTCCCGCGCCAGCGGCTCGGCTTCGCGCAGGCGCTCGCGTGCGCGTTCGTGATCACCTTCTGCCAGCGCCATCTCGGCGTCGCGCAGCAGTGCGTACATCAGTGTCACACCCATCAGTGAGGCGCTTGGCGCGACCGCGCTCGAACGCGCCGTCGGCCAGTCGCCGGCCTCGAACGCGATCTCGGCGTAGGTCAGGCGTAGCCACTCGCGCTTGCCGTCGCTGGCTGATATCGCTTCGCGGATCACCGTCAGTGCGTCGTCGGTGCGGCCGGCCAGGTTCAGCATGTCGGCGAGGTTGCTGTAGTGGGTTCCGATTCCGGCGTCGTCGTTGTGCTCGGCGGCGATCGCGATCGCGTCACGCAGCAGCTGTTCGCCCTCATCCGGGCAGCCGGTCGCGCCGTACGAGGTTCCGAGCGTGTTCAGGGCCTCGGCCGCGATCGTCGGAAGCTTCAGTTCGCCGGCGATCTTTCGCGCGATCTCGGCCTGGGCGATCGCGTCCTGGTAGCGCCCGCGCAGCATCTCGGTGCGGGCGACCCAGGACAGCAACTGCGCGCGTTCAGGAGTCGGCTCGGGCGGCAACAATGCCAGCGCCTGCTGCGCGTCCTCGCGCGCCTTCGCGGCCTGGTTCAGACGCCAGCGCGCCCGCCCGCGGACGGTCAATAGTCGGCTGTAGCGGAACGGTGAGCGCTGCGGATCGAGCTCCGCCAGCCCGGCGTCGGCGAGCATCTCACCGCGACGCGGAGCGCCGGCGCGCACGGTCACGTCGGCCGCCAGCTCCAGCAGTTCAAAGCGCTTGGTGCCGGTCAGCTCATCGGCGTCCGGCACATGCGGCCAGAGGTTCAGGGCGCGACCGGTGAGCTCCGCGGCCTCGGTGTAGGCGTGGACCTTGATCGCGGCGCGGGCGGCCTCGACCGTGGCCTGCAGCGCTGAACGCTGGTCGCCGGCCGCCGCGTAATGGGCGGCGACCGCCGCCGTACGCGCGGCCTGGTCCTCTTCACAGCTTGGCGGCGGCGCCTGTTCGAGCGCCTTCGCCAGACGGCAGTGGATGGAGACGCGCTCGCCCGGGAGCAGGTCCTCATAGAGCGCCTCACGCAGCAGCGCGTGGCGGAAGCGGAAGTTGCCCTCCTCGGTCACCACCAGCAGCTGCTCGGCGCGGCCCTGCCGCAGCGCGTCGCTGAGCTCGGAGCCGCTCAGGTCCGATGCGGCGCCGATCGTCTGCTCGTCGAGGCTGACGCCAACGGCGAGCGTCTGGGCGGCCTCGCGTGCGTTGCTGCCGAGCCGCTCGGCGCGCAGCAGGAACACATCTCGCAGGCTCTCCGGCGCGGGGCCGGTGCCGGACAGGTCGGCGTCCAGCAGCTCTTCGACATACAGGGGATTGCCGTCGGTTCGGGCCAGCAGGCGGTCGAGCAGTGCCTGCTCGGGGGCCGAGCCGCGCAGGTCCTTGATGATCTCCGCCAGGTCCTCGCGGCAAAGCGGCTCCAGCTCCAGCCGGCGGGTGCGCTCGAGCCGGGTCAGGTCCGCGAGCAGCGGCCGCAGCGGATGGCGTCGGTGAAGTTCGTCGGTGCGGTACGTCGCGATCGTCAGCAGCCGCTCCTCGGTGAGGTTGCGGCCCAGGAATGCGATGAACGCTCGGGTGGAGCCGTCCGCCCAGTGGATGTCCTCCAAGAGCAGCGTCACCGTCTGTTCGAGGCTGAGCACGTGCAGCAGCTCGAGCAGGCTCTCGAACAGCCGCGCCTGCCCGTTCGGGGTGACGTTCTCCTCGGGGTCCTGCTCCGGGCCGGCGAGGCTCGGCAGCAGGCGGCTGAGGTGCGCGCGGGCGGAGTTGCTGAGCAGCTTCAACGCAGGGTCATTGCTGCGCACCAGCGGCCGCAGTGCCCCGAGCAGAGGCGCGTAGGGGAGCTCTACCTCGCTCTGCTCAAGACACTCGCCGCGTAACAGCAGGGTGTCCTTGAACGAACACGCTGCTTCATCGATGAGCCGGGTCTTGCCGATTCCGGAGTCGCCCCCGACAAGCACCAGGCTGGGCTGTCCATCGGCAGCCGCCCGAAAGCAGAGCTCAAGCTCTGCGAGCTGGCTTTGTCTGCCGATGAAGCGGCTGCTTGTGAGTCTCGGTGACACGTCCCAAGTATCGCTCGCGGGCCGCAGTCGTGCTGAGCGCGTGTGCGTCGGCGGTGCGGCGGTAGTCGGCGATCCTTGAGGTTGCGATCCTGTAGTTGGTTTCGGGAAACATTGTCCGGTCCTCCGTGTGTCGGTCATTTCGGAAGCTGCCTCGGACTTGACGGTGGCCAGGGATGCTCTCCCGGCTGTTGTGGTTGCCAGAGACGAGTCCCTGGCGGTTCCGTTCGTTTCGTGGCTGCTTCTCACAAGACGACAGATTGGGCTAAGACCGGACCCCGTACATCGGCAATTCGGTGCCGCCTAAGCCTTACTACCCCTTAGGCAGTGTCAACCAATTATTTGGTGTTTTGTCGGCGTCTGGACGCGGCTGGGTGCGCCCGCCTCGCGGCAGGTACCACCAGTACCTGCCTCGCGAAACGGTCTTCCCATCCACGCCCAGCCACTCGCCAAAACCCTCAACTAATTGTCTGACCCTGCCTTAGTTGCACACGGCGGCCGCGCAACGGCCGTATCTCCGCGCTAAGACCAGGCTGGAATCGCCCGAAGTCCCGCTAAAACGCCATCCTTCGCCCAAGCGCCCTCGAGGACACTCCGAGCAAAAAGCGGGGGAACCGGCTCAGCCGACGCTCCAGGTATCGCCGCTGTGCAGCAGGTCGTCGAGCTGGTCGATGTTGCCCGCGTCCGGAATCGTGGCGGTATGCCCGTATACACGTCGCTCCACGTCACGCAGCACGCCGATCGGGGTCGGGCCGTTCGGGTCACTTGACAGCTTCGCGAGCGCGAACGCCAGCCCCGGATCCTCGCGGCCCGGGTCGTGGATCAGCAGACCCTCGGCACCGTGTGTCGCGATGTCGACGATCTCGATCGCACCGTCGGGCCGCATCGCGACTCCGCGTTCGTTGTCGCGGCCGAAGCGGATCGGCTCACCAATGACCAAACGGATCTGGTTGGCGTCCTTGGACTCCTTCTCGGTCAGCGCGAAGAACGTACCGTCGTTGAAGACCGGGCAGTTCTGGTAGATCTCAACCAACGAGGTGCCCTTGTGCTCGGCCGCGGCCCTCAGCACCTCGGTCATGTGGCGGCGGTCGCGGTCGAGTGTGCGCGCCACGAACGTGGCCTCGGCTCCGATCGCAAGCGCGAGCGGGTTGAACGGGTGGTCGGCGACCCCGAACGGCGTTGACTTGGTGATCTTGCCGATCTCCGAGGTCGGCGACGCCTGGCCCTTGGTGAGCCCGTAGATCTGGTTGTTGAACAGCAGGATGTTGACCGGGATGTTGCGGCGCAGCGCGTGAATCAGGTGGTTGCCGCCGATCGACAGCGAGTCACCGTCGCCGGTGACGATCCAGATCGAGAGGTCCTCGCGCGCGGTCGCAAGGCCGGTGGCGATCGTCGGCGCGCGCCCGTGGATGCTGTGCATCCCGTAGGTGTTCATGTAGTACGCAAAGCGTCCGGCGCAGCCGATGCCGGTGATGAACACGGTCTTCTCGGGCGCGATCCCGAGGTCGGGCATGAATCCCTGGACCGCCGAGAGGATCGCGTAGTCGCCGCATCCCGGGCACCAGCGGGTCTCCTGGTCTGACTGGAAGTCCGACTTGACGAAGCCGGGGTCGGCGCCGTTGCCGTTGGTCTGATGTGGGGTGGTAGCGCTCATGTCCGCTCCTGAATCTGCTTGTGGATCTCCGCGGAGGTGAGCGGTAGCCCCTGCACCTTCGTGTACGGCTCGATATCGATCAGAAACTCTGCCCGCAGCAGCTTCGACAGCTGACCGGAGTTCATCTCAGGGACCAGTACGCGGTCGAACGATCGCAGCACGTCTCCCAGATTCGATGGCCATGGATTTAGGTGTCGCAGCTGCGCGCTGGCGACGCTGATGCCCTCCGCCCGCGCCAGTCGGACGCCGGCGCGGATCGCGCCTTGCGTCGAACCCCAGCCGAGTACCAGCAGCTTGGCGTCGGGATCGGCGTCGACCTTCAGCGGCGGAATCTCGTCGGCGATCCCGGCGACCTTGGCCGCACGCAGATCGGTCATCCGCTGGTGGTTGGCGGCGTCGTAGGAGATGTTGCCGGTGCCGTCGGCCTTTTCGATCCCGCCGATCCGGTGCTGCAGCCCGGGGGTGCCGGGCACGGCCCACGGTCGCGCTAGCTTGAAGTCGCGGCTGTAGGGCAGGAACGGTTCGTCCGGGTCATGGTCGGTGGCGAACTCCGGGTCGATCTCGCCCAGGGCCGAGACATCCGGGATCATCCACGGTTCTGAGCTGTTGGCGAGAAAGCCGTCGGACAGCAGGATCACCGGCGTGCGGTAGCGCACCGCGATCGAGACCGCCTCAAACGCCGCGTTGAAGCAATCGCCGGCGGTGCTCGGCGCGATCACCGGCAGCGGCGACTCGCCATGGCGCCCGTAGAGCGCCATCAGCAGGTCGGACTGCTCGGTCTTGGTCGGCATCCCGGTCGACGGTCCTGCGCGCTGCACGTCGACGATGATCATCGGCAGCTCCAGCATCACCGCAAGCCCGATCGTCTCGGCCTTCAGGTCCATGCCCGGCCCGCTGGTTGCGGTCACGCCCAGCCGCCCGCCGAAGGCGGCGCCGAGCGCCATCCCGGCAGCAGCGATCTCATCCTCGGCCTGCACGGTCGAGACTCCGAGCGCGGTGTGCTTTGAGAGCTCGTGCAGGATGTCCGACGCCGGCGTGATCGGGTACGAAGCCAGCACCAGCGGCAGCTTGCTCTTCACGCTCGCCGCGATCAGGCCCATCGACAGCGCCTGGGTGCCGTTCACGTTGCGGTAGGTGCCCGGCTTGGCGTCGGTCGCGGGGGCCACGTGATACTGGACTTCCAACAGCTCGGTGGTCTCACCGAACGACCAGCCCGCGTTGAACGCTGCGAGGTTCGCCTTCAGCGCCGCGGGGCGCTTGGCGAACTTCTGATTCAGCCACTGCTCGGTGACCTCGACCGGGCGGCCGTAGAGCCACGACAGCACTCCCAGCGCAAACAGGTTCTTAGCGCGTCCGGCGTCGCGGGTCGAGGCCTCCTCGATCTCCTCGACCGCCTTGGTCGTCAGCGACGTCATCGGGATCCGATGGACTCGGTACTCACTGAGCGAACCGTCCTCGAGCGGATTGGCGGCGTAACCGGCCTTCTCGAGATTGCGCTTGTTGAAGGCGTCCTCATTCACGATCACGGTGGCGCTACGCGGGAGATCTGAAAGGTTCGCCTTCAGCGCCGCCGGGTTCATCGCCACAAGTACGTCTGGTGCATCACCGGGCGTGAGGATGTCCTGATTGGCGAAGTGGATCTGGAACGCCGAAACGCCTGCCAGCGTCCCCGCGGGTGCGCGGATCTCGGCAGGGAAATTGGGCATCGTCGCCAAGTCGTTGCCCATCATTGCCGTTGCGTCCGTAAAACGGCTGCCTGCGAGCTGCATACCGTCACCGGAGTCTCCCGCGAATCTGACGATCACTCGTTCGCGGTCTTCGACTACCTTGCTCACCGGTGCATCACTTCCTCTCGACGGCCTCTGGCCGTAACGCCTCTTCTATGTAGTCTTGCGCACCGGGCACACGGATGCTTCGCGCCGCCCTTTTGCACAACGGGCATGAGCTGTGACCTGTGGTCGCAAGAGCTGTGAAGTGGGGGCATGAGCTGGTGTGCCGGCGCGCCATCGCGCTGGACATCCGTCCCCGTCCTATGCGAACATATGTTCGGTCATGTATGTGGAGCTGCACTGCCATTCGGCCTTCTCGTTTTTGGACGGCACCTCACTGCCGGCGGAGTTGGTCGCCGCCGCAATGGATCTCGGATACACGGGCATGGCACTCACCGATCACAACGGGGTGTCGGGGTCGATGGAGTTCGCGCAGGCGGCCAAAGGCTCTGATTTCCAGCCGATCCATGGGGCCGAGATCGACCTCGATGACGGTCGCCACCTGACGCTGTTGGTGAAGAACGCCAAGGGTTGGTCAAACCTCTGCCGGTTGATCACCCGCGCACACGCGCACACCCGCGAACAGACCGTCGCAAGCCCACCAAAAGTGAAGCTGGACGACGTGACCGAGCATTCCGAGGGGCTCATCTGCCTCAGCGGTTGCGCGGCCCGCGGGGTACATGACGAACCGTCCATGCGCCAACTGCGGGACGCCTTCGGGGTCAACCGCTTGAAGGTGGAGCTGCAACGCCCCTACCTGTATGGGGATGCGGCCCGTAACCGCCAGCTCAGCCAGCTGGCTGACCGGCTGTATCTGCGCACCGTGGCCACCGGAGGCGTCCACGCGCATGCGCCTGGACGTGCACCCCTGCAGGACGCGTTTGTGGCACTTCAGACCCATCAGACGCTCGACTCCTCCGAACCTGACCGTCGCGGCAATCACCGGCACGTACTGGTCTCCCCGGAGAAGATGGCCGCCCGCTTTGCCGACTACCCGGAGGCGGTGGTGGAGACCCGGCTGATCGCTGAGCAGCTCGATTTCGACCTCTGTAGCGACCTCGGGTACCGCTATCCCGGAGCCGAGGACCCGGGCAAGATGCGCGAGCTCAAGAACCTCTGTGAGTCACGTCTGCGTCTGCTCTACGACCCCGGCTGGCGCAGGGGCATGCTCGGTACGCCGGGGGCCGGGGGATCGGCCCAGATGTCGGAGCGCCAGGTATTCGCAGAAGCGCAGCAACGGCTCGACCATGAGCTGGCGCTGATCCACAAGCACAACCTCGCATCCTTCTTCCTGATCCACTACGAGATGCTGGAGCTCGCGCGGGAGGTTGCAGCCGAGGTGCGGGGAGGGGAGGAGGCACGACTGCTGACGGCCGCCGGTGTCGGAGGGCGCCATGGTGCCGAGGATGAGAATCGACGGGAACGCGCGGCATTGCCTCCGGGCCGTGGCCGCGGCTCGAGTGTCTCGAGCATCGTCTGTTACCTGACCGGCCTCTCACACATAGACCCGATTGCCAATGAGCTCGCGATCGGGCGTTTCCTCAGTGAGGATCTGCAGGCCTACCCGGACATCGATCTTGACTTCCCGCGCGACATCCGTCAGGTCCTGATCCCGCGTGTGCACGAGCGTTTCGGGAGCGACCATGCCGCGCTGGTCGCGGCCTTCCCGACCTATCGGGCGCGCGGCGCGATCCGTGAGCTGGGAAAGGTGCTGGGGTTACCTGCGGCTCAGATTGAGCGGGTGGCACGCGGCAGCGAAGGCTGGGATGCGGCCGGTGTGGGCAGGGACATCGAGCTCACGCTCGGGGCCGCGGCGCGGGCCGGTGAGCAGGGACTGCAGTCATTACAGGGCGGGAGCCTCAGCGGTAGGTGGAAGTGGCTGGCGAGATTGTCCGAGGAGGCGCGCGGGTTGCCGCGCCACCTCTCTCAGCATCCGGGCGGGATCGTCGTATCGACGCGGCCGCTGATCGAGTGCTGCCCGGTTGTGCCCGCTGCGATGGAGGGCCGTTACATCGTCCAGTGGGACAAGGACTCGTGCAGCGATGCCAAGTTCCTGAAGATCGATCTACTCGGCCTGGGCATGCTCTCGGCGGTCGAGCGATGCGTCGAGATGATCAGCGAGACACGCGGGGAATACGTGGACCTCAGCCGCATCTCGCACGACGACAAGCCGACCTATGAAGCGATCCAGTCGGCGGAAACCACCGGCGTCTTCCAGATCGAGAGTCGCGCTCAGATGCAGTCGCTGATGCGGACCCGTCCCGAGAACCTCAAGGACATCGCGGTACAGGTCGCGATCGTGCGCCCCGGTCCGATCCAGGGCGGAGCCGTGAACCCCTACATAGAGCGGCGCCAGCGACTGCGCGCGGATCCCGATTATCAGATCCCCTATGAGCACCCGGCACTGGAACGGGCGCTGAAGGACACGCTGGGCGCGATCGTCTTCCAGGATCAGGTGCTGGAGGTCTCGACCGACTTCGCCGGCTTCAGCGCCGGCCAGGCCGAGCAGCTACGCCGGGCGATGAGCCGCAAGCGCTCAGACGAGGAGATCGAGCTCCACCATCGCGGCTTCGTGGAAGGCGCGATGGCCAAACACAACGTCAGCGAGGAACTGGCCGAGCAGATCTGGCTGAAGATCAAGGGCTTTGCCGGGTTCGGGTTTCCCAAAGCTCACGCGGCCGCGTTCGGCCTGCTCGCCTATCAGTCGACCTACCTGCGCGTTCACTACGGACCGGAGTTTCTCTGCAGCCTGCTGAATGAACAGCCAATGGGCTTCTATGCGCCCGACCAACTGGTGCATGAGGCCCAGCGCCGTCAGATCAAGATCGACCCGCCCGACGTGAACGAGTCGGAGGTTCTGTGCAGCGTCGCACGCGATGGGAGCGTGCGGATCGGGCTCGGCTATGTGCGCGGCGCGCGGGCGGAACCGATCGAGGCGCTGGTGGCCGAGCGGTTGCGTGGTGGCCCCTTCAAGTCGCTCTCCGAATTGTCTTCACGGGCCGGGGCCGGCACACAGATGCTCGAATTGCTTGCCTGGGCTGGCGCCTGCGACTCGTTGGTGGCAGCTGCGCGTCCTGGTCTGTCAAACCAGGACGCTCGAACCGGGGCCTCGGATGCGCGGATCAGGGCGTCGGCGAGAAGGATCGTTCTGTGGGAACTCGGTGCGGCAACCCAACCGCTGAGCATGGGACGCAGCGGAGTGCAGCTGACGCTCCCACTCGACCTTCCACAGGCCCCGGAGCTACGCGATATGTCGGCCTGGGAGCGGCTGCTGGCTGACTACCAGAGCACCGGCCTTACCGCCGGTCAGCATCCACTGGCGCTGTTGCGCGAGCGGCTTCCGAACAACTGCGTATCCGGTGCCGGACTGGAGCGTTGTGCACACGGGGACCGAGTCTCAGTGGCGGGGCTGGTGGCGGCACGACAGCGACCCGGGACGGCGGGCGGGGTCGTATTCGTGCTGCTGGAGGATGAAACCGGAACGATCAACGTGGTTGTGCCACCACGCATCTATGAGCAGTTCCGGCTTGTGGTCAGAACCGAGCCGCTGCTGCTGATTGAAGGCAAGGTTGAGAAGCTGGCTGCGGCCGGCGGCGCGATCAATGTGCTGGCCAGCAAACTCAGTGGGGTCGCTCGGCCCGGGGCCGAGATCGCGGCGGTCACAAAGCTTGTGCAGATTCCGGAGCCACCGGTCGAGACCGACGACGCGGATGAGCTCGATGACTTCCGGGCCGTGGCTCCGCCGGTGATGAGCTTCGCGTCGGGAAGGAGGCGGTGATGGCTGCGTCAGACCCGTTGATCGTATGCGTGCTGATGCCCAAGCTGGAACTGGCGATCGCAGCCGGCAACCGCACCGATTGGATCGGTGTGCCGGTGGCTGTGGGGCCAGAGGTGGGCGGTCAGTCGCTGGGCGAGATTTCCGAAGCCGCGGAGGCGTTCGGGATCCATCGCGGCATGCGCCTGGGGGAGGCGTTGGCGCGCTGCCGGGAGCTGGCGTTGGTGCCTCCCGACCCGGCTGGGGTCGAGGCCCGCTGGGAGGAGATTCTGCAGGCGCTGGAGGAGATCGGCGCCGGAGTTGAGCCGCTGCGGCCGGGACTGGTCTGTTTTGATGCCCGCGGGTTGTTGCGGATTCACGGGGGTACCGTCAACGCGGTCCTGGCCGCAGCGCGTCGAGCGCTCGGGCGGTCGGCGCGGTTCGGGGTCGCTCCCACCCGCTTCGCGGCGGTGGCGGCCGCCACAGAGGCTCGGCCGCGGCGGCCACTGGTCGTCTCCGGCAGCACGCTCGAGACACGTCAGTTTCTCGCGCCGCTGAGCGTCAGCTTGTTCCGCGACGACCCCGAGTTCGCCTCGTTGCCTGACACCCTGATGCAACTGGGGATAACGACGCTCGGAGATCTGACGCGGCTCACCGCAGCTGACGTGAGCGACCGCTTTGGGCGGCTCGGGCTCAGCGCCTGGAAACTCGCGCGCGGCGCTGGCGACGAGTTGCGCCCGCGAGAACCACGCGAGTCGGTCAGCGAAACGCTTGAGCTTCCCGAGGTGGGCAACGGAGCGCAGTTGGAACGGGCATTGCAGCTACTGATAGATCGTCTGCTCGCACGGCGGGAACGGCGCGGTCGCACTCTGCGGTCGGTCGTGATCTCCGCTTCTCTGATTGCCGAAGGCGGTACCTGGAGCCAGCGCATGAACTTCCGTGAGCCACTTAGCGACCCGCTGAGAATGCGGCTTGCGCTGGGGCCGAAGCTGATGCTGCTACCAGCGCCGGCGCAGACCCTGGCGCTCAGGGTCGAGAGTTTCGGGCCGGCCGCCAGCGATCAGAAGACGCTGCTTGAAGACCCGGCCGAACTGCGGCGCGCGCGCCTGCGGGAAGCTGTGCGTCAGGCACGTACCGTCGCCGGCCGGGACACGGCCCTCAGGGTTCTGCAGGTGGATATCTCGTCCCGCTTCCCAGAGCGACGGGTGGTCCTGACCCCGTTTGAACGATGAGGCGATCCACCACCCTCATCTCGAGACTCTGAGGGGGATGCAAGGTGAGCGGTCCCCGACGGATCGGGATACCCAGACAGACCGCCGTCCGCGTGGCGGCTGATGGACAGCCGCTGATCGTCAGCGGACAGATCGTGGACGCAATTCGTGAGACCTGGCTGCTGGAGGATCGCTGGTGGACAGAGCAGCCTTTGCAGCGCCGTTATTGGGAGCTGATCACCCGCGAAGGCCGGAACATCGTGGTGTTTCATGACATTCGCAGCGGAATCTGGTGGCGCCAGCGTTAGCGTGAGTGTCCGGATCAAGGTCTCGCGACACGCCGCCTTCAGGCACGGTAATGTCCCGTCAACATGATCGGAGTCGTAATCATCGCGGTGGTGTTCACCCTTCTTGCAGGTGGCATCGCGTTCGCAGCATCCAGAGACAAGCTCGGCAGTTTGGGCAACATCCTCGCCACCGAATCCAAGGCGGGCAAGGCATTTCTGAACAGCGCGCTGGTCTTTATTTACATCGGCTTCGGCGTTGCCGTTCCGCTGATCTTCATCTTCGGCAACTACAGCCACTCCAACGCCGCCTGGGCGGGAGTGAAGCTGACGGCACCGGAGCAGACTGGGCGCACACTGTTCAGTGAACGCTGCTCCTTCTGTCACACGCTGCTCGCCGATAACGCGGTCGGCAAGGTCGGTCCCAACCTCGACACGCTGAAGCCGACCGCCGCGCGGGTACTGCACACGATCAACCAGGGCTGTACCCAGACCGGTGCGGGGAACACCCAGTGCATCGGCTACGGCACGATGCCGGCCCAGATCTTCCAGGGCCAGGACGCGCGCGACGTCGCGCTGTTCGTCGCAGCCGTAGCCGGACACAAGTAGCTCTCTTCAGCGCTCGACATTCCGGCTGCCGCGCAGGTGGTTCGGTGTTCGCTCGCATGGTCTTGCGCGAGCCGGTTTTAGCGGTCGCTCGCATGCTCTTGGCGCGAGCCGGTTTTGGCGGCCGCTCGCAAAGATTTAGGTTGATTTGCGGCCCGCCCGGACAGCCGCGGCAGCTCCCGCTGGAATCCACAAAATGGCCGGTTTAGCTGCAGCTTTTCTGCCGCGAACTTAAAACCTGCGCTGCTTTCCCGCTACTAGCGCACTTTTGGTGTGTTCGCGGGCACATATCCGTCCGGAGTGATTGCTACCGTCACCGAAACTGTAAAAGCTGAATTGCCGCAAGCGCCGTGGCTGGCGCGAGTGGGGAGTGGGGAGAACCGAGCTGGTGTCGACTCAAATCGGCACCACGGTGATCGCTGTGCAATGAGCCGCGCGTAGCTTCCGTGCGGTTACGCAGCGAGCCCCGCAAGCAACAGGAAAAAGACAGAGGACGGTATTTGGCATGGGCGACTCGGGGCCCGATTTCACAGACTGGCAGAGCGGATCGCGTCGTCGCAGACTGGTTGTGGACAGCGATTTCAGTTGGTCCGATGCCCCGGCACCGCGTCGTAGGGGTGAGCTGGCGAAGCCCAGCGGGCGCCCCGAGTCTGGGACCATTGTGATTGAGCGCGACGGTGGTTTTGATGACGACGCGGGCTATCGCGACGCCGACTCAGACCGCTACCGCAACGGCGACTCGAGGGACTCGCGCAGGCCGCGCACCGCTGCCGACATGACCGTCTACGCCGACGACGAAGCTGACGTTCAGGAGTACGACTACCCCGAGGCTGTCGATGACTACGGCTACACCCAGCCCGTTGCCCCCGAGGACGTTTACGCCTCGCACACCGACAGTGAACTCTCCGATACTCCCTCTGGGCGCCGCACGGTTGTGATCACCGGCCACGGTAACCGTGGTTACGAAACCGTGCATCACCGCGATGCGGGCAATGCGCTGACCCGCCGCGGGCTGCGCCCCGACAGTGTCGCGATGTGGGCTGTGTTGCTCGGCATCGCCCTGCTGCTCGGCTCGCTCGCCCACTGAACTCGCGCGGGCGACAGCCCGCTGACGCATATGAGCTTGCCGGCTCTGAGAGCGGATTCTGTGAGGATCGCTAGCGCCGTGATCGAAGCTCAGTACATCTAAGCGGCGCCGATAGGATATGGCCGCGTGTCACTCGGGCTCGCGTCATCGGAAGAATCCCCGCGCAACGGCAGGCGCATGCGCCTGCGTCGCTCGGACCCGAACCAGCCTGGAATCCGGCGTCGGCGGCAGCTGACCGAGTTCGTCTACAGCGGGCCCGATGGTCAGCGCATCACCGAGGCTGCAGTGCTTGCTCGGATTGCCGCGCTGGTGATCCCACCAGCCTGGCGTCAGGTGTGGATCTGCACCGATCCGCTAGGGCATCTGCAGGCGACGGGTGTTGACAGCGCGGGGCGCAAGCAGTATCGCTACCACGCCCGCTGGCTCGAGCTGGAGAGGCACAGGAAGTTCGAGCGGATGCGACGGTTCGCGCAGGCATTGCCCTACGTGCGCGAGCAGCTGGCCTCAAACATGGCTGCCGGCACGCAACTGAACCGCAGCCGCGTGCTGTCCTGCTCGGTGCGGTTACTCGATGTCGGGCTCTTCCGGATCGGAAGCGAGGTCTATGAGCGCGAAGACGGGCACCTGGGATTGGCGACACTCGGCAAAGCGAACGTGTCGGTCAGCGATGACGCGCTCGTGTTCGACTACATCGGCAAGGAGGGTGTGCACCAGGTCCACTCTGTGCGGGAGCCGCAATGTCGGGAGATCATCGTCCGTCTCAAGCGCCGCCGCGACGGCAGCGAGCACCTCCTCGCTTATCGCGAGCGCGGTGCCTGGCATCAGGTTCATTCCAGCCAGATCAACCAGCATCTGAAAGGACTCGCCGGCGACGAATTCACCGCCAAGGACTTCCGCACATGGAACGGGACCGTCGCTGCAGCCGTCGGCGTCGTCCACCATGGCTCCGACGCCGACAGCGCCCGTGCCCGTAAGCGCGCGATCTCGGCAACGCTGACAGATGTCTCAGAGTTGCTGGGAAACACACCGGCGGTGGCGCGCAACTCATATGTCGACCCGATGGTCTTTGACCGCTTTCTCTGCGGGGACACCATCGCGGCGGATCTGTCGCGGATCGCGAAGCGGCGCCTGAGTGACGAGCAGCTGCGCCTCCAAACCGAGGCCGCGGTGCTGAAACTGCTGTCCCCGTAGCGCAGGGACGTCCGGTCGTGATGCTCGCCCGGATCGACAATAAGGATTTCCGAAGGGCCGCGGCCACCACTTGACGGCTGCGCGGCGGCTCGGTAGCTTACTAGTTGTAAGGAAGTGACGAAAGTGAAGGCCGTGTGAAACGGCCGGTGCGCGAGGTGTTGTCATGAAAACGACGATGAGCAGATTTCAGATTCACGACGAGTTGACCGCTCCAGAGCGCTCGGAGCCAGTGCTACGCGGCGCGATTTCAGGCGGCGGCCAGCTGCCCAACTTCCTCGGCGTGCTCGCCGGCTCGCCCGCGGCGCTTCGCGCCTACGCACGCTTCCGCTCGGAGCTACGACACGGAACCCTGTCGTCGGGCACGCTCACACGGATCGGTCTTGCGGTCTCGGAGCGTTACGGCTCCGAACAGGGGGTCGTCACGCACTCACGCGCTGCCCGCAGCGCCGGGCTGACGCTCGACGAGATTGCGGCAGCCCGCAGCTTCCGTTCCAACGATCAGCGGCAGGCGGCGCTGCTCGCCTACCTCGAGGCGCTGGTGGTCGACGGCCGGCCCCCGATGCACCTGCACGAAGAGGCGCACGAGGCCGGATGGGACGACGAGCAGCTGCTCGAGGCGATTGCCGCGCTCTCGATTGAGAGCTTCACCGCGATGGTCAACGTTGCCGGGGAGATCCCGCTCGACGGCTCATCCGAAGAGACGCGGCTGCTCAAAGCCGCGTAATCGGGACTGCGCGGAGCCAGACCAGCATCCGAGCGCGTAATGGCCGCCTAGTAGAGTCTCAGAAGGATGGGCGCGACGGTACACACACACGGGCAACACCACACTGCCCCGCAGGTCTGTTGCCCGCTCTATCACCAGGCCGTCGAACTTGTTGGACGCCGCTGGACTGGAGCGATCCTGGGCGTCCTGATGACCGGTCCGATGCGCTTCAGTGAGGTGGGGCAGGCGATCCCGGAGCTTTCGGACAGGCTGCTGTCGGAACGCATGAAGGAACTTGAGGCGCGCGGGATCGTACAGCGGACCGTGTACTCCGGGCCTCCGATCAGAGTTGAGTACTCGCTCTCGCAAATGGGTTCGGAGCTCGAGCCCGCGCTGGCCGAACTCCAAACTTGGGCGCGGCGCTGGCTTGACGATCAAGCCGATTGATTGGCCTGCTGGACAATGCCTGCCGCCGGGGCTAACAAGTACTGTTGGCGGCGATGTCTGAGCCCACACAGCCCAACCTGAAACCGAGCGGTCCCCAGGCCAGCGAGAACCTCACCGCCGCCGACGTGTTGGCGATCGTCGAGAAGCGACGGATCAGGTTCGTACGACTCTGGTTCACCGACATCCTCGGTCAACTGAAAGCGTTCAGCATCAACAGCGCCGAGCTGCCCGACGCGTTCGCCGGAGGGATGGGCTTTGACGGCTCCTCGATCACCGGCTTCAACGCGATCGAGGAGTCGGACATGATCGCGGTCCCGGATCCGTCGACGTTCGCGGTGCTGCCGTGGAGCAGCAGCGAACACGGCGTCGCACGGATGTTCTGCGACATCAGAACGCCGGAGGGCATCCCCTACGAAGGCGACCCTCGCCACGTCCTGCGGCGGGCGCTGAAGCGTGCCGAGGAGATGGGCTTCGACCACTTCTTCGTCGGGCCTGAGCTGGAGTACTTCTACTTCAAGGATTCAAAGGGCACCGAGACGCTTGACGACGGCGGCTACTTCGATCTCACCACGCTCGACGCGGGCTCTGACCTGCGACGCGACACCGTGCTCGGGCTGGAGGCGTTGGGGATCCACACCGAGTATTCGCATCACGAGGTCGGACCGAGCCAACATGAGATTGACATGCGTTACGCCGACGCGCTTACGATGGCCGATCACTGCATGACCTACCGCATCACGGTGAAGGAATATGCGATGAAGTACGGCTACCACGCAACCTTCATGCCCAAGCCGCTGTTCGGGAAGAACGGCTCCGGGATGCACACCCACCAGAGCCTGTTTCGCGGCTCGGGCAACGTCTTCCACGACGCTGGCGACAAATACGGACTCTCGCCGACCGGCAAGCAGTTCATCGCCGGTCAGCTCCGCCACGCGCGCGAGATCAGCTCGATCTTCGCTCAATGGGTCAACAGCTACAAACGCCTGGTGCCCGGTTACGAGGCTCCGGTCTACGTCGCGTGGTCGCGCCGCAACCGCTCGGCACTGGTGCGAGTCCCGATGTATCACCCCGGCAGGGAGGCTGCGACACGCATGGAGCTGCGCTGCCCAGATCCGGCCTGCAATCCGTATCTGACCTTCGCGGTGCTGCTGCAGGCCGGTCTCGAGGGCATCGAGCACGGCTACGAGCTGCCGGAGCCGATGGAGAAGAACCTCTACCACCTATCCCCCGAGGAACGTCGCCGGCTCGGGATCGAACAGCTACCCGAGACGCTCGGGGAGGCGATCGAGCTGACCGCCCAGTCCGAACTGGTGCTGCGCACGCTCGGCGAGCACATGTTCAACCGCTACATCGAGATCAAGCGCCAGGAGTGGGACGACTACCGCGTGCAGGTGACGCCCTGGGAGCTCGATCGCTACCTGCCGGT
The DNA here is from genome assembly GCA_963737115.1 of uncultured Actinomycetota bacterium. Classification (GTDB taxonomy): domain Bacteria; phylum Actinomycetota; class Thermoleophilia; order Solirubrobacterales; family Solirubrobacteraceae; genus Palsa-465. Next base: position 169,160 of record CAVTRM010000014.1, read on the forward strand.
GCTCTGAGCTGCGGGCGGCGCCGAGACGGCGCCGCCCGCACCAGCGGCTACTTCAAAGCGAGCACGATCCGGGTGTCCCCGTTGGCCGCGCCGGCGGTGAGGTAGTTCAGCTTGCCGAGCACCGACTGCAGCTGCTGGAGCTGCGCGCCGCCGCCTCCGAACTGAGCCAGCTGGGTCAGAACCGAGAACCCGCTGAAGTTCACAAGCACCGACGGCTTGGCGCCGGACGGCAGCGCCGCCACGGCCTGCTTGTAGAGGCTCGTGCCCGAGAGCTTCGAGGCTGGGTCGGTGAAGTCCGAGTCACTCTGATATCCGAGCGTCACCAGCACGTGACCGCTCTGATCGCTGACGCGGACGTTGATCAGGCCATCGATCTGGACGGTGAACGTGCCCTGCGCCGGCGTGCCGCTGATCTGCGCCTGCGGGAGCTTGCGCCGGACCATCGCGTAGATGTCGGACAGCAGCGGCGTTCCGCTCTGACCCTTGGCGAGTGTGACCTCGATCCCGGCCTGCAGATCGGTGAGCGAGTCACCGGCAACCGATACCTTCACGGGGCCGATTCCGGAGGTGATGTGACTGTCAACCGCCTTGCGGATACGCTGCAGAATCGCGTTCATGTCCGGCATCGCGGTCGGCGTGTCGGAAATGAAGCTCGCCGCCGGCTTGAGCCTGATCTTGCCCTGCAGCTTGCCCTGTTCACCGCCGACCATCACGGACGCGGTCGCAAGCGCAAAGTAGCCGAACGCCGCGTTGCGCAGCTGATCGCGTGAGACCGGGCCGGAGGCCAGTGCGACCCACGACCCCGCCGGCAGGTCGCCGACGCCGGGGGAGGACCCGGTGGAACTCTGCGTGATCCCGTACGAGCTTGCGTCGAGCGTGATCGCGTGGGCCGCAAACGAGATGTTGAACATACCCGCGGCGTTGGCCCCGAGCTTGGGCCCCGATGACATCATCGTCGGCGCGGCGGATCCGCCGTGCTGTGCGGCGTTGCGCTCGATCAGCTGCTTGAGCGCGGCCGCGCGCAGGTAGACACTGAACGCCGGGTCGGCCGGCAGCTTCTCCACGTTCGTCCGGTAACCGGGGGACGCGGCCAGCGAGTCTGTGCCAGCTGCGGCTGCGGCAGCGACCACGGTCGTGCCGCCCACCAGCACGTAGCTGCCGACGACCTTGCCGGTCACGTCTGACGGGCTGCCCTTCAGCAGCGCCGGAAGATCCTGGCGGGCCTTCGCCGGGTTCGTGGTCGGGAAGATCACGAGCACATGCTTGAGCTTGTCCGCCTGCGTCTGGCTATGTGTCGGAAAGGCGTTGAGCGCAACACCGACTTTGCCCTCGAACCAGCCGCCAAACAGCTGCTTGTAGCTCGGCCCGTTCTTGGCAAGGCTTGCTTGCAGCTGTTGCAGGGCGCTCGATGCGGTGCCCGGGCCGCCGAGCTTGTTCAGCACGGCCTCGAAGTTGGTGAGATTGGCGCCGCCCGGCTTGAGCTCGGCGGACGCGAACAGCACCGAGTTCGCCGGCGCCATGTGCGCGGGGTCATCGGCGGCAACGTGGCCGAGCGTCGCCGAGACCGAAGTATCGGCCGCACCACTCTTGCCGCCGCCCCCGCAGGCCGCAAGTATCACCGCCACGATCGCGGCCAGCATGAAGATCACGAGTGATTTCCGTGCGCGCATCAACCCTTCTCCTTGCACTCGATTACCAACCAGCATAGACCCCGACGGTCGCCTACACACGGGCCTAACATCGTGATTTCCGCTACGCGCCAAGCAGTTCTGCAAGCGCTGCGACGTCCGTCACCGGCAGCTGGCAACTGAAGTCTTCACACACATAGGCCGCCGCGCGCCCGTCAACCGGCTCGCGGCCCTCCAGCAGTGGCACAGCTTCACTGCCGGTGGTGGCCGCCCCGGCCACCACCACGTGCGGCATCAGCCGCTCGCGCAGCAGTCGCGTCATCTCACCGTCCGCACTGTCGCCCACCACCGCGACCTCGCGTGATGTCGCCATGTACAGGTCCAGCGCCTGCAGCAGCTGGCCGAACGCGGTGGGATGGCGGGCGGCGATCTGGGCGTTCAGTCCAAGCACTCCGACGGCCCACTGGCGGTAGGCGTCGTCGCCGGAGAACTGCGCAAGCCGCAGCAGTCCGAGCGCGGCGGCGCTGTTGCCCGACGGGATCGGTGTGTCCTCGAGGTCCTTGCGACGTGTGACCAGATTCGGCTCGCCCTCGGCGGTGGTGAAGAAGCCGCCCAGATCGCGGTCACCGAACCGTTCGACCATCTGGTCCGCGACCCCGACTGCCTCCGCGTACCAGCGCGGCTCGAAGGTCGCCTCGTACAGGACCAGCAGTGCCTGCAACAGGTATGCGTAGTCCTCGAGATACGCGGACAGGTGCGCGCGGCCGTCCTTCCAGGTACGCATCAACTCACCGGCGGGATCCCGCAATTGCTCGAGAATGAATGCCGCGCATGCGCGCGCGGCATTCAGATAGTCGGCTCGGTCGAGCACGGCGCCGGCCTCGGCCAACGCCATCAGCATCAGCGCGTTCCATGAGGTCAGGCGCTTGTCGTCGAGTCCCGGGCGCACACGCACCGAGCGGGCCTGCAGCAGCAGCCGTCGGATCTCGGGCAGCTGCTCCGGCCGCGGGCCGCGTGCCTCGAGCACGTTCAGACCCTCGAAATTGCCGCGCTCGGAAGCGCCGAAATAGGCGATCGCGTCGTCTGCCAGATCACCGAGAACGGCTCGCAACTCGGGCAGCGACCAGACGTAGAACTTGCCCTCCACGCCCTCCGAATCGGCGTCCAGCGCCGAACAGAATCCGCCCTCGTCCCCGCGCATCTCGCGCAGCGCCCAGTCGAGCGTCTCGGTGCAAACCTCGGCCATGCGCGACTCGCCGCTGAGCTGGAAGCCGTGCAGGAAGGCACGCGCCAGCAGCGCGTTGTCGTAGAGCATCTTCTCGAAATGGGGCACGGTCCAGGTCGCGTCGACCGTGTAGCGCGCGAACCCGCCGCCGACCTGGTCATAGATGCCGCCGGCGGCCATCTGACGCAAGGTGATCAGCGCGAGTTCGGTCGCGCTCTCACGCGTCTGCGCAGAACTGTTGGTGGGGACGTCGCCGGCCGCGACTGCGAGCAGGAATCCGAGCGTGCAGTGCGGCGGGAACTTGGGTGCGCCGCCCCAGCCACCGTATTTGTGGTCGAACGAGCCCGCCAAGGTGTCCACGCAGTCGGCGATCACGCTGGTCGGGACGCCGGCCTGTGCCGGGCGCTCGCGCACCGCACTACGCCGGATCGCCTCGGCCAGCTGGGCGCCCTGCTCACGCACTCGCTCGGGACGCTCGCGCCAGGCCTCGTCGACGGCCTCGATCACCATCGGCCAGCTGGCCAACCCCGAGCGCTGCTCGGGTGGGAAGTAGGTGCCCGCGAAGAACGGCTCCAGCTCTGGGGTGAGAAACACATTCAGTGGCCAGCCGCCCTGGCCGGTCATCGCCTGACACGCCTCCATGCAGACCGCGTCGATGTCGGGCCGTTCCTCGCGATCGACCTTCACGCAGATGAATGCCGCGTTCATACGCGCCGCTGTGGTCTCGTCCTCGAACGACTCGTGCGCCATCACATGGCACCAATGGCAGGCCGAATAGCCGATCGACACCAGCAGCGGCTTGTTCTCACGCTTGGCGGTGGCGATCGCTTCATCGCCCCACGGGTGCCAATCCACGGGGTTCTCGCGGTGCTGCAGCAGGTATGGCGACGTCTGATTGCCCAGGCGGTTCATACTGCGAGCTTACGGGTCCGTTCACCAGGCCCTGCGGTTTCGTCGGTTGCTGACGTCCAACCGCTCAGCGAGCCGCGCAATACGAATCACAACAGAGAGAGCACAGATGAGCCGCGAAACCATCACAGCACCACAGGCCCCAGCAGCCGTCGGCCCCTACAGCCACGCGGTCAGCCACAACGGACTCCTGTTCTGCTCCGGTCAGATCCCGCTCGACCCTGCCAGCGGTGAACTCGTCGGCGCCACCGCCCCTGAACAGGCGGTTCAGTGCCTCAACAACCTTCAGTCCGTCTGCGCTGCGGCGGGCACATCGCTTGCCAGCGCCGTGAAGCTAACCGTCTACCTCGCCGACCTCAGCGATTGGGCTGCCGTGAACGACGCCTACGCCGGCTTCTTCCCGTCCGACCCGCCCGCCCGCGTTGCGTTCCAGGTGGCAGGTCTGCCGATGGGCGCACAGGTCGAAATCGACGCGATCGTCGCGCTTGACTGACCCACATTCAGATCTGGACGGGCCGGCCGGCAGTGCCGGCCCTGACACCGGCGGGTCCGCGGTGACCGTCGCCGACATCGAGCGGGCCACTCGCGCCGGTGCCGGTGTCGTGCGCGAAACGCCGGTGATTCCGTCGCACACGCTCACCGAGCTGGCGGGAGTCCCGGTGCTGCTGAAGGCCGAGAGTCTGCAGGGGACCGGTTCCTTCAAGTTGCGCGGCGCGGTCGCCAAGATCGCGTCGCTGGGACCGGCGGCCACCGCCCGCGGCGTCGTGTGCGGAAGCGCCGGGAACCATGCCCAAGCGGTCGCCTACGCGGCGCGCTCGATGGGCGTTCCGTGTGAGGTGTTCATGCCCGACGCCGCCCCGATCGCGAAGGTTGAGGGCGCGGAGGCGCTGGGTGCGGTGGTGCACATGGTCGGCGTCACGGTGGACGAGTCGCTGGCCGCGGCCCGCGCGCGGGCCGAAGAAGCCGGGATGGCGTTCGTGCACCCGTTCGATGACGTCGAGGTGATCGCCGGCCAGGGTGGCATCGGCCTCGAACTGCTGCGGCAGGTCCCCGACCTTGGCCGCGTGATCGTCCCGGTCGGTGGCGGGGGCTTGATCAGCGGTATCGCCACAGCGGTCAGATCGGCGCGTCCGCAGGTGCAGGTGATCGGCGTTCAGGCAGAGACGATCGCGCCGTTCCCGCTTTCGCTGCAGGCGGGCGAACCGGTTCCCGTCTCAACCGCACGCACGATCGCCGACGGCATCGCCGTGAAGCGGCCCGGGACGCTCACGCTGAAGCTGATTAACCAGTGGGTCGCGGACGTTGTGACGGTCACCGAGGACGAGATATCCGAGGCGATGGTCTACCTGATGGAGCGCGCCAAGCTAGTGGTCGAGGGCGCAGGAGCCGTCGGCGTGGCAGCGCTGCTCTCGGGCAAACTGCCGCCCTTGCCCGACGCCTCCGGGATCACCGGCACGACCGTGATCGTGCTTTCCGGCGGCAACGTCGATCCCGGCCTGCTGGCCGACGTCGCCCGCCACAACGAGACCCGCATGGGTCGGCGGCTGGTGCTGCGGCTGGCGCTACCGGACCGCCCCGGCAGCCTCGTCGGGATGCTGACAGTGATCGCCGAGGCCGGTGCCAACATCGTTGATGTCCAGCACATCCGTGAGGGACTGAAGCTGCACATCCAGCAGACGGCGGTGCAGCTGGTGCTCGAGACGCGGGGGCGCGGTCACGCCGCTGCGGTCGAAGCTGCGCTGCGCAAGAACGGCTACGAGCACTTCGCCGTCTGAGCTCGACGGTCTAAGTCCGCGGCAGCACTCGACGCTAAGCGGCGGACCGTCTGCGCGCCCGGGAGTCCTAAGCTGACGTCCGTGGGCGACATCGTCGGGTATGTCTTCGGTTACGGGTCGCTGTCGAACCGCGACGAGGACCCCGCGGCACGGCGGGCGCAGATCGGCTGGCTGAGCGGGTACCGGCGTGTCTGGAACGTGGCGATGGACAACGCGCTCGAAATCCGCGGCTATAAGCGCTACCGCGACCCCCGAGACGGTCTCTATCCGTCGGTGTTCGTGACCTTTCTGAATCTCGAACCTGCGGTCGGCGTGGACTGCGTCGGCGCGCTGCTGCCGGTCGAGGTCGCGGATCTGGAGCGACTCGACCGTCGCGAACGCAACTATCGGCGCGCCCTGGTGCCCGAGGCCCTGGTCGCCGATGACACGGGCGCCCGTCCTGAGCTTCCGGTCTGGGTGTATCTCGGCAGCGAGGAGGCGCGCGAGCGCTACCAGCGGGGACTCGCGTGCGGCACCGCGGTGGTCCGGCGGCGCTACCTGGAAATCGTCGAGCGTGGCTTCGAGCAGCTCGGGCTGAGCGAGCAATACCGCGCGAGCACGCTGGCGCCCGAGTGTCCGGTCCGCGACCTGTGGCGCGTCAACACGTAACACAACCGATCGAGCCGCCCGCAAACCGGCCTGCGGCCCCGGAATCGCTGGGCGGTCAGGAAGATCGCGGGACGGTCAGGAGGATCGCGGGACGGTCAAGAGGATCGCGGGAAGGTGTCAGCGGGCTAACACGGTCTCAACAGATGGTGGCTCACATGTGGTGTGTCATACAGTACTTTTGGGCCGTTACTAAGGGAACCTTCCCGTCCGGGGTTGAGATCCCGACACGCACGGTGGTACCCGACGGAGGAGAAAGATGACTGAGAAGCAAGCGACCGTGGCCAAGCGGCCGCGGCGGAAAAGGGTCCGCTCGCTGCTGACCGCGGGGATCGCGGCAACGGCCGCGCTGGCTATCGCCGCATGTGGGTCCACGGGTGGCAGCACGGGCAGTGGTACCTCAACCGCCAAGGCCGAGAGCGTCGTCTCCGGGCTGAAGCAGACCGGCCCCGGTCTCACAGAGCCGTCCACAGGCAGCGGCAAGCGCATCAAGGGCGGGACCATCACGTTCGCGGAGTCGCCGCAGACACCACCGGTCTACATCTCTCCGATGTATTCGGCCGAGTACTGCGGCAACCAGCAGAGTGACGAGCTGATCCCGCTGCTCTACCGGCCGCTGTACTGGTACGGCAACAACTATTCACCGACCGTTGACTACAACTACTCGGTCGGTCAGAAGCCGATCTACAGCGACGGCAACAAGGTCGTGACGATCCACATGAATCACTACATGTGGTCGGACGGAGAGCCCGTGACCGCGCGCGACATGGTCTTCTGGATGAACGTCCTCGAAGCCAACCCAGCCAAGGAATGGTGCGGCGACGTTCCCGGCCGTAGTTTCTTCCCCGGCAACGTCGTCAGCTACAAAGCCGTCAATCCCAGCACCTTCCAGATCACGCTGAACCGGTCTTACAACCCGACCTGGGTGCAGTACAACGTGCTCTCCCAGATGTATCCGATGCCGATGGCATGGGACCGGACCTCGGTGAACGCGAAACCGCCGAACCCGAACGCCCCGAACCTTCCGGACACCACCAAGGCCGGTGCGAGCGCCGTCTACAACATGCTCAACTCGCAGAGCGTGAAGGTCGCCACCTGGGGAACCTCACCGCTGTGGGGCATCGTCGACGGTCCTTGGCGGGTTCAGAGCACCACCAGCAACGGTGGCGTGACGTTCGTTCCCAACACGAAATACACCGGTCCGGACAAGCCCTCGATCTCGAAGTTCATCGAGGTGCCGTTCACCTCGGAGTCGGCGTTGCTGAACCAGATGAAGTCGCAGGGGGCCAGCTCACTGAGCGTCTCCTACATCCCGCCGCAGTATGCGCCGATCGCGAAGTCATTCCAGTCAGCCGGGTATGACCTCAGCACCGCCTCGGAGTATGCGTTCAACTACTTCACGTTGAACCTCCACAACCCCGTGGTCGGACCTGTGTTCCGGCAGCTGTATTTCCGTCAGGCGCTGCAACACCTGGTTGATCAGAACGGCTGGATCAACGACTTCCTGCATCACCTGGCGGTCAACACCTACGGACCGGTGCCGACGGCGCCGCTGAGCCCGCTCGCCTCGGCCAGCGCCGGTGGCAATCCGTATCCGTTCTCGGTGTCAGACGCGTCGACGCTGCTCAAGCAGAACGGCTGGAAGGTCGTTCCGGGCGGCGCGAGCACCTGCGAGAAGCCCGGCACCAGCCCCGGCGACTGCGGGGCCGACATCAAGAAGGGTGAGGGGATCTCGTTCGACATCGACACCGCAGCCGGCCTCCAGGCTCCTGCTCAGGAGATGCAGGACCTGCAGTCGCAGGCAAGCAAGGTCGGAATCAAGATCAGCCTCAGCTCTCACCCGTTCCCGCTCGTGCAGCAGACCGCGGTGCGCTGTGAGCCGACACAGCCCGCCTGCAGTTGGACGGCCGTGAACTTCGGTGGCGGCTGGTCCTACAGCCCCGACTACTACCCGACCGGTGAGGACATTTTCGGCAGCGGCGCGCTGGAGAACAGCGGCAACTACGCCAGCCCCGAGATGGACAAGCTGATCAAGGCGACGATCACGGTCCCCGAGTCGCAGGAAGCGGCGGCGATGAAGCAGTACGTCGCCTATGCGGAGAAGAACCTCCCGGTGGTCTACGAACCGAGCTCGATCGGGACCTTCGGTCCCAGCGCGGGCACGCTCGTGAGCAGCAAGATCGGCGGCTACAGGGCAAACACGATCGGGCTGCTGACGCCCGAGCAGTGGTACCTGACTAAGTAAAACCAAGGTCCTGTGAAAACGGGAACGTAAAACCACGGTCCTGTGACAACGGGACGAGCGAATGGGGCCTGCCGCTTGAACGGCGGGCCCCAACTGAGGGGAATCACAGGTGTCGGAACTACAGGATCAGGTAGCGATAGTTACCGGGGCAGGCAACGGCATCGGCCGTGCGATCGCCGGCGCGCTGGCAGCGGCGGGCGCGGCGGTTGTGGTCGGAGACGTGCTCAGCGACGACGCTGCCCGCACGGCGGCAGAGATCGATGAGGCCGGCGGACGCGCGGTCTCGCTGCACGCTGATGTCTCGCAGCAGCGGGACGCCGAGCTGCTCGTCGCCACGGCGGTTGAGAGCTTCGGACAGCTCGACGTGCTGGTGAACAACGCCGGGGTCGGCGGCGGCCGTGCGCGTCTACACGAGCTCGACCCCGAGGAATTCAATCGGGTCGTGTCGGTGAACCTCGGTGGCACCTTCCTGTGCTCGCGCGCGGCGTTGCCCTACCTGATCGGCCGCGGTGGGCGGATCATCAACACCGCCTCGACCTACGGCATGATCGCGGCGCCGCGGGCCGCCGCCTACTGCGCGTCCAAGGCCGGCATCATCAATCTCACGCGCCAGATGGCGGTCGATTACGGCCCCGACGGGGTCCGCGTGAACGCCATCTGCCCCGGCTACATCGACACCGGGCTCGGGCGCCGCGGGCCGACGCTGACTGCGGAGGAATACGCCGCCGCGAACGAAATTCGGGAGACCGCGGCCGCACTTCAGCCGCTGGGTCGGCAGGCGTCGCCAGCGGAGGTTGCCGACGTAGTTGCGTTCCTCGCCTCGCCTCGCTCGTCGTTCATGACCGGGGCGATCGTCGCAGTTGACGGCGGCTGCACCACTACCTTCAACTACGGCGCCGCCGCGAATTAGATCTCGTCTTCTGAGGATTCGGTCGCGAGCCGCTGGAACGCTCCGCCGGCGGTCAGCAGTTCGCGCTCGGTGCCGGACTCCACGATCTCGCCGTGGTCGACCACCAGGATCCGGTCGGCACGGCGTGCGGTCGTGATCCGGTGCGCGATGATGATCGAGGTGCGGCCCTCGAGCAGCTGGTCGAGGGCGCGCTCCACCAACTGTTCGGTGGTGCGGTCGACGTTGGAGGTCGCCTCGTCGAAGATCAGGATGCGCGGATCGGCCAGCAGTGCGCGTGCGATCGACACCAGCTGGCGTTCACCGGCCGAGAGCCCGGACCCACCCTCGCGGATGTGATGCTGAAGTCCTTCGGTGAAGCGTTCGGTGACCTCGTCCAGGCCCACCAACCGCACGATCCGATTCACTTCCGCGTCGCTGGCCTCCGGCGCCGCGAAGCGGACGTTGTCCTCGATCGTGCCCGAGAACAGGAACTGGTCCTGGAGCACCACACCGAGCTGGCGACGGTAGCCGCGCAGGTCGAGCTCGCGCAGGTCGTGTCCGTCGATCGAGACGGATCCGTGCGTGGGGTCGTAGAACCGCGCCACGAGCTTCGCGAGCGTCGACTTGCCACCGCCGGATTCACCCACGATCGCGTAGCAATCGCCGGCTGGGATGTACATGTTGATCCCGTGCAGGACCTCGTTGTTTCCGTACGAGAAGCGCACATCTCGCAGCTCCAGGTCGCCACGCAGACGGCCAGGCTCGATCGGGTTGGCTGGGCTCGCGATGTCAGTCTCTTCGTCCAGCACCAGCGAGATCTTGGTCATCGCCGCCTGTGCGGACTGCAGCTGCGAGTAGACGTCGGAGAGCGACTGCAGCGGCTGGAATGCCAGTGACAGCAGGAAGTAGGCGGCGGCGAGCGTTCCGATCTGGGCAGGGGGGAGGATCGCCGCACCCACCGCCAGTACGGCGACGGTGGAGACCACCCCGAGAAACTCGATCGAGGGGAAGAACACCGAGGCGATGCGTTGGGCGTGGATGTTCGCGGCGCGGTTGGCGTCGTTGAACTCGTCGAAGCGCTCGCGGAACGGCAGCTCGCGGCGGAACGCCTGGACCACCGTCATCCCCGCGACCGACTCCGCGACATGGGCGGTGACGGCCGCGATCCGATCGCGGACGATCAGCTGCGCGCGCGAGGATGCTCGCTGGAACCAGCGGCTCAGCACCAGGATCACCGGCAGCACGCACATTGCGGTGAGGCCCAGGCGCCAGTCGTTGATCATCAGCGCGATCACCGCCGCGGGTAGCAGCGCGCCGCTGGTGATGATCGTTGAAAGGCTCTCCGAGAGCGCGTCGGAGATCGCGTCCATGTCGCTGGTGAGGCGCGCGATGATCCAGCCGGCGCGCTGCTCCGAGAAATAACGCAAGGACAAGGTGGTGAGGTGGTCGAACAGCTCGCGTCGCAGCGCCAGGATGATGCTCTGGCCGAGCACTGCCATCCCGCGGGTCACCACGTAGGTCATGATCCAGCCGACGATCGAGACGAAAATGAATGCGCCCACGGCCAGGTCCAGAGTGGAGGTCGAGTGCGCGACGATTCCCGCGTTGATCGCGACACGGACTAGCAGCCAACTTCCGGTCTGCGCGCACGCCTCCAGGACCGCGCACAGGCAGATTCCGAGCGCCCACACGCGGCGTCCAACGATGAACCGTCGCAGGCTCCAGAGCCCCACCTTGGGGCGGTCCTTGGCTGCGTTCGCAGCGTTCAGTTCAGCCGCCGTCGCGGCGTTCATGTCAGGCGAGGTTGCCAACGGATTCCTCCCCAAAAAGTTCGGCAAACGGGCCCGGCACCGACAACAGCTCCTGCACCGAACCGTCCTGCACCAGCCGACCGTGGTCGAGCACCACAATCCGGTCGGCCAGCGCAAGCGTCGAGAGCCGCTGCGCGGCGAGCAGTGTGGTTCGGCCCGCAAGTGCCTGGCGCATCTGCGTGACAATCAGCCGTTCGGTCTCGGTGTCGACCGCTGAGAGCGGGTCGTCCAAGATCACGACCGACGAGTCTGCCAGCAGCGCTCGCGCAAGCGCTACGCGCTGGCGTTGCCCGCCAGAGAGGTTGACGCCGCGCTCCCCGATGACGGTTCCAAGGCCGTCCGGCAGACCGGCCAGGAACTTACCCAGTCCCGCGAGCTCGCATGCGCGCGTCAATTCCTCATCGTCCGCGTCGGGACGGCCGGCCAGCAGGTTTGAACGCAGACTGTCCGAGAACAGGATCGGTCGCTGGGTGCCGAGCGCGACTGCCGCACGCACGTCCTCCAGTGAGGCTGCGCGCAGATTCACGTCGTCGATCTTGACCACACCGGAGGTGGGGTCGTACTGACGTGCCAGCAGCGAGACGAGCGTCGACTTGCCCGCGCCCGTGCGCCCGCACACAGCGACGATCTCACCGGGATCGACCTGTAGCGTGACGCCGCGGAGAACCTCTTTGCCGGTGCCGTAGCCGAAGTGGACGTCCTGGAAGCTGACGGCAGCCGAGCCGCCGGCCGCGATTTTCTTCGCGTCACCCTCGGTGGGCTCGGGCAGCAGCGGGATCTGCTCGAGCCAGGCGAAGGCACGCGCCGCCGAGGCCATCGCCCGCTGGGCGAGATCGAGGATGTAACCGAGTGCTTCGAGCGGCCAGACGATCTGCAGCAGCAGCTGGATGAACAGCGCCAGCTCGCCGTAACTGAGGGTTCCGTCGATCACCTGCCGCCCGCCGACCACGAGCACGATCGCGATCGAAGCTGAAGGCAGGTAGAAGATCGGCGGTAGATGTACCGCGGCTACGCGGCCCTGGCGGATCATCTGGGTGGAGATCGCTCCGGCGCGGTCGCCGAAGCGCTCCTGGATCACGTCCTCGCGTCCGAACGCCTGGACCATCTCGATTCCGACGACGGCCTCGTTTGCGGCGTCGGTGAGGTCGCCCTTGCGCGCCTGAACGGCGCGTGAGATCGGGGTCTCGCGGTTCCCGAAGCGCCAGGCGACGTAGGCGATCAGCGGCAGCGGGATTGCGCTCAGCAGCGCCAGGCGGGCGTCGACGGTGACCAGCACGATCGCGGTCCCGATGATCAGGATCGTGCTCTGGAAGGCGAGGATCAGCCCGAACCCGAGGAAGTAGCGGATCGGGTAGAGGTCGTTGGTGGCGCGCGAGAGCACCTGCCCGGTCGGCTGGCGATCGTAGAACGCGCGCGGGAACCTCAGGTACGCCTGATACAGCAGTTGACGCATCCGCGCCTCGACCACGACGCCGATGCTGGACGTCAGGAACCGCCGCTTGTAGTTGATTGCGAACCGCAGCAGCGCGAGCACCAGGATGGCGATCAGCACTGGCGCCAGCGGCTCCTGGTTGGTGACGATCGAGCGATCGATCGCGCGTGCCACAAGTGCCGGGATCGCGAGCGATATCGCGGCGTACGCGACCGCGCAGGCCATCGCCAGCAGCGCTGGACGCCGCTGCTCACGCCAGAAGCCCATGAGCCGTCGCGCCGTCTTGCCGACGGCGTACGGGGGCGGGTCAAAGGGGTCTTCTACTGGCACTGTCACTCTCATCCTTGCGGCAGCCAATGCTGTCCGATGCGCCGGGCGCCGACTCCCAGCGTTCGCCGACGGCTAGGGATGAGGCGTGCCCGTGTTCGGCCAATTCGGGCCGAACAACCACAACCGACCTGACACTAGTACATCGGGCGGCGGTTACCGCCGGTTACCTGTCCGCGGCGTTTCGGCCGCGAGGCTCAGGCCGTAGCCGCAGACGTCTGGCGCGCGTGCTCCACGAGCTTCTCGATCACGCTGCTGGCTGCGTCGGCCTCTGGGTGCCACTGCACGCCGAGTACGTAGTCGCTGCCCGCCAGTTCAACGGCTTCGATCACATTGTCGTCGGGGCAGACACCGGTCACGACCAACCCATCCCCGAGACGCCCGATCGCCTGATGGTGGTGCGAGTAGACCTCGGCCCGCTCGTCGCCGACCGCCTGTGCTGCGCGCGAGCCGGGGCTCAGCTCCACCGTGTGCAGGTTGTCCTCCCAGACTCCGGGATGACGAACGTGTTCGTTGGAGCCAACGACCGCTGGCAGGTGCTGAACCAGATCGCCGCCACGGACGATGTTGAGGATCTGCAGTCCGCGGCAGATGCCGAGCACCGGCATGTCGCGTTCGATCGCGCGCGTCAGCAGCGCGACCTCGAGCTCATCGCGTACGGGCGTCAGGCCGACCGTCTCCGGTGCCTGCTGCTGTCCGTAGCGGGACGGGTCGATGTCCGCGCCTCCGGCGAGCACCAGCGCATCGATGCGATCGAGAATCTGATCGGGCTCATCCAGCAGCACCGGGTCAGGCGGAATCAGAATCGCCATACCGCCGGCCTTCTGGATCATCTGCAGGTAGTTCAGCTGCAGCAATGCGCAGGGCGCGTTCCAGACGGAGTAGCGCGCCTGCTCAACGGCAGTGACGACTCCGATAACCGGCCGGTAATCACTCATTTAACTGAGCCTACACACGTCTGTGTAAGCCCGCGGTCAGTGAGCGATCAGGACCGTAAGCCTGCGGTCAGTGAGCGGTCGGGCCTGCGTCGGCAGCGGTCAGCCGCGGGCCGCCAACGCACCGGCGACGTCGTCGGTGATCACGGCGCGGACGTGTTGATCGTGCATCAGCTCGGGGCCGTCGCGCTGCGGCAGGTAATCCCAAACGATCACGCCGAGGCCGCTGTCGGCCGCGTCGTCGCCAAGCGCGGCGTCGAAGATCTGCATCTGCGGCAACACAATCGAGGCTCGCGCCGCAACCGTCCGTTCACCGGCCCGCGAGCCGGTGAACATCATCAGCAGGCCGCGCTGAAGCTGCGGAGCGAGATCCGCCAGCTGCACCAGCAGCCGTTCCAGGAACGAGGTCACGATCAGGCCGCCACCGTGGTCCTGAAACTCAACCAGCAGTGGCGTCAGCTGCTCGAGGTATCCGTCCTCCTTGAGTTCGACGTCGAGCGCGATCCGTCCTCGGGCCCAGTCCAGCACCTCGCTCAGCAGCGGCGGTCGCCGCCCCGTCAACGCTTCGAACTGATCCAGCGAGTGGTCCGCGAGCGTGACCTGGCCGAGCTTGTGATCGTGCAGGATCACAAGCTCCTGGTTGGCGGTGCGGCGTACGTCCAGCTCGATCATCTCAGCCCCGCTGTTGACAGCTGCCTCGAATGCTTCGAACGTGTTTTCGGTGATCCCGTTCGTATGGACACCGCGGTGCGCGACAACGCGCGGGCGGGCTAGCTCGGGCTGTGTCATCGCTGCCGAAGTTATCAGCACTCAAGCAGCTTCCAGCAGCCGGTGTTGGCGTCGAATTACCTAACCCGTCAAGTGAATTGATCTGGCCACAGCGAGATGTGGCCAGGGCGTGACCCGCATGTGACTCGTCAATACACATCACCTTCACTGATGGGTAACAGGTGTCAATCCGCGCACGCCTAGCGTCACGGTTGTCAGTTTGCGTATCCACCAGGTGGACGCCTGGCTAACTCGATAATCCTGAGGAGGATCATTGTCCACTTCCCACCGTCGCTCTGAGGGACGAAAGCCATGGGCTGGCGCGCGTACCGTCGCTGCGCTCCTGTTCGCCGCCCTCGCCGCCGTTGTGATCGCCGCTTGTGGCGGCAGCGGCTCCAGCAACACCGGCCAAAACGATGCCTCTGCGTCCGGCAACGCCAGCTGGAACAGCGCTCAGTCAGCCAAGGCCGGAGGCGGCATGGCCGCGCTGGTGAAGGCCGCTGAGAAGGAGGGGCAGCTGAACGTCATCACGCTCCCCGACAACTGGGCCAACTACGGGACCCAGATGAAGGAGTTCCAGGCCAAGTACCACATTCACATCACCGACGAGATCCCGAGCGGCTCATCGGCCCAGGAGATCGCCGCGATCCAGGCCGACCGTGGTGATTCCAAGGCACCGGATGCCGTCGACGTCGGGCTCAGCTACGCGGCCCCGAACGTGAGCCTCTTCGCTCCCTACAAGGTTGCCACCTGGGACAACATCCCCGACGTCAACAAGGACTCGCAGGGCCGCTGGTTCAGCGACTACGGCGGATACATGTCCTTCGGTTGCGACATGAAGGTCGTGAAGAGCTGCCCCACCACCTGGGCACAGCTGCGCTCACCGCAGTACAAGCACGACATCGCCCTGAACGGTGTTCCCGGCCAGGCAAGCGCCGCCACCTCAGCGGTCCAGGCCGCTGCGCTGAACAACCGCGGTAGCTTCAGCAACGTCCAGCCGGGGCTGAACTTCTTCAAGGAACTGAAGAGCAACGGCAACTTCAACCCGACCGACTGCGACGCCGGCAACCTGATTGAGGCCGGGCAGTGCCCGATCATCATCAACTGGGACTTCCTGAACGTCGCCGGCGCTTGGGGCCTGTCCTCGAAGACTGACTGGAAGGTCATCGTCCCGCAGGGCACTCCGTTCGCCGAGTACTACACCCAGGCGATCCCGAAGACCGCCCCGCACCCGGCTGCCGCGCGTCTGTGGGAGGAGTTCCTGTACTCGGTTCAGGGTCAGAACAACTTCCTGATCGGGCACGCGCGTCCGGTCCAGATGGCCGCGATGCAGAAGCAGGGCACGCTGAACCAGCGCGCTGCTGCGGCTCTGCCGCCGATCCATCAGGTCGCCACCTTCCCGACCGTGGCGCAGGACACCAAGGCCGGCCTCGTCATCGCCAAGGCGTGGCCGACGCTCTAATGAGCACGTCGCAGGCTATCCCTGCAGGGAACGATCCCGCGGTGCGTAAGCGCCGCGGGATCTCCCGCATTGCCTCCCCGACGGGCGGCGGCAGTGCCGGCTCGCGGGTAGGCGCGTTCTTCGGACGTCACGCCTGGCTCGGGTTGCTGCCGTTCCTGCTGGTGATGGCGATTTTCCTCGGGCTGCCGTTGTACTCGGTGGTTCACGGCGCCCTCACCAATGACAACGGGCAGTTCACGTTGTCGAACATGAAGGCGGTCTTCACCCAGGCGCAGTACACCGATGCACTGAAGAACACGCTCGTGCTGTCCGTCTGGACCGCGCTCATCCCTGCTGCGCTGGGCCTGTGGCTGGCTGCGGCGGTTGTCGCGGGGCCGCCGAACGGCGTGACCCGCCGGATCGTCGACAGCTGCTCGGGCGTGTTTGCGTACTTTGCCGGCGCGCCGCTCGCGTTCGTCTGGATCGCGACGGTCGGTCAGCTGGGCGTGATCACCGTGCTGCTGAAGAACGTCTTCCACTATGACCTTTACGACCACTTCCAGCTGACCTCGACGCTCGGCGTCGGGATCGTCTACTTCAGCTTTCAGATTCCGTTGATGGTGATCCTGATCGCGCCCGCGCTCGAGGGCCTGAAGCCGGAGTGGGAGGAGGCCGCCCGCAACCTCGGCGCCACCCGTTTCTCCTACCTGCGGCTGGTGGTCGTGCCGGTTCTGCTGCCATCGGTGATCGCCAGCACGCTGATGCTGTTCGGCAGCGCCGTGTCCGCATACGCAACCGCACTGGCACTGATGGGCGGCACGCTCAACATCCTGCCTTCAGCGATCGACCTCGCGCTCACCAACAACGTGGTCGCCGGTTCGATGCGCATGGGCTTCGCGCTCGGCACCGAGATGATGATCATCGTGTTGTTCGTGATCATCGCCTACTGGTATGCGCAACGCCGGGCCGCGAGGTGGATGCGATGAGCGCCACCACCGATACGCAGATCGCCACCGTCGGCGCGCCCCAGATCGCGCGCAAGCCTGGGCGCGAGCGGCGCCGCGGCCGTCCGCGGCTGTGGCGAATCTCGATTTTCGTGATCGCCGGAATCATCTTCCTGGTCCCGATCCTCTGCAGTATCAAGTACTCGCTGCAGGAGAAGGACGGCAGCTACGGGCTGAGTAACTACACGACGATCGTCAAGAACCAGCAAATTCGCAGCGCGGCGCTGCTGTCGCTGGAGCTGGCGGCGATCACGGCCGCGATCACGGCGTTGATCATGATCCCGACCGCGGTGCTCGTGCGTCTGAAGCTGCCGAAGCTCACGATCCTCATGGACGGGCTCACGCTGCTGCCGTTCGTGGTGCCTCCGATCGTGCTGGCCGCCGGCATGGTCGCACTGCAGGGCGGCGCGCCGCTCTGGTACGCGAACCTCATCTTCAACCATAACCTCACCACGCTGGTGCCCGTCTACGTGGTGCTCTCGGTGCCGCTGTTCTACCGCATCATCGACGTCGGCTTGCGCTCGATCGACCTGCATACGCTCGTCGAAGCCTCGCGCAGCCTCGGTGCGGGATGGCCCTCGACGCTGTGGCGCGTGGTACTGCCGAACATCCAGTCGGCGATCCTCGGCGGCGTGTTCCTCGCGGTTGCGATGGTGCTCGGTGAACTCGTGATCGCCAACCAGTTCAGCATCAACACCTTCCCGGTGGCGATGATCACCGTTGCCGCCCAGCTGAACATCCCCGGGCTGCAGACCGCGCTCAGCCTCGCGGCCTTTGGCGGCACCTTCCTGCTGCTGTTCCTGTTGACCTTCTTCACCCGCCGACGCGGGGCCCGATCCTCTGGGAGAGCCCGATGACCACCGACAGCCTGCCACCGGACTTCGATGCGACCGGCGGCACCTCAAACTCAAACTCGCAGGCGGCGCACACCTCCGGCGGATCGGAGCCGCCCGTGAGCGCGACCGTCGCCGCGCTGATCGCTCCCGGTTCGGTGGCGGATGCCGCAGCCGGGATCACGGCCAACGCTTCACGCGGCGTCGGCGTGCAGTTCGTCGGTGTCGAGCGCCACTACAGGGACACGATCGCACTGGCCGGCCTCGACCTCGAGATCA
Source organism: uncultured Actinomycetota bacterium (assembly GCA_963737115.1). Classification (GTDB taxonomy): domain Bacteria; phylum Actinomycetota; class Thermoleophilia; order Solirubrobacterales; family Solirubrobacteraceae; genus Palsa-465. Next base: position 187,306 of record CAVTRM010000014.1, read on the forward strand.
AGCCAGGTGAGCTGGTCGCGCTGCTTGGCCCCTCCGGCTGCGGCAAGACAACGGCGCTGCGGATCCTCGGCGGCTTCGACGTTCCCACCCACGGTGCGGTGCTGGTTGATGGCAAGGACGTGACCGCGGTTCCGCCGCACAAGCGCGACATGGGCATGGTCTTCCAGGCCTACAGCCTGTTCCCGAACATGACCGTCCAGCAGAACGTCGCGTTCGGGCTGCGCATGCGGCGACGCTCGAAGTCCGCGCGGCTCAAGCGCGCCGACGAACTGCTGGAGCTTGTCGGTCTGGGCGGGCGCGGCGAGCGCTATCCGTTCCAGCTGTCGGGCGGCCAGCAGCAGCGGGTGGCGATTGCCCGCGCGCTGGCGATCGAGCCGACCGTCCTGCTGCTGGACGAGCCGCTATCGGCACTGGACGCACTCGTCCGCATGCAGCTGCGCGCGGAGATCCGCTCACTGCAGCTGCGGCTCGGAATCACCACCGTGTTCGTCACCCACGACCAGTCCGAGGCACTCTCGATCGCGGACCGCGTGGGCGTGATGAATGCCGGCCGGCTCGAGCAGATCGACACGCCAGAGAACGTCTACCGCAACCCTGCGACCGCGTTCGTGGCCGAGTTCGTCGGAGCCATGAACCGCATCCCGGCGCGCGTCGGCGACCACGGAGAGGTCAACGTGCTCGGTCAGCGGCTGAAGATGAGCAACCCTGAGGGCCGCCATCCCGGCGAGCTCCAGGACGCGCTGCTGCGCCCCGAATCGCTTGCCGCAGTCGCAGACTCGGCCGGCGCCGCGGTCGTACAACAGACCACATTCCTCGGGTCATCGACACGCCTGCAGGTCGAACTCGACGGCGGCCGCATGCTGACCGTCGAGATGGCCGGAACCGGCGGCGACATTCCCGTCGGCGCGCGCGTGTCGATCAAGATCCTTGCCAGCTCGGTTCGGCTGGCCGCTCCGCTCGTCGACACAACCCAGTGAGAAGCGGCACACACCGCTGATCTGAGCCAAAACGCCCGTCGCCGCTGGGTATTCTCGGGTCCCTACCCACCCAGGAGAGGGAGCCCTGATGGCAGCCGCAGCGTCTTTTCCGGAGCTGACTAAAGAGCAGCAGCAGATTGTGAAGATGGTCCGGAAGTTCGCGGATGAGCGGATCATTCCGGTGGCCGAGCAATACGACGCGGACGACTCCTATCCGGCTCCGATCGTCGAGGAGATGAAGGAGCTCGGGTTGTTCGGCGTCACGATTCCTGAGCAGTACGGCGGGATGGGGCTGGATCTCACGACCTATTCGCTGATCTGTGAGGAGCTGTCGCGAGGTTGGATTTCGATTTCGGGGATCGTGAACACGCATTTCATCGGTTCATATCTGTTGATGAAGTTCGGCACCGAGGAGCAAAAGAACAGGTATTTGCCGTTGATGGCTGAGGGTGGGATCCGTGCGGCGTTCAGCATGACCGAACCGTCCGGCGGGTCGGATCTGACCGGCATGAAAACCGTCGCGACCAAGCAGCCGGATGGGTCCTATCGGATCACCGGGTCGAAGATGTACGTCACCAACGGCTTGAAGTCTGCGCTCGTGTTCCTGCTGGTCAAAACCGACCCGCAGGCGTCGCCGGCGCATCGTGGGATGACCTGCTTTATCTGTGAGAAGGAACCCGATGTCGCGGTGCAGTCTGGAGACTTTGCGGGGCTCACGGTCCCACCTCAGTTCAAGAAGCTCGGGTACAAGGGCGTCGAATCAACCGAGTTGTTCTTCAAGGACTACAAGCGCTCCCCGGAGGACATCCTCGGGGGCGAGGACGCCGGTCTTGGCAGAGGGTTCAAGCAGATGATGGACGCGCTCGAGCTCGGGCGCGTGAACGTCGCCGCCCGCGGACTCGGGATTGCGCAACGCGCATTCGAACTCGGAATCAAATACGCCCAAGAGCGCGAGACGTTCGGGCACCCGATCGCCGAGCACCAGGCGATCCAGTTCAAACTCGCCGACATGGCCACCCGGCTCGATGCCGCACGGTTGCTGGTTTACCGCGCCGCGCGGATGAAGGACGCCGGACAGCGTTCAGACGTCGAGGCCGGGATGGCGAAGCTGTTCGCCTCCGAGGCCGGACATTTCTGTGTTGAGGAGGCGTTCCGCATCCACGGCGGCATCGGATACATCAAGGGCAGCGAGATCGAGCGCCTCTACCGCGACGCGCCACTGCTGTTGATCGGTGAAGGTACCTCCGAGATCCAGAAGATGATCATCGGCCGCAAACTCATCGAGCGCAACAAGATCTGACCATCACGACGGGCTGGGCGGAGTGGCCAGAGCCGTTGGCCGCTGAGCCGGCCTGACCCGTTGGCCGTGTGCGTGGCCCGACCGGTTGACGGTGGGGCGGCGCGACCTGTTGGCCGCTTAAAGACCTGAGGCGCGGATCACCAGGTGGTGACCCGCGCCTCAGAGAGAAGCGATTTAGAGCTGGACGACGTTCGCCGCAGCAGGACCCTTCTGGCCCTGCTCGGGGTCGTAGCTGACCTTGGCGTTCTCCGCCAGGGTCTTGAAGCCGCTGCCCTGAATTGACTGGTGGTGGACGAACAGGTCCTTACCGCCGTCATCAGGGGTGATGAAGCCGTAACCCTTTTCGTCGCTGAACCATTTAACAGTTCCTGTGGCCATAGTTTTTCCCTCCGGAAATGTGTGCACTGCGGAAACGCGGAGGTGCTGACGCAACGAACTGCGGGAACGCGGGGCACTGCTTACGACTAGGACCATTCCTAGCCTGGTGACGCTAACAATAGCGAACCTTGACCTAGACTCGGATGATGTCTTCCCAGACCGATACCAAGACGCTGATCGAGACAGGCATCAGCCGGTTCATTGAAGAGGTCCCGGCGCTGGCGCCGCTGCAGGTGGTCCTCGGGCTAGAACTGCCCGCGCACGGCGACACGCAGATCTACCGGATCGAGCTCCGCGGCGCGAACCAGCCGCCCAACGTCACCAAGGACATTGCGCCGGACGCGAAGATCACGCTCACGGTCCCACGCGCCAGCTTCAACCAGTTGGCCGCCAAGGGGAACCTGAGCGACTGGCGCAGCTCGTTCGACCGTGGCGAAGCGAAAGCGACGGGCGTCGATCAATACCTGAAGCTGATCGAAAAGGTCGTCGACGCTCAGCAGCAGCGCTCGCGCACGCGCAAGTCTCGTTCCTAACTCTGGATTGAACCACCCAGGCCCGAGGGTTTCGCCGAAACAGCCTGCCGCGCAAGGCTTCGGCGTGACAACATGGAGGGATGCACGAATCACGGATGAAGCGTGCCGGAGTTTGGGTCATTGGGTGCGTGACCGCACTGGCGATCATCGGGGTCGGCGGCCCGGCTGCGGCGGCGCCGACCAGGGCCGACCGCGCTCACGGCGACTCGACAGCCAAGCCGACGATCCACTCGGTGTCTTCCTGTTATGTGAACGCCAGCAGTTCACGGGCGACGTTGGAGTTCCAGGGCAGCGGATGGCCGGCGAACATCTCGGTGCAGCTCACCGATGCCCTGATCAACTTGGACCTCACGGTCAAGACCAACGCCGGCGGTGACCTCACGCTGACGACGCCGGCCCCGCTCGTGGTGCTGCTGCACCCCGGCTACAAGACCTACACGCTGACTGCGCAGGTCTCCGGCACCAGCTACACCGCATCGGCGAAGTTCCGGGTCACCGCGCTGATGTTCAGCGCGACACCCTCATACGGCAACCCTGATGCGACCGTCAAGTGGATGTTCTCCGGCTTCAAGACCGGCAAGCACATCTACGGACACTTCCGCTACCACGACCACGAGGCCGCGACCGCCAACTACGGCGTCGCCGCCGGGCCTTGCGGAACATTGACGTCCCATCAGCGGCTGTTCCCAGGCGGTCATCCGACCCATCTGGTCTACGGCTATCAGGTCGACGACGCGAAGGCCTACAGCACCGCTTCGCGGCCCCGCATCGTCGGCGTTTTCACGGTTTCCTGAGCTGTCGGCGGGCGCGTCGACAGCTCAACAACCGCCGCCTACACCTTCTCGGCCAGGGCCTCGGCCTCGCTCAGCGCGTTCTCGACCAACTTCAGGCCGGAGTCCCAGAAGCCAGGGTCCGCGAGGTCAATGTCGACGATCGCGGTCAGCTCCTCGGGGGTCTTCGAGCCGCCGGCGCTGAGCAGCTCGATGTAGCTCGGGACGAAGTCTGGTCCGACCTCGCGGTAGCGGTTGTAGACGCTCAGCGCGAGCAGCTCACCGTAGGCGTACGCGTAGACATAGCCGGGCGAACCGATGAAGTGGGGGATGTAGGACCACCAGCTGCTGTAGCCCTCGCCGAGCGTCACGGCGTCGCCGAACATCGGTTGCTGGCTCTCCATCCAGGTGGCGTTGAAGTCGTCGATCGAAAGCTCACCGGCGCTGCGGCGCAGGTTGTGGACCTTGTCCTCAAAGCGGTTCATCGAGATCTGCCGGAAGATCGTCGCCATTGAACCGTCGACCTCATGCACCAGCAGGTCAAGCCGTTCCGCGTCGCTTGACGCCTCGCTGAACAGACGCTGGAAGGTGAGCTGTTCACCGAAGGTCGACGCTGTCTCGGCCAGCGTCAGACCGGTGTGCTGATGGAAGATGCCCTGCTGCTGTCCGAGCCACTGATGCAGGCCGTGGCCGAGCTCGTGCGCCATCGTCATCACGTCGCGGCGGGTGGCCGTCCAGTTCAGCATGATGTAGGGGTGCACGTGCGGTGAGGTCTGTGCCGAGAAGGCACCGCCGCGCTTGTTGTCCCGCACCGGTGCGTCGATCCAGTTCTCGTCGAAGAAGCGCTTCACTACGCGCCCGGCCTCGGGCGAGAACTGCGCGTAGGTGTCGACCACCAGGTCGCGCGCCTCGCCGTATGCGTACGAGGACTCATCGGCGGCGATCGGCGCGTAGCGATCGTAGTCCGCAAGGTCGTCGATGCCCAATAGCTTGCCCTTCAGCCGGTACCAGCGCTGCGGCAGGTCATAGCGGCCGGTGACGGCGGTGATCAGCGCCTCCACCGACTCGTCCGAGGCCTCGTTGCCGAGGTTACGCGCGGCCAGCCAATTTGGGTAGCTGCGCAGCCGGTCATCGACGGCCTTGTCGTGCAGCAGCGTGTTGAAGATGTAGCCGCGGGTGCGCAGCCCCGGCTGCAGCGCGGCCGTAACCGCCTCGGCGGTGGCGCGACGCACCGACCGGTCCGGGTCGTGGAGATTGGCGAGCGCGATCTCGAGCGAGATCGGCTCCCCCGAACCCATGTCGACCTTGACCGCGGCCATCTGCTCCTCGAACAGCCGGTCCCAGGCGCTGCTCGAGGTCAGGTTCTTCTCGGCCATGATCCGCTCTTCGGGCTCGGAGAGCAGGTGCGGGCGGTAGCGGCGGGCGCTGCGCAGGTGGTGGGCGCAGAACTCGAAATCGCCGCCGCTCAGCAGCTGCTCGGCGCGCTCGTCATCGAGCGCCGCCCACTCGAGGTCGAAGAACAGCAGTTTGGTCTGGATCGCGGTCACCAGCTCCTGCATCTTCTGCAGCCGTGCGCCCCGTACCGGGTCAGCGGTGTCGGTCGCGTAGCTCAGATAGGCGTAGGCGGCGGCCTTCTCGATCAGCTCTCCGATCGCTGCCGACTCGACCATCGCCGCGCGCAACCCGGCGCTGTCTAACGAGGCGACCTTGCCTGCGTACTGGGCCGAGAACGCGTCCGCGCGCGTCGCCGCCTCGTCCAGCTGGCTCTCAAACCCGTGCTCTTCATCGCCATTGACGAGCGGCGTGAGGTCCCAGGCAGCTTCGAGAAGTTCAGGATCGGTGAGGGGATCGGCGGCTGTGCTCATGTAGCGGGAGGTTAGAGCCCGCGCCGCATCGCCGCTCCGGCCTACGCGGCACGCCGCATCAGCCGTGGCTCGCCCTAGAGGTCGCGCAGCTCCAGCCGTCGACCTTCGCCGAGCACGAGTCCGGCGCGGCCGCTGAGCAGCGACTCAAGGTCCTCACCCACGAGCTCACGGCGCCACCCGCGTAGCGTCCGCACGTCGGGCTCGGGCGAGCCCGTGCGCGCCGCAGAGACGATCTGATCGAGCTCGGCCCGCGAGGCGATCAGCTCATAGGCCAGCCCCGACTCGATCGCGCGGGCGCGCAACAGTGCCTCCGCCAAGGCGATCATCGGCGCGTCGCTGGAGTCCGACGAGCCGCGCCGCTGCTCGCGCGGGATCGGCTCATCATCGATGCCAGCCCGGATCGCGGCGATGATCTGTTCACCGCGACGCTTGATCAGCGACGGATGAATACCGCGGATCTGTCCCAGCCCGCGTACGTCGGTGGGATGGCGTTTGGCCAGTTCCACCAGCGCCGGATCCTGCACCACCTGGCCAACCGGTCGGTCCTCGGCCGCGGCGGTGCGCTCGCGCCACGCTGCGAGCCGGCGGGCTACCGCGCGCGCCGCGGGATCGAGCTGTCCGACGCGCGGCAGCCGCTCCCAGGCGCTCTCGGGGTCGCGCTCGTCGGTCGCGCCCTCCAGGCGGCGGCATTCCTCAAGCGCCCACTGCCGACGCCCGGCGTTGTCCAGACGCTGCTGCAGCGCGTCCGCGAGCTCCATCAGATGCGCGACGTCCTCAGCCGCGTAGGACAGCTGCTCGTCGGTCAGCGGACGCGCGTCCCAGCGCGTGTAGGAGGCGGTCTTGCCGACCCGCAGGCCGAGTACCGAACCGATCAGGTTCCCATACCCTGCCTGCGCCGCCTCACCGACGAAACCGGCTGCGATCTGGGTATCGAAGATGTTGTTCATCTCCGTGCGCCAGGCGCGGCGTAGGATCGCGACATCCTGGCGCCCCGCGTGCAACACGATCTCAATCGACTCGTCGGCGAGCAGTACCGCGAGCGGGTCGGTGTCGACCGACTCGTCGAGCCCGTCGATCAGGATCGTGCGGATCCCGGTGGGCTCAGATGGGTCCTCAACCGCGACCTGGGTGAGGCACAACAGCGCCTTGTAGCGCCCCTCGGACATGAATTCGGTGTCGATTCCGAGCCGACCGTGCTCGCGTGCCAGGGCCGCAGATCGGGCCACGCCGGCGGAGTCGGTCAGGTCAAAGTGACTGGCGTGCTTCGACATATGCGGGGCGGACGTTACCCGAACGCCTGACGCAGAGGCACCGGCATCGGATCAGGCCCAGAAAACACCTACCTGGCTGGTAGGATTTAGATCCGGATGATTTTCTCCTCAAAAGCAGAGTACGGAGTGCGCTTGATGGTCGAACTGGGGCGTCAGTCGCCCGAGCAGCCGACCAGCCTGAAGGCGATCGCCGACGCCGAGGGTCTGCCGCTGGCTTACCTCGAGCAGGTGGTCGCGCGGCTGCGCAAGGCCGAGCTTGTGATGAGCGCTCGCGGTGCTCGCGGGGGCTACTGGCTCGCGCGCGATGCCGAGCAGATCACGATGTTCGACGTGATCACCGCGCTCGAGGGGACGATCGCGCCGATGGAATGCTTCGTGCACGCCGAGACCGAGCGTGTGGTCTGCTCGCATGTTGGTGAGCACCAGACCGCAGGTCCCTGCGCGACCAAGCTGCTGTGGACGCGGGTTCAGGGAGGGATCGAGCAGTCGCTGCGCTCGACGACCCTTGCCGAACTCGTCGACTTCTCGCACCGTGCCAGTGGTACTGGCACCCAAGCCAGTACCACTGAAGTGACGCCCACGGTCATCGCCGCATAGACCTTCAAAACGCAAATACGACCAACTGAGAGATAGATGCCAGATCTAGAGATCAAGAACCTCCATGTCCGCGCAGGCGAGAAGGAGATCCTCAAAGGGCTCGACCTGCAGGTGGGTGGTGGCGAGATCCACGCTCTGATGGGGCCGAACGGCTCTGGCAAGTCGACGCTCGCCAACGCGATCATGGGCCATCCGGGACTTGAAGTCACCGACGGCCAGATCATCTTCGACGGTCAGGACATCACCGAGGCCGACACTGACGAGCGCGCCCGTATGGGCCTGTTCATGGCTTTCCAGCACCCGGTTTCGGTGCCCGGCGTGACCGTCACCAAGTACCTGCGCACGGTGCTCAACGCGAAGCGCACCGCCAGGGGTGAAGAGCCGATCAGCCTCAAGGAGTTCCGCACCACCGTGCAGGACGCGATGAAGCTGCTCAGCGTCCCCGAGGAGTTCAGCCGCCGTTACCTCAACGACGGCTTCTCCGGTGGCGAGAAGAAGAAGATGGAGATCCTGCAGCTGGCGCTTCAGCAGCCCAGCCTCGCGATCCTCGACGAGACCGATTCGGGCCTCGACATCGACGCGCTGCGGATCGTTTCCGAGGGCATCAAGACCGTCACCAGCCGTCAGGGCGACGACCTCGGCGTGCTGATCATCACCCACTTCCAGCGCATCCTGCAGCTGGTCACACCCAGCCACGTGCACGTGCTGTTCGACGGCCGGATCGTGCGGGAGGGCGGCGCCGAACTGGTCGAAGAGCTCGAAGCCAAGGGCTACGGCTGGATCACGGGTGTCGACGAGGTGGCCGCGGTCTAATGGCCGGCGGAGCCACACAGCTCCAGGACGCGGTCGTGCACCAGCACGGCCCGTGGCCGCGTGACGTGGCAGCTGACTTCCCGGTGCTGCGCCGGGAGTTCGACGGCCGGCGCGTGGTCTATCTCGACTCGGCCGCGACCTCGCAGACGCCGCAGGTCGTGATCGACTCGATCGTCGACTACTACACCAACCACCGTGCCTCGGTGCACCGTGGCGTGTACCCGCTGATCGTCGAGGCCACCGACCTCTATGAGGGCGCGCGCGAACGCATCGCGGCGTGGCTCGGGTCGACCGTCGAGGAGACGATCTTCACCGCCAACGCGACGGCCTCGATCAACCTCGTCTCGCACTCCTACGGGCGCTCCCAGCTGCAGCCCGGCGATGTGGTGTTGGTGACCGAGATGGAGCACCACTCCGACGTGGTCCCGTGGCAGCTGATCTGCGCGGAGCGCGGTGCGCGCCTCGAGCACGTGCGGCTGCTGGACGACGGGACGCTTGACCTCGATCACTATGCGGAGCTGCTGAAGCTCGAGCCCAAGATCGTCTGCTTCGCGCACATCTCCAACGTCGTCGGGACGCTGAACCCGGCCGCCGAGATGACCCGCCAGGCTCACGCGGTCGGCGCGGTGGTCGTAATCGACGGCACCCAGGCGATCCCGCAGATCCCCGTTGACCTGCGCGAGATCGACGCTGATTTCTACGCCTGGACCGGCCACAAGGTCTACGGGCCGACCGGCATCGGCGTGCTGCATGGGCGCCGCGAGCTGCTCGAGGCGATGCCGCCGTTCATCTCCGGCGGTCACATGATCCGCCAGGTGTTCGACGACCACTCGACCTGGGGCGAGCTGCCAAGCAAGTTCGAAGCTGGGACGACACAGATCGCCGAGGCGATCGGGCTCGGAACCGCCGTCGACTACGTCCAGGAACTCGGCATCGACAACATCCGCGCCCACGAACTGGCGTTGACCGAGGAGCTGCTGAAGCGCTTTGAGGAGTTTCCCGGCCTGAACATTCAGGGGCCGCTCGACGCGAATGCCCGCGGGGCGCTGGTGTCGTTCACGATCGATGGGGTTCACCCGCACGACGTTGGCGAGATCCTCGGCCGCGAGGGTGTCTGCGTGCGCACCGGGCACCACTGCGCGCAGCCGCTGATGCGGCGCTTCTCGCTCGGCTCAACCTCGCGCGCGTCGTTCGCGGTGCACAACAGCACCGACGACATCGACCGACTGATGGAAAGCCTTGAAAGCGTGCGAAAGGTGATGCAGCTCTAATGGACGACGAGCTATACCGCGAATACATCCTCGAGCACTACAAGCATCCGCACAACTGGGGCACGCTCGAGCACGCCGATCTCGAGGCCCAGGACCTGAACCCGCTGTGCGGCGATGAGCTGCACGTCCAGCTGGCGCTCGATTCCGACGGCAAGGTCGCCGAGGTGGCGTTTGACGGGCACGGTTGCGCGATCAGCCAGGCGTCCGCGTCGATGCTTTCCGATGAGATCAAGGGCATGGCCCCCGACGAGCTGCTGAAGCTCGACCGCAACTCGGTGCTGGATCTGCTGGGGATCGATATCTCCGCGACCCGCATGAAGTGCGCGATGCTCTCGTTGAAGGTCGTCAAGGCCGCCTCACTCGGCGGCGAGGTCGACTGGGAACCCGATACGCCACCGGCCGCGCGCCCCGCCGGCGGTCCCAACGGGGGGTTGTGATGGCTGAAATCATCAGCATTTGCCCCTTGAGCGAGCTCCCGCACGGCAGCATGCGGCTGGTCATGCACGAAGAGCTCGAAATCGGGGTATTCAACTGTGACGGCACGGTCTACGCGATTGAAGATCGTTGCTCGCATGACGACGGCCCGCTGGTGGAAGGCACGCTGGACGAGGCCGCGTGCACGATCGAGTGCCCGCGTCACGGCTCGCGCTTTGACCTGAAGACCGGTCGCCCGAAAACTTTGCCCGCATATGAACCGGTGGACACCTACCCGGTGATCATCGACGACGACATGATCAAGCTGGAGGTGGACTGACATGGCTACCACGAACCCGACCGCCGAAAGCGGCACCGAGATCCGTGAGCTGACCGAGAACGAGCGGCTCGCGACCATCAACTCCGATTACACCGAGAAGTACGGCTTCCACGACGCCGAGGACTACCTGTACAAGGCCCCGAAGGGCATCAACGAGGAGGTCGTGCGCAAGATCTCCGAGATGAAGAACGAGCCGCAGTGGATGCTGGAGCAGCGCCTGGCCGCACTCAAGCACTTCTTCGAGAAGCCGCAGCCGACCTGGGGCTCGCCGATGCTGGCCGAGGTCGACTACGACGACATCCATTACTTCGTGCGCGCCTCCGAGCGCTCCGAGCGCTCCTGGGACGACGTTCCCGAGGATGTCAAGAACACCTTCGACCGTCTCGGGATTCCGGAGGCTGAGCGCAAGTTCCTCTCCGGCGTCGGCGCTCAGTACGAGTCAGAGGTCGTCTACCACCAGGTGAACAAGCAGCTCGAAGACCAGGGCGTGATCTTCACCGACATGGACACCGCGCTGCGCGAGCACGAGGACATCATCAAGCAGTACTTCGGCACGATCATCCCCAACAACGACAACAAGCTCGCCGCGCTGAACAGCGCCGTGTGGTCGGGCGGATCGTTCGTGTACGTGCCGCCGGGCGTGCATGTGGAGATGCCGCTGCAGGCCTACTTCCGCATCAACACCGAGTCGATGGGGCAGTTCGAGCGGACGCTGATCATCGCCGACGAGGGCTCCTATGTGCATTACGTGGAGGGCTGCACGGCCCCGACCTATAGCGCCTCCTCGCTGCACTCCGCAGTCGTCGAGCTGCTGGCCAAGCCGGGCGCGCGAATCCGCTACACGACCGTCCAGAACTGGTCTGCCAACGTCTTCAACCTCGTGACCAAGCGTGCGGTCGCCGAGCGCGACGCGACCGTCGAATGGGTCGATTGCAACCTCGGCTCGAAGCTGACGATGAAGTACCCGGCCGTGTACCTGATGGGCGAGCGCGCCCACGGCGAGATCCTCTCGATCGCGTTTGCCGGTGCCGGCCAGCATCAGGACGCCGGCGGCAAGATCATCCATGCCGCGCCGAACACGACCTCGAACATCTTCGCCAAGTCGATTTCCAAGGACGGCGGACGCGGCTCATACCGCGGGCTGCTGGAGATCGCCAAGGGCGCGCACGGCGCGCGTTCGAAGGTGGTCTGCGACGCGCTGCTGCTGGACGAGGATTCACGCTCGGACACCTACCCGACGATCCGCATCTCCGAGGACGACGTCAACGTCGGCCACGAGGCGACCGTCTCCAAGGTCGGCGAGGACCAGCTCTTCTACCTGATGTCGCACGGCATCCCCGAGGAGGAGGCGTCCAAGCTGATCGTCAACGGCTTCATCGAGCCGATCACCAAGGAACTGCCGATGGAGTACGCGGTCGAGATGAACCGCCTCATCGAGCTGCAAATGGAGGGCTCAATTGGCTGATTCAGTTTCGTCTGCCGGTACCGGCTTGGTGGCCGGTACCGACGCTCTAGCGATTCCGACTTTCAAGGGCCGCCCGGGCTGGGAGTTCACCGACACATCGGGGCTCGAGCTCGAGCGCTACACGCTCGGCACCGTCGAGTCCGTACTGGGTGAGGTGAACGGCGGGCTTTGGCAGCTGCCGGACACCTTCGCCGACGGCATTGAGGTCGAGCGCTCGCCCGGCTCGACCAAGGTCACCGTCAAGCGCGGAGTGATGGTCGGCACCCCGATCTCGCTGGCGCTGCTCGTACCGGAGCTGGCGCTGATCAACCATCGCACCGTGGTTGTCGTCGAGGAAGGCGCGCACGCCGAAGTGTGGGAGCAGTACCTCTCCGACGGCGACGCGGTTCTGAACGTCGATACCGAGCTGCGCGTGGAGGCAGGCGCGAGCCTGCGTTACGTCTGCGGCCAGGACCTGTCCGAGGACGCGTGGATCTTCGGGGCGCAGCGCGCCTCGGTCGAGCGCTCCGCGGTGCTCGACTGGGTCGCGCTCGGGTTCGGTTCCAAGTCCGGTCACGTGATCATGAACACGCGGCTGATCGGCGAGGGCGCCGAGGCGCGCGTCACCGGCGCCTACGCGACCCATGGTCGCCAGCACATCGACTTCGACACCACGCAGGAGCACGCGGCCGTGAACACGGTCTCGGACCTGGCCTTCCGCGGGGTCCTGCAGGACCGCTCAACCGCGGTCTGGAAGGGCAACATCATCGTCGATCCGGGCGCCCAGAAGACCGACGCGTTCCAGGATTCCCGCAACCTGCTGATCTCCAAGCGCGCCCACGCGGACTCGATTCCGGGCCTTGAGATCCAGGCCAACGACGTGCGCTGCACCCACGCGGCGGCGGTTGCTCAGGTCGATCCCGAGCAGCTCTTCTATCTGATGTCACGCGGGATCCCCGAGGCCGAGGCCAAGCAGCTCGTGATCGAAGGCTTCCTGGCGGCGCTGGTCGAGCGTTTCGCCGACGGCCCCGTTCGCGAGATCCTGGCCGAGACGCTCGAGAAGCGTCTCGCGCTGATTCTCAACTAGCGACTCTGCGCGGATGCGTGAGGATGTCTGCTTGCGCGGGCATCCTCCGGATCCGGTTGCGCTGACTTGGGCTGAACGAGCCGCTTCGTCCAAACACCCAGGGACCCGGCTCGAATCCGGGCGTGGCAGTATCCACTGACGGTGATTGGATGAAGCCGGTTGGCCAGATAGTGCTGCTGCGCAGGATCAACCTCGGCGCGACCAATCGTGTCCCGATGGCGGGGCTGCGCGAGTCGCTTGCCGGCGCCGGTTTCGAGGGCCCTGGCGGCGGCCCGGTGCGGACCTACGTGCAGTCCGGGAACATCGCGGTCCAGAGCGTGCTCGAGCCATCTCAGCTGGCGGGCACCGTCGCGGCACTGGTCGCTGAAGAGTTCGGTGTCGTGGCGCCGACGGTCGCGCGCTCGGCTGCGGAGCTGCGACGGCTGATTGAACTGAATCCGTTCCCGGAGCGTGCTGACGAGAACCCCAAGACCTTCCAGGTCTCGTTCCTGTCCGATGCGATCAGCAAAGCCGGCCGCGAGCATATTGCCCGGCGGGTCGCGCTGGGTGAGGAGGTTGCGGTCTCTGAATCGGGCCTGGAGGTCTACGCCTGGCATCCCGGTGGCATCCACACCTCCAAACTGGCGAGTCAGCTCGGCGAGAAGAAGCTCGGCGTGGACGTCGCTACCGCGCGCAACTGGAGCACCGTGCTCGCCTGCCTGCAGCTGCTCGAGGCGGCCGACTGAGATCCGTACCGTGCAGGAGCGTAAAGATCCGTACCGTGCAGGAGCGTAAGGTTCCGGGACACGTCGGTGTTGGCACGAAAATTCAGGTCACCACGGAGGGCAGCATGAGCAGCGAACCAAACCATCCCTACGTCGTCCTCGATGTGTTCACGGACACGCCGTTGCAGGGAAATCAGCTCGCAGTCTTCACGGAGGGGGAGGAGATCCCCAGTCGGCTCATGCAACGTGCCGCTAGGGAGATCAACTTCTCGGAGACCGTATTTCTGCTGCCCGGAGACGACGGCGCCGACGCCCAGGTGCGGATCTTCACGCCGGCCGCGGAGCTCCCGTTCGCCGGCCATCCGGTGCTCGGCGCCGCATTCGTGGTTGCGGAACGCGACGGGCTGCACGCGGTGCGTCTGCGAACGGGATCCGGGGTGGTACCGGTGCACCTGCGGCACTCGATCGAGGACGCCGAGGGCATCGAGGTCGTCGACGAGGACGCACCGCCGGTCTATGGCGAGATGGAACAACCGTTGCCGCTGATCAGACCCTACGCGGACAGCTACCGACTGCTGACGGCACTCGGCCTCAGCGAGACGGTTGCGCCAGTTGAGCTCTACATCAACGGCCCCCACCATCTGATGGTGGCGATCGATTCGGTCGACACGGTAAAGAGCCTGCGGCCCGACATGGCCGAGCTCGCGCGGCTGAACCGTTCCGGCGGGATCTGTGTCTACGCGATCACCGAACCGGGCGCGGTCCACGCCCGCGTCTTCTGTCCCGGCCTTGACGTGCCCGAGGATCCCGCCACCGGATCGGCGGCGGGGACGCTGGTGCTGCACTTGATCCGGCACGGGCTCTGCCCCTGGGGGCTGCCGGTACGGATCACGCAGGGTGTCGAAATTCAGCGCCCCTCGTCATTGCTGTCGCGCGTGGAGGGGCGGGGAACCGCGGCCGGTGGTGACGTCGAGGTCGAGCGCATCATCGTCGGCGGCGCGGCCGTGCGCGTGGCGGAAGGCAACTTTCGCCTGCAGTGACGCGAGCGTGCCTCTGAGGCCGTACCGGACCGGTGACGCCCCGGACCGCTGCCAGCGGCGAGCTCGTCAGTCTGTCACGGCCACTGGCGGCGGCTTTGCTCGGAGGTCGCGGATGTCGGGAACAAGCAACGCTGACAGCGTGACCAGCAGCGCGCCGACGTAGCACCAGATCAGCGTTGCGTCAGCGCCGAAGCGGTTGGACAACGGACCTACCAGCGCATACCCGATCGGCGCTACCGCGAGCGTGCCCGCCCAGTCATACGAACTCACTCGTGAGATCGCTTCCGGTGGGATGTGCTCCTGCATCGAGGTCCACCACAGTGCGCCCATCACCGTGAACCCGATCCCGGATGCGAACTGACACACCGCCACGAGGACCAGCGGCAGCTGCAGGCCCAGGGCGATCCCCGGCAGCAAAGCCGGCAGGAACGCGATGAAGCCGGTTCGCAGTGGGAAGCGCGCTTTGAATCGGAGCAACAACGCTCCACCCACGAACATGCCGACCGCGAACGCAACCCCGAGCACCGCATACGCGCCCGCGCCGCCGTAGTGGTCTTTGCAGATCAGCGGCGCGAGCACTGGGAACGACGTCATCAGCAGGTTCGCGATCGCCATGTTCACGATCGTCATCCACACCCAGGCGCGGCTTGCGACCTCGTGGAACCCGTTCCGCAGATCGGACAGGAACGGTGGTGACTCGACCTCCTCCTCAAGCGGTGACTTGGCGCCGTGCGACACCCGCAGCAACAGCAGTGCGCTGAGCAGGTAGCTGGCGCCGTCCACGATCAGCGCGTAGGAGGCGCCGGCGGTCACCACCAGCACCCCGCCGATCGCCGGGCCGAGAATCCCAGACCCTGAGATCGCGATCGTCTTCAGCGCGTTCGCCTCCTGCGCGTACTCGCCGGAGACCTCCTGCAGCAGCCCCGATCCGGCCGGATTGAAGAACGCGTTTCCAGCCGAAACGAAGATCTGCGAGACCACGATCTCAAACACCGTCGCGTGACCCGAGATCAGCAGCGCTCCGATCACCAGCTGGCTGACGAACCGCACCAGGTCCGCCGTCACCATCACCGCGCGCCGACTGACACGGTCGGAGACCACGCCGCCGATCAGCGCCACACAAACCATCGTGATCGTGCGCGCGGCCATCACCACGCCGAGGTCGGTGGCCGAGTGCGTGAGGTCCAATACCGCAAACGCGAGCGCCACACCCACAGCGCCGTCCCCGAGCCCCGATGCCAGCGTCGACGCAAACACCAACCGCAGATCTCGCAGCTTCAGCGCGGCGAAGCGCTCCGTGAAGCCACTCGCGAGCCGCGCTAGACCCCGGTCCGTTGCTGGCTCGTCACCCATGCGCTGCCGGGTCCTCATCCATGCGCTGTCGGCTCCTCACCCATGCGGGCAGCTTACGCGCACACCCGCTTTGACTTCGTACCAGTTCTGTCGCATTCCTTGCCTTTGTCGGTTGCACCGCGCATGCTCAGGGCATGAGTCGCAATGAGCGCACCGAATCCTCATCGCTGACCTGTAAAAAGCAAAGTTGTCCGTCGGGCTCGCGGCCGGCCGTGGCTTTCTCCTCGAATAACGAGGACTCCGCCATAACGCGCATCGAACTTCCGCTCGGTTGGGGCTTTCTACAGGTCACGGGGTCGGTGGACGATCGCTGGCAGGCCGTGGCCACGGCCCAGCGAGGACTCGTGAGTGCCGCCCAGCTGCGCGCGATAGGTCTCACCAGGTCGCAGATCGAAACCAGGCTCACGCGAGCTCAACTGAGGTCGGTTTACCGCGGCGTCTACACCGCCGTGCCTGGGTCACTGTCGCCGCTGGCCGCCGCGACGGCAGCGCTGCTCGCCTGCCAGCCCAACGCGATCCTCAGTCACGTCTCGGCCCTGAACCTGATGCCGCTCCTTCCTCGGCAGGTCGTTTCGGGAACCACCCATGTGCTTGTCACGAACGGACAGCGCGGACTCAAACTCGAGGGGATCACGCTGCATCAGACCGCGAGCTTGGCCCAGCGCGAAGTCCGGCGCATCGAGCGCCTACCAGTGACATCCCCGGAGCGAACCCTGCTCGACTGCGCGCCGCTGTTGGCGCCGCACCAACTGGAAACCGCGCTCGATGAAGCGCTGGCCCAGCGCCTCACGAGCCTTGCGAAGCTTGAGGCAACGCTCGAGCGGCACCCGCATCGACGTGGATTGGCGCGCCTCAGGGCGCTGATCACAGATCGCGATCGGCCGACCGTAACCAAAAGTGTGGCCGAGGCCCGCTTCCTGGAGCTGATCCGCGCCGCGCGGCTCCCGGATCCGGTAACGCAGGCGATCGTCTACGGACAGAGCATCGACGCGTACTGGCCCGAGGCGCATTTCGGCGTCGAGGTCGACGGCCGCACGTGGCACGTGCAACCGCGCAAATTCGAGAACGACCGGCGCAAGGACCAGATCCTGCGCGATCACGGGATCACGGTCGCACGCACCACCTGGAACCAGATCACCAACGAGTCGCTGGAGCTCATCGCCCACGTCTCAGGGCAGATCTCAGCGGGTCGGGTACGCGCAGAGCTGAGCGGCGGCGCCGCCCGGGCCGCTTGAGAGCGAGCCTATCGCTGGACGGCGGCGAAGCTAAACCGCAGCATCGATCGCGGGGCACCAAAGAGGGGCGCCCAAATCTAGCGCGCGCCCCGCAACCAACGCTCAGTGCTTGGTGATGACCGAATCGATGAGGCCGTATTCGACAGCCTCAGGAGCCTTGAAGAAGTTGTCGCGTTCCATGTCCGCGTGCACCTTCTCCACGGGCTGACCGGTGTGCTTTGCGTAGAGCTCGTCGATCCGCTTGCGGATGTTGAGCACCTCACGGGCGTGGATCTCGATGTCGGTCGACTGACCCTCGAATCCGGACGACGGCTGGTGGATCATGATGCGGCTGTTGGGCAGCGCGAAACGCTTGCCATGGGCCCCGGCCATCAGCAGCAGCGAGCCCATCGACATAGCGATCCCGCAGCAGATCGTCGAGACCTGCGGCTTGATGAACTGCATCGTGTCGTAGATCGCCATCCCGGCATAGATCGAGCCGCCGGGTGAGTTGATGTAGATCGAGATGTCCTTGTCGGGGTCCGAGGACTCCAGGTGCAGGAGCTGCGCGACCACGAGGTTCGCGATCTGGTCGTCGATGGGTGTGCCGAGGAAGATGATCCGCTCGTTGAGCAGACGGCTGTAAATGTCGAACTCGCGCTCACCGCGGGCGGTGCGCTCGATGACCATGGGAACCAAAGGCATAGGCTGAACCTAGCAGGAGCCGAAGCTGCGCCCGGCCTACGCGGTCGCGTCCAGCCAGGCCCGACGGCTGGTGTGGGAATCGGTTAGCTCGCCGCTCTGCAGCTCGGCTCGGATCTCCCCGAGCGTCCCGTAGCGTTCCGCGATCACGTTGTGCTGGTGGATCGTCTCGAGGTTCTCCTGCTTGCAGGACAGGAAGACCGCATCCGGCAGCTCCGGATACTGCTCGAGCACGGCACGCACCATCTCACGCACGCAGTCCTCGACGAAGCGCGGATTGCGGTGGGCCTTCTCGACCACATGACCCTCGTCCGAGCGCTTCATCAGCTCGTAGATCTCGGACGACATCGAACCTTCGACCAGCTCCGCGAGGCGGACCGCATCAAACTGTACGTCCGAGTCCTCAGGGAGGCCGATGTGCAGCGTGCCGAGCCCACGTTGATTGTGGGTCGCGACCGGAACCGCCTCAAGGATCCGCTCGATCTCCTCGTCGCTGAAACCACCCTCCTCGAGTTGGCCGCGGGCGCTGGCAGCCACCAGCTCCTGCGCGCAGGGGCAGGCGGTCATGCCCTGGGCGGTGACGCCGATGATCCGCCGCGTGCCGCTCTCGGTCGCCGCCGCGCATCCGTGAAGCGTGTAGATCTCCTGGGTCTGAACGCCGGAGACCGGCGCCGGCTTGTGCTCGGGGAAGCGAGCCATCACCGTCACCTCGGCACGGCGCGCGGCCTGGCGTTCGCGCACCAGTACCGCAATCTGCTCGGCGAGAACCTCCGCGCGGAACGCGACCTCGCCGAGCACGACCTCGCCGATCACCTCGTTTATGACCTCTTCGAAACGCGACATGTGCGCGCCCTTCTGGTCCGGTCCGAGTTCAACAACGCACTCAAACCGGGCCCAAAACAGCTGTTCGACTCCGTTCTGTTTGAGGCGAATCACCTTTTCCACGCCCGTCACGCCAACCTGCGAGAGGCTCAGCTGCACGCTCGGGACGCGCGCCTGCACGTCTGGGGAAGTGATGATGGAAGCTCCGCTAGTCATGTCTGTTGAAAGGTTAGTGATCGTGCGCGCCGCGCCAGAAACGTGCGTACCTACTACGCGCCGCTCAGCGTTTGTGATAACACTCGCAACGTCTCATGAGGGAGACAAACGAGAGGGAGGTGCCGCTGATGCAAGCGGTTCTCGAAGGCTGCCATTGTCAGAAGGAGTCTGTGGGTGAGCGTCACAACTGTCGCCTTGCTAAGTGACGAGACGCCGATCGCGGAGCTCGATGAGTTCCGGGATTTGATTGCGGAGGGGCAGGAACATGGGTTTCTCACATTCGAGCGGATCGCCGCTTGTCTTGAGGAACTGGAGGTATCAAAGGAGCAGGTGCAGGAGCTGCATTCCTACCTGGATGAACAGGGAATCGCAGTGGTTGAGCGCAGCGGCAAGCTCGCTCGCTCAGAGGTCAGCAGCATCGAAGCGCGCTCGCGCAGAGCACGCGACGTCGATGAGGATGAAGAGGAGGCCGCGGCACGTCGCAAGAAGGTTGAAGTAGACCTGACGGTCGAGCCGAGTCTGGATTCACTGCGGCTCTACATGCGTGCGATCGGCCGCGTGGATCTGCTGACGGCCGCCCAGGAGGTGGCGCTGGCACAGCGGATTGAACGCGGCGACATGGTCGCCAAGCAGCACATGATCGAGGCCAACCTGCGGCTGGTCGTATCGATCGCGAAGTCCTATCTGGGACGTGGGTTGACCTTCCTGGATCTGATTCAAGAGGGTTCGATGGGGCTGATCCGCGCGGTCGAGAAGTTCGACTATCGCCGCGGTTACAAGTTCTCGACCTACGCCACCTGGTGGATACGCCAGGCAGTGACGCGAGCGATCGCCGACAAGGGCCGCACGATCAGGATCCCCGTGCACATGGTCGAGCGCCTCAACAAGGTGCTCCACACCGAACGCCAGCTGGTACAACGGCTCGGTCGCGAGCCGACGCCGGACGAGGTCGCGGTCGCGCTCGACATCGGGGTCCAGGAGGTCCGCGACATCCTGCGGATGGCGCAGCAGCCGATCTCGCTGGAGAAACCAATCAGTGACGAGGAGGACGCCGAGCTCGGCGACTTCGTCGAGGACCACAACGCCGAGTCCCCGTTCGAGGTCGCGTCCGCGCACCTGCGCTGCGAGAACCTTCGCCGCGCGCTGGCGCTGCTGCCCCAACGCGAGCGCGAGGTGATCGAGCTGCGCTACGGGCTATCGGGCGAACGCCCGTACACGCTCGAAGAGGTCGGCCGCGCGCTGAACGTCACGCGCGAGCGGATCCGCCAGATCGAATCGCACACTTTACGCAAGCTCGAGGCGCTGCCCGAGGCCCAACGGCTGCGGGACGCCGCCTGAATTGGACTGGAGCGGTTGGCTGCGCCTGTGCTGCAGCCAACCGCCCGAGCGTCCGCTCGGGTTACGCCACCAGTGGCGCGAGCCGACGCCCGATGATTTCGATCGCCTCGAGGTCGTCGTGGGGCTTCAGCTGACAGAGCACGCGACTGACGCCGGCCCGCTTGAGCGCGTCGAGCTGGCCCGCGGCCTGTTCGAGCGTCCCGAATATCCATCCGGCCGGCGGTGCCGACAGCAGCTGCTCCGGATCGAGTCCCTCAAACGCGGCAGTGCGCCGCGCCCGCGCCTGTAGATCAGCATGGTCGCTCCCGACCACCACGGCTGTCATCACCGAGAACGGGATCGGTGCGCGCTCCAGCTGCGCGCAGGCGGCATCGATCCGCGCCTTGCGCTCGCGAACCTCGTCGACGGTCGCGAACGCGGTGTTGTATTCGTCCGCGTATTTGGCTGCGAGCAGCGACGCCTTGGGACCGGCCTGACCACCCATCAACAGCGGCGGGTGTGGCTTCTGGATCGGTTTCGGTTGCGCGTCGAGGCGGTCCAGCTCGTAATACTCGCCACTGAACGAGAACTCGCCCGAAGCCCAATGGCCGTGGATGATCTGCAGCTGTTCGGCGAGGACCTGATGGCGTCTGCGACCGTCGTAGAACGGGAACCCGTAGGCGGCGTGCTCACGCTCATGCCAGCCCGCGCCCACACCGAGCTCGAGGCGTCCGCCCGAGACCACGTCGGCGGTCGTCGCCAGCTTTGCGAGCACTGACGGGTGGCGAAAGCTCGCGGGGGAGACCATCGTCCCCAGCCTGAGCTCGGTGGTCACCGCCCCCAGCGCGATGCAGGTCCCGAGCGCGTCCAGCGCGCCACGCTCGGGGTGCTGGCCGTCGAGGTTCATGTAGTGGTCGGAGCGAAACAGGGTCCGGATCCCGTGCTGCTCACAGGCGTGGGCGATCGCCTGCCACTGCGGCCAGGTGACGCCCTCCTGGCCCTCGATCATCAGCTCAAGTCGCATGGCCGACACCCTACCCGCCGGTGAGCTCCCGCGTGCCGTTACGTCCGAGCCCGATGCGAACATATGTTCGAGCGATGGATGACGTGTGGACACCACGAAGGCAGGGCGACGCGGGCGAACTGTCTGCGATCGAATGGCTAGGTAACCACGGTGCCGCGGTGTTCTCGCCGATCACGTCGGCGCCGGACTACGACGTCGTCGCCGACTTTGGCGAGCAAGCCCTACGGGTGCAAGTCAAAACGTCGACGTGCTGGCGAAACCACCGCTGGGAGGTGACTTTGGCGACACGTGGCGGCAACAGAAGCTGGAGTGGGGTCGTCAAGCTGCTTGACGCAAGCCGCTGCGACTATCTATTCGTGCACGTCGGAGACGGGCGGCGCTGGTTCATTCCGGCGACTGAGATTGGCGGTGGTAGTGGGATCTTGATTGGCGGACCAAAGTACGCCCTGTATGAGATCGAACCGGGCCGGCCGTTGCCCTCAAAAAACTGACTCGCCTACTACACTGAGCGACCGCGGCGGGATACCAAAGCGGTCAACTGGACGGGACTGTAAATCCCGCGGCTCAGCCTTCGAAGGTTCGAATCCTTCTCCCGCCACTAGCGATATGAGGCGCTCCAGAAATGGGGCGCCTCACGTATTTGAGGCCCGTACACTGCGGGGATGCCTTTGAAGCTCGAGAGCCTGCCGGCGGCGGATGGGTGGGCACAGCATTCGGCCATCAGCGATCCAGGGCAGTACGCAGCCCTGATCGATGTGATCGCTCCGCAACCGAGTGCGATCGGCGAGGTCGCAAGGAACGTGATCGCCCACTACCGAGCGCAGGCGGAGCAGCTGCCGACCCAGACGCGCAGCGATATCAATCTGCGCTGGCTCGAACGCCAGCTGCAGACCGATCAGCAGCGCCACGGGGTCGCGCTGTCGGTCGAGCGGGAGGTTGGCGAGCGCCTGCAGGGATGCTGCCGCGACCACACGCTGTTCGGGGTGGCGGTGTTACGGCAGCATGGGATACCTGCGCGCAGTCGCGTCGGATTCGCCCGCTATCTCAGTGAGAACTGGAACTACGACCACGTGATCGTCGAATTCTGGGCCGGCGACCGCTGGGTTCGGTTCGACCCCGAGGTCGCGCCCGAGTCGGGGCTGCTCGCAGATCCGCTGGACATCGCCGCCGGCCCGGACTCGCCCTTCCCGACAGCCGCTGAAACGCTGATGCTGATGCGCTCTGGAGACATCGACCCCGCGACCTACGGCGTATCTCCCGGACTCACGCTCAGCGGCTCGACGTTCATCACCAACGAGGTCTTCTTCGAGCTCGCTCACCGTTATGGAGATGAGGTCCTGTTGTGGGATGCGTGGGGCGCGCTCGCAGCTCCGGACGAGCCGATCACCCCTGAAGTCAGCTCCTTGGCAAACGAGATCGCGACGATGTTGATCGCCGCCGACGCCGGTGACGTGGACTCCGAGCGTGCGCTCTACGAGCGCTACACCAGCGACCCGATGCTCAGCCCGGGCGAAGCCGTGGTGCAGTTCTCACCGTTCGGCGACCCGCCGGTAAAGGTCAATCTCTGAGCGGATGAGGCTCGACGCACGCGAGCTTGCCGCCGTTTTCGCCGGCGGTGTCGTCGGGACGCTGGCACGCGTCGGGCTGATCCAAGCCTGGCCGGCCGCCGCCACATCGTTCCCTTGGGCGGTGTTCCTGATCAACGTCAGCGGAACGCTGGTGCTCGGCTGGCTGGTGACCAGATTGCAGGAGCGGCTGCCGCTCTCGACCTACCGGCGTCAGCTTATGGGGACCGGATTCTGCGGCGCATACACTACCTTTTCGACGATGCAGCTTGAGTTGCTGCACATGGTTGATGCACACCGTTACGGACTTGCTGTGTTGTATGCGTTGCTAAGTGTCGTGTGTGGATATATCGCCATTTACACAGTTACCGCCGCGAGCCGCCGAGTACGAGTCGCGGCGTAAGGACAAGCGATGATCTTTAGACAAGTGATCCACGACGACCTTGGTTGCGCGTCCTACTTCATCGGAGACGAGAAGGCAGGCGTGGCCGCGGTCGTCGACCCGCGGCTGCAGATCGACGAGTACATCGAGCTCGCGCGCTACCTGAATGTCCGCATCGAGCACGTGTTTGAGACCCACAACCACGCCGACCACGTGTCCGGCCATGGGCGGCTGGCGGCCGCCACCGGCGCAACGATCCATGTTCACGAACTCGTGAAACCGGAGTTCGAACATGCTGCGTTTGAACACGGCGACGAGTTTCATCTCGGAACGCTCAGGATCACGGCCGTCCACACCCCGGGCCACCGCCCTGAACACACCGCATTCCTGCTGACCGACACACGGCGTGGTGAGGAGCCGTGGGCCGTGTTGACCGGTGACAGCATCTTCGTCGGGGATGTGGCGCGACCCGATCTGGCGGTCGAGAAGCGCGAGGGCGCTCGCGGCATCTTCCGCTCACTTCAGGAGCGGCTGCTGACGCTGCCGGACTACATCGAAATCTGGCCCGGTCATCTCGGCGGCTCGATGTGCGGCGGGCCGGGTATGGACTTGAAGGTCGCATCCACGGTCGGCTTCGAGCGGCACCACAACCCGATGCTGATGATCACCGACGAGGACGAATTCGTGGACGCGTCGGTCTCACATCTCGGAGCCCAGCCACCAAACTTCAAGGCGATCGTCGAGCTGAATCATGGCCCGCTGCTGACCCGCGAGCTGAGCGTTCGCGGACTGTATCCGGATGAGGTCGCACAGGCCCAGGATGAAGGCGCGCTGACAGTCGACGTGCGCAGTGACGAACAGTTCGCATCGGGACACATCCCGGGAGCGGTATCGATCCCCGCAATCCGCGGCGGCTTCGGCACGAAGCTGGCGTGGGTCGCAGCCGGCATTCCGCAGCTGATCTTCGTGGGTTCCAGCGACGCCGACGCCGAGCGTGCCGGCAATCTGGCGGCAGCGGTGGGACTTGCGGATGCCGTCCGGGCCGGCGGTCTGCTGTCCGGCGGATGGAGCAGCTGGGCGGCTGAGAACCGTCCGGTGGCGACGCTCGAACGGGTCGCCGCGGCCGATGTCGATCAGTACATCGACGGCCCGGATCCGATCCAGATACTCGACGTACGCGATACCCACGAGTTCGTGCACGCGTCGATTCCAGGCTCGATCAACGTCCCCTGGCACGACGTCACCGCGATCCCCGACGGGATCGACCCTGAGCAGCCGGTGCTGGTCATCTGCGGCTCCGGCGTGCGGGCCGGAACCGCGGCCTCATTGCTGTTGCGGTTCGGAGCCAGCGACGTGATTCACGTTTACGGCGGCGGCGTCAGCGGCTATCTGGCGCGGCGCCAGCAGACTTTGGCCTAAGGTCTGGCTGGAAGCCACGTGACCGACTTACACGCGCGACAGGCAGCCTCGTTCGGGGCGGCCGCGGACATCTATGAGCGGGCCCGCCCAAGCTACCCGCAAGCCTCGTTGAATTTCCTGCTCGAGGGGATCGGGGATGGAGCACGCGTCGTGGACCTCGGTGCCGGAACCGGGAAGTTCACGCGGCTGATCGCCGAGCGTGGTCTCGACGTGACCGCGATCGAGCCCTCCGACGGCATGCGTCAGCAGCTGGCGGCCGTGCTTCCCGATGTGAGCGCGCTGAAGGGAACCGCCGAGCAGATGCCCCTACCTGACAGCTCCGTTGATGTGGTGTTGGCAGCACAGGCCTGGCACTGGGTGGACGTTCCGCGTGCCTCGGTCGAGGTCGCGCGCGTATTGCGGCCCGGCGGTCGGCTCGGGTTGATCTGGAACGATCGCGACGAGCGTGTCGACTGGGTTGCGCGGCTCGGCAAGATCATCAGCCAGGGCGCTTCACGCAGCAACGACTCCCAGAACCCGGTGTTCGGCGAGTCGTTTGGTGACATCGAATATCACGTGACCGAGTGGGTCAACCCGGTGACGCCCGAGGGGTTGGTGGAGCTGGTCGCCTCACGCAGCTACGTGATCGTCGCTGCAGAGCCCGAACGTGAGCGGATCCTCGATAGCGTGCGCGAGCTCGTGCGGACACATCCCGAGCTCGCCGGGCGAGAACAGTTCGCAATGCCGTACGTAACTTACGCGTCGCGTGCGCACGCGACCAAAAGCTGACCGGTAGGCCGCCGCCCGGATTTGAAATGCGGCTGCACGTACTCAGCGATCTTCACCTCGAGTACGCGCCGTTTGCGCCCCCGCAGGTGGACGCCGACGCGGTGATCCTGGCCGGGGACACAGGCCCAGGAATCGCGGGGGTCGAGTGGGCCAAGGAAGCGTTTGAGGGACGGCCCGTGCTTTACGTGGCCGGTAACCACGAGTACTACCGCCACTCCCTGCCGCGGCTAACCGCTTCGCTGCGTGAGGCAGCCGCGACCGGCCCGGTACACGTCCTCGAGAACGACACCGTCGTGCTTGACGGAACCAGGTTCGTCGGCTGCACGCTGTGGAGCGATTTCGCGCTTGCGGGTGCGTCGATGCGGGAGCGCTCGATGAAGGTCTGTGGGCGCGTGGTGAACGACTTCAAGCAGATTGAGGCATCCGGGGCAAACCGGCCGCTGACACCGCGCGACACGCTGGCGATCCACACAGAGAGCAGGGCCTGGATACGGGACCAGCTGGCGACGCCGTTCGACGGCCCCACGGTCGTTGTTACCCATCATGCACCGCTGGTGCCGCCGAGGCCCGCAAACGATGTCACCGCGGCGATCGGGGGAGCCTTCGGAAGCGACCTGTCGGACCTGATGGACGGGGACGCTGCGGCGCTGTGGGTGTTCGGCCACGTCCACCGATGCGTGGACCGCAACGTCGCCGGGACCAGAGTGGTGTCCAACCAGCGCGGATACCCGCACGAACCGGTCGACGGGTTCGATCCGTCCCTGGTGCTCGAGTTGTGACTCGAGCAGCTCAGCTCTGCAGATCGAGCACGACCTTGCCGACGGCACCCGCCTGAACCGCATCGTGCGCGTCCGCGATCCGTGACAGCGGAAAGCGGATCACCGGCAGTGGGGTCAGCGCGCCTGCCTCAAGCGCCTTCTGGGTCCCGTCGATAGCGGCGCGCAGATCCGCCGCGGCGACGCCATAAAGCAGCATGAACAGCAGCGAGATGTTGGACTGCATCAGCTCCCGTACCGGTACCTGCGCGACCGTGTCGGCATCTGCTGCATAACAGGCGATCGCGGCCCCGGAGGCTGCGACCTCAAGATCAAGTTGAAGGTTACGCTTGAGGTCTACCTCGATCACGCGGCTCACTCCGGATGGGGCCGCGCGCCGGATCTGCTCGGCGATGTCCGGATCACGGTAGTTGAGCACGGTTTGGGCTCCAGCCTCGCGCGCCAATCGCGCCTTTTCATCGCCGCTGACGGTCGCGATTACCTGCGCGGCTCCCTGAAACCTTGCGAGTTCGATCGCCGCGTGCCCGACGGCACCGGCGCCGCCCGCCACGAGCACGGTGTGGCCAACCGCTCCGCCCGCCAGCGCAAGGCAGTGCCAGGCGGTCAGGGCAGGAACCCCGAGTGATGCCCCGAGTTCAAATGAGGCGCTGTCCGGTAGCGGAACTGCGTGGTCGGCGGGCACGATCGAGTACTCGGCGCCAGTGCCCCACGGGCTGCTGTAGGCGGACAGCAGCAACCACACGCGTTCGCCAACCCGGCGGTCGTCGACCCCGGGGCCGAGCTTGTCGATCACACCGGCCCCGTCTTGGCCGGGAACGGTGAAGTCGCCGCCGGCAGTGTGCCGCGTGAGACGACTCTTCCAGTCGGTCGGATTGACCCCTGAGACCGCGATCCTGACCCGTACCTGACCGGGGCCGGGTTCGGGTGTCGGCACCTCGTCGACCTTCAGGACTGAGGAGTCACCAGGAGTTTCGTAATAGGCGGCGAGCATCCTCGCAGGATAAGGCTTCGGCTGTCGGGGCTCCGCAGGTCGGATCGCGGCCGGGCAGCACGTGCGCCCGATTTCCCTGCAAACAGACGTTCGCCGCAGCAGTCACTAATTTATCTGTGTGACCACCTTTGTCGACGACGCGCGTGACCTGATCCGTCGGATCGATGCTGGTGAGGATGTTGGTGCGGAGCTGCGGGAACTGCGCCATGCCTGGCGCGATCTGGATTCACAGCAGCGCGCGTCGGCTGAGGCGATCGTGCTTGAGCTCGGCAGCCGTACGGTGCGGCGGCCGGATCCGCCACTGCGCTATTACGACGACGCGCCCGATCCCGAAAGTTGCTGGATTACTTTGGCCTGACCAATTTCCGTCCCGGCCAGCTCGAAGCGATTGCGGCCGCGCTCGAGGGCCGCGACAGCTCGATCGTGATGCCGACCGGGCAGGGGAAATCGCTCTGCTACACGTTGCCCGGTCTGGCCTCGGACAGGCTCACCGTCGTGGTCAGTCCCCTGATCGCACTGATTACCGACCAGTACCAGCGGTTGCGAGGCGCCGGGCATCCGGCGGTGATGCTCGCCTCAACGCTCGCGGATGATGAGTACCGCGAAGCCATCGCCCAGGTCCGCGACGGACGAGCGCGGATCGTGTTCTGTTCACCGGAGCGGCTTGCCTCGCCGTCGTTCGTACAGACGCTGGCTGAACGCGAGATCGCTCTGTTCGCAGTTGACGAGGCGCACTGTGTCTCGCAGTGGGGACACGACTTTCGTCCCGACTACCTGCGTCTGCGTGAGGTGCTGAGGGCGCTTGGCGAGCCCACGGTGATGGCCTGTACAGCGACCGCCACGCCCGAAATCACGCGCGAGATCACGGACAAGCTGGGCCTACGCGAACCGCTGATCGTGCACGGTGGATTCGATCGCCCCAACCTCTCGTTTGATGTCGTCAGGTTCGAGGGCAAGGGAGCCGTCGCCCGCAAGCTTGGAACCCTGGTGGCGTTGTTGCGGGAGCCCGCGAACCGACCGGCGATCGTCTACGCCGGAACGCGCAAAGACGTCGACACTTTGACCCAGCAACTGCGAGAGCTGGGGATCGGTGCCGTCGGCTATCACGCGGGTATGGACGGTGACGCGCGTAACCGCGCACAGCACGCTTTCATCTCTGACCGCGCCGAAGTGGTAGTCGCCACCAACGCCTTCGGCATGGGCGTCGACAAGCCCAACGTGCGCAGCGTGATCCACTACGCCGTCCCGGCCTCGATTGAGGCGTATTACCAGGAGGCCGGCCGCGCCGGACGCGACGGGCTTCCGGCCAAGGCGGTGATGCTTGCGATGCGCGCGGACCTGGGACGGCTGATCCGCTTCAACCAGGAACGCATGAACCTGACCGAGGGACAGACCGAGGAGATGGGACGGATCGCACGCGAGCGTGGCTGGCGTTCTTACAAGGCGATCGAAGCCTTCACCTGGGGTGCCGCAGCCGCCTGGGGAGAGCCGATCTGTCGCCGCCGTCAGATCCTTGAGCACTTTGGCGATACCGCAGCCGGTGCCCCGCTCGACCGCTGCTGCGACATCTGCGACGGTCTCGAGTGGCTGCCGCCGATCGAGACCGGGCTGCTGGGCAGCGGTTCCCGCAGTCGATCGGCGACCGGCTCAACGCTTGACCGCGCCGCTGCCGACGCGGCCCGCGCCGCGGTGGCCGACGACCCGTTGTTCGAGCACCTGCGGGAATGGCGCGCCACCGTTTCGGAAGGAAAGCCGGCCTACACGGTCTTCCCGGACGCGACCCTGGTCGCGATCACAGCGCGGCGTCCAGCCGATGTCCAGCAGCTGAGTGCAATCAAGGGCGTCGGCCCCTCGAAACTCGAACGCTTCGGTGAGGACGTGCTCTCAATCGTCGCGGATCACAGCTGACCGCCGGCCGGCACTCAAGCTTCGAGCGGCGGCGAGGTCCAATCCGGGAGCTGGGCGTCGGCCCCGTAGCGGTCTCCGCTTGCCTGACCGCTCAGCGCCTCGAGCCGCTCGAGATCCGCTGTCGTCAGCTCAAGCTCTGGCGCGGCCGCGTTCTGCTCGATGTACTTCACGCGCTTGGTGCCCGGGATCGGCACGATCCATGGCCTCTGGACCAGCAGCCACGCAAGCGCCACCTGGCTCGGGGTGGCCTCGTGCTCGTCCGCGATCTCCATGACCACGGTCGCGAGGCGGATGTTGGCATCGGCGTGCTCGGGGCCGACACGGGGGAAGCGGCCGGCCAAACGAAGGTCTCCTTCTTCGAGCTTGGACATGTCGGTGAGCGAGCCGGCCAGCAGCCCGCGCAACAACGGCGAGAACGGCAGGAATCCGATCCCGAGCTCCTCGCAGCTTGGGAGCACCTCCTGCTCCACGCTGCGCTCCAGCAGCGAATACTCTGATTGCAGGCTGCTGACCGGATGCACGGCGGCGGCACGGCGCAGATCCGAGGGCAGCGCCTCCGACATCCCGAGGTAGCGAATCTTGCCCTCTTGGACCAACTCGGCCATCGCACCGATCGTCTCCTCGATCGGCACCTGCGGATCGACGCGATGCTGCTGGTAGAGATCGATGTGGTCGACGCCGAGTCGCGCGAGGCTGCGTTCGCAGGCGGAGCGGACGTAGTCCGGTCGCCCGCAGAAACCTCCGTCAGGATGGTCCGGCCCCCACAAGATCCCGAACTTGGTGGCCAGGATCACCTCGTCTCGACGACCCTTCAGCGCCTTGCCGACCAGCTCCTCGTTGTGGCCGTGGCCATAGACATCCGCGGTATCGAGCAACGTCACACCAAGGTCGATGGCGCGGTGAATCGTTTTGATCGAGACCTCATCGTCGGCCTGACCGTAGGTGCTGGACATCGGCATGCAGCCGAGACCGATTGCCCCTACTTGAGGTCCGTGTGTGCCGAGCCGGCGCGTTTTCATGGAGCATTCCTCCAGGTGGGAGAGCAGAATGCTCGACCATACTGAGGAGATGGGAGCCGTCGCCGCAGTCAAGCCGTGCAAGATCGTCGTGATCGCGAGTGCCAGCGGAAACGGCAAAACGACGCTCGCACGCGAGCTCGCGGCGCGGCTGGACGTCACCTTCGTTGAACTCGACGCGCTGGTGCACGGGCCAGACTGGACCGAAACCCCGGACGCGGAGCTGGTCGCATTGCTGGCGCCGGTGATCGGCTCGGATGGCTGGGTGATTGACGGCGACTATCAGCACAAGCTCGGCACCACCGTGCTCGACCAAGCGGACCTGGTGGTTTGGCTGGATCTACCGATACGCACCTGGCTTCCGCGACTGCTGAAGCGCAGCGTCAGGCGCTGGACCGGGCAGGAGCAGCTCTGGAACGGCAACAGAGAGACTCTCAAAGGGCTCTTCTGGGGCAGATACTCGTTGTTCGGCTACGCGCTTCGCCGACACTTCAGCAGACGCCGCGAATATCCGGTCCGCCTCAGCCGCTACAACCTGAGACGGTTGCGAACCACGCAGGATGTGGAACGCTTGTGCGAGGAGATCGGATGAACATCGGCTTTGGGAGACGCAGGCAGCCGGCAGCGCCCGAGTCGGGATCGGACCAAACAGACGGGCGCGTGAGCACGGATCAGCTGGTGCTGCGCCGGCCCACGGAAGGGGACCGCGGGAAGGTCATCGCGGCGATGCGCGCGAGCGTTCGATACCACTATCCGTGGATGCTCGGCTGGACGACGGACGCAGCCTACGACGGGCTGCTGCGTCGCAACGACGATGAGCACCAGGACATCAACCTCCTGTTCCGCGTGGACGACGACGCGATCCTCGGGTTCTTCAATATCGGTGAGATCGTCCGGGGCGTCTTCAACAGTGCGTATCTCGGCTACGGCGGCATCGCCGGTTACGGCGGCAAGGGCTACATGACAGCCGGCATGCAGCTGCTGCTGAAGCGCGCTTTCGACGAGCTCCAGCTGCACCGGCTCGAGGCGAACATTCAGCCCAACAACGGCCCCTCCAAAGCGCTGGCCGCCCGCTCCGGATTCGTGAAGGAGGGGTTCTCAGAGGCATACCTGAAGATCAACGGCGAGTGGCGTGACCACGAACGCTGGGCGATCCGCGCTGAGCAGTGGCGCGAGCAGCAGGGGCACTGAAGCGACCGTCGCCGCGAACTCGGTTCGCGGCCGTGATATCCAGCACAGCTCACGGCTGAGACAGCGTTACGGGCTGTAGTCTCAGCGCCCGTGACCAGCATCCAGACTCCGCTGCGACTGCGCTCCGTGCTCTACATGCCGGGCGCGAACGAGCGCGCGCTTGAAAAGGCCAAGACGATCCCAGCCGACGCACTGATCCTCGACCTCGAGGATGCGGTCGCACCGGCCGACAAGAGCGCGGCGCGCGAACGCGTCTGCACGGCCGCTGCCTCGGGTGCCTACGGGCACCGCGTGGTAACCATCCGCGTCAATGCGCTCGGCACCGAATGGCACGACGCCGACGTTGAGGCCGCGGCCGCGGCCGGGCCTGATGCGATCGTCGTCCCCAAAGTTGACTCCGCCGCCGAGGTCAAGCAGATTGAGCACGCGCTTACGGCTGCCGGGGCGCCGGATCGCACCAAGATTTGGGCGATGCTCGAAACGCCGATCGCGGTGCTTCAAGCGCATGAGATCGCTTCCGCCAGCGAGCGCCTGACAGTGCTCGTGCTCGGCACCAACGACCTCCTGAAAGAGTTCTACGCCGCCCAAACTCCGGGTCGTCAGCCACTCATCGCGGCACTCTCGATGTGCCTGATCGGCGCACGCGCGGCCGGCAAGCAGATCGTCGACGGGGTCTTCAACGACGTGCGTGATCAGCCGGGGTTCGAGGCTGAGTGCCTACAGGGCAAGCAGCTCGGCTTCGACGGCAAAACGCTGATCCATCCCGGACAGGTCGATGCCTGCAACACGATCTGGTCTCCGACCCCGGAAGAGATCGACTACTCAAGGCGCGTAATCGCGGCCTTCGATGAGGCCGGCACCGGAGTTGTCACCGTCGACGGCCGCATGATCGAGAACCTCCACGTCGAGATCGCCCGACGGACCTTGGCCCTGGTGGATTAGCCACCACGTCGCGGTCCGCGTGGGCGAGCCAGCGTGATTCGCGAATTGCGCTCCGCTGATCGTCCACGACATCACCCGATCCACGCTCCGACAACGCGCCGCTGCCGCTCCCGCTGTCGTTCCCGCTGCCGCTGCCACCGCTAGGCCCGCCGCTGCCGCCGCTACCGCCGCTGGCGCGTCACTGCACAGGGAAGTGCTCGTGCCGCGAGCTAAACGTTGACCAACCCGCTGAGGACGATTGCCGGCGAGCTCATGCGTCCGTCTCCTCGTAGGTGGCACCCGTGATCGCTCTGGGCCGGACGATCGGTGGATGCTCATCTCGGAGCGGTCGATCGGGCGTATGCGCTCAAGGATCTCGGACGACGGTCCTTGACACAAGGAGACTAAAAGGTTAGATTTAGCAAACTGACATTTTAGTCCTCCGGAACCGCACTAGCGCCGCGGCCTTAGCGGCGCGGTTTTTAGCGGCGCGGTGTGGGCTGAAGACCCCGGAGAGAGAGGCTGGATGGGCAATCGACTAAAGGACAAGTTCGCGGCCGGGGAGGTCGCATTTGGGATCTGGGCTGAAGTCCCGGAGGCCGACCTCGTAGAGCTCTGTGGACACTTGGGCTTCGAGTACGTGATGTTCGATGCCGAGGGTACGGCGTTCGATTACCGCGCCGCGAGCCTGCTTTTCCGCGCCTGCGAGGTGGCAGATATGGTCCCGATCGTCAGGATCCCCGAGATCCGGGCCTCGACCATCCAGGCATACCTGAACCTCGGAGCGAAGGGGATCTACGTGCCCCACGTGACGACCGCGGACGAAGCCCGCGCGGTGGTCGACGCCGTTCGCTTCCCGCCGTCGGGGCATCGAGGCGCTGGCGGCTT
The DNA here is from genome assembly GCA_963737115.1 of uncultured Actinomycetota bacterium. GTDB lineage: Bacteria > Actinomycetota > Thermoleophilia > Solirubrobacterales > Solirubrobacteraceae > Palsa-465. The sequence goes on from CAVTRM010000014.1 coordinate 220,583, forward strand.
CCGCTGGGCGCGGTTCGGGGTCGATGGGGACATGGAAGCGCGTTACCGGTCGGCCAACGACGAAATTCTGGTGATTGCGCTGGTAGAAGATCCGATCGGCGTCGAGAATATCGACGACATCATTCGCGTGGACGGCATCGACGTGCTTGGGGTGGGGGCCGGCGATCTCTCGCTGGCAATGGGCTACCCCAGCGGGCAGGAACGTCCCCAGGTCAGGTCCCTGGTGGTGGAATCCGAGGCGAGAGCGCTGGCGGCCGGAAAAGTGTTCGATGCGGTTGTCGGATCCGTCGAAGAGGCGCGCGACAGCATCGAGCGCGGGGCTTTGATGGTCAGTTACGTGCTGCGCAGCATGGTCGCCAACAGCGGTACTGCATTCCTGACTGAACTTGCAGCGGTGAAATCGGCCGCTGCGGTAAGCGAACAGTGGACGTCTCCAAACCGACAACAGCTGGACCCTGAGGAGGGCGTAGTGCAATGAAAGTGTGGAGCAGACTGCGACTGCCGACTTGCGCTCTTGCGGCGGCACTCGTAGCGATCGCGATCAGCGCCTGTGGCTCTACCGGGACCACCACGGGTACCGGCCGCTCGCAAACCGCCGCCGAGCTTGGCGCGACTGCACAAGTCGGCCCCGGCCTGAGCGAGCCTACGACAGGCAGTGGGGCACGGATCAAGGGCGGCACGGTCACGTTTGCGCTGACGCCCGGACAGGATCCCAATTTCATCTCGGCCCTGGTGCCGCCAACCTACTGCAGCTTCCCGAATATCAGCGAGCTCGACCTGCTGCTGTACCGGCCGCTGTACTGGTATGGCCACGACTACAAGCCCCTGGTCAATTTCAAGGGCTCGATCGGGCAAAAGCCGATCTATAGCGACGGCGACAAAGTAGTGACCGTTCACTTGAACCACTACATGTGGTCGGATGGTCAGCCGGTGACAGCTCGCAACCTGGTGTTCTGGTTGAACCTGGTGAAGGCGAACCCCGACACCAACTACTGCGGGACGGTGCCCGGGAAGTTCCCGTTCAACGTGGTCAGCTACAAGGCCCTGAATGCGACGACCTTCCAGATGACGCTCAACCGCCCGTACAACACCACCTGGCTGATGTACAACGTGCTCTATGACCTGACGCCGATCCCGATGGCCTGGGACCGCACGTCGCTGTCGCAGCCTGCCCCTGACCCGAATGCCCCCAACCTGCCGGACACCACGCGGGCGGGCGCACAGAAGGTGGTCGACTTTCTGAATTCACAGAGCACCAAGCTCGCCATGTGGGGAAGCTCGCCGCTGTGGAGCGACGTGGACGGCCCCTGGAGGGTCCAGAGCACGACCAGCAACGGCGGTGTCACCTTCGTCCCCAACAAGCACTACTCAGGTTCACCGAAGGCGACGATATCTAAGTTCGTCGAGGTTCCGTTCACCTCTGAGTCCTCGATGGTCGACGAGATCAAATCCCAGGGCGCCAAGGCGCTGACGGTGGCATACATCCCATCGCAGTTTCAGGGACTGACAGCGTCGTTCAAGAGCCAGGGATATGACGTCGATCTTGCTGGGACCGATACCAGCTACTTCTTCCCGCTGAACGAGAACGCGCCGAAGGTGGGAATGATCTTCCGGCAACTGTATTTCCGCCAAGCGTTCCAACACCTCGTCGATCAGAACGGCTGGATCAAGAACATCCTGCACGGCATGGCCGTCCCGACCTATGGGCCGGTGCCAACCGTGCCCACGAACCCGGCGATCGCGCCGGGCGCCCAGACCGATCTGTATCCGTTCTCAGTCTCCGACGCCGCGCACCTACTCAAGCAGAACGGTTGGAAGGTCACTCCAGGCGGCGAGAGCACTTGCGTACATCCGGGAACGGGCCCGGGCGATTGCGGCCAGGGAATCACCAGAGGAGAAGGGATCGAGTTCAACATTGACTACGCATCGGGTGTGCTGGCGATCGGCGAAGAGATGCAGGACCTGCAGTCGCAGGCCAGCAAGGTCGGTATCAAGATCGACCTCACCACCCACCCGGAAACCGATGTGAACGCGGTGATGCAGCATTGCTCCGTCGGAGCGCCCACCTGCCACTGGACCGCGGAATACGACGGACGCGGATTCGGGTATGAGGGCAGCCTTCCCACCGGCGAGTTTCTCTTCTATTCCGGCTCGGGAACCAATTACTCCAACTACTCCAACAAGAAGATGGATCAGCTGGTGAACGCGTCGATCGAGGCCACGCCCTCGAACTGGGACGCGGCAGCGAGCGCCTACGTTCGTTACACCTCCAAGCAGCTGCCCGAGGTTTGGGTGCCGCAGGGTGTCGGCATGTTCACAGGCCCGACAGCCGGTGAGCTGATTGACAGCAAGCTCGGTGGAGTCGCCCCCACCGGCACCGGGACGCTGACGCCGGAGGACTGGTACCTGACCAAGTAGCGACGCCAACCACCAGCGCGCGCGTGTGTCGGTCGTCAGAGCCCGACACACGCGCCCGAGCAACGACACATTCCGACACACAAAGAGGTAACTCATGCCAGAAAGCAACGCCACGTCCAGCGAAGTCAACACCGCGTCAGGAGTTCAGGTCATCAGTATCGACTCGCCGGCGATCGAGTGGACCGAATACGGGGATCTGCCGGGCGACGAGACGCCGGGGAATCCTCCTGGGCACCACGCGATCGTGTGGGAGTCACCCGACCGGCGCGTCACCGTTGGCGTCTGGAAGCGCGACGCGGACATCGGCGTGCTACTGGGTGGCGAGCTGTCGATGGACTTCGTGATCGAAGGCGATGTGACTGTCACCGACCAGGCCGGCGTGGAGCACCGCGCCCAAAGTGGAGACCTGCTGGTGTATACGAATAAGGACAGCGGCAAGTGGCATCAGGAAGGGCCGATTCGTAAGCTCTACGTGCACGTCCGCAGCGAGGTTCCGGGGGACTGAGGCGTTAGCAACCGAGGCGCAGCTTGGAGCCGGGTGAATCCGCGGGATGGCCCGTGCCGGCTGGCTGTAAGAGCAGCCGTCGCACCACTGTCGTACGCTCGACAGGTGCGCACGTTCTGCGACAGAGAGAGTTAGCCGGATGTATGTGACGGCCGCGCAGCCAGCCCCGCGTCTGATGGACCAGGCCTACGAATACCTGCACGAGCAGATCGTGTGGTTGCAGCTTCCGCCAGGCGCGCCGCTATCCGAGAAGTTGCTGGCGGCGGAGATCGGAGTTGGCGCGACGCCGATCCGCGACGCCATCAAGCGCCTGACATTCGAACACTTGGTGGTCGTGTTCAGGCAGCGCGGAACCTTCGTTGCAGAAGTGAACGTCACCGACGAGCGCTGGCTGACCGAGGTGCGCCTGGACACCGAGTCGCTCGCCGCCGGACTGGCCGCTGTGCGGGCCACCGACGAGCAGCGCGCCGATATCGTGACCAAGCTTGAGGCGCGCCATCACGCGACAAGCCAACGCGAGCTGACTGAGTTCGATGCGCAGATCCATCGCGCGATCTTCACCGCCTGTCGCAACCAATTCCTGCAGGATACGCTCAACCAGTACTTCAGCCTCGCGCTGCGGATGTGGAACTTCTGCCAGTACCAGCTCAAAGATGTTGAGCTGGGGGAGAGTTCGACCGACCTGGACATGCTTGTGGATGCGATCGTCCACAAAGACCCGGCCGGTGCCCAGGCAGCAGCCCGCGCTCACGTGCAGCATTCGGCCAATGAGCTGCGTAACCTGCTGCAACTATGACCTATTCGATTGTCGCCATTGACCGTGAAAGCGGTGAACTCGGGGTGGCGGTTCAGTCACACGCATTCATGACCGGGGCGATTGTGACCTGGGCGTGGCCGGGTGTCGGCGCGGTCGCGACGCAGTCGACGGCGCTCGTGGCGCACGGGCCGGGGATGTTGGAGTTGATGCGCGATGGAGCCAGCGCGCCGGAGGCGCTGGCGCAGCGGCTGAGCGCTGACGAACATGCATCGGTGCGGCAGTTGGCGGCGGTCGATCGACATGGGAACGTCGCGGTTCACACCGGCGCGGACTGCATTCCCGAGGCGGGCGATGTAACCGGTGACGGCGTCAGCTGCCAGGCGAACATCATGCGCAACCGCAGCGTCTGGGGTGCGATGTTGGATTCCTTCAACACCGCCACCGGACCGCTCGAGTGGCGGCTGATGAGTGCCCTGGATGCCGGTGAGGAGGCAGGCGGGGACATCCGCGGTAAACAGTCCGCGGCGATCTTGGTGGTGCCGGCAACTGGTGAGTGGTGGGAGACCAAGGTTTCGCTCCGCGTCGAGGATCATGCCGAACCGCTGCTGGAACTCCGCCGGCTGTTGCGGCTCCACGACGCCCACCGGCTGGTGAACGAGGCCGATGAGCTGCTGGCGTCCGGGCAGTACAGCGAGGCCGCTGAGCTGTTCCAGCGCGGTGTCGATCTGGCGCCCGGCGACCACGAGCTGATGTTCTGGGCCGGTAACTGCATCGCGGCCGCGGGTGACATCGACGCCGGGCTCGCATACGTGCGCGAGGCAGTCGCGATCCATCCCGAGTGGGCGGTCCTGCTGCCGCGCCTGAGCGCGGACGTGGCACCTGCAGGCGCGGAGCTGTCCCGCCGCATCAGCGCGTCCGAGTGAGATGTCCGTGGAAGGCGGCGTGCGGTGAGACTTCGAATCGCACGCCACACCGACCGCTTCGATGAAGTTGTCAGCTTCTACCGTGATCGCGTGGGATTGGAGCAGACCGGAGCTTTCGCCGACCACGACGGTTACGACGGCGTATTCCTCGAGATCCCCGGGGCCAACGCGGAGCTCGAATTCACCACCGGCGGCGGTCATCCGGCGCCGCAGCCCGATCCCGAATCGCTGATCGTGCTGTATCCCGAGAGCGCCGATCAACTGGAGCAGATCGCGACCCGCATCGGCGGACCGCCGGTGATCCCGGCGAACCCGTATTGGCAGCGCAACGCAGTCGCGTTCGCTGACCCGGACGGCTTCCAGGTGCTGTTGGTCAGACCCCGGAACTGAGCCGCGTCTGACCCTGCAGATCAACCGCCTCGGCGAGAATCTCGGCCGAGCGTACGCGCCCCGCCGCCGACGGCACCTGGTGGGCGACGATCACCTCGTCGGCTGCGGTTGCCGCGGCGAACTCCTCGACGAAGCTGCGTACCTGGTCCGCCGTGCCCACCCCGGTATAGGTCATCATCTGGTCGACCTGCGCGCCAGCGCCGGCGGCCAGCAGCTGATCGGCTCGCCCGTCCGAGACGTCGAGTGCCGACGCGCCGACGCGACGGCCGAAGAGGCTCACGGCGCGGATCCGGCGGACCTGCAACAGGTACTGCTCCGCCTGCTCGAGCGTGTCGGCGGCGATTACGTTCGCGCCCGCGATCAGGTACGGCTGCTGCAGCTGCTCGGACGGTTTGAACTCCGAGCGGTAGGCGTCGATCGCCGGCATCAGCAGGTCCGGAGCGAAATGTGAGGCGAACGCGTAGGGGAGCCCCAGCGCGGCCGCGAGGCGCGCACCGAACATCGACGAGCCGAGGATGTAGAGCGGCACGTTGGAACCGTTGCCGGGAGTCGCATTGACCCCTTCAATGCGCGAGTGACCGGTCAAAAATCCCTGCAACTCGAGCACATCTTGAGGGAACGACTCGGCCGACTGCGGACTGCGACGCAGCGCGTAAGTGGTGGCCTGATCTGACCCCGGTGCGCGCCCCAGCCCGAGGTCGATGCGGCCCGGGAACATCGCCTCCAGCGTGCCGAACTGCTCGGCAATCACCAGCGGTGCATGGTTCGGCAGCATGATCCCACCCGAGCCGAGCCGGATCGTGCTGGTGTGTGCGCCCACGTAGGCGATCAGCACGCTGGTTGCCGAGGACGCGATCGTCTGCATGTTGTGGTGCTCGGCGTACCAGACGCGCTCGTAGCCGAGCCGCTCCGCTGCCTGTGCAAGCGCGACGCTGCCGGCGAAGCTGTCGGACGCGGTCTCCCCGCGGCTGATCGGGGCGAGGTCAAGGATCGAAAGCTTCAAAGTCACTTACAAAAGGTTAGGGCATCGTGTGCTCGGATGAGCCACGAGGCCGGGGCTGGTCTTGCCGGACCTGCCCCGGCACAATCGCCCTGCCGGTTCAGCCGCTGCGCGACACGGCGACGCCTGCCAGACACAGCAGGCCGCCGGGGATCGCGAGCAGCGGGGGCGTCTCCGAGAGCGCGACCCATCCGATCAGTACGACCAATGGCGGGACCGCGTAGGTGGTGACCCCGAGTCTGCCGGCCGGCCAGCGGCGCAGCACCGATGCCCAGCACAGGAACGCCAGCGCGGTCGGCCCGAGCCCCAGGTAGAGAGTCCACAGCAGCGCCGGGGTGCGTGCGTGGCCGACGGCGTTCACCAGCGACGGCGCAAACGGGAGCAGCGTCACGGCGCCGGCGGTGCAGGCGACCCAGGTGACCGCGAGCGGTGAGGCGCCGCTCAGCGCGGGCTTCTGGGCGACCACCCCGGCGGCGTAACAGATCGCCGCGATCAAGCACAGCACCACCCCCAGGACGTCCGCGGAACTGCTCGATGCAGCACTCACAGCGATCAGGGCCGCGCCCGCGAACGAGACTGCGCAGCCGGCCAGCAGCCGCCGCGGGAAGCCCTCGTTCAGCACCAGCCCGGCCAGGATCGCGAGAAAGATCGGGCCGGTGTTCACCAGCAGCGATGAGGTGCCGGCGTCGAGCCTGCGCTCGCCGAGGTTGAGCGTGAGGTTGTAGAGCCCGAACCACAACACGCCACAGATCACGGCCAGCCACAGCGACCGCCCCCGCGGGAGTCGCTCGCGCCTGATCAGCATCACGGCTCCGAGCGCCAGCGATCCGATCAGCAGCCGTCCGAGCCCGATCGCGCCCGCGGCGATGTAGCGGTCCACGTAGCGGATTGCGACGAACGCTGAGGCCCAGAGCAGCAGCGTGGTGGCCAGGGCGGCCAGCACGCCCGGATCGGTCATCGCATCGCGGCGCTCCGGGTCTGCCTGCGGTGTGCTGGTGCGTTCAACTGTGGCCATGTTGGTAGAACGCCGGGGCGGCCGTAAACGTGACATGCTGCTGCGTCAATCCGCTCACCCAACGCCGCGAGCGGTCCTGAGCGCGTCAACGTGCGCGATCAGCGCCTGCTTTAGCTGCTCGCCGCGCATTCCCTGTGAAAGGCAGATCAGCAACAGCATCCGTAGACGGTGCGGGGACATGCCTTCGGCCAGCACTGCCCCGGCGGCGGCGAGTGTGCCGGAACCGCCCGGGTAGCCGTAGCCCTGCGACAGGCGCCGGTCAAGCGCGCGGGTCGCGATGGCGACCACCGACCCCCGTTCGAGCGCGGCGATTGCGATGTTGGCGGCGTCAGGGGTGAGGTTGCCGGCGCCGCTGGCGGTGCAGACGAGTGCCGGCGGGTAGTCACCGGGCAGTGGCTGCAGCTCGGCTTGGGCGGCGAGCATGCTGGAGATGATCGGAACCTCGACCGTGCCGGCGTCGGGGTGGCCGGGCACCGGCGGGGGATCCCCGACGTCGGGCAGCGATCCGGCCTGAACGACCTCGGCTACCGGCCACACGGGCGCGGTGGGGGAGGTGAACGGATCGAGTTCAAGACCCGAAATCTTGACCACCGCACGCGCCAGCGCGACATGACCGGCAAACACCACCACCGGTTCGCTCAGCGTGGGTCCGCTCACGACCGCGGCCGCGTCGCGGAGGTTCAGCGGGCCGTCGGAGTCGGGCTCCGCGCCGGGGACCATCGCCCCGGTGATCGCGATATTCAGCGCCCACGGTCCGCTGTAGGAGAAAAACGCTGCGACCTCCTCGATCGCATCGGTTCCGAGCGTCACGATTGCGCCCTTCGCGCCCCGCTCGGCCGCTGCGCGGATCGTGCGGTCGGCGCGGACCAGATCGGGGAAGTTCAACTGCGGCCCGCCGACGGTGGCGATGTCCACGGCGGTGGTTTCGATGCCTGCGATCCGGGCGAGATCAGCGGCCTTCAACTCCGGGACGGCGAGCCCGTCGACGATCCGCATTGAAATCGTGCCGCCGAGGGCGACGTGGATCAGCTCTTGCGCCATAGGCCGCGGAGGGTACAGCGCTCGGCGCAAGCGCGGAAGCGCTGCTGTAGCGTCAGCGCGGTGCCGATAACGATCCATTTCATCCGCCACGGAGAAACCGACTGGAACCTCGAACGACGCCTTCAGGGCATCAGCGACATTCCGCTCAACGAGACCGGACGCGCCCAGGCGGCGGCGGTCGGGGCACGCCTGGCCGCGATGCCGATCGGCGCTGTCACCGCCAGCGACCTCGGGCGTGCGCAGGACACGGCGTTGGCGATCGCCACTCCGCACGGTCTCACCGTTGGGACCGACCGGGATCTGCGCGAGCGCAGCTTCGGGGTGATTGAGGGCATCGCCCGCGACGAGCTCGAGGAGCGCTACGGAGACAGCTTGCAGGGCTACTGGACGGACCCCGATCTCGCGTTCGAAGACGGGGAGAGTCGCCGCCAGGTTCAGGACCGGATATCGCGGTTCATCAACGCGGTGGTGCGCGATCCACCGGCGGACACGATCGCGGTCGTTTCGCACGGCGGCACGATCGCCTCGGCGCTGCACTGGCTCGAGCGCCGGCCACTGGATCAGTATGAGATCCGTTTCATCGAGAACTGCTCGGTGGCGACGGTCGTGATCGGCGACGCCGACGCGGGAGACGGGATCCCTGAGGTCGAGTCGATCGTGTTCGACGCCGACGGAGAGCTCGAGCCCGCGGCCAACTAGTTGGTGAGTCGAATTACAGACTCAGCACACTAGCCGGCCCGGTTGGTTTCGCGCTGGGAGTCAAGCCAGCTACGGGCGACGTGGTGGGCATGGCGCGTCGACTTGCCGATCTCGGGCTCGGCCGGGAGTACGGTGATGTCGACTTCGGCGTCACTGCCGCGTTCGCGGGCGGTGTCGGTGCGACTCAGCCGCGCCAGCAGCTCCGGGTCGGTGCCGCTCAGGAAGAGCCGACCGCCGACGGCTTTCAGGCGGTCGGAATACTCGCTGATCACGACCGCAAACGTGACCCCCACGGACACGTGTCCGCGCAGCCGGATGACCACCGCCGGACGCGTGGTTCCAGCCGGGTCAGGGAGCCTAGCCTGGAGCGTGCGCGCGCCCGCGAACAGCAGGCTTCCGTGGACGTCCAGCATCGTGACGTCGTTGCTGTGCGGGTGGTGCGGAGCCGCTCCTTCGAGCAGCCGCTCACCGTCGTCGCTCAGCGTCAGCTCGGTGACCCGCAGGTCTACGGCTGCGCGGTTCATCTGCAGCACCAGTGACAGCACGACGCCGACGGCGACCGCTGCCGCGACCCCGAACAGCAGGGTCGAGCCGAAGGTCACGATCAATGCGATCCGCGAGAGGCTGCCCGCGCGCATGATCGTCGTGATCTGGCTGCGCTCGATCGCGCCGATCGCGGCGTAGATCAGAATTGCGGCCAGAGTTGGCATTGCGACTTTGCCGACGACTCCGGAGAGCGCCACCACGATCAGCAGCAGCCAGATTCCGGACATCACCGAGGCCCAGCGGCTCTTGGCGCCGGCGGCGACCGAGAGTGCGGTCTGTCCGACCGATCCTCCGACGGGTTGGCCGCGCATCAGCCCGGCCAACGCGCTACCCACGCCCTGACCGATGAAATCCTGGTTCACGCTCGAGGGAGGCTCGGTGGGGGAGGAGACCGATTCACGCACCCCGGCGCCCTGAACGAGGATAATCGCGGCGACTGCCAGGGCTCCCTCCATCACCGACGGAGTCAGTAGCCGCAGCGGCGGGATTGACAGTGGCGGTAGTCCGCTTGGAATCGTGCCGGTGTCTGAGACTCGCGCAACCGAGGTATCCCCAAGCAGCAGAACGACCACGGTCGGCAGGATCAGCGCCAACAGCGCGGCAAAGTTTCTGGCGGGGGTGCGGTTTGCCACGGTCAGGATCAGCAGCGCGCTGACACCAACTGCCAGCGACGCCAGCTGGATGCGGCCGGGGTGTAGCACCAGGTCTATCGCCTTGGCCAGCGCGAACGACCCACTGACCTTGGCCCCGGTGAGCGACGCCAGCTGCCCGAGGATGATGTTCACCGCAACGCCCGTCAGGAACCCGGTCATAACCGAGTGCGAGACGAAGCGTGTATAGCGGCCGAAGCGGAGGATTCCGGCGACGATCATCAGAATCGCCGCACAGAGCGTCAGCAGCGCCAGAGCTTGGGGGCGGCTGCTCTCGGGTACGGAGCTAACCGCCGAACCCGCCGCCAGCGCGGCGGCACTGGTGGTGGTGACGATCATCAACCTGGTGCTGACCGTCAGCCCGCCTCCGATTGCACCGCCGATCGCCGAGTAAAGGCCGTAGATCGGGCTTACACCCGCAAGTACTCCGGACGCCATCCCGTCCGGCATGCGGCCGACCGCTCCCGCGACGCTCGGCAGCGCATCTGCTTTCAACGTCTGGAGGTCGGGACGTTTGGATCTGTCGGTGGCTACCGACCGCAGCCAGCCGCCAGCCATCGCCCGAGCACCGCGAAGATCCACGACCGCAAGGCTACCCGTCCTCAAGATCGACGCGCACAGGACTACCCGTCGTCAAGATCGACGACCACAGGACTACCCGTCCTCAATGTGGCTTAACATGGCGCCCACGGGTGACTGTGCCTCACCCACCAATCAGGGAGCCATTACTCATGACCACCGCAGTCGCGCCTGCAGGACCGACCGCAACCACCTCGACCAGGGGGAGCCGCATCTGGTCGCGCGTGCTGATTGGACTCGCGACCGTGCTCACGATCCTTGGGATCGTCGCGGTCTGGGCAAACCGCGAGATCTTGAACGCAGACAACTGGTCCAACACCAGCACGACCCTGTTGGCGAACCCGACGATCCGCGACGCCACTGCGAATTACCTGGTTAACCAGCTCTACGCGAACGTCGATGTGCCAGCCGAGATCGGCAACGCGCTTCCCGACAAGCTCAAGCCATTGGCCGGTCCGATCTCAGGTGCACTGCACAGCGGTGCTGTCAGCGCCACCGAGGATCTGCTCGCGACCCCGGCCGCGCAGAACGCTTGGCGCGCCGCCAACAAGCTTGCCGATCAGGCCTTCATACAGATAGTCAACGGCGGAACCAAACACGTCCAGATCAGAGGCGACACGGTCACGCTGAACCTCGGACTGATCCTGCAGGAGGTCGCCAACCGACTTGGGATCTCGGTTGACATAGCCTCCCATCTGCCACCCAACGTGGCCAAGGTCGAGCTTTTCAAAGCCAAAGAGATCTCGACGATCCAGACCATCGGGCAGGCGCTAAAGAGCCTTGCACTGATTCTCAGCATCCTCGCGCCGCTGCTATTTGCCGCGGCGGTGGCGGTGGCCAAGGGCAGACGCCGTCATGCGCTGAAGTGGGTGGGGATCGGGGGCGTGATCGCAGGGCTGGTCGTGATCCTGTTCCGGCGCATCATCATCAATCAGGTTCCTGGCGCGATCAGCAACGACGAGGTCACCAAGCACTTGATCTCAATCGTCACCGGCCTGGCGACCAACGATCTGGTCGAGGTTGCCGGTGCGGTGATCCTGGTTGGCGTGGTGATTGTGATCTGTGCCTGGTTTGCCGGACCGTCGCGCTTCGCGACCCCGGCGCGACGCTGGCTCGCGCCCTACATGCGTAATGACCCGCTGATCGTTTTCTCGGTGGTCGGGGTTGTACTGATCCTGATCTTCGTATGGCAGCCGATCCCGGCCACCGGGCGGCCGTTCGCGATGATCGTGTTCGCGCTGTTGGCTGCGCTCGGGACCGAGATGCTGCGACGCCAGACGATGTCCGAGTTCCCGGCCCCAGTAGCCGTCGGAGCCGCCGATGCGGCGCCGGCCACGCAGGCCAGTTCAGAGGCGCCAACGGTGAGTTCGGATGTCGCGGCCGACGCCGCAGCGACGGAGCAGGGACCGGATGTCGCGGCCGACGCACCGACGGAGCAGGGACCGGACGTCGCGGCCGGCGCACCGACGGAGCAGGCGCCCGCTGCCTCAGCCGACCCACCGACTGAGCAGACACCCGCCGCTGACCCCGACCAACCCGCCGTTGACCCAGACCAACCCACCGAGAAGGGGACTGAGGAAGCGGCGGACGACTGTCCGGACGCCGGTACTGTGAGCTGATGCTCATCGACACCCTGTCCGCGCCGCAGCGCGGGTTCGCGTCCGACAACTCGGCGACGGTCCATCCTGCCGTCATGGAGGCACTGGCCAAGGCAAATGTCGGCCACGCCTTCGCCTACGGCCACGACCCCTATACAGCCGCGGTGGAGCGGAAGGTGGCGGCCGCGCTGGGTGATCCGGAGGCCTCGGTCTCGTTCGTGTTCAACGGCACCGGCGCAAACGTGCTGGCGATGCGGGCCGCGCTGCGGCCCTGGCAGGGAGCGATCGTCGCGGAGACCGCACATCTCAACACCGACGAGGTCGGCGCACCGGAGCACGTGGCCGGCAACAAACTACTGACCGCCCGCGCGCCTGACGCCAAGCTTGAGATCGCCCATGTCGAGGAGATGATCGTCAAGTCCAACGAAGAGCACTTCGTACAGCCCGGGATGGTCTCCGTGACCCAGTCGACCGAGTGGGGCACCCTTTACGAGCTCGATGAGGTCCGAGCGCTGGCGGAACTGGCGCACACTCACGGCCTGCTGCTGCACATGGACGGGTCGCGGATCGCCAACGCCGCGGCCGCGCATGGGGTCTCGCTGCACGAAGTCACGGTCGGTTGCGGCGTTGACCTACTGTCGTTCGGCGGAACCAAGAACGGTCTGATGGGAGCCGAGGCCGTTGTGGTATTCACGGCCGAGACATCCGGTCGCGCCCCACGCGGCGCCTCGAACCAAGTTCTGACCCACGGACTGCTTCACCTGCGCAAGCAGTCACTGCAGCTGGCCTCGAAGATGCGTTACATGGCCGCCCAGTTCGACGCGCTGCTGACGGACGAGCTGTGGCTGGCCAACGCGTCCCACGCCAACGCGATGGCCCAGCGGCTCGCGTCCGCGGTCGCCGACACACCAGGCGTACGGCTCTCGCGCCAGCCGGCGGTCAACGCCGTGTTCGCCGCGCTCGCGCCAGAGGCACGCGTCCAGCTGCAGAACGAGTTCGATTTCTACGAGTGGGACGAGACCACCAACGAGGTCCGTTGGATGTGCTCGTGGGATACCACCGAGGACGACATCGATCGCTTTGCCCGAGCGGTCGCCGCGGTCACAAGCTGACGCGAATCCACTCCGGTGACAAGCTGACGCGAGTCCACTCAGAACTCTCGGCCGCCGCTCGGCTGCGGCCGCTGACAGGCGGCGTCGCAACGCGTTTTTCACGTTCCCGTGTAGCACTTGCACGATTGTTGTAAGCCTGGTAGACCTAAGGTCGTCCTTAGTCCAGGCGTTGTGTGCAAGCGACGGTCCAGTGATTCGGCTTGTGTCGTTCGGAGCTGCGCACTGCTGGAAGAACTGTCGCGGGCTATCCACGCCCGCGACGACCAGCCCCTCCCCAAGGGCAAACACGGGAACGGCGGGGTCGCGTAACAGCGACTCCGCACCCGTGCGGCAGCCTCGTGAGGCTTACTACCTTTGGCTGGGCAACCGCACCCGTGCCGGCAGCCTCGTGAGGCTTACCACCTTCGGCCGGGCAACGGCGCCCGCCGGCCATCTACTCGTTGCGCGCTGCGCGTTCTGCCGAGACGATCGGCGACGGGACAACCAGCACGGGCCGATCGGCGTGATGGATCACCTGGTGTGAGGTGCTGCCCAGCACCAGCGACTTGACCCCGGACAGCCCGCGCGTACCGAGCACGATCACGGCCGCGTCGATTTCGCCCGCCAGGTGCAGGATCGCCTCGGCCATTGTCGACTCGACCGCGGTGGATGCGGCAACCGCGTTCATGCCGGCCTCCACCGCAAGATCGGCGCCGCGCTGCGCGGTAGCAAGCGCGTTACGTTCGGTGTTCTCGTCGATCGTCGCGTAGTCGGTAACAACGCCGATGTCCATGCCCGCGTGGGCGAGGGTGTCCAGCATCCTCTGCCAGACGGTGACGACCGTGGTGTCGGCTGCGCCGAACAGTTTCGCCGCTTCGTCGATTGCGTGCTTGGCGTCGTCAGACTCGTCGTAGGCGATCAGGATCATGCTCACTCCTGTCAAGGTCGGTGTGGCCTGGACGCTACCTGAACAGCTGCAGCGTTTGTCCCGGTCTTGTCGGACTTACGGCAATCCCGCTTTACTCATTGTCTGTGACGCACTCAGCCGCCACCGAAAGCCGCCCGTTCGACTCGATCTACCGCCACGGTTATGTGCGCGTCGCAGCCGCGGTTCCGCACGTCCGCATCGCGGATCCGGAGTACAACGCCGACCGTACCGAGGTGCTGGTCCAGCAGGCGCACGAGCAGAACGTCGCGCTGGTGGTGTTCCCCGAGCTGGGACTCGCCGCCTACACCAGCGAAGACCTGTTCAAACAGGACGCATTGCTAGAGGAAACCTTGCAGGCGATCGAGCGGCTGCGTCAGGCCAGCGCCGCGCTGCAGCCGGTGATCGTCGTCGGTGCACCGCTGCGCCATGAGCATGGGCTGTTCAACGCCGCGATCGTGCTTCACCGCGGCCGCATCCTCGGGGTCGCGCCGAAAAGCTACCTGCCCGAGTACCGCGAGTTCTACGAGAAGCGTCAGTTCCGGGCCGCGCGTGATGCGGTCAGCAACGAGATCCGGCTGAACGGTGAAAGCGTGCCGTTCGGCAACCGGCTGATCTTTACCGCCACCGACGTTGAGAACTTCACCATCGCCGTGGAGATCTGTGAGGACCTCTGGACTCCGATCCCGCCCTCGACCTTCAGCGCGCTCGCCGGCGCGACCGTGATCGCCAACCTCTCCGCCTCGAACGTGACGGTCGGCAAGTCCGATTACCGCCGGCTGCTCACAAAGGCGCAGTCTGCGCGCACGCTCAGCGCTTACATCTACACGGCCTCGGGCAGCGGGGAGTCGACCACCGACCTCGCCTGGGATGGGCAGGCGATGATCGCAGAGGACGGCGAGGAGCTCGCCGCGAGTACCCGCTTCGACGATCACGAGCAGCTCGTCACGGCGGACATCGACCTCGACCGTTTGGTGAACGAGCGCACCTCGCTCAGCTCCTGGGGCGATTCGATCCACGACTTCCGCCGTCGGCTCGAGTACGCCCGCCGAATCGAATTCGAGCTGAATCCGAGCGCCGCGCCGACGCCGCTGCGCCGCGATGTGGAGCGCTTCCCGTACGTGCCCTCGAACCCGCAGACCCGCAACGCACGCTGCGAGGAGGTCTACAAGATCCAGGTGGCGGGGCTGCAGACGCGGCTTCAGGCCACCGGTCTTCAAAAGCTCGTGATCGGCATCTCCGGCGGGCTCGATTCGACCCATGCGCTGATCGTCGCCGCCAAGGTAATGGACCGGCTGGGGCTGCCACGCACCAACATCCTCGCCTACACGATGCCCGGCTTCGGCACCTCCGCGACCACCCTGGAAAGCGCCCGCAAGCTGATGTCTGCGCTCGGTGTGAGCGCCGCTGAGATCGACATCAGGCCGTCGTCGCAAGCGATGCTGCAGGCCATCGGCCATCCCGCCGCGAACGGCGACCCGCACTACGACGTGACTTACGAAAACGTGCAGGCAGGGGAGCGCACCAGCCACCTGTTCCGGCTCGCGAACATGCACGACGCGCTCGTGGTCGGCACCGGCGACCTCTCCGAACTCGCGCTCGGCTGGGCCACCTACGGGGTCGGGGACCAGATGTCGCACTACAACGTGAACGCCTCGGTGCCCAAGACGCTGATCCAGTTCCTCCTGCGCTGGGCGATCGACACCGACCAGTTCGGCGACGCCGCCGGTGAGGTCCTCCAAACCGTGCTCGACACCGAGATCTCACCGGAGTTGATTCCTGCTGATCCCGGTCTGGGGGGACCGGGATCATCGTCCGCGGGCGACTCGGCTCCAGCCCAGTCCTCCGAGGCGACCGTCGGGCCCTATGAATTGCAGGACTTTTTTCTCTACCACGTGCTGCGCTTCGGCAACCGCCCATCCAAGGTCGCGTGGCTCGCCCAGCACGCCTGGGGTGACCGTGATCGTGGCCGCTGGCCGGACCTGATCCCGCCGGATCGGCGCAACCAATACAGCCTCGAAACGATCGAGCACTGGCTCGGCAAGTTCCTGTTCCGGTTCTTCACCACCAGCCAGTTCAAGCGCTCCGCGATCCCCAACGCGCCCAAGGTGGGGTCCGGCGGTTCGCTCTCACCGCGCGGCGACTGGCGTGCACCGAGCGACGGTAACTCCGCCGTGTGGCTGCGTGAGCTCGAGCACGGGCTGAAGGACTCGGAGAACAGCGAGCTTGACGGCAACCAAGGAGACGAATCGGGATGAGTGACGCGGCGGTCCAGGCTGCGACCGAGAAGATGCGTGCTGGCGGACAGCACGAGACCGCGATCCGCGGCTTTGCGTCAGCGCTCACACGCCTGCAGGCCGGTGAGCAGACGTTTCTGCCCAGCTCCGAGCTTGAGCCCGTCCCTGACGTCCCACTTCTGGAGCAGCTTGCGGATGGCGACCTCACCGACGCGCTCGCTCAGGTCGCGGTGATCAAGCTGAACGGTGGTCTGGCGACCTCGATGGGGCTCAGGCAGCCGAAATCGCTGCTGAAGGCACGCGGTGAGAAGACCTTCCTCGACCTGATCGTGAACCAGATCCTGGAACTCCGCCAACGGCACGGCGTGAAGCTGCCGTTGGTGCTGATGAATTCCGAAGTGACGCGCGAGGAGACGCTCGCGGCGCTGTCGGCGTATCCGCAGATCCGCACTGACGGCATCGATCAGGATTTCCTGCAGAGCATGGTCCCGAAGCTCGATGCCGAGACGCTGATGCCGGTAAGTTGGCACGCCAACCCCGAGCTTGAGTGGTGCCCTCCCGGCCATGGTGACGTCTACGGGGCGCTGCTCGGCTCGGGGATGATCGATCAGTTGCTGGACCAGGGCTTCCGTTACGCGATGATCTCCAACGCCGACAACCTCGGCTCGACCGTCGACGCACGGATCGCGGGTCACGTGGTCAATGGGCAGATCCCGTTCCTGATGGAGGTCGTGCTCGGGACCGAAGCCGACCGCAAGGGCGGCCACATCGCGTTGCGGGTCAGCGACCGGCAGCTGGTTCTCCGCGAGACCGCGCAGACGCCCGAGGATGACCTCGACTCCTTCCGCGACTACCGTCGCTGGCGCTACTACAACACCAACAGCCTGTGGGTGAACCTGGAGGTCGTCAAGCAGCGCATCAGCTCGGCCCGGGGGCTTGAACTGCCCGTGATCGTGAACCGCAAGACGGTCGACCCGCGGGATCCGTCATCGACCAAGGTCCTGCAGTTGGAGAGTGCGATGGGGGCGGCGATCGGTTCCTTCAGCGGCGCCCAGCTGCTGCAGGTACCGCGGACGCGCTTCGCGCCGGTGAAGACCACGGATGACCTGCTGCTGTTGCGGTCAGACGCCTACAGGCTGACCGATGACTTCCTGGTGCTGCCGGCCAACAGCGGAGATGGCGCGCTGGCATTTGTGCAGCTCGATAAGCGCTTCTACGGGATCATCGACGGCTTCGAGTCGCGCTTCCCGGACGGGCCGCCGTCGCTGAAACGCGCCCAGCGCCTGGTCGTGCACGGCGACGTCACCTTCCCGGCGGGGGTTACCGTGATCGGTTCTGTCGAGCTCGACGCCGACGGGCAAGCGCTAACGCTCGAGCCGGGCCAGCAGCTGGGGTAGCGGCTGGGCATCGCAGCGCCCGCCTGGCGATGCTCAGATAGCCCGCAAGACCTCAGGGGACGCCAACCGGTTTAGGCTCAGGCTATGTCCGACAACAGCGAGCCCGAGGAGGGTGCAAGCGAGCCGATCGAGTTCGTGCACGGTGGAGCGGAACTGATGGCGCTGGCGCAGCCGCTCTGGGAGGCGCTGTTCGATCATCATCTTGCGACCGGCGCTGGCGGCATCGCCACGATTGAACGCGAGCTCAGCTGGGCACGGCGGCGCGCCCACTATGAGCGGCTGTTCGCCGGGCACCCCCGCGTCGAGCTCTGGCTGGCGGTCCAGCGCGGGCTGCCGATCGCCTACATGCTGTGGCACGAGGACCAGCTCGCCGGCGAACGTGTGGCGGTACTCGAGTCGCTGAGCGTGCTGGCGCAGGAGCGCGGCCTCGGACTCGGCACGCAGCTGATGCAACTGTTCGACGAGCGCGCCCGGACCCGCGAGATCGCGCTCAGCGCCGTTGACGTGCTCGGCGGCAACAGCCGCGCCGAGCAGCTCTACCTGCGCTACGGGTTCGAGCCGCTTGCCGAGTTCTGGATGCGGTCGCGCGAGCCAGATCAGGGCCCGACGGCGGTGAGCGAACCGTTGCCCCAGCGGCTCGCCGAGTTGAGCGCGCTTGGCGCCGAGCTCGGGTTCGAGCTTGAGCTGATCCCGGGTCCGGACGACACCTGGATCTCCTCCGAGGTCATGGCGATGCTCAGCTCCCAGGACGACGATGACCCGGACGACGACGCCAGCGCCACCGATGACGGCAGCGGCGCTGGCGCCAGCAGCGGCGTCGACGGCGAGCGTCTCACCGAGTTGTTCGATGCGCTCGAGGCGGAGGGCTGCTGGACGATCTTCGTCTACATCCCGGCCCCGCCCGCGGCGACCGGATTGCGCGAATACCTCGAGCACGAGGCGTTCAAACTCAGCATGCGACGGCTCACCCGCGTACTCTGAATTTGCGGGTCCGCGCCAGCGCATCCGCGGTATCGACCTTCGACCGGGAATGAAACATGGGACTTGAGATCGAGCGCAAATGGCTGATCGCGGAGCTGCCGGACAGCTTCGACCAGGGTGACGGCCAGGCGATCGACCAGGGTTACCTAACGATCGGCGGCGACGGTGACGAGACCCGTCTGCGCAGCCGCGCAGGCCATTACGTGTTGACCACCAAGTCCGGCTCCGGCCTGGTCCGGCGCGAGACCTCGGTCGAGCTGACCGAACAGCAGTTCTACGAACTTTGGCCGGCGACCGAAGGCGTACGCGTGACCAAGGTGCGCCACAAACGCTCGCTGCCCGGTACCGGCCTGACCATCGAGGTCGACGTATACAGCGGCAACCTCACAGGCCTGATCGTGGCCGAGATCGAATTTCCCGACGAGGCCTCCGCGAACACATTTTCCGCGCCCGAGTGGTTTGGCGCGGACGTGACCGCTGACGATGCCTACAAGAATCAAGCGCTCGCGGTCCACGGACGCCCATAGTTGAAGGCGATAGATGACGATCGAGCGCAAGGCGGAAGTTGATCCGGATCTGATCGGCAGGCCGATCGAGGTCGCTGACGCCGTCTGGGACGCGCGGGACGTGATGCTCTACGCGCTTGCCGTGGGGGCGGGGCAGAGCGATCCCTGCGCCGAGCTGCAGTTCACAACCGAGAACACCGAAGGCAACACGCTCGAAGTTCTGCCGGGCTTCGGGGTGATCATCTGTGAACAGCTGATGGAGGTGGTGGTCCACAGCGGCCCGCTGGATGCGGTATTGCACGCAGAGCAGGAGCTCGAGTTGATGGGGCCGCTCCCGAGCCGCGGCCGCGCACGGCTCACAGGCACGATCACCTCCGTTTACGACAAGGGAAGCGGCGCGCTCGTCGCGATGCAGGGGGCTGCCTATGACCGCGATACCGGCGCGCTTCTGCTCCGTACGCGCAGTTCGATGTTCGTGCGTGGCGCCGGCGGTTTCGGCGGCGATCACGGTCCGCCTACGCGCGCCTCGGAAATCCCCGAACAGCTCGCGGATCGCGAGCTGAGCGTGACGATTCCGCCGTCGGCGGCGCTGCTGTATCGGCTGTGCGGTGACCGAAACCCGTTGCACGTAGATCCGCTGCTGGCGCGCAGGAGCGGTTTCAAGCAGCCGATCCTGCATGGACTCTGCACGTTCGGTTACGCGAGTCGCATGCTGCTGCACGAGTTCTGCAGCTCAGACCCGGCGCGGATGGGCTCGATCGCGGTGCGCTTCAGCGCTCCGGTGACGCCAGGTGACACGCTGGTGCTCCGCGCCTGGCAGCGGCCAGACGCGGTGCATTTTCAGATGCTCGGTCCCGACGGTCAGCCGGTGCTCGACCGCGGGAAACTCACTATCGCGAGCTGAACGACACCAGCCCTGAAAGGCCCCGCTTGTTGGCCTCGTTGGCGATCACCAGCTTCTGGATCTCGGAGGTGCCTTCCCAGATCCGGTCAACGCGAAGCTCGCGCCATAGACGCTCGACCGGATAGTCGCGGATGTAGCCACGACCGCCGAAGATCTGCTGAGCGCGGTCGACGACGCGGTTCGATGCTTCCGAGGCCGCGAGCTTCACGGTCGCCGCCTTGGCGTGCAGGGTCTTGCGCACGTCGGGGTCGTTGAGATCCGCGTTGTCGAACTCCCATGCAACCTGGTGGGTATAGGCACGGTTGGTGACGATGTCGGCAACGGACTCGGCGATCATGCCCTGGATCAGCTGGCGGTTGATCAGCAGATCCCCGCCCTGCTCGCGTTGCTGCGCCCATGTGATCGCCAATTCCAGCGCGCGCTCGGCGGCGCCGATCGTGCGTGCACCGATCATCAGCCGCTCCTCCGTGAACCAGTCACGGGTTAGCTCGAGGCCCTGGCCGACACCGCCGAGAACCGCCTCCGGCCCGACGTGCACGTCGGTGAACGTGTATTCCGGATGCTCGTACACGAACGTGTGCGTGTAACGCGGGACCTTGGTGATCTCGACGCCGGGTGTGTCGGTGTCGATCAGGAAGATCGTCGGCGCATGCTCAGGCTCGACATTGGCCAGCACGATCAGGAAATCGGCGACATCGCCGACCGTCACAAACCATTTGTTGCCGTTGATCACGTAGCCGCCCTCACCGTCCGGGTGGGCGGCGGTCGCGGCCTTGGAGAAATCAGACCCGGCCTGCTCCTCGGATATCGCCACCGCGTCGCGACGCTCACCGCGACAGCTGGGGATCAGAAACCGCTGCTGCTGTTCAGCGCTGGCGTGCGAAAGCGGGTTGGCGGGGCGCCAGACCGTGTCCCAGAGTGCGTTGGTCAGCTTCCCGAGCTCATCCTGTACGACGGCCTGCTCGAGCACCGTCAGACCGGCCCCGCCGAACTCCACCGGAGTATTGATCGCCTGCAGGCCGGAGTCGAGTACCGCGGCCTTGATCACGGCATGGGATTCGGCGCTGAGACCGTTGTCGCGCTCGCACTCATCCTCGAAGGGCATGATCTTCTCGGTGAGCTCGCGGGCGGTGGTCTTGAGCTCGGCGAGCCTTGGGGTGTAGGCGAAGTCCATGGTTCCTCTCGGGTGTTACGTCAGCGGGGTTGGTTGGGGTAGGGCGGCGTCGTCGGCGACGACGTTCGTGCTCGCAGTGCTCGCCGTGCGGACGGTCGCATCGACGGCCACTGCGCCGTGCTCGGAGACGAACACGGGGTTCAACTCGATCAGCTCGAGCGGGCGGGTCAGCAGCAGCTCGCCGCAGCGCTCGATCAGCGCCGCGGCGGCGGTCAGATCGGCAGGCGGCCGTCCGCGTCCGCCGGTGAACATCGGTGCGCCGCGCAACGAGCGCAGCCCGCGTTCGATCTCTGCCGCGCTGGCCGGTAACGGAACGATTGCGACGTCATCGAGCAGCTCGGTCCAGATACCGCCGAGCCCGATCACGAGCACCGGCACGATCGTGTCCGCGCGCGCCGCCACCAGCAGCTCTGTGCCGGCCGCCGCCATGCGCTCGATCAGCAGTTCACCGCGGTGCTCGATGGCGAGCGGAGCCAACTGGCGGTAGGCGGCTCGCGCGTCGGCCTCCGAGCTCAGGCCCAGCGCGACCCCGCCGAGCTCGGTCTTGTGCTGCACCGTGCTCGAGCTCAGCTTCAACACCAGCGGCGTTCCCAGTTCGGTCAGTGCAGCTGCCGCTTCGTCCTCGGTTCGAACCAGGTACCCGTCGGGCACGGCGATACCGGCTTCGCGCAACAGCTGCTTGGCGTCATGCTCGGACAGCCAGCCCGGGTCCGAACCGCGGCCGGAGACCGCCGCTGCCGCGGCCGCGATCGCTCGCGCGCGTTCCGGGTCAGGCGGCGTGGTTCTGAGTGCTTGCGCGCAGATGAGCCCGGCCTGCAGCCCGGCGACGGGCGCGATGCCGTTACAGGCAAATTCCCAGGCGGCATCGTCGTCGAGCAGCTCCGGCAATGTCGAGGCGACGATCACCGGCTCCTGCACGCGGGAGGCTCCGAGGGTCACGCCTTCGCGGACCGCGGCCCATGACTGCTCGGCGTCGGGTCCGAGGTCGTCGGGCTGGTCGTAGAACACCAGCACCTGCTCGATCCCCGGATCTGACGCGACGATCTGGACCAGCTCTGCCAATGCGTCGACGTCGCCCCAGAGCATCGCGGTGTAATCAAGCGGATTGGCGACGGTCGCCGCCGCAGGCAGCAGCTCGCGCAGGCGCTGCGCTGTCTGCGACTCAAACTGCGGCAGCGCAATCCCGCGATGGGCAGCCTGATCTGCGCCCAACGCCGAATCACCGCCGGAACAGGTCAGGATCGCGACCCCCGATGTCGCCACGGCTGCGGCGCTGCTCTCAAGCGGGGCCGCTGCGGGCCGCTCCGGTCCAACAGCGGATGCGGCGCTGACCTGCACCCCGGCGGGCCGCACCCCGGCTGGCTGCAGGCCGGCTGGCCGCACCGCGGCCAGCGTCTTGGCGATCTCCAGCAGCTCATGGGGGTCATCCGCCAGCAGCGCCCCAGCATCGCGAAGCAGCGCGCGGAAGACCCGCTGGTCTCCGGCCAGCGATCCGCTATGCGCAGCGACTGTGCGCTGGCCTTCGACCGAATTACCGGCCTTCAGCACCACCACGCGAACGCCCGCCTCGGTGCATACGGCCAGCGCCTCGCACAGCCGCGGACCACCGTCGTCCTCGAGGTACAGCGCGACCGAGCGCAGATCCTCTTCGTGAACCAACGCCTCGAGATAGTCGGCGGCCGTCAGCACCGACTGGTTGCCGCCGGAAATCACCGTGTGCAGGCGCAGCCCTCGCCGCGTGGCGAGAGCGTTGACCGCGAGGTTGCCGCTCTGTGAGATCAGCCCGACGTGCCCGGGTTCGCGCGGGGCCACCGAGTCGCCCCACATCGGAGCCCGTGCCCGCACCGCGACGATGCCATTGCCGTTCGGCCCGCAGACCGGCAAGTGGTAGCGCTGCGCGGCCGCGACCAGTTCTGCCTGGAGCGCGACGCCTTCGGCGACCTCACCGAACCCAGCACTGAATACCACCGCTCCGCCGCAGCCCAGCGCGCCGGCCTGCTCGATCAGCTCCGGTACGCCCGCCGCGGGCACTGCCACGACAACGGCGTCCGGCGCTTCGGGCAGATCCGCCAGCGTCGGCACGCACTCGTGTCCCAGCACCTGGGTGCGAGTGGGGTTCACGCCCCAGAGCTTGCCCGTAAAGCCGAACGTGTCGAGGTTGATGATCGCCTGACCGGAGTAGCTGCCCGGTCGGTCGGTTGCGCCGACCACCGCGATCGAGCGCGGGTGCAGCAGACGTCGAAGGTCCATGCTCAGTGCTGGATTCTGCACAGCCACTAGCTGATCGTCGCTTTCACGCCACGACGCTCGAGCGCGCGCGCCACGATCAGCCGCTGGATCTCGCTTGTGCCCTCCCAGATACGGTCGACGCGCAGCTCGCGGTTGAAGCGTTCGGCCACGTTGCTGCGCATGTAACCGCGGCCGCCAAACGCCTGCACAGCACGGTCCGCGCAGCGCCCGGCGGCCTCTGAGACGAACAGCTTCGCCATTGAGGCTTTGGCGTGGATGACCTTCGGGTCGGCGTCGGCGTCCACCAACTGCGCGACGTTCAGCGTCAACAGACGGCCGGCCGCGGCGTCGGTGGCCGAGTCGGCCAGCGGGAAGGACACGCCCTGGTAATCAAGGATCCGCGTGCCACCCTGCCTACGGTTCTGAGTCCACTCGAGTGTCTCGTCGAGCAGCCGCCGCATCGCCCCGAGTCCGTGGATCGCGATCCCCAGGCGCTCTTCGGTAAACCAGGCGTTCTGCAGCGTATTCCCGTTGCCGATTCCGCCGATCACTGCATCGTCCGCGACCTCCACATCGGTGAAGCGGATGGTCGGATGCCCGTGCGGGTAGTTGTGGGTGAACTTGGGATCGTCGACGTATTCGACGCCGTCGGTGCTCGGTTCAATCAGGAACAGCGTGGGCAGCAGCTCATCACCGTCGACCACGTTCGCCATCACGATCAGCACGTTCGCGACGTCCCCAGAGGTGACGAACCACTTCTCACCGTTGATGCGCCAGCCGGCGTCGGTCTTCACCGCCTGCGTGAGGATGCCGCCGGCGTCTGAGCCGGCCTCGGCCTCGGTGACTGCGTAGGCGGTCTCGCCGCCTTCGCCGCGCAGGATCGGCAGTACGTAGCGCTCGATCTGTTCGGGGGTGGCGCTGAGCATCACGTTGTAGACGTTCGGCACGTTCCAGTGCAACCCGTTGGTGGTGCGCCCGAATTGCTCGTTTACGAGAAACCAGTCGACCATCGACCAGTCCTGACCGCCATATTCGGTCGGCATCCGTCCGCCCTGAAGCTCGGCGGCGATGGCCGCCCGACGGATCTCGGCGAGGGTCTCCGGCGGCAGGACTCCCTGACGTTGCTCGGCTTCGAGCTCGAGCGGAATCAGGACCTCCTCGACGAATTTGGCGGCGCGTGCCTGGAGCTCCAGCTGCGTTGCTGTGAGCTCGCCGGGACCGATGGGGGTGAGGCTCATGGGTTTCCTTTGCTGATGGGTATTGCGGCCAGGTGTGCGCGGTCGGCCGCGGTCTTCTGATCGGCGCGACCGGGCAGGGCCAGCACCAGGTTGTGATGGTTTGCGATGACGGCGACGGCCCGTGCCCGCGCTGCCGCAACGGCCTGCGAGCGGTCGCCGCGGGTGCGGTCGATGAGTTCGACCACGCTGTGCAGATATGCCAGCCATTGGCGCTGCGTGCCGTGCAGTACCAGACGTTCGACCAGCTGGCGCTGTTCTGCCACGGCGGCCGCGGATGGTGCGCCACCGCAGGTCATGGTTGCGACGGCTTGAGGTAGTTCGCGCTCGGGCTCGGGCGTGATCGACAGCCATGTGCCCGCAGACGAGCCGCGACCGCCAAGCGATGTCCACGGTATTCCGTCGGGCCCAAGCCGCCGTATCGATGTCAGCGACATGCGACCGGCTCCAAGACCCCCGGCATCACGCCGTCTCTCTCCCACAGGCTCTTGACCATGGGCGTATGCTAACAGACATTGATCAATTGATCACAAAGTCAACGCTCCGCGATCACAACGTCAAGGACGAGGGAATGACAGCCACTACGCCCGCCACTTCATCGGCGCCCGCCGGGTCCGCAACACGGCCCAACGGGGCCGCCACCAGTTCTAAGGTCAAGCCGCCACCGATGCCCGACGCGCTGGCGCCGCGTTATTACCTGGACGAGGACCTGCTCGAGGCCGAGCAGCAGCTGATCTTCGAGCGCACCTGGCAGTTGGCAGGCCACGTGGGATCACTCCCGAACCCAGGCAGCTACATCACGTCGCGGGCTGGATCGCAACCGGTGTTGGTCGTGCGCGACCAGCAGGGTGAGCTTCGCGCCTATCGCAACGTGTGTCGCCATCGTGGCTCACGGCTGCTCAGCGGCTCGGGTCAGTGCAAGGCCGCGATCCGTTGTCGCTATCACGGCTGGACCTACAAGCTCGACGGCACGATGATCGGAGCTCCCGAGGCGCTGGCCTACGGTGACCGGCTCGACAAGGCCTCGCTGGGGTTGATGCCCGCGCGGGTCGAGGAGCTCTGCGGGCTCGTGTTCGTGAACCTCGACCTCGACGCTACCCCGCTCGGTGAGCTCGTTGGTGACCTCCCGCAGCGGCTTGAGAAGTATCGGATCCCGTCGCTGCAGCGCTTCCAGTTCGACGAAGATGGGGATCAGCCGGCCAACTGGAAGGTGGTCGCCGACAACTATCTTGAGGGCTACCACGTTCCGATCGCGCATCCCGGGCTGATGCGGCTGTACGACTACAAGCGCTACACGGCCGAGGTCAACGACGCATACGTCTGGTTTGAGGCGCCGCTGCGTCAGGACCCGAGCAGCAACCGCTTGGAGCGCGCCTACCAGACGCTGGTACGCGCGATGCCGGGCCTCGATGAATCCGACCTGCACACCTGGCGCTACGTCTACATCTATCCGAACACGACGATCGACCTGTATCCCGACCAGATCAACACCTGGCAGCTGAGCCCACACGGAGTCGGCTCCACCGCCGACGTCTCGGCCAGCTTCCGGCCGGCCGACAGCGGCCTGCGCACGCGCTTCGTGCAGTGGGCCAATCAGCGACTGAACACGCTGGTGCTGGATGAGGACATCGACCTCGTCGACAACGTCCAGCAGGGGCTGAAGACGCGCGGCTACGAGTGCGGCCCGTTGTCCGAGCGCGAGCGTGCGGTGGCCTGGTTCGCCGACCGCATTCGTGCCGATCTGGCGCCCGCGGTGGGGGAGGCATAAGGTGCGCAGCGACGGCGCCTTAGCGGGACGCCCGGCCTGCACCCGGGCACGCGTATGAGCGCCGACGCGCACACGCAGCCGGCGGCCCGCGAGCGGATTCTCGCGGCCGCCGTGCAGCGCATCGCCAGCGACGGGATCGACGACGTGCGGATCGCTCGGATTGCGATGGACGCCGGGGTCTCGCCGCCGCTGGTGCATCACTATTTCGACACACGCGAGACGCTGCTGGCGGAGGCGATCCGCTACTCCTACGAACGTGCCGGTGATGCCCGGATCTCGACCGGCGACCTTCCCGACGCGAGCCGTGCGCAGCGTCTGCAGGCGATGATCGGCCAGTGCCTACCGCAGACCCCGGCGCTCGCCGAGGACTGGCTGTTGTGGGTCGAGCTGTGGCTTCGCGCCGCTCGCCATTCCGAGCTTGCGCCCGTGGCCGAGGAGCTCTACGGGCGGCTGCACTATTGGTTTGCGCGCGAGGTTCAAGCCGGGATCGAGGAGGGCGAGTTCAGCGTCGAGGGCGATCCTGACGAGATCGTGGATCGCACCCTGGCGCTGCTCGACGGCTTCGGGATCCGGACCCTGATCGGTGACGGGCGCGTGACGCTTGAGCGCGCCCGCGGCGCGGTGGAGTCGGCGCTCGCACGCGACCTCGGGCTCGCGAGTCTGAGCTAATAGGCCTTTGCCGGTGATGCTGGCCCCCAAGCCAGTATCACCGTGCTGCGCTCTGGAAGCTGCCGCTCAGCGCTGCCCGCGCTGCGTCGCGGCCGGTGCGCACCGCGCCCTCCATGTAGCCGGCGACCCAGTGGTCGGAGCCGGCCACGTAGAACGGCGGCTCGTGCTTGCCGTGCAGCGGTCCCACGCGGGTGAGGTCGCCGGGCGCCCAACTGGAGATGTATCCGCGCGTGAATGGGTCGACGCCCCAGAGGCGCTCGAGCGTCGCGACCGGACTGGCGGCCCGCTCGCCGTACATCGCGCGCAATCCGTCGAGCACCGTCGCGGTGCGCTGCGCGGGCGGTGCCGCGATGAACGGCGCCAGCCGTTCCGGGGGCACGAGCAGCGATAGCACCCCGGGTCCCTGGGGCCAGGTGGATCCGAACAGCCACTCGCTCTCGGAGAGGCCGTTCTGACCGTTGGCCTGCCAGAAGGGGTCCTCGTAGGCGACCACGACCTTGGCGGCAAGCGCGTTGCGCTGACTGCGCAGCGACTGCAGGCGCGCATCGCTGAGGCCGGTGATCCGGACATCGCGCAAGGGGGAGGTCGGGATCGCGCAGACGACCGCCGCGGCCTCGATCGTCTCGCCGCCCGCCAGGGTCACACGCACCCCGGCCGCGGTGATGTCGATCGCCTCGACCACGGTCTCGAAACGGATGCGCGCGGCAAGTTCATCGGCCATCGCCAAAGCGACCGCGGCTGAGCCCTCGCCGACTTTCAGGCCCTCCCAGAGATCGAGGTCATAGAAGGTGTCCCCGCCGAGCACCGCGTGTTTGCGCAGGTCGTACAGCAACGACGTGCGTTCGGGACCGTCGCAGGAGAGCGACAGCGATGACAGCTCGTAACGGCGGTGGACCGCCGGCAGCGCCTCCACCGACCGCAGCCAATCGCCGATGCTGCTCGCGTCCAGGCTTCGCGCGTCGCGGTGCGCCCAGGGGTCGGCTGGATCGATACCGTCCGCGAGCGCGTCGAAGAGCGCCTCCACGCGTTCCAGATCCGCCACTTCCGCCGCGGTCATCCAGGGCAGCTCGTCGCCGACATGTACGCCGTCGACCAGACCCCAGGTCATCTGCCCGGGATCGTCCACATAGCTGGGAACGATCGTCAGCCCGAGTTCGGCCACCAGCTCGAGATAGGCGGTATGGCCGGAGCCGATAACTTCGCCGCCCGCCTGAACGGTGCGGCCATCCTCGAGCGTGACCGCCTCGACCCGGCCGCCGGGGCGCTCGCGCGCCTCGAGCACGATCACGTCGGCGCCGCCGTGAACAAGATCTCGGGCGGCGCTCAGCCCGCCCAGCCCGGCGCCCAACACAGCCACATCGAACACGTCGCGCTCCCTGGTGTATTCGCACCGGACTCGGGATCGCCGGCCGGCTGGCCTGCGACGGAGCCGCTACGAGATTGTGTGAGTCGCGGCCCCAAGGTCTTAAGCGCATTCACGCTTGACATTGCTGGCCGCGACGCGTAGTTTACTGAATCGCAGTTCAGTTTACGAATCAGTTCGTGCTGAATTCAAGGGAGAGAGATGAGTCCACGGCCTCGGGTCGACCATTTACGCAAGCCTCAGATCATCACGGCGGCTGCCGAGCTGCTGTATGAACGCGGGCTGTTTGAAACCCGGATTTCCGACATCGCCGAGCGAGTCGGGACCAGCGCGCCAACGATTCTCTATTACTTCGAGTCCAAGGACCGGCTGCTTGAGGAAGCTGTCGACCAGACCGACCGTGAGTTCTACACACGGCTCACGGAAGGGCAGGCGGAGTACGAGCGCGCGAGCGAGAAACTGGTCTATCTGATCGAGGAGACCAGCCTCGGCCCGGACGGTGTCAGCGACTGGACGCTGTGGATGGAGATCTGGGTGAGGGCCCGACGCGATGCCTCGGTTCGCGATTCCTACTTTCAGCTCGATCGTCGCCAACGGGAGCTGATATCCGACATCGTGCGCGAGGGGCAGGCGGCCGAGGAATTCCGCGACGATGTCGACGCGGACAGCTTTGCGATCGCGCTATCGGGTCTGATGGACGGTCTCGGGGTGCAGATCACGCTTGGGCAGCCGGACGTGTCGGCTGAACGCATGATCAGCATCTGCCTGGGAATGGCGTCAAGCCAGCTTGACTGCGAGCTGCACGCCACGGAGAGGAAGCGCGGGGCAGCAGTGGGCTCGGCGTCCACATTGACGCTGGAGGCTGCGGGTGACTAGACATCCTCGCGAAGGGTGGTTGGCGCCGGGCGTGCGGCGCCGTAGCGGGCCGCTGGAGGTGGGAATCTCCCGGCGCCAACTGCTGAAGGCCGGCGGCGCGATGGCGGCCGCGGCGATGCTCGCCGGCTGCAGCTCGACCAATCCGGCCGGAGACGTCAGCGGGCCGCCGCTGCCGCGCAAGGACCGACCAGTGAAGTGGCCGTTGTATGCCGACAACAGCGCGATCAAATCGGGGCTCGAGCCAGAACAGGGGGCGACCCTGCAGCTCTACAACTGGGTCTCCTACATCAACCTGTCGGTGGTCAAGAACTTCTGCAAGAAGTACAACTGCAACTACCAGCTCACGACCTTCAACACGATGCAGGAGGCGCTGGCGAAGCTCGCCACCGGGAACCTCCAGATGGACGTGTTCTTCCCCACGATCGACGCTCTCGGTCAGTTGGTCGCGTCGAAGCTGATCCGCCCGCTGAACCACAGCTACATCCCCAACATCGCCAACGCCTGGCCGGACTTCCGTAACCCCTTCTACGACCAGGGTTGGCAGTACACGACGCCGTATTCGATCTACACGACCGGGATGGCGTGGCGCCGCGACAAGGTGAACCTGCAGCCGTCCTGGGACATGCCTTGGCAGTCCTCGCGCTACGCGGGCAAGGTCGCGGTGCTGGACGACTATCGCGAGGGGATAAGCCTCGCCCTGCTGCGGGCCGGCTACACCGATCTCAATACCACCAACCTCGGCCGGATCCGGGCTGCGGGCCGCGCGCTGCAGGAGCTTTCAGCGCTCACCAACGTGCGGATCGACAACAACGACTACACCGACGTACCCACCGGCAAGACCTGGGTGCACCAGGCGTGGTCGGGTGACATGGCGCTGTCGAACGAATATATGCCCGCCGGTACGCCCGCCGACGCGGTCGGTTACTGGTTCCCCGCCGACCACCGCGGCCCGGTGAACAACGATCTGATGGTGAACCTCACGGGCGGCAAGAACCCCGTACTTGCGCACAAGTTCATCGACTACATGATGAATGTCGACAACGCACTCGAGAACTTCACCTACTACGGCTACATGCAACCGCTCAAGGGCATCACCGGGGAACGCCTGGTGTCCGAGAAGCTGATGAACCCGGCATATTTGTCGACGGTCGTAAAGCCCGACTACTTCCGCCACGGTCTCTACGAGCTGGAGCTTCCCCCGGCAGCTGATGCAGCCTGGGAAAACGCCTGGAACCGCTTCTCCAAGGGGCTTTAGATGAGCGTCACGAGTAAGCGCGGAGACTCCTACGAGCGCCGCAACAAGTGGCTCTGGATCGGGCTCGCGGCGCCGGGTGCGGTCTGGTTGATCGTGCTGTTCGTGGTGCCGTTCTACGTAATGCTGGCGGTCGCCGGTGGCGGCATCAACGAGTTCTTCGAAACGGTCGTGCCGGTGTGGAATCCGCTGCACTGGTCGACCTGGAACTTCACCAACGTGTGGCACGAGATCGTTGGTACCGGGGCGTTCATCGGCAGCCCTGCGCTGCGCACGGTGCTGTACACGCTCGCAGCCTGCCTGATCTCGCTGGCGATCGCCTACCCGGTCGCTTACTTTGTCGCCCGCCAGGCGGGCAAGCGCAAGGCCCTGTTCCTGGTGCTGCTGATCTCGCCGTTCTGGGTCAGTTACATGATGCGGATGCTCGCCTGGATCGATCTGCTGCAGCAGGGCGGGCTGTTCAACAGCGCGCTCTCCGACCTCGGGCTGCCGGGCAACACGAACTGGCTCGGCGGCAAATCGATCACCGTGATTCTCGGGCTCGTGTACGGCTACATCCCGTACCTGATCCTGGTGCTCTACGCGTTCATGGATCGCATCGACCAGCGTCTGATCGAGGCCGGTCAGGACCTTGGACTGGGCCGCTGGCGCACCTTCTGGCACGTGACCGTCCCGCTCAGCAAGCCGGCGATCATCGCCGGCATGTTCATCACGGCGCTGCCGATGCTGGGCGACTATTACACCAACCAGCTGATGTCGGGTGCGCCGGGGACGACCATGATCGGCAACACGATCGAGGGCCAGCTCGATTCTCCGGGCCAGACCGGGCAGGGGGCCGTGCTCGCGTTGATGCTGCTCGGGGTGCTGTTGATTCCAATGGTCTACTACGTGGTCAGCACCGCGCGGGCCTCCAGGGAGAACGCGTAATGAGTGCCGAAGTGGTCACCCCGACTCCGACCCCGGATCCGTCACCGTCCACGGTCCCGCGGACCCGACCGGCGTTCCGCGCGTTGCGGAATCCGTGGCGCAAGCCGTGGCTGATGGAGGGCTTCACCTGGTTGTACATCATCTGGTCGATCGTCCCGATCGGGATCGCGGTGCTGTTCTCGTTCAACAAGGGGGCCTCGCAGTCGACCTGGCAGGGGTTCTCGACCAAGTGGTACGTCGGTAACTCGAGCAACTCGGTGCTGCACAACCCGGCGCTGCACCAGGCGGTGATCCAAACGCTGGTGCTGGCGGTCCTGACCACGGCGATCTGCGTTCCGATCGGCGTCGGATTCGCGATCGGTATTGACCGCTGGCGTGGGAAGGTATCGGGCGGACTGAACATCGTGATGATCTTCTCGTTCGTGATTCCGGAGCTGCTGCTGGCAGTCGCGCTGTTCATGCTGGTCACGCAGGCGCTGACCTTCATCGGGCTCGGGACACCCGCCGAGGTCGCGGGGCTGGTGGTTTGGAACCTGAGCTGGCCGGCGGTGATCGTCCGTGCCCGCCTGGTGAGTATCGGCCGCAGCTACGAGGAAGCCGCTGCCGATCTCGGAGCTTCACGCCTGGCAGCGATCCGTCGAGTGCTGCTGCCGATGTTGATGCCGGCGATCTTTGCCAGCGCCGTCTTGGTTTTTGCCAGCACGATTGACGATTTCGTGATCGTTGAACAGCTGTCATCAACGGCCGCGACGCAACCGATGTCGGTACTGATCTATGCCAACGTGCACGGTGGTCTCGCCGGACCCGCGCTGAACGCGCTGGCAACGATCATGCTCGTGTTTTCACTGCTGGCAGCAGTCATCGGTTACCTCGGGTATCGCTGGATGACGCGCGGTGAGCGAGGCGAGAGCGGCACCGAGGCGCTGACGAGTATCGCCGGAATTTGAGGGATCGCTGGAGTCTTGGAGGAGAGAACGATGAGTCAAGGTCATGTTGAACTGGTGTCGCTGACACGCCGCTTTGATGACTTCACCGCCGTCGACGGGATTTCCGTCGAGATCCGCGCCGGTGAATTCTTCTCGCTGCTCGGGCCGAGCGGCTGCGGGAAGACGACGACACTGCGGATGGTCGCGGGCTTCGAACCGCCCACCAGCGGCGAGATCCTGCTCGACGGCGTCGACGTCGGTAGCTGGGCGCCGAACCGCCGCAACGTGAACACCGTCTTCCAGAACTACGCCCTGTTCCCGTTCCTATCGGTGGCCGAGAACGTCGCCTTCGGGCTGAAGTACAAGCACGTCGCCAAATCCGAGCGGCAGGCGCGCGTGAAGGAGGCGTTGGAGCTGGTGCAGCTGGCGGAATACGCTGACCGGCGCCCGAACCAGTTGTCCGGCGGCCAGCAGCAGCGCGTCGCGCTCGCGCGGGCGCTGATCCTGCGTCCGGCGGTGCTGCTGCTGGACGAGCCGCTCGGTGCACTCGACGCGAAGCTGCGACGGGCGCTTCAGGTGGAGCTCGCCGCGTTGCAGAAGCAGGTCGGAATCACCTTCCTCTACGTGACCCACGATCAGGAGGAGGCGCTCACGATGTCCGACCGGCTGGCGGTGATGAATCGTGGCCGGATCGTGCAGCTGGGCAGGCCCGAACAGGTTTACGGCGAGCCCGCCGACGCCTACGTCGCCGACTTCCTGGGTGTCTCGAATCTGATGGACGCCGAGGTCGAGCGTGGCGGCGGGCCCTCGGCTGCATGCCAGCTGCGGCTCGGGGAGTTCCACCTCGATGCACGCGAGGGACAGCTCGACGCGCGCGGCGCGGTGAAGCTCGCGATCCGCCCCGAGCGTGTGCGCCTGCACCCGCACGGCAGCGATGGTGCCAACCATGTTCCCGGGATGGTGGAGCGGGTCGTGTTCCTCGGGTCTACGACCCACGTGCACGTGCATCTGCCGACCGGCTCCTCGCTGCAGACGCTGGTGCCCAACGACGGCAGCATCCTGCCCTACAGCCAGGGGTCGCCGGTCAGCGTCGAACTTCCGGCGGATGCGCTGCGGGTGCTTCCCGCCACCGGTGACAGCGCCATCAACACCGACGCGTTGGCCGCGGCGTAACTCCGGTTGGCCGGCGTTGCACGACTGACCCCGCGGTGGCTTCGAACCCGCACCTGGCAACGCCCTGCGGTGGCTTCGAACCCACACCTGGCAACGCCCTGCGGTGGCTTCGAACCCACACCTGCGCGGCGCTCCCGCCGCGCGCTCAAACGCGAACGCCTAGCGTCGGGACCGCGCAGGGCGCGAGTTCGGGGGCGAAACGGGAATTGTGAGTTGTGGGAGCTTTAAATTCCCGCCTCGACCCGGTGACGCTGAGTCAGCGAGGATTGGCCGATCGCGATGTAGCCCCAAGCTCGCTCGCGGTCGCCCGGAACGCCGCCAGCGTCTGTTGATCGAGCGCGTCGTCGAACGAAACCGGCCAGGTCGAGAGCCGCGCACAGACGGTTTCGGCGGCGCGGTTGATGTAGAGATACTGACCGTGGATGCCGACCGCGATCAGCTCCTGACCTCCGGCCGGCACCCACCACTTATTGCGGTAGTGGCCGCCGGGCAGCCAATCGCGATTCTCCTCATCAGCGGCAAACGCCTCGCGTGAGTCGGCCCCGCCGGCCAGTGTGTCGGCGATCCAAGCCGCCGGCACGACCCGACCGCGCGGACCGACGCCGTCGTTCAGCCACAGGCAACCGAAGCGGGCGAGATCCCGCAGCGTCACGCTGATCCCGCCGTCGGCGAGCGCGAAGCCCTCGGGGTCGACAGTCACGCTGGCGTCATCATCGGCGCCGAGCGGTCCCCATAGTTCATGGCCGACCAGGTCACCGAAGCGTGCCCCGGCGGCCCGTTCCAGCACCAGCCCGAGCACGTCGGTGAGGATCGAGCGGTACTCGAAGCGGCCGCCGTGCTGGCGATGGTTGCGCAGGCCCGACAGGTACGCGATCGCGTTGGCGGCCGGGCGCTCACCCGGAGCCCACCCGAACTGCAGCTCGCTGGCACTGACGTCACTGTCGGGGTCCTCGTAGGTCTCATCGAAACGGGTACCGGTGCGCATATCCAAGAGCTCGCGGACACGCGCTCCATCGAAGCTGGTGCCCTCGAGCTCCGGGATGTACTGGGTCACCGGCGCCTGCGGGTCAAGCCGATCCTGTCCCACTAGGATCCCGGCCAGCGTGCCGGTGATCGATTTCGAGATCGACTGCAGCAGATGCACGTCATCGACGGCCATCCCGCGCCGATACTGCTCGAATACGACCGTGCCGCGGTGGATCGCAATCACGCCGTCCGTGGTGGGGTCGTCTACAAGCGCTGCGACGGCTAAGCCGCCGGAGGTCTCCGATCCGGTCGTCGCGACGGGCAGGCCGCCTGAGATCTCCGACCCGGGAACCGCGACGGGCAGGCCACCTGAGTTGCGCGGCCCGGCTTTGCCGGGTATCAGCGGGAGCGGCTCGCTCGAACGGGCGATCCGGGTTGTGGGGATGAGCTGTCGGATGTTCCGGTAGCTCCAGGGCATGTTTTCGGGCTGCTGCCAGTTGGCGAGCGTAATCGGGATCGTCATCGTTCGCTGCTCCTCTCGTCTTGGCCCGGGATTCGCCCACCACCCTGAACACACGGCTCCAGGCCCCGGAATTGCTGCCAGCGGCTATTTTCGCTGTATGAACGTGCGCGCCGCGTCACTATTTGCTGCCGTCTCGATCCTGTGGGGCGCGCCTTACCTGCTGATCAAGCTTGCGCTGCAGGGTGGCTTTACGCCGTTGTCGATCGTCTGGTGCCGGCTCGCGTTGGCGTCGGTGCTGCTGCTGATCTGGGCATGGCGGACCGGTGCGATCCGGCAGCTCGCCGGGCGCTGGAAGCCGATCGCTGTCTACGCGATCATCGAGCTGGCGATCCCGTTCCCGATGATCTCAATCGGTGAGCGGCACATCGCCTCCTCGACGGCCGCGATCGTGATCGCCTCAGTGCCGCTGTTGGTCGCGCTGTTCGCGCGTCGTTTCGACCGTGCGGACCGGATCAGCCAGCGACAATTCATCGGCTTGATGGTCGGGCTGGTGGGCGTGGTGCTGCTGGTCGGCGTCGACGCCAGCGGCGGCTCGAACCAGCTGCTCGGAATGGGTGCGGTATTCATCGCCGCTATCGGTTACGCGCTCGGCCCGCTGATCCTGCGAACACACTTCCAGGACGTCGACCCGTACGCCTCGATGGGCGCGGCGATGGCGATTGCGACGGTCGCGGTCACGCCCTGGGCGCTGCTTGACATGCCGGCGAGCACGCCGACGCTCGGCGGTTTCGCGTCGGTGCTCGGCCTCGCGCTGCTGTGCAGCGCCGCCGCGCTGGTACTGATGGCGCTGCTGATCCGCGAGATCGGGGCACCACGCGCGGTCGTGATCACCTACGTGAACCCGGTGGTCGCGCTGATCCTCGGCGTGATCTTCCTCAGCGAGGCGCCCGGTGTCGGCTCGCTTGGCGGGCTCGTGCTGATCCTGCTCGGCTCGTGGGCATCGGCCGCCAAACCCAAACAGGTTCCGATACCAGCCGAGCCGGCTGCCGACGATCAAGTCGCCGCCTGAGTTCCGGCGCGACGAGCACCCAGATCAACATGCCAGACGAGGTGGTGGACGAATTTCGGACGCCCAGCGTCCGAAATTCGTCCACCTGAACCCAACTGGCGATTCCGCGCCCGCGGACCCCGGACCCCAACGGGCCGGTGCCGCAAGACCGGCCCTGGACCCGAACAAAGGAGCCAGCCCCGCAAGACCGGCCCGGACCTGAACAAAGAGACCAGCCCCGCAAGACCGCCCCGGACCCGAAAGAAGGGCCGGTCCCGCAGGACCGGCCCTTGCGCCCGGCCTGGACCAACCGGAAACTAAGGGCCGGCCCCGCCAGACCGGCCCTCACATCAACTCAAGTAGCTACTTGATGAACAGCATCTCCATGTACTTCGGCAGCGGCCAGAGGTCGTCGGCGACGATCTTCTCGAGCCGGTCGGCGACGAGGCGGACGGCGTCCATCGCCGGGATCACCGTGTTGAGGATGTACTTGTCCTGGACCAGGATGTCCTGGTCCTCGGGGTAGCTCTCCTTCAGGTTTACGTCCTCGAGCGCCTTCAGGTTCTCGACCAGATCGGAGATCAGCTCACCGGCCTCGTCCGCCAGCTCCGGCTCCTCGGCCATCAGCAGCTCGGCCTTGTAACGCACCGCCGCCGGCAGGATCTGCGTGCGGGCGATGTTCGCGCTGGTCTCGGACTCGATGTTGAGCTTGGTGAAGTACTGCTCAGCGAGTACCTCGTAGCGGGCGTGGAGTTCGCGCTCGCTCAGCACCCCGTAGTTGCTGAACGCCGCGAGGGTGGTGTCGGAAATCAGCTCCGGCAGCGCATCCGGCGTTGCCCGCAGGTTCTTCAGCCCGCGGCGCAGCGCCTCCTCGTGCCACTCCTCGGAGTAGCCGTCGCCGTCGAACACGACCGCCTTGTTGGCCGCATACGAGCGCTGCAGGATCTCGGGGAGCGCCTCCTCGACGGTCTTGCCCGCGTGCACTGCGTTCTCGAGCTCCTCGGCTAGGTAGTCGATCGCCTCGGCCACGATCGTGTTCAGCACAGTGTTCGGAAGCGCCAGCGACATGCTCGAACCGAGCGCCCTGAACTCGAACTTGTTGCCGGTGAACGCGAACGGGCTGGTGCGGTTGCGGTCGCCGCCGTCCATCGGCAGCGGTGGCAGCACGGGGGTGCCGAGACCGAGGAACGACTCCGGGGTCGACTCGCCGGCCTCACCCTTCTCGATCGCCGCGAACACCTTCTCGAGCTCAGCACCGAGGAAGATCGAGATGATCGCCGGCGGGGCCTCGTTGGCACCGAGACGATGATCCTGACCGGCGCTCGCGACGGTTGCGCGCAGCAGCCCCTGATGCTTGTTCACGGCCTGGATCACGGCCGCGCAGAAGAACAGGAACTGGAGGTTGTCGTGCGGGTTGTCGCCCGGGTCGAGCAGGTTCTCGCCCTCGTCGGTGCCCATCGACCAGTTGTTGTGCTTACCCGAACCGTTCACGCCCGCGAACGGCTTCTCGTGCAGCAGGCACACGAGCCCGTACTTGCGCGCGACGTTCTGCAGGATCTGCATCGTCAGCTGCTGGTGATCGGAGCCGACGTTGCTGTTCTCGAAGATCGGCGCGATCTCGTACTGGCCCGGTGCGACCTCGTTGTGGCGGGTCTTGATCGGGATCCCGAGCTTCGAGAGTTCGCGCTCGGACTCCAGCATGTAGGCGAGCACGCGCTCCGGGATCGAGCCGAAGTAGTGGTCGTCGAGCTCCTGCCCGCGCGCGGGCTTGGCGCCGAACAGCGTACGTCCGGTGGCGATGATGTCGGGACGCTCGAAGTAGTACTGCTCGTCGATCAGGAAGTACTCCTGTTCGGGTCCGACGGTCGTGAACACGCGGTTCACGTCGGTGCCGAACAGCTTCAGTGCGCTGACCGCCGACTTGCTCAGCGCGTCCATCGATCGCAGCAGCGGGATCTTCGCGTCGAGCGCCTCGCCGGTCCACGACACGAACGCGGTCGGGATGCAGAGCAGCGCACCGTTCGGGTTCTCGAGGATGAACGCGGGGGAGGTGGGGTCCCAGGCGGTGTAACCGCGCGCCTCGAAGGTGGCACGGATGCCGCCGGTGGGGAACGATGATGCGTCCGGTTCGGCCTGGATCAGCTCTTTGCCCGAAAACGACGCGAGCGCGGTGCCTTCGCCGGTGGGTCCGTAGAAGCTGTCGTGCTTCTCGGCGGTGAGCCCGGTCAGCGGCTGGAACACGTGCGCGTAGTGTGTCGCGCCCTTCTCAAGCGCCCACTCCTTCATCGCAAGCGCGACCGAGTCGGCTAGCGAGGTGTCGAGCGCCTCGCCGTTGGCGAGCGTGGCTGACAGCTTCTTGTACACGTCCTTGGGCAGCCGTTGGCGCTGAACCGCCTGGCTGAAGACGTTCTCACCGAAGGTCTGGTTATCGGCGGCGGTCAGGTCGGAGCGGCCGAGCGCCGGACCGTCCGACGCCCACTGGGCGGCGTACACGTTCTGCTGACGAACTGGGGACATGTTGCTGGAATCACCTTCCTGTTCACGCCATCGCAGTCGGGGGGCGCGTGGCTGTGCGATTACCAAGCTAGTTCACGCCCAGCGACGCGTCACTATCCCAATGTCCAAAGTTCGCGGTGTTTGGAGACTCCACGGAATTCCGGGTGCGGTTTCCGAGGACCTGGTTGCGGCCTTGGGTGGCTGCAACCAGGGCGAGCGTCGCGGCGCCCGCTCAGGAACCGCTGGCCGTGTAGATGACCTGACCGTCGGGCTTAACGTGGGCCTTTGGAACCAGACCGGAGATCCGCACGCTGTACGTGCCGAACGCCCGCTTGTGTCCGGGAGCGCCAGCAAGCTCAGCCTTGGCGTAGCCGTTGAGGCCGGCAGCGACCTGATACTGCACGAGCCAATGGCCGGTCTTCACGGCCTCGAGCCGCCACGCGAACGTGGCCGTCTGTCCCGGCCTCAGCTTGCCCAGCGCCCAGGTGTCGCTGTATGCGGTTGCGGCGCCGCCGGGGCCGAGGTTCCTGCAGCTGTACTTACACGGTCCGGGATTGCGGATCACGACCCATACCGGCCGCGAGCGTGAGGCCAGCAATGGTTGTCCGGGAGCCGGTTTCGGCAGCAGGTATCCGAACGACTGCGCCGCGGTTCCGGTCTTGGGGTTGATGACCGACACCGCCACGTTCGGAATCGTGACGTGACCGGCGTTGGTGACGCGCACCACGAAGCGTGTGCGCTGTGCCAGCTGTTGGTGCACCGGGAAGGAGGTCGTGACCCTCACCGGGAAGTAG
Source organism: uncultured Actinomycetota bacterium (assembly GCA_963737115.1). Lineage (GTDB taxonomy): Bacteria > Actinomycetota > Thermoleophilia > Solirubrobacterales > Solirubrobacteraceae > Palsa-465. The sequence continues at coordinate 260,104 of CAVTRM010000014.1, forward strand.
CCGTGTGGTTCGTTCGCGTTCTGCTGCGAGCCCGATCCGCAGCCGGTGATGGCCGTTGCCGCGAGGCAAACGGCAGCCACGGCACCGATCCCGGTGCGGCTCACGCGGACCCTTCCCTGGGGCTTCCGCACAGCGACTCTTCTCCCAATCACTGGTAGCTGAGGATAACGGCGGCTGCGCACGGTGGGAAGCCACGGGTATACATTCTCGCTGAGTGTGTTACTCCTCACAGGGCGGCCGTTAGTGGTGGCAGCCATCTGGGAACTCGCGTAATGTGTCCCGCCGGAAGGGTCCTGCGCGATTGTGCGGGACGGGAGGAGAACAAGTGATCAAGGCAGCAGTAGATCGAGCCTTCACGCCCACCAGGGATGTGTTGGGCGAGGCCGGTGAGATGATGATTCTCACCGGGCGCACGATCGTGTCCGCGATCAAACCGCCGTACCCTTACGGGTCGGAGTTCGTGGCGCAGTTCATGTTCACACTGCGCCTCTGCTGGTTCCCGCTGCTGATCTCGACCGTCGCCTTCGGATTCGAGGCGCCGGGTCTGCAGGCCGCCAACTTCCTGGAACTGTTCGGCGCCCTCGACCGCCTCGGCGGGTTCTTCGTGCTGGCATCGATCCGCGAGTTCGCTCCGTTCGTCGACGCGATCGTGTTGGCCGGGGTCGCGGGCACCGCAATCACCGCCGACCTCGGCGCGCGCCGCGTACGCGAGGAGCTCGACGCACTCGAGGTGCTCGGCGTCGACCCGATCAAGAACCTGGTGGTCCCGCGCTTCTTGGCGCTGATGCTCGTCACCGGCCTGTTTGACATCTACGCGCTGCTGTTCGGCGTGTTCGGCGGGATGCTCGCCGAGATCGTCAACCACGAGCCGCTGGGCCCGTTCTGGGCAACGTTCTTCAACAACGCGTCCACCACCGACCTCTGGGGCTCGGTCGTGAAGACGACCCTGTTCGGCGCGATCATCGCGGTCGTCTGTTGTTACAAGGGGATGACCGCCAAGGGCGGCGCCGAAGGTGTCGGCCGCGCCGTCAACCAAGCTGTCGTGGTCGCGTTCATCGCGATCTTCGCGTTCAACTACGTGTTCACCCAGGTGCTGCTCGCGACGCACCCCCAGCTCACGACGATCATCCGCTGATGGGCGACATGCTGCAAACGCCGCGCGGCTGGCTGGAATCGACCGGCGACATCGTCAAGTTCAGTGCTGCGGTCATCGGCAACATCATCGACCTGCGGGTCTTCAAGTACTTCGGTGAGGTCCTGCGCCAGGCCGGGATCCTGATCATCTCCTCGACGCTGGTGATCTGGGCGCTGGTGTTCATCATCGGCCTGCAGTGCGGGATCGAGGGCGCCTATTTCGACCAGTCCACGGGCACCCCCGCCTACTCCGGTGTGTTCGCGGCGTGGTGTGATCTGCGCGAACTGGTGCCGCTCTGCTTCGGCTACATGATGGCCGCGAAGGTCGGCACCGGGATCGTGGCCGAGATCGGCTCGATGCGGATCTCGGATGAGATCGACGCGCTCGAGGTGATGGGCATCAACGGGATCACGTTCCTGTGCGCGACCCGTCTGGTCGGCGCGATGCTGGTATTGCCGTTCGTCTACCTGTGCTCGATCGGAGCCGGGTTCTTCGCCTCTTACCTGGCGGTCGTGCAGCAGATCGGAGACGTGTCCTCGGGCGGCTATTTCCTGATCTTCTGGCAGTTCCAGAATCCCCCAGACGTGCTGTTCAGCCTGCTGAAGGCTATGGCCATGGCCCTGCTGGTGGTCCTGGTCGGCTGTTATTACGGGTACACCGCGACCGGAGGGCCCGTTGGTGTGGGTACGGCTACTGCTAAGTCGATGGTGCTCAACATCGTTGGCGTCCACGTCATATCGATGTTCGGAACCTGGATCTTCTGGGGTACGAACCCGCGCGCCCCGATTGGCGGGTGAGGTGCGCCTTCATACACTGAACGCATCACGGAACGTGGCTGTCATGCGGGCAGCCACGGACCCGGCTGAGGGAGATTGAGTTATGGGTTTTGAGATGCGCGAGGACCTGGCGGACGGGATCGACTATCTGGACGAGCCCAACCGCCCCGCGCCGCCGGCCGGTGCCGGCGAGGAGGAGTACAAGTACCACTCGTACAAGGTCTACCCCTCGGGCGCACCCAACGCGGTCGAGTTCCAGGACACCTACAAGGCGTTCGGGCGCAACAAGATCCTGCGCGGACTCACGATGGGCCTGCCGGAGGGCATGGTCTCGATGATCCTGGGTCCGTCTGGTACCGGTAAGTCGGTCTGCATCAAGCACATGGTCGGGTTGCTGTTCCCGGACCAGGGCGACGTGCTCGTGCAGGGCCACTCGGTCCCCAACATGCACGACGACGATCTCTTCGAGATGCGCAAGAAGTTCGGGCTGCTGTTCCAGGACGGCGCGCTGTTCAGCTCGATGGACCTCTACGACAACGTCGCCTTCCCGCTGCGTCAGCACACGGAGAAGTCCGAGGAGGAGATCGAGCACATCGTGATGCGGCGGCTCAACGAGGTCGGCCTCGGGCACTCGCGTGAGAAGTACCCGAACGAGCTTTCCGGAGGCATGCGCAAACGCGCCGGCTTCGCGCGGGCGCTGGTGCTCGAGCCCGACATCGTGTTGTTCGACGAGCCCGACTCCGGGCTCGATCCCGTCCGCACCGCGCTGCTCGGTGAGCTGATCCTCGAGATCCACCGCGAGATGATGGATGAGGCCAAGCGCAACAAGAAACCGCACCTGCCGACGTTCGCGGTCATCACCCACGACATCATGAGTGCACGTCGTGTCGCTGACTACATCAACGTGCTGTGGAAGGGGCGGATCGTCGAGGCTGGTCCGGCCAAGGACATGCTCGAGTCCGATAACCCGTTCATCCGCCAGTTCCTCGCCGGTGAGTCGCAGGGCCCGCTGACGATGGACTGAGCGTCCGTCGTGCAGCGCGACCGGCCCTGACCGGAAGTCCTACCGTGGTCGGTCGTCCAGTCAGCGCTGAGCGGAGGTCCTACCGTCGTCGGTCGTCCACTTCGACCTCCCCGTAAGCGTCTTGTCTGACCGTTTCCGTTTCCTCCGCGGGCCACGTGGGCCGTGGATCACACTCGCGATCGTGGCCGTCGCGACGATCGTCGGCGGCCTGCTGGCTCTGGGCCTGCAGCCGTCGACCGGGGTCGACACGCTGGTCTCCAGCTCCTCCGCGGACTACCAGGCCACGCAGCGGGCGGCCGAGCAATTCGGGTCGAGCCCCGTCATGGTGCTGGTGCGTCAGCCGCTGTCGGAGCTGCTCAGCAGCGGCCAGCTCACGCGGATCAGCGAGCTCGAGGCCTGCCTGGCCGGCCAGCAGCTGACCACCAACGCGGCGTCTAAATCGCTGCAGCCGGTCGCCGTCGATCGCGCGAGGCCATATGGGGGAGACAGCAGTCCCTGCGGAACGCTGATGCGCGAGCGGCCCGCGCAGGTCGTCTATGGCCCCGGCACCTTCCTGAACCAGGCGGTGGCGGCGGTAAACCGGCAACTTACGGCAGTCGAGGACAGCGCCGCGTCGAGCGTGGCCAGCGCCAAAGCCGAGGCACGAAAGCTAGCGGCAGCACGCGGTGAAAACGCCGCGATGCAGGCGCAAGCGGCCAAGATAGCCGGTGAGCTGGCGCTCGAACAGCAGCTGAAATCGGTGGGAGGTCTCGCGAGCGAGCTGCAGAGCAGCGGCACCCCGTCAATCGACAACCGCGCGTTCCTGAACTCGATCGTGTTCGGTTCCGCGGCCGGCTCGGGCACCCCCAATTCGCGGTTCTCGTACCTGTTCCCGTCGGCCGACGCGGCATTGATCCAGGTGCGGCTGAGGGCCGGCTTGTCCGACCAGCAACAGGCGGCCGCGATCAAGCTGATCCGTGCGGCGGTATCGATGCCGCAGTTCCGTCTCGATCGCGGCAGCTACACGGTTACCGGAGAGCCCGTGGTGCTCGCGGATCTGGCGTCCGGGATCGCGGGTCAGCTGCTGCTGCTGTTGCTCGGCGCGGTGGTGATGATGGCACTGGTCCTGCTCGCGATCTTCAGACGCCGCCCGCGGCTCCTGCCGCTGGTAGTCGCGCTGTGCGCAGCGGCGGTGACCTTTGGCCTCGCCGCGCTCGTCGGAGCCTCGCTGACGATGGCGTCGGTTGCGGTCCTGCCGGTGCTGATCGGGCTTGGCGTCGACTACTCGGTCCAGCTGCAGTCGGGGACCTCGCGGGCGTCGGTTGCGGTCGCGGGCGTTGCTACCGCCGCGGGATTCCTGGCGCTGCTGCTATCGCCGGTGCCGATGGTGCGCGGATTCGGGCTGCTGCTGGTCGCCGGTGTACTGCTGTCGCTGCTGATCACCCGTGCGGTGGTCCCCGCGATCGCCGAAATCAGACGCCGGCGCGCATCCGCGCAGACCACGGATGCGCGGGCAGCAACCTCGAGCGCGGCGCGGTCAACGCCGGCAGCGCTGCGTTCGCTGGTCACGGCCGGCCGCGATGCTGCCGCGATCCTCGCCGACGCGGCCGCGATCCTTCGCGACGCCTGGTGGGGGGCCGTGGACATTCTGCGCGGCGCGGCGCGTCGCCTCCCGTCGCTTGCGGCAGTACTCGCCGCTCTCGTACGCCGCCCACTGGCGCTGCTTGCGATCGGCTTGATCCTGGCGGCCGGCGGCTGGGTGCTCGACGCAAAGACACCCGTGCAATCGGACATCACCAAGCTGGTCCCGACCGGCACCCCGGCGCTGCGACACCTGGACGAGCTCGAGCAGGTCACAGGAACATCCGGGGAGATCGACGTACTCGTGCACGCGCGTAAGGTTGCGACCCCGCGCGTGCTCGACTGGATGGTCTCCTACGAGCAGCGGATGGCGTCGCATTTCGGCTACACCAAGAGCGGCGGCTGCGCCAAAGCGACGCTCTGCCCAGCGCTGTCGCTTCCGTCGCTGCTCGGTACCAGCACGACCGGGCTCACGCAGCCGTCGATCGACGCGCTGCTGACCGCAGTCCCGGACTACTTCAAACGCGCCGTGATAACCCCAGCGGGCGACTATGCGACGCTGTCCTTCGGGATCCGGCTGATGCCACTCTCAGAGCAACGCAAGCTGATCGCGTACATGCGCGCGCACCTTGATCCTCCGCACGGGGTCACCGCCGCGCTGGCCGGACTGCCGGTGCTCGCCGCCGACGCCGACGGGTCGCTGTCGAGCTCGAGCCACCGCCTGCGCACGGTGCTGCTCGGATTACTGCTGGTGGCAGCAGCGCTGCTGCTCGCGTTCCGCGACTTCAAGCGCGCACTTGTGCCGCTGGTGCCGATCGTGTTCGCCACCGGCTGGTCGGCGCTGATCGTGTATCTGCTCGGGATCCCGCTGAACCCGCTGTCGGCGACGCTCGGAGTGCTGGTGATCGCAATCTCCACCGAGTTCTCGGTGCTGCTCTGCGAGCGCGTACGTGGCGGCTCTGGAACGCTGCTGCAGGCGTTGCAGCGCGCCTACCGCACAACCGGCGTTGCGATCGTGACTTCTGCGGTCACCGTGATCGTCGGGTTCGGCGTGCTGATCCTGTCCGACATCAAGATGCTCAGCGACTTCGGGCTGGTCACGCTCGTCGACCTCACGGTCTCGCTGGTCGGGGTCCTGATCACGCTGCCGGCGGTACTCGCGCTGACCGCCGGGAGGCAGCCGCAGGAGCGCCATGCGGCTCGACCCGCGGTGCTGCAGACGGCACCCGAGGGTGAGGCGGGGGAGAGCACGCCGTGATCGACACCAGCCGCTACCAGTGGATGGTCGGGGGCGTCGCGATCATCATGGTGGTGATCTTCTCGGTGGTGCTCTACACCAACAACACCCACCACTCCGGACCAGGGGTCGCGGCCGGACGGCAACTCCCGAAGTTCGTGGCGCCGCTGGCGATCGGCGGACCGGACGACTCCGCCAACACCAACCCCGTTTGCAATCCGGCCAAGCCGGCGCGCGGCGGCCTCAACGTCTGCGGACGACGCCCGATCGTGCTCGACCTATTCGCCGCCGGCGGCGCGCCCTGCGTGAAGTCCGTGACCGCAATGCAGACAGCCGCAGAGCTATGGCGACGCCAGCTCGAACCCGGCTCGGGAACAGCTCACGAGCATCCACCGCTGCACAAGCTTGTGCCGCAGGACCGGGTCACATTCGCTGCGGTCGCCGCCGGCGGCAGCAAGTCACAGACGGCGGCGCTGGCGCGCAAGTATCACTGGACCGTGCCTGTGGGGATCGATCCAAGCGGTGCCGTCGGAGCGCTGTACGGGGTCACGATCTGCCCGCTGATTGAGATCGCCAACTCCTCCGGGACCGTCCAGCGGCTGCTGGTCGGCGACCACTACGATCGTCCGGGCGCGATCCTCGCGGCCGTCGACGACGCCTTCGTCAAGCGACACGGGCAGTCATGATCCGTCGGCTGCTGAGAGCCGGAACCGACGCCACGCTGGTGCTCGTGATCATGATCATCGGCAGCCTCGTGCTCTGGTGCGGCACCCCGCTCCTGTGGCTGTGGGTCGGGTCGCAGGTGCAGGGCGGCGGCGGTTCGCTCAGCCTCGCGCTGCTGGTGATGGCGGTCGGTGTCGGGCTCACGATCTGGGTCTGCGTGCGGGTACTGGGAGTGCTGAGCAACTGGCACCGTCGCAACTCGATCGCGCTCGGACATCCCGATCCCGGTCACAAGCTGCTCGAGAACGTGCTGATCGTGACCGCAGCGATCGCGATCGTGCTGTTCGGGATCTGGTTCCTGCTGTTCGCGGGCGCCGGCTTCACGCCGGTCTTCAACATCTGAGCGCCGAGCAACATCTGAGCGCCGGGCGACATCTGAGCGCCGGGCGACATCTGAGCGCCGGGCGACATCTGAGCGCCGAGCGCGGTGGAAGCCCGCCCAGACGGCGACAACCACAGCGGCACACGCTGCCGCTGCTATTGCCGGCCGTCCACGCGGCTCCCCAGGACATCTTCACGCGGGGATCTACAGGCCGAGAGATCCCCGCGCGCTCAGATTCACGCCCCGCTGCGAGCGCGAGGCCGCGCGCTCAGACGCAGATCAGCTCGTGGTCAAGTTCGGCATCACTGGCCGATGCAGGCCGCGAGCCGGGGACGCTCGGCAGCTGCCGAGCCAGCAGCTGACGCTGGCGTTCGGTGAGCGTGCCGATCGCCTTGATTTCGCTGACCCCGTTGCGCTCCAGAAACTTACGGCAGCGGGTGCTGCCCCAACGGCGCTGCGCCATCAACAGCTCCGAGACGGTCCACTTGCGGGCCGCGTCGGGGCAGTGAAGGATGATCTCGGCCGCGGAGACGTCACCGTCGGCGATCCTGCGCTTGAGTTCGGCACGGGCCAAGCGGATGGCGTTCGCACGTTCAAGCGCACGGAGCCGTTGTGGCTCGGTGCGAGTCGTCACAGTCGTAATCATGAACTGCTTCCTCCCTGTATCGGCTCATACATGGTTGAGCGCGTCGACGACCGTCGCTCCTGTCACGGTCGTCAATGACCCCTGAGGTGCTCTGGTACATAGCAAATGGACCCTTCGGTAGACGACGGCGGCCCTCCCGCCTATGACGTCTCGACTTCAAGGAAGTCACGCCCTCGCCTGCCTTACTTCACTGCTCATGAAGCTAGCGCTTACAAGCGTGTAACAGCAAGGTCACAAATCCGTTACGTGTGCTTAGAGCGGGTTTTTTCTAAAGACGGTCGGTGACGAATCGTTCCGCGCATCGGAGCCGCTCGACAGCGTGAGCGTCCACGCGCGCTCCGGGCTTCGTGAGGCGGCCCGACTGTGAGACAGCCTCGCGCACTCCGAGCCGCTTGTAACGGCCGAACCGTGGGACAGCCTCGCGCGCTCCGAGCCGCTTGAAGCGGTCCAACCATGGGACAGCCTCGTGCGCTACTCGCCGCTGGGCAGCGGCCCGTGCTCTGCTTCGAACTCGCGCTTGGCGTCCGCGAACTTGTCCAGCGCCTCGTCGAGCGTGACCGCGTCGTGGGTGGCCATCACGCTCGTGCGCAGCAGCGAGCCACCGGGCGGTACCGCGGGAGCGATCGCGACGTTCACGAACACGCCCTTCTCATACAGCGCCTTCCACAGGAACACGGCCTTCCAGTCGTCGCCGACGACGATCGGAACCACCGGCGTGATGATCTCGCTGCCGTCCGGCATGCGGCCGGTCGGGCGGACCTGGAAACCGAGCTCGATCAGCCCGTTGCGCAGATACTGGGCGTTGCTAAGCACGGCGCTGAACAGATCCTTGCCCTCGCTCGAGCGGGCAATCTTCACGGCCGCGAGCGTCGCGCCGATCGCTGCCGGCACGGCCGAGGCGGTGAAGATGAACGGGCGTGCGGCGATCCGCAGATACTCGATCACATCGGCCGACCCGGCGATCACGCCGCCGCACGACGCCAGCGACTTGGAGAAGGTCCCCATCCGCAGATCGACCTGGTCCTCGACCCCGAACAGTTCCGCGGTCCCGGCGCCGCGCTCTCCGAGCACGCCCAGCGCGTGTGCCTCGTCGACCATCAGCCGCGCGCCGTAGCGGTGGCTCAGCTCGACGATCTCCGGCAGCGGCGCGACATCGCCTTCCATCGAGTAGACGCCATCGACCACGACCAGGATCCCGCCGCCGTCCTCCTGTGCGGCCTTCAAACGCTTCTCGAGCAGGTCCAGCCGGTTGTGGCGGAACGGACGCAGCCGCGCGCGCGACAGCAGGCAGCCGTCGAGGATCGAGGCATGGTCTCCGGAATCCGCGATCACGGTGTCGCCCGGGCCGAGAATCGTCCCCAGCGCACCGAGGTTGGCCTGGTGGCCGGTGGTGAACACGATCGCGTCGTCGGTCTCAAGCCACTCCGCAAGCTCGCGCTCAAGCTCGACATGCAGGTCAATGGTGCCGTTCAGAAAGCGTGACCCGGTGAGCCCGGTGCCGTAGCGCGAGAGCGCGTCAAACGCGCCCTGCTTGACCCGCTCGTCGCCGGTGAGCCCGAGATAGTTGTTGGAGCCGAGCATGATCCGACGCTCGCCCTCCATCTCGACCACGGGCAGGGTCGGTCCCTCCAGCACGTGGAAGTACGGCAACGCGCCCATCTCCCGTGCGGCCTTCAGTTGTTCAATCCGCTCGAACTCCCGAGCCTTTGCGAATACGTCGATCGGCGCCATATGTATCCGGCCAATCTAACGAACACACATGACCGACGACGGAGCAGGCTCACACAAGCCCCGCAGCGGTCGCGGCTTGGCAGGCGTTCGACCCTGTCGTGCAAGCCTGTCACTATCTAGCTGTGGACGCTGAGGTCAGGATCGACGACGAGTTCTATGAGCTCGAGGTGGTGGACGGTGAGTTGGTCGAGCCCGAACCGCGTGAGCTCACCCGCACCGAACCGGGGACGATCGACAACGTCCGTCCATCGGGCCTGATGCGTGCGAACCCGAAACTGCAGACAGCAGCCGCTGCCGCGACCGGGTTTGTGGCCGGTGCCGCGGCGCTCGCGCTGCTGCACCACTACGGTGCCGCCAAGCTCCAGCGCGCGATCGAACAGCCTCATGAGCGGGCTCTGCCGCGGATCCCCGAGCGAGGCGCGACTTACCTCGTGCACGTGCGGCCGATCGGCCGCGCCGAGTGACCAGCCGCAGCGCTGGTGGTGGCTTTGTGGCCACAACCAGCGCCCGGACGAGCGTCCGGGTGCAGGAACCGGCGCTCCGCTCCGAGATCCGCGTCGAGCTCACCCCGCCGTGGCCGTTCCGGCTCACGCGGCGGCGTTCATTTGACGGCCTCACGCAGGTGCGGCGCGGGGTCATCCATCGGCTGATTCATCTACCGCCCGATCCGGATGCCGGAGTGCTCGGCTCGATCCCCGACGAGGACCTGCTTGCGGTTCATATCCGCGTCGCGCAGGTCAGCTCCGGCGACGTCGTGATCGGAGCCGCTTCCGCATCCGATCGCGCCTCCGCGGACGCGATCCGGCGGATGCGCCGCGCACTCGGCGTCGACCTCGATCTGCGGCCCTTCCACCAGCGCTTCAAGGCAGACCCCTGGATCGGTCCTGCGATCCGCTCAAATCCGGCCTTACGGCCGGCTGGGAGACCGGTGGCATTCGAGGCGCTGGCCTGGGCGATCACCGAGCAGCTGATCGAATACGAGCGCGCCGCCGCGATCCAGCGGCGTATCGTCGCCGCGCTCGGACGTCGCGACGCGTTCACGGGGCTCAGGGATTCGCCGTCCGCGGCGCGGCTTGCGGGTACCGCGCCCGCGCTGCTCGAGAGCATGGATCTGGCCGGCAAACGCGCGCTGGCGATGATGCGGGTCGCACGCGAGGTGGCGCGCGGGCGCGTGAACCTCGATAGCGCCGACCCGCAGGAGCAGGAGCACGGCTGGCGGCGGCTGCGGCTGATCCCGGAGATCGGCCCTTGGACCACCGAGATCCTCGCACTCAGCGGTCAGGGACGGCTCGACCAGATCCCGGCCGGTGACCTCAGCTTCATCAAACTGATCGGGCGCCTGCAGGGCAACGGCGACCCCCACTCCTATGCGACCGAGGAGCAGGTACGCGAAGCGTTCGAGCGCTTCGGCGAATGGAAGGCGCTGGCCGGCATCTACGCGCTGCGGTCAGGCAGTGGCGGCAAGAGCCCGCTCAACGGCTGATTGATCCCGAACGGATTTCCTTTTGGGCGAGTGGCGTCCAGCGCCGTGTCTACGGCCGCCAGGGGGTCGTTCAGACGCCCTGACCGGCGAGCAGCTCGTTGGTGGAGGCGTCGGTGACGGCGTTGGGGTTGCTGATCAGGTGGTGATCGTGCAGCCAGTAGCCGAACTTGCTCCATTCGGCGGTGTTCTGAAAGCCCCAGGGGACGTGCGTGCCCTTGGAACTGCCCATCGTCTGGATGCCGGGGAACATGTAGGGCAGGAAGGCCTTCAGCTGGGCCAGCAGTTGCGGTCCCTTGCCGGCCAGCGACGGATCGAGCCTGATCATGTTGTCGACCGCCTGATCGGGGTCCTTGCGCGCCGCCTCGTAGCCGCGGGCGGTGGTCTGCAGAAAACGGCGGATCGCGGAGGTGTTGTTGACGATCGAGTCGGGCCGCACGGCGAACACCAGGCCCTGGTAGTTGGGGACCTGCTTCTCGTCGAGGACCCTGGCCACGCTCGGCGGTACGGCGCTGCTGGTGTCGCCGACCGTGCCCGGCTCCCAGATGTCCCTGAGCCTGGTCGTGACGGTCTTGGTCGTGGTAGTCGAACCACCGCTGTGCTTGGAGTTCTTGATGCTGGTGCGTTTGCAGTCCTTCTTGCCGGCGCAGTTCTTGTCCTTGGTGGTGATCACCTCTTTGACCGCCACCGACGCCAGCGGCTGCTGCACGATCGCGCCCACCGAAACCACGGGCACACCCTGATTACGACGCAGCAGCACGTTCGGCTCCGAGGAGACCGCCACCTCGGTCTTGAAGTTGTGCAGTTCCGTGAGCGGATCCTGGGTGGCGCTGGGCACCGTCAACTCGACCTGCATATCGGACTGGCGGTAGTAACCGAGCGCGATCGCGTCATAAACGCCGGCCATCAGCCCGTTCGGTGCCCCGGAAAGCATCACGGGGACGTGGGTGGTCGTACCCGGTTGCGGATAGACCGTGTTCTTGAACTCGCCACAACCGGCGACCGCAGTCGCGGCTAGGACCGCGCAGGCGGCCATGGTGATGTGGCGGAGTCTCATGTGATGTGGCTCGGTTTCTGACGGGTGGCCCAGGGCAGCAGGCGGTGCTGAAGCAGCGTCAGCAAAGCAAAGAGTAGGATCGCAAACGCAGAGAGTACGAAGACAGTGGCAAATGCCTCGGCTGTTTGCAGGTTCGCGATGCTCGAGGTGAGTAGTTCGCCGAGTCCGCTGCTGGAGCCGCTGGTCTCGGCCAGGATCGCCCCGATCACCGACAGAACCGCCGCCAGCTTGAGGCCTGTGAAGAGCCCGGGCAGGGCCGCTGGGAGCTCGATCAGGCGAAAGATCTGGCTGCGACGAGCATCGAATGTTCGCATCAGCTTAATCAGCTCCACGTCGACCGCTTCCAGCGCCGTCGACAGGGTCACGACGATCGGGAAGAAGCAAACGATCCCGAGCACGATCAGCTTCGGCAGGATCCCGAACCCGAGCCACATCACTAGCACCGGCGCCAGCAGCGCCACCGGAATCGCCTGCGAACCGACCAGCAGCGGATACAGCGCCAGCCGCGCCCACGAGGAGAAGTGAATCGCGGTCGCGCAGATGCACGCCAGCACCGTCGCGAGCACCAGCCCCAGCAGGATCTCCTCGCCGGTCACGCGCAGCCCCGCGGCCAGTGCTGAGCGGTCGTTCCAGAGCGCCGAGGCGATCTCCGTGGGGGAGGGCAGCAGGAATTCGCTCACATGCGCCAGGTCGACGTAGAGCTGCCAGGCGCACAGCAGCAGCGCGATCAGGATCAATGGGGCCAGCCAGCGGCGCATTTCAGGCGGCTCCCCGCAGGACTTCCAGCGCCTGGCCGCGCAGCGCCACCACCGAGGCGTCGGTCGCGACCCGCGGGCGCGGTGCGGCAACCTCGATCACGTCGACCACGCGTCCCGGCCGCGGCGACATCACGACGATGCGGTCGCCCAGCACCGCCGCCTCCTCGACATCGTGGGTCACCAGCACGACCGTGCGCGGCTCGCCGGCCGCGGCCTCGGCTGCAAGCACGCGCGTCAGCCAGCCCTGCATGTCGGCGCGGGTGATCGCGTCCAGCGCGCCGAACGGCTCGTCCAAGCAGAGCACCGGCTTGCCGCTCAGCAGCGTGCGCAGGAACGCGACCCGCTGGCGCATCCCGCCCGAAAGCTCGTAGGGCTTGGCTGCCTCGAACCCGGCGAGCCCGAACCGCTCGAACCAGGGCAAGGCCCTGTCCCGCGCCTGGTCCACAGGGACCGGGCGCGGGCCGACACGCATCGCCAGCGCGGCGTTGTCGAGTGCGGTTGCCCACGGCAGCAGCAGGTCGCTCTGCGCCATCAGCGCCGCCGGCGCCGACTGGACCGTGCCGCTGCCCGGTGCCAGCAGCCCGCAGATCAGTTCGAGCATCGTGGTCTTGCCGCAGCCGCTCGGCCCGACCACAGCGACGATCTCCCCGGCGGTAACCCGCAGCGACACCTCGTGCAGGGCCTGCACTCGACCGTCGAAGGTCAGCGAGACACGTTCGAGCTGGACCGCCGGCGACGGCCCCTGTGGAGAACCGAACATGGCCCTATCGCTGTGATGCCGGGCGGGTGAGCGCCTTGACGAACTCTTCCAGTTGGTCGGTGCGCCAGCATTCAAAGGCCTCGCAGTACTCGGCGTAGGCGTCGATCACGCTGTCGCCGTAGTTCCAATAGAGCTTCGGCTCCGGGTTCAGCCAGAACGTGCGGCCGGCCTTCTTGGTGATCTGTGCGAACAGATCCTCGCGCGGCGGACGGCCGTTGGTGCGCGCGTCGCCGAGCACGATCACCGTCGCGCGCGGGTGCAGCTCGTCCTCGATCTCGTCCTTGAACTCGCTCCACACACGCCCGTAGTCGGTGTACCCGGAGATGTCGGCGACGCCCGCGTCCTTGGCGATCAGCTCGGCCGCCTTTTTGAAGTCGCGTTCGCGCTGGAAGACCTCGGTGACCTCGGAGATGCGCTCGATGAACACGAACGAGCGTTGCTTGCGGAACACGTCGTGCAGCGCGTGCAGCACGCTGAGGAAGAAGGTCGACGCCGAGGTCACCGAGGTCGACACGTCGCAGAGCACGAACAGTTCCGGCCGGCGCGGGCGCCGGGGCCGGTATTTCAGGTCGACAGGTACCCCGCCGGTCTGCAGCGAGGCGCGCATCGTGGCACGCACATCCACATGCGCGTGGCGATTGTGGCCGCGCAGCTCATGGCCCTGCGTCGCCAGGCGCCGGCGCAGCTGGGTCACGACCTTGTGTACGGCGGCGAGATCCTGCACAGGCCCGCCCGGCAGGCCGCGATCGAGGTCGCTCAGCGCACGCTTGGCCGGCAGCTGCTCGGTGCGTTCGATCTGCTGGCGTTCGAGCTCGCGTCGCAGCTGGGCCTCGAACGCCCGCAGCTGGTCGCGGGGGATGCCGTCGCGACGCGGGTCGTCGCCCGGCAGGTCGGGCTGCGCTTCGGTGCGCAGGCCCAGAGCACGGCGGATGCGCTGCACGTCAACGCCGAGCACGCCCGAGCCCTCGCCACGCCCGAAGGCCGCGATCGCCAGCCGCGCGAGGTCGCGCAGGTCTCCCTCGCTCGCCTCCTGCAGGGCCTGCGCGATCTGGCGGCGCAGCTCCTCAAGGTCGATCTCCTCCGAGCTTCCGCCCATCCGCGCCTGCGGTTCGCCGGCGTCGAGCCGCACCGCCTGCAGTTCAGCGGCGCGGAAGAAGAAGCGGTCGAACACAATGTCGAACACCCGCCGGTCCTCGGGGGACTTGGCGATCGTCGTCGCCAGCGCCTCCTTGAACTCGTGCGGGGCGGCCCAGTCGACCAGCCGCAGCGCCGCGAACGCATCCAGCACCTCGGAGGTGCCGACCGCGACGCCCTCATCGCGAAGGTCCTGAGCGAAAGCGAGCAGCTCCCCGTCAAAGGTGCCGGGATGGCTCTCCTGAGGCGGGTGCGCGGGGCGACCGCTGGGCTTTCCGGGCGGAACCATAGGCACCAGCGGGCTCACCCACTAACCCGCAGCGGCGGAGGTCTGTTCGAGCTTGATCCCGACGCGCTCAGCGACGATGTCGAGGTCGGTGCGGTGCTTGACGATCACGCTCAGCGTCTCGCGGAAGACGTCCTGATCGATGTTGTCGGCGCCGAGCAGCAGCAGCGCGCGGGCCCAGTCGATCGACTCGGCGATGCTCGGCGGCTTCTTGAGATCGAGCTCACGCACCATCTGCACGACCTCGACCAGCTTCTCAGCGACGGTCACCGGCAGGTCCGGTGCGTGCAGGCGCACGATCCGCAGCTCATGCTCGGCTGTTGGGTAGTCGAGCCACAGATACAGGCAGCGCCGTTTCAGTGCCTCGGTCAGCTCACGCGCGTTATTGGAGGTGAGCAGCACCACCGGGTGGCTGTTGGCCTCGATTCGCCCCAGTTCCGGGATCGTGATCTGAAAGTCCGAGAGCAGCTCCAGCAGCATCGCCTCGAACTCCTGATCGGTCTTGTCGATCTCGTCGATCAGCAGCACCACCGGCTTCTCCGAGGCGATCGCAGTCAGCAGCGGACGCTCGAGCAGGAACTCCTGGCCGAAGATGTCGTCCTGCACCGCGTTCCAGCCCGCATCAGCCTGTCCGTTGGCTTCGCCGGCAGTGCCGGTCTGGATGCGCAGCAGCTGCTTGCGGTAGTTCCACTCATACAGCGCCTTGGCCTCGTCGAGCCCCTCGTAGCACTGCAGGCGTACGAGCTCGCGGTCCAGATACCTCGCCATCGCCTTGGCCAGCTCGGTCTTGCCGACGCCGGCGGGGCCTTCGACCAGCACCGGTTTGCCAAGCTGGGTGGCAAGGTACGCAACCAGCGCGGTGGACTCGCCGGGCAGGTAGCCGACCTCGCGCAGGCCGTTTTCGACATCCTGAACCGAGATGGGATTCTCCATGGGTAATAGATAAGCAGGATTGCGGACGATGCTGCAGCAACACCTGGGTCTTGCGACCGCGATCATCGTCGTCGCGTTCCTGATCGGAATCTACGGCCAGATAACCAAATCGCGCACGCTGACGCTGCTGTCGCTGGCGATCATCGCGGTGATCAGCTTGCTGGTCGTGATCCAGGGGTCAACCAGCTGACCGATGGCGGCTGGACCTGCGGCCGTCAGCTGGACCTGCGGCTCGTCAGCTGACCGACGGCGTCTGGACGCGGGCTCGTCAGAGGATTGGGATGTCGCGTACGGCGACGGGAGCCGAGGCGCGTTGCTCGAGCCGCGCAACCCACCAGTCGATCAGCGCCTTGATCGCCTCGAACAACTGCGTGAGCGCGTCCGCCAGCTGCTGTTGCAGGTCCGGCGGCAGCAACTCCACGAGCTTCTGCAGCAGCTCCGCCACCGCCTGCGGTTCCGGCGCCTGATCGCGCAGCTGCCAGCCGCGGGGAGGCGGCTCGCTGCCCGCGTCGCGCTCGTCCGAGCGTGTTGCAGGGTCCGGTTGTTCTGGTGTTACCGGGTCTGTGAGCAGGTCAGCTTCCACGCCTGAAACTTATCTCCAAAGCGCCGTCTTCGTAGCGCGCCGACTGCGGCTGGTAGGCCGCGAGCGCGGGCGGCAGCATGATCGTGCGCCGCTGTCCGGCGGCGCTCACCACCAGCTCGGCACCGATCTGTCGCAGTCCGATCTGGTCCTTGCGCGCGAACGGAATCGTGAGCCGCAGCATCGCCGTTTCAGCGTCGCTGGTCAGCTGCTGGGTGATGGTGGAGTAGAGGATCGCGTCGGGTGCGCTTGCATCGCTGTCTTTGCTGTTGCCGGCCTTGGAGCCGGCAACAGCAGCGGGCTCGCCGAATAGCTCGCTGCCGAGCCGCTGCAGCATCGGCACCCCGATCACCTCTTCGTCGAAGTAGGGGGCGGTCAGCACCGGCACCGGGCTGAAGCCCTCGCGTACCAGCTGCAGCTGCTGCTCCTGCAGGCCGCGCCAGCGTTCGAAGTAGGCGCCGACATCGTCGGGGAAGACGCGGTTGACGACCACCGCGTCGGTCAGGTAGCCGTAGAGGTTCAGATAGGTGAACGTCCGCATCGCCTCGCCGATGACCATGCGATCCGGGTTCATCACCAGCCGGATCGTGGTGTGCTCGGTGTCGCGCAGGATCTCGTGCATCTTGATCAGGTTGCGTGACAGGCGTTCCACGTCCTGGAGCGCGGTCTCGTCGGGCAGCCGGATGTCGAGCATCGTGCGCGCCAGCGGCGCGGCGGCGGCCAGCAGCGTGCGCTGCATCGGAAAGATCTTGTCGAGCCACCACTGCGCGATGTCGGGGAAGCTCAGCAGCCGCAGGGTCTCACCGGTCGGCGCGCAGTCGACGATGATCACGTCCCAGGCCTCGCTCTGGTGCTGCTCCTGCAGGCGCAGCAGGCTGAAGAGCTCATCCATGCCGGGCGGGACGGTCAACTCGTCGGCCGAGATCTGGTCGATCCCGCGCTCGGTGAGCAGCCGCCCAAGCCAATCCTGAACCGCACTCCAATGGCGGCTCATCTCCAGCTGCGCGTCGATCTGCAGCGCAAACAGCAGCGGCGTGCCGTCGGCGGCCGCGGTCAGCGGCAGTTCGACCGCGGTCGGCTCAGAGCCGATCTCGCATTCCAGTGAATCGGCCAGCGAGTGCGCCGGGTCGGTCGACAGCACCAGCGTGCGCTTGCCCGAGCTGGCGCAGCGCAGCGCGGTGGCGGCGGCGACGGAGGTCTTGCCCACGCCACCTTTGCCGGTGTAGAGGATTGTGCGTGTGCTCATCTGAGGGCTCGCGTGTTGATTGCTCGCAGGATATGCAGCTGGGCCATGTGAGCGACCCTTCAGAAATCCTTCTGAATACGCGATGATATGTAGGTCGTGACTTTGTATCGCCCAGATTTCGTGCGCAACCTGACTACCGCGTGTGTTCGCCGGGCACCCGCATCGATGGAGTCCTGGTGAGTGAATTGATGAGCTTGGCCCGCAGGGGCCGCTGGGTATTGACGTTGGCTGCGGCGTGCGTGGCCGCGCTGGCAGTCGCTGCCTGCGGCGGTTCTTCCAACACAAGCACCGGGAGCGGCAACACGGCTCAGGCCAAGCAGATCCTGAGGCAGACTTTTCAGAGTCACGGCACGATCAAGAGCGGAACGCAGACGATCCAGCTGTCACTCAGCCCAACGGGATCGGCGCAGTTCAAACAGCCGATCGTGATCTCGATCAGCGGACCGTTCCAGTCAAACGGGGCGGGTAAGGTCCCGGATTCCGATTTCACGATTTCCGCAGAGGCTGAAGGACGTGCGCTGCGGCTGCAGCTGATCTCCGCCGGTGGCCATGGCTACGTGACGGTTGACGGCAACAGCTACCAGCTGCCCGAGGCTGACTACCAGCGCATCGAGTCGGGCTTCGGCACCGTCTCCGGCAGTTCCGCGACCGGCAGTAAATCCAAACCCCTCAGCCAACTTGGGATCGATCCGATGGACTGGTTGAAGAACCCTGAGGTGGCCGGCACCGAGTCGATTGACGGTACGCCGACCACGCGCGTGAACGCGGACGTGAACTCCACCGCGCTGCTGAACAGTTTCAGCAAGATCCTCGCCAACGCATCGAGCCTCGGTCTCGGTTCTTCGAGCTCGGTTCCGACCAAGATCAGCCCGGGTGAGCTTGCCGCCGTCGCGCAGACCATCGGGACCCCGAAGTTCAGCGTCTGGAGTGCCAACAGCGACCACTCGCTGCGCAAGCTCGCGATCAACGATCAGGTCAGCGTCTCGGGCGCGATCTCCAGCGCACTCAACGGTCTCAGCGGTCTCGGAGTGGACTTCAGCTTCAGCTACGGACACGTGAACCAGCCACAGACGATCACCGCGCCGACTCAGCTGAAGCCCTACAGCCAGCTCCAGGCCAAGGTCCGCGAGGTCGAGGCCGCGCTCGAGTACCTGGTGATTCAGAACGAGGCGGGCGCCTCCTCCGGTGGCGCGAGCACCACTCCGAACTCGAAGTATTCGCAGTGCATCGCCAAGGCGGGCAATGACGTCAGCAAGCTGCAGAAGTGCAGCTCGCTGTTGTAAGGACGCGTCCAGTCGCGTCCAGAGGCCGCCAGAGCCGCCGCTTACTCGCGGCCGGGCTCCTGATCGTCCTCTTCCAGCTCGTCCGGCTCGTCATCCTCGTTGGATGACGCCGAGCCGGCGTGGTAGTGGACCTGGAAGCCCTCCAGCAACTCGTCGCGACGGTCCTCGTCAACCGGAACTTCGTCGGAGATCTGGACCCAGTCGGCGCCCTCGAACTCCTCCATATTGAAGATCTCGGCATCGATCTCGGGGGAGTCGTCAACGACGATCAGGACTTCGGTCTGAGGATTGAAATACGTGCCCGGACGGTTGACGATGTCGTCCAGCTCAAGATGTCGTTGATCAGCCATGGGCGAGAGCCTAACGCTTGAGCCGCTTTCAGGTGCGTCGCGCGCTCTCGGCCGAGTTCCGGAGCGGCGCGGCCCGTGAATGTTCACGAGCCGCAAGCCTCTCCGGCCCTGCGCACCGCGGCGGTTAGCCGGCGGCGCCCTCCGGCATCTGGTACTGACCGTTCCGGTAGATCACCAGCTCGGATCCGTCGGTCATCGTCGCGGTCACGGTGCGGTCGGTGGTCGAGACGATGTCGGTGTGGACGACCGACTTGTTGTAGCCGAGCCGATCCCACTCTTCGTCGCTGACGGTGCTCGGATCGCCGTCGTAGGTGTCGTTCAGCGACAGCCCCACGGCCACGTGCGTGTTACCGAAGGGGCCGCCGGTGTTCTCGTCATAGAGCGTCGACGCCATGAACTTGTCGATCCGCGACACGCGTGCGTCGGTGAGCGAAAACTCGCCCACGCGGTTGGCGTTCTCGGCGGCGACCATCTCCTGCAGTAGCCGCTCGTTCTGGTCGGCAGTGGCGGAAACGACCAGCCCGTCCTTGAACTCGAGTCGCACGCCGGTGATCAGGTTGCCGCTCTCATACAGCGGTTCGCTGAAGCGGATCCAGCCGTTTGTCCCGCGCCAGTCGGGGCTCGTGAAGATCTCGAACGACGGGACGTTGCGACCGGAGCCGCCGATCCAGAGGCGCTTCTCCCCGAACTTGAAGGTGATGTCGGAATCCTCGCCGACCATGTGAAGCGTGTCGATCGGGAGCGTGTTGAGCCAATCGCGGGTCGCGTGGATCTGGTCCTGAAGCTCGTGCCAGCGCGCGATCGGGTCGGGGTCGTCGAGGTAGCAGGCCTTGATGATCTGATCCCAGTACTCCTCGATCGAGAGGCCCGCCTCGGAAGCCATTCCCTCGGTCCCGTACTGGGCGATGCACCAGTGCAGCTTGCCGGCGTTCTCCTTCTCGATCCGCCACTCGAGCATCTGCATCATCGACGCCTGGCTGCGCATCTGCTTGGCCGGGTCGGTGTCACGCAGCGCGGTGAGGTCGCGTTCGCAGTGGATGTAGAGCAGATGATCCATCTGGTCGACGAGGCCCTTGTAATAGATGTTCGGGGCGAAGTCGAGCTGCTCGTCGGAGGCGATCTCGTAGTAGGAGCGGTCGTAGCTGTACTCCGAGTCGCTGGCGGGGCGGTAGTTCGGGATGACGTTGCCGCCGGCCCTCCACACCGCCTTGGCGCACTCGATGAACAGCGGCTTGGCGTCCTCCTCGGCGATCATGTACACAACGTCGCCGGGCTGAACGCCGGCGCCCTCGCCGAGCGCGCAGTCAACCAGCAGCTGGGCGTACTTCTCAAGGATTTGAACGGGTGGGACGTAACTCATAACGCGAGCCTATCCGCAGCCGGTCGGGCGCCGGGTTTAGATGTTGGTTAGTGGTGGTCCGGCTCGGCCGCTTTCGTGTTCGAGCACCAGCCGCTTAAAGACTCGAGCCCGCCACCGACTGGGTGACGGGCTCGCGAGCAGAAGCCGACTCCAGGAGCCGGGAGTCTGGTGAGCAGCAGCTAGGCCGTGTGCTCCTGTAGCTGTGCGCGATTCTCCTTGATGATCGCTACCGAGCAGGGAGAGTGGACGGCGCACTCCTGGCCGACCGAGCCGAGCAGCAGGCCCGTGAACCCCTCGCGTCCGCGGGCGCCGAGCACCAGCAGATCTGCCTTCACGCGGAAGCAGGCTTCGAGCAGGCTTCTGCTCGGGTCGCCCTGTGCGACGACGTGATTGATGGGCATATCCTCGGGCGGATTCACCGCCGCCACCTGCTTGACCAGGAACTCCTTGGCCTCAAGCTCGAGCTGTTCGGGGTCAAACGCTCCGGGGATCCCGATCAGCGGGAACTCCCAGGCAAACAGCGCGGTCAGCTCGGCTGCGCGCAGCTGTGCCTCTTCGATCGCATGCAGTAGCGCACGCTCGGCGTTTTCGGATCCGTCTACGCCAACGACGATCTGGTAAGTCATACCGTTCTCCTGTGTTGTGTAGGCGGTGGGCTATGCAGTAGCGGGAGCCGCCGTCACGGGCGGAAGATCCGGCTTCACTCCGGCCTCGGCTTCGAGCTGCTCGAGCGTCTTGCCCATCGGCTCTGGCAGGCAGATCACCGTGAGAATCAGGCCGGCGAGCGCCACACCGGCGCACACCGCCTCAACCGTGCGGATTCCCCACGAGTCGACGTTCAGCTGCAGCAGGTAGACGCCGATACATGCCCCGACCTTGCCGGTCGCCGCGGAAATGCCGTGGCCGGTGGTCCGCACCTCGGTCGGGAAGACTTCGGCTGGGTACACGAAGGTCGTGGTGTTGGGACCGAACTCGGTGAAGAAGTAGCTGATACCGAAGATGATGATGAACGGCGCGACGTTGGTTGAGATGCCCGGGATCAGCGCGATCAGCAGGTACATCAGCGCCATCAGCGCGAAGCCCATCATCTGGATCTTCTTGCGCCCCATCGTGTCGATGTAACGGATCGCGCAGGCGTAGCCAGGCAGCGCGAACACAACGAAGATCGCCAGTGTCACCAACGCGGACTGGAGGATCGAGAAGTTCGGATTGATCAGCGCGACGATCGCAGGGGATGCGATCGTGTTGCCGTAGTAGGCGAAGTCCAGCAGACCCCAGCAGAGCGCCGTACCGATCAGCCACTTCAGCAGCACCGGGTTACCCAGCAGCGTGCCGAACCCGGACGAGAAGCTCTTGCGCGTGTTGGCGGTCGACTCGGGGATGGTGCCGCCGATCACGCCGGTCGCGCCGGTCAGGCCCTGCTCGATCGCCGCCTGGGCTTCAGCGGTGTCACCGCCTGCCATCGCGAAGCGCGGGGTCTCGTGGATTTGACGGCGCAGATAGAACACGCACAGGCCGGGGATCGCACCGAGGCCCAGCAGCAGACGCCAAACGATGTCGTCACTGATACCCAGGGCCAGCAGCAGAACTGCGATCAACGGGCCGACGATCAGGCCAAGCGCCTGCATCGAGAACACGAGTCCGACCATCTGGCCGCGGCTGCGCTTGCCCGAGTACTCGCTCATGATCGTCGCCGAGACGGGGTAGTCGCCGCCAATGCCAATGCCCAGAATCATGCGGAAGATGATCAGCCACGTGAGGTTCGGAGAGAAGGCCGACGCGATCGCGCCGAACGCGAGGATCAGCACCTCGATTCCGTACATCTTCTTGCGACCGAAGATATCCGCCACCCGACCGAAGACGAGCGCACCGACTGCCGACGCGATCAGTGTCGCGGCCGACAGCAGCGCCGTCTGGTTGCTGTCGAGGTTCCACTGCGTCTTCAGGATCGCGACGACGATCCCAATCACGAACAGGTCGTATGCGTCGGTGAAGAATCCCATGCCGGAAACGACAAGGATCTTCATTTGGGCTTTGCTTGGCTTCGCGTCGTCGAGCTTGGTGAACGGAGAAGCCGATGCCGGGGAGGTCGAGCTCATGGTCGTAAGCATCCATGGCCGACCGCCGCTGGTTGTGAACGAGTTGTGAAGATCGAGTCACAAGTTGGAAATCGGCCACCAAATCGGGGTCTTCAGCCGCGCTTATCGGCCGCAGGACTCATTCCGCGGTGCTGAACTCCCAGATCGCGACTCCGAGGAACACGAGCCCCAGCGCGACGATTACGGCGACCTCCAGCGGCCATGGGACGCGCCAGCCGAACCAGGTGATGCCCTCCGCCAACTCCGAGCGTGCAAGCGCGGAGGTCGGGATGTGCGCGAACACCAGCCGCCGCATCGGGTCGACCGCGTAGGAGATCGGGTCCAGACGGTTGAGGATCGTCAACCAGGCAGGCAGACCCTGTGCCGGGAACAGCGCGCCGGAGATGAAATACAGCGGCGTGATGATCATCTGCATGATCGCCATGAACGACTGCATCTGCTTGATGCGCGCAGCGATCATCACCCCGAAGGCCGTGACCGCGACTGCCAGCACTGCCATCAGCGCGAACAGCCCGAGCAGCATCAGCGGTGCGTAGGGGACGTCCACCAGCGGCGCCAGCGCCAGCACGATCAGGCCCTGGAAGCAGGCGACCGTGGCTCCACCGAGAACCTTGCCGATCACCAGCGACGAGCGCCGGACCGGAGCCACCATCATCTCGCGCAGGAACCCGAATTCACGGTCCCAGACGATCGAGGCGGCACTGAACATCGCCGTGAACATCACGGTGACGCACAGAATTCCGGGGAACAGGAAGGTCTTGAAGTTGACCCCGTCGGTACCGGCGGACGCGACCTGCTGCAGCCCCGAGCCGAGCACGAACAGGAACAGGAACGGCTGCACCAGCGAGGTGATGATCCGCAGCCGGTCGGACTTGAAGCGGATCAGCTCGCGGCGCCAGACGATCTTGATCGCCCGCAGCTCGCTGCGGGTGGTGCGCCGCGGGACCGTCACCCGCACCACTGGCATCTGCGATGGGGCCGTCCCGTTCGCGCCCGCCGCGTCGTTGGCGGCGGTGTTGGGAGTGTTGGTTTTGACCGAACTCATCGCCTGCCTCCGCTCATCATCCGCGCGATCATCTGGTTGCGGGCCTTGGTGGGATCCTCTTCGGCATCGCGGATCGTGGAACCGGTGAACGACATGAACACGTCGTCCAGCGTCGGGCGCGACACCGACACACTGCGGATTGGGAGCTCGAACTCCGTGAACAGCCTCGGCACGAACTGCTCGCCCTCGGCGACGCCGAAGGTGACGACACCCTCGCTTGTCTGAGCTTCGATTCCAAAGCGCTCCCGCAGGGCTTCGATCGCTGCCGGGTTGTCGTCGGTATGGATCGTGACGCGGTCCACCCCGATACCCGCCTTCAGCGATTCGGGACTGTCGAGCGCGACGATCTCGCCGTTGTCCATGATCGCGATGCGGTCACACCACTCGGCCTCGTCCATGTAGTGGGTGGTCATGAAAATCGTGATCTGCTCGCGAACCTGAAGCTCGCGGATGTAGTTCCAGATCGAGCGCCGCGTCTGTGGGTCGAGCCCGACCGTGGGCTCGTCGAGGAACAGCACCCGCGGTGAGTGCATCAGTCCGCGGGCGATCTCGAGCCGGCGGCGCATGCCGCCGGAGAAGGTCGCGACCACCGCGTCGCGACGCTCCCACAATCCGACCATCCTCAGCACCTGCTCCATGCGGGCGTCGACGAGATCCGATTGGACGCCATAGAGCTCGGCATGCAGCTGCAGGTTCTGCGCTGCGGTGAGGTAGGTGTCGAGCGTCTGGTCCTGAAACACGAGACCGATGTTGCGGCGCACGTCGTCGCGTTCGCTGACGACATCAAAGCCGGCCACGCGCGCCGAGCCGGAGGTCGGCCGCAGCAGCGTGCAGAGCATGCTGATGGTGGTGGATTTACCGGCGCCGTTGGGGCCGAGGAAGCCGAAAACCTCGGCTTCCGCGACCTCAAAGCTCACACCTTTGACGGCCTCGACCTGATCAAAGCGTTTGACCAGGGTCTCGACCGCGATCGCTGGAGTTTGTGTGTCAGGCATCACTTCGAGCTTAGCCTCGTGGGTTTGATGGGAGCATGGCACGCTCGCCGGGCGCAGTTTGTCGAGCGACCGACCCGGTGGCCCGGGTCGGTTCGGCGAGATTCCGGGTATGGCTGGGAGCCCGTTTCGTTGGGCAGGTACCGGTAGTACCTCCCCTCGAAACGGGCGCCTCCAGCGCTCCCGGAATCCGTCAAACGTCGTCGCCGGCGAGGATTCGGTAGAGGTCCTTGCGGGTCTGCGTGAGCAGCTCCGTGGCCTTCGCGATCTGGTTCGGATCGCCGTCCACGACGATTTGCTTCACCGCGCGGCCGAGGCTGCGCATGGTCTGCCCAAGCTGTGCCTGGGAGTCGTCATGCTCGCCCTCGGACTCCCACGGAGCCTTGACCTCGCCGAGCCCGTCGACGTAGCTTGTGCCCGCCTCGGTGAGCTCGAACGCGCGGCCGGATTCGCCCTCGATCTGGGCGGACCGGATCAGGCCCTCGTCCTCGAGTTGGTTGAGGGCCGGGTAGACCGAGCCGGGGCTCGGCGTCCAGCGGCCTTCGCTGCGCTCCTGCAGTCCCTGGATCAGCTGGTAGCCGTTCAGCGGGCCATCGAGCTTCAGCAGCAACAGCAGCGCGAGCCGCACGTCACCGCGACGCCGGCGTCCGCGCCCGCGTCCGTGACGACCCGGGCCAAAGCCCGGTCCGAAACCGCGACCACCGGGTCCGCCGGGCCCACCGAAGGGTCCAAAGCCGGGGCCGTAGCCGCCGGGCCCGAAGCCTTCAGCTTCCCCGCGCGGGCCACCGGAACGGTGGCGGCAGCCGGGTCCTACTCCGTGGCCACCGGGGCGGCCACCTGACTGATGTCGGCCTTCACGGCCGTAGTTTTCGTATCTATCGCTTCGCATATTTCTCTTTCTGTATTTGCGTTGTCGCGGAGCTTGTTTGGCTCTGGGCGCTCGCCGGGCCTGTGGCCTCCGGCGGCTTCTGTTGCCCTAGGGGTATTACTTAGTGACCCTTACGCGATGCAATAAAGATATATCGTTATGTATCGGTTGTCAAGTGATGGTGCTCACACAAGCCCCGTTAGGAGCCAATTACCGGCCGAATCCCTAGGCTCCAGCTATGCACGTGTTCAAAGTGGGCGTGGTGGGAACGGGCGTGATGGGCGCCGCCATCGCCGCCACGATTCAGAAGGCCGGGTTTCCGGTCGTCAGCCGCGACCTCGACGGCAGCTGGGATGGCTTCGGTGACGTCGACCTCGTGATCGAGGCCGTTCCCGAGGTGATCGAGATCAAGGAGGCCGTGTTCGCGGAGCTGGATGTGGTCACTCCCGGTCACGCGATCCTCGCCTCGAATACCTCCAGCCTTCCGATTTCCGAACTCGCCAACGTCACGATCAGACCCGACAAGGTGATCGGCATCCACTTCTTCTACCCGGCCGGGAAGGCACGGCTGGTTGAGGTGGTCGAGTCCGAACACACCTCCGACGAGACGATCCAGGCCGCGCTGAATTTCGCTGCCGCGATCCGCAAGACCGCGATCCGCTCGGGCGAGGCGCCCGGGTTCGTCGTCAATCGCGTGTTGCTCAGCGGGCTCTCGGTGATCATGCGCCATCAGTACGAGACGAAAGTGCCGATCGCGGACGTCGATGCGGTGCTCGAGGCCGCGCGCCCGGGGACCTTCGGCCCGTACCGGCTCGCCGACCAGCTCGGGCTCGACACGGTCCGCCACGTCGCCGAGTTCCTGACCGCCTCATACGGGCCGGAACGCTTCTACGCCCACCCGGACCTCAGCCGTCACGTGCTCCAGGGCGACCTCGGGAAGAAGACCGGGGCCGGTTTTTACGACTATTCCGATAGTGGTCTTGCGGGACCACTATCGGATCCAAATGCCTCGGCGGCCCCGGCTCGCAGCGCCCCACCGCCGCTGTTCGACCCCGAGCACCCGACCGAGCCGCCCGCCGACGACGACGCGCTGCTGGAGCGGATGAAGCTGCAGATGCTGGTCGAGGCCTGCCTGATCCTCGAAGACGGCGTCGCCAGTATGAAAGACATCGAGACCGGGTTGCAGGTGGGCCTTGGGTTTTCGCCGCCGCTGTTTGCGGAGGCCGACGCGACCGGGCTGGATGTGATTCTGGTGCGGCTCGAGCGCGCCGCCGACGAATGGGGCGACAACTACACCCCGCCGCTGATCCTGCGGCGGATGGTCGCAAGCGGACGGCTGGGACGTTCGACCGGGCAGGGTTTCTACCCGTACGCGAAGCCCGACCCGCAGTTCGCGGACGCCTTGGTTCAGTTGGAAACGCTGGCCGGCGGCGACCGCGGCATCGTCGCCGCCGACGGCAAGGTCGCGATCGCGTGGCTGAACAACAGGCCCGCCAACTCGATCTCACCGGACTTCGCGGCGGCCCTGAAGCACGCGCATACAACTGCGGCGGAGCAGGGGGTAAAGGCGCTGGTGTTCGCGTCGGTCAACCCGAACCTGTGGTCGGCCGGCGCTGACCTGAAGAAGTTCAGCGCGATGGACGATCCGGCCGCGTTCGTGCACGAGGTACAAGCTTTGTTCCGTTCCTGGGAGCTCAGCCCCGTGGTCACGATCGCCGCCGTCAACGCGGTCACGCTCGGCGGCGGCAACGAGTTCGCGATGGCCTGTGACCTGCGGATCGCGGCCGAGTCGGCGAGCTTCGGCCAGCCTGAGATCGGGCTCGGCCTGATCCCCGGGTTCGGTGGCACCCAGCGGTTGGCGCGGCTGGTCGGTGGTGCCAAGGCGCTGGAGATGAACCTCAGCGGCGACCCGATCACGGCCGGCGCAGCCCATGCCTATGGACTCGTCAGCGAGCTCGTGCCCGATGAACAGCTGCTCGACTACGCGCTGAACTGGGCCGCCTACCTCGCGCGCTCCCCGGGGGACGCGGTGAGACTGATCAAGTCAGTCTCGGCCGCCGGGGATCTCGATGCGGGATTGAAGGCCGAGGAGGGGGCGTTCGCGGAGGCGTTCAGCTCCCCCGACGGACGTGAGGGAGTGGCCGCTTTTGTTGAGAAGCGGAGGCCGAACTTCAGCGGCAAATGAGTGATGTCGCAAAGCTGGCGGCGCTGATCTCCGAGTCTCGCTCGGTGGTCGCGCTGACTGGCGCCGGGATCTCGGTTCCGTCCGGGATCCCGGACTTCCGTTCACCGGGGACAGGGCTGTGGACCGGGATCGACCCGATGTCGATCGCGCACATCGACGTTCTGCGAACAGAGCCCAAGCGGTTCTGGGAGTTCTACGCCCACCGCTTCCACATCCTCTCCGACAAGCAGCCAAACCGTGCCCACGAGCTGCTGTCCGAGTGGGAGCAGGCCGGGCAGCTGGAGGCCGTGATCACTCAGAACATCGACCGCCTGCATGCCAAGGCCGGGACCCGCGAGCTGATCGAGATGCACGGCTCGATCGAACGCGCTCGTTGCCTCGTTTGTCAGCGGACCTACGACTTCGACGAGGTCACACGGCGGATCGAAACCGACCGCGATCGGATTCCCCGCTGCGACTGCTGGGAGCCGTTGAAACCGGACGTTGTGCTGTTCGGTGAGGAGCTTCCGTTCCTGCCGACCGTGCGCGCCGAGGCCTACGCGGATGACGCCGATCTGCTGATCTGTATCGGCTCCTCGCTCGAGGTCTACCCGGTCGCTGACCTGCCGATGAGGACGCTGCGTCACGGTGGCACGCTGGCGATCGTCACCCGCAGCGAGACCGAGTACGACGGGATGGCGGCGGTGAAACTCGACGGCGACGTGGTCGAGGTGCTCGAAGCGGTGGACGCGCTGCTCTGACCGGCCCTGGGTGTTCGTGGGGAGCGGTCCGTGGGTGTACGTGCGGTGCGGTCACGGGGTGTTCGTGCGGTGCGGTCTCTGCGTGTACGTACGGAGCGGTCCCTGGGTGGACGTCAGCAGCGGTCCGCCGCGAGCGCTTGGCTCAGGCCAGCGACCCCCATCAGGGCGCGGGTGACGATCAGGAAGGTCTCGGTCGGGGAGACGCCTCCGGCCGCCGAGAACAGCGCGAAGATCCCTGCCCCGAGGAAGAACGCGTTGCGCCGCCCGAACATGTCGGCGAGCCGTCCGCCGGTCACGATCATCACCCCGAAGGTCAGCGCATAGGCGTTGACGACCCACTGGATCGTGTTGATGTCGGTGTGGAAGTCGGCCTCCATCGTCGGCAGCGCGACGTTGATCGCCGAGAAGTCGTTGGCGATCGTCACCGTCGCGACCCCGATCGCGAACAGCGCCAGCCAGTTGATCCGCGTGCCCGCCGCCGTAGACATCGGGCGGCAGGCTAGAACACGACGCCGGCGGTGCGCTACCCTCCCCGGTGGAAATGGCCTTTCCGCTGAACAGCCTCGCGCTTCTCCTTCTCCTCCCCCCTCGGGGGGAATAGCGCTGGGCGGCGCGATAGCCGCGAGAGACAAGAGGCCATTTCAGATTCAGAGAGAAGGAGGGGTCCCATGGGACCGAACGACACTGAGGTAACCGCAACTTCCGACGCCAACCGCGTCCACATCTTCGACACCACGCTGCGCGACGGCGAGCAGTCGCCCGGCATCTCGCTGAACTCCGCCGAGAAGGTGGAGATCGCCCAGCAGCTCGGCGCGGCTCGGCGTCGACGTGATCGAGGCCGGCTTCCCGATCGCCTCGCCCGGGGACTTCGAGGCGGTCAAGGCGATCGCCCGCGAGGTCGAAGGGCCGGTCATCTGCGGCCTGGCCCGCACCCACAAGGCCGACATCGACGCCGCCTGGGAGGCGGTCAAGGACGCCGAGCGGCCGCGCATCCACACCTTCATCTCGACCTCCGACATCCACATCAAGCACCAGATGCGGACCGACCGCGAGGACGTCAAGGGGCAGGCCAAGGCGGCGGTGACGATGGCCAAGGCCTACTGCGACGACGTCGAGTTCTCGCCGATGGACGCGACCCGCTCGGACTTCGAGTTCACCGCCGAGGTGCTGCAGATCGCGATCGACGCGGGGGCGACGACGATCAACGTCCCCGACACGGTCGGCTACGCGACCCCGGAGGAGTACGCGGCGATGTGGCGCGACCTGCTACGAGCTGGTCCCGGACCTGCACAAGGTCGTCACCTCGGTCCACTGCCACGACGACCTGGGCCTGGCCGTCGCCAACTCCTACGCCGGGATCGCGGCGGGCGCCGCCAGGTCGAGTGCGCGATCAACGGGATCGGCGAGCGGGCGGGCAACTGCTCGCTGGAGGAGATCGCGATGCTGATCACGCGTCCGCGAGGACGCCCACGGCTTCACCACCGGCATCAACACGCCGCGAGATCGCCCGCACCAGCCGCCTGGTCAGCCGCCTGACCGGCTACCCGGTGCAGCCGAACAAGGCGATCGTCGGACGCAACGCCTTCGCCCACGAGTCGGGGATCCATCAGGACGGGGTGCTGAAGGAGCGCACGCACCTTCGAGATCATGGACGCGACCGAAGTCGGCTTCGAGTCCAACTCGATCGTGCTCGGCAAGCACTCCGGCCGCCACGCGCTGAAAGACGCGCTGGAGCAGCTCGGCTACAAGATCGACGGGCGGCGCCCTCAACTCCGCCTTCAAGGCCTTCAAGGAGGTCGCCGACCGCAAGAAGCAGGTCACCGCCCTCGACCTGGAGGCGATCGTCTCCGACGAGATGCGCGACCGCGGCGACGCCCACGAGCTGGCCTCCTTCGAGGTCACCGCCGCGAGCGGCAAGGAGCCGCTGGCGAAGATCGGCGTCACCCTGCCCTCGGGCGAGGAAGTCGTCGGCGAGTCCACCGGCGACGGCCCGATCGACGCCATCTTCCGCGCGATCAAAGCGGCGACCGGAGTCGAGTGCGAGCTGGTCAAGTACACGGTCGAGGCGGTGACCGGGGGAGAGGACGCCCTCGGCGAGGTCGACCGTGATGCTGCGGACCAACGGCACCCTGGCCTCCGGCTCCGGCGTCGCCACCGACATCATCGAGGCCAGCGCCCGCGCCTACCTGCGGGCCCTGTCCAACACCCTCGAAGGCGCCGCGACCCGCGAGGCCGAGGCGGCCACCGCCGAAGCCGCCATCGAGCGCACCGGCCCGTAACAAACATTCCGCGATCTGCGCACCACGCGTGCGCATTTTCCCGCCACGATCGGTCCCATGTCCGGACCGTCTGCAAAAAGGGCTCCCACAGCGCCCAAATCGCAGACGGTGGACCGAGCGCTGGCCGGATCTGGCCCGGGCGACAGCATGGGATCGTGAATCGAAAGCAGTTGCTCTCGCTGGGCTTGGGACCCGGTGCGATCGATGAGCCGTGTCGAAGGCCGGGCGCCTTCATCGAATCCACCAAGGCGTCTACGCGGTGGGACACATGGCGATCACGATGCGGGGGAGGTGGATGGCGGCGGTGTTCGCATCCGGGGACGGGGCGGTGCTCAGCCATCGGTCGGCGACGGCGCTCTGGGGCATCTGGGGATCGGGGACGGGGGAGACCCACGTCACGGTGCCGCGGAAGACGCGCTCCCAACGCACCATCCGTCGCCACTTCTCGGTGCTTCCGCACCGACGAGCGGCGATCTCGTCGATGGAATCCCGGTCACCTCCGCGGCCCGCGCCGTCCTCGATCTCGGCCGCGGACAAAGGCGAGGCGGCGGCCGAGAGCGGCGCTCCGGGAGATGGAATACCTCGGGATCTACGGCCCCGTCTCATCCCGGTCCTCCTCGACCGCCACCCCCGCCACAAGGGCACCGCGATCGTCTCGTTCTGTCTCCAAGCGCCTCCGCGACGACCCCGGCGGCCGCATCCGCAGCCCGCTCGAGGAAGTGTTCCTCCCCTTCCTCAATGCCCATCAGCATCCCGCGTCCGCGCCTGAACGCCTGGCTCACTGATCGACGACGACCACCTCCAGGTCGATTGCCTTTGGCCCGAGGCCCCACCTCATCGCCGAGCTCGACGGCTTGAAGTCCCACGGCACCAAGCGAGCCTTCCGCAAGGACCGAAAGCGAGACCGACGGCTCGGAGGCCCGCGGCTTCACCGTCGTCCGCATCACCGAAGATCAAGTCCACGGCGAACCCTCCGACCTGGCCGCCGACCTCCGAGCCCTCCTCCAAGTCCGTCCCGGTCACGGCCACAGCCAGCCCGGGCCGTGACCGGGACGGACGCCTTCTCGATCCGCCAAGCCCCCATTTACAACCGTCCGTGATAACGTACGCCCACGTGGCAGCCGCAACGTCCCAACCCGTGCAGGACCCGACCGCCCTGTCGGCCCCCGCATCCGCGCGCTGCGCGACGCGATGTCCCTCTCCTGCGCGACCTGGCGGACCGCTCGGGCGTCAGCGCCCAGATGCTCTCGCAGGTCGAGCGCGGGGAGACCTCGCCGACGCTCGCCGTCGCGGCGCAAGATCGCCGCGGGCCTGGAGCTGACGCTGTCGCAGCTGTTGCGCCTCGACGAGGGCCGGCACGTCGCGATCTCCCGCGCGGCCGAGCGCCGCCGGCAGCCGCCGCGGCGGGCACCGCATCGAGGAGCTGACCCCGCCGCTGCCCGGCCAGCGCGCCGACGTCTCCCTGCACGTGCTCGAGCCCGGCGCGACCACCGGCGGCGCCGCCGACCCGCCGATGCACGAGCCGGGCAGCCGCGAGACCGCGGTCGTCCTCGCCGGCGACCTCGCGCTGCGTCCCGAGGGCAGCCGCGACCGAGCTTCGACGGGGGCGACAGCGTCACCTTCGACGCCGATCTCCCCACCACTTCGAGAACGAAGGAACCGAGCCGACCCGCTTCATCGCGGTGATAGCCGCCGGGCTGAGGAGGAGCTGAGCAGATGCCCAAGAACATGTTCGAAAAGATCTGGGAGGCCCACGAGGTCGCCGAGGGGCTGATCTACATCGACCTGCACCTCGTCCACGAGGTCACCTCGCCGCAGGCCTTCGACGGCCTGCGCCTGGCCGGCCGCCCGGTCCGCCGGCCCGACCAGACGCTGGCGACCGCCGACCACAACGTCGCCGACCGACGGCACGATGGCGGCCCGGCTGATCGCCGACGAGCTCTCGCGCGTCCAGGTCGAGACGCTGGAGCGCAACTGCGAGGAGTTCGGCATCCCGCTCTACTCGCCTCGGCTCCGACCGCCAGGGGATCGTCCACGTGATCGGGCCCGGAGCTGGGCGTCACCCAGCCGGGGATGACGATCGTCTGCGGCGACAGCCACACCTCGACCCACGGCGCCTTCGGCGCGCTGGCCTTCGGGATCGGCACCTCCGAGGTCGAGCACGTGCTCGCGACCCAGTGCCTGGTCCAGAAGCGGCCGCGCACGATGCGGATCCGCTACGCGGGCGAGCTCGGCTCCGGCGTCACGCGCCAAGGACCTGATCCTGGCGACGATCGGCCAGACTCGGCGTCGGCGGCGGCGATCGGCCACGCGTCGAGTACGCCGGCCCCGCGATCGAGGCGCTCTCGATGGAGGGCCGGATGACGGTCTGCAACATGACGATCGAGGGCGGCGGCCGGGCGGGCATGATCGCCCCCGACGAGACGACCTTCGAGTACGTCGAGCGGCCGCCCCGGCGGCGCCGGCGGACTTCGACGCCGCCGTCGACGCGCTGGCGCGAGCTGCGCGACCGACGCGGGCGCGAGCTTCGACCAGCGAGGTCGACGTCGACGCCGCCGCGATCTCGCCGCAGGTCACCTGGGGCACGAACCCGGGCATGGTCGTCGAGGTCGACCGACGCCGTGCCCGACCCGGCGGCGCTGGAGTCCCCGGCCGACCGCGAAGCGGCCGAGCGCGCCCTCGCCTACATGGGCCTCGAGCCGGGCACGCCGATCGACCGAGATCGCGCTCGACCGCGTCTTCATCGGCTCCTGCACGAACTCGCGCATCGAGGACCTGCGCGCGGCCGCCGCGGTCGTCGACGGGCCGCAAGGTCGCCGACGGCGGTGCGCGCGATGGTCGTGCCCGGCTCCGCAGCAGGTCAAGGCGCAGGCCGAGGCGGAGGGCCTCGACGAGGTCTTCCGCGCGCGCCGGCTTCGAATGGCGCGAGCGCGGGCTGCTCGATGTGCCTCGGGCATGAACCCGGACATCCTCGCGCCGGGCGAGCGCTGCGCCTCGACCTCGAA
Organism: uncultured Actinomycetota bacterium; assembly: GCA_963737115.1. Classification (GTDB taxonomy): domain Bacteria; phylum Actinomycetota; class Thermoleophilia; order Solirubrobacterales; family Solirubrobacteraceae; genus Palsa-465. Next base: position 293,698 of record CAVTRM010000014.1, read on the forward strand.
CCGCAACTTCGAGGGCCGCCAGGGCGCGGGCGGGCGCACCCACCTGGTCTCGCCCGCAGATGGCCGCCGCCGCGGCGATCGAGGGCCATTTCGTCGACATCCGGGACTGGAGCTGAACGATGCGAGCCGATCGACGATCATCGCGGGCAAGGTCGTCGGTGCTCGACCGCGCCGACGTCGACACCGACCAGATCATCCCCAAGCAGTTCCTCAAGCGGGTCGAGCGGACCGGCTTCGGCGAGTTCCTCTTCTACGACTGGGCGCAAGGAGCCCGAGCTCGAGCTGCCGCGCGAACCCGATCCTCGTCGCCGGGCCGCAACTTCGGCTGCGGCTCCTCGCGCGAGCACGCGCCCTGGGCGCTCGAGGACTACGGCTTCGAGGCGATCGTCGCGCCGTAGCTTCGCCGACATCTTCTACTCCAACTGCACCAAGATCGGGCTGCTGCCGGCGATCGCTCGACGAGGCCGACTGCGCGCGCGATCGCCGCGGCCGGCGAGGCGCAGATCGACCTCGACGGCGAGAGGTCCGCTGCGCCGGCCGGCGTCTTCCCGTTCGAGGTCGACCCGGAGGTCAAGCACCGGCTGCTCGAACGGGCTCGACGACATCGGCATCACGCTGCAGAACGTCGGCGCGATCGACGCCTACGAGGCGTCGGCGAGCGCATCGGGCCGGTCACGACCAGCACTCTGGAGCGCCGAAGCGAGGACCGGATGGCCGAGTCGACGACCCGCGATTGGGACGCCGCGACCTACCAGCGCGTCGCGCTCCCGCACGAGGACTGGGCGACGGGCGTGCTCGACCGGCTCGGCCTGGGCGGCGGACGAGACCGTCCTCGACGCGGGCTGCGGCTCCGGCCGCACCACCGCGATCGTGATCGAGCGGGTCCCGGACGGCCGCGTGATCGCGGTCGACGGCTCGCCCTCGATGGTCGAGCAGGTGCGCAAGGTGCTGCGCCCCGAGCGACGAGGCGCTGGTCAGCGACCTGACCAAGCTGGAGCTGGACGAGCCGGTCGACGCCGTCTTCTCGACCGCCGTCTTCCACTGGATCCTCGACCACGACGCGCTCTTCGCGCGGATGCGGGCGGCACTCCGCGAGGGCGGCCGCTTCGCCGCCCAATGCGGCGGCGAGGGCAACATCAACGCCTTCCGCGTCGCCGGCGAGGAAGTCGCGCGGCGCGAGCCCTACGCCGAGCACCTGCGGCGGCTCGAGCGGCTCTGGAACTACGCCGGGGCCGAGGAGACCGAAGCGCGCCTGCGCGCCGCGGGCTTCGCCGACGGTGCGCTGCTGGCTCGAGCCCTGGCCGGTCGATCCGCCCGAGCCCGAGGTCTTCGCCCAGACCGTCTGCCTCGGCGCCCACGTCGACGAGCTGCCGCGACGAGCTGCCGCGACCAGTTCGTCGCCGACGTCCTCGCCGCCCAGCCGAGCCCGCTGCGGCTCGACTACGTGCGCCTCAACATCGAAGCTACGGCGCGCCTGAGTACGAGTCCGCGCCCGTGCCAGACGCGCCGAACATAGTCGTCCTGCCCGGTGACGGGATCGGCCCCGAGATCGTCGCCGCCGGCCGTCGAGGTCCTCGACACGCTCGGCGAGTTCAGCTACGACGAGCGCCTCATGGGCGGCTGCTCGATCGACGCCCACGGCGTCGCCCTCACCGACGAGGTGCTGGACGCCTGCAAGGCCGCCGACGCGGTGCTGCTCGGCGCGGTCGGCGGTCCCAAATGGGACACGACCGACCCCGACGACCCGCGTCCCGAGCAGGGCCTGCTCGGCCTGCGCAAAGGGATGGGGCTCTACGCCAACCTGCGCCCGGTCCGCCCGAGCCCGGCGCTGATGGCGCCAGCCCGCTGCGCGAGGAGCGCATCGCCGGCACCGACCTGCTGGTCGTCCGCGAGCTGACCGGCGGCATCTACTTCGGCAAGCCGGACGCGACGGCGACGCCGCCTTCGACACCTGCGTATACACGCGCCGAGAATCGAGCGGATCGCCCGCGCCGCCTTCGACGCCGCCGCGCCGCGCCGAGGGTCGGCGAGCCGAAGGTCACCTCGATCGACAAGGCCAACGTGATGGAGACCTCGCGGCTCTGGCGCGAGGTGGTCGAGCCGCGTCGCCGCCGACTATCCCGACGTCGACGCTCGACCACCTGCTGGTCGACAACGCCGCGATGCAGCTGGTCTCGCGCCCGGCCGACTTCGACGTGATCGTCGCCGAGAACCTCTTCGGCGACATCCTCAGCGACGAGGCGGCGATGCTGACCGGCTCGCCTCGGGATGCTGCCCGAGCGCCAGTCCTCGGCGCCGACGGCGAGCCGGGGCTCTTCGAGCCGGTCCACGGCTCGGCCCCGGACATCGCCGGCAAAGGCATCGCCAACCCGCTCGCGACCTTCCTCTCGGTGGCGATGATGCTGCGCCACGGCCTCGGTCGTGCCGACGAGGCGGCGCGGATCGAGGCGGCGGTCGACGCGGTCCTCGAGGACGGCCTGCGCACGCCCGACCTCGCCGGGGGGCCCGCCGCACCACCGCCGATGGTGGACGTGCCCTCCGAGGTCGAGGTCGGCACCGCGGAGATGACCGCCGCGGTGATCCAGGCGCTGGCCGAACTTAGGGCGCGGTCACCGCCCAGACGCCGGCGGCGACGAATTCGCCGTCTTCGGTTCTTTTTGATTTGCGACCACGCGACCCGAGGCGGTGACGCTTCTCGAGCGCGAGCGGGCTGGCGCCGGTCGCGTTCGAGGTTGGTTTCCGTGGTCAGGTAGATGCAGACGGCGCCGCCGGTCGGCTTCCGGCGTCGTGTTGCCGCCGCCGAGGCCCGGGCACGGGCGCCGTGTAGGGGCCGCCTTTCTTGATCACGTCGACCGCCGGATCGGGCCGCCAGCGCCTGCTGGAAGCTGATCGCGCCGACGCTCGGTGATCGCGTCTTCGGTGGTTCGTTGAAGCCGCCGAGGTCGAAGACGCCGCGCTCGGTCTGGCCGCTCTTCAGCGATTCGACGTTGCTCAGCACATCCGCCGCCAGCTTTTCGGTGGTGACGGCGCCTTTGCCGATCTTCGGCGCGGTCACCGCGAGCTTTCGGTCGAGGTTCGAGGTCGCGACCGCCGTCTCCGGCGAGTTTCTGCGACGTCACCGCGGCGTTGTTCAGCTTGTTGGTGGTGACGACGTTGTTCTTGATCTTTTCCGCGGTCACCGCGCCGGCGGCGATCTTGCTCGGGTCGATGATCCCGGCGCCGAGGTTGCCCGGCAGCACCGCGTTGGGGCCGAGCTTGCCCGCGGTCACCGCCTTGGGCGCGATCTTGCCGGCGGTCACGGCCTGCTTGCGGATCGCCTTCGCGGTCACCGCGCCCTTCTTGATCTGGTTCGGTCCGACGCTGTTCTTCGGCAGTCCGGCAGCGACCGCGGCGCCGCCCAGGGCGATGAACAGGGCCAACGACGCGATCACGTTCGCGTAGGTCAGCCGGGGAAGAAATCTCTTCATCCTGCATCCTCCTTTTTCGTGGTTTCGGAAGGTCATTCGAGGTACTTGGTTTCAACCCCTTCGATCCATCCGGCATAATTCCCTCAACATGGACACGGTCGATTTGATTTGGAAGAACGGCGAGTTTCTTCCCTGGGAGGACGCAAAGGTGCACGTGCTGACGCACGGTCTGCACTACGGAACCGGCGTCTTCGAGGGGATCCGCGCCTACGAGACCGAGCGCGGCCCGGCCATCTTCCGCCACCAGGAGCACCTCGATCGGCTGGCCAAGTCGGCCGAGCTCTACTACCTGGAGCTGCCGTACTCGACCGAGGAGATGCGCCAGGCGACGCACGAGCTGATGCGCCGCAACGGCCAGCGCTCCTGCTACATCCGTCCGCTCGCCTTCCGCGGCTACGGCGAGATGGGGCTCTACGCCAAGTCGGCCCCGGTCGACGTGATCATCGCGACCTGGCCCTGGGGCGCCTACCTCGGTGACGAGAGCGCCGGCAAGGGGATCCGCGCCAAGGTCTCGAGCTGGCGGCGCAACAGCCCCGGTGGCGCGATCCCGCACGCCAAGGCTTCGGGCTCATACCTCAACTCGATCCTCGCCAAGACCGAGTCGGCCAACGCCGGCTACGACGAGGCGATCCTGCTCGACGAGCGCGGCTTCGTCTCCGAGGGCTCGGGCGAGAACATCTTCGTGGTCCGCGACGGCGAGATCCTCACCCCGCCGCACACCGCCTCGATCCTCGACGGGATCAACCGCAAGTCGGTGATCCAGATCGCCCGCGACCTCGGCTACACCGTGGTCGAACGCGACATCGCCCGCGCCGAGCTCTACCTCGCCGAGGAGGTCTTCCTGACCGGAACCGCGGCGGAGATGGTCCCGGTACGGGAGATCGACGATCACGACATCGGCGGTCCCGGCGAGATCACCCGCCACGTCCAGGCGAAATTCATGGACGCCCTGCACGGGCGCGCCGAGGAGTACCTCGAGTGGCTCGACTTCGTCGACGTCTCGGCCGACGAGCCGGTCGACCGGCGCGACGGCTCCGAGAGCGGCGCCGAGGAGATCACGTCGGCGAACGAGAAGATCGGCGGGCGAATTACCCCAGCCGCCTAGCGGCAGGCGCGGCCTCGCGGCTGCGCGCCCCCGGGTCTCGCGTGGGACCCACCCGATCTCTCTTTCAGCTCGAAAGGCAGTGCCCAGATGGAACAGGTGAAGCTCTACGACACGACCCTGCGGGACGGCATGCAGGGCGAGGGGATGTCGCTGTCGGCGGCCGAGAAGGTGCGCGTGGTGAAGGCGCTCGACGCGCTCGGCGTGCAGATGATCGAGGCCGGGTTCGCCAGCTCGAACCCGAAGGAGGCCGAGCTGTTCGAGACGCTCGCCGACCTCGAGCTCGAGCACGCGGCGCTCTGCGCCTTCGGCATGACCCGCCGGCGCGGGGCCGCGGCCGCCGAAGACCCGGCGCTCCTCACCGTCGTCGACTCCTTCGCCCCGATCGTCACCCTGGTCGGCAAGACCTGGGGACTGCACCTCGAGAAGGTGACCAAGGTCAGCCGCGAGGAGAACCTGGCGATGATCGCCGAGTCGGTCGCCTTCTGCCGCGAGCGCGGCAAGCGGGTCGTCTACGACGCCGAGCACTTCTTCGACGCCTATCGCGAGGACCCCGGCTACGCGCTCTCCTGCCTCGAGGCGGCGATCGACGCGGGTGCCGAGAACGTCACCCTCTGCGACACCAACGGCTCCAGCCTGCCCGACCAGGTCGCGGCGGCGACCGAGGTGGCGGCGACGCGCTTCGCCAGGCGTGCCGAACTCGGCATCCACGCCCACGACGACGCCGGCTGCGGGGTCGCCAACAGCCTCGCCGCGGTCAACGCCGGGGCGCGGCTCGTCCAGGGGACCGTGAACGGCTACGGCGAGCGCTGCGGCAACGCCAACCTGACCACGATCCTGCCCGCCCTGCAGCTGAAGATGGGCTTCGACGTGGTGCCGCCGGAGCAGCTCCGCGACCCTGGCCGAGACGGTCCACTTCGTCGACGAGCTCTGCAACGTCGCACCGGATCCGAACGCCCCCTACGTCGGCCGCAACGCATTCGCCCACAAGGGCGGCATGCACGTCGCCGGGGTCGAGGCCGACGCCCGCACCTTCGAGCACATCGAGCCCGCCGCGGTCGGCAACGAGCGGGCGATCCTGCCCTCGGAGCTCTCCGGCAAGGCGACGATCCGCGACCAGGCGCGCGCCGCCGGCCTCGAGATCGACGACGAGACCGCCTCGCGGGCGATCGAGAAGCTGAAGGAGCGCGAGCACCACGGCTTCCACTACGAGGCGGCGCCGGCCTCCTTCGAGCTGCTGCTGCGCAACGAGGCGGGCGTCTACAAGCCGCTCTTCGAGCTCGAGAGCTACCGGGTCGTGACCCAGCGCCGGGCCGGGGGAGAGGTCGAAACCGAGGCGACGGTGAAGGTCCACGTCGACGGCGAGCGCTACGTCGAGATCGCCGAGGGCAACGGCCCGGTGAGCGCGCTCGACCACGCCCTACGCAAGGCGATCGTCGGTCGCCACCCGCACCTGCGCGACATCGAGCTGACCAACTACAAGGTGCGGATCCTCGACCAGGACCACGGCACCGACGCGATCACCCGGGTGCTGCTGGACTCGGCCGACGGCGAGCGCGAGTGGGGGACGACCGGCGTCTCCGGGAACATGATCGAGGCTTCCTGGCAGGCGCTTGTCGATTCCCTGGAGTACGCCTTCCAATGAGTGACCCGCGACGAACATCGCCTCCGACCCGATCCCGCTCGCCGGCCCCGACCTCGGAGCCCGCGAGGAGGAGCTGGTGCTCGAGGTGCTGCGCTCGGGGCGGCTTTCGCTGGGGCCGATGGGCGAGCGCTTCGAGCGCGCCTTCGCCGAGTTCCTCGGGGTCGAGGACGCGGTCGCCGTCTCCAGCGGCACCGCGGCGCTCCACCTCGGCGTGCGCCAGCTTGGCTGGGGGGCGGGCGACGAGGTCGTGACCAGCCCCTTCACCTTCGTCGCCTCGGCCAACTGCCTCCTTTATGAGGGGGCGGTGCCGGTCTTCGTCGACGTCGACCCCGAGACGCTCGACATCGACCTCGACGCCGCCGCGGCGGCGGTCACCGAGCGCACCGTCGGCCTCCTGCCGATCGACATCTTCGGCTGGCCCGCCGACTGGCCCGCGATCGAGGCGCTTGCCGCGAAGCACGGCCTCGGCGTGCTCGAGGACTCCTGCGAGGCGCTCGGCGCGGTCGACTCCGAGGGCCGCATGGTCGGCACCCGCGGCAACTTCTCCACCTTCGCCTTCTACGCCAACAAGCAGATGACCACGGGGGAGGGCGGGATGATCGTCCCCACCGATCCCGACGCGGCGGCCCGCCTGCGCAGCGAGCGCAACCAGGGCCGCGCCGTCGACATGGGCTGGCTCGACCACGACCGGCTCGGCTTCAACTACCGGCTCTCCGACGTCGCCGCGGCGATCGGCCTCGGCCAGGTCGAGAAGCTCCCGGCGCTGCTCGAGCGCCGCGCCGCCGTCGCCGCCGCCTACGGCGAGCGCCTGGCGGCGGCGCCCGGGATCGAGCCGCCGATGGCGACCCGCGGCCGCGAGGTGCGCAGCTGGTTCGTCTACGTCGTCCGCCTCGCCGACGAGGTCGACCGCGACGCGGTGATCCGCTCCCTGCGCGAGCGTGGGGATCGACTCGAAGTCCTACCTGCCGAGCGTCCACCTCTTCCCGCACATCCGCGAGCTCGGCTACGAGGAGGGCCAGTTCCCGGTCGCCGAAGCCGCCTCGGCCCATTCGCTGGCGCTGCCCTTCTTCCCGGGGATGAGCGAGGCGCAGATCGAGCGGGTCTGCAGCGAGCTGGCCGCCGCCGTCGACGCCTCCGTCCGCGGCCGCTGACCCGGATAACGTAGGCGACCCGATGGCCCGCTTCCCAGGCAGCGACGGCACCGACGGCGACGCGCCGGCCCGGTTCCGCAAAGACCCCGATCCGCGCTTCTGGCGGATGAACCGCTCGCTGCCCTTCGACTGGCAGCTGGCCCCCTACGACATCCTCCAGTCGCAGGCCCACGCCCGCGGGCTCGCCCGGATCGGCGTGATGACCGAAGCGGAGGCAGAGGAGGTCGTCGCCGGACTCGACCGCGTCCAGGCGCGGATCGAGAGCTCCCGGCTTCGCCTTCGAGGAGGCCGACGAGGACATCCACATGGCGATCGAGCGCCTGCTCGGCGAGGAGATCGGCGCACCGGCGGGCAAGCTCCACACCGGTCGCTCGCGCAACGACCAGGTCGCGACCGACATCGCGATGGTCGTCAATGCCGCCTCGCACCGGGCGATGCGCCTCTGCGGTGCGGCGATGGAGCGCCTGCTCGGCCTCGCCGAGACCCACCGCGACTGGCCGATGCCCGGCTACACCCACCTGCAGCGCGCCCAGCCGGTCTACCTCGGCCACCATCTGCTCGCCTACTTCTGGATGCTCTCCCGCGACGCCCGGCGCTTCGGCTTCGCCGCCGAGTCGGCGAGCGTGATGCCGCTCGGCTCGGGCGCTCTCGCCGGGGTCAACTGGCCGATCAATCGCGAGATCGTCGCCGCCGAGCTCGGCTTCGCCGAGATCACCCAGAACTCGCTCGACGGCACCTCCAACCGTGACTTCGTCATCGATTACCTGAGCGCGGCGGCGACCTGCGCGATGCACCTCTCCGGCTCGGCTCGGAGCTGGTCATCTGGTCGAGCACCGAGTTCGGCTTCTGCGAGCTCGACGAGGCCTTCTCCTCGGGCTCCTCGATCATGCCGCAGAAGAAGAACCCCGACTCGGCCGAGCTGCTGCGGGCGAAGAGTCCGCGGGTCGCCGCCGCCCACCAGACCCTGCTCGGCGTGATGCACGCGCTGCCGCTGACCTACGGCAAGGACATGCAGGAGGACAAGGAGCCGCTCTGGGACGCGATCGAGACGATCGAGTCGAGCCTCGAAGTGACCGCCGGGATCCTCGAGGACATCGTCTTCGACCGCGACCGCCTCGAAGAGGCCTCCGGCGACGAGATGTTGGCGGCGACCGAGGTCGCCGACCTGCTGGTCCGCGGCGGGGTTCCGTTCCGCGAGGCCCACGGGATCGTCGGCGAGCTGGTCCGCGACGCGATCGCCGCCGGGGTGCCGCTCTCGGGCCTCAGCCGCGAGCAGATCGCCGCCCGCTCGGGGGCGCTCGGCGATGAGTACTACGAGGTGCTCCAGCGCGGCTCCTGGCTGGAGTCGAAGGTGATCGCAGGCGGCACCGGCTCGGCGCCGCTGACCGCCCAGATCGAGCAGGCACGGGCCGCCCTCGCGGGCATCCGCGAGGCGTCCGGGGCCTGAGCCGCTCCGGCCCGGGCGATGGCGAACGTTTCCGGGGGCGGCGCCGGACCCGGGCGGGCGAACGCCCGCCTGGGGGCCGACTTCTTCGACCGCAATGTCCATGCCGTGGCTCGCGACCTGATCGGCTGCCGGCTCTTCTTCGACGGCGTCGGCGGCACGATCGTCGAGACCGAGAGCTACAACCGCGAAGACCCGGCGAGCCACTCCTTCGTCGGTCTCACCGAGCGGACCAAGATCATGTTCGGCCCGCCCGGGCGCGCCTACGTCTACTTCTCGTACGGGATGCACAGCCTGCTCAACTTCGTCTGCGAAGCGGAAGACGAGGCGGCAGCGGTCCTGATCCGCGCCCTCGAGCCGACCCACGGCCTGGCCGAGATGCACGAGCGCCGCCCCGCGGCGCGCTCCGACCTCGACCTCTGCTCCGGGCCCGGCAAGCTGACCGAGGCCCTCGGCATCACCCTGGCCGAGAACGGCGACCGGATCGACCGCGATCCCTTCCTCCTGCTCCCGCCCGAGGGCGAGCCACCGGAGGTCGTCACCAGCCCCCGCGTCGGCATCACCAAAGCAGTGGAGAACCCCTGGCGCTTCAGCGCCGCGGGCAGCCCGTATGTCTCGCGGCCGCGCCCCCGTTGATAGGCCGAAAAGTCCAGACATGGTGGAGTTTTCGGCCCGTCGACATCGGGGCCTGGTCGAGCTGGCGCCCGGGGTAAGGGACGACGGCCGTCTCGGCCACGGCCCTGGCAGGCTGTGGCCGTGCCCGAGACGGCCGGGTCTGTGGGGAGTGACGGGATCGTCGCCGCAGGGTCTCGGAAGGATGAGAGGTCCGTGACGGAAGTCGGACCTCGTCACAGAGACCGTGGGAAGTCCACGCTTCCTCCCGTGTTGTCCAACTGTCACGACCTCGTCTGCTGAGTTAGGGGCGCCATGGCGCCGTCAACTCAGCAAATGAACTTCTGACCCCTCCATCCGGGCCAGAAAGGAGACTCGAGACTCCCGGAAGCGTGACGTTCCCGACATCTTCGTCACCGATCGGGCCAAGGTGTGGCATCTCTCGCGCGAGCCCCTGACGTAAGTCCGACTTCCTCCCGAAGCTGCGCCCTCTCCCCGACGAAACCCTCACGCCCTGGGCGTCTCATGGCGGTCACAGCCTGCCAGGACCGCCATGAGACGCCCAGGACGCACCTCGGACGGCCGCGGCGGCCACGCGCCGTTATCCCGTGGAATCAACCATCAGCCCGCGGTGACCCCGCCGCCGGCGCTGGTCCCGCCTTCGGGCGGGGCGGCTTCCTGGGTCGGGGGATTCGCTTCTTCGGGCGCTTCTTCGGTTTCTTCGGCCGGGGCTTCGGTTTCGCCGCCGGTGCCGCCTTCGACTTCTTCTTCGGGGGTCACCGCTTCTTCTTCGACGCCGTAGTTTCTTCTTCGCGGGGCCACGTATTCGGTTTCTTCGTATTCGCCGGCTTCGACTTCTTCTTCGGCTTCGGAGCCCGACTTGCCTTCGTTTTCCTTTTCCTTCTTGGCCTTTTCCTTCGCCTTCTTTTCGGCCAGGTGTTCTTTCTTGATTTCTTCCCAGGCGGTCATCACGCGCGCCCAGATCAGCGCCGGGTAGGTGCCGCCCATCACCGGGCCGCCGTTGTAGAGGGTCAGCATCGGCGTCGTCGTGTCGGGGTAGCCGACCCAGACGCAGGCGGTCACTTCGGAGGCGACGCCGCCGCAGAACCAGGCGTCGCCCTCTTCCTCGGTGGTGCCGGTCTTGCCCCACTCTTCCGGGCGCGCCGGTCTGGGCCGCGGTCCCGGTGCCCTTCGGTGACCACCGTTTCCATGATCGCCCTTCTCCTCCGCTGACCGTTTCTTCGTTGAAGACCTGGTGGTGGATCGGCTTGTTTACGCCCGCCGTTGATCGGCTTGCCGTTGCCTTCGTCACTTCGGTGAAGGCGATCGGGCTGTCGCCGGGGCGCGGCGCCAAGGTGCCGGAGATGCGGTCGCCGTTGTTGCCGATCGTCGAGTAGGCGTAGGCCCAGCCGAGCGGGGAGACGCCTTCCTTCAGCCCGCCGAGCGCCATCGCCGGGTTGGTCGAGATCGGGTCGGTGTAGCCCGCCTTGTGGATCGTCTTGGCGATCGAGCGGGTGCGGTCCTCGATCGTCTTCGCCTTCAGCCCTTCCAGCGCCAGCCCGGCGTAGATCGAGTTGTCGGAGTAGGTCAGGCCGCAGGCGATCGAGCAGGAGCCGAGGTAGCCTTCTTCGTCGTTGTGGACGGTGAAGGTTTCGCCGCCGTGCTTGCCGAAGTGGAAGGTCCGCTGTTCGGACGGGGAATTCGGTGTCCGGCGAGATCCCCTCTTCGAGCGCCGTCAGCAAGGTGAAGGGCTTGATCGAGGAGCCCGGCTGTCGTCGTCCCTGCGTCGCCAGGTTGAAGGGCGCCGTTTCGAAGTCGGGCCCGCCGACCATCGCCTTGATCCCGCCGGTGTGGTCGTCGATGACGACGACCGAGGCGGTCGCGGGCGAGCCGCCGAGGTAGGAGTTGACGGCTTCTTCGGCCGCTTCCTGGAGCTGCGAGGTCGAGCGTCGAGTGGACCGTCAGGCCGCCGAAGTAGGCCTTCTCGGGGCCGTAGCTTTCGACCAGCTGCTGGCGCAGGAAGGCGGTGAAGTACGGGGCCTTCGATTCGAGCGTCGGCGGCTTGATGTCGGCCGGGGCGGGGAGGGCCTTGTGGATGCCTTCGACGTACTGTTCATGCGTTATGTAGCCCTGCTCGGACCATCTTTTCGAGGACCAGGTTGCGGCGCGCCGAGCGCGTTTTCGGGGTAGATCTTGGGGTCGAACGCCGAAGGGCGAGGCGATGATCCCGGCGATCATCGCCGCCTCCCAGGGCTCGAGCACGGCGGCGCAGGGTTCCGCTTCGGTCCCGCAGCCCGGGTGGGCCGCGCCGAAGTAGGTCTGAGCGGCGGCCTCGATCCCGTAGGCGCCCTCGCCGAAGTAGATCGTGTTCAGGTACTCGGTGAGGATTTTCGACTTCGACCAGTGCTTGTCGAGTTTGTAGGCGAGCGCCGCCTCGCGGAACTTCTCCAGCACCGTGCGGCTGCCTTCGGCTTCGAGCGCGTTCTTGACGAACTGCTCGGTGATCGTCGAGGCGCCCTGCTGGGCGCTGCCGCTGATGAAGTCGCTGACGAGCGCGCGGGCGATGCCGCGCAGGTCGACGCCGTCGTGTTCGTAGAAGCGGGCGTCCTCGATCGAGACCACCGCGTTCTTCATGTTGGGGCTGATCTGGCCCGAGGTGAGGAGGATTTTGTTCTGATCGGAGCTGAGCGTGCCGATCATGCGGCCGGTCGAGTCGACGACCTCGCTGTTCTTCTGCGCCTTGTACTGGGCGAAGTCGTAGATCGCCGGCAGGTCCTGGGAGATCGCGGCCATCATCCCGAAGACCATCGAGACGACGCGCGAGGATCCCGAGCCCGAGCAGCACGAAGAGGAACCGCAGCTTCTTGAGGCGCGGCCTGGTGCGCTTCGGCGGGCCGGGCGCTGCGGGGGCGAGAGGCGGTGCCGGCGGTACCGGCGGACTCGCCGCCGTCGCTGCGTCGACGCTTGAGTAAGGAGACGGCCATCGGCGGGGAGCTTCAGCTGAAGAGGACAAAAAAAGGCGCCCGACAGGGCAGCTGGACCCGTCGAGCGAGGCGCGGAGTCTAGCATTGGCGCGGTGCCGGATCTGACGCGCAACGCGGTCGACGTGCTGCCCGAGGGGCGGCTCGACGCGCAGTTGAAGCTCGGCCGCCCGCTGCGGGTCAAGCTCGGGATCGACCCGACGACCGCCGACATCCACCTCGGCCACACCGTCGTGCTCGGCAAGCTGGCGCGAATTCCAGGACGCCGGGCACACGCGTCGTCCTGATCGTCGGCGACTTCACCGCGCGGATCGGCGACCCGACCGGGCGCTCGGCGGCGCGGCCGGTGCCGTCCGACGAGGAGATCGAGGCGAACGCGACGCACCTACCACGAGCAGGCCTACAAGATCCTCGACCCGGAGCAGACCGAGGTGCGGCGCAACGGCGAGTGGCTCGCAGATGGGGATCGCCGACGTCGTGCGGCTGATGCGCGAGCGACCACGGTGGCGCGGCTGCTCGAGCGCGACGACTTCGCAGAAGCGGATGGCGGCGCACGCAGCCGATCGCCGTCCACGAGCTGCTCTACCCGCTGATGCAGGGCTACGACTCGGTCGCGATCGAGGCCGACGTCGAGCTCGGCGGCACCGACCAGCAGTTCAACCTGCTCTTCGGGCGCGACGTGCAGAGCGCCTACGGCAAGCCGCAGCAGTCGTCCTGACGATGCCGCTGCTGGTCGGGACCGACGGCGTGCAGAAGATGAGCAAGAGCCTCGGCAACTACATCGGCGTCACCGATCCGCCCGCGGAGATGTTCGGCAAGACGATGCGCATCCCCGACGAGGCGATGGCCGAGTGGTTCCGCCTGCTGCTCGGCGACGAGCGGCCGGCCGGACGCGCCGCCGAACCATGGCGAAGCGCGAGCTCGGCGCGACGGATCGTCGCGCGCTTCCACGGCGCGGGGGCCGGGGCGGAGGCCGAGGCGGCATTTCGACCGGGTCGTGCGTCGAGCACGCGGTGCCCGGACGACGTGCCGACGGTGACCTCGCCGACTACGCCGGACGGCGACGGCGAGGTCCACCTGCCGCGCGCTGATCGCAGGCGCCTTCGGGATCAGATCGAGCGAGGCGCGCCGCCTGATCGCCCAGGGTGGCGTCAAACTCGACGGCGAGCCGCTGACGGCAGCCGCTCGACGTTCCCGCCGACGGCCTCGCGGGTCGGGTTTTGCAGGTCGGCAAGCGCCGGTTCGCGAGACTTCACGCGACTCGGGCTAGACAAGCCCACGCCGAGAAGCGCTATATTCCCGTCGCCCTCTGGGGCTCCCGTTCGGAGCCCCGGCGTCTGAGAGAGACGAGTCCCGTCTCGGAGGCGCACGGTCTTTGAAAACTGAGCAGCGTGCATTTCCGTCGGGCCTCAATCGCAATCGGCCTGCGGAGAATGTTCAGCCCGACCCATTCGGCGCGCCAGCGTGCCGGATGGTTCAAGAATGATTAGAAGTTGAAGTACCTCGTCATGACGACCGCCGTACTTGTGTACTCGGCGGCCACGTAGTCATTGACAGGCTTCAGTAGAGTAAATTTCACGGAGAGTTTGATCCTGGCTCAGGACGAACGCTGGCGGCGTGCCTAACACATGCAAGTCGAGCGACGAACCAGGAGCTTGCGCCTGGGGCAAAGCGGCGGACGGGTGAGTAACACGTGGGTAACCTACCCCATAGACCGGGATAACCCGAGGAAACGCGGGCTAATACCGGATGATCTTGAGTCTTGGCATGAGCTTGTCTGGAAAGGTAGCTTCGGCCTCCGCATTAAGGATGGACCCGCGGCGGATTAGCTAGTTGGTGGGGTAACGGCCTACCAAGGCGACGATGCGTAGCTGGCCTGAGAGGGTGATCGGCCACACTGGGACTGAGACACGGCCCAGACTCCTACGGGAGGCAGCAGTGGGGAATCTTGCGCAATGGGCGAAAGCCTGACGGAGCAACGCCGCGTGAGTGAAGAAGGCCTTCGGGTTGTAAACCTCTTTCAGGAGGGACGAAGGCTCACCGGTGAATAGCCGCTGAGGATTGACGGTACCTCCAGAAGAAGCCCCGGCTAACTACGTGCCAGCAGCCGCGGTAATACGTAGGGGGCAAGCGTTGTCCGGAATTATTGGGCGTAAAGGGCGCGTAGGCGGCTCTTTAAGTCCGTTGTGAAAGCTCAGGGCTCAACCTTGGAGAGTGCATTGGAAACTGGGGAGCTTGAGTGCGGAAGAGGAAAGTGGAATTCCAGGTGTAGCGGTGAAATGCGTAGATATCAGGAGGAACACCAGTGGCGAAGGCGGCTTTCTGGACTGTAACTGACGCTGAGGCGCGAAAGCGTGGGGAGCAAACAGGATTAGATACCCTGGTAGTCCACGCCGTAAACGATGAGTGCTAGGTGTGGGGGGTGTCGACCCCTTCCGTGCCGCAGTTAACACATTAAGCACTCCGCCTGGGGAGTACGGCCGCAAGGCTAAAACTCAAAGGAATTGACGGGGGCCCGCACAAGCAGTGGAGCATGTGGTTTAATTCGAAGCAACGCGAAGAACCTTACCAGGGCTTGACATCCTACTGAATGCCGTAGAAACT
Organism: uncultured Actinomycetota bacterium; assembly: GCA_963737115.1. Classification (GTDB taxonomy): domain Bacteria; phylum Actinomycetota; class Thermoleophilia; order Solirubrobacterales; family Solirubrobacteraceae; genus Palsa-465. Next base: position 308,704 of record CAVTRM010000014.1, read on the forward strand.
ACGGCTTCCCTTCGGGGACACGATGCACAGGTGGTGCATGGTTGTCGTCAGCTCGTGTCGTGAGATGTTGGGTTAAGTCCCGCAACGAGCGCAACCCTTGTCCTTAGTTGCCAGCATTAAGTTGGGCACTCATAGGAGACTGCCGGTGACAAACCGGAGGAAGGTGGGGATGACGTCAAATCATCATGCCCCTTATGTCCTGGGCTACACACGTGCTACAATGGCCGGTACAAAGGGATGCAAAGCCGCGAGGTGGAGCAAATCCCAAAAAGCCGGTCTCAGTTCGGATTGCAGGCTGCAACTCGCCTGCATGAAGTCGGAATTGCTAGTAATCGCGGATCAGCATGCCGCGGTGAATACGTTCCCGGGCCTTGTACACACCGCCCGTCACACCACGAAAGTCGGCAACACCCGAAGCCGGTGGGGTAACCCGTAAGGGAGCCAGCCGCCGAAGGTGGGGTCGATGATTGGGGTGAAGTCGTAACAAGGTAGCCGTATCGGAAGGTGCGGCTGGATCACCTCCTTTCTAAGGAGATATCTCTGGAACAGTCTGACTCCGGTAGGCTGCTCGGTCTAGCTTTGATAGGCTCGTACAGTCGCTGTTCAGTTTTGAGAGACTCGCCTAGAATCACGTCGAGCTCGAACTCGGACGCTGTTGCGTCTCAGTGAGACTTTGAAAACTGCACAAGTCAAGTAAGCAGGATGCTACTGCTGACGTTGGGTCGACTTGAGCTCCAAGTGTACCTTGAAAGACTTCATAGCGATTCTTGTAAGTAGCGAGTCGTTCATAGGTCAAGCTAGTAAGGGCGCACGGTGGATGCCTTGGCACTAGGAGCCGATGAAGGACGTGGACAACTGCGAAAAGCCTCGGGGAGGCGCTGAGCAGCCTTTGATCCGCGGATGTCCGAATGGGGAAACCCAGCTGTCGGTAATGCGACAGTTATCTGTACACTGAATACATAGGGTACAGAAGGCAACCCGGGGAACTGAAACATCTAAGTACCCGGAGGAAAAGAAAGCAACCGCGATTCCCTGAGTAGCGGCGAGCGAAACGGGAACAGCCCAAACCGCAACGTAAGCGGCATTCTTGTCTTGGGGTTGTAGGACTCATCTCTACCTGCGGATCGGCAGTTACAAAGTCACGTGTTAGCCGAAGCGACTGGAAAGTCCGCCAGAGAGGGTAAAAGCCCTGTAGGCGAAAGCGCACGATCTGCTCTTGAGTGTATCCTGAGTACGCGGGACACGTGAAACCCCGTGGGAATCCGGGAGGACCACCTCCCAAGGCTAAATACTACCTAGTGACCGATAGTGAACTAGTACCGTGAGGGAAAGGTGAAAAGCACCCCGGAAGGGGAGTGAAATAGAACCTGAAACCGTGTGCTTACAAGCAGTCAGAGCCCGCTTAATGGGTGATGGCGTGCCTTTTGTAGAATGAGCCGGCGAGTTACTCGTCACGTAGCAAGGTTAAGCGATGAAGCGGAGCCGAAGCGAAAGCGAGTCTGAATAGGGCGATTAGTACATGGCCGTAGACCCGAAACCGGGTGATCTACCCATGGCCAGGGTGAAGCTGGGGTAAGACCTCGTGGAGGCCCGAACCCACGTAGGTTGAAAAGTGCGGGGATGAGCTGTGGGTAGCGGAGTGAAATTCCAATCGAACTCGGAGATAGCTGGTTCTCCCCGAAATAGCTTTAGGGCTAGCCTCGATTGATTGAGTATCGGAGGTAGAGCACTGAATGGGCTAGGGGCCCTACCAGGTTACCGAATTCAGTCAAACTCCGAATGCCATTATGATTTAGATCGGGAGTCAGACTGCGGGGGATAAGCTTCGTAGTCAAAAGGGAAACAGCCCAGACCATCAGCTAAGGTCCCAAAGTGCTATGCTAAGTGGAAAAGGATGTGGAATTGCACAGACAACCAGGATGTTGGCTTAGAAGCAGCCACCATTTAAAGAGTGCGTAATAGCTCACTGGTCGAGTGGTTCTGCGCCGAAAATGTAACGGGGCTCAAGCATATCACCGAAGCTATGGATTGTACAGCTATGGCTGTGAGTGGTAGGGGAGCGTTCCAAGTGCGGCGAAGCAGACCGTGAGGACTGCGTGGAGCGCTTAGAAGTGAGAATGCTGGCATGAGTAGCGAAAGACGAGTGAGAATCTCGTCCACCGAAAGCCTAAGGTTTCCTGAGGAAGGCTCGTCCGCTCAGGGTAAGTCGGGACCTAAGCCGAGGCCGAAAGGCGTAGGCGATGGACAACAGGTTGAAATTCCTGTACCACGTCGTCATCCGTTTGAGCGATGGGGGGACGCAGAAGGATAGGGGAACCCAGGCGATGGTTGACCTGGGCCAAGCAGCGTAGGCTGGTAGCGTAGGCAAATCCGCCGTGCCGTTAAGCGCTGAGACTGTGATGGCGAGCGAAACTTAGTAGCGAAGTCCCTGATTCCAGCCTGCCAAGAAAAGCCTCTAGCGAGGTGAATCGGTGCCCGTACCGCAAACCGACACAGGTAGGCGAGGAGAGAATCCTAAGGTGAGCGAGAGAACTCTCGTTAAGGAACTCGGCAAAATGGCCCCGTAACTTCGGGAGAAGGGGTGCCCCGTTAGTGTGAACTCCTCCGGAGAGCCGAGGGGGCCGCAGAGAATAGGCCCAAGCGACTGTTTACCAAAAACACAGGTCTCTGCTAAGCCGTAAGACGAAGTATAGGGGCTGACGCCTGCCCGGTGCTGGAAGGTTAAGGGGAGAGGTTAGCCGTCAAGCGAAGCTTTGAACTGAAGCCCCAGTAAACGGCGGCCGTAACTATAACGGTCCTAAGGTAGCGAAATTCCTTGTCGGGTAAGTTCCGACCCGCACGAAAGGCGTAACGATTTGGGCACTGTCTCAACGAGGGACTCGGTGAAATTGTAGTACCTGTGAAGATGCCGGTTACCCGCGACAGGACGGAAAGACCCCGTGGAGCTTTACTGTAGCTTGATATTGGAGTTTGGTATAGTCTGTACAGGATAGGTGGGAGACTTTGAAGCCAGGAGCGCTAGCTTCTGGTGGAGTCACCGTTGGGATACCACCCTTGATGTATCTGGGATTCTAACCCGTGCCGTGATCCGGGCGGGAGACAGTGTCAGGTGGGCAGTTTGACTGGGGCGGTCGCCTCCTAAAGAGTAACGGAGGCGCCCAAAGGTTCCCTCAGCACGGTTGGAAATCGTGCGTAGAGTGTAAAGGCATAAGGGAGCTTGACTGCGAGACCGACAAGTCGAGCAGGGACGAAAGTCGGGCTTAGTGATCCGGTGGTACCGCAGTGGAAGGGCCATCGCTCAACGGATAAAAGCTACCCCGGGGATAACAGGCTTATCTCCCCCAAGAGTCCACATCGACGGGGAGGTTTGGCACCTCGATGTCGGCTCATCGCATCCTGGGGCTGAAGTAGGTCCCAAGGGTTGGGCTGTTCGCCCATTAAAGCGGTACGCGAGCTGGGTTCAGAACGTCGTGAGACAGTTCGGTCCCTATCCGTCGTGGGCGTAGGAAATTTGAGAGGAGCTGTCCTTAGTACGAGAGGACCGGGATGGACGTACCTCTGGTGTACCAGTTGTCCTGCCAGGGGCATAGCTGGGTAGCTATGTGCGGAACGGATAAGCGCTGAAAGCATCTAAGCGCGAAGCCCACCTCAAGATGAGATTTCCCATCCGCTTAAGCTAGTAAGACCCCTGGTAGACCACCAGGTTGATAGGTCAGAGGTGGAAGCGCAGCAATGGTGTGTAGCTGACTGGTACTAATAGGTCGAGGGCTTGACGGATATTTATATCCTTTACCCAGCTTGGCCTGTGCAGTTTTCAAGCTCCACCGAGCGTCTCGCAAAATTCCGGTGGTGCATAGCGAAAGGGAGACACCTCTTCCCATTCCGAACAGAGCAGTTAAGCCTTTCAGCGCCGATGGTACTTGGGGGGCAACCCCCTGGGAGAGTAGGTCGCCGCCGGTTCTTTTTCGCAGCCCGCGCCCTCAATGGGCGCGGGCTGCGCTCGTTTATGGGCGGCGCCTCGCGGCACGGTCCGCCGGCTTGTGTGGCTCTGCCACACGGCGCCGACTGCCCGCGACGCGTTGCTTGCCCCTAAACAAGCTCGCTCCCCACCCATTTCGGTTGCGGGCTGCCCCTTTTTGAATTTGTAGGGCGGCCGAACGTGGTAACCGAGCTCCTTTCGACGCTTAGGTGCCCTCCGAGGCCGGCTCCCCAGGAAGGGATCCCCTCGAGGGGAGCCTCTCCTCGGACGGATCTAGAAGTCGTAGTGGGCGCTGACTCGGTCGAAGAGGCGATCTGAGCCACGTCGCCGCGGCCCCTCGCAAGGAGGAGGGGCCGTGGGGCGACGGTGGCGGGTCTCGCAGCTCGGAGCGGTTCTCCCAACGGGCTCGAGCCCGTACTCGCCGAGCGTGGCGAAGTCGATCATCAGGTCGACGGCGTCGGTCAGACGTGCCGTTAGCGTTTGCTTGCAATCGAACATGGGTTCGTACGATAGGGGGGGTCTCGGACGACTGGCCGTTTCTGCACGGAGTCTTGCACCAGAGCCAAAAAGTACCCGCAAACCGCGTCTTTTACTTCGGTTCAGGCGAACAGACGTTCCCGCATGTTGGCTTGTTAGGAGACGTTGACATTGAGGCGCGCCCGATCGTCGTCCGCCGAGGCGTCCGACTGCGAGCACGTCGCGGTCGCCGCCGTGACTGTGGCAGCGCCGCGAACCCCCAGAAGCGCAGCAAGACGACCTTTCCGGAGCTGTTGAAACGCCCCTCTTTCGTCTTGCGCGCTGGATCGTAGAGTGACGGCCGTCACTTTGCAAGTGGGGTCTCGGAATTTGTCAGGAAGGGCCTGCCGCCGGGCTCTCGAAAGACGGTGGCGGCGGGTCGTTACCCTGCCTCGCTCATGGAGAAATTCGTCATCCAAGGGGGCGCTCCGTTGTCGGGCGAGGTCACCGTCGCCGGCAACAAGAACGCCGCTCTCCCGATCCTCGCCGCCTGCCTCCTGACCGAGGAGGAGGTCCTGCTGCACAGGATCCCGCGCATCCGTGACACCGAAGCCCAGTTGGCCTTGCTCGAGCGCCTCGGGGTCACGGTCGAGTGGGTCGGGGACAACAGCGTCAAGCTCTGCGCCGCGGGCGTCACGGACGCGGTCGTCGACGAGGAGCTCTCGAGCAAGATTCGCGCTTCCTTCCTGCTGGCCGGGCCCTTGCTGGCGCGCTTCGGCGCGGCCAAGATGCCGCCGCCCGGTGGAGACTTCATCGGCCGGCGCCGCCTCGACGCCCACCTCGACGCCTTCAAGGACCTCGGTGCCCGGGTCGACGGCTCGCGCTGGATCGAGCTGAGCGCCCCGACGGGGCTCTGCGCCTGCGAGATCTTCATGGACGAGCCCTCGGTGATGGGGACCGAGAATGCGCTCATGGCCGCCGCGCTGACCTCCGGGCAGACGCAGATCTCCAACGCCGCCTCGGAGCCCCACGTCCAGGACCTGGCCCGTCTCCTGACCGCGATGGGGGCCGAGGTCGAAGGGGTCGGCTCCAACGTGATGACGGTCAACGGCCAGACCTCGCTGGGCGGCGCCGAGTTCACGATCTGCGCCGACCACATCGAAGTCGGCAGCTTCATGGCGCTCGCCGCGGCGACCGGGGGAGAGCTGCGGATCCGTGACGCCGGCCCGGCCGACCTGCGCAACGTGCGCCGACAGTTCCGGCGACTCGGCCTCAACTCCGAGGTCGAGGGGGAGGACGTGATCGTCCCCGCCGGCCAACACCTGGAGATCGAACCCGACCTCGGCGGCGCGATCCCGAAGATCGAGGACGGGCCCTGGCCCGCCTTCCCGGCCGACCTCACCTCGATCGCCCTGGCTCTGGCCACGCAGGCCGAAGGCGAGGTCCTGATCTTCGAGAAGATGTTCGAGAACCGCCTGTTCTTCGTCGACAAACTCGTCGCGATGGGCGCTCGGATCACGCTCTGCGATCCCCATCGGGCGATCGTCAGCGGTCCGAGCCGGCTTCACGGCGAGCGCGCCGCCAGCCCCGACATCCGCGCCGGGATGGCGATCCTCATCGCCGCCCTCGCCGCCGAAGGGACCTCCGAAATCGGCGACATCCACCAGATCGACCGCGGCTACGAGCAGATCGACGAGCGGCTGCGTGGGCTCGGCGCGCAGATCGAGCGCGTTCCTGCGGACGCACGGGTTTAACCCGCTCCCGGCGCCACTTTCCGTACAGTCAGGCGCGATGATCCACCCGATCCCACCCGGCACCCGTGACGTGCTGCCCGACGAGATGCGCGAGCTGCGCCGTCTCAACCGCCGCCTGATCGAGGTCTTCGAAAGCGCCGGCTACGGCGAGGTGGCGACGCCCGCGATCGAATACGACGAGGTGCTCTCGCGCGGCGACCGCGCCTCCTCGGCTTCGCCTTACCGCTTCTTCGACGAGAACGGGGACCTGCTGGCGCTGCGCTCCGACATGACGGTGCCGATCGCCCGCCTCGTCTCCACCCGCTTCGCCGACGCGCCGCTGCCGCTGCGCCTCTGCTACCTCGCCTCCGCCTACCGCGCGGTGCTGCCGCAGCGCGGCGAGATGCGCGAATTCGTCCAGGCCGGGATCGAGCTGATCGGCGCCCCCGGCGCCGAAGGCACCGCCGAGGTGATCGGCGTGCTGGAGGCGGCGCTCGACGCCGCCGGGCTCGATCGCGCCGTGATCGGCCTCGGCCACGCTGACCTCTACCGCAACCTGCTGACCGAGTTCGGGGTCGAGGGAGAGGCGCGCGACTCCGTCCTCGCCCGTCTCGCCACCCACGACCTGGTCGGGCTCGAGGCCGAGCTCGAAGCCGCCGGGATCGGCGCCGCGGCGACCGAGGCGTGCGTCGCGCTCTCGCAGCTGCGCGGCGGTGCCGAGGTGCTCTCCCGCGCCCGCGAGATCGGCGGCGACGCGATCGAGCGCACCACGACCCGCCTGCAGAAGACCTACGAGACCCTGGTCGAGCGCGGCACCGCCGACCGCGTCCAGATCGACTTCGGCCTGCTGCGCGACCTCGGCTATTACAGCGGCGCGATCTTCGAGGTCTACGACCCCGCCCTCGGCCACGTTCTCGGCGGCGGCGGCCGCTACGACGGCTTCCTCGCCAACTTCGGCCTCGACCTGCCCGCGGCGGGCTTCTCGCTCTATCTGGAGCGCGTCCACGTCGCCCAGATGGAGGAGGAGTCGCGACGGCGCGAGAGGGCGGCGCTCGATGTCTAGCGTGCCCGGCATCGCCGACCCGTCCCGCCCCGAAGGCCCGCTGAAGCTGGCGGTGCCCCGCGGCGCGCTCTTCACGGAAACGCTCGACCTGCTCGACGCGGCCGGGGTCGACACCGCGGCGGCGCGCGGCGACTCGCGCTCGCTGATCTTCCACACCGACGAGATGACCCTGGTCACGATGCGCCCCTCCGACGTCCCGACCTACGTCGAGGCGGGCGCCGCCGACGTCGGCATCACCGGCAAGGATGTCCTGCTCGAGCAGTCCGATCGCGTCGTCTACGAGCTGCTCGACCTCGGCTTCGGCAAGTGCCGGATGGTGCTGGCCGGCCGGCGCGGCGACGAGCGCATGGGCGAATCCCAGCGGCGGCTGGGGATGATGCGGATCGCGACCAAGTACCCGCGGATCGCCGAGCGCTACTTCGAGGACACCGGGCGGCAGATCGAACTGATCGAGGTCAAGGGGTCGGTCGAGCTGGCGCCGCTGATAGGGCTCGGCGACGGCATCGTCGACCTCGTCGCCACCGGCCGCACGCTGGTCGAGAACGACCTCGAGGTGCGCGAGGAGATCGTCGACTGCACCGCCCGCTTCGTCGCCAACCGCGTCGCCCACAAGCTGCGCGCCGCGCGAGGTCGACGACCTGACCGCGCGCCTGCGCGTCGCGAGCCGGGGATGAGGGGCGGGGAGCGATGAAGGTGCAGCGCTTCGAGTGGGCCGGCCCGGCGGCGACCGCGGCCGCGGTCCGCAGCTGGAGTGCCGAGGCGGCGCCGCCGGTCGAGGTCGACTCGATCGGCTCGCTGGTCCGTGAGGGCGGCGATGCCGCCGTGCTGGCGCTGACCAAGCGCTACGACGCCCCCGAGGCCGAGGTCGTGAGCCTGCGTGTCGATCCGGCCGACGCCGCCGCGGCGCTCGCCGCGATCGAGCCCGAGCTGCGCGAGGCGCTGGAGACCGCCGCCGCCAACATCCGTGCCGTCGCCGCCGCCCAGCTCGGCGAGGAGCGCTCCGTCGAGCTTCCCCAGGGCCACACGGTGCGCCTGCGCGAAGTGCCGGTCGGGGCGGCCGGGATCTACGCGCCGGGCGGCCGCGCCGCCTACCCGTCGAGCGTCCTGATGACGGCGCTGCCGGCCCAGGCCGCGGGCGTCGGCCGGATCGCGCTGGCGACGCCGCCCGGTCCGGACGGTCGCATCCACCCGGTGACGCTCGCCGCCGCGGCGCTCTGCGGGATCGAGGAGATCTACGCGGTCGGCGGCGCCCAGGCCGTCTTCGCCCTCGCCTTCGGCACCGAGTCGATCGAGGCGGTCGACGTGATCGCCGGTCCCGGCAACGCCTGGGTGCAGGAGGCCAAGCGGGCGGTCTACGGGACGGTCGGGATCGACTCGCTGGCGGGGGCCTCGGAGCTGATGATCATCGCCGGCCACGACACCGAGGCCGAGTGGGCGGCGTTCGACCTCTGCGCGCAGGCAGAGCATGGCGACGGCGCGCTGCTGGTCGCCGCGGTCGAGGAGCACGTCCTCGACGCGGTCGCCGAGGCGACCGAGCGGCTCGCCGCGCTTCGTCCCGGCGTCTCCACAGCGGCGCCGCTGGCGCTCGTCCACGTCCCCGACTCGAACGACGCCGTCGCGCTCTGCAACGCCTTCGCCCCCGAGCACGTCGAGATCCTCGAGGAGGACGCGGCGCTGCTCGCCGAGCGGATCACCACCGCGGGCTGCGTCTTTGCCGGCCGCTGGGGCGCGACCGCCTTCGGCGACTACGCGGCCGGGTCCAACCACGTACTGCCGACCGGCGGCGCGGGACGTTTCACCGGGCCGCTCGGGCCCGGTGCCTTCCGCCGGCGGATCACGACGGTGGAGATCGACGGCGCCGCGGCGGCGGCGCTCGCGCCGAGCGTCGACAGGATCGCCCGGGCCGAGGGCTTCCCCGTCCACGGCGAATCGGCCATGATCCGGCGATGAGCCGAACGTACCTCGAAGAGAGAGCGCAAGACGGGGGAGACCGAGGTCCGGCTCTCGCTCGACCTTGACGGCGGCGAGTCTTCGGCCGCGACCGGGGTCGGCTTCCTCGACCACATGCTCGACCTGCTCGCCCGTCACGGCCGGCTCGGCCTCGTCGTCGAGGCGACCGGCGACCTTGACACTGGCGCCCACCACACGGTCGAGGACGTCGGCATCGTGCTCGGCCAGGCGATCGACGAGGCGCTCGGCGATCGCGCCGGGATCCGCCGCTACGGCTCGGCGCTGGTGCCGATGGACGAGGCGCTCGCCGAGTGCGCGATCGACATCTCCGGCCGCCCGCACACCGTCTGGCGCGCCGATCTGCCGAAGGCGACGATCGCGGGCTTCGAAACCGAGCTGGCCGAGGAGTTCTTCCGCGCCGTCGCCAACGCGGCGAAGCTGACCCTGCACATCGAGATCCGCTACGGCTCGAACGTCCACCACATGATCGAGGGCGCCTTCAAGGCGTTCGCCCGGGCGCTCCGCGTCGCCGTCTCGATCGACCCGGAGGAGTCGGGATCCCTTCTACGAAGGGATCCCTGAATGGATAAAGCGCCGCCTCCTCCGCTCCAGCGCGATCGCGCTGATGATGACCGGAGTGCTCGTGATCGCGCTTCCGCGTCCGGGGGCGGCGCCTCGCCGAACCTTCTCGTCTTGACTACGGGATGGGGAACCTCCGGTCGGTCGAGAAGGCGCTCGAGCACGTCGGGGCGCGGGCGACGATCGGCGCCGACCCGGAGGCGGTGCGGTCCGCCGACGGGCTGATCCTGCCCGGCGTCGGAGCCTTCCCGCGGGCGATGGACCGGATCCGCGGGAGTGGCCTCGACGAGCTGATCGCCGAGCGGGCCGCGGCGGGGACGCCGATCCTCGGCATCTGCCTCGGCCTGCAGCTGCTCTTCGAGCGCAGCGAGGAGCTCGGCGGCGCCGCGGGCCTCGGCCTGCTGCCCGGCGCCGTGACCCGCCTCGACGCGCCGGGGCTGAAGGTGCCGAACATCGGCTGGGCGCCGGTCCGCTGGGAGCGCGAGTCGCCGCTGAGCGCCGGGATCGAGTCGGAGACGCCCTTCTACCTCGTCCACTCCTACGTCGTCCGTCCCACCGCCGGGGACACCCTCGGCACCGCCGAGTACGGCGAGCGCTTCGCCTGCGCGGCCGAGCGCGGCAACGTCTTCGGCGTCCAGTTCCATCCCGAGAAGTCGAGCGCCGCGCGGGTTGCGGCTGCTCGCCAACTTCGTCGGCATCTGCGCGAAGGCACCGGCCGCGGCGTGATCCTCTATCCGGCGATTGATATCCGCGACGGCCACGCGGTGCGGCTGGTCGAGGGCGACTACGACCGCGAGACGATCTTCGACGCCGATCCGGTCGACGCGGCGCTGCGCTTCGCCGACGCCGGCGTCCACATCCTCCACGTGGTCGACCTCGACGGCGCGAAAGCGGGCGAACCGGTGAACCTGGAGACGGTGCGGCGGATCGCCGACGCGGTGCCCTTCCCGATCCAGGTCGGCGGCGGGCTGCGCGACGCCGACTGCGTCGCCAACCTGCTGCGGGCCGGGGCCGAGCGGGTCGTGATCGGCACCGCCGCGATGCGCGACCCGGAGTTCCTCGACGCGATGCTTAAAGCGCACGGGGAGCAGGTGGTCGTCTCGGTCGACGCGCGCAACGGCAAGGTCTCGCTGGCGGGCTGGACCGAGACCTCCGACGTCGAGGCGGCCGATGCGGTCGCCGACCTCTCCGCCCGCGGCGTGCAGCGCTTCCTCTTCACGCCGATCGAGGTCGACGGGACGCTCTCCGGGTCCCGGCTTCGAGCAGCTCGCCAAGGTCGCGGCGGCCACCTCGGCCTCGGTCATCTACTCCGGCGGGGTGGGGACGCTGGCCGACCTCGCGCGCCTGCGCGCCGAGGCGGCGCCCAACGTCGAGGGCGTGATCGTCGGCCGCGCCCTCTACGACAGGCGCTTCACCGTCGACGAGGCGATCGCGGCGCTCGCCTGAGCGGCGTTCGCACTTTCCCGTAACCAGTACGGGAAAGTGCGAACGCGCGGACGCTGCTCTAGCCTGAACGGATGCCACTGAAGCGAGTCATCCCCTGCCTCGACGTCGACGCCGGGCGCGTTGTCAAGGGGACCAACTTCGTCGGGCTGCGCGATGCGGGCGATCCGGTCGAGCTGGCCGAGCGCTACGACGCCGCGGGCGCCGACGAGCTCGTCTTCCTCGACATCACCGCCTCCCACGAGAAGCGCGAGACGATCGTCGAGCTCGCCCGCCGGACCGCCGACAACGTCTTCATCCCGTTCACGATCGGCGGCGGGATCCGCTCGGTCGAGGACGCCCAGGCGGTGCTCGACGCGGGCGCCGACAAGGTCTCGGTCAACTCGGCGGCGCTGGCGCGGCCGGAGCTGCTGAGCGAGCTCGCCGACCACTTCGGCGCCCAGTGCGTGGTGATCGCGATCGACGCCAAGCGCGAGGCCGACGACGGCGCTGGGGCGTCTACGTGAAGGGCGGGCGCGAACGGGTCGACGGGCGCGACGCGGTCTCCTGGGCGCGCGAGGCGGTCGAGCGCGGCGCCGGCGAGGTCCTCCTCACCAGCATGGACCGCGACGGGACCAACGACGGCTACGACCTCGAGCTGACCCGCGCGGTCGCCGACGCGGTCCCGGTGCCGGTGATCGCCTCCGGCGGCGCCGGCGAGCTCGCCCACCTCGTCGAGGCGATCGCGACGGCGGCGCCGACGCCGTCCTCTGCGCCTCGATCTTCCACTACGGCCAGCACACGGTCGCCGAGGCCAAGGAGCGCCTCGCCGCCGACGGCATCCCGGTCCGGCGGTAGCTCGGTTCGGTAGGGGCGCCTGAAGCTGTCGCCCGTGAGCGCCCGGCCGTCTCGTCCACGGCCCTGGCAGGCTGTGGCCGTGGCCGAGACGGCCGGGTCCGTGGGGAGTGATGAGGGATCGTCCCCGCAGGGTCACGGAAGGGTCAGAGGTCCGTGAAGGAAGAGAGACCTCGCCACAGGGATGGTGGGAAGTACACGCTTCCGTGCGTGTTGGACAACTGTGACGACCGCGATCCGTCTTTTGAGGTCGCCATAGCGACCCAAAAAGACGGATCGCGTTTCCCCGCCCCGAAATCGGCCTGGAAAACAGGCTCAAGCCGCACGGAAGCGTGACGTTCCCGGCATCTTCGTCACGGGATGAGCCGAGGCGTGGCGCAGGGACGGTACGAAGTCGGACTCACGTCGGCGTCTGGTGCGAGAGAAGCCAGCTTCCCTGAAACTCCCTCACGTCCTGGGCGTCTCGGACACGGTCACAGCCTGCCAGGACCGCCATGAGACGCCCAGGACGCCCCTCGGCCGGCCGCACCGCCCCCGAACAACCCCTCAGCCGCCGCCTTCGGTGGTTTCGCCTCGCCCGCTCTTCAGGTCCGCGGCGAGGCCGGCGACGTGTGATTCGCGCAGGATCTCGAGGCGGGCGAGTTCGTAGGGCTTGCCCTTTTCGGCGAAGCCGGGGATCTCGGTGGTGGCGCCGGTGTAAGCCTGCCGCTTCGACCGCTTCGATCACGGTTTCGTCGAACGTCCCGCCGGATAACAGAAGTTGTTGACGGGGACCTTGTACTCGCGTCTGGAGGATCTTGCGCGAGCCTGCGACTTCTTCCTTCAGTTCTTCCGGGCCGAGTTCGGTCAGGTCGAGGTGGTGGATCGTGTGGGCGGCCAGCTCCCAGCCCGCCGCGATCATCGCCTTGACGTTCGATTCGTACAGGTCCGAGCCTTCGGCCTTGAGGTTGAGGACGCCCGCCCAGCCGTGTTGCGGAGGGTCGGCAGGGCGAAGGTGAACTGGGGGCGGTAGCCGTCGTCAAAGGAGATGACGATCGGCTTCGGCGGCAGCTTGCCGCCGTGGTACCAGGCTTCCTGCACCTGTTCGAGCGTCACCGCCTGGTAGCCGTGTTCTTCGAGCCAGTCCATCTGCTTCGCGAAGTCGGTGCGGCCGACGTACAGTTCGGGATAGGGCGCGCCTTCGGGTGGGCTGCCCAGCACGTGGTACTCGAGGATCGGGACCGGGCCGAGGTGCGGCTTCCAGTCGGCCTGCGGGGTCGCGTTGCGGACCTCCTTGCTTTCGGGCTTCGCCGCGGTGGCGTTGGCGCGCCCCTGCTTGGCGGGAGCCGAGGCGGCCGCCTGGCCGCCAGCTTCGTCTTCGTCGCCCGCCGAGTTGAGCACGATGACGACCGCCACGGCGACCACGATCAACGAGCCGATGGCGACCAGCCTGCGGCGGATGACCTGGGTGCGACTCGGCCCGCGGCGGCGGACAGGGGCCTTGGGGCGCTCCTCCGGCAGCTCGTCCTCATCTTCCCAATCGCTCGGCATCCGCGTCCCCGATCATCGTACGGAGGAACCGACCGTGGACGCCGCCTGATGCACACCGAGCCAGACCTGACCGAGGAGCTCGCCTCGCGCTACCCGGAGTTGGCCCGGATCGCGGAATTGGCCCCCGATCCCGTCTACCTGGTCGGCGGTGCCGTCCGCGACCTGATGCTGGGACGGGGCCGCGCCGACATCGACCTGGTGGTCGAGGGCGACCCGGCGGTGCTGGCGGCGGCGCTCGGGGCCGAGCCGCTGATCGCACACGAGCGGTTCGGGACGCTGAAGGTGCGGCTCGGCGACGAGGAGGTCGACATCGCCGCCGCCCGCCGCGAGACCTACGCCGCGCCGGGCGCGCTGCCGACGGTCGAGCTCGGCGCCCCGATCCGTGCCGATCTGGCGCGACGCGACTTCACCCTCAACGCGATGGCGATCCCGCTCGCCGAACCGCGCCGGCTGCTCGATCCCTACGACGGCACGGTCGACCTCGAGGCCGGGGTGCTGCGGGTGATCCACGACGCCTCCTTCGTCGACGACCCGACCCGGGCGATCCGCGCCGCCCGCTACGCGGCCCGCTTCGGGTTCGGCATCGAGCCGCACACCCGCAACCTCTTGCAGGCGGCCGACCTGGGGACGGTGACGGCCGAGCGCCGCGCCGCCGAGTTGCGCCGGCTGGCGCAGGAAGAGACCGGCGTCAAAGGGTTGGAACTGCTGGCCGGCTGGGGGTTGGTAGAGCCACGGCCCGGTGGCGAGTCCTTCGCTCTCACCCGGGACGTGAATCGTCTGCTCGCCGGGCCGCCCTGGGCGGGAGAGGTGGATCGGGCCGAGGCGATCCTCGCCGCGGCCCTGGGACCGGGGGAGGGCGGAGGCACGTTGGCGGCTGCGCTTCCGCAGAGCCCGTCGGAGGGGGTCGCGCTGGCCCGCGGCCTGGATCCGATCGAGATCGTCCTCGCCCGGGCCGCGGGGGCCACCTGGCTCGACGACTGGCTCCGGTGGCGCGAGGTGCGGCTCGAGATCACCGGCACCGACCTGACCGCCGCCGGCCTCGAAGGGCCCGCGATCGGGGAGGCCCTCGCCCGCGCCCTCGCCGCCAAGCTCGACGGCGAGGCTCCGACCCGCGCCGACCAGCTCCGCATCGCCCTCGAGACCTGATCTGCTTGGCTCTGGGGATGGAGTGGCGCGACGATGACGGAGTGCGGTGGCTGGCGGCGGAGCTGGGACCGGCGGGGGGCGGGGTCGGGAAGGTCGGCTTCGGCTCGCGGGTCGGCGGGGTGTCCGCGGCCCCCTACGACACCTTGAACATCGGCGTGCTCACCGACGACTTCGAGGCTGCGGTCGTCGAGAACCGACGGCGGCTCGCCCGTGCGGTGGGGGTCGAGCCCGGGAACGTCCCGATCGGACTCCAGGTCCACAAGGCCGACATCGCCGTCCACGTCGAACCCCAGGATCCGAGCCCGTTCGCCGAACCGGGGACGCGGCTGGAGGAGGTCGACGGGCACGTCATCCGCGGCCCCGGCCTGGCGCCGCTCGTCCTCACTGCCGACTGCCTGCCGGTGGCGCTCGCCGGGCCGGGCGGCGTGGCGATGCTGCACTGCGGCTGGCGCGGCCTGGCGGCGGGCATCATCGCCCGCGGCGCGGCGCTGGTCGAAGCCCGCTCCGCCGCGATCGGCCCCGGGATTGGCCCCTGCTGCTACGAGGTCGGGACCGAGGTTCTTGACACCTTCGGCGAACTCGGCGAGGGGATCGCCGACGGTCGCATGCTCGACCTCCCCGAGGTCGCCCGCCGACTGCTCGTGCGGGCCGGGATCGAGACGATCGAGTCGGCGGGGGTCTGCACCTCCTGCGAGGCCGAGCTCTTCTTCTCCCACCGCCGCGACGCGGGCCGCACCGGCCGGATGGGGAACCTCGCCTGGATCGATCCGCCGGTTGGCACGGCCGCGGTGGAGGACTGATGCCGCGCACGTTCTTCCACGACATCGATCCGGCCCGGGTCCGCGCCAACCTCGAGGAGGCGAGCGCCGCGGCGGCGGGGCGCGCCGAGATCCTCGTCGCCTGCAAGTACGTGCCGCTCGAGGAGATGGGAGCGCTGGCGGAGGCCGGCGTCACCCTGGTCGGCGAGAACCGCCAGCAGGATCTTGCCGCCAAGCACGAGCGCTACGCGGACGACTTCACCTGGGACTTCATCGGCAACCTGCAGAGCCGCAAGGTGCGGCAGATCCTGCCGCTGGTGCGGCTGATCCACTCGGTCGGCACCGACTCGGCGCTCGAGCAGCTCGGCCGCCACGGCACGCCGGAGACCGAGGTCCTGATCGAGGTCAACGTCGCCGAAGAGGAGGGCAAGGGGGGCGTCGCGCCCGCCGACCTCGCCGACTTCATCGCTCGCTGTCCGGTCCGGGTCGGCGGCCTGATGACGATGCCCCCGTACGCCGATGATCCCGAGGCATCGCGCCCGCACTTCGCCCGCCTCGCCGAGCTGGCGGCGCACAACGGTTTGAGCCGACTTTCGATGGGCACTTCCCAGGATTGGCGGGTCGCGCTCGACGAGGGGGCGACGATCATCCGCCTCGGATCGGCGCTCTTTGTGTGAATCAGCGCTAATCTGAGTCCCCGACCCGGATCGTAAAAACTCGTTACAAGCGCTAAAGGAGTCGGTCACTTAAGGCCGAAACAGCCCGCATGGCCCTGAGGGATACCTGGCATAGAGCACTCGTCTACTTCGGTCTCGCCGAGGACCACGACTACGGTCCCGAATACGAAGAGGACTTCGAACCGGAAACGGGGACGGAGGAGGTCTACGAATCGCGGCGCGATCGCGAACGGGATCGTGAACCCGCCTCGGTCCGCCGGCTGCCGACCTCGCGTCGCGCCCGCCGCGACGAGATCGACGACATCTTCGCCGACGACGAGCCGATCGCCGCGACCCGCACGCGCACGCTGCGCCCGGTCGACAACGGCGGCGGCGACCTCCAGGTCCACCTGGTCATCCCGCGCAACTTCAACGACGCCCAGCAGGTCGCCGATCAGTTCAAACGGCAGGTGCCGGTGATCCTCAACCTGCAGACCGCCGACCACGAGCTCTCGAAGCGGATGATCGACTTCTGCTCCGGCCTCACCTACGCGCTCGACGGCGGCATGCAAAGGATCGCCGAGAAGATGTTCCTGTTGACGCCGCGTAACGTCGAGGTCTCGGCGGAGGAAAAAGCGCGGTTGATCGACAAAGGCTTCTTCAACCAGTCCTGATGAGCTGGCCCTCCATCTCCTATCCGGAGTGGAGTGAGACCTGCGACACGCTGCACGCCCACACGCAGGTGCTGGGCAAGCTGGCCGCCGAACTCGCGCCGCCCGAGCCGCAGCTCCAGCACGCCGCCCTGCGCCTCACCGCGCGCGGCTGGGAGACGCTGCCGCTGCCCGCGCCTGATGGCTCCGGCTCGCTTCGTCGTCGCGCTCGACCTGCACCGCCACGAGGCGTTCGTCGAAGCACAGCGACGGCGACCGCCGGCGCGTGCCGCTGGCCCCGAACCGGCCGGTCGGCGAGGTGACGCGGGAGCTGCTCGGCCGCGGTCGCCGACGTGGCGGGGGAGGCGAAGATCGACGCGCAGCCGCAGGAGGTCGCCTGGACCGTCGCCCTCGACGAGGACGCCGAGCACGCGACCTACGACGACGCAGGCGGTCGGCACGTACTTCCGGCTGGCGACGCGCGCGGCCGCCGTGCTCGCCGCCTTCCGCGCCCCGTTCCGCGGCCGCTCGACCCCGGTCAACGCCTGGTGGGGCTCATTCGACCTCGCGGTCAGCCTCTTCTCCGGCGAACCCGGCGACGCCGCCCTCCGACGACTTCATCATGCGCAACGCAATGGACTCCCAGGAGGTCGCTGTGGGCTGGTGGCCGGGCGACCCCAAACACGGCGGCGCCGCTTTCTACGCCTACGCGCACCCGGCCCAGCCGGGCTTCGCCGAAGCAGACCTCGGCGTCGCGGGAGCGCGCTGGGACGCCGGCCTCGGCGAGTACGTGCTCGAGTGGGACGACGTCCGTCGCCGCTCCCGATCCGCACGCCCGCGCCCTCGACTTCGCCCGCTCCGCCTTCCGCCACGCCTGCACGACCTGCAGCTGGGACCCGGAGCTGGCAGCGACCGCCGAGGGAACGCCGCCACCGGTGGCTTAGGGGCGGGGGACGGGGCCTGGTCGGGCTGGCGCCCGGCAAGCTGGCGCCCGTAAGCGCCCGGCCGTCTCGGCCACGGCCCTGGCAGGCTGTGGCCGTGGCCGAGACGGCCGGGTCCGTGGGGAGTGATGAGGGATCGTCCCCGCAGGGTCACGGAAGGGTCGGAGGTCCGTGACGGAAGAGAGACCTCGTCACGGAGAGCGTGGGAAGTCCACGCTTCCGTGCGTGTTGGACAACAGTGACGACCGCGCTGCGTACTTTGACCACCCCCTGGTGTGGTCAAAGTACGGAGCGCGTCTCCGGGCCCTGATCTCGGCCTCGAAAAGCGGCTCAAGGCGCCAGGAAGCGTGACGTTCCCGGCATCTTCGTCACCGATCGGGGACAGGTGTGGCATCTCTCGCGCCTCACGATCACGGAAGTCCGACTTCGTGGCGTCCCTGCGCCAGCTTCCCTGAAACTCCCTCAGGTCCTGGGCGTCTCATGGCGGTCACAGCCTGCCAGGACCGCCATGAGACGCCCAGGACGCATCTCGCCCAGCCGCCACGCCCTGAAGAACACCCCCCGGAAGTAATCTGACCCCCATGATCATCGGCTTCGTCGGATCGGGCAGCATGGCGGCGGCGATCGCCCGCGGGCTGTCGGGCGAGGTTGACGGCATGCTCTTCTCCGATTCGGGCTCCGGGCGGGCCGCCGAACTGGCCGCGGAGCTCGGCGGCGAGGCGCTCGCCAACGAGGAGGTGGCGCGGCGCGCCGACGCGATCGTCCTCGCGGTGAAGCCCGCCGCGCTCGATGCGGTCGCGCCCGCCCTCCAGGAGGCCGACGAGATCGTCTCGGTGCTCGCCGCGACGCCGCTCTCTCGGCTCCGCGAGGCCTTCCCGGATGCCCGGATCCTGCGCACGATGCCGAACGTCGGCGTCGAGGTGCGCCAGGGAGTGATCTGCGTCGCCGGCGACGCGCTCGCCCCCGCGGTCGACGCCGCCCTCGAGCACATCGCCCACGTCGTCTCGATCGAGGAGAAGGACTTCGACGCCGCCACCGCGGTGATGGGCTGCGCCCCCGCCTACCTGGCGCTGGCGGTGGAAGCGATCGGCGACGCGGGTGCCGCCGACGGCCTCGACCCCGATCTCGCCCGCGAGCTGATCGTCGAGACCACCGCGGGCACCGCCGAGCTGCTCCGTCGCCGCCACCCGGCCGACGTCCGCCGCGCGGTCGCCTCGCCCGGCGGCAGCACCGAGGCGGGCCTCGAGGAACTGGATCGGCTCGACGCGCGCGGTGCCTTCGCCGCGGCCGTCGACGGCTCGCTACGGAGGATGCGCGGATGACGACCGTCCTCGCGGCCCTGCCGCTGGCCCTCACCAAGAACGACATCGCCAACTACGTCAGCGCGCTCTTCGTCGTCTACACGATCCTGATCCTGCTGAACATCCTGATCTCGTTCGTGCCGCGGATGCCCTACTCGCCCTGGCTGCGGATCGTCCTCGACTTCATCACCGAAACGACCGATCCCTACCTGAACATCTTCCGGCGGGTGATGCGGCCGATCGGTGGCAGCGGCGGGATGGCGTTCGACCTCAGCCCGATCCTCGCCCTGATCGTCCTCGGGCTCGCCGAGGGGATCGTCGTCGGCGCCCTCTCGTGAGCGGCCGCACCGGCCGGGCCTGGGGGCTGGCGGCCGCCCTCGCCGTCGTCGTCTTCGTCCTCGACCAGGTCGCGAAGGAGATCGTCACCAAGCACATCGTCCTCGGCGAACAGGTCGACGTCCTGGGACCGCTGAAGCTGACCCTGTCCCACAACGAAGGGATCGCCTTCGGGCTCGCCGAAGGCGGCGGGATCGTACTGATCGCGATCAGCCTGATCGCCCTCGGCGTCGTCCTCTGGCTCTTCTCGCGCGATCCGACCCGGCCCGGGATGTGGGTCGCGACCGGCCTGCTCGCGGGGGGCGCGGTCGGCAACCTGGTCGACCGGATCCGCCACGGCCACGTCACCGACTTCATCGAACTGCCGCACTGGCCGCCGTTCAACCTCGCCGACTGCGGGATCACCTGCGGGGTGGTGATCCTGCTCGTGATCTACATCCGCGAAGCGGAGCGCACCGAAAGTGACTCCTGAGGGGGCAGCGCCCGAGCTGCGCATCGTCCACCTCGACGACGACCTCGCCGTCGTCGACAAGCCCGCCGGGCTGGTCGTCCATCCGGCGCCCTCGCACACCGGCCCGACCCTGGTCTCGGAGCTCGGCGACCTGCTCGGCGGCGGCGACCCCGAGCGGCCTGGGATCGTCCACCGCCTCGACAAGGACACCAGCGGGCTGATGGTCGTGGCGCGCGGCCCGGAGGCGCTGGCGGCGCTGCAGGCGGCGGTCCGCGCGCGCACGGTCGAGCGGCGCTACCTGGCGCTGGCCGGAGGGCGGCTGGCGTCCCGCACCGGGACGATCGACGCCCCGATCGGGCGTGCCTCCCGCAACCGCACCCGGATGGCGGTGGCGGGCGCCGCCTCGCGCGATGCCCGCACCCATTTCGAGGTGCTCGAGCTGCTGCCGCGCGAGACCTATCTCGAGGCCCGCCTCGAGACCGGGCGCACGCACCAGATCCGCGCCCACTTCGCCGCGATCGGCCATCCGCTGGCGGGCGACGTCACCTACGGGGGCAAGGACCGCTACGGGCTCGGGCGCCAGTTCCTGCACTCGCACCGGCTCGCCTTCCGCCAGCCGACGACGGGCGCGCGGCTGGAGTTCGACTCGGCGCTGCCGGCCGACCTCGCGGCCGCTCTGGAGGCGGCCCACGCCGGCTGAGGACCCGCACTACAATCGTCTTCCACCAATTCCTCTACCCCTGTCCAGAAGCGGACCGGATCCTGCCCGAGAGCCAAATCCCGGGTCCCGGCGAGTGGGGCGGGGCGCATCGTCAACTCAATCCAAGGAGAACCCATGCCTGAGGCAGGGCTGCAAGAACTGCTCGAGGCCGGAGTCCACTTCGGCCATCAGACGCGCCGCTGGAACCCGAACATGCGCCGTTTCATCTTCGGCGAGCTCGACGGGATCCACATCATCGACCTCCTCCAGACCGAGGCGCTGCTGGAGAACGCCCGTCGCTTCGCCGGTGAGCTGGCGTCGGGGGGCGGCACGATCCTCTTCGTCGGTACCAAGAAGCAGGCGCGCGACGTGGTGCAGGAATGGGCCGATCGCTGCAAGATGCCTTACGTCAACAAGCGTTGGCTGGGCGGTCTGCTGACCAACTTCAACACGATGTCGGGCCGGATCGCCCGCCTCCACGAGCTCAACGGCTGGAAAGAGGAGGGCAAACTGCAGCTCCTGCCGACCAAGGAGCGGATGAAGATGGAGGCCGAACTCGCGAAGCTCGAGTTCAACCTCGGCGGCGTCCGCGACATGGACCGGCTGCCCGACGCGGTCTTCGTCACCGACCTGAAAACCGAGGAGATCGCGGTCCACGAGGCGGCCCGCCTGCGGATCCCGATCATCGGCCTGGTCGACACCAACTGCGACCCGACCCCGGTCGACTACGTGATCCCGGGCAACGACGACGCGATCCGCTCCTGCCAGCTGGTGATCGGCACGATCGGCGGCGCGGTCGAGGAGGGCTCCTCCGCCTGGCGCGTCCAGGAGGAGAAACGGATCGCCGAAGAAATGGAACGGCGCAAACGCGACGAGGAAGAGCGCAAGAAACGCGAGGAAGAAGAGAAAGCTCGCATCCAGGCGCAGCAGGCCAAAGAAGCCGAGGAGGAAGCGGCGAAACAGGCCGTCGCCAAAGCCGAGGCGGACAAACAGCAGGCTGCCGCCGCCGCTGCCGCCAAAGCCACCCCGGCCGCTCCCGCGCCGCAGGCCGAGGCACCGAAAGCGCCGCAGCAGGCTGCTCCGGCGCAGGCCGAGGCACCGAAAGCGGAGCCCGCGCCCGAGGCGCCGAAAGCCGACGCTCCGGCTGCTCCCGCGGTCGACACCACCAATGACACCCAGAAAGGGGATTCGTGATGGCAGCGATCACCGCCGCCGACGTGAAGGCGCTCCGGGACCGCACCGGGGCCGCGATGATGGACTGCAAATCGGCTCTTGCCGAGGCCGACGGCGACGTCGACCGGGCGATCGAGCTGCTGCGCGTCAAGGGCCAGGCCTCGGCCGCCAAGCGCGAAGGGCGGGGCACCAACGAGGGGGTCATCTCCTCCTACATCCACGCCAACGACCGGGTCGGGGCGATGGTCGAGGTGCAGTGCGAGACCGACTTCGTCTCGCGCAACGAGGACTTCAAGGTCTTCGCCTACCAGGTCGCCCTCCACGTCGCCGCCACGCAGCCGCTCTACGTCTCCACCGATGAAATCGACGCTGACGCCCGCGAGGCCGAAAAGCGCGTCTTCGAGGAGAAGGCCCGCGAAGAAGGCAAACCGGACAACATCGTCGAGAAAATCGTCGAGGGCCAGCTGAAGAAATGGTCCTCGGAGGTCGCGCTGCTCGACCAGCAGCACGTCAACGCCGAGAAACACGGCTCGAAGACGATCGAGGAGCTGCGCCAGGAGCTCTCCGCCAAGACCGGCGAGAACATCCGCATCGCCCGCTTCGCCTACTTCCGGGTCGGCGACGAGTAAGCATGAGTGAGGCGGCGTCCGAGGAGCGGTTCTCCCGCATCCTGCTGAAGCTCTCCGGCGAGGCGCTGATGGGCGACCTCGATTACGGCACCGACGCCGCCGAGGTCGACCGCATCGCCGCCCAGGTCGCCAGCGTGCGTGAGCGCGGCGTCGAGGTGGCGATCGTCGTCGGCGGCCGGGAACATCTACCGCGGCCTCGGCGGCGCCGCCGAGGGCATGGACCGGGCGACCGGCGACTACATGGGGATGCTGGCGACGGTGCTGAACGCGCTGACCCTGCAGGACGCGCTGGAGCGCAACGGCGCCCACACGCGGGTGATGTCGGCGATCGACGTCAAGGAGGTTGCCGAGCCCTATATCCGCCGGCGCGCGATGCGCCACCTCGAGAAGGGACGGGTCGTGATCTTCGCCGCCGGCACCGGCAACCCGTTCTTCACCACCGATACCGCGGCGGCGCTGCGGGCGCTGGAGATCCACGCCGAGGCGATCCTGATGGCGAAGAACGGGGTCGAGGGCGTCTACGACGCCGATCCGGCGCACCGAACCCGGACGCCAGCGTTCATCCCCGCATCACCCACCGCGAGGCGATCGAGCAGGGCCTGAAGGTGATGGACTCGACCGCGCTCTCGCTCTGCATGGACAACGACCTGCCCGATCTACGTGTTCAACATGGCTGACGAGACGAACATCGATAGGATCGTCCGCGGCGAGACGGTCGGCACGTTGTATCCAACGGCACCTCCGCCTAGAGAGGAGAGACCGTGGCGATCATCGACGAACTGCTTGCAGGACGCCAAGGAGCGGATGGCCAAGTCGGTCGAGTCGAGCCGCGGCGAGCTCGCCACGGTCCGCACCGGCCGCGCGTCCCCGCACCTGCTCGACCGCATCAACGGTCGACTACTACGGCACCTCGACGCCGCTGAAGCAGCTTGCCAACGATGGCCGCCCCGAGCCGCGCCTGCTGACCGTCACGCCCTTCGACAAGGGCTCGATGGGGGCGATCGAGAAGGCGATCATGGAATCCGACCTCGGGCTGACGCCGTCCAACGACGGCAAGATGATCCGCCTGCCGATCCCGGAGCTGACCGAGGAGCGGCGCCGGGAGATGGTCAAGGTC
The DNA here is from genome assembly GCA_963737115.1 of uncultured Actinomycetota bacterium. GTDB lineage: Bacteria > Actinomycetota > Thermoleophilia > Solirubrobacterales > Solirubrobacteraceae > Palsa-465. The sequence goes on from CAVTRM010000014.1 coordinate 332,129, forward strand.
GTCGACGGAGTCGCCGAGGAGGGTCGGGTCGCGATCCGCAACGTCCGCCGCGACGTGATGAGCGATCTGCGGGAGTCGAAGAACGAGGGCGAAGTCGGGGAGGACGACGAGCGCCGCGCCGAGGACCGCGCTGCAGAAGCTGACCGACGAGGCGATCGCCGAGATCGACGCGCTGCTGAAGGGCAAGGAAGCGGAAATCCTGGAGGTCTGAGGCGGCGCCGCCTTGAGCGCCTCGTCCGCCGCGATACGTAGCGATCATCACCGACGGCAACGGCCGCTGGGCGCAGCGCCGTGGGCTGCCGGTCGATCGAGGGCCACCGGGCGGGCGCCGACGCGGTCAAGGCGCGGCTGCGCGACGCGGTCGAGCTGGGGATCGAGGAGCTGACCGTCTACTCCTTCTCGACCGAGAACTGGTCGCGCTCGGCGGAGGAGGTGAGCGGGCTGATGACGATGTTCGGTGAGCGGATCGCGCGCGAGACTGCCCGAGCTCGCACGCGAAGGGCGTGCGGATGCGCTTCATCGGCCGCCGCGAGGGGGTCGATCCGGGGCTGGTCGAGCGGATGGAGTGGGCCGAAGCGGCGACCGCCGGCGAACACGCGGATCACCCTCTTCATCGCCTTCAACTACGGCGGCCGGGCGGAGATCGTCGATGCTGCGCGAAGCTTCCAGGGGGGCTCCGAGGAGGAGTTCGCAGCCACCTGTACGCGCCCGACATGCACGATCCCGATCTCCTGATCAGAACCAGCGGCGAGCAGCGCATCTCTAATTACCTGCTCTGGCAGTGCGCCTACTCGGAGCTGGTCTTCGCCGAGGAGCTCTGGCCGGACTTCGACCGGGCGGCCTTCGAGCGCTCGCTGGGTGAGTTCACCGAGCGGCAACGACGGTTCGGGGGGCGTTGATGAGCGACTTCTTCGAAGAAGAGATGTTCGAAGAGCACCCGCCCGAGCCGGAGCCGGTCGAGGAGACGCCGCGCCGCCGCCGCGAGCGGGGTGGCCGCGGGGCCGGGCGCAGGCGGAAAGCTCGTAAACCGGCGCGGCGGCGGGTCGCGGAGGAGCCGCGCGAGCCGAAACGGCCGCGCGGCGGTGGGGAGACGATGCGGCGGATCCTCGTCGCCGTCCCCGCGATCGCCTTCGCGATCGCGATCACCGTCGCCGGCGACTGGATCTTCGCCGGGGCGATGATCGCGATCGGCATCCTCTGCCTGCGCGAGTACTTCGAGATGACGGCGACGGCGCGGCCGCTGGCGATCCCGGCCTACGTGGCGGTCGCGGCGATGGTCATCGCCGCCCACGTCGGCACCTCCTACAGCGTGCTGATGGTCTTCGCCGCCTCGTTCCCGCTGCTCTTCGCCTTCGGGGCGGACGCCAGACACCGCGAGGGGGTGACCGTCTCGATCGCGGTGACGCTGCTCGGCATCGTCTGGATCGGTATCCCCCTGGCGCACGCGGTGTTCCTCCGCGACCTGCCGAGCCACGGCGCCGCCCTCCTGGTCGACGTCCTCGTCGGCACCTTCGTCACCGACACCGCCGCCTACGCGACCGGCCGCATGTTCGGCAGTCACAAGCTCGTGCCGTCGATCTCCCCGAACAAGACCGTCGAGGGCCTGATCGGTGGCTTCGTGATCGGCACGATGGGCTTCTGGTTCGCCGGCCTCTACCAGAACTGGCTCTCCGGAATCGACGCCCTGATCATCGGCGCTGCCGTCGCCGCGATCGGCCCCGTCGGCGACCTCTTCGAGTCGATGCTGAAGCGTGATCTCGGCAAAAAGGACACCGGCACCATCTTCGGACCCCACGGCGGCATCCTCGACCGCCTCGACGCCGTCCTCTTCACCGTCGTCGTCGGCTACTACCTCGCCGTCGCCCTCGTCTACTGAGTCTTGTCACATTTCTTGACCTAGCCGAGACGCCGTCGTACCGTCGCTCTCGTGAGACGTCGGACCTTGATCCAACTGCTGGCCGTGAGGTGGGGCTTCACGGCGATGGTGGCCATGGCGGTAGTCGTGGGTGCGGTCGCCGCCGTCACGGTGGCGCTTCCCTCAAACCTCCCCTCCGTCGCTCTGGGAGCAACGTCCGTTTACCGAGTTGAGGTGGGCGCGGCGGTGTTTACCGGCCTCTATCTGGGCGCGACGGCTCTCTTCCTTGCGATGCATAACCGCGCATACACGGAACTGGGCACCAGCGGGATCAGGGCGAGTGCTCTGGCCGCTGAAGAGGAGGCCGAATTCGAGGGACTCACCTTGGAACTGATGGAGGAAGTCCGTGGCATACAGGCCTGGAGAAGGGAAAGGGAAATTGGCAACCGAGAGACGGCCTGACACTCCTGAGGAGATTCAGGCCCGACACGAACGAATGGATCGCCGGGCCGAAAGCGTGCGCGCGTCGATCGCCCGGAAGCGGGCGTTTGTCGCCAGGGTGCGGGCGGAAGGCATCCTGCCGCCGGAGGAGCCGCGCAGGCGCGTTTAAAGAGTCGGAAGGTGGGCTCCGTATCCTCCGGGGTAGATGAAGAAGGTCTTGATACTCGGGTCGACGGGGTCGATCGGGACGCAGGCGCTCGAGGTGATCGCGGCTTCGCCGGAGCTGCGGGCGGTCGGACTGGCTGCCGGGCGCGGCTGGGAGGTGACCGTGGCGCAGGCCCGCGAGCACGGGGTGGAGGCGATCGCGCTCGCCGACCTCGATGCCGCCGCGCGCGCGGGTGAGGCCTGGGAGGGACGGGTGCTCGCGGGCGAGGAGGGCGTCCGGGAGCTGATCCTGACCACCGAGCCTGATCTCGTCCTCAATGGCATCGTCGGCGCCGCCGGGCTCGCCTCGACCGTGGTCGCGCTGACCGCCGGGATCGACGTCGCGCTCGCCAACAAGGAGAGCCTCGTGCTCGGCGGCGAGCTGGTGATGGCACTCGCCGAGGCGACCGGCGCCCGGCTCCTGCCGGTCGACTCCGAGCACTCGGCGCTCCACCAGCTGATTGGCGCCGAGGCGCCGGGCACCGTCGACCGCCTCGTCGTCACCGCCTCCGGCGGCCCGTTCCGCGGGCGCACCGACCTCGATGACGTCTCCGTCGCCGAGGCCCTCGCCCACCCGACCTGGAAGATGGGCGGCCGGATCACGATCGACTCGGCGACGCTGATGAACAAGGGCTTCGAGGTGATCGAGGCGTACCACCTCTTCGGCGTCCCCTACGAACGGATCGACGTCGTCGTCCACCCGCAGTCGCTGATCCACTCGCTGATCCACCTGATCGACGGCTCGACGCTCGCCCACCTCGGCCATCCCGACATGCGGGTGCCGATCTCCTACGCGCTCAACTTCCCCGAGCGGATGCCGGTCGACGTGCCGCGTCTCGACCTCGCCGCAGCCGGCTCGCTGACCTTCGAGGAGCCCGATCCCGACACCTTCGCCTGCCTGCGCCTGGCGCTCGAGGCGGGCCGCGCCGGTGGCACTGCGCCGACCGTGCTGAACGCCGCCGACGAGGTCGCCGTCGCCGCCTTCCTCGGCGAACTGATCCCGTTCACCGGGATCGCCGCCGTGATCGAGCGCTGCCTCGAGCAGATGCCGGCACAGCCGGTCACCCACTTCGAAGATCTCTTCGCCACCGACGCCGAGGCCCGCGAGCGCGCGGCCGAGGCCGCGCGGGAGCTGACCCCCGCATGAGTTGGGTCTACGTCTTCCTCGGCTTCTGCTCCCTGATCCTCCTCCACGAGGCGGGTCACTTCGTCGCCGCCAAGGCGACCGGCATGCGGGTCGAAGGCTTCTTCCTCTTCTTCGGCCCGACCCTCTGGTCGTTCAAACGCGGCGAGACCGAGTACGGGATCAAAGCGATCCCGCTCGGTGGCTACGTGAAGATCAACGGGATGAACCCGGAGGAAGAGATGCCCGCCGGGGAAGAGCACCGCGCCTACCACCGGCAGAAGGTCTGGAAGCGGATCGTCGTCGCCTCGGCCGGCCCGGCGGTCAACATCGTCCTCGCCTTCGTGATCTTCTTCACCGTCTTCAAGATCGGCGGACTCGACGACACCAAGTACCGGCCCGTCGTCAACGAAACCAGCGAAGGCTCGGCCGCGGCGAAGGTCCTGCAGAAAGGCGACAAGATCGTCGCGGTCGACGGCAACACGGCGGCCGGCCGGCAAGGCATCGCCCGGATCGAACGGTTCGGGGAACTGATCCGCAAGCACGAATGCGCCGGAGAACCGACCGACGGATGTGCCGCGGCGACCCCGGCCGAAGTGACCGTCCTCCGCGACGGCAAGGAAAAGACCTTCGAGATAACTCCGCACTACAGCGAAGAAGCCAAGCGCATGCTGATCGGCGTCGCCTGGACGGAAAAGAGCGACTGGGTGCCGATCAGCGCGGGCGAATCGGCCAGCCACTCGGCCAGCGTGATGGGCGAAGTGATCAGCCGCACCGGCTCGGTCTTCGCCCACATCTTCGAAGCCGACAAGCGCAAGGAAATCTCCTCCGTCGTCGGTATCAGTGACGTCGGCCACCAGGCGGTCGACGCAGGCTGGCGCCAGGCGTTCCTGCTGCTCGGTCTGGTCAGCCTCTCGCTCGGCCTGATCAACCTGGTGCCGATCCTGCCGCTCGACGGCGGTCACATCTTCTGGGCCCTGATCGAGAAACTGCGCCGCGGCAAGCCGGTCTCGATCCGGGTGATGGAGCGGGCGACGATTATCGGCTTCGCTCTCGTCCTGATGCTGATGGTGATCGGGGTGTCGAACGACATCGGCCGGATCACCGGAGAAGGCTTCAACATCTCCAAATAGGGCGAGGTTCAGGTCGGCTGGTCGAATCTGCGCCAGGCGATGGCGACGATGACGACCGCGATCGCCAGAATCACCGCGTGCAGAGCAATCTGTGCCGCCCCGACCGAGAAGACGATCTCGGCGATCAGGCCGATCAAGGCCGCCGCGAACGCGAGTATCGCGACCTTCCTGCTGATGGTTCTGCGGTTCCCCGTTGAAGGATCTTGCACGCTCACGGATCGTAGTTCCAAACATGGGGGTTGCAACCTCGGACGCCTGGCAACAGGGTCTTGACGAGGCCCGCCGTGCTCGCCGGATAACCTTCGGATATGGCCTCCAAACGCCAGATATTCGTGGGCAGCGTGCCGATCGGTGGCGGTGCGCCGGTCGTCGTCCAGACGATGACCAAGACCGAGACCGCCAATCTCGCGGCGACGATGGATCAGATCCGCAAGGTCGCCGACGCGGGCGCTGACATCGTGCGCTGCGCGGTGCCGCGCGAGAAGGACGCGGAGGCGCTGCGGACGATCGTCGCCGAATCGCCGATCCCGGTGATCGCCGACATCCACTTCAACCACACCCTGGCGCTGAAAGCGATCGAAGCGGGCGCCCACGCGATCCGGCTCAACCCCGGCAACATCGGCGGTCGCGACAAAGTCGCCGAGGTCGCCGAGCTGGCTAAGGCTGAAAAAGGTGCCGATGCGGATCGGCGTCAACTCGGGCTCGCTGCCGAAACACCTCCACGAGCTGGAGCGCGAGGCCCCGGTCGAGGCACTGGTCGCCGCCGCGGTCGAGTTCGTCGAGCTGATGGAGGGCCTCGACTTCACCAACTTCAAGGTCTCGATCAAGTCGACCAACGTGCCGTACACGATCGCCGCCAACCGCCTGCTGGCAGAGAAGATCCCCTATCCGCTCCACCTCGGCGATCACCGAGGCAGGGACGAAATGGTCGGGCGCGCTGAAATCGGCGGTCGGACTGGGCGCGCTGCTCGCCGACGGGGTCGGCGACACGATCCGGGTCAGCCTCTCTACCTTCCACGCAGAGGAGGAGGTCAAGGTCGCCTGGGAGATCCTCAAGGCGCTGGGCTGCGCGAGCGCGGGCCGGTGCTGATCGCCTGCCCGACCTGCGGCCGACTGCAGTTCGACATGGACTCGGTTGTCGCCGAGATCGAGCAGCGCCTCGAAGGCTACGAGGAGCCGGTCGAGGTGGCCGTCCTCGGCTGCGCCGTGAACGGCATCGGCGAGGCGAGTCACGCCGACTTCGGCATCGCCGGCGCCAAGAACGAGGGCCTGATCTTCGCCGGCGGCAAACCCCTGCGCAAGGTCCCGCAGGCGAAGCTGGTCGACACCCTCTTCGAAGAGATCGACAAGTCCCTCGACCGCGGCACGGTCGAGGTCGACGAGGCCGAGGCCGAGGAGGGCGCCGCCTGGCTGGCGAAGATCGAGGAGGAGAACGCCGGCGACCTCACCCCCGAGAAGATCGCCGCGATGGAGAAGGAAGCCGTCGAAAAAGGCGAGTCGGACAAAGTGCTGCTCGATGAGGCTGCGTCACCGACCGCCGGCCGCCGCTTCACCAGAGCCTGAGTTCGCGTTTGGCTGCGGCCGGGTCGAGCTGGCGCCCCGGGGAAGGGAAGGGCCGTCTCGGCCACGGCCCGGGCAGGCTGTGGCCGTGGCCGAGACGGCCGGGTCCGTGGGGAGTGAGGAGGGATCGTCGCCGGAGGGTCACGGAAGGGTCAGAGGTCCGTCACGGAAGACGGACCTCGTCACAGGGATGGTGGGAAGTACGGACTTCCGTGCGTGTTGTCCAACGGTGACGAGCGCGCTGCGTGGATTTTCCACCCCATGGTGTGGTCAATACACGCAGCGCGTCTTCGACCCCTCGATCCGGGCCCGAAAAGAGACTCAAGCCGCAAGGAAGCGTGATGTTCCCGGCATCTTCGTCACCGATCGGGCCCGGGTGTGGCTTCTCTCACGCCAACCTCCGACGTAAGCCCGACTTCCTCCGAACCCGTGCCCACTCCCCGACGAACCCCTCACGTCCTGGGCGTCTCATGGCGGTCACAGCCTGCCACGACCGCCATGAGACGCCCAGGACGCACCTCGGACGGCCGCGCCCGCCTCGAGCCGCGCCGTCCCCGCCACCTGACCGCCATATAGGTTTCACCCCGTGACTCGCCTCTCGCAGACCTTCCTGCCCACGCTCAAGGACGCGCCCGCCGATGCGGAGGCGATCTCGCACAAGCTGATGGTGCGGGCGGGGTTGATGCGGCAGCTGAGCGCGGGGTTCTTTACGTATCTGCCCGCGGGGTGGCGGGTCGAGCGCAAGGCCGAGGCGATCATCCGCGAGGAGATGGAGCGGGCCGGGGCGCAGGAGATCCTGATGCCGGTTATGCAGCCTGCCGAGCTGTGGAAGACGAGCGGTCGCTACGAGATCGACGAGCTCTTCAAGCTCGAGGACCGCAAAGGCACGGAGTTCGTCCTGGCGATGACCTCGGAGGAGGTCGTCACCTGGCACGTCGCCCGCGAGGTGCGCTCCTACCGCGACCTGCCGATGACGCTCTTCCACATCCAGACCAAGGAGCGTGACGAGCCGCGCCCGCGCGCCGGTCTGCTCCGCACCCGCGAGTTCACGATGAAGGACGCCTACAGCTTCGACCGCGACCTGGACGGGCTCGACCGCTCCTACGAGGCCCAGGCCGAGGCCTACGAACGGATCCTCGACCGCGCCGGGATCGACTGGTACCGCTGCGTCGGCGATGTCGGCATGATGGGCGGCCTCGGCGCCGACGAGTTCATGGCCCCCTGCCCGGCGGGTGAGAACGAGGTGGCGCTGGCGCCCGGCTACGCAGCCAACCTGGAGATCGCCGTCGCCGACCCGAAGCCGGTCGAGCTGCCGCCCTCGCTGCCGGTGCCCGAGCGCGTCGACACGCCTCAGACGAAGACGATCGACGCCGTCGCCGAGCTGCTCGGCCTGCCGCCCGCGGCGACCCTGAAGGCGATGGCCGTCCACAGCGAGGCTCGTGGAGTCGTCCTCGTGATGCTGCGCGGCGACCACCAGCTGAACCACATCAAGCTGCAGAACGCGCTCGGCGAAGCCTTTCGCCCGGCGACCCCGGACGAGGTCGAGGCGAAGATCGGCCCGCCCGGCTTCATCGGCCCGGTCAACGTCGACGTGCCGGTGATCAAGGACAAGGCGATCGGCCCCGGCGGCTACGTCTGCGGCGCCAACGTGCTCGACGTCCACCTGCGCGGGGTCGAGGCGGGGCGCGACTACAAGTTCGAGGAGATGGACGTGCGCGCAGTCGACGCCGGCGACACGGCGCCGGGCGGCGGCACGATCCGGATCGAGCCCGCGATCGAGGTCGGCAACATCTTCAAGCTCGGCACCCGCTACTCGGAGCCGCTCGGGGCGACCTTCCTCGACGAGAACGGCAAGGAGCAGACGATCCAGATGGGCTGCTACGGGATCGGCCCGGCGCGGATCGTCGCTGCCGCGATCGAGCAGCGCGCCGACGAGCGCGGCATCGTCTGGGGCCCCTCGCTGGCGCCCTGGGGGATCCACCTGGTCTCGCTGGCGAAAGCCGGGGAGCCCGAGCGTGAGGCCGCCGACAAGCTCTACGAGGAGCTCCGCGAGGCGGGCGCCGAGGTCGTCTACGACGATCGCGCCGCGGGCACCGGCGAGAAGCTGACCGACGCCGAGCTGCTCGGCTGCCCGCTGCGCCTGGTGGTCGGCCGCCGCGGCCTTGCCGACGGCGTGGTCGAGGCCCAGGAGCGCGCCTCGGGCGCCGAGCACAAGCTGCCGGTGGACGACGCCGCGGCGCAGGCGCTGGCGGTCCTGCACGGTCTGGGTGATGACTGACGTAGATCCGTTCGGGCGTGGCAGGATCCGCCGCCTCTTCGGACTCGACCGCAGCGGTCCCAAACCGCGACAGACCCGCTCGGGGGAGCCGCTCAACCCGTGGACGCTCCCCAACCTGGTCGGCTACGTCCGGCTCGCCGGGATCCCCGTCTTCCTCATCTTCGCCTTCTCGTCCGGGGACGGCCGCTCGACCACCGCCGCGATCCTCTTCTGGCTGATCGCCGCGGGCGACTACCTCGACGGCTTCCTCGCCCGCGCCACCGGCCAGTACAGCCGCATGGGGGCGCTCCTCGACCCCTTCGTCGACCGCCTCACGGTGGTCTCCGGCGCGGTCGTCTGCTGGTACTTCGACCTGCTGCCCCACTGGGCGCTGATCGTGCTCGCGCTGCGCGAGCTGGCGATGCTCGGCCTCGCCGAGTACGGGCTCCGCCACGGGGTCGACATCGCGATCAACTGGCCCGGCCGGATCGCCGTCTTCTGGGTGATGGCGGCGCTCTTCTTCGCCCAGCTGTTCGACGGCTGGGTGCCGACCGCGTTCCTCTACGTCGGCCTCGCCTTCGCGATCCTCGCGACCTTCCTCTACGCCCGCACCGGATATCGCGCCGTGAAGGCCAAGGCCGCCGCCTGACCCGCGCGTTGGCACTCGGGTCCGCCATCCGGACCCGCTGCGAACGCTCGGAGGGGGATGAGGGTTCGCGGCCCGGGCGCGGCGGGACGCGGCTTGCGGTCAGGAAGAACCTTCAACCTACGGTTGAACCTTTTGCTCGACCGATCTATACTCCGCTCCCGCGCATCCGCCGGGACCCGGCGCAACCACTTCAAGAGGAGCACGATGGAGGACACCTTTCCCGATCTCGGTTCTCTGAGCGACAAGGAACTGAAGGATCTGATCGACAACCTCACCGCCGAGGAGAACGAGATCTCCTACAAGCGCCGCGTCCTGCACGGGAAAATCGACATCCTGCGCGCCGAGCTGGTCAATCGCCTGCGCCAGAAGCGTGAGCGCGGCGACTCCCTCATCTCCGGCGACGACGTCGAGCAGCTGACCAACATCCTCGCGGGCAAGGCCCAGGGCGAGGACCCCGCCTGAGCGAAGGAGGCTCTCGGATGTCCGCCGTCCACTGCCCGGAGTGCGGGTTCGCCAACCCGGAGGGCGCCAACTACTGCCAGAAATGTGGCGCCTACCTCGGTGGGCCGGCGGAGAGCGGCGAGGACCCGACGACGATGACCTACCGGGTCGACGAGACCGGCGACATGCAGCCGGTCGACATCGACGAGGTGGTCGAGTCCTCGGGCGCGGCACTGGTCATCCGCGCCGGCGGCGGGCGCGCCGGTGAGAGCTTCTCGATCGACGATGACCGGGTGTCGATCGGCCGCAGCCCCGACGCCGGCGTCTTCCTCGACGACGTCACCGTGTCGCGCAACCACGCGCTGCTGGTCAAGCGCCGCGACGGCCTCTACATCGACGACCTCGGCTCGCTCAATGGGACGTACGTGAACCGCAGGCGGATCGAGTCGCACCGGCTCGCCGATGGCGACGAGATCCAGGTCGGCAAGTACAAGCTGAGTTATCTGGAGCGCTGATGGCCTCCGTCCCCGAGTCCGCCCGGCGCACGCCGGACTCCGCGTCCCGTCCCCGTAAGGCGCTGACGATCGGCGCCGTCTGCAAGATCCTGCAGAGCGAGTTCGACGACGTCTCGATCTCCAAGATCCGCTACCTCGAGGACCAGAAGCTGCTCAACCCGCGGCGCACCTCGGGCGGCTACCGCCTCTACAGCCAGTCCGACGTCGAGCGACTGCGGACGATCCTCCGCCTGCAGCGCGACGAGTTCCTGCCGCTGCGGGTGATCCGCCAGGAGCTCGCCGCCGGCAACGACATCGGCGTGCTCGGCGACGGTGACCGCAAGCCGACCTCGGGCGCGGTGCGGCGGGCGATCCTGGTCGACACCTCGCGCACCTACCTGAGCCTGGAAGAGATCCTCGAGGAGACCGGGGCGCGCGAGGAGCTGGTCTCCGAGCTGGAGGGCTACGGGATCGTCCAGCCGGAGAAACGGGAGGGGCGGACCGTCTACGACGAGACCGACCGCGAGATCGTCCGCGCCGCCAACGAACTGTCACGGGTGGGAGTCGGGGCGCGCAACCTGCGCGTCTTCCGTTCCTCCGCCGACCGCGAGTCGCAGCTGCTCGAAGCGCTGCTCGGGCCCTCGCTGCGCTCGCGCAACCCGGAGCGCCGCAAAGAGGCGCTGCAGAGCCTCGAAAGCCTCGCCGCGACCGTCAGCCACTTCAAGCACCTGCTGCTGGTCCGCGACCTGCGCCGCCTCGCAGGCGACTGAGCGGGCGCCGGTGCCGCGGGTCACCCGCAGGCGGACGGTCGAGGCTCCCGTCCCCGAGGTCTGGAAGCTGGTCTCCGACCCCTACGCGCTGCCCCGCTGGTGGCCGCGGGTCTCCCGGGTGGAGGACGTCGACGCGCGCTCCGGCGGTCGCCGCAGTCAGTGGACCAAGGTGCTCGAGACCCACCACGGGCGCGGCGTCCGCGCCGACTACCGCTGCGTGTCCTCGGCCGAGCCCGAGCGCTACGTCTGGGAGCAGCAGCTGGAGGGCTCGCCGTTCGCCAAGCACCTGAAGGAGGCGCGGGTGGAGATCGAGCTGCACGGCGCGGGCGCGGGGGAGACGCGGGTGGTGATGACCTCGTTGCAGACGATGCGCGGGATGTCACGGCTCGGCGGCTGGCTGATGCGCAAGGGCCAGCGCGACATCCTCGATTCGGCACTCGACGGGATCGAGGAGGCGCTGGCGTGAGCGAGCCGCGGCGCGACACGAACTGGTGGGGCTGGGGCGACCCGATGCAGCGCGCCGAGCTCGACCCGACCGCACTCGACGTCCTGCGTGAGCGGATCGGCGAGCTCGAGCCGTGGCCGCTGGCGGCGCGGATCGAGGAGTTCGAGCTGCCCGAGCGGCGGCCGCTGCCGCAGGCGGTGATCGACGCGGTCGGCGAGCGGTCGGTCTTCGCCGCGCAGGAGGATCGGCTGCGGCACGCCGTCGGGCGCGGCTACGTCGACCTGGCGCGGCTGCGCAGCGGGCACCTCGCGGACGCGCCCGACGCGGTGGTCGTTCCCGGCGACGCGGCCGCGGCGGGACGCCTGATCGACGCCTGCGCCGGGCACGGCGTCGCCGTGGTGCCGTTCGGTGGGGGGACCAGCGTGGTCGGCGGGGTCGAGCCGCTGCGCGGCTCCCACGAGGTCGTGATCAGCCTCGACCTGAGCGCGCTGCGCGAAGTCGTCGTCGACGAGACCTCGCTGACGGCGCGGCTCGGCGCCGGCCTGCGCGGTCCCGAGGCGGAGGCGGCGCTCGCCGCCCAGGGCCTCACCCTCGGCCACTTCCCACAGTCCTTCGAGTACGCGACGATCGGCGGCTTCGCGGCGACCCGCTCGGCGGGCCAGGCCTCGAGCGGCTACGGGCGCTTTGACTCGCTGGTCAGCTCGGTGCGGCTGCTGTCGCCGGCCGGCAACCTGAGCACCCTGGAGACGCCGCACTCCGCCGCCGGGCCGGCCCTGCGCGAGGTCGTCATCGGTTCCGAGGGGACGCTCGGCGTGATCCCCGACGTCACCGTCCGGGTGCGCCCGGCGCCGGCCCAGCGCCGCTACGAGGCGTGGATGGCGCCGAGCTTCGAGGCCGGGACGGAGATCGTCCGCGCCCTCGCCCAGGGGCCGGGCCTGCCGACGATGATCCGCGTCTCCGACGAGGAGGAGACGGTCGGCTCGCTGGCGCTGTCGGGGCCGCGCGGGGCCGCCGGCAAGGCGTTCGGGGCCTACCTGCGGGCGCGGCGCCGGACGGCCGGGTCGCTGATGATCGTCGGCTACGAGGGCGACGAGGAGACCCTGACGCGGCGGCGGGCGCTGACCGTGCGGGCGCTGCGCGGCGGCGGCGCCGTCTACCTCGGCCGCGCGGCCGGGCGCTCCTGGGAGCACGGCCGCTACGGCGGCCCCTACCAGCGCGACCTGCTGATGGGGATGGGGGCGATGGTCGAGACGCTCGAGACCTCACACACCTGGACCCGCCTCGGTGAGCTCCACCGGGCCGTCGGCAAGGCGATCGCGGGCGCGCTCGAGGGCCAGGGGACGCCCGGGCTCGTCTTCTGTCACCTCTCGCACGCCTATCCCGACGGCGCCTCGCTCTACTTCACCTTCATCGCGCGGGCGCGGCGCGGGGCTGAGGTCGAGCAGTGGGAAGCGGTGAAGAAGGCGGCGAGCGAGGCGATCGTGGCGAACGGGGCGACGATCACGCACCATCACGCGGTCGGTCGCGACCACGTCCCGTACATGGCGGCGGAGGTCGGCGAGACCGGCCTCGAGGTGCTGCGCGCGGTCAAGGAGCGCCTCGACCCGACCGGGATCATGAACCCCGGCAAGCTCCTGCCGTAGGCCCGCCGGCTATTCGCCCTTCTTCGCCGCTTCTTCGCGTTTGGCGAGGCCGACGATCTTGCCCTTGATCGTCCCCCGCAGCACCGCTTCGCCGGTGTAGGTCGGCGGCTTCTTTTCCTTGGTCGCGCGGGCGATCGCCGCCTTGAAGCGGGTGTTCTGGACCCGCGTGATCGCGATCTCGTCGAAGGTCCCCGCCGCCAGGTAGGAGAGGATTTCGACCGGCACTTCGAACTCGGCGGCGATCGTGTTGGCTCGCTTGCCCTTCGCCGGAACCGCAGTCGAGGCCAGCGGCAGCATACGTTTTGGCGACTGGGCGAGCCAGATCGCGTAGGAGGTGGTGCTGGTGCTCGGTTCGAGGCCGGTCGCTTCGATCTGCAGCGCCAGCTTGTTCTTGACCCGGCCGAAGGCGGCCCGGCCCGCGGCTTCGCTGCCGTCGACGGCCACCAGTTCGGCTTCGGTTGCCTTGGTCGAGGCGCCTTCTGCCTGCGAGGCGTTTTCCCCGGTCGCGCCTTCTTCGGCGGCGGCGTTCGCGGCGCCTTCGGTCGACGTGGTCGAGGACGAGCCGCCGCCGCCCGAGGAGAGCAGCACGATGGCGACGACCACGACGATCACCCCGAGGATCCCGCCGCCGAGGATCCAGGCCCGGCGTCCGGTCGGCAGGGTGATCGTGCGGCCCTGAGAAGGCGGAGTGCCCGTGGAAGAAGGGGGAGCGGCAGCGGGCGCCGGTTTCGGCTGCGTCGGACCGACGTCGCCGGCCGGTGGCGTCGGCTTGGCCTCCGCCGGCGCGGGGGCGACCGCATCGGCGACCACGGGCTCGGCCGGCTCCTCCACGGCGGGCGGCTCAGGGACAGGCTCGGGCTCGGGGGGCGTCACTTCCGCGGCGGGCTGGGCTCCACCCGCGATCGGCGGCGGGACGGCGGGGGCGGGCTTGCCTTCGGCCTGCAGCTGCGCAAGCGCGCCGACGACCTTGGCCCGCACCTCGTCCTCGCTCAGGCCCAGGAGGGCCGCGATGTCCGCATATCCCTGCTCGCCCGAGGCCAGCAGGCGCAGCATCGCATTCTGCTCGTCGCTCAGCGCCACCGCGCGGAACCCTAATAGGGTCCCCGGCGATGGGGAGCGAGGATTCCATTAAGACCGGACCCGACACCTCTGACGTCGGTCGCAGCAACTTCGATGTCCATCTCGGTACTGAGTGGATCAGCTTCGACCCTGACGACGCCCGCGCCCGGGTCGGGTTCCGCGACGACTCCGCCAGCCCCACGGCATCCTCCACGGCGGCGTCTACTCGAGCCTGGTCGAGAGCCTCTGCTCCTTCGCCACCGGTCTGGCCGTCCACGACGACGGGATGATCACGATGGGTCAGGCGATCGAGGTCAGCTTCATCCGCCCGATCTCCTCCGGCCACGCTGAAGTCCGCGCCGTCGCCCGCCACCGCGGCCGCACCACCTGGGTCTGGCAGGCCGAAGTCCTCGACGACGACGAGCGTGTCTGCGCGGTGGCGAAGATGACTATGGCGGTCAGACCCGCCCCGCAGAGCTAGCCGCCGAAGCGGTTCGTTATCGGCAGCCGTCGGTCGCGGCCGAAGGCTCTCGGGGTGATGCGGATGCCCGGGGCGGCCTGGCGGCGCTTGTACTCGGAGCGGTCGACGAGGCGGATGACTTCGTCGACGACGCTGCCGGGCAGGCCGGCGGCGATCATCTCGTCGCGGCCCTCGTCGCGCTCGACGTAGGCCTCGAGGATGCGGTCGAGCAGGTCGTAGTCGGGCAGCGAGTCGCTGTCGAGCTGGTCGGGGCGGAGCTCGGCCGAGGGCGGGCGCTCGATCACCGCGGCGGGGACGAGGTCGGTCTCGGCCCGTTCGTTGCGGCGTTCGACCAGCTCGTAGACGAGCGTCTTCGGCACGTCCTTGATCACCGCGAAGCCACCCGCCATGTCGCCGTAGAGGGTCGCGTAGCCGACCGACATCTCGCTCTTGTTGCCGGTGGTGAGGACCAGCCAGCCGTGGCGGTTCGACAGCGCCATCATCAGGTTGCCGCGGATCCGCGCCTGGATGTTCTCGGCGGCGAGGTCGGGCTCGGTCGGCCGGGCCGGGTCGGTGGGGGAGGCGCCGGGGTCGGCGGCGTCCGGATTCAGGTGCACGTCGAGCGCGTCGCGGTAGTCGTCCATCATCGGCTCGATCGCGATCTCGATCAGCTCGGTCCCCAGGTTGCGGGCGATCTGCCGGGCATCCTCCTGGGTCTCCTCGCTCGAGTGCGGCGAGGGCATGACGACCAGCGTCACCCGCTCCGGGCCGAGGGCGTCGACCGCCAGCATCGCCACCAGGGCCGAGTCGATCCCGCCCGAGATCCCCAGCCCGACGTGGCCGAAGCCGTTCTTTTCGACGTAGTCACGGAGGCCGAGGACGAGCGCGGCGTAGACCTCGTCGAGGTCCGGGAGCGGGTCGGCGAGGGGTGCGGTCGCCCCGGCTGCGGGGGGTACCTCGGCGATCAGCAGCTCCTCCTCGAACTGGGACGCTCGCGCCAGCACGCTGCCGTCGGGGCCGAAGAGGAGGCTCTGCCCGTCGAAGACCAGTTCGTCCTGGCCGCCGACCAGGTTGACGAAGGCGAAGAAGGTGCCGTATTCACGCGCCCGCTCGCCGAACATCTCTTCGCGCTCGCGGCCCTTGCCGCGGTGGTAGGGCGAGCCGGAGGGATTGGCGACGAATGTCGCGCCCGCCTCGGCCTCGGCCTGTCCGGGCGGCCCCGGCGCCCAGGCGTCCTCGCAGATCGTCAGACCCGACCTCGCTGCCCGCGATCGCGATCACCTCGCCGTCGGTCCCCGGGACGAAGTAGCGCTGCTCGTCGAAGACGGAGTAGTTGGGGAGCCGGTTCTTGCGGTACACGCGCTGGACGGCGCCGTCGGCGAGCACCGCGAGCGAGTTGTAGGCGTGGCGGTGGTCGCCGCCGCCCGGGACCGGCTCGGCGAAGCCGACCATCGCGGTGATCCCGGGCTCCAGCCCCGCCCGCGAGTTCCTCGATCGCCCGCACGTTGGCGGCCAGGAAGTGGCGCTTCAGGTAGAGGTCCTCGGCCGGGTAGCCGGGGATGCAGAGCTCGGGGAAGATCACCAGCTCGGCCCCGGCGGCGCGGGCACGGTCGATCCAGGCGGCGATCTTCGCGGTGTTGCCGTCGACGTCACCGACGGTCGGGTTGATCTGGGCGAGGGCTAGGCGCATCGGCGGGGAGTTTAGAAGCGCGCAAGGAGGCGTCGCTAAGGTCAGCCCGATGGGGCCGCGTCTCCTTGCCACCGCGGCGCTTGCTGCGCTTCTCGCGCTGGGCGTCACCGTGCCCGCGGCGGGAGCGAGCCTCCGCGCCACGCAGCGCCGGCCGCGCGATCTATCCGACCCGCGATCCCTACTCGGTCCCGGAAGCGCCGCGCTCGCCTGCCTGCAACGCCAACTTCTGCGTCCACTGGGTGTCCCAGGGAATCGACGCGCCCAGCCTTCGCGACACCAACGGCGACGGTGTCCCCGACTACGTCGAACGGGTGCTGGCGATCGCCGCCCACGTCCACGCGGTGGAGAACGGGAAGCTCGGCTGGCGCGAGCCGCTCGGCGACGGCACCCGCGGCGGCGGCCACGACAAGGTCGACATCTACCTGACCGACCTCGCCGGCGAGGAGGTCTTCGGCTATACCGCGACCGACCGCGCCCGGGCCCTCAGCGACGGCGGGTCCCGCCACCGCAGCGCCTATCTCGTCCTCGACAACGACTACGAACCCTTCGAGTTCCCGAACACCGAACCGGGGCGCGACCTCAAGGTGACGATCGCCCACGAGTACGACCACGTGCTCCAGTACGGCTACGACGCGACGATGGTCGAACGCGACCGCTGGTTCGCCGAGGCGTCGGCGGTCTGGATGGAGGACCAGGCCTACAACGGGATCAACGATTACCTGCGCTACGTCCGCAGCTGGGTGAAGCTGTGGCGCACGCCGCTGACCACCGACTCGATCAAGGAGTACGGGTCGGCGGTCTGGAACCAGTGGCTGGCCCGCCACTATGGGCCGCAGATCATCCGCGAAGCCTGGGCCGGTGCCGACCGCGTCCGGCCGGTGGGATCGGGCGTCGCCGCCTACGAAGCCGCGATCCGCGCCGCGGGCCCGTCCAGCTTCGGCCGCGACTTCACCCGCTTCGCCGCCGATACCGCCGAGTGGCAGACCGGGATCGGCTTTCGCGAGAGCTACCTCTACCCGGAACTGCCGCGGCAGGGGACGCTGACCCTCGGCGCCCCCGCCCAGACCCGTCGGCTCGACCACACCACCTACCGTTTGCTGAACATCGACCCGGGGGCCGGAGCCGGGCCGGGGAGCGCGATCGAGGTCGATGCCGAAGCACCCGCCGGAGTGGCGAGCGGACTGGCGCTGGTCGGGCGGATCGGCTCGGCCCGCCACGGCCGCACCGTGGTCCGCTTCGACTACGCCGAATCCGGCGGCGCGCTGAGCACGACGCTCCCCGACCCGAGCCGCTTCTCCCGAGTCACCGCCGTCCTCGTCAACGCCGACGGCCGGACCACCAGCTACGACCCTGTGCACCACCGCTGGCGCTACGCGGCCGAAGAAGTGCCGATGAAGATCAGCGCCCGACTGGTGCGCTGAAGGGGCAGGGACAGGAAGCTGACGCCCGGGCCGGTCGATGGGCAACCACCGCTATGTCTGGTTGTGGTCGCCCATCGACCGGCGGAGCGCCGGGGGTTCGGGAGGAGCGCCGGGGAGGTCCCGGCCGGCGGTGAGTTCGCAGTTATCCGGAACTATTCGGGATAACTGCGAACTCACCGGGGGGACCCGTGACGGATCGGTGACTTCATGCGCCTTCCGTGATCCCTCCATACGGATGCCGGGCCGACCTAACTGCCGATGCGGGTCGGCACGGCATCCGCGGCGCTCGGCGCGTCCTCGAAGCTAGCCGGCGGGCGTCAGGTGCGCGAGCGGGCGGCGGAGGCGCCGTTGCTCGAGGGGACTACCTGGAGCTCGGCGGGTGGGGCGGTGGCGATCGCCTCGTCGGTCGCGGCCTCGAGGTCGAGAGCGAAGCTGTCGAGGTCGGCCATCGCGTCGTAGTCGCCGATCAGGCCGAAGTTGACCTGGCCGTTGTAGGACATGATCCCGATGCAGAGCGCCTGGCGGCGGGCCAGCGGGACCATCGGGAAGATCGACTCCATCTGCCGTCCCAGGACGTAGAGCGGGAACTGCGGTCCGGGGACATTGGTGACGACCAGGTTGAAGAAGCGCTGGGCCGACTGCAGGCGTGCCGCCTGGGAGACGATCGTGGTCGGCGCGAAATCGGTGAGGCGGGTGAGGATTTCGGCGCCGACGGCCTGGCCGGAGGCCTTCAGGTCGCCCATCTGCTCGGTGACCAGGTGGAGGCGCTCGACCGGGTCCTCGCACCAGACCGGGAGCGGCGCCATCATCGCCGAGACGCGGTTGCCGAGCGCCCCGTGCTCCTCTGCCTCGCGGATCGAGACCGGTACCAGGGCCCGCAAGCGTCAGGTCCTCGGTGTCGTGGCCGCGGGCCCGCAGGTAGCGGCCGATCGCGCCGGAGACGATCGCCAGGATCACGTCGTTGACCGTGCCGCCGTGGGCGTCCTTGACCCGTTTCGAGGTCGGCCAACTGCGCCTGGGTCATCTGGAAGCGGCGGTGCGGGCCGATCTCGACGTTGAAGGGGGTCGCGGGGGCGCCGAGGCCGGCACCGACGATCTTCGTCGTCGCGGCGGCGCCGCGCAGCACCTGTCGCGGCCCGCGCAGGGCGTGGCGGACGCCGCGGAAGATCTCACCGGGGCTGGTCAGGCGCTCCTTCAGCGCGTCGCCGAGCAGCTGGGTGTCGGTCGGCTCGGGGCGAGCGAGCCAGGGGGGCGGGGTGGAGGGCGGGCCCTTCGGCTCGCGGTCGAGGTCGTAGAGGACGGTCGTGATGTCGACCCCGGAGACGCCGTCGACCAGCGCATGGTGGCTCTTGCCGATCACGGCGAAGCGGCCGTCTTCCATGCCCTCGACCAGCCATAGCTCCCAGAGCGGCTTGGAGCGGTCGAGCTGCTGGGAGAAGATCCGCGCCGCCAGGTTGCGCAGCTGCTCGTCGGAGCCCGGCACCGGAAGGGCGGTCTGGCGGACGTGGTAATCGAGGTTCAGGTATGGGTCGTCGACCCAGACCGGCCGTCCCTGACCGAACGGGACGTTGCGCAGCTTCTGGCGGAAGCGCGGCACCAGGTGCAGGCGCGAGGCGATGTGGTCGCGGAATTCCTCGTGCGTGGGAGCCGGTCCCTCGAAGATGATCGTCGAGGCGACGTGCATGTGGGCGCCCTCCCGCTCCATGTGGAGGAAGGACGAATCGAGCCCGGATAGCCGGTCGGCATTGCCCACGCGGTCATCTTCGCACACGGCGTTCAGGCCATGTGGGCGCAATTTCTTGGCTTTGCAGCGCGTTCTCCGTCGCTTTTGCACCGTTTCGTGCGCCTGGACACTATGTGCGTCCGCTCACACATATCCCTTCTCTGTAGAAGCTGATTCCGTTCGGTAGCCGCCCAGCATTCCCACCTGTCAAGCCGAATGCGCCGGGTCGCAGTGCCCGGTCGCGATGAAAGGTGGGTTGCAGATGGACGTAGCCGAGACGGATAACGCGGTGTTGGGACGGCTCTGCCGGTCGGCACCGCTGACGGAAGAGGAGATACGACGCGAACTCGGCACCGATGGCGTCGACTCCCTGAACAACCTCGTCGCCAAGGGACTGGCGCACCGGTTTGAGGGCGGGTTCGTCATCCCGTCTGCGGCAGGGCGCCATGCCAACGAGATCGACCCGAGTTGGGCATGAGCGCCGCCGAGAGGTTGGGCGCCAACCTACGTAAGGCGCGCGATGCGGGCGGCCTGAGCCAGGAAGAGTTGGCGTTCCGGGCGGGCATCCACCCGAAGATGATCAGCCAGTACGAGAACGGCCACATGCACCCGAGACCGGGGACGCTGGTGAAGCTGGCCGAGGCATGCGGAGTGTCGTCGGACGAACTGCGGGGAGTCGATCAGGCCGGCCCGCGCGAGGCATTGACGATCGCCACCGCGCAGTTCGGGTCCAACGTGAAGGAGTTCAGGTGGAGAGCCGGGCTCTCGCAATTCGAGTTGGGAGAGGGGACCGGGATGCATCGGACCTCGATCCAGAAAATCGAGTACGGAGCGCGCTCGGTGCGCCTCATGACCCTGCTGGCACTCGCCGACGTCCTGGCCGTCGATCCCTGCGAACTGCTTAGGGGGCTGCGGCCATGACGTTCGCCGAGCGGCTCGGCCGCAACATCAGGCGCGAGCGACAGAACGCGGGCCTGACCCAGAGGTACGTCGGTCAGCAGGCCGGACTCAGCGGAGCGGCCATCTGCCAGTACGAGAGCGGGCGCAAGGTTCCCCGGTTGGAAACTTTCGCGAGGCTCGTCATAACGCTCGGTGTGGCGCCCGGTGACCTGCTGCCGGGGCTTGAGTGGGACCCGAGCGAAGGGAGGCGCGCACCGAACGTGTGGGCGCCTGAATCAGAAAACCCCTGTGTAGGGCACCTTTCCGACCTCCCTGATCCCTAGCTTGAGCCGATTGCCGCTATGTGGGCGGCTCCGCCCCCGACGCGCCATCAACGCGACGGGGAGCGGAACAACCCTTATCTACGGAAGGGGGTGATGCCCGTTGAACAGCTTTATTAAGAGCCCAGCACTGTCGTTAGGCGGGCCTCTGGCATGCAGTTGATATGAGCCAGGGGCTTAGCTGACCATGTAGTTCCGTGCGGGTGCTTGTTCTAGGCCCGCACGGCCTTTCCCTTCCGCGGTGACTCAAGGGGATGGTTACCCTGAGGAAGATGGGACAGCGCAAACAGAAGACCGGGAAGGGACTTGAGATCCCGGTCCCGACCAAAGGGGACTTCGACTCGGCTATGAAGAAGGTCGCTCCCCCAGCAGGTCGTAAACGCCCTGACGGGAAAGACCGGCCTCCGAAGCGATCCTCGTGATCGGGACCTTGGCCGCCCGCGCCTGACGCACGAACTCGCGGAGGTCGTCGGTGGCCTGGCGCTTCGCGGCGTCGGCACTCTTGCGCCTGCTGGCCGCGCCTCGGATGCTTCGCAGCAACGTCGCGTCGCTCATTGCCGCGCCGCCTCTGCGACAAGCTCATGGAACATGGAGCGGTAGCCCGCGTGGCGGTGGTTGTGGCGCCAGGCGTACTCGTCCAGATCGGACTGGAGATGTTTGTCGGAGACGTGCTTGTAGGCCCCGCGCATCCCCGTCTTGAGGTTGCCGAAAAATCCCTCGATCGAGTTCGTGTAGACATCTCCTTCGACGTACGAGCCGGCGGAGTGGTTGATCACCGCTCCCGCGTATCCCTCCCGCCGCAGCGGTTTGTAGGCGGGCCAGTCGTCGGTGAGCATGAACGCGGACGGGTTGACGTGCGTCCGCACCGCTCTACTAAGTGGCTCGCCTCGCCGGGACTCGATCACCCGCAGCCGCACCCGGCCACCGCGCTCGATCATGCCGAGGACGGTCGTCCGGTTCTCGATCCAGCGCGAGACCTCTTTGCGCGTTTTCAGCTTCTTACGCGGCTTGCCGCCCCAGGAGGTCTCGTCGACCTCCACCTTGCCGCGCAGCTGCGACTCGCCCTCGTCGTTCATCAACTCGGTGCGGATGCGGTTGAACATGCGCCAGGCCGTCTTGTAGTGGACGCCAAGCTCCCGCTCCAGTTGTTTGGCGGAGATCCCGCAGCGAGTGCTGGTCATGAGGTACATGGCGTGGAACCAGAGCCGTAATGAGGTCGAGGAGCGGTGGAAGATGGTCCCGGCGGTCGGGTGAAGGTGATGGCCGCAGCCCGTGCACGTCCACGACTGGCGCTGCTGCTTGGTCGCGTAGCGCTTGAACGCTCGGCGGCAGTCGCATTTGGGGCAGTGGGCGTGTTCGCCATCGGCTGAGTGCCGGCTCCGCCAGAGGTAGTCGAGGCAGGCGGCGTCGTCGGGGAAGTCCCTCAGGAACTCGGTGACCGAGTAGTCGGACGAAGACGACTTCGCCCGGCGGGGGTTGTTCCTATTGGCCGGGGGCATGCTGTAAAGCTACTTGACATAGAGATAAATGTCAAGTCGCTTGACGTGGTGGCGCCGAGAGGCTAGAACTCTCACTGATGGCAGGGAGCCTCGAAGGACCGCTCGCCAAGTGGGCCAGGGCGAAGGGACAATCTGAAGAACTCCGTAAGGAAATCTGGGGGGTCTTTCCAACCCACAAACGTTGGCCCGTCCGCACCGAAGCGGATGGGTCGGGACTCGAGTATCGCTTCTATCTGGGCGAGCTTCCTGATGTCGACCCCGAATGGGCGCTGAAGCTTGGGGAGATCATGTTCAACTTGCGATCCGCCCTCGACCATTTGGCCTACGAGCTGCACCTCCGACACTTCAGGGGCGCACTGCCGAACCGGATCGAGGGCGTCACCCAGTTCCCCATCTACATGCAGCCCAGCGAGTTCGGTCGGAACTACTACCGGATCAAAGACCTGAGCCATCGCGACCGCAGGGCACTCGCCCATCTCCAGCCTTACGTAACTTGGCGCGACCAGTGGTTTGAGACCCGCTACTGGCTCAGTCGCCTCAATGCCCTCCACAACTTCGACAAGCACCGGAAGCTCCATCTCGTAACGGCCTCGCTGATAAGGACCCCGTGGCCGCATATGGATGCGTCGCTTGGTTTTGAAACGCACCCGTCCTGGGGCCCGGTAGAACCAGAGGCGGAAGTGGACCGTTGGACCTTCGCCAAAGCGCCCCCAGATCTCCAGCCCCACCACGGCGTCACCTTGCAGGTAATTCTTGAGCACGGAGGAGAGTGGGTTGAGGTGGGGCGCCTCACCGCACGCATCCTGATCGCCGTCAACAGCGTCATCGAGCGCTTCGCGAATCGCTTCGAGTGAATGCGGGCTGCGGCGTGTGCCGCTGGATCTAGCGGCTCCGCTTCTACGGCAGGCGCGCCCCACTCCTCAGACCGCCTTTCGCAGCTGGCGGACACGCGGGTTCGCCGCCACCATCGGTCTACCTCGGCCGCCCGGTCCTTTTCTTACATGAGTCAGCCGGGCGGCGAGGTCTTTCTCGACCCCTGATGGGTCAGCGCAATTTCTCGTCAGGCTCGGTCGTGCATGGCAGGCAGACGGCTGCCGGGGCGGGATCTCCGAGCAATCCCGCCCCGGCTGGGGGTTCGAGCGCTCAAACGAGCGCGAATCAGCTTCTACATTCATGGGATAAGTGTGCGTCCGCTCACACGGGCGCACCCCGTGGGTCCCTACGGTGTTCAGTCACTAAAGGAAAGAACCCATCTGCCGAATCCCCTCGCCCAAGCGCGACGGGGAACGGGGGACCCAAATTCCGCGGTTGCGCCACCACCAGGCCCGCGGACCGGGGCGAATCGAGTGCCTTGCCGCACTTGTAACGGCCGTCGACCGATGTCGGCGGCCGCGAGCCCGTCAGCTAACCCCGTAGGCAGCAGAAAGCGAGTGAAATCACGATGCGATTCATCCTGCCCGTGCTCGGCGCCGCCATGGCGCTGTCGATCGGCGCCTCTCCCGCGGTCGCCCAGCAGCATCATCAGAACCAGGGCCACCACAAGCGGCATCAGGCGCCCCGGCGGGTCAAGTCCCACGTTGCGCTGCACGTCTCCGGGCACACCGTGCTCGCCGGCGCCGGCGTGACCGTGCGAGGCAAGGTCAGCCCCGCCGGTGGCCACCGCGTCAAGGTCGTCATCGGCGGCACCGACCGCAAGGTCGTCACCGTCCACACCAAGTCGAACGGAACCTTCCGCGCGAAGTGGAGCGCCGACCAGATCGGCAACTACACGGTGACTGCCTACGGCATCCACGACAAGCAGGTGCGCGGCTCCCACAGCAAGGTCCGCCACCTGACCTCCTATCGCTACGCGGGCGCCTCCTACTACGGCCCGGGCCTCTATGGCAACGGCGTCGCCTGCGGCGGCACCCTCGAGC
Organism: uncultured Actinomycetota bacterium; assembly: GCA_963737115.1. GTDB lineage: Bacteria > Actinomycetota > Thermoleophilia > Solirubrobacterales > Solirubrobacteraceae > Palsa-465. The sequence goes on from CAVTRM010000014.1 coordinate 356,132, forward strand.
CGGGGACGCTCGGCGTCGCCAACAAGACGCTGCCCTGCGGCACGATGGTGAAGCTGCGCTACCACGGCCGCTCGATCACCGTCCCGGTCATCGACCGCGGTCCCTATGTCGCCGGTCGTGAATACGACCTGACCGAAGCGACCAAGGATCGCCTCGGCTTCCCGGGCGTCGGCGACGTGCTGGCGAACCACTAGGACCGGCGTCCGTCAGCCGGGGAGGGCGAGTCGAAGCTGTGGCTCGTCCTCCTCGGCGGCGGGCGGCGCCTCGACCTCGCCCGCGAAGGAGGCGAGGCGGACGCCGAGCAGGCGGACCGGCCGCGGCGGGTCGTAGGCGCGTAACAGGGAGAGCGCGACCGGCCAGACGACCTCGGGGTCGTTGGTCGGGTCGTCGACCGACTGCGAGCGGGTGATGTTGGTCCAGTCGTCGAGGCGGACCTTGATCCCGATCGACCGTCCCTCCAGATCCTTCTTCTGCAGCCGACGGCAGAGCTCCTCGGTCTGCTCGTGGAGCGTCTCCTCCAGCGCGGGGAGATCGGCGACGTCGACGTCGAAGGTCGTCTCCACCGACTGCGATTTGGTCTCGCGGGTGACGCTGATCGGCGTCTCGTCGAGAAGGTTGCCGCGGGCGTGGAGCCAGGCGCCGGAGCGCTTGCCGAAGCGCGCTTCGAGGTCGCCTCGATCCCACTCGCCGAGGGCGGCCAGCGTGGCGATCCCCAGCTTCTCCAGCCGTTCGGCCGTCTTCGGCCCGATTCCGGGGACCGCCCCCGGCGGCCCCGCGCCGAACCGTGCCATCGCGTCCTCCCGGGAGATGACGACGAGCCCGTTGGGCTTGCCGAGCTCGCTGGTCATCTTGGCCAGCAGGCGGCTCTCCGAGATCCCGACCGAGCAGGTGAGGCCGGTGATCTCGCCGATCTCCGCTTTGATCCGCCGCATCGTCGCCTTCGGCGAGAAGATCCCGGTCAGGTCCAGATACGCCTCGTCAAGCCCGACGACCTCGACCACCTCGACGTTCGAACGCAGCACGTCCATCACCAGCGCCGACGCCTCGCGGTAGGCGGGGAAGTCGGGCGGCAGGTACACCGCGTCCGGCAGCCGCCGCCGCGCGACCGCGGCCGGCATCGCCGAGTGGATCCCGGCCAGCTTCCGCGCCTCGTAGCTGGCCGTCGTCACCACCGCCCGCGGCCCCGAGCCGCAGACGACCACCGGCTTCCCCCTCAGCTCCGGATGCTTGCGCAACTCGACGGACGCGTAAAACGCGTCCATATCAACTATTGCGACCACACGGGGCCAGTCTGCAATCGGCACGACCAAAAGCTAGCGCGCGTCCCGGCGTTACGAACGTGCGTTCGCTTATTTTTGATTCTTTGCCTGGGCTCAGTTAGGAACGACTTGGTCCAGAACTGATTGACTCCTGCGCGGTAATGCGGATCTACAGGAGGGCATTTCTATGCGCGTCAAGGTCGAGGGCATCGAGGCCGAACTTGGGAACAACGGCATCACGCTTCGGATCGCAGACAACGAGGGCAAACACGTTGGGCGCCTTCAGATTGGTAAAGCGAAACTGCGGTGGTTCAAGGGCAAAACGAGCAAAAACCACAAGGACGTCCCAATGGCCGAGTTCCTCGATTGGCTTGAAAGCAGGTAGCGCGCTCGCTGTAGAGCCGAGGATCGACGCGCAGCTTGAGCCCAATTTTGGTCTGGCGCCTGAAGCGCCCGCTCCTGCCGGGCGCTCTGAATAGGCTGCGCGCTTCGTGGGGACCTGAGTCCAGTATCCCTGTGAACCCGCAAATAGCGAGAATCCGCAGCGCCAGTTTACGTCGGCCGTGGTTGAGAGACTTGGCTCTACAACTTGCGTTCGAGCTGCACATGGCCGTGGGTGCTGTGGGCAAGCAGGCGGGATCGACGGCAGCGTTGATGATGAGCCGCCGCGGAGCGATGGAACGGACAAAGCCAGGTCTTGATGTGACCGCAGGCGCGTAGACCAAAGCCCCGTATGGGAACGAGATCCGAGAGGGACTAGCCCTCCTCTCAGCAGCAGGCGCAGGCAGAACTTCTTGTTTCACGATCCGGTAAGGGCAGCTGAGCTGTGCCCTCGGTGGCTGCTTCCTTCTTCGCACGACTAAGCGACCACGACCAATACGCAACCCGAATGAGCTACCAAAGCCGACAGAGGAAGCGGGAAGCCCGCCAGGTGGATATCGCGATCGAGCGCAACAGGCGGAGGCATCCAGACCGCTGGTATCTGACGATCGTCGGTCGGCCCTGCTGCTGCAATAGTTGCGGCGGTTCGCTTCGAGGTGGCGCCGAATGCGTTTACCGGAATGAGCCTCGGGAAATCCTCTGCACCGTCTGCGCCTCGTTGAAGAGGATTGCGTCGCGGCCTTCCGTGAAATGGGAACGAGCGCGAGGCCGTAAGAGGCGTTCCTGATGGGCAAGCTGCGCTAATCGATGTCCGCCGGACTTGCGGGCACCACGATTGGCACCGTGGACGAAAGAGGACAGCTCGGGCGGGTCAATTTCTCGAATCCAGCGCCCTAGACCGGTTCCGACCGCCTTGCGAGATCCGCGATGGTCACCCCGAGCGCACCGGCGATCGCCTCGACGGTGCCCCAGGTTGGGTTGACCTTGCCGGTTTCGATCCTGGAGAGATGGGAGACCGTGATCCCGGCGTCTTCGGCGACATCGAGTTGCTTCGCCTCGCGCTCCAAACGGAGGGAGTGGATGGCCGCTCCGAGGGCTGGCTGGGGATTGTCGGACTGACGCATGACGGCAGACGGTTTCACATTGGCCGCGATCCAACTTGTGCAGAAGCGCAAGTTTCGCTACGGTCCGGACACAGACAAAAGCGCCCCCGCGCTGCGCAAACAGCCGGGGGCATGGCAAAGGAGCATGAACTCCCATGCACGCACAAGATAAGTCCGAGGGCGAGGATCGTCCCTACTGGCATCACAAACCCGGCCCTCGCCCCTCCTACGAGGAGGAACAGGCCTGGGTCCTCTACCACCTGCTGGACGAGTTGCCGGCACTGATGACCTATGACGAGGCGCGCGTGGACCGCGTCCGCGACCGCGAGGACTGGGGCGAATCCGACGCCTTCGAAATCGCCGTCCGCGCCCTCTTCGCGGGCGGCCTGATCCGCCGGCAGGGCGATCTCCTCGTCCCGGTGAGGCCGGTCCGCCTGATGGCCGACCTCGGCTTCCATCTCGGCTGATGGAGGGATTCGCGGCCGAGGTGACCCGACAGGTCGGTCGTCGGCTCAGGCGCCGTCGCCGCTACCTCGACATGACCCAGGAGGAGCTTGCCCACAGGGCCTCGGTGCACCGGACCCAGATCCCGTTGATCGAGGGCGGTCGGCGGATGCCGAGACTGCACACCCTGATCCGGCTCGGTACCGCGCTCGACGTCTCGCCCTGCCAGCTCCTGGAGGGGATCAGATGGGAGCCGCCCGGAGAGGCTCCTGCCGCTCCGGGCGAGGACGGCGATGACTAGCCCCATGTCCGCTCGCTTCGCCGCGAACCTACGGCGCCTACGCGACGAGGCCGACCTCTCCCAGGAAGAACTTGCGTTCCGCGCCGCGATCCACCGGACGCAGATCAGCCTGCTGGAGGGCGGCCGGCGGATGCCACGGGTCGAATCGCTGGTGAAACTCGCCGGCAGCCTCGGGGCGACCCCGGACGATCTCCTCGCCGGGATCGTCTGGGAGCCGATCGTCGCCGTCTCCGGCGGCCTCGTGGTCGAACCTCCGGAGAGAGACGCCGATGCCTGAGAGGGAGGAGATCCTCGCCGTGGGGGATCGCTTCGGCCGCAACCTACGCCGCGTCCGCAGGCGGGAAGACTTCACCCAGGAGGCCCTTGCGAAGAGAGCGGCGGTCCATCGCACCTACATCGGCCTGTTGGAGAACGCCGAGCGGGTCTGCGGCATCGACGTCCTGATCCGCCTGGCCGGCGCCATGGACGTCTCGCCGCTGGAGTTGCTCGACGGGATTGCCTGGGTTCCCGGCCCCGAACCGGAACCGGAAGGGGCGTTCAGCTTCAGATCGACGCCAAGGCAAAGAAGGCAACAGCCAGTCAAAGCCAAGCCAAGTCAGTAAGGAAAAAGAGCCAGCCAAGAAAGCAAATCCAGCCAGTCAAAGCCAAGCCAAGAAAGCCAATCAAAGACCCAACCAAGCCAGCCAAAAGCAAAAAGAAGACAAGTCAGCCAGAAAGGCAAAAACAACAACAACAGAAACCCACACGCCGTATCACCCGGTGGGGCCGAGCACGATGTTGCTGCCTGCCGGACTTCGACCTCGCTGTCCATTGGACATTCAGAGCGTGTAGATCGGGAGCTTCTCCGGGACGCCGACTGCCGTCCGGATAGGGCATAGGCCACCGGCGACAGCCCACGGGGCACGAGTCCACCAGGCGACGAGTATTGCGCGGTCGGGTGAGGCGGCACAGCGCGTCGAGCGGATGGTGAAGCGGTTGCGGGATGCCCCTCTACTAGAGGACCTCGGCGCAGGCGCGGCTTCCTGGAACGGGCAGGGTCTAGAACATTCGTTGCGTAGTTCTGATTGATCGAGACAACCTAGGTAAGTGAGGATAATCTATTAAAGTCTGAGCAGACCTATTGTTCAGGATTATCCACCTGGTCGGGCCGCTTCTGCTGGGGAGATGAGCCAAACCAACCCACAGCATTGGAGCAATGTATGAAGAGTTCCAGTTTCGGTCTCAAGCTGATTGGCCTGTTGGCCATCCTGGCACTATCTGCCGGGGCGATCGCGGTGGCGGGAGCTGCCGCCGAAGCCCCACCGGCGGAAGAATCGGCTGCAAGCAGCGAAGGTGCACTCCCAGCAAGCGAAGCCTCGCCTCTGGCGGAAGAAAGCTGTGAAAGCGGCAACTTCTGTGTCTGGACCCAGGCAGAATTCCAGGGAGTGAGGTCTGAACAGCGCTGTACCTTCGGCGCGCACTCCTTCGAACACAAGAAGTTCTCGGCGAAGAATCGCTGCCCGAACAGACGAACCGTCCTTCACGAACCGTCCGAAGCGTATGTGAAGTGCATGGAACCAGGTACGAATCAGGCGAATCCCAACGGATTCTTCGAAGTTGTCGTAGGCAACGTCGGCGAAAGTTGCTGAGAGCGCGGGTCGGCTCTTCGCTCGAGGGCGCGGCCTGGTAGCGAAGACCTGGCAGCTCTCTCCCCGGACCGGGAAAGTTGACTCGTCCTCCCGGTTCGGGTGGTTCCTGCTCGGCCGATGCTGAAATCCGACCCACGTTGGTTGACAGACCTGTTTTCAGATCCTGTCTGACTCCCCGCAGTCGTGTCGACCACAGCTTGCGTCCGGCAAGATGAAGTCCGTGGGAACGAGAGCCGCCAGCGGGTCGAACGAAGCCGCTGCCCAAGGGTCGGCAGGCCGGGCAGACGGAATTTCGATAAGAGGTCTTGAACATGCCTACGGGCGACTAGTGGCCCTAGCTCGGTTTGATCTTCAGATGTCGCCAGGTTCTGTGCTGGGCCTGGTCGGTCCCTCGGGCTGCGGCAAGTCGACCCTGCTTGAAATCGTCTGCGGGCTGCGCGAACCGACCGCCGGGGAAATCGAGGTGGAGGGTGCGGCGGAGGCAGCCGGGCGCCTTGCCGTCTGCGCCTACATGCCGCAGCGCGACCTCCTCCTTCCCTGGTTCTCGGCGCTCGACAACGCGGCTTTGGCGCTCCGCAATCGCCGCGTAAGCAGGGCCGAGGCACGGCGGGAGGCAGAAGCGCTCTTCGAGCGCTTCGGGCTGGCCGGGTTCGAGCGAGCGCGACCCGAAGGCTCTCCGGTGGAATGCGGCAGCGGGTCGCCTTCCTACGCACGCTGCTAGCCGGAAAGCCTGTGCTGGCACTTGACGAGCCCTTCGCCTCCCTCGATGCGATCAGCCGCGGCGAAATGCAGCAGTGGCTGGCCGGGGCACTGCGCTCCGAGACTCGCACCGCATTGTTAGTCACCCACGACATCGAGGAGGCGCTTTACCTCGCCGACCGCGTCGTGATCCTCTCGGCGAGACCTGGTCGTATCGTCACCGAGCTGAGCGCCCCCGACCCGCGCGCCTTCAACCGCGACAGCGCAGTGACCGACCCAGAGTTCCTCGTCGCCCGTCAGGCGGCGCTGCGGGCGTTGAGTGAAGGCTCGAAGTGAGGCGAGCGGGGCGCATCATGCTGCCTGCGCTGCTACTGGCCACCTTGGTCGGAGCTTTGCAGATCGTAGTGTCACACGGCGCGGTCGAACGGGAATTGGTCCCATCTCCGGCCGAAGTCGCCGGTGCCCTCTGGAGTAACAGGACGGTGCTGTGGGAAAACACCTGGGTTACTCTGCAAGAGATCCTTTTCGGGTTGGTTCTCGGCGTCTTTGCAGGTGTCCTACTTGCGATCGCGATGCGTTTCTCTGCACTTGTGCGCACCGCTGGCCTCCCCCTTGCCGTGGCGACCCAGGCTGTCCCTTTGGTTGCAATCGGTCCGGTCCTGGTGATCTGGCTCGGCTACGGCATCTTTCCGAAGATCCTCATCGTTGCGCTGGCCGCATTTTTCCCCATCCTGATCAATACCCTCGACGGATTGCGCTCCGTGGACGGGGAGACGGTAAAGATGATGCGCACGCTCGACGGGTCCCCATGGGCGATCTTCTGCCGGGTTGAGGCGCCTACGGCACTGCCGTCCTTCTTCAGCGGCGCCAAGATCGCAGTCGCTATCGCCCCCATCGTCGCGCTCTTCGCGGAGCTGGTCGGAGCCAGTTCTGGCCTTATGGTTGAGATAATTCAAGACAACGCTCAGCTAGAGACCGCTCGGGTTTTCGCTGCCGTGGTGATCCTTGCGCTCATCGGTGTCCTGCTGGTCACCGGAACCGCGCTGGCCGAGCGGATGATCATCAGGTGGCACTAGGTGGGCTGGGCACTGCCTTCGGTTGCACTCAAGTCGCGTGGGGGAAGCCCAGGGACTTCGCGCTCGGCAGGATCCTGTTGACCGGCCCGGAGGTGGCCGCAACCCCCTACGACGAGTACCGCCAGTACTGATTCGAGTGCTCCTCTAGGAAAGACCCGGCCTCGACCGGGGGATACGCGGGGTCAATTCCGCTGACAGACAGGGCATGTATGCCTCCCTGTCGGATCTCCCACCGGCGCCACGGCCTCGCCAGCCGGCCGATGTAGGTACGCAGCCGGTGCATCGACCGTCTCCGCGGGCCATTCGAAGCATGGCCACGACCCGCGACGGATTCCTCCTCCCCGACGGACGAGACGGGTAGATGCTGTCGATCGGGAAGCTCGGCGCCGGACAGGAGCGCTACTACACCGAGAAGGTGGCCGAAGGCGCCGAGGACTATTACTCCGGTCACGGCGAGGCCGAGGGCCAATGGATCGGCGCCGCAGCCGCCGGCCTGGGGTTGGACGGCAGGGTCGACCCCGACCAGCTGACCGCGATGCTGACCGGCCACAACCCGATGACGGGTGAGCCGCTCGGGCTGAAGTCCGCACCGGGGCGCGAGCCGGTCCCCGGCTTCGACCTCACCTTCTCGGCGCCGAAGTCCGTCTCCCTGACCTGGGCGCTCGGCGGCCACCCCGTTTCCGCCCAGGTCATGGAGAGCCACCGCGCCGCCGTCGCCGAGGCCCTCTCCTACATGGAGCGGAACGCCTGCTGGGCGCGGCGCGGCAAGGGCGGGGCGACCTTCGTCCCCGGCGCCGGCTTCCTCGGCGCCGCCTACGTCCATCGCTCCTCGCGGGCGGGCGACCCCCAGCTCCACACCCACGTCCTCGTCGCGAATGCAACCCTCGGCCCTGACGGCCGCTGGTCGCGGCTCTACCACCCGGCGATCTACGAACACGCGAAAACCGCGAGCTACATCTACGAGGCCCACCTTCGCCACGAGCTGACCGTGCGGCTCGGGGTCGAGTGGGAGCCGGTGGTCAAAGGCATCGCCGACATCCGCGGCTTCTCGAAGGAGGAGCTGCGGGCCTTCTCCACCCGTCGCGCCGAGATCCTCGCCGCGGTCGGCGAGGGCGCCTCGGCGCGGGCGATGGAAGTCGCCGCCCTGGAGACGCGGAAGGCCAAGGACCGCGACCTGACCGACGAGAGCCTCCGCGAGTCGTGGCGGGTCAAAGGTGAGGAGGTCGGCCTCACCCGTGAGGCGATCGGCTCGCGTCTCGGCCACGAGCGGCCCGGCCCGAGCGTCCTGACCGCGCGGCGGATCGAGCGCTCGGTGACCGAGCACGTCTCCCACTTCGACCGACGCGACGCGATCCGCGCCGTCGCCGGCAACCTCCCCCAGGGCGCCGCCGCCCAGGACGTCGAACGGCTGGCCGACGAGTTCCTCGCCTCTGCGTCGGTGATCGCGATCGCCGAGACGCCACGCGGCCCCCGCTTCACCACCGAGCGGATCTGGGAGCTGGAGCGTCTGGCTTTGGCGGCGGCGGGGGAGATGTCTGTCTCCGGCGGCCACGCCATGGTCGACGAGGTGACGCTCGCCCGCGTCCTCTCGTCCCGCTCGACGATCAAGTCCGACCAGCGGGCGATGGTCGAGCGGCTGACCCGTGGCGGCGAGCAGCTCGTCGTCGTGGTCGGCGAGGCCGGTACGGGGAAGACCTTCGCGACGGTCGCCGCGGCCGAGGCATGGGCCTCGGCCGGGATCGCCATGAGGGTCGCGGCCCCGACCTGGCGGGCCGCCAACGTCCTGCGCTCCGAGGGCCTCGACGGGACCAGCGTCGCCCGTCTTCTCGCCGAGCTCGACCGCGAGGTTTCCGCCGGTCGCGACCCGCTCCCGCGAGGCGGTGCTGCTGGTCGACGAGGCCGGGATGGTCGACTCGGCGACCCTCGCCCGGCTGATCGACCACGCCCACGCCGCCGACGCCAAGCTGGTGCTGGTCGGGGATCCGGCGCAGCTCGGCGAGATCGAGGCGGGTGGGCTCTTCGCGTCGATCGTCGCCCGAACCGATCCGGTCGTCCTCGACCAGGTGATCCGCCATGAGCACGACCTCGACCGCGAGGGCGCGAGGCGGATCCGCGAAGGGCACGGGTCCGAGGCGATCGAGACCTACCGCTCCGAGGAGCGGGTGGTCGTCTCCGCCGACCCCGAGGCCCGCCGGGAGGAGATGGTCGGCGACTGGTGGCGGAGCTTCGGCGAGGGCGAGGACGCGCTGATGGTGGCGAAGCGGAATGCCGAGGTCGCGAGGCTGAACGCCCTGGCACGCGAGGTGATGAGGGCCGAGGGCCGGCTCGGCGAGCAGGAGATCGAGGTGGGGGAGGGCCGCTTCGCGGTCGGCGACCAGGTCATCACCCGCGTCAACGACCACAGGAACGAGATCTACAACCGCGAGCGCTGGCGGGTCGAGGCCGTGGACGCCGAGGGACGGTCGGTGGGGTTGGTCGGCATCGACACCGCGAGGCGGGTGGGTGTCGATGCCGACTACCTGGGGCGGGTGAACCCGAACGATGGATCACCGGCGTTGCAGCACGCCTATGCCGCCACCACCTACCAGGCGCAGGGCTCGACGGTCGACCGCGCCTACGTGATGGCCGATCCCCGATGGACCGGCAGGAGCTTTACGTGGCGGCCTCCCGCAGTCGCGAGGAGACGTGGTTCTACGCGACCCCGGAGATCGACCTCGAGCGCGCCGAGTACGCGCCTCGCTCCGAGTCCCGCGAGGGCCTCGCCCACATAGCCGCGGCGGCCGAACGCGACGGCGCCGAGGGCTCCGCCCACGACCTGGCGCTGCGCACGAGGCTCGACGGGCTCTCCTCGCCGGAGCTGGTTCGGCTGCGGGCGGAGCTGCGCTCGGAGGCGGGGGACGAGCGTGAGGCCGAACGACGCCGCGAGCAGTTCGACGAGCGGAGCGCCCGACGCGAGGAGTTGCTTGCGGGTCTCGACACCGAGCGCCTCGCACTTGGCGTCGAACCGCGCCGACGTCGGGACAGGCAGGCTTATCGCGAGGCCATCCGCTGGATCGAGACCCGCGAACGGCAGATATCGCGCCAGTCGGAGCGCAACGAGGTCGCGTTCGGGGAGCTGCCTC